>CAVPPT010000010.1:0-197500 GCA_963707405.1 uncultured Planctomycetaceae bacterium | reverse complement strand
CCTGCCTGGGTTCCTGCGGGTCGCATCACAAAACGCAAGATACCCCCAGACGGTCCGGTCCGCCGGTCTTGCGAGCCACTGGTTGAGACAGCTTCCGGTCCCAGGGCTTTCACAGCCGATGTGACATTCAAGGGGTCGCTGCGCGCCTCGTGGGGCGGGTTCAGCGATGCTTGACGATCGGATTTGAAGTTCACAGGAGTCCCGATGGCGGAGGAGCGGCGAGTTCGCAAGCGGGCAGCAGACCGGGAGCAGTCCCCGGCAGGCGAGGATTCGCCTCTCGTGCGGCTGCTCCGCTCGCTGTATCGACCTCTCCCGCTGAGCGTCCTTGCCTGCTGGCTGGGGTTCGCGACCCTGCGTCCCCATGTTGTAAAGTGGCTGCCCGATCTGCAGCAACGGACCGAGTACCGACTGGCTGTACGCGACATCCGGCTGAACTCGGCGGGAGCGTGGGTTCCCGAGGACCTGGTGCAGGAGGTTGTGACACGAGCGGAGTTGCCCGATCCGCTGCCGTTGCTCGATCCTGGGCTCACCGAGCGAGTTGCCAAAGCCTTCGCCAACCATCCCTGGGTGAAGAATGTACGATCAGTCCGCACCTCTAGATCGTACGGTCTTGTCGTGGATGTTGAGTATCGCGTTCCGATACTGATGGTGCAGACCAAGCGGGGGATGTACCCCGTCGATCGTGAGGGGGTATTGCTGCCTCCGGATGATTTTACACCAGAAGATACGCAGCAGTACCCGGTGTTCGTGAATGCGATGACGGTCCCGCAAGGACCTGCCGGGACTCCCTGGGGTGACCCTGTCGTGAGCGGTGCGGCCCGGCTCGCCGAAGTGCTCGCGCCGCAGCAGCAGTTGGAGGACATCTGGCTGGCCTTCGGTCTGCGTGCCATCGCCGCTCTTCCCTCGTCACCGGGTGAGAGCAACGACACATCCGCCGGCTTTGAACTTCTGACCGATTGCGGCTCGCGCATCGAGTGGGGGCACCCGCCGGGCGACGACATGCTCGAGCCCTCTGCCGAGCAAAAGCTGGATCGACTGCGACGTTACCTCGACACCTATGGGAGCTTCGACCAGCCTTACGGACCCCGGCGTCTCAACATCCGTCATTGGGAAGAGATCACACATGAGCCGCTATTGGATTCGCCCCTGAGATAGCCCGGCACCGTCAGCGGATTTGTTCCATGTCGTCGCGCGAGAGGCGACCTCCTGAGCGCAACACGGCGTCGGTGAGTTGAATCGCCCAGTCTTCGGCACCGGCCTTTCGCATCTGTCGGAGGGCCGCATCGATGTCGTAGTCCACGCGGCGAAGTTCCACCTTGCCGTTGTCGATGACGGCATAGGCGGCCCGAGGGTCACCATCGCGAGGTTGGCCGACGCTGCCGGGGTTGATGATATGACGCTCCCCGACCTGCAGATGAAACTGGATGTGCGTGTGTCCAACGCAGATGAAACGGGCGTCGATGTCGCGGACCCGGGGCTCCCACGCAGCCGGGTCGTTGACCAGGTATTCGTCCATCGGATCGCGCGGCGTCGCGTGCACCAGGTAGATCGAGTTTCCGTCCAAGGTGACCCGCCGCGTCACCGGCTGTCTGCCGAGGTATTTGAGGCGGCGCTCGTCGATCTGTTGCCAGTGCAAGGGGCGTGTGGCTGCGGCCAGTCGTCGGAATCCCGTACCTCCGCGAGCGGTCACACGCTGGGCGACGGCGTGGTCATGATTCCCCCGAACCCCTGCAGTGACATGCGTTTGCACCCATTCGATACATGGGACCGGATCGGTGCCGTAGTCCACGATGTCACCCACGCACAGACACGCATCGAAGCTCTCGTCGATGGCGGAGAGTGCCGTCCAGTTGGAGTGGATGTCTCCGACGACGAGGATTCTCATGGGCTGCCTCCAAGGCAGACAGTGCGAGTGAAAGCAGGAGCCTGACCGGAGCTAACCAGTGCCGTCCGTTGGGCCCCCTTGACCGGCCTCGATCAGAGATTGTCTAATGGAGTCTGTCAAGGATGGCTCCAGATCGACATTTCTTAACCGTCCCAGTCTGCAGCGTCGTTCGAGAGTTTCCCGGCCAATATCACCGGAGCGGGCACGATGTCTGACGAGTCTCTAGCCAATCTCACCTTGCGCGACAAGCTGAAGGAGACGGAAAACCTGAGCCGTCAGCTCATCGACCATCTCGAACGGGGCTTCATTCCCAAGGCACATCAGTTGCGGCGGATGGCGCGGCATGGCACTCAACCGGATGAGAAGGAAACGATTTCGGATGGTTCCATTCGGGCGGGTGTGCTGGATGTCTTGCAAAGCGACGACTACGCACGGCAATTGTGGCGCGAACCGAGGTGTTTCTGAAGTCGATCACAGCGGACATTGACGGTTCTTTCAACTTGTAGACCGCGATTCCCGGGAGGCGAGGTCTCTGACCGGGTTGAGTGGACTGGCCAGTGTAGAGAGACCCGCGATCTGCAAGAACCTGCAACTTTCGATCTTCCACGACCCTTAACCCTCAACCCTCGTTCATGAGTCATACGGCCGCTAACCCAGGAACCGGCGACTCCGGATCGGACCTGTTCTTTCGCAGGCCGATGCCTTCACAACAGGAGCCGGGTTCGTTGGTGCGTGGACAGGCGGTTGCGGGGTCATCGGTCTCAGGCGGGTCTTCGCCCGTCGGCTCGGAGTGGTGGCGGCGCATGTTCCCGATGGACGAGTCCGGCTCGTCCCCCCGGATGGCCTCCGGGATCCTACTGGGGCATTTTCGGATCGAAGAGGAAATTGGCCGGGGTGGGATGGGGGCCGTGTTCCGGGCGGTCGATACGCGGTTACAGCGCGTCGTGGCGCTCAAGGTTCTGGCTCCTTCCCAAGCGTCCGACCAGTCGTCCATCGACCGCTTTCACAACGAGGCACAGGCCGCGGTGCGCCTTGATCATGACAACATTGCCCGCGTGTACTATGTGGGTGAAGATCAAAGCGTGTTCTTCATCGCGTTTGAGTTCGTGCACGGAACCAATGTGCGGGATCTCATCCGGTCACGGGGGACGCTGAGTCTGGCGGAGACGATCAATTACGGGCTGCAGATCGCGCAGGCCCTGAAACACACGGATGCGGCGGGAGTCGTGCACCGGGACATCAAGCCCTCCAACATCATCATTACGCCCGCGGGACGCGCGAAACTGGTCGATCTGGGCCTGGCCCGCAAACATGATCCCGATGCTTCCAAAGATCTGACGGTCGACGGGACGACACTGGGAACGTTTGACTACATCTCCCCCGAACAGGCCCGCAGTCCCCGCGATGTCGATGTCCGCAGCGACATCTATTCCCTGGGATGCACGCTCTATCACATGCTGACCGGGGAACCGCCTTACCCCCGGGGGACCATGTTGCAGAAGTTGCTCGACCACCAGGGCAAGGACACTCCGGACGCGTCAACGAGGAACCCGCGCGTCCCTCCCGAGCTGTCTGCTGTTGTGCGCCGCATGATGGCCGCCGATCCTGAAGATCGATATGGATCGCCCGATGAGTTGATTCACGATCTCTCGATCGTCGCCCACGGCCTGGGGCTGAGGCCAGTTTTCACCGAAAACCAGCTGTGGAGTCTCCCCGTTCATCGCGGCTTGCCGACGCTCTGGGAAAGTTATCGGGGCTGGATTCTGACGCTGGGCCTCCTGCTGGCAGTGGTGTTCGCCATCGACAGGTCCCAGACGGCGAGCGGGCCTGCCCTTTCATCAGGCATCCCACCGGCGCCTGAGAACTCCTCCACCGGGCAGGATCGCCCACTCACGGACACGGGCACCGCAGATCATCCCACGCCGTCGGTACCGACCCAGGCTCCGCAGACCCCAGTCGTTGAACTGAGCCCGGCGATCACCTCCGGCGGTGTCGACAATTCGGGAACACGCATTGCCGACGTCCCCCGCGTCCCCAGTCCGTCCACACTGGCCAATGACCCGTCATCGACACCCTCCCCCTTGGGCGCGGAACTCGACGAAGGGCCAGACCCAGTCCGCGCCGGTATTGGCTCTGAGCCCATCGCAACCGCTGCCGAATCATCGGTGCCTCCGATCCAGACAGGCAGCCTTTCAAATCTCGCACCGGTCACGGGAGGAGAGGCGTCGCTCCTGTCCGATATCGGGTCGCTTGTCCGGGATTCGCTCTCGACGCTCACCGTTCCGCCCCGCACGACGAACGAGGCCCCCGGCCCCCCGCGAGCCGACTGGACCCCTTCGGAGTGGTGGCACCCCTGGGTGATCGCACCGACTACTTCTCGACACTTGAGGCCGCCTGTCGGGCAGCCCCCAACAATGGCGTCATCGAGATTCACTATGAAGGACGCCTTCCCGAACTCCAGCGTCCGTTGCGGATCGCGAACAAGCGGCTGACCATCCGGGCCGCCGCCGGTATGAGACCGGTGCTGCGGTTCGCCCCCCGGATCGAGCAGGGCCGTTCGTCTGTCGCGAGAATGATCTCGATCGAACGGGGGACGCTGGAGATTTACAACGTCGATCTGGAACTCGTTGTCGAAAGCCAGTTCTTCGTCGATCGCTGGGTCATGCTCTCCCTGTTTCGGGCCGAGCAACTGGTCCTGCGTGGCGTGTCGATAACGATTGCCAACTCACTACGGCACCCGGCTGCCATGGTGGAGCTGTTGCCACCCGACATGCAGGAGTTTTCCGACCTCATGTCGGAGCCGATCCGTCGTCCAGCGGCCCGTGTGGATTTCGCGAACTCCCTGCTGCGTGGAGAAGCCGACCTGTTTCAGATCGACAGTGCCGATGCGGCCCGCATCCGGCTGGACAATGTGGCCGTCGCCCTCAACGGATCGATGATGATGATTCGCGGCATCGATACGCTGGATCTCCCCGTCGGCTTGACTCCTGAGGAGGCGGTTGAGCTGACGATGCAGCACGTCACGGCGGTGCTGAGCCGTCCGTTGATCGACATCGATGTGCGCCCCGACTACGCCGTGCCGTCTTTGATCGTCGACGCGCGGGACAGTGTGGTGGTCATTCCCGAGGGCCCCTTGGTCGCCATGCGCGGCGACTACGATGAGTTCGACTTCCGCAATCTCCTGAGCTGGTCGGGAAGCCACAACGTTCTGGAGGTGCGCGATCCGGTTTGGCGGATTGCATCGGAAGTGTCCTTTGCCACGCCGCGAGAGTTCACGTTCGAACAATGGCTGGACGTGTGGCGTCGCAGCAGCCGTTCCGAACGCCGCACAAGCGAACGTCTGTTGCAGATGCGGGATGATGCCGCGTCCGGCTCAGCGAGAGGATCGTTCGCCACATGGTCGGTCGACGACTTTCGATTGCGCATGGATGGACCGCTGCTCAATCCGGCAGTCGACAGTGCCAGTGATGGTCACGACGCCGGCATTCAGCTGAATCTCGATCGGATTCCGGCCGGCCCCACGACTGCCATCACCTCCACGACACCGTCCGCACAACCGGACTGATCAGTGCCATCGGATGACCACGTGCTTGCCGCGTTTGCGAAGCAACGCTGCGGCGTGTTGCATAATCGGTATCAAAACGCAATATCGATTCCGCAATCTGGGCGTCGGCGCGGTTGACGCTGTGGACGAACTGTGATTGGGCCCCTATACTTAGAAAGGACGTTGACCGCAAAGTGGGTTTGCAGTTCGCGTCCTCCTTCCTTCAGCCCATTACACCCTGCCGAGGGCTGCTAACACGATGCCGACGGGTCGTTACCGACCCTCCTGCCATTCACCCCAGTGCGCTGAATTGAATCACGGCGGAATGCGGCCACGCATTCAAGTGAAGTCACGATGAACGAATCATCTTCTGACGAGCCGTTGCGACCTGCATCTTGCAGTCGCATTCACTCCCGCCAGGTCAACATGTGGATCGCGGGTGCGATCTCTGTCTGCTGCTTTGCGAGTCTTCCCGCCTTGCAGAGTCCTGAGCAAGCGGCGATGCGCACCGTAATGCATGGGGGGCTCACCTCGCCGGCCACCCGAGGACGTCTCGACGTCATCCTGGCCCAGCAGGGACGGATCGACAGTGCCAACAACGCTCGGGCGATCAACGAGTGTGAGTGGACGACCCAGATCCTGGAACTGGCCCCGGAGGGCACATGGGTCCAGGAGGGAGACATCATCGCAGTGCTGGATTCGGCTGAGGTCGTCGAGAAGCTGCGCGACCGCGAGGTCTTATTGATTGAAGCCGAGGCCGACCTCGTCCAGGCCCAGGAAACGCTGAAGATGCAGGAGCTGGAAAATGCCAGCGGTCGGGCCAAGGCCGAACTGGCGCATGCTGGCCGAACTCGACCTCACCAAGTACGAAGACGGTGAATACGAACAGCAGCGTAAGGAGGCCGAGAATGCACAGGCCCTGGCCGAGGAAGACTACCGCCGCGCCGAGAAGTACTACGAGTACATTCAGCGCCTCGCGGGCAAGGGCTATGAAAGTGCGATGACCGTCGAGCAGGAGCGTCTGAAGGTGGTCAAATACCGCAATGTGTTTCAGACGGCCCAAGGTAAGCTCGACATCCTGAAAACCTATCAGTATCCGCGTCAGATCACCGAGCTGCGTGCCTTGGCTGAAGAGTCGGTCCGGGAACTCGCGCGGGTCGAAAAACGTGCCGAAGTGGCCCTCCTCAACCGGGAGATTCGCGTCCGTTCTCAACAATCCAGATACGACGCGATGCTCTCCTATGTCGAACGGCTACGCAAAAACATCGACGCCTGCACGATTCGTGCTCCGCAGAACGGTGAACTGGTCTGGGCCAACGGCGACAGCTCGGATGACGATATCGCCGTCGGGGAGAGAGTGCACTTTCAGGAGGCCATTGCTGTCATCCCCGACTATGCAGAAATGCAGGTCACCGTCCGCATTCATGAGTCGAACATCAGTGGTGTACGGGAAGGACTGCCAGCTCGCATCCGTGTAGACGCCTTCCCCGACCGCACGCTGCAGGGACACATCAAAACCGTGGCCCGCATCCCGACCCCGGGTCGCTATCCCAACTACGATCTCCGTGAATACCAGACTCTCGTGCAGGTGGACGCAACGCCGCAAGAACTCCAGGGACTGAAGCGGGGGCTGACGGCCCAGGTCGACATCCATATCGATCGGGTCGACAACTGCCTGCAGGTGCCGATTCAGTCGGTCGTCGAAGTGGCCGGACAACCGATGGTGTTCGTCCAGACAGACCAAGGTGTCGAGCACCGCCCGATCGAGATGGGTATCGCCAATGACACGCACATCGAGGTCCGCTCCGGTCTGCTGGAAGGTGACTCGGTGCTCCTCAGCCCACGGACGAATTGCAGCGACCTGATGTTTGCCCTGGAACAGCAGCAACAATCCAGCGAAGTCCAGGCGAGCAACATCGGCGGCTGATCGCCCCGACCTGCGCAGCACGCGGCGTCATGTCGCACGTTTCGTCATGTGTTGCAGTGCGACGGCGGTGGCCGTCGCATAGGCCCGGCAGTGCGAGATGGTGATCATCACCTCGTCGATGCCCAGCTTGCCCGCGTAGTCGCCGGCCCCCCCGCTTAGACGAATGGTCGGCTGCCCTCCCCGCCGGTTGATGACCTCGATGTCGCGCCAGCCGATGCCGCGCGTCCAGCCGGTCCCCAGTGTCTTCATGACCGCCTCCTTGGCAGCCCAGCGTCCGGCATAGTGCTGCATCGCCTCCCTGCGCTTCTGGCAGTAGCGAATCTCCTCCTCCGTGTAGACTCGCTGCAGGAAAAGTTCCCCGTGCTTCTCGATCATCTGACCGATGCGGACAATCTCGACGATGTCTGTTCCCAGTCCGATGATCACGTCCGCTCTGTCTCCGCATTCACCCCGGCCACAGCAGAGGGCTCGTCCTGCTCCTCGGGAGTCCCGCCCGTCGTCAATGATGGCACCAACGAACTCCCGCAGATACGTCTCACCGTCCAGATTCCTACCGCCACTGCCAGGCCGATCTCCAGCAGCCACGCCAGCACCGCCCAGCGGAGGGGCCATTCTCCCAGCGCCGAGAACCGGTTGGCAAGGTAGTCGGCGAACGACGGATCGTACTGACTGCGCAACAGCGCCGTTGTCGCCGAGTCTTCCCCTTCACTGCCGGCGAGCAGTTGCAGGGCCAGGCGCTGCTGGTCGTTGTCCGCCCGCAGATTCCGGCGCTCCGCTCGCAATTGCTGATGCGACTGGATCGCCACGTTCACCAGACCGGCAATGATCAACAGTGCGGTCGCGATGGTGACGATCGTCCGTCCGACGAGATCATACTGGCGATGCAGTTGACCGAGCCCCCAGCCAACAACGATGCCGAACACGATCGAGAACAACCCGATCTTCCTTACCGCGGCCGGTGCGTAAGCAGCGGCCATCGACAGCACGGCGACGAACATCACCGCGGTCCCCAAGTATCTCAGGTTTTTGCTCAATTGCATCGCTGTCATCTGCTGCCGGAAGGCCGCAGGGATTTTACACAGCTCACACGATTCGAGCACGGCAAGATGGCGCACAGCCCGCAAGCAACACCTGGGCCCGATGCAGTCTGTTCCAGCCTCAGAACGATCCCAGGCTCAGCACATCGAGTGCAGGCGTATCGGGCCAGCGCGCTGCGTACACCAGAAAGCCCAGCAGGGCCAGCAGCGTCAGGCTCGTCACCGCCACATCACAGAGATGGCAGACCCGCTGCCAGCGACTGGCGCCTCGGGGCCAAAACGCCTGTGGAGGCACCTTGAGCTGCAGCTGGTCGATGCATGACTCGGCAAACGCCGCGAGGTTGCGGCGAACGGCGATCGAACAGATGCCGCCGTGTGCGTTCATCGTCAGCGGGATCGTCACCAGCAGCCGGAAGACCGACTCTGCCGGGACCTCGATGGGGGGCATGCGCGAACTGGCGAATCGTTGCTGCAGGCCGGCGATCTCATGCCAGCGATCCAGCACGTCGCGACTGCCAGGTTCCAGCAACTGGTGCTGGCGCAATGTGTTCTCCACGCGGGGCAGATACCAGCCCAGCCCTTGGGCGGCCTCCGGAGATAGTTGCACGGACACCGTTCGGCAATGCTGGAGCCGCTGATGAGCCTGTGGCTCCAGTTGGGCAAGGGCGTCCTCCAGCCCTTCGGCGTCGTCCGTCAAGATCGCTTTCGCCACGCAGGAAGGAATCACTGGAGACCCCCGGGAAGAGATTGCCACCGCTGCTGACCATCGGCCCAAACACTCAAGCCTAGCTCACGAGTGACACGGAGGTGCCATTTGACCCGATACCTGCGTGCGGATGGTTCGCATCAACACATGTCTTAAAACGGCAACATGGCCCATCATGATGGCAGTTGAACCTCCCGCAGAAAACCTGCTCCGGATCGGTTCACAAATCGAGTGCAGATTGCCATCCTGTCGAAACCGACTGACCACAAGGACACGCCGTGCTGGCCAAACGCATCATCCCCTGTCTTGACGTTCACGCCGGCCGCGTCGTTAAGGGTGTCAATTTCCTGAACCTGCGTGATGCCGGTGATCCGGTGGACATCGCGGCGCGCTATGAGCAGGAAGGAGCCGATGAACTCGTCTTTCTGGACATCACCGCCAGTCACGAGCAGCGCGAGATCATGATCGATGTCGTGCGCCGGACCAGCGAGGTCTGCTTCATGCCTCTCACCGTCGGCGGAGGCATCCGTACTCTCGATGACATCCGCGAACTGCTCAAGGCAGGCTGCGACAAAGTGTCCATCAACAGTGCGGCGGTGCAGGACCCGGAGTTCGTGCGGCAGGCGGCCCTGCGGTTCGGCAGCCAGTGCATCGTGGTCAACATCGACCCCCGGCGGGTGGCGAGCGATGTGTCCAGTGTCGAGGGTCGAGTGTCCAGTGGAAAATCAGCGACGACTGTCGCGGAGCACTTGCGGGTCCAGCCGCGTCCGCTGCCCGCCAAAGACTCTTACCTGTCAAAGCTCTCCGCCCTCCTCCCTCCGCCCTCCGCCGTGTATTGGGACGTCCACATCAATGGCGGTCGCGTCCCCACCGGACTGGACGCTGTCGCCTGGGCCCGGGAGGTGCAGCGACTGGGGGCTGGCGAAATCGTATTGACGTCGATGGATGCCGACGGCACCAAGGACGGTTACGACCTCGAGATCACCCGGGCCGTGGCCGATGCTGTCGAAATCCCTGTCGTTGCCAGTGGAGGTGCGGGCAGCCCGCAGCACCTGCTGGAGGCGGTCACCCAGGGCCACGCGAGTGCCGCCCTCGCCGCGAGCATCTTCCATTATGGGGAATACACCATCGCGCAGACGAAGCAGTACCTGGCCGACCATGGTGCCCCCGTGCGACTGTGAGCTTTCGGACCGGCACGATGGCAGAAGCCCGGCGATCCCATCGCCGGGCTTCTGCCGATTACTTTCCTTCGGGCAGTTGGGAGGGGTCGATCTCGCCGGTGCTGAAGTCGGTAAAGATCGCACGGAGCGTGCCCGCCTCTGTTCGATACCAGAAGACGATGCTGCGCTCATGTTCGATCGACTTGCCCTCGCCGGTATATGCGTAGTCATCTTGTGACTTCGTGACCAGGAACGGCGTGATGGCTCCCAGGTGTCCCAGCACCTTGGCGACGTCGTCGGACAATTCTCCGGACTGCGAGGCGAGCACCGCCCATTCGCCCCAGTTGGTGATGCTGCGGGGGAACTTGCCTCCAGACAGCTGAGTGAAACCTTTCAGAGCAGCCACGATATTCTGCTCTGGATCAGTAAGGTCAATGCCGCTGAGGGCCGGCAACTGCCGTGTCTTGTAGCCTGCGGGAACCTCCGCGCTGAACAATGCATCGTCCAGTGTGACGTTGAACTGGAAGTCCTTCATTACGACGCGCTGAATGTTCGACCCTCCCACCAAGGCCCCGTGCTCCAGCTGGACGAGTTCGCTGGTCGCCGCATCCAGCCACAGCGTGTATTTGTGATGACCCTGCCGGGCGACGAAGCCCTCCACCATGCGACCATCGAGTTCCTTGGTGCCGACCCGCTGATCCGGCTTGTCGGAATGCGACCGGAGTGCGTCCAGCCAGTCCAGCAGGCCATGGTCGTTTGAAGGAACCTCTTCAGCCTCCCGAGGAGCGGGAACGAGTACCGTGTGGGAGTCTTTGAGCAGCGTGATCAGCGGCTTCCCGGAGGCATCGGTAATGTTGACCGTGGTGGGCGTCTCCTGGCGTTGTCGTCCATCGGAGGCCACGAACACGTGCGTTTCAATGGAGCCCAGATCATCTGTCTCGATCACGCGTACGAACTGAAAGGCTCCCGTCGCCCGCAACTGATCGAGTGCCTGGGCGAACGCCGTCGAGCCGGGACGGGTCAGCAGTATGAGTCCACAGGCCAGCAACACGCAGGCGGCGAGTACATTCAACAGGGGTCGCACGAAGCGGCGCGACGGCTGCGCCGGTGAGTGGCCGAGTGCCGATGTCAGCGGAGTCGAAGCGGGTGAGTCGGTCAGCTGCTTCGCGCGGATCTTCACGCGCTCGATGGCTTGGGGATCGATCGGTTCAGAGCAGACCGCCCAGACGGCGGCTTCCAGCTCCGGTTCCAGTTCAGGAATCTCGTCGAAGTCGGGGATGCGTGCAGACATTATTTGTTATCTCCATGAAAGATGTTCAGTTGGGCCAGCAGTCGCTGCCGCGCCTGATAGAGTGCTGTCGAGACTCCTTCCGGCGAGATGCTGAGGATCGCCGCCACTTCGTCGCGGCCGAGTTGTTGGTAATATGTCAGTGTGAAGACAGCGGCCTGCTGGTCCGGGAGCCGCTGCGTTGCCGAACGCAGCCAGCCCGCCAACTCCGCGTGCGCAGCCAACTCCGCCGGGTCATTCGAGGAGGAGCGCATGTCATCTGGCAGTGCTGAGGTTTTGCGCGACGACGCAGCGCGTCGACGGCACGCAGTGTGGCGAGCCGGACAAACAAGCCCGTCCAGGACTGCACCGGCCCGGACCTGTGCACTTGGACGGCCTCTGCAAAGACGGTCTGCGACACGTCTTCGGCATCATGATGGGACCCCAGGATCCGATAGGCGACCCGATACACCCGCTCGGCGTATCGATCCACAATACGTTCCCAGTCCAATGCAAGTTCTGGCTGCATATCGGACGCTCATTTTCGAGTGAATTTCGGTCAACCTGCCAGAATGGTCGTGCGTCCGACGCCGACATGACGAAGAAAACGGGCACCGATGACAGAATTGTTCGAACGCACCTGCAGCAATCTGCAATTCGACGGCAAGGGGGCGTCAGTCCCCCGATGTACCCGGAATGACCCGGCGATGCCATCGCTGGACTTTGGGTCGCCGGGCTTTTCGTGTCACGCCAACTCCTGTCACCCAGACACATCTCGGCAGTCTGTCGGAGCACACGCGTGCCTGTTAGGATGACGGTAAGATAGCTCGCCAGAACAGCTTGCTGCTTGACGATCCGACAGGAGTGAACCACCGATGAACGACGCCGCAGGGAGGCACCAATGCGTGATGTATTGACCCTGGTGCTGGCCGGGGGCAAAGGGGCCCGGCTCGAGCCACTGACGCGTGATCGGGCCAAGCCGGCCGTCCCCTTCGGCGGTGTATACCGCATCATCGACTTCACGCTGTCGAATTGCATCAACAGCGGCCTGCGCAAGATGCTGCTGCTCACGCAGTACAAGGCCCTGAGTCTGGATCGCCACATCAACATCGGCTGGCGGTTTCTGTGCCGCGAACTGGATGAGTACATCGACATCCTGCCGCCGCAGCAGCGCATCGGCGAGGACTGGTACCAGGGAACCGCTGATGCCGTCTACCAGAACATCTATGCGATCGAACGCTCGCACCCGGAGCATGTGCTGATTCTGGCGGGCGATCACATCTACAAGATGGACTATTCCGAGCTGATCGCGGAGCACATTCGCTGCGAAGCCGATGCCACCATTGGCTGCTTACCGGTCACTCTGGACCAGGGGCAGCAGTTTGGCGTCATGGGGGTCGATGCGTCGCGTCGGATTGTGCGCTTCGAGGAGAAGCCGGCCCAGCCCTTCCCGATGCCCGACGACAGTACAAAATGTCTGGCGTCGATGGGCATCTATATTTTCCGGGCGTCCTTTCTGTTCGAGGAACTGTGCCGCGACGCCACCCGCGCCGGAAGCAGTCACGACTTCGGCAAGGACATCATTCCCTCGATCATCCAAAGCCGGCATGTGCAGGCCTTTCCATTCCACGACAAGAATACCGGCAGGGAGAGCTACTGGCGGGACGTCGGGACGATCGATGCCTACTACGATGCCAACATGGACCTGGTGTCCGTCAATCCTGAACTCAACCTGTACGATCAGTCGTGGCCGATCCGCAACCACTATCCGCCCTATCCACCGCCGAAGTTTGTGTTCGCACAGGAGGCCGCCGAGCAACGGCGTGTGGGGCAGGCACTCGACAGTCTGGTGTGCGCGGGAACGATTGTTTCCGGTGGACGCGTGTCCGGGTCCATTCTCGGGCCAGGGGTTCGCGTCAACAGCTGGTCGGAAGTCGATGGGTCGATCCTCTTTGAAGGGGTGGACGTGGGTCGGCGGGCCCACATTCGCAAAGCGATCGTCGACAAGGAGGTCCATATTCCCGAAGGGATGCAGATCGGCTATGACCGGGAGGTCGATCTGGCCCGCGGGTTCATTGTGACGGACTCGGGCATCACGGTGATCGCCAAACGTCACGGGTTCGGCGTCGGACCGGGCTGACGATGGGCACGACCTGTCCGGCAACGATGTATCATGGACCGTGCCTGGATCTCGCTTGCGGCTTCGCCGTGCGAACGGATTCTGGAGACACCCATGGCGGCGAAACTGCAAGCGGCGGTTGACGTCTCCCGCTCGCCCGATTGTGCCTCCAGAATGTCGCACACTCTTTGACGCTTCGACCGCATCAGGAGTATGATCGAACGTTGAATGTCGCACGCTTTCGTAGAATTGCTGGTGTTCACTTTTCCAGGCCCGGGCATGTACTCGGGCCGCTGATGATTCGGGGATGGCCATGGCGCAGCAAGCCGGCAGTGAGCCTGAAGGCTTGCGAAAGCTCGGCAAGTACGTCATCAAAAAGAAGCTGGGTTCCGGCGGTATGGGAACCGTGTTTCTGGCGCACGACACGCAGTTGAACCGGACCGTGGCCCTCAAGGTGCTGCCCCGCGATCGCGCCAATAACCCCGTGCTGGTGAAGCGATTCAAGGCGGAAGGGCAGGCGGCAGCGTACCTGGAGCACGAAAATATCGTCCGGGTCTATGAAGCGGGCGAGGCGGACGGCTTTCTCTACATCGCTCTGGAATACGTGGACGGAATCGACGTGCATGCTCTCGTCGAAAAGCGGGAAGTTCTCGCGGTCAATCGCTCCATCGACATCATCCGCCAGACGGCCCTGGCATTGCAGCACGCCCACGAGAAGAACATCGTTCATCGGGATATCAAGCCGTCCAACCTGATGATCCGGCGGAACGGGTCGGTCAAGCTCGCGGACATGGGGCTCGCCCGTTCGATCGACGACACGCTGGAAACCAACATCACCCGTGCGGGAACGACGGTGGGAACGGTCGACTACATGTCGCCCGAACAGGCCCGCAACAGCAAGGCGACCGATGCCCGAAGCGATATCTACTCGCTGGGTTGCACGTGGTATCACATGCTGACGGGGCAGCCTCCCTTTCCCGAAGGGAGCATGACCAACAAGCTGCAATCGCACGCCACCGGGCCCATTCCAGATCCACGCCATCTGAACCCCTCAGTGCCTGAAGCGGTCGTCGCAGTCCTCAACCGGATGATGGCCAAGAAGCCCGCTGATCGCTACCAGACAGCCGGCGAGTTGCTGGAAGACCTCGATCGGGCGAAACGCAACCAGGGAGAGTTCAACGCCGACGTGCTGGCGGCGCTGGCCGAAGACTTCGATGCCCGACCGGTGGAAAAGTCGCCCGCGCGTAAACGTGGTGCCTCGGAAATCCCTCCGCGCGAACTGCCGGCCCGGGGAGACTTCGACCCGAATGCTGTGCCTCAGGGAGGTCTCAATCTCGATGCCCTGCGCTACGCCATCCCGGCCGCTTTGGTGGTCGGCGTTCTCGCACTGATCTTCTGGGCGGCACGACAGGGGGGTGAGGCACTCAGCGGCACCGGTGGAGTGGTCAACCCCTACGTGGAAGATGAAGACCCAGTCGTAGACGGAGGAACCGACGGCCAAGCTGCATCGGGGAAGGGGCCCTCGAAACGACCGCGACCGCGCAGCGGAGAGTCCACATCAGGACCGCTGGGCGGCAATCCCGCCGCTCGTCAGGTTCTCGCGACGTTTCCTGGAGCGGAAGATGTCCCCCAGGACACGGCATCGGTAAGTGGCCTGCGTCTGATCCCGGACTGGGTGCAGGCCTTTCGCACGCCCCTCAAATCGCAGCTCGCTCCGCGCGTCGTGCGACCTCACCCGAAAAGTGCCGACGAATATCGCTCGCTGACGGAGGCCTTGCAGAAGCTCCCCGCCGCCGGGGCCCACATCACGCTGGCCGATGGTGGTCCGTTCCTGCTGGAACCAACCGTTGTCAGGAACTGTGCCCGGCTGGTGATTACTGCCGCCGATCATGTGCACCCGCTGATCGTCATTCCCGGCAAACTGGCCGGGCCATCAGGGACTGGGCTGTCGCTCGTGGGTGGCCGGCTGGAGCTGCGCGGTGTCCACTTCATGCTGTTGGAACCGGTCGGTGATGAATTCACGATGATTCGCGTCGAATCGGGCGAGCTGGCCATTCGAGACAGCTCGGTGACCTATGGAGACCAGGCAGGCAAGACGGCGACAGCCATCGCCCTGGCCTCTGGCAAAGGTGCGGAGGTCTCGCATGCGCTGCTTGAAAATGTGGTGGTGCGCGGTCGCGGACTGACATCGATCGCTTTGGAAGGCCCCCGCACGGAACTGGTGGTGGGCAACGCCCTGCTGGCATCCCAGGGGGTGCCGACCGTTGTCATCAGTGATTCGTCCGGAGTTTCGACAGGGGCTTCGCAAGGTAACGCTCCCCGAGTCGTCCGCTTGCTGGCGACGTCGATCCTCTCGGATGTGGCCGCGGTCGAGTTCGCCAGGACCGGCGAGTCCCGCGTGCCGTGCGATGTCGTCGTGAGGAAGTGTGCCCTGCTCTCGACGGCGATGGACAATCAACCCGAGCCCAACGTCATGGTACAACTGCGCGGTTTCAGTTCGTCACCGGCATCAACACAGCCGCCTGATGGGTCTGCCATCCGCGTGACGTGGGAGACGGATCAGTCGCTGTTTGCAGGCTGGAGTTCGCTGGTCGATGGCGACGCATTCACAGCAGACAGTCACGAGCCGGTCCGTGATGCGACCGCATGGCGTCAGTTCTGGGAACAGCCTCTGGGGTCCGATACTGTGGCGGACGCGCGGGTGGGCGGAGCCCTGTTGGGATCGCCCGCTGCCATCGTTGCCGCCGACGTTGTCACCGAAGTGCAACTGCTGGGACGGGCCGGTGCCGACGGTAAACTGCCGGGATTGCGACCCGACGGGATGCCCGCGATTCCGGAAGGAGTGATCGATCAACTGGTCGCGGCCCGGCGGCGACCGACGCTGCCGACGGAGTTTGGGGCCACTCTCGCAGTGAGCAGTTCGGTGAAGCGCTTCAACCTGTCGAAAGACGGCCGCCTGGGCCGATTTCTCTCCGGCGAAGAGTGCCCGAGTGGCATACACGTTGTCGCTTTCGGGTCAGGACTGCAGCAACTGGACCCGATCGTGATTGCCGACAAGACCATTCGTCTTGAGTTCGAGCAAGACGGAGACACACCGCTCGTCCTGCAGCCTAGAGTCAGTCCAGGCAACGAGGTGCCATCGGCCTTGATTACGGTGAGCAACGGAACACTCGATCTGGTCAGTGCGCCGCTCCGACTGCCTGCCTCCGGCAAGCCGCAGTATCCCCAGTGGCTCATCAGCCTGGAGGACGGATCGTTGTCGGTGCGCCACTGCACGCTGGAGGGGCCCGGCACATCGACGCCCCATCATGCCGGCCTGATCCGCTGGGACGAGTCTGCATCGATCTCAGCTGCCAAGCCCGGGTACATCCAGATCGCCGACAGCTATCTGTCGAGTGTCGGGAATATCCTGTCGGGACCGATGCGATCGCGGGCGGTCGTGATGACCAACAGCATCCTCGCCAGCCAGTCGGAGACGATCCACGTACTCCTCGACGCAGGACTACCGGCTGACGGTGCCGCGCTGATCGTCAATCATTGCACGCTCGCGGCCGGCGGGGCGGTGTTTCGTGTGGAGGCGTCGGCCGATGCTGGAGCGAGTACGGCTCTGCTCGAACTGTTTGTGCGGGAATCGGTGTTCGCCGGTCCGGTCGCTGCAGTGGAGGGGCTGTCCGCCGCGGTCTGTGCCCTCTCACCTGGAATGATCGATGAGGGACGATTGATCTGGTGGGGCTATGACAATGGCTATGCGCCGTCGCTGGAACGTCTGCTCAGCGAGGGGAGCAGCGTCATCACCCGCATCACGGGGGACGGCTCGTGGACCGATCGCTGGGGAGACGGCCACGAGGTCGCACCGCTCTCGGGACCAACAGGCGTGCTGTTTGAATCACCGTTTGGGGACTTCGCGAAGTTGAAGGCGGAAGCCCTTCGACTGGCCGCAGCGAGCGAGGCCAGTCACTGGGACGAGACCGGCAGGACGATCGGAGCCGACTGGTCCACGGTCGGTGCACAGGCGACTTCGCAGAGGTCCGATCAGCAGCGCGGCCCGACGCAACGCTCCGACCCGCGCGCCCTGGGTTTCTGATGAGCCGTAGTCGAAGCTGCCAGCTTCGATCGCATCGCCGGCCTATTCGCAGCGCGCGATGGGGTTTCCCCTCGGGAGACCCACAACCCACGTTCGTCTCTTCAGTTCGACGACGCGTTCGACCCCACCGCCGCGGTGCCCTCGGACGTCAGTGGTTGCACATACGGCCATTCGAGACGGAACGCACAGCCACCCGCAGGCGGCGATTCCACCACGATGCGCCCTCCGTGTTCCTGCAGAATCTTCTGACTGACGGCCAGTCCCAGCCCCGTGCCGCGCGAACCCTTGTTCGAGGCGAACAGGTTGAAGATCTGGTCACGTTCTTCGGCAGGGATCCCCGGCCCGTTGTCGGTCACCTCGACATATAGCAGCTCCCGCTCTGGCTCGAACCCGGTCTGAACGACGATCTGCCCGTTGGTCTGACGATCCAGCGCATCGACGGCGTTGCCTGCAATGTTCAGCAGGGCACGATGAATGCCCTCGATGTCGAAGCGGCTCTCGGGAATCTCCGCATCCAGTTCGCGCACGAGTGTTGTCGGCGATGAGACGAGCCGGGCGTCGATCAGGTCGCAGACCTCGCGGGTTACGTCGTTCACATGGGCGTTCTGCAGCTGAGGCTGTCGCTCCTTGCTGAATGTGAGCATGTCCATCACGAGCGTATAGATGCGGTCCTGGTTCCGCTCGACGATGTCCCAACCCTTGCGGATCAGTTCCTGCTGGTCCTCCTTGAGCCCCTTGTCGATGAGATAGCTGCCCCCGCGCACGCCCTGCAGAATGTTCTTGATGTGGTGACTGAGCAGTGCGATGGTCTGTCCCATGGCAGCCAGCCGTTCAGCCTCGACCAACGCCTCCTGATAGCGATTGTTCTCGACAGCGAGTGCCGATTGCCGACCGATCGCCACCAGCAGTGCCAGCAGTTCGTCGCTGAAGCGGTGGACGCCCGGGCCGTCCAGCTCATGGGCCGGCGTCGTCGTGTCGACGTAGATCAAGCCCATCAGTTCGAACCGCCCCTGCATCGGGACACACAGGGCCTCACGAATGCCGGCCTGCAGAATGCTCTGTCCGGGGGAGAACCGCTTGTCGTGGCGCGCGTCCGACGTCCACACGCCTTCCCCCTTGGCGATCACATAGTTGACAATGCTGGAGGAGACCGGCATCCGCTCGCGCGAGACGGTGCCTGTCCGCGAGCGAAAGATGCGCGGCACAATGCGGTCGGAGCGCGTGTCCGACACCAGCATGCAACCCCGATCGGCACCTACGGCCTGGATGGTGAGATCGAGTATTCGTTGCAGCAGCGTATCCAGCGGCAGTGACGGACGAACCGCTTCCTCGGTGATGCGGTACAACGTCTGCAGGCTGGCTGAGGTGACTCCCGGGCGACTCAATGGACCGGCAGCCGCACGCTGGGTGAGGGACTGGGCTTGGGCGGCTGAGATTGTCCCCACGATGCTCGAACGATCGGCGACGTCGGCCTCGACGAGATTGATGAGATCTTTGGCGGACGTGAGCGCCTGATCGGCCCACAGTTCTGAAAAGACCAGCACCGTACGGCCGATCTGAACCTGGTCCCCTTCGTGGAGCAGTTTGGTCCGTACCGCCACGCCGTTGACGAAGGTGCCGTTGGAACTCCCTTCATCGGTCAGTTGCCACTGGCCGTCGTGCCATTCAAGCCGGGCATGGCGTCGCGAGACCTCAGTATCGAGTACGCGCACCTCGTTCTCGGGACCACGTCCGACGAAGACCGGGCCCCCCTCGATGGTGACCCGCTTTCCCTGGTCGACTCCCTGCAGTACCAGCAGCGCGGCTGTGGGCATCACCCCGCGTTCCACACATCACTCCCGCGACAAGACACGAAGGCCCTGTGGGGATGATAGCAGGCAAAGACGAAGCTCGCGCGTCTTCGACTCGCAGCTAAACGTGGCTGGCCAGCAGTTCGTCGATGGCCGAGATCAGTTCACCGTATTGAAACGGCTCCTGCAGGCAGCGGCAGGAGGGGACGGACGCGGTCCGGGGCAGAAAGGTGCCAATGACGACGCACGGGACGTCGCTCCAGCGCCGGAGGGGAATCTCGGCCGCCGCACGCTCCCGATGGAGCACGACGACACTGGGAGTCGCGGAAGGGACGGCATCCGGGTCGCGGGAACTCAGGCGGCCTACATTCAGACCCTGCGGTTCGAACACTGCCTTGAGCACTTCCTCGGTTTCCGTCGGTCCATCGACGATGAGCACATGCAGGGGAGAGGCCACGCGGGGAATCCTTGCTGGCGGGGGCGGGCTGCGGTCCGTCGCATCCCAAGGGTGATGTCGCTCCGGGTCCGCCGCGAGTGACTACCGGTTGTCGCACATTCGTGGCGATACGAGCCTTGGCAAGGACTCCCGTAGGTCACTGGCGGGGCGGGAGGATAGCCGCATTCCCCCGGTCCTGTCAAAGCGAGATTGGCCCGGTCGCAGCACCCTCACCAAGCCAGACGATTAGGTCGTGGCGGCGAAGCGGCTCTTGAGCAGATGAGCCAGCCGGGACTTCGTGCGGGCAGCCGTGTTCTTGTGGATGAGGTTCTTGCCCGCAGCCTGATCCAGCTTCTTGAACGCCGCTCGCAGGGCGTCCTGAGCCGCCTGGGCGTCTCCCGCGTCAGCGGCGGTCCTGACCCTCTTGATGACCGTTCGCAGAGAAGAACGTTGGGTTCGATTGAGCAACCGGCGTTTGGTGCTCTTACGAAGTTCCTTCTTGGCGCTGTTGGTATTCGGCATAACGCTGGACGGTAGCACAAGTTGGGAGGATGTTCCCCAGTCGACACAAGTGACCCGGGAGAAGGATTGTAGTCCCCACCGTGACGGAATGCCAGCCACCACAACGTCCGTTTCCTCGCAGTCCCCTCGGCTTGGGGGTTTGACGCGACCACTTAGCCGAAACATACTGAACCCGCTGTGCCACTCTGGATTCTCGGGAGTTTCCTGTTGAGCAACACCGACACCTCCGTACTTTCCGCAGAACAGGGGCCCTGGCGGTGGTTGAAGTCGATCGGCCCCGGGCTCGTCACCGCCTGCGTCGTCATCGGACCGGGCAGCATCCTCAGCAGCACGAAGGTCGGTGCGACCTACGGCTACCAACTCGCCTGGGTCGTGGTGGTGGCTGTGCTGTGCATGCTGGTCTACATGACACTCGGGGCCAGATTGGGGGTCGTCACCGGGCGATCGGCCGGCGATCTGATTGCCGAGCAGGCCGGGCGTCCGCTGGCCATTCTCATCGGCCTGGGGGTGTTCTTCATTTCATCCGCCTACCAGTTTGGCAACAACCTCGGAGTGCATGCGGCATTCGACACCTACCGGCCTGCGGCACTCGAGGCGTTCGGCCCGGCAGTGGGGGCGGAGACCATCAACCGTATCTTCAAGTATGCGCTGGTGCCTGCGTTCAACCTCGTCGCCATTGTGTTCCTGTTTGGATTCCGCAACCTGTACCAGGCGCTGGAACGGATGATGGCCTGCTTTGTCGGACTGATGCTGGTGGCGTTCGCCATCAACCTCGGGTTTGCACGTCCCGATGTCGGTGACCTGCTGCGGGGGTTCATTCCCCGTATGACCTCGGCGTCCGGTGAATCACTGATCACCGTCGAACTGCTGGCCCTGGTGGGAACAACGTTCGTGATTACGGCCGCGTACTATCAGTCGTACCTCGTCCGCTTCCGGGGCTGGGACGTGCAGGACCTGAAATCCGGGCTGATCGACGCGCGTGTTGGATCGTTGCTGATGGCCCTGATCACGCTCATCCTCATGTCCACAGCCGCGGCGGTGTTCCATGGACAGCTGACAGCCGAACAGATTGATGGGCTCAAAGTGACGGACGTGGCCAATCAGCTCAAGCCGGCTTTTGGAGAGATCGGCCGCATCCTGTTCTGCCTGGGTCTCTTCTCCGCCGCGTATTCGTCGTTCCTCGTGAACTCGATGATCGGCGGGTTCATTCTGGCGGACGGGTTCGGACTGGGGAGCAAACCGACCGACCTGTGGCCCCGTCTGCTGACGGCCGCCGTCCTGCTCGTGGGGATGGGAGTGGCGATGGTCATTATCGTGCAGGGCTGGAATCCGGTGCCGGCCATTGTTGCTGCACAGGCGGTGACGGTGCTCGCCGCTCCACTGATTGCCGGGGCCCTGTGGTGGCTCACCTCCCGCGAAACATTGATGGGAGAGTACCGCAACTCCGCGAGGCTCAATTTCGCTGCGGCGATCGGCTTCGTGCTGCTGCTGGCGATGTGCGCCCGGCTCGCGTGGAACGTCTGGGACAAGCTGATGCCCGCCGGCTTGTAGGGTCATTCCGCAGGGGGTAACACCGCTTCTTGTTCGGGTTGTGTGCCACTGGCTTTGCCAGTGCCATATCAACGGATCACGATCGTTGTGACACACTGGCGGAGCCAGTGGCACCCGAATTCAAACGGTAGACAAGGCACGAGTTGAGGGACGTCTCGTGTCCCCCGGTGACGACGCGACATCACCCAAGACCTCCTGTCGCGTTGCGACCCCCGGATCGAGATCCGGGGCTACCCGGTCATGAGGCCGACGCCACCTCATTCGCCCACGTGCCGTTCGACCCAGTTCACGATGCTCTGGTAGCTCATGAAGCCCACTTCGCGGCCGATCTCGCGGCCATCCTGAAACAGCACCAGCGTCGGATACCCGTCGATGTCGAAGCGGGCGGCGAGTTCCCGCTGCTCGTCCACATCCACCTTCCCCACGCGGACACGGCCTTCGTACTCGACAGAGAACAGCGCGAGGTGAGGTTCCATCTTCCGGCAGGGACCGCACCAGGTCGCACCAAAGTCGACGAGGACCGGCAGTGTACTGTCGGTGACGTCGCTCTCGAAGTTGGCCCCGGTCAACGTCGTTTCGATACCCGTCACATGCCCCAGCCGGGAGTCTTGTTCCTCACATCCCCAAGTCAGCATCAGCAGGCACAGCAATGACAGCCCCACCACAAGCGAGAGACTGGTTCGCGTTCGATGGTTACTCATGGTGACTCCAGTCGTAGGTCATTTCGCTCAGCTCAATGGCTGGCCGAAGTATAGCAGCCCATCGTGTGAGTCGGACGTCAATGAGCGGCAATTGCCCAGCAGATTCTGCGGAGCAAAGAGGATGGAGCGAGGAGTCAGAATTCTCTCTGCCCTCAGCTCCGTGCTCTCTGCCCTCAGGCACCGGCGCCCTCGGCAGTGTCGCGCGGATTAGTGGTCGCATCCGAACCTGATTCGACTTCGTCTCCCTTCCCCGCACCGACAAACGTCCCCGGCTTGATGCGCGGCCCCTTCTGATGGGCGTTCAGAATGCGTTCGAGATGATCGGCATCCATCACTTCCACCTCGATCAGTTCCCGGGTCATGTGCTCCAACACGTCCCGTCGCATGTTGAGCACATCGCGTGCGGTCTCCATGCATTCATCCACAATGCGCTTGATCTCCAGATCAATCTCCCGCAGCGTGGCTTCGCTGTGCACATCCCCCTTGGGAGAGCGAGACTCGACCGCCAGAAACGGAGAGCGCGTCGATTCGCGGTAGTTGACGCGGCCCATCTTCGGGCTCATGCCGAACTCCGTAATCATCCGCCGGGCGATGTCGGTGGCCCGTTCGAGGTCGTTCTGGGCCCCGGTCGACGTCTCCTGATAGATGATCTCCTCCGCCGCGATGCCCCCCAGCAGCGTACAGATGCGGTTCTGCAGTTCGGTCTGCGTCACCAGATGTCGGTCGTCCTCGGGACGCTGCAACGTGTACCCCAACGCCCCGAAGCCACGCGGAATGATGGAGATCTTGTGGACTGGATCGGTCTGCGGCAGGCTACAGGCGACGAGTGCATGACCGCATTCGTGATACGCCACGCGCTGCTTCTCGTCCTCGTGGATGATGCGGGACGTCTTCTCCAGTCCCGCAACCACCCGCTCGATGCCCTCCTCGAACTCCGCCATCGAGACCGCCTTCTTGTCCTTGCGCGCCGCCAGCAGTGCCGCTTCGTTGACCAGATTCGCCAGGTCGGCTCCGACAAACCCCGGCGTCAGCTTCGCGAGCTTTCCGAGGTTGACGCTGTCGTCCATCTTGATCTTCTCGGCGTGCACCTTGAGAATCGCCTCGCGTCCCTTGTAGTCGGGACGATCGACGAGCACATGCCGATCGAAGCGTCCCGGACGCATCAGTGCAGGGTCGAGTGTTTCGGGCCGATTCGTCGCTCCGATGACGATCACGCTCTGATCCGACGAGAACCCGTCCATCTCGACCAGCAGCGCATTGAGCGTCTGTTCGCGTTCTTCCTGACCGCCGGGGAGCCCGCTGCCGCGCATCTTGCCCAGCGCATCGAGTTCGTCGATAAAGATGATGCTGGGTGCCCGCTGCGCCGCCTGGGCGAACATGTCGCGGACACGGGCCGCTCCCACCCCCACAAACATCTCGACGAAGTCCGACCCCGACAGGCTGAAGAACGGGACCCCCGCTTCACCGGCGACTGCCTTGGCGAGCATCGTCTTGCCCGTCCCCGGAGGCCCGACCAGCAGCACCCCGCGCGGAATCCGCCCCCCCAGTGCCTGATACTTGGCCGGCGTTCGCAGGAACTCGACGATCTCACGCAGTTCTTCCACCGCCTCATCGATGCCGGCGACATCGTCAAACGTCACCTTTACGTCATCATCGGACATCAACCGTCCCCGGCTGCGGCCGAAGCTCATCGCGGCCCCGGCACCCATCCGCCGGAAGACCATCACGAACAGAAACACCAGCATCGCAATCAGCAGCAGGGACGAGACCACGTTCAGCCACTCCGTCGCCGGACGCGATCCGCTTACCGGAATCTCGTGCTGCCGGAGCAGCGTCGTCAGTTCTGAGATCGATTCATCCGTCAGTCCGACGATCGGCACCAGATACCGCGTCGTCGGGGCGTCTCCAGTGTTCTTCTTCCGGGATGTCCCAGCGTCGGTGCCCTGGGGCAGTTCACCAATGCCGCTCGTCGGGCGATTGCTCCCCGTCCCGCTCGACGGCTGGTCGACGAACGTGATGTATGCCGGGCTGATCGTCAGGTCGAAAACGTTCCGGGGTGTGAAGCGCCCTTTCTCGACCCCGGCAAAGAACTCCCCGAAGGGCAGCTCTACGCCACGGGAGTCGTTCTGATAGATCGACGCCAGCACCGCCAGAACCACAATCCCCAGCATCACATAGAACGTGATGGACCCTCCGCCGGGCTTCTCGGAGCGAGTCGACTTGCGACGGCCCAGCGAGCCGCTCGGTTTGTCCGGAGTGGGAGGGGGAGGAGCGTCGGAACCGGGCATGAATGAAGAGCCGAGGGGTGCATCCGAATGGTCGCAATCGAAGCTGACACGACAATTTCGACACGGTCCGGAGGATTCTGTCCACGATCACAGCAACTTTAGACCCGCTATGAGGGTCGGTCAACCAGCGATCCCGCAGTCGGCCCCTTTTGGGGGCAGAGGGCCACGGGCGGAGGGCCGCGTGACTCCCCTCTTTCTCAGGGAGAGGTCGGGGGAGGGTCTTGGGCTGTGATGACCGGGGGACAAGATGATGAGTTGATGAAGGGATTGCAGACGCGTCTCAAAGTCTACGGGTGGCAACCCGTGGGTAATCGATGTCGTCACATCGCGCAACGAGATCGCGGCCGTGCCGCAAGTGATGTTTGCCTCCCGTTGTCGGGTATCGAGACGATGACTGTTGGCGGATACGTTCAACCCGTTTCGCGTTGCACCCACTCTTCAACGTCCCGATTCGCAGCGCGAATGGCATCGATCATCTCCCGGTCCGGTGTTTCGTCCTCGCTCAGCAGTCCGCGGCGGCGGACTCGATTACGGAGATAAGCTCCGCAGAAATGTGCGCCGATGCATCCAGGATTGCTGATCAATCCGCGCAACTGAGTGCCCCACCACTCTCCGTCATTACGAAGCTGCGGCCCCCCATCCACGGGAATCCCCCGGGCTCCGTCCGCCCAGAGCACAGGCATGCCAGAATCCCGTTGCCACTGTGCCAGATGGCCCACCGGGTCTTTGAAGTCTTGGAAGCTGAGCACATCGACAGATCCGCGGGCCCCGTCGATGAGCTCCATGCTCAGCGCCGCGTTGGCCTCATAGCGGTCGCCCAAAATCAGATGATGGGGGTCATATCTGCGAATCGCGTCGTGGGTCACCTTGTAATACTGCGTGGCGAGTGCCTGCAGCTCTGCACGCCCGGCCTGGGAATCAAGTCGCTTCGGGTCGAACAATGGACCTTTCCAGGCGTTGTCCTCACGAACGTGCAACCAGGTCGGACAGTCGATGTAGAAGTAGCCGATGAGCTTGGCGTCTTCAGCGAGTGGCACACAGTGTTCCCGGGCCACATGATCGCACCACTCCAGGAACCCGGGGGAAAAGAAGTCCGGGTTGCGGGTTTCTACTTCCCATTGGTGAAAGTCACCAAAAGGAAGCTGATGGCAATACGGCATGTCCAGCCACTGGTACTCTTCGTAAGTGAAGTGACGGGAGTGGCGATGATTCGTGGGCTGGCGCGTGATGACTTCCTGATTCCAGCCGACACAGTTGAAGCCCCAATCCCTGAGGTGTGGTGCGACGGACTCCTTGAGCCAGCGCTCCATGGAGTTGCCGTACTTCTCACGCCAGATGTGAACGTTCTCTGGATACCGCAGTGTGGCTGGATCGATGTGGTTCAGCCCCAAAGAGAACGTCGGCTTACCACCGGGTTGAATGAGCCACCAGCGGCCCCCGATCTTTTCGATCGTATAGAAGTCATGGGAGTTCGATTGAGCGCCGTGAGTGGACGCCCCCCCGAACGCGAAAAGCACCCCGGCAGAGGATGTCTTGCAGAAGGTTCGGCGATCCATGCACTTCACTTTCAATGTCGGACTGCTCGACGGCCCGCACGTTACGAGGCCATCTCACCGTCTCAGTTGGCAGGTGGGCTCTCGCGAACCAGCCGCACATAGTCGATGCCGACCATGAACGCTTTCTCAGCCGCCGGGTTGGCACCGGCGACTTCGAATGTCAGACGGTGGATGCCGGCCTCCAGCTCGCGCCAGGGAGCATCAACACCCCGGACGAGATGACCTCCGGCACATTGAACAGGTCGATCGGTTCGCCCCACGGTTCGTCGTCCACCGACAGACGCACGATGGCATAGTCGCGGGCCTTCGTGAAGACGACCTCCAATGCATACGGACCGCCGCGCTCTACGGGGAGTTCGACTTCCAGCCGCGCCCCCGGTTGTCCGCCCGTCCACCACAACTGGTCGCCTCCACTCCAGCGAGCCGCGTTGAAGCCTCCCATCTTCTGGCTGCGGGCTGCACCGGCAGTCGCCCCCAGCACCTTAAAAGACTCTCCCTCCAGGGCATCGGGCACCCGGCCTGTCTTGGCATCAATAGGAGGCTCCGGACCGCGCAGGGGCACTTGCGTCGGACTGGCCAGATAGGCCACCAGATCACGGACCGCTTCGCCGGGCAGCGGTTCGAGCAGGCGATCGGGCATCATCGACTTGTCCGAAAGCACCCGCGATTCGATGGAATCGATCGGGACAATGATGGTGTCGTTGATCGTGCGAATCGTCAGGGCACTATCGGTCTCATTCTCGATCAGTCCCGAAACCACGCGACCATCGTCGGTGAGCACGACCGTCTGACGGTAGTCCTTCCCGAGCACGGCACTCGGGTCGACTATGTTCTGCAGAACATAGTCGACGTTCGCCCGGTCGGAGCCGGTGAGGTCCGGACCAATCTTGCCTCCTTCGCCAAACAGGGTATGACACGCGGCACACGTCTTCTGAAACGTGGCCCGGCCATGGCTCGCATCGGCCCGACGCAGTGCCGCCGGCGTCAGTTCCTGCTTAAGACGAGCCATCTGCTCTTGCGAATCGGCCGAGGTCTCGCGGATCGTGCCCCACACCTGCTCCAATTGTTCCTTCAGTGCCGCGTCATTCAGAGCGCGTCAATTGCTCGACATGATAGGCGTGCACATCAGTCCGCGGGATCATCCCGTTCTCGATGGCATCGAGCAGCGCCCGGGCCGAAGAACGGCGCGACGCGAGCGTGCTGACGGCATCGCGTCGCAGTCCGTCATCGAATGCGGCGTACTGACTGATGATGGCCGCCGCGGTCTGCGGATGATCGAACAGGGCCAGTGCCCGAATGGCCGCCCCGCGCAGCGCCGGTTCATGCAGCACCTGCTGCAGGGCAACGGCAGACTCGGCATCCTGCCCTCGCACGAGGGTCTCCAGGGCCGCCTGACGTTCGTCCAACGGCTTGGATGAATCGGTCATCACGGTGCGCAGCCGCGGGAAGGCGCGCTTGTCCCCCAGAATGACCGCCACCCGGTCGGCCCGTTGCTGAAGTTCCTCCTGCGGGGACCGTTGAAGTTGCTCGTACGCCACAGACCACGCGGCCGGCATCTTGATGCCGACGCGCCCCTCGAAGGCACTGAGCATCTCCGCGAGAACCATCGCCCGCCGTTCGTCATCGGCGTCGACCAGCAAGGCCACGACACCGTTCAGCCCTTCATCATCGGCAGCGAGTCGACGGAGGATGAATCGCTGCAGCAGAGTAATCGTCGTCGCATTCGCCAGGGCCAGCGCCCGCGGGGGATTGGCCGGAACCAGCGGTTCGATGCCGTACCAGTCCAACAACGGCAGGTTGTGATCATCGGCATCCTCTGCATGGGTGGCGAGGCTTTCGGCAATTCCCCAGCGCCGATCGAGGGGCAGACGTTGCAGGGCCGATGCGAGATACAGCCGGACGACGGGCGACGGATCGCTCTGGGCGAGTTTCGCCAGTTCCTCTCGCAAGGGTGCGATCGCATCACCATCTTCGAGTTCGAGCTGAATCACCCAAGCGCGCACATACTCACCGGGATCGTGAAGCAGTTTCAGGGAGTCGTCGGTGGTGCAGCGACCGATGGCGTACAAGGCCCACAAAGCCCGCAGCCGACGCGTCTCGTCCGATGAGTTCGCCAGCATGCCTCGCAGCTCGGCCTCCGCGTCATCGACCGGCATTCCATTCGCGGCCCGTTCCTGCAGCAGGCGTCGTGCCGTTCGCACGTACCAGTCGTTCTTGTGCAGCTGCAGTCGCGCCAGTTCCACGCTCGACAATTGTCCGAGGTTGATGGCAGTCCGCGGCGGCGTGCCATAGGCGATATTGTAGATGCGGCCGTTGGTGCGGTCCCAGATCTCGGGTGTCCTGCGGTGACAGGCATTGCGGTCGTACCAGTCGATCAGCCAGACGGTCCCGTCGGGCCCCGTGCGGAGGCTGATGCCGCGAAACCACTTGTCGTTGGCCAGCATCAGATCCGGGGCGCGGTTTCCTGAGTATCCCGAACCTACGGGGGTCACGACGTCGTTGTTGATGCGGTTCCCGTGGATGTTGTGCATGAACACCTGATTGCGGTAGCGATCGGGCCAATTGTCGCCGAGATACACCAGGGCTCCGCAGTGCGCATGTCCACCTCCCGCGGCGAGTGTGCTGAGCGGCACGTCCGGTTCCTGTCCCCACCAGGCATGGTCGCGGATGTCGCCCGCATAGTGCCGATGCACGGCGATCGTCTGAATGTCGTCGTACACATACGGATTGAAGTGGCGTCCGGCCTGCCGCTGGTAGTAGCCCCCCTGGATGACGTGATACAAGTGCGGGATGACACACGCCGTAATGAAGGCCTGTCCATAGTCGTCGAAGTCAACTCCCCAGGGGTTGCTGGTCCCCCAGGCGAAGACCTCAAACTTGTGCTGCGTCGGATGATACCTCCAGACGCCCGCGTTGAGCGGAGTCCGCTCGTCGTCGGGAGTTCCGGGTGCACCGACGTGCGAATGTGTGAACACACCATGACAGCCATACAGCCAGCCGTCAGGACCCCAGTTGAACGAGTTCAGCGTCTCGTGAGTATCCTCATAGCCGAAGCCGTCGAGCAGCACCTGCGGGTCGCCGTCGGGATGGTCGTCGCCGTCGCGATCGGGAATAAACAGCAGGTACGGAGCCGCTCCCACCCAGACACCACCGAAGCCGACTTCCATGCCGCTCACGAGGTTCAGCCCTTCGGTGAATACCTTGCGTGAATCGAGCGTGCCATCCTGATCAGTGTCTTCAAGGATGATGATCCGGTCCCGCCCCTCGCCTTCCGGGGCACGAATCGGATAGGTGTACGCTTCAGCCACCCACACACGTCCGCGATCATCCATGGTGAACGCAATCGGCTGGTGCACCTGAGGCTCACCCGCCCCCAGCGTCACTGTGAATCCGGGAGGCACAGTCATCTGGGCGACCGCTTCTTCGGGAGTCAGCCCGGCCATCAGGGTGTGAATCTCGCGAGGCTGCTCGCTCAGAGCCTCCTCCGCACTGATCGCTTCGGTCACGTGCCGCAGGACATGGGCCCCTTTCATCCCTCCCGTGACAATGTCGGGCAGGTTGTCGGCATTGACATCAGTAACAACGACCTGACGACCGACACCGGCCTCGCCATCCGCAAGATAAGGCACCCAGTCCACACCCTGTGAGCCGCGCACCAGCTTGAACCAGTACACAACAGCACCGGCATCCCACATCGGGCTTTGCGTGTGGTGCGACCAGTACGTCTTGCCGGTGACGATGTCTTGCAGACCGTCACCATCCATATCGGCCAGTCCCACGGTGTGCAGTTCGCTGAAGACGACGCCATAGCGGTTCTCCTCCGGCGTCGACCCCATGATGAGGTGCTTCGTCCACTCCGCGTTGTGCGCTGCAGAGCGCTGACCTTCATCTGCACCCGAACGTGGCGACTGCTCCCACCAGGCGAGCCCGAACTCGTGAGCTGCGAGACTGGTGATCACGTCGTTGTCGCCGTCACCATCGACGTCATAGGCGAACATGTCGGCTCCCCCGGCGGGAGCAAAGGGCACATTGTGCAGTGCCCACAGTGGATCGCCGGTCAGCGAGTCCGGCTGCTCGAACCAGCCATCCTTCATCAGCATGTCGAGGCGTCCATCGCCATTGACGTCTCCGACACCCAGTCCATGTCCGAATCGCGGCGGGGCTGTCTGTTCGGAGATCGCGTGAAACGTCCATGGATCAAACGGACGTTCCCAGTCGATGGACGCATAACCAAAGTACCCGTCCCGTGTGCAGACCAGTTCGGGCCGTTCGTCACCCACCAGATTCGTGAACTGCGGCGACTCGTTGGAGACCCAGTCGAAGATCTCGTGCCGGGTCCAGTTGTCAGCAAATCCTGCCTGGCCCGGATTCTCATAGACATAGGCTGGCGTGCCGGGAAAGCCCACCGTCAGCACATCGTTCCAGCCGTCCTGGTTGAAGTCGTGAATCCAGCTGAAGAAGTTGTCGGCGTAACGCTGTCGGTCCTGCGGCTGTGCAGGGTAGATCTCGAACTTCTGGACAAACTCCGGACCTTCGAACCAGAACGGACCATGGACGACGTCGACCTCCCCGTCGTGATCGATGTCGCCGACGCTGACGCCTTCGGAGTAGTACACGTCGGTGAGCCGCTGGCGATCGAAGCGATGTCTGCTGAGCATCTCCTCAGCCTGGGAGGCAGTGCACTGCCACACGAACAGCAGGCATCCAACAAAACTGAGCGTCTGGGGCATGATCGTCACCCTGGTGAATCAATGAGGCGAGCATCGGTCCGCCCTGCGGATCGAACGGGAGGACCAGTGAGGAGCCGGGGCCGATGAGAAGTCCGACCCAGTCAGCGTACTCCCCGGCGCCCCAGTGCACAACTTTGCGCGCCGTCAGCAGCGCGGCTTGAGACGGAGCCGGTGCGGTCGTGTAAGCAGTGACGATGGCTTCCGTTGGCGGTTTCGCCGACTCTGTTGGTATCGGGTGTCATGCCTGCTGCGAAAACCCAAGCGAACGGAGCCCACTGTGAGAAACTCGCCGGCGTGAATGACAAGAAGCCCCTGTTCCTGGGAACAGGGGCTTCGATCGTGTGGTGACAAGCGGCAACCGTTGAGGTCAACTCATCGTGCGTCTCTGATCGGCTCCTAGTGACCGAAGGCGGCTCCGCTGCCACCGGCGTAACCGGCGAGTGCTCCGCTGAAGAGCGAAGTCAGCGTGACGACGTCGAGGTGCAACTGCAGCGAAGAACTCTGCGCGTGGTTGACGCCCGAGTAGATGTACTTCCCGGCGTTCTCGGCAGTCGCGCCGGCCGCATTGATGTCACTTCCGACCACGAAGCTCTTCGTGTCCGGGTCAATCAGCTGACCGAAGACCAGGCTGGAGCCCATCGACATCGCACTGGAACTCATACCCCGCACGCCCATGCCCTCGACATCCGAGATGACCTGCATGTCGCCCAGTCCCAGAGCGGCCAGGGCATCGCCCGACACCTGACCATCGTTGGCAAACGCCGGAGTCACGCCAGCGACCAGCAGCACAGCAAACACAGCGACAGCCTTCTTCATAGCAGTCTCCCAGATTGACCAGTAATGTGTATGACCCTGTAACGCGAGTCGTTAGTTGCAGCTCCTTCAGCCCGTTTCCTGTTGTCCACCTGCACGCTAGCCACGTTGAAATACCGCGAGCAATCCAGCCTTCCCGATTCTTCCCACAAGAAACCTGCGAAATCTTTCCCCCGGCGTCACACGTGATGAAACCGGAACAACCGCCCCAAAGAAATGAATGAGGCCCCTGTGGCGAACCACAGAGGCCTCGTCAACCTGATCAGTGTTGGGCTGCACTATCCTCTTGGGATCAGTGTCCGGCCGCCAGACCCACGCCGTAGGTCGCTCCGCTGAGCGAACCAGCGAACAGCGACGTCAGTGTCACGACGTCGAGTTGCAGCGCCAGCGAGGAGGACTGCGAGTGAGACGCCGCCGAAGCGATGTTCTTGCCCGCGTTCTCAGCCGTCGCAGCGGCAGTGTTGATGTCGCTGCCCACCACGAAGCTCTTTGTCTCCGGATCGATCAGCTGACCGAACACGAGACTCGTCCCCATGCTCATGGCGCTGGAAGACATACCACGGACTTCCATCCCCTGAGCATCCGAAATCACGTTCATTCCACCCAGACCGAGTGCGGAAAGTGTCGTTTCAGACACGCGTCCCTCCTCGGCGACAGCGGGGACAACCCCCGCGATCAACAGCACAGCGATTGCAGCGACAGCCCTCTTCATAGGAATCTCCCAATGCGGCCACAGGTGTGGCGAAACCTGAACACGGGAGCACGTTTCGCACAATCGATTCATGCTCCCAGACCCGAATACTCCAGCCACCCTAAGCGGTTCGCAATCTATGTCAATATCCCATTTTACCCAGATTGTTGTTTGCATTGAGGAAATCTTGAACGCGCCTGATTACACCGGCCAAGCAAGAAGGCCCTCCGCCACCGCGTGACGAAGGGCCTTGCGAACTGAGGAGGTCTCTTGGCTGAAGGAGGATCTGCGTGTTGTTCCTAAACCATCACCCTCAAGCATGTAACGACTTATTGCGGGCTCTGGAAAACGCAAAAACCCCTCGCCTGCTGTAAGGCGAGGGGCTCACACCCAAGCTACAAGCCTGGCTGTCGCTGTTTGCTTGTGATCTTAAGTCCGGATCAGTAACCGGTCGCCTTGGCGTAACCGCCGAACGACAGGAACAGAACGGAGATCTGGCCGGCGGAGCCGGACAGGCTGCCGCTGAATCCCGGGACATCCAGAGCCAGGCTCAGCCCGGAACTCTGGGAAACGTCGGCTTTCGAGGAGTTGTGGAATCCGTAGTTGTGGGACGTTCCGCGGGCCGTGTTCACATCGGAACCAGCCACAAAGCTGGTGCCCCCGTCATCGTTGAACGTGAGTTGTCCGAAGACCAAGCTCGTCCCCCCGGCGGCTGCGCTGGAGCTCAAACCCCGTACCTGCATCCCCTCAGCATCGGTCATCACCTGCATGCCACTCAGGCCGAATCCGACAGGGTCGAACTCGCTACCTGGCCATCTCCGGCCAAAGCCGGAACACTCATCATCACCAGTGCCGCAACGGACAGGACGCTTCTCATCTGTTGTCTCTCCAGGAATGTGTGACTGCGGGCCTAGCGACATGTTCCAGGCTCGCCGGTCAAGCCCATTTACCCCAAGCGGCCCATATTTACATCCTGAAGGAGGAGAGAAGGCCTGTCAATCAGAAATTTGGACAAAATTGGAAATATGGGAATATAATAAATATCCGCCACAATCATCCCAAGTATCCCATTATGTAACGGCGAGGCCCAGACAACGTGGGGCATCCAGCGCAACAAAAAAGGCCGCGGTTGCCCGCGGCCCTGTATCGTGTCAAAGGTAGTTCCGGCTGCTTGTGGCAGCACTGGTCAGTTATGAGCGCGGCTGATGCCGCCGGACCCGCTGACCAAGGTCCCCATGAACGCCGAGGTGCCAGTCCCTACGTCCAGCACCAGATTGATGCCGACCGCATGCCCTTGGGCGGCTGAGATACTTCCACTTCCATCGGTCGTGCTGGCGGCGAGGTCGGTGTCGGTTCCCGAGAGGAAGCTCGATGTCACCGGATCGACCACCAGGCCGAAGGCGATGCTGGAACCACGCGTGGCGGCATTGGCGTGCATGCCGCGCACCTGCATGCCCTGGGCATCGCTGAGCGTCATCATGTCCCCCAGGCCCAGTGCTGACAAAGTGGATCTGGAAATCTCTCCCGACTCGCCTGCAATGGCGACAGAGACGACTGAGGTAGACAACAGGGCAAGCGTGAGTACGAACTTCATCATCGGTCTCCCGGCCATCAGGGAAATGGGAACGACTGGATTCCCGGCGTAGCCAAACATGTTCGGCGCAATTCCGGCATACAGACATACAACACACGGCGTACCCGGCAAGTCGCTCCTCACCTTGTGTGTTGCCTTTTGTAAACATCGAGGTGCGATTGCGATGGACGTCGTGGTTGTTCTCATCAGTGCATCTCCATGAGTCATCTCAACGAGGGACGACCTGATCGAGTCATCGATTCGATGCAACGACCCTCCGCACCGGCGCACCTTGCACACGACCTCAAAACTGGTGAAACTTGTGCCGACGCCTGGAGTACCGTGGGCGGATTCCTTCAGTATTCTCGCAGAAGAGTGTGTCCATGACGGGTGCTGCCCCCACACAGCGACAATCGCTGGAATCGGTCGACGCGGCAGGTGCCTGCGGGCGTCTGTCGGCTGGATCTGTCCGCAACCTGCAGCGCTGGCTCAGCGAGCCTCAATACAAGCGGTATCACGAGTCGCTGCAGCGCATGATCGCCGCCGGGCAATTCGACGAGCTCGATCGCCTGTTCTGGGAGGTGATTCCGTTCGGCACCGGTGGACGTCGCGGGCTGATGTCGGAGTTCGGGTCGGCGACCATCAATTCCCGCACCATCGCCGAGTCCGCCCAGGGACTGGCGACGTACCTCAATCGGCAATTGCGCGACCACGGTGAACAGCGCGCGGGCAAAGCCGTCATCGCTCACGACACACGACATCGCTCGCGGGAGTTCGCCGAACTGACCGCGACGACGCTGGCCGCCAACGGACTGACGGTCTACCTGTTCGAGTCGTTCCGGTCGACGCCGCTGCTGTCATTCTCAGTGCGGCATCTGGGCTGCGACGTGGGGGTGATGATCACCGCCTCGCACAATCCGCCCAGCGACAATGGATTCAAGGCCTACTGGAGCCACGGCGGGCAGGTGCTGCCTCCGCACGACAAGGGGATCATTGAGTGTGTTTACGAAGCCGCCGAGATTCCGACCGTCGACTTCCAGCAGGCTGTCAAGGAAGGACAGATCAAACTCGTCGGCAAACAGTTGGACGAAGCCTACTGGCAGGCGGTGCTCGCGCTGAGCCTATCGGACGCGCGGGACGTGTCTGGCCTCTTCTCCCCCCTGCATGGTGTGGGGGAGACAGCGTGCATGGAGATCCTGAGGCGTGCCGGGTTCAAAGGGGTGGAACTGTACAAACCGCAACGCGAACCGAGCGGCGACTTTCCCAACGTCCCCGGGCACCTGCCCAATCCCGAACGCCCGCAGGTGTTCGACCCGCTGATCGAGCATGCCCGCACGTCAGGAGCCGAGTTGTTGATGGCCTCGGACCCGGATGCCGATCGTCTGGGAGCCGCCGTCCGCGGTAACGATGGCGAGTTCGTCCACCTCACGGGCAACCGCATCGGGGTGCTGCTCACCGACTACATCCTCCGCAAGCGCACGCAGCGGGGCGATCTCTCGCCCGACCATTACGTCGTGGAAACACTGGTCACCACGCCGCTGGTCGCTGCCATCGCCAAGAGGCATGGGGTGCGGTGCATCAACAATCTGCTCGTCGGCTTCAAGTACATCGGCCAGACGATGGAGAACGAGGGACCGGAGCGATTCGTGTTTGGCACTGAAGAGTCACTGGGTTACCTCGCCGGCACTTATGCCCGCGACAAGGATGCGGGGATCGCCGCCCTTTATCTCGCCGAGTGTGCCGCCGAACTGCGAGCCCAGGGGAAGACGTTGCTCGACCGGCTCGATGAACTGGCCGTCGAGCATGGTTACTTCCTCGAAGGGCAGGTCAGCAAAGTCTGTGAAGGGGCCGAGGGGAGTCGTCAGATCAAACAGCTGATGGCTGCCTTCCGGACACAGCCTCCCGTGGAACTGGCCGGCATTGCCCTCGCCGAGGTGCAGGACTTCGGCACGCATGAAGTCCGCAGTCTGCCGGACAACACACGCACCTGCGACCTGCCCGAGCCGCAGGGAGATCTGCTGATCTTCTCCTCATCCCCGGGACAGCGCGAGGTACGGGTCGCGGTGCGACCATCAGGGACCGAACCGAAGATCAAGTTCTATCTGTTTGCCCGCTCCGACTGTGCCAATGCTGCTGCACTGGCGAACGTCCAGTCACAGACAGACGACACGCTGTCGGCGGTCGAAGCCTCCCTCATGCAGTGGATCGATCAGCAACTGTCAGTAGGATGAGCTTCCGAAACGGAGGTCGTGTCGCCCCGATCTGCAGCCGAATCATCGAACGATTTAACCGCTTCCGAAAGTCCCTAGCCAGGGAGACAGCTATGTGTGGCCGACTCTTGCTCTGTTCGCTTTGTCTCTCTGCCACGACTTATGCCCAGGAACTTCCCAATCCCCAGCCAGGGAAGCCGCACCAGATCTTCGCACAGGATGCCGGGACGTGGGACTGTAACGTCAAGATGTTCTTTCAGGGTCCGCAGGGACCGCCGGCAGAGTTTCAAGGAGTCGAAGTCAACAAGGCCCTGTGCGGCGGTCTTTATGCGCAGTCATCCTTCACGCTGCCCATGGGCGAGCGGACGTTTGAAGGCCATGGGCTGATGGGCTTCGACCCGAGAACTTCCGAGTACGAAGGCACCTGGGTGGATAACTTCACGTCAGTTCCTTCGACTCTGAAAGGCACGTTTGACGAGAGCGGTAAGACGATGACGCTGCACAGCAGCGTGGTGGACCCGGCCGGTAACGAGCTCAAGCAAAAGCAGGTGACCACCTGGCTCGATGCATCCCACAAGAAGTTCGAGATCTTTCTGGTCCTCGATCAGGGAGGCCAGAACCTGGACATCAAGCTGATGGAGATGACTTCAAAGAAGCGACCCTGAACGCCACTTTTCCCGAAACATCAACTCCAGCACCCAACCATGAAGAACTCCCATCCCTCGCATACGTTCCTGTTCATGTCCCTGTGGCTTGGCTCCCTGACCTCAGCTGTCCCGGGACATGCGGCCGATCGTGACGCCGATGCCCAGCGCCTGCAGAGCGACCTCAAGGACGAACACGCCGCCGGGACCGACCTGTGGATCTACAACAACATCGACGAAGCGATGGCTCAAGGCCGACGGGAAAACAAACCGGTGTTCGTCACGTTCCGCTGCGTTCCCTGTGCCAGTTGCAAGGCGTTTGATGCCGAGGTCGCCCAGGGCAGCGAGACCATCGCCCGGCTGGCGCGGGAGAAGTTCATCTCTGTGAGGCAGGTCGAGATGAAGGGAGTCGATCTGTCGCTGTTTCAGTTCGATCACGATCTCAACTGGGCGGCGATGTTCGTCAATGGCGATGGCACCGTCTATGCCCGCTATGGAACGCAGAGTGCCGACGGCCCCGATGCGTACAATTCCATCGAAGGCCTCAAGAACACAATGCAGCGTGTACTAGAACTGCATGCCGCGTATCCAGGGAACGCGGCCTCACTGGCCGGAAAACGTCCGGCAAATGCGCGCTACAAGTCGGCCCTCGAAATGCCGGGAATGGAACGGTCCGCCACCTTCGCCGAGCTGACGACCCGGCAGAACTGCATTCACTGCCACATGATTCATGATGCCCAGAATGTTCAGGCCCAGCGCGAGCGAACCTTCACGTACGACATGCTCTGGCGGTATCCGCTCCCCGACAACGTCGGCCTGAAGATCGATGCCGTCAGCGGCATTCGCATTGCTGATGTTCTCGACGGCACTCCCGCCGCCATCGCCGGTCTGCAGTCGGGCGAAGACATCACGCACATGAACGGTCAGCCGATGACTTCAATCGCCGACATGCAGTGGGTGCTGCATCACCTGCCGAACTCCGACACGACGGTGACGTTCCGGGGCAACAAGTCCGGCGATCACACATTGAAGTTGCCCGCCGGCTGGAAACAGTCGGACATCTCCTGGCGCGGATCGCTGTGGTCGGTCGAACCGAAGCTGCGGGTCTGGTCTCCGCCGCTCAGTGAGGAAGAACGGGCGCAACACGAGATCCCTCACGATGCCGGGGCGCTCAAGGTCCAGTGGATCAACGTCGAATCGGCCGGTGGGAAGGCAGCCAAAGACGCGGGCCTCAAGCAGGGAGACATCATCGTGGCCCTGAATGGCCAGCCCCTGCCACTCTCGCACAACCACTTCAATCTGAAGGTCAAACTGAACTACAAGGTCGGCGACGAACTGCCACTCACAGTGCTGCGTGACGGCCAGCGGCACGAGATCCGTATCAAGCTGGCCGAGTAGTCAGGACTGCAGCCCAGCCTGGGCCTTCGTGCAGGCTGCTGAGAACGGCATCCCCCAAGGGAGGGTGAACTCCGGTTCGTACATCGCGCGAATGACGGAAAGTGATTCGCGGGCATGACGAAACGCACGGCAAAACCGCCAGCGGTATCAGGAGCTGAATACGGCGGAATCACTCCTGGGGAGCGGGGGCCTCGGATTCGCTCTTGTCGGGAGTCGATTCGGGCGCGGGAAGAGAATCGTCCTTCGACTCGGCAGGAGGAGTCTCCGGAGGTGCGTCCTGAGGCTTCTCTTCGCCGGCAGGAGCGGACTCAGAGGCGGCGGGGGGTGCAGAGTCCGAGGTCGGATTCGTCGTACTGAGCGGAGGCGGGAAGGGATTCTCCCCCTCAGGCTTGGGGTCTTCGGGGGAAGTCTCACCCGTAAGCGGTTTGGGGAACGGATTGACATCTGTCTCGGGCGACTCCGCCACGCCGGCACCGGCGGCCTTGAGCAGATCCTCCAGCGAACTGGTACCGCTGCCACTCGGCTCACCCAGTCCCGGAATTGTGCCCGACTTCAAGCCGCCATCCTGCGGCAGGGGCATATCAGAGGGTTTGGGATTCTGGGCCTGGAACCAAGCATAGAACTCCTGCACGCGACCGGTCTTGAGGGCATCGATCCGGTCGCTCGCGAAGCCTGCAAAGCGCGACTGGGGAAACTCCTTGAGCAGTTGCTCATAGGCGGCGATCGCATCGGAAGTGTCGCTGCCTGACTGTGATTCCAATGTGATGGCCAGACCATTGAGCGCCTGCTCACGCACCTCTGCCGGTACGCTCGAATCCTTCAGCAGACTGTCGAAGCCTTTCTGGGCCAGTGCCAGCTCATCGGTGCTGGTGGGACGATCGCTTGTGGACTGACTGATCCCCTGACGCAGGTGCATGTCGGCGGCCCGCAATCGGGCCCAGACCGCGGCTTCCGAACGGGGAAAGGCATCGGCGATGGCCTCATAGTCCTCGGCCGACTGCGAGGCCGCGAGCTGTGTCCAGGCATTCGAGCGAGTGTTGGCAGACGAGCGGTTCCAGAAGATCACCGCGGCAGCCGCGAAGCCCGCGACAATGATGCCCCACAGAATCTTGTTGAGGTGCTCGTCGAGTACACGACTGAGCAACTTGCTGAGATCATTCTCCGCCAGTTCGTGGCGATGTTCGCTCTTCATAGTCCATTCGCATCCGGCGGGCGGGAGGCATCGATCCGCCTGTCATCGAGGCGACAAGGCCCCGCTGCCGGCTCCCTCCACGAGTGAGGCGCGAGTATAGGGCAGTCGCCCAAAACCGGTCAAGCCGATGTCAAGCAAGCATTTGCGGCGACCCGTCGATTGGCAATCCAGCTCTGCCCGGGGTACGATCAACGGCCTGCCGAAGGCTGTGTCGAATCTTTCCCACCTCCACGCCTCCTGTGAATCTGGAGTCCTCCGATGCGCATCCGCACGTTGTTGCCTGTCGTTGTCGTTGCCCTCTCGTCGACGTTACTCAACAGTCCCCTCACGTCTGCCGCCGATCCACTGTCCGCGTTGCCGAAGCTGGAACTGCAGGACGGCGACGCGATCGTGTTTCTGGGGGACAGCATCACCCATCAGTGCCTGTATACCCAGTATGTCGAAGACTACTTCTACACTCGCTTTCCGAACATGCGATTGACGCTGCACAATGCCGGTGTCGGCGGTGCCCAGGCCTGGGATGCCCTGCAACGCTTTGACGAGGATGTTGCGGCACTGCATCCGAAGTACGTTACCATCCTGCTGGGCATGAACGACGGACACTATCAGCCGTTCGATGCCGAGACCTTTGCCACCTATCGTCAGGACATGGGGGAGCTGCTCAAGCAGATCGAGGCCGCCGGGGCGATCGCGGTGCCGATGACCCCGACGATGTTCGATGCCCGTGCGGCCCGGCTGAGGGACAAGGACAACAAGCGCGATCCGGAGTCCACCGCGCTATACAACTCGGTGCTGGCGTACTTCGGGACATGGCTGCGAGACGTCTCCCAGGAATCGGGACTCGGTTATGTCGATATGTGGAGCCCGCTCAACAACATCACGCTCGAAGAGCGCAAGACTGATCCCAATTTCACACTGATCCAGGATGCCGTCCACCCGGGACCGGCGGGACAAGTGGTGATGGCGACAGCGATTGTCAGTGACCTCGGACTGCCGCGCGGCGTCTCGTCCATCCGCGTCTTCAAACAACCAAACGGCACTCCCAAGGCCACAGCCACCGGCGGCGAACTGAGCGACCTGCAGTTTGGTGATGATACAGTGAGCTTCACCTGGCAGGCGCAGTCGCTCCCCTGGGTGTTGCCCGAAGAGGCGCAGCTGGGCGTCGAACTGACAAAGCTCGGGCATCGACTCAGCGGTGAGAAGCTCGAAGTCCACAACCTTCCTCCCGGCAAGTATTCGCTCACAATCGACGACCGCGCGGTCGGAACGTATGACTCGTCAGCTCTGGGGCGACACATCGAACTGCAGGGGAATGCCCAGACCCCGCAGTATCAACAGGCGCTGGACGTGGCGACGCTCAACAAGCAACGGAACGAAGGACCGGTGCGTGCGTTGCGGGGGGAATGGAGCCAGTTCCAGCGTTATGCACGCGCCCGCCGGGCCGCTGAGTCGCAACCTGACAACGAAGAACTGGCCAAGCAGCTCTCGGCGGTGTCAAAGAACATCGAAGGGATGGACGAGCGTGTCGCGGCACACATCGCCGCCGCGAAGCAGATTGAAGATCAGATCTTCACGATCAACCAGCCCCCGGCCCGGAAGTACGAGATTCGCCGCGTCGAGTAGGGTGAAAGGCACTTGAGTTTTCCCACCCCGGGGGGAGGGTCGAGCGCAGCGAGGGGAGGGACTGGCAAACCCTCTGGCCCTCCCCGGACGCTCATTCCTCGTTTCCGACCCTCCCGGAGGGAGAGTGAAGAATGAACGAAGGAGCGTCAGATGTTCAGCGGCATCCCGCGCTTTCGTCGGAACTGACAGAACATGGCATCGCTGTGGTTGCTGCTGGGATTGTTGCTGGTGGCGAGCGTTACCGACGTCACACGGCACAAGGTCTACAACTGGACGACGTATCCGGGAATGCTCCTGGGACTTCTCCTGGGGGCGCTGGAGGACGGAAGGGCCGGCTTCATCGACAGTCTGTCCGGGCTGCTGGTGTGCGGGTTCGTCATGCTGGTCTGTCTTGTCTTCTTTCAGGTGGGGGGCGGTGACGTCAAGCTGATGGCGATGATGGGATCGCTGCTGGGGGTCCAGAAAGGGATCGAGGCGATGCTGTGGACATTCATCATTGGTGCAGGGATGGCGCTGGCATACCTCATCTGGACGATCGGGGCCGGGCAAATCCTCAAGAAAACCGTCGAACACCTGCGGTGCATCGGCAAGGCACGCCATTGGGTCCCTTTGAACAGAAGTGAACGGGCACCGTTGAAACAGGGCCTGTTTCTGGCACCCGCCGGACTGATCGCCGTCTGCATCGTCCAGTGGCAGCGACTTTGAATCACCGCGCACGAGCGAGCATCATCTCTGGCAATGACGACTATCGAAGTCCGATGCGCGAATCAACTGGCCCCACGACCCGGGGCGACGCAGCCTCCTTGCTTCTCCCCCTCCCAGGGAGTGGTTGGAGGAGAGTGCCACCGTGAATCCAGCGTATGGTCCTACCGGTGCAGGCAGGGAATTCACAGACCCCTGTCATTGTCCTCCGACGTGGACACAACCCCTGCGGGGTAGATCATTATGATGATGGGAGTGTATGAGAGTCTGAGAGTGCCGGAGATCGGGTGTCGAGGAATTGCCCGCCACTCCATCACACTCGCACTCTCATCCAAAGGCACGAAGCCTGTCCATGTGGAGACTCTATTGCAGCTCAGAAGCACCCCGGCTGCTTCGATGCAGCCGGGGTGCTCTCCGGTCGTGCGGCATGGTAAACTGATGCTTTGTCAACACTTGAAATTCGTGTGCCACTGGCTCCGCCAGTGGGTCACAACGAGTGCGATCTCACGGAATGGCACTGGCAAAGCCAGTGGCACACCACCTCACATCCTATGACCTGGGTGTGACACAGTACTGGAAGCACACCAATCGGCCCGAGTCATGCATCGCCAGATCCTCGAAGCCTGCCTGCCCTGTCTGGTCGCATTGGCCGGGGCCTGCGCGCTGCTGGTGGTGATCGTCCGGCTGAGCGGGGCACGGCTCGACTGGGGGCGACTGCGGCGGCTGCATCGCTGCGAACAGGGAGGAGTGCAGAGTCTTGCCTTCGTCCTCACCGTGCCGTTGTTCATTGCCGTAATGCTGCTGATCGTCCAGGTGAGCCAGTTGATGATCGGGCTGATGGTGGTGAACTATGCCGCGTATGCATCGGCCCGGGCCGCATCCGTCTGGATACCGGCTCTCGTGGAGGATCAGTACTCGTATGTAATTCCGGACGGCCAGGGAGGTAGTCTGGATGACAGCCAGAACAAGCTCATCCCCGGCATCGTTCCGGGAGTGCCGTTCGTCATGACGTATCAGGACGTCGTCGCTTCCGGGAGTGCGAAGCTGGAGCGCACCTGGAAGGCGGCTGCCCTCGCCTGTGTCTCCATCTGTCCCTCGCGCGACCTTCCGGCCGATGCATCGACGGTCCTGGGGGCCACCGGTGCCGACGAGGTGATGACGGCACTGTACTCCACGCTGGTGCCCTCGTCGCAGTCGAATGCCCGCATGCCCCAGCGGATTCGAAACAAGCTGGCGTACAGCTTTCTGGGAACGGCGGTGCGACTGGAGTTCGTTGACAAGAACTCGGCCCAGGGACCGACCTACAATCCGCAGGGACATCCATGGGCGGGCCGCAGCTCGGTGTTCAGTTATGTTCCCGAAGAGGTGGGGTGGGAAGATCCGGTAACGGTGACGGTGACGCACAACTTCGCACTGCTGCCGGGGCCGGGCCGACTGCTCGCGAAGATGCTGGTGCGGGCGGATGGACAGCCGGACACGGTCAGCCCGCGCATCTTCGAGAACAACGGCTGGCACTACACGCCGATCACGGGCTCGGCGACGATGACGATCGAAGGTCTGCAGTCCACCCGGCCCTTCATCCACGAGGTGCCCGACTGAGATGACAGATCGCGGTGCCCATTCCCGAAACGATCAAGCTGGGGTGCCACTGCCGGCTCGTCTGGCAGTGCCTGCGCGACGCGATCCCTTCTCCCCCACTCTGAGGGAACAGGTGGCCGTGAGACTGGATGAGGAGGTGTCGTTCGTAGTCGAAGCTGCCAGCTTCGACACCGTGGGGTCATCATGTACCCTTGGGTTGCCACCCACGGGCTTTGAGACGCTCCCCCAACCCCTCCCTGAGAGGGAGGGGCGTTTTAACCCATGGGAAAGTCGGAGACATCGAATTGTTACTGTGCGCGAACCCACGAGCGTTACGCTCCGGACTCTCGGCTCTTGTCTGTCCGCTCACATCAACAGGCTGCATCGGGACGAGCGGGGGTCGATCAGTCTGCTGACGGTGTTCGCGACGCTGCTGTTCACGATGCTGCTGGTGTCGCTGGTCAACCTCGCGACCCATCTGGACGACAAGCTGAAGATGCAGAATGCGGCGGATGCCGCGACGTACTCGGGCGGAGTCGTGCTCGCGCGAGGAATGAACGCGATTTCCTTCACCAATCATCTGGAGGCGGACGTCTTCGCGCTGACCGCCTTTCTGCGGGAGGCGCGGGACCGCAATGCTGAGAAGTTCGTGCCCGACATCCTTGCCAAGTGGAACGAGATGTCGCGACTGTTCGGGGCGGCGACATTCGCCAAGTTCCCACCATTGATGACCGCCATCCCGGCGAAGACGCCGCTCGAACAGGAGTTCGTCACCGCCTGGGCGGAGATGGCTGCCGCCGCCGCCGAATACGCGCTGCCCGTGTTCGAGCACATCCTCGGCACTCCGGAGACCGTGTTCACACCGACGAATGATCATCTGATTCCCAACTTCCAGCAGGCGGTGCTCGACGCCATCCCTCTGCAGGCGCATGAGGTCACCAACGAGATCGCCCTGCGTCATGGTCTGCGGCAAGGCACTCAGGGGGACATCAACGGCCAGATGCGATTCAATCCCCGGCAGTCACCGGGCGATCGCAGTCCGCAGTTCGGGTTGTTGTGGCGAACCAACGTGCTGCCGGTGGGCATTGGTGATGAGACCGACCCCGAGACGCGCACGCTGCCGGTTGTCGATCCGCATCCGCTGGGTCGCGATTACGCCCGGTTGCCGCTGGCGGGAGACTATGTCCAGGAGGCCCGCAAACGCCGCTCGGACCTGGCGCACGACAATCTCAGTCGCTGGATTCATGACCGCGACCCGACCAAGGGACTCGACTTCGCCGACGAAGAGGCGCGCATGTCGCAGTTCGCCCGGTTGTTCTGGACGGCGGCCTGCAGTCAGCTCGAGCGCCTGCTCAACGTGGAGTATCCCAACACCAACCTGCCGATGCTGATGCGGATGGGGGCCGACGAGTGGACGAACAGTAACCTCGAGGCCGGCTTCATGTATGTCGGGGTGGTGTATCGCGAGCATTTGAAAGAGAGCGGCCCCGGGCTGTATCGCAATCCGCTGTCGCTGCAATCGGACACGCAGACGTTTGCAAGCGTGCAGCTGTTCATTCCCCGCGGACGATTTCGCTGCTGTCCCTGGATCGTTCCCAACTATGGTGAGGATGAACGGAGCGGCGAGATCGAAGACTACTCGGCCAATGGAGACAACTGGTCACACGCCTGGAACACATTCAACCAGAACTGGATGGTGCGGCTGGTGCCGGCGACGGCCCAGACGATCCCCGCCATCTTGCAGACGCAGCCGGGGGGCGACCTCGATGGCTTCCGCCCTCCGAACCTCGGCGGTTTGACGATGCGGGAACTGGATGCGATCAATACACATTAGAGCGGAGAGCGAAGAGTGAGGAGTCAGCACCGAGTAGCGACACGGAGGGGTGCCACTGCTGGCTTGTCCAGCAGAGGGAATGATGAGCATCGTTCCAGTACCCACGGGACGCCGCCCGTGGGCTTCGGGCTGCGCCGTCGTGTTCGTGTGGATCGGAGGGCCGGACTCGCTCCGCTGGAGCTGACGCTCGCGCTCCCGCTGCTGTTGATGCTGATGGCGCTGATGGTCCTCGTGGGGACGGCGGGGGCATGGAAAGTCCGCACGCTGTCGAACTCGCGGCAGGCCGTGTTCCGCGCCATGTGGCCGCGCAGTGGATCCGGCGATCCCAAACCGGCCAACTACTGGCCGGGTTCCGGCGACCTCAGCTTTGGCAACTTTGGTCCGTCACCGTTTTCTGTCGACCCGTATGGGGAGCATGTCGTTGTCCGGGGTCCCGTGGTGAGCGATCCATTCACCGGTTATGGACTGGGTGTGCGGATCAACACCATCGACATGACAGACGGTCTGCGGTCGGGACAAGCCCGCATTAACCACGATCCTGCTCTGTGGCCCGCTCTGGGCCAGCGCAGCAACTTTCGCCGCGACACGCTGATCTTCGCGGGCAACCAATGGCAGCACAACGAGATGGGCTTCTCGAACAATGCCCGCCGCGTGCCTGAGACTTACCACTACGATCTGGCCCGCTACGACGCCGCAGCCACGCAGCGAATGCAGACTGCACAACAGCGGCTGCTCAGCTTTCCCCAGCGGGCGGTACTCGCGGTCCTCGATCGCGACGACGAACTACGCGGCTGGTATGGTGACCCGTACACCCCATACTCTCAGGACCAGTACGACTTTCTCAGTGCCTATCCTGCGGCTCGTCGCCTGTGCACGAGTGATCCGGTCGACCTGCTGGAGGACGTCGTCCGACCGCTGCTTGCGCAGATTGAGGACGTCCCCGAAGATTTGTCGAACATGTTCCTGCGGATGTATCAGGAGCAACTCCAGGTGCTTGATCTGATGGACCCTCCGGCTCCCGACGACGCCCAGCAGCGGGCGCGACTGCTGCAACTCATCAGTCAATTGCAACAGTTCGCCGGGTCGTTGCCATGACGATGCCGGAGTCAGCGACCCCGCCGCATCAGCAGCAGGCCGGTCCTGACGATGGGAAAGGTAGGAGCCCATCGACCGGCTTCGGTGGTCTGTCGCGCACCCTCGTCCGGCGGACGACCGACCTCATCGTCATTGGGGTGGTGGCCATCACGCTGCTCAATGTGGGGCGAAAACTCACTGACTGGTGGCGAACATCCCCCGACGATCTGACGTCCCTCCCCCGAGATACCGCTCCGTTCCTGTGGGATGATCCCCAGGGGATTCTGCTCGACCTGGCTGATCTGCCGGTGCGTCTGCAGCATCAGCGGCTGACTGGGGATGAGCGAGTCATTCGCGATGCGCTCATCGCCCAGTGCCGCCAACGATTTGAAAGCGACTCCCGCAGCGCTCCGGTCACCGCCATGCTCTCGCAACGTCGGCTGCTCGAACAGCTTGCCAATCGTGAGCCGGTCTGGAGGGGTGATGACGATTCGAGGGTGCATTTGCTGGAGGGGCCCTGTCTGCTGTTCGCCGGATCGCGACCCGCCGACTCAGATTCGACGATAGCGGATGGCAGCACCGGTCATCGCTTGCTCAGCTGTCTGGTGTTCGCCTTTCCCTGTGACGCCGGACAGTGGGCAGTGTTTACCATCCATCCCCAGCCTCCCGAGACTGACGCCGTCGTCACTGCTATGGATGAAGTTCCGCTGCCGGCAGGAGCACGTCGTATGCTGTCGCTGCAGGACGTCGCGGGCAGCCGTCTGCTTGGTTTCGCAGGTGCGGGACCGGTCGAATCCTGGCGGGAGGAACTGGATGAATCACTATCACGGCAAGGGTGGATGGCCCGCGGCGACTGGCTGATCCATGATGCGGCGTGCTCACGCGGGTATGTGGCCCAGGATGATCCGCGTCGTCAGATAGACATTCAGCTCGTGCGCCGCGAAGATGTCTGGACCGGACTCGTGCATCTCGCGGTATCGGGTGAGTGAGACGAGATACAGGTCCCAGGGTGGTGTACCCACAAATTGCCATCCGTGGGCTTTGGAGTACCAGTTGAGATCCGCAATGAACACCGCTGAAACAGGAAGCGATGCCGTCCGATGAAGGGTGCATTGGGATTGATGGTCGCCGCGGGTCTCGGCATTGTGGGGGCCATCTGCAACTGGTTTTATCTGGACCGTCTGGCCCGCGACCAGGAGAAGGTGACGTTCATCGCCATCAAATCGGGGACGCAACTCGACATCGGCGATGCCTTCAAGGAGTCGCACTTCGAGCCGGTCGACATTCCCAGGAGCGGCGTGGGGAATCTCGACAAGGTGGCTCCGCTGTGGTCGGCACGCAATGCGGTCGTGGGTGTCCGGGCCAATCGTGAGTTCGTCGGGAGCGAAATCATTCTCGAATCGGACCTCATCGGTCCGGCCCAGATGGATCTCGCCGACACCTTGCAGAAGGACGAAGTCGCCCGCTGGGTGCCGATCGATCCCTCGTCGGTCGTCCCCTCGCAGATCAACCCTGGAGATCTCGTCTCGTTCGAGGTGCCACGGATCGGCCCGACGCCGGCAGCAGTCGACAGCAACACACCTCCGACCAGCGGCCTCTCGGGAACGACGGAACTCATCGGCCCCTTTCGTGTGATTGCCCTCGGGAATCGGCGGGAGCGACCCAACATCCAGAAGGCGGCCACCGGTCGCCTTGGTTCGGAGAGCACGATCACCATCGTCGTGAGCCTCGCCGGTGGCGTGATGGAGGAGCGGGCCCAGCGGCTGTTCGATGCCCTGCGACTGGCCGGGGGTCACGGTGCCCAGGTGGTGCTGCACTCTTCCAAGGCGAGTGAGTGACGAGTTTACCCGCGAGTCGCAGACGAGCGCTGATCGAGTCGCTCGGCATTGATTCACTGCTGACTCGTCCACCTGTCAGCGCATCAACTGGGTGTTCAAGCTTCGTCCAGCAGATCGACGGCCTCGAACGCGCGGCCTTCCAGCATCTCCAGACTCGCACCACCTCCGGTGCTCACATGGCTCACCTGGTCGGCGAAGCCCATCTGCTGAATCGCCGCCGCACTGTCGCCCCCGCCGATGATGCTAACCCCATCAGACTGGGCGACCGCCTCGGCGACAGCCTTGGTTCCGGCGTCGAAGGGGGGCATCTCGAACACGCCCATCGGTCCGTTCCAGACGATGGTCTTCGCCGCGCGGGCGATATCGGCATACATCTGTGCGGTCTTGGGTCCGATGTCCATCCCCTGGAAGCCCTCTGGAATTTCACCTGCGGGAACGACCTGCTTGTGGCAGTCGGAGGAGAACGCATCGCCGCAGTGCGTGTCGACCGGCAGGACCAGCTTGTCGCCCCCCTGCTGGATGAGCGACTTCGCCTGTTCGACCTTTTCCGGTTCGACGAGACTACCGCCGACTTTCCCTCCCTGCGTCAGCGAAAACGTGTAGGCCATCGCTCCGCCAATGAGCACCTTGTCGCAGAGTTTGAGCAGGTTTTCGATCACGTTGATTTTGTCGGACACTTTGGCCCCTCCCAGGATGGCCACAAACGGCCGTTGGGGTTTGGCGATGGCTTCGCTCAGGTACTGGATCTCCTTCTGCACCAGAAAACCGACGGTCTTGGGTTTGTCCTGCATGGCCCGCGGGACCGCGACCATCGACGCGTTGTCCCGATGGCAGGTTCCGAAGGCATCGTTGCAGTAGAGATCGCCGAGGGCCGCCAGTTTCGCAGCGAACGTGGCCTTGGCTTCCTTCTGAGCCGGTGAGGCCTTCTTGTCCTTGACTTCCTCCTCCGGCTGGAAGCGCAGGTTCTCCAGCAGCAGGACGTCGCCGGGCTTGAGTGCGGCGGCTTTTGACCGGGCATCCCCGCCGATGGTGTCAGCAGCGAACGTTACCTCGCACCCCAGCAGCTCGCCCAGGCGTTTGGCGGCAGGACGTAGACTCATCGACGGGACGACCTGACCTTCCGGCCGGTCGAGATGGCTCATCAAAATCAGCTTACCGCCCCGATCGAGGACCGACCTGATGGAGGGCAAGGCCATTTCGATCCGGCGGTCGTCGGTGATGTTCTGCTGGTCATCGAGCGGGACGTTGAAATCGACCCGCATCAGGACGGTCTTGCCGGTCACTGTGACGTCGGCGATGGTGAGTTTGGCCATGTGTGCAGCTTTCCGTCGGGCAAAGGTTTCGTCGGTGTGTTGTGCGCCGCTCATCCTAGGTCGCTCGCCGGGGGATGCCAAGTGTGCGTGGATGACTGGTTGACGCGTTGATTCGCTGATTGGTGCGGGGGCGGGGGCGGGAAGTGAGTGGATCGCTCCCGGATTCCAGACGAGGCGAGTTGATCTTTACACGCAGGCGCAGATGCCGATAATCCGCCCGCTCCGAATCCCGCACTGTCCGCGAAAGGGACGTCGTCGATGTCCGGCCAGTCGCCCGCATCCCGCACTTTGTCATCGTGGTGGTGGCTGTGGCTCCCCGTTGCCGTGCCATTCGCGCTGACGGCTGCCTGGGTGTCCTGCACACCGGACCTTCACGAATGGCTGTGGAGCGAACAGGGCCTCCTGGAGGCGAGCCATGTCCTCATCCCGCTGGGGGTGATGGCGTGCGGACTTGTGACGCTCGGCACTCGTGGCCGCCTCAGTCGGGCAATGCAGGCGGGAGAATCGAGGCTCGTCCTCGCCCTGCTCGGACTGACGCTGATGTGCGGCGTCGTCGCGGGTGAGGAAGCGAGCTGGGGCCAACACTTCTTTGGCTGGGATACACCCGACTCGTGGGGCCAGCTGAATGACCAGAATGAGACGAATCTGCACAACGTCAGCTCGTGGGCCGATCAGAAGCCGCGATTGCTCGTGGAACTGGGGGTCGTGATGTGCGGTATCGTCCTGCCGGTGGCTGCGCAGTGGGGCCGGAAGCCTCTTTCAAAACGGTGGCGATTCCTGGTGCTCCCCCTGTGTTGTTTGCCGGCGGCTGTACTGGCGGAAATCTCGCATGCGCTGGACTACGCACCCGCCCAGGTGGGTGCTCTCGTCTGGAGCGGCGTTTCCCCGGCCGAGCGAATTGCAGGAACTCTACTACTATCTGTTCTTTGCACTGTGCATGGCCGTCTGGCGGAGCCGGCTGCTGACGTCCCTCGCCCGAACGGTGGGCGCTGAGGAGTCGGACGAGCGAATCGACATCTTCGCAACGGCCCCCCTTCGCCGGGCCGCCTGACGGGGCGGATGTGCTCGGCGGCCAATCGTCTGGTTGGCCGCGGGATGTCGGGTCGCTACGCTACAGGACCTGTGAAATCACCGAGTCTGTGTGCATCCGTAGGGCGGCAGTCATCCATGGCGCAGCGAGAGAAGAGTCAGGCCGCATTCGCGCGGGCGTGCCGGGTCATCCCCGGAGGCGTAAACAGCCCCGCGCGGGCCTTCGGTGCGGTGGGGGGGCACCCGGTGTTCATCGAGCGGGGACAGGGAGTGTTCCTGTTTGACATCGATGGCGGAAAGTACATCGACTATGTCGGCTCGTGGGGTCCGCACATTCTTGGACATGGACATCCGGCGGTCGTCGCAGCGATCCAGGAGGCACTCGAGAGCGGTACCAGCTTCGGCGCACCGACCCAGCGGGAATCGGAACTGGCCGAGCTGATCATCGAGGCGGTGCCATCGATCGAGAAGGTGCGGATGGTCAACTCAGGCACCGAAGCGACGATGTCTGCTGTCCGTCTGGCGCGGACATACCGGTCGCGACGTCGTCGTCAAGTTCTCCGGCTGCTATCACGGCCATGTCGACAGTCTGCTGGTACAGGCCGGCAGCGGGGCGTTGACGCACGGCGTTCCCTCGAGTCCGGGGATTCCGGAAGGCTGCACGAAGGATACGGTGTCCCTCGAATACAACGATGCCCAGCAGTTGTCGGAGACGTTCGCGCGCGAGGGAAATCGCATCGCCTGCGTCATTCTGGAACCGGTGGTCGGCAACATGGGATGTGTGCCGCCCGAGCCCGGCTTTCTGGAGGCGTGTCGCGAGCTCTGCACCCGACACGGTGCGCTGCTCATCTTCGACGAAGTGATGACGGGCTTTCGTGTGGCCTACGGCGGCGCACAGGAACGATATGGCGTGCGTCCCGACCTGACGACGCTGGGGAAGATTGTCGGGGGCGGACTGCCGGTCGGTGCGTACGGTGGACGGACCGATGTGATGGGTTCGATCTCACCGGTCGGGCCGGTCTATCAGGCGGGAACCTTGAGCGGCAATCCGCTGGCAATGGCGAGTGGCATCGCGATGCTCCAGACGCTGCGACGCCACAATCCCTACCCGGCGCTCGAAACCTTGACGACCCGGCTGACGGCAGGCCTTTCCCGGGAGGCGGAGCGGGCCGGCATTCCTCACCAGGTGGCCCAGGTGGGCAGCATGTTCACGCTGTTTTTCAACCCCGATCGCGTGACGAACTACTCGATTTCGGCGAAGAACGACACGGCCCTGTTTGCAAGGTACTTTCAGGGAATGCTCGACCGCGGCTGTTACCTTCCCTGCAGCCAGTTTGAGGCGAACTTCGTCTCGGCAGCCCATACGCCGGCGGACATCGACGCGACCATCACCGCAGCCCGTGAGGTGTTTGCCACACTGTGAGCGTAGTGTTTCGTATCACAGTTGTTCGCGGGTCTGTGACGAAAGCCCACCGGCCGCGTTCTTGCTTCGCGTGCCCACTCTTATAACTGGAATTCAGCCTCCCTGTGAGGAGGGTCGAGCGCAGCGAGGGAAGGGGTAGCCCCGGATCTTGATCCGCGGTCGCTCAGCGACAGGACGTTGTGAGTGATGTCGCGTCGTCCCCGGACGGTGCGGCGACCTCACTCGGCCGGAAGTCGTCCCGGAACCTCTTGCGGCTGCGCCGCACCGCTTCAAGAAGCGAAGAAGCGGTGCTCCCCACTGACACAGCCGTGGCACACGTTTTTCAGCGGCCTGACGATCACGCCCCTTGACCGTGTGAGGCGACATCCCCTAGTCTCCCAACGCTGACATTTGGGGCGAGAGCAATACAAAACCTGGACTCGCTCTCCGGCTCACAGGCTACTTCACCCACCACCCGTTCTATCGAATGACTATGGCTCACCTGATCCCTCCCCATGGCGGACTGACTGAACCTGTTTGCTGTTCCGTGCCCGAGGCCGAAATCCCCGACTTCAATGCCCAGGCGGCGTCCCTCAAACAGGTGCCTGTCTCTGCCGCAGACCTGTCGAGCGTCTACCGCTTTGGTGACGGCACGCTGAGTCCGCTGACCGGGCCGATGGATTCGGAAACGTTCCAGCGAGTGCTTGATGAGCAGGTCATCATTCATCACGGAGCCAAGTACGCGTGGACGATTCCGCTCTCACTGCCTGTGACTTCGGCAGTTGCCAAGACGTTGCAGGAAGGCGAGACCGTCGCGCTCACCAGTGTATCGGGCGAGATCGTCGCAACGCTCAAGCTCAGCGACGTGTTCCCCTGGGACAAGTGCGGTTACCTCAAGCAGGTGTATCGCACGGGCCGGGTCGATCATCCCGGTGCCGACATGGTGCTCAAGGGGGATGCCGAATGTACGCACCTGATCGGAGGCACGATCCGCGTGCTGCCGCAATCGAAAAACTCCGCATTCGGCAAGTATGTGCTCACGCCGCGCGAGGTGCGTCAGGCGATCGCCGACACAGGCTGGGATGCGGTCGTCGCCTTCCAGACCCGTAATCCCCTGCATCGGGCGCACGAGTATGCCCTTGTGTATGGCCTGGAGACGTTATTGCGTGATGGCAGGAATGCCGGCGCCGTGCTCAATCCGCTCATCGGTGAAACGAAGGGGGACGACGTCAATGCCGAGATCCGGATGCGGACTTATGAGAAGCTGATCACCGAACGTCAGATGGGGGACGGCGACAGCGATCCTTCCTTGTGGGGACCGCGCGAGGAGACCGTTCCCGATCGCGTCAAGCTGCTGGGCCTGGACATCAAGATGTTCTACGGCGGACCGGCCGAGGCGGTCATGCATGGCATCTACCGGCAGAACATGGGGTACACGAACATCGTCATTGGCCGCAAACATGCCGACGCTCCGTATCACGACGGGACGGCGATCTGGGGCGATTTCGATGCCCAGGAGATCTTCAATAAGCTGAATGGCGACTTGCAGATCAAGCCGATCAACGTCGGCTTCGCGGCATACTACGACTCGCTGGGCCGGGTCGACCTGATGGAAAACCACAAGGACGAGAAGCCGGTCTTCATCAGCGGCAAAGACGTGCGGGCGACGTTGCTGCGCGGCGAACTGGTTGACCCGCGCATCATGCGTGAGAGCACCAGCCGCATCCTCGCCGACGCGATGCAGAAGTCATAGGCGCGGACCAGTTCGCTCGGGTCTTGCATAAGACGCCTCCGTCGGGACCGGTTGAGGTGGACGCTGGGGGCTTCCCGCCGGATACTGAAGTGCGCCTGTTTCCGTCTTTGGAGCAACCATGACCGCCCTGATTGCTGATCGCGAACTGCAAGAGGAGATCATTGCGCAGCGTCAGGCGGCTGGTGCAGACCGCTGGGACGAAGTCTGGGATGGGGTGTACATGCTGATGCCGCTGCCAAACGATGAACACCAGAGACTGGTCGCCCAGCTGACCGCAGTACTGATTCTGTCGGTCGAATGGGCACATCTGGGTCTCGTGCGGCCAGGTGTCAACGTGTCCGATCGCATCGACGACTGGAAGGACAACTACCGTTGTCCCGAAGTGGTCATCTTTCTGAACGGTACGGCGGCCGAGAATCACGACACGTTCTGGTTCGGCGGTCCGGACTTCGCCATCGAGGTGGTCAGTCCCCACGATCGCAGCCGCGAGAAGCTGGACTTCTATGCCAGTGTGGGCACGCGGGAACTCCTGCTTATCGACCGCAACCCGTGGTCGCTGGAACTGTTTCAACTTGTGGACGGCAAACTGACATCGGTGGGGCGATTGACGGGCACAGGCCTCGATCTGCTGAGGAGTGAAGTTGTTCCACTCTCTTTCCGACTCGTGGGAGAGGACATTCGGCCGCACGTTGAAGTTGCCCACCACGATGGTCAGCAGGCGTGGACCCTGTGAGCGTCGCGAACGCGTCGGGGATAATCACTCCCAGATGACGCTGTCGATCGCCCGGCGGATCTGTTGCTGCGCTTTCTCGTCAGTCGCGAAGTACAGACCGACAAACGAATAGACCCGGTCCCCCTTGCGGAAGCTGACGACGTCTTTGGTCATGTCGCGTCCGCCACTTTGTCCCCGCAGGCGAAACTGCTCCCCGGGCGTGCCGTTGATGTCAACGGCTTGCGGAGGTTCGACGGTCCGCCACTGCTGCACACCGAATGACGGCTCGGCATGGTGTTCCGCAAGGTTGGTCGGCTCCTCCTCTTGGAAGCAGAGGACCTGCAACAGCGAACCCTCTTCAGGCGAGGACACCCGATAACGGACGAGGAAGTTCTCGCCGTCCAGATTTCCGGGGGGCAACATCGTACTGGCCGTCTGCGTCCACCCCTCGGGAACCAGAAACCGAAAGCCTTCCTGATCGTTCTGGTAGACCGGGGAATCGTGAAGCTCGGGAGCCTGCGGTACCCGCTGACATCCGTGCAACGACAGGAGCAACAGACAAAGCCCCAGTGTCACGCGAGACTTGAGCCGGCGGACATCCATCAAGAGCAGCTTTCGATTGCAGGAAACAGTGGACACACGGCCTCTGATCACTGGGCGGTCCCGATTGCTTCACCGCCGTCGCGCGTGGCGAGTGCGTGCAGCACATCATGATCAGTCGAGTTCGACAGCCCGCGCACCGAACCATCCGCGAAACCGAAGAACACGACGCCCGGATGACCCGAGAAAAAGTCGTAGGGCTCGCTCCATGGGCTATTGAGGCTGCGGTTTCCCATGCGGGCCAGCGCCATCGCCGGAGACAGTTCGATCGTCGCCGAGTAGACGGGGGCCCCGGGCACCGTCCGCACAGTCCCGCCGGTCATCACACCGGCCCAGGGTGCCCGGACAAACAATGCCGCACGCTCGCCAATCGCAATGGTGTTGCTCATGCCGTCAGTGATATGGGCATCGCGAATCCGGCTGTTGCGCTGAAACAGCCCGTTCCCGAGATCAGGGTCGGTATTGATCAGTCCGAACGAGCCAAAGCAGGCGACGTAACTGCTGGTCGCGGCCCGACGCATGTCTTCGTTCAACTCGTTCTGCACCAGGAAGACGGTACTGCCTGTGTCGCTGGGACAATTGACCAGGGAGAGCGACTGGGTCCGTACTTCATCGTGGGCCGGATTCTCGACCTCCGTACCGAAGTCGATGCGATCGTGCAAGTTTCGCTGTTCGACGAACGGCAGCAGCAACGCGATCCAGCTCCAGCCGGGCGTGTTCCGCTGAAACTGCGGTGTTGGTGGAATCCCGTCGATGAGGTAGTAGGCGCGGGGATTCCCGAAACGGGGGTCGCGGGGAGGTCCAGTCTTCGTCACACCGCCATAGATATAGCCCGACGGGAGGCTGGCATGCGTGTCATGATACAGATGCAGGGCCAGTCCGAGCTGCCGGACCTTATTGCGGCACTGCGTCCGGCGGGCCGCCTCCCGTGCAGACTGCACAGCCGGCACAAGCAGCGCAATCAGCGTTGTGATGACGGCGATCGTCACCAGCAGTTCGATGAGTGTGAAGCCTCGTCGGCGCATGAACTTTGCGTGTGGCATACCCTACCGTCGGCGGTCGGTCCTCCAGTTCACTATAGAATCGTGCCAAATCAGAGGTCAATGACTTCTCATCTCGCACAACGGGCCTTACTCCTGCAGAATGGAAACGACCGCACCCTTTGACTCCCAACGCCCCATGAGAATGCGTCGAAGCAGTGACCCGGGGCGTGAATCGTCTGAAGGAAGCGGATCGGCGGCGTCACACAGAGTCAACAAGGATTGATGGCCGCCATGTTGGCGACAACGATACGATCGGTGGAGGCAGCGATTCAGGCCGTCATACCAATTCTTCCGGCAGCCCAGTCCCTGCTGGTCGTGCTGAGTCTGCTGGGCCTGGCCGGCGTGAGCGCGCTGTGGTCGTTGCGGCATCCCGCGGCGTGGAGGACTCTCGCGCGCCTGATGTGGCGACAGAAACTGGCCCTGCTCGCATTGGTCGGGATCGCATATGTGCTGGTCGCACTGGTGACGCATGTGCAGCAGCTGTGGTTCGAGCACAATTCGCCGCCACTGGTTATGGACGGAAGCTGGATGAGCCGCGGAAGTCTCAGCCGTGCTGCCTGTGCGGACGAAATGACATCACCCCGCCGCGGTGGCATTCGCTGGGCTGGAGGAGACGAGTATACCTTCTATTCATCGCCTGCAGTGGTCGGGGAATGCGTGTATGTGATCGGGCTTCGCGGAGATCGCGGACGCGTGTTCTGCTGGCATGTGATCGATGGTCGGTTGTTGTGGAGTTCCGAACCAGCGGGAATGCGGGCCACGTTCTCTTCGCCTGTGATCTCCGGACGGTATCTCGTGTGTGGTGAGGGGCTGCATCACACGCCCCGTTGCCGCGTGTTCTGTCTCGACCTCGCTCCCGGAAGCACAGGCAACGTTCTGTGGACCTTCGAGACGAACAGCCATGTTGAATGCACTCCGGTGATTGACGGCGATCGCGTGTACGTCACGGCGGGCGACGACGGCCTCTATTGCCTTCGGCTGTCCCCTGAGGTCGCAGATGAGGACCGCGTCGTCTGGCATCGGTCGGGTGATGAGTACCCGGACGCCGAAACGTCACTGGCTGTTCACAACGGTGTCGTGTATGTCGGACTGGGCGAGGGGGGCAAGGCCTTGTGCCGGCTGAATGCAAAAACCGGCGACGAAATCGATCGCCTCGCGTTGCCGTTCCCGGTCTTCAGTCCACCGACGATTGCGGATGATCGCCTGTATGTCGCCATGGGACAGGGCAACTACGCGACGCACCATGATAACCCCGCGGGGCAGATCTGTTGTCTCGACATTAAGACGGGGAACATCGACTGGGCGTTTCCGACACCGGCGAGCGTACTCGGAGCAGTTGCCGTTGACCGTGGCGAGGTCATCGCCGCTTGTGCTGATGGACGCCTGTATGTCCTGAACTGCGAAGGTGAGTTGCTCAACACTTGGAACAGCCGGGCTCCCATCGTCACAGCTCCGGCCGTCAGTGACGATACCATCTACTTCGTGAATACGGACGGTGTGCTGTACGGGCTCGACCGAAGAACACTGCAGCCAGTGTGGGACGTGCGGCTGGGCGAGCCCTCGATCGGTTACATCAGTTCGCCGGTCGTCGCTCAGGGACAGGTCTTCGTGGGAACACCGGGTGACGGACTGCTGAGCGTGGGAGAACTCCGTCGCGCATCGAGTGAGCATCGATCATCGCCTTTCGCGGAGGCGCTCCCTGATCAGGGACATGTCCTGTGGACGTTTCCCCTCGATCCTGACGAATCGCTGTCGGCCCCGATTGCGGTCAGCGATCGCGGTCTGGTGATGGCTGTTGAGTCGCCGCAGTCGGCTGCCCTCGTCTGCCTGGAGAACAGAGGTGACCTCATGCCGCGTGAATGCTGGCGCGTCAACGCCGGACGCATCAAGCACCCGTTCGCCGTCCATGGAGGCATGGTGGTGGTGGCAACTGAGTCACCGGGACGTCTGCAGGCGCTGGATGTGGGGACAGGACAATTGCTGTGGGAGACTCCGCTCGATGCCGTGGGCCCGCCGATGGCAATCGGAAATTCCTGCGAGGTGCTCTGTCACTCTGCGAAGGCTGTGCAGTCTGAGGGTGTGGTCGTGCGAGAAACACGGTCGCTGGTCGATGGCGCACTGCTGGAGTCGGTCCGATTGTCGCAGTACGACGCGAACTTGCGTCTGCATCCCGCAGGGTTAAGGGCCAACAAACATCAACTACTGATTCCGGCGGAGGAGGGCGGCGGTGACGCGACCATCTGGGCCGACCTGAGCCACTGGGTGAGATCACGACGGCTCCAGTTGTCCTTGGCGGGCGCGTCTATGTGGGGGTCGGCGGACGTAGACTGGTGTGCCTGGGTGAGAGGCCGGTCCCATGAGCGAACGCACGCCGTGGGTGGTGTATCTGAGTGACCCGTTGCCTGAGGAGATCATCGACCCAGTGGCCGAACTCGGGGGCAAAGGGACGTCGCTGCGCCGGTTGAAGGACGCGGGCTGCGAAGTCCCCCGGGGGTTCACCATCCGCACGTCGGCCTGCGGTGAGTTCCTGGAAATGGACGATTGGCCCGTCGGCCTGTGGGAGGAAGTGTGCACAGCCCTGCAGCGTCTGGAGGACGAAACGGGGCGGACCTTTTCACCTGGATCGAGTTCACTGCTCGTAGCAGTCCGCAGCGGAGCGGCGATCTCGATGCCCGGTCTGCTGCAGACGGTCCTCGATTGCAGTGCTGCGGATGCTGGTGAGACACCTTCGACGGACGAACGATTTGAGCCGGTGCGTGCCGCCATCGTGCGGGTGTGGACATCGTGGAACAGCGAACCGGCCCAACTCTATCGACGACGGCTGGGCATCGACGATGGACAGGGGACGGCGGTCACGGTTCAGGAGATGATCGCAACCGACGTCGCCGGCGTGATGTTTACCAATGACCCGGACATCACCATCGAAGCGGTCGAAGGCACGGGGATGGCGCTGATGTCGGGGAATGTCACACCGGCGCATTTTCAGGTCCATCTGGCGGAGGACATCGTTTCCCGCCATCACAGTGATGCTTCAGCGTCGTTATCCGGTCCAATGCAGCTGTTTGCAGACGAACAGTTGCCGGAACTGTCTCGCATGGGGGGCAAACTCGAACAACTCTGGGGTGAGCCCCTGGATATCGAATGGGGGGCGGTCGACGGAACACTGATCGTCTTTCAAGCACGACCCCAGGTGGGACGCACGAAGGTGCTGGATGTGGAGAGCTATCGACGGCGGGAAGTCGAACGACTTCGACAGGCATCCGCAGACAGGCCCCGACTGTGGGTGCGACACAACCTCAGTGAGACACTGCCCACGCCGACGCCCCTCACCTGGTGCCTGTGGCGACAGTTCATGAGCGGTGACGGCGGGCTGGGCGCACTCTATCACAAGCTCGGATATGCACCCTCTCCTGAAGTCTGCCGCGACGGATTTCTGGAGCTGATTGGCGGGGAGATCTATGCCGACGCCGACAGGGCCGTCGCCATGTTCGGCAAAGCGTTTCCATTCGTCCACAAACATCAGGCGCTGCAGCGTGACCCGACGCTCATTGACCGGATGCCGACGCACTTCGATCCCGATCGGACCGGACCCTGGTTCCTCTTTCAGGTTCCGGCACTGCTGATGACATTCTGGACGTCAGGACGCCGGGTCCACGCGCTCATGCAAGCAGCTGATCGGCGCTTCGACAACGAAGTGCTGCCTGGCTGGCTGGCCAACGTGCGCCGACAACGGTCCCGCGATCTCAGCAGGCTGACAGACGACGAGCTAACCGAACTGTTCGCGGTCCGGCGACGGTGGGTATTGGACGAGTTTGGTCCCGAGTCGCTGCTGCCGGGCATGCTGGGGGGAATGGCATTCGTTAGGTTGCAGCGCGAGGTCATCGATGTGCTAGGCGATATTGTCGGGGGGGCACTCATCCCGCGGCTGATGCCCCCCGGCGATGCACGCCTCGTCGAACGACAGCGGGACCTTCTGCAGAAAGTGGCATGTGACGACACCGGGCTGCCGGAGTTCATGGACGAGTTCGGGCATCGGACAACGGGCGAGATGGAGCTGCGAACTCCCCGCTGGCGCGAAACTCCCGAGGTCCTGCGTACACTCGCACTGCTCAGCAAGGAGATGGATGAGAATCGTGCCGCAACGGTCGCTCTGTGTCAGCAGGTCGGTGATCGCCCCATGGTCTTTCAGGAGTCGCTGCAGGAACTGCGGCGGCAGTTTCGTAATGCCGGGGCTCTCAGTCTCGTGGCACCGGCAGAGAGATCGCTCGAACAGGTGTGGCGGTTCTTGCCCTATCGAGAGACAGGCAAGCATTACCTGTTGATGGGATACGAATTGCTCCGGCAGGTTACGGAAGAACTGTCCCGGCGACACGGATGGGGGGACGACATCTACTTCCTCACGACCGATGAACTGATGTCGCTGGGTCGCGAGGAGAAGGGCATCGATCATTGGCGCGACGTCGCCAGTCGACGGCGGATCGAAAGGGAGCTGTGTCGTCAGATTGACTGGCCTGTGGTACTCGACAGCGGCAACCTCGCTGGTGACTGGATGCCGGAACAACCTCATGCTGCTATGTCAGTCCTCACGGGCCGTGCGCTCGCACCGGGTGTGGCGAGTGGTCGACTGGGAAGTGCCAATGCTTTAATGACAACGTCGGAAGCATATGATCCGGCGATCCTGGTGTGCCGGGTCCTGGAACCGGCGATGCTCCCGCTGCTGACGCGCGTGGTGGGAGTGGTCGTCGAGCGGGGGGGCACACTGTCGCACGGGGCGGTCGTCGCGCGTCAGCTGGGGATTCCAGCTGTGGCGATCGATCAGGCCTGCGGACGGTTGCCGGCTGGTACCCGTGTGTGTGTCGATGGTGAACGGGGAGCAGTGCAACTTCTCAGGGACGACGCATGCTGACCGCGTGGACCAGTCGCATTGTCGCGATGGGCGATCTCTTGCTCGGCTGGAGTCTCGCCCTTTCCCGCGACGTCACGCTGCTGCTGCTCGCGCTGTTGATCACAGGAATCATGCTCGTCATGCGATCCTTGTGCGCAGATCGCGCGCGATTGAGGACGATTGCCGACGACGAACGTCAGCTCCGGCAGCTGCGTCGCCAGGCACGGGCCGGACACGATCGCGAGGCGTTGCAGCGGCTGAGTCATGTGCGTCGGCGGATCGCCTGGCAGCGGGTCAAGTCGGAAGTTCCCTGCGCCCTGATCTCGGCGGGGCCCTTGCTGCTGCTCATCACCTGGGGAGCGCAGCGTTTGGAGTTCCGGCCGACGTTGCCGGGTGAGCCTGTTCGACTCACGGCACTATTGCCAGTTTCGACGGTCGATGACGTCACGCACCTCGTTCCCGAGGCAGCGATCTCGGTTGCAGGAGGCTGGGTGCGTCAGATCGAGGTCGCCCCGTTATCGGAGAGTACACGCGGAGTCGCAGAATGGGTGTTGCAGGTGCAGGAGCCGGAGGTGTCGCTGCCGTTACAAGTCCGGTTCCGCGATGAGACGCTGACGCATCCCCTCTCGGTGGGTCAGCGAACCTATGAGCCGGCGCGCGTCGAGCATGGCACCGATCGAACGACGCTGATCGCGCTGAGGGAGTACCGGCCTTTGGGAGTTGTGCCAGCGATCGGCTGGCTGCACCTGCCGGCGTGGCTGGTCGGTCTGATGGCGCTGACACTGATCCTGTTTTTCGTGGGCAAGCGGTTGATGGGTTGGCCTTGATGGATCGCTTGCGGTTTCGCCGTGTCAACGGCGACTCGCAATGACAGGGACTGCGAAACTGCAAGCGTTGGTCAGGTCCGCAAGCGGCGGCCCCGTGTCGATCGACACGATCCGCACGATCGGTCTTGCCGACTGAGTCCGACGGAACTCTGATCCATGCAATCTCATGGATTCGTTCCCGTGAATTCCAACAGCCGCTTTCATGAGGCCGTAGTTCAGGTATGATGGGCAGTGGCAGTCGGTCGGGGTCGGCGTCTGCCCACATCCCCCACGTCTGGGTGCTGATGACGGGAGCGAACCATGTGGCGTATGCGGCTCTGCCTGATAGCGAGTTTCCTGCTGCTGCCGGCGTGCGCCTCCGTGTTTGCTCAAGATCTTGTCGTGCCTGGCGCGGGTGCACCTCCCTCCCGTGCCTCAGGATCTCGACCGGTTCCTCCCGGTCGCCCCCCAGGCGGCCCACCTGGGCAACCGGGCGAGGCCAAGCCTGGTGAAGAGGGGAAGGACGCTGCGGGGGGAGCCAAGAAGGAGGACGAGAAGAAGCCGGACGACGCACCGGCGGTCATCCGCCGCGCGGATGTCACGCCGGAAACGGAATCGCAGCAGATGCTCAACATGAAACCCGATGCCTCGGGCAAGGTGCGTTTCAATGTTGAGGGTGCCAAATGGCTGACGGTACTGAAGTGGCTCGCCGACGTCTCTCATCTGAGCCTCGACTGGCAGGAACTGCCTGGCGACTACCTCAACCTGCGCACGCAGGAGAGTTATACCATCGACGAGGCACAGGATGTCATCAACCGGCACCTGCTGGCCCGCGGGTTCACACTGCTCAAAAGCGGTGAAGTGCTGTCGGTCGTCAACATCAGCAAGATCAATCCGGGACTGGTGCCCCGTGTGAGCCCCGACGACCTTGACCTCCGGCGACCGTATGAGTTCGTCAAGGTCTCGTTTCCGCTCGAGTGGATGCTCGCGGACGAGGCGGTCACCGAACTGACGCCGATGAAAAGCCCCAACGGGACGCTGACGGCCCTAAAATCGACGAACCGCATTGAGGCGATGGATGCCGTCATCAATCTGCGGGAGATCCAGTTGTTGCTGCAGCAGGAACAGCGCGGCGAGGGTGAGCCGACCGTCATCAAGGTGTTCCCGCTGGTGAATGTGCGGGCCGGTGAGGTGCTGCTGCTGCTCGAAGGGATTCTGGGCCTGGAGAACAACCGGATGCCGAGCGGCAACGTGTCCGACTCGATGGGTCAGCAGATCATGCGTCAGCTGCAGCAGATGCAGCAGAACATGTCCAACAGCAACAAATCGAGTGGTGGTGACAAGGGAGGGCCGTCGGAACCGCGCCTGATTGTCGATGAGCGCCGCAACAGCATCATCGCCAGTGCCGCGCCGGACAAGATGGAAGTCATTTCCCAGACAATCAAGGCCCTCGATGTTCCTTCCGAGCGCGGCGATCACATCCTGCAGCACCTCGACCAGATGAAGGTGTACCGCCTCTCGACCCTCGATCCACAGCCGCTGGTGGACATCCTCACCGATTTGGGTCAACTCTCACCGGAAACGAAGATCGAGGTTGATGCTTCCAGCAAGTCGATCCTCGTGTATGGATCGCTGGCCGACCATGTCACGGTGCAATCGCTCGTCGGCAAACTGGATGGCAGCACTCGCAACTTCGATGTCATTCCGCTGCGCCGGCTGCGGGCCGACGCTGTCGCCGCCACCATTCAGTACATGCTTGGCGAAGATGAGGACAAGGAGAATCAGAACTCGAGTCGTTACAGCTACTACGGGTATTCATCGCGGGGCGGCGGCTCTCAGACTACCGATGACAAGCGGCCCTTCCGCGTCGATGCCGACATTGAGAACAATCGGCTGTTGCTGTGGGCCAACGAAGTTGAACTGACCGAAGTTCAACAGTTGCTGGTCAAGATGGGAGAAATGCCCTCAGGCACAGGCAGTTCCGAAACGCTGCGGGTCATCGACTTCATGAACGATGAAGACGCCGAAAAGGTCATCGAGCGACTGCGCCGGCTGTGGCCGACCGTCGAACCGAACGAACTGCAGATTCAGGATCTTGCGCCGGCCGCGACCACGGAGGAGGAGTCCGGAACATCGCCGCAAGAACCGGACAGCACGCCCCGTCCCGAGACTGCACCGGCGAAGTCGCCCGTCATCAGCAGGCACGAACGCTCCGCTCCGCTCATGCTGGCCTACCATGAAATCGACGCACCGATTGAGGGCGATGCCACTCCTCACCGCCGGCAGGACACAGCGGAGACTCGCGATGAAGTGGGTACCGACGTTCCACCACAAAGCCGTCGCTCGCAGGTGAACAATAACCTGGCTCCCGAGATCACGATTCAACGCGGCCCCAACGGCCGGCTCATCATCGGCTCTCCCGACACCAGGGCCCTCGACCGACTTGAAGACATGTTGGGCGATCTCGCTCCGCCCCGGCGGGACTACCAGGTCTTTCGGCTCAAGTATCCCAACACCTGGGCGTACGGTATTGAACTGACGCTGGAGGAGATTTTCGACGAGGAACTTAAAGATGAAGGGCCGTCTTACGACCCATGGTACGGTTTCAGTCGATCCAGCGGCGATACGAAGACCGACACGGGCCGGCTCTCGCAGCGAAAACCTCTGAAGATTATCGCTGACGAAGACACGCGCACGATTCTCGTGCAGGGGGCGACGCCGTCTCAGCTCGAGATCATCGAGGACATCATCGAGGTGTACGACCAGCCGCAGTCGGGAGATCCGCAGAACATCCGGCAGACCGAACTGTTCCGCATCCGCTATTCGCAGGCCAAGATCGTCGCCGACACCGTCAAGGCCGTGTATCGCGACCTGCTGAGTGAGAACGACCCGGCGCTGCAGTCGGGCAAGAAGGACGATAAGCCCGCTGCGGCGGAGCGGTCGTACACCTATGTTTATGGGAGCGGAACGCAGGGAGACACCGAGCAGCCGACGCAGATCAAGTTCAAAGGCCTCTTGTCGGTGGGCGTCGATGAGCTGTCGAACACGATCGTCGTGTCAGCGGTCGGTGGGCTGATGTCGGAGATCTCGGTCCTCATCAAGGCACTGGATGAGGCGGCCAAGCCCGACCTCGATGTCCGCGTGATTCAGCTCGATGCCGGCGGCGTCGACATCCGCAAGCTGCGCGAACGTCTCAACGACACGTTCAACGGCGGCCGCCAGAAGCAGCAGCAACAGCAGAACGGTCAGCCCAACGGGCAACAAGGTCCCGACGGCCAGGGTCCGCAGAATGGACAGGGCAACGGCTACCAGGGCGGTGCCGCGCCGGCGCAGCAGTGAATCTCGTCGGTGATCGCAAGCATTCGTTCTGAGGGCCCCACTCGGCCTTGCCGTCAGAGCAGACGAGCCAAGTCGCGGGCCCGCAGGCTGTCGCAGTGCACCGCCAGAAAGTTGGTGCCGTTCGTCACCAGCGGATCCCCAGTCTGTTCTCGATCGTCTGAATCGGCACAGCCCCCGGCAGCGTTCCGGACAGCACACTCCCACGCCCGCCAAACAGGCGCGTCCCTCCCTGTGCGGCGGGGCATTTCCGCTAGTCCCTTCCAGGCAATTACTTACGCGTTGCGTTGGTCGTCGTCGGGATCGCGGGACGCGGATTCCCGGATGAGGGATGGGGTTTCGGCAAGTCGAATTGGCGGACACGCGGTCCTCGGCTATCATTCCGCCCTCCTCTCATCGTCCTCACCTCTGACTGAACTTCCCGAACGGGCCCGTCCGGCGATGTTTCGCCCGGCTGCCCTGCCACTCCATGAACCGTTCACTTCCCCTCCTTCGCACCTGCTGCCTCGGGCTGGCCTCGATCGCCGGGATCATCGGGCTGTCGGGTTGCGGTTCAACGAACAGCCGCACGGCGACCGAGCAGTTACTCTCGTCGGATGCTGTCGATTCGGCGATCGCCCGTATCGATTTTCGCCCGCTGGCGTCCCAAAGGGTCTATTTCGACACAACCTATCTCACCAACTACAAGGGCGTCGGATTCGTCAACGCGGAGTACATCATCAGCTCGCTCCGGCAGCAGATGGTCGGAGCCGGCTGTCTGTTGCAGGATACGAAAGACGAAGCCGACTATGTTGTCGAGGGCCGAGTGGGAGCCCTCGGCACCGACAGCCACGACATTGTGTACGGCATTCCGGCCAGCAACGGCATCAGTTCGGCCGCTTCGATCGTCAGCGGGGTTCCGACGATTCCTGCCATCCCGGAGATTTCCTTCGCGTGCAAGAACAACCAGAAGTCGGCGGCCAAGGTGGCGCTGTTCGCTTATGAGAAAGATTCGCGGCAGCGGGTCTGGCAGTCGGGCATGTCGCTGGCGACCAGTTCGGCGAAGGACACGTGGCTACTGGGGGCCGGGCCGTTTCAGAGCGGCAGCGTTTACGATGGTGTGAAATTCGCCGGTTCCAACCTGGAGACGTTCGCACTCCCCCTGAGCGGCGATGTGGAGGACGAAGCCGAGCGGGCAATTATGTCGGATCTGCGCGAACCGATCGTCTTCAAGCGACCGCGCAAGCCCAAACCGGAAGTGCCCAAGGAACTGGTCGCCGACGAGGATGCGCCTGAGGACGGTGTCGTCCCGGCCTCCGCTGAGGTGGAAGGCACTGGCGTGGAAGGATCCGTGGAAGTCGATCCGCCCGAGGCAGGGCACTCTCACGGCGGCGGATAATGCTGCATCACGCCGTGCACCTGGGGATGTGTGCCACTGGCTTTGCCAGCCAGTTAGGGTGCATGTAGCGGATCGCAATGCACCAAGACACCGTCGTTCCAGCCAATGTGGTGCATTCCACGTCGTTTCACGCACCCTACGAAACTTGAAGCAGCCGGAGCGCTTCGATCCCGAGGTACATGTCGCAGGACTGGGCTCGGTTGTTCAGTTTGCCGACAGTCGATCCTTCCAGCCCAGGGCTGCACCGATTGCTCGCGGAAAGCCGAACGAGTCCGCGGGGACATGCTGCAGTTTGACCTGGCAGCCGCGCACCATCAGCAGGGCGACGGCCTGCGGGGGTTCGAGGAATCGCGAGATGTTGAGTAGCGTCAGCGAATCCCGATGCACCTGCGGCGGAGCATCGAGCGTCACACCCGTGATGTCGGGTTCGAACAGCGCAGCGTACAGGGCCCACATGCCGCGCGCGCCCCTTGCCAGAGAGGCTGAGCGTCGCCTGTTCCCAGTCTGGACGCTCCCGCACCGCCTGAATCGCACGGCGGACATCATACGTCCGCATGCCATCGACGGTCTGTCCCAGCAGGACGAAGCGACGCTCGATGTGCGTGCGCTCCTTCTCGTCGGTCGTCCAGCGGGTCGGCCCGACACCTCGTGGGACCACATACACCCGGACGCTGCCCGGCTCCTGCAGCGACCCGCGGAGGTCGTCCCACGACTGCCGGTCGTCTGCTGAGCCTCCGGCCGACGTGTCGATCAACTCCGGGAAGCGGGGGGCAAGTGTCTCTGTGATCGCATCGCAGTCTGACTCATCACACACCTGCATTGTGACCTGCTTCACCGCCGAGGGTGTAGCATCCTCGCGCTGCAGTGCGAATAGCGCCAAGCGATAAGGCTCCTGTGACGTGTACTCACAGACACTCAGCCGGACGCCGTCGCTCACTTCCGATCGGACGATCTGCAAGTCGAGCGGTGGCACGTCGTCGTCACCGGGCCAACCGCGGAAGACATGCTCGCGCAGGTCGGCCATCCAGGTCTGCTGGATATTGGTCCATTCTGTTTCTGTCCGGGGGACCGCGATCGGCCGGGGGAGCGGGACGAACGTCTCATGGATGCGGGTGTTGATCTGGTCCTCGGGCAGTTCGTTGAAGACCTTGAGCTGGGGCGGTGCGAAGAACGGGACAGCCGGTTTCTCGATGAGCGGTTCTTCGTGCTTGAGCCAGCGGTTCATCCACTGGAAGGCGTGCACTCGCAGCTGCTGCGTGTCCTTGTGCGGGCCTTCGCAGATCTGCAGGCCGAGCTTGTCCGTGGCACCGTAGAGTTCGTAGATGCGCTTGGTCTTCCAATAGACGTCAACCACGCCATCGAGCGGGAAGATCCCGTCCTTGTCGGTGTTCGAGATGAGCAGCGGCCTCGGAGCCACAAGCGCCGCGACGACCGGAAAGTCCCAGCGGTAGGTGTTGAACATGTACATGCAGTCGCAGTGCCCTTCGACGCAGCCATCGACAACGTGATTCTGCAGACTGGTGATGCCTGCGACCGGCACCGCCACCTGGATGCGATCGTCGAGGGCACTCAGCCACCAGCTGTAGGCCCCTCCGCCGGAGCGTCCCGTCACGCCGAACCGTGCCGCGTCGACCTCCGGCCGGGTTTCGAGGTAGTCGAGCGACCGGATGCAGTTCCATGCCTCGACGCCGGCAGGTGTGTACCCGCGGTTGATCCACCACCACATCCCTTCGCGATAGGTGCCATGATGAATCCCTTCGATCTCGCCGAGCTGCAGCGTGTCGATCACCAGGCAGACATATCCATGCCGGGCGAACCACGCCCCGTGATGCTGATAGGCCACCTTGTTGCCATAGCTGACGTCGTCCTCCCTGACGCGTGCGTGTCCGCAGACATAAAGAATGGTCGGGGCTGGCCCGGTCAGTCCCTTCGGGAGATACAGGTTGCCGGTAACGTACAGCCCCGGCCGCGACTGAAAGTGCAGATTCTCGACCGTGAACTCGGGATGATCCACCGTACCGGTGATGACCGGATGCAAGGGAGTCCTCTCGGGCATCGGGTCCAACCCCAGCATCTCGGCGAGCTGCCGGCGGAGTTCTCCTTTTCGCGCTTCCCAATCGGCCAACGTGTGGATGTCGGCGAATGTAGATGAGGCAATCTGCTGAGCTTGTGTGCGAAAGTACTCGGCCAGCAGGGCATCTCCGCGTGAAGTATCGACCGGTGACGATTTGTCCTGGGCGGCAAGCTGACCGGTGATTGCAAACAGGACGAGCAGCAGCGCAGACAGAGTTCGACGGGGCATGACAGTCCTCCAACGGAAATCCCGGCTGCCGGGGTTTGAATCCCGGCGATTCATTTGGTAATCAGCATGCGGCAAGACACCTCAAACAACAAGCGAGGGGCAATACGGTGAGCAACGCGAAACCACTGGTCGGCATCGTGATGGGCAGCAAGAGCGACTGGGAGACGATGCGTCATTGCCGGGACATGCTCCAGCAGTTCGGTATCGAGGCCGATGCACGCGTGCTCTCAGCCCATCGCACGCCGATGCAGGCGACGGAGTTTGCCACGACCGCTGAGGAGCGGGGGCTAGAAGTCATTGTAGCAGCGGCCGGTGGAGCGGCGCATCTGGCCGGAGTCATGGCAGCTCATACGGTGCTTCCCGTGCTGGGAGTCCCGATGCAGGGTTGGTCGCTCGACGGGCTCGACTCGCTGCTCTCGACAGCGCAGATGCCCCGGGGGATTCCGGTCGGCACCCTGGCAATCGGCAAGGCCGGTGCGGTCAACGCGGCGCTGCTGGCGGTGAGCATTCTGGCGGGAAGCCGACCCGAACTGCGTGAGAAGCTCAAGGCGTACCGTCGTGAGCAGACCGAGCAGATTCTGGGAGAGACACTCGACTGAGTACGCACACCCACCTTCTCCTGGCCCCTCACTGCCAGGGCATTGGTAACGCCTAAGTCGATTGACGTTCCGTTACCCACGGAACGCAGCCCATGGGCTTCATGCGATCCAGGCAGGGATGAGTTTCCCTCCGACATCCGTGAGCCGAAAATCGCGGCCCTGAAAGCGGTACGTCAGCTTCAGGTGGTCGAGACCGAACTGATGCAGCATCGTGGCCTGCAGATCATTGAGATGGACCGGGTTCTCGACGATGTTCCAGCCGATCTCGTCGGTCTCCCCGTACACCTGTCCCCCCTTGATGCCGCCGCCGGCGAGAAACATGCTGAATGCAAACGGGTGATGATCGCGGCCGCTCACATTCTTCACGTCTCCATTGCGATTCTCGCCCAGCGGCGTGCGTCCGAACTCACTCCCCCACACGACCATCGTACTCTCGAGCAGTCCCCGCTGTTTGAGATCACTGATCAGGGCGGCGATCGGTTGATCGGCCATGCCGGCGTTGTAGGTCAGTTCGGCATCGAGGTTCGAATGATGATCCCAGGAGGCGTGGATGATGTTGACGAAGCGGACTCCCCGCTCGACCATGCGCCGGGCCAGCAGACAGTTGCGGGCGAAGGCATCCGCACTGCCCGGGTGGACCACCGCGCTTGGCATCGACGTCCGGCTCCGTGCGATTCACACCATACATCTCCAGCGTCTGTTGGGTCTCGCTGGACAGGTCGATCAGTTCCGGAGCCGACGTCTGCATGCGAAACGCCAGTTCGTAACTCGCGATGCGACTGGCGATCTCGGGGTCGTGCATCACCTCGTACCGCTGAGTGTTGGCCTCGCGCAGAGCATCGAGTCCCCGGCGCTGCAGCGCGGGCGGGAGGCCGGAGGATTCTGCAGGTTGAGGACCGGCTCTCCCTGGTTGCGAAACAGTACGCCGGCATGCACGCTCGGCAGGAAGCCGCTCTGCCATAGTGTCACGCCGCCTGACGAGCCCCGCCCCGCTGTCAGCACGACATAGCCCGGCAGGTTCTGGGATTCGCTGCCCAGTCCGTAGGTCAACCACGACCCCATGACCGGCAGCCCGAACGTCCCACGCCCGCACTGCATCAGCAACTGGCCGGGATGGTGATTGAACTGATCGGTGTGCATCGAGCGGACGAGCAGGATGTCGTCGGCCACTTGCCCGATGTGCGGCAGCAGATCGGAGAGTTCCATGCCGCACTCCCCGTGCCGCTGCCAGGTGCGGTGGATGGGAGCCATCAGCTTCGCCGTCTCCGGTCTTGAGGAAGGCGAACCGCACCCCTTTGTACATCGATTCGGGCAGAGGCTGGTCGTGCAGTTCGAGCAGCTTGGGTTTCGGGTCGAACAGATCGAGCTGACTCGGAGCCCCCGCCATGAAGATGAAGATGCAGGCCTTCGCCGGCCCGTCAAAGTGCGAGGGTCGCGGTGCGAGCGGATTGACGACATCCAGTGGCTCCCCTGCGGACGAGGCAGGTGTCGTCGCCGCGAGGGCACCGTCGGCGGCGAGCATATCGGCGAGTCCGATCGCCCCCAGTCCACTGGCGGACGAGAGCAGGAAGTTCCGGCGAGTCTGCTGCAGGTGATTGGCGAGCATGAGGACAAGTGAGGATGCGGGGTGGGAACGGCAGCGACGCTCGGCACGCGAGCCGCTGTCCAAATTATACCACGGTCCCCTCTGGCGAGGCATGGTGGAGCATCCTGTCGAAGAGTCAGGGGCGTGCGTCTCGATTGTATATGGAGGAGGATGCACCGAATGTGGAGAGTCGAGTTGAATTCACCCCTCCCCCCGGCGAGGGTCGAACGCAGCGAGGGGAGGGAGGGTAGCCCCGGATCTCGATCCGGGGTCGCGGAGCGCCAGGGGGTTGTAGGGGATGTCGCGTCGATACCGGACGGCGCCGGAATGTCGCGCGGACGGATATCTTCCCGGAAGGTCTGGCTGCTGCGCCGAACCGCGTCAAGAAGCGGTGCTACCCACCCTGCCACACTGTACATCTGTTGCCGTCACTTGGGCTCATCTTGCCCGGTCGGGGGGCCTGCTGTACGATCCGCCCCCATTTCATACTGGCTCCCCGGTTCCGGGCAGCACCTGCAACGGGCCGACTGATTCCTGATGGAATTCCAAATCAGACTTCTGGGGCGGACATGCACGGCGACCGACAAGCCGCTCGCGCCGGGTGATCTCGTCCATTCGGTGCTGGTGGAACAGGACGGCGAGCAGCGTCGTCTCGACTTTTCAGACGAGGGGTGGACCGGACCCCCCGAGGGGACCATCGGGCACTGGATCTGCATCGTCCCGGCTCCGCAGACCGTGAAAACCCGACCACTCGATGCCGACAGTCTGCTGGAGTCCTTCGAGCGCATGATCGAAGACGCCAACCCGGCCCAAGAACAGTTCTGTTACGTCTTGTCGTTGTTGCTGCTGCAGAAGCGGCGGTTGCGGCTCGACGGATCACGGCGTGATGGAGATGTTGAATACCTGCAGTTCGTCGGCAGCCATGGCGAGGGACCGTATGAGGTCCGCGACCAGCAGCTCTCGGCGGAAGAGATCGTAATGTTGCAATCGGCCCTGAATGAGCAACTGTCGAGTCAAGAGTCAAGCGTTGAGAGTTGAGAGTGGCCATAGGTTCCCCATCAGCAGGGTACAGCGAATGACGAGAAATGAGTGGCGAGCGACGTCAGAGGAACCCCACTCCCCCGGGCGGAGTGGGTGGCGAGGGGGCACCCGTCGCTTGTTCCGCGGCGCCCCCGCAAGTCCTTCATCAACTCGTCCACCCATCAAGCTAGTCCAAGACCCTCACCCGACCCCTCCCTGAGAGGGAGGGGAGTTGCTGAGCGCGGCCTCCCCTGGTCGCTGAGACTGGATGGAGCGGAGCTTCATCCGACAGGTTGTAATCGCGAACGGACTCTCGCATGCGTCGGATAGCCCTGTTGCTGATGCTCTCGGGAACGCTCCTGCAGGCAGGGTGCGTCTTCTCGGGCTGGCTGAAGCCCCGGCCACCCTTCGGCAAGGGATCCCCCTGTGTGCTGCAGCCGGGGGCCTCCAAAGAGCACATCGTCGCCCATCTGAACAGTAACATCGTCGGCGGAGAGCACTCGGGTGGACTGGCCTCCTGGCGGTCGACGCATGTGCGGCTGAGTCTTAAGGGGGTGCCGATGGCGCTGCCCGCTTCGATCGCAGTCGAGGCGCCTCGCAACTTCCGACTGCGGGTCTCGGAGCCGATCGGCCGGGGGGACATGGTCGATATGGGTTCCAATCAGACCGACTTCTGGTTCTGGGCCAAAGATGCACAGCCACGCAACGTCATCACGGCCAGTCACGAACAACTGCCGTATGTCCAGCAGCAGATGCAGATTCCCTGTCAGCCCGACTGGCTGATGGAAGTGCTGGGGGTCATCCCGATCGATGCCAGCGAAGTCACTCTGCGGCATCCCGATCCGTCCTCTCCGCTTGTCGAACTCGTCTCGACACACATGTCACCCGCAGGGCAGAAGATCACCAAAGTGATTCGCGTCGACTCCTGCCATGGCATCGTCCGCGAACATGCGCTGCACGACTCACGCGGTGTCATCATCGCCCGGGCCGCGTTGGCCGATCATCGCGTCGATCCGACGTCACAACTCACGATCCCGCACACAATCCAGATCGACTGGCCGGAGATGGACCAACAACTCACGATGCGTCTGGAACATGTGGAGATCAACCCGCCACCGATGCCGGCACAAGCCTGGATGATTCCCGTCAAGCCTGGGTATCCGACGGTCGACATTGTGCAGCTGATCGGGGGAACAACTCCCATGGCGGGACCTCAGCTCAGAGGAGGAGTCGTCCCGATCAATCCCTTCTCGGACGAGAGCGACGAAGTGCTCAAGCCCGAGGAATCGCCCTTCAGCGATTCGCCGACTGCAGACGTGCGGCCGTCAGCGTATTCTTCAGAAGCAGGGCAATCGTCATCGGTCCCACCCCCCCGGGCACGGGCGTTATGGCCCCGGCCACCTCGCTGACCGGTCCGAAGTCCACGTCCCCTACCAGCTGGTCACCCACGCGGTTCGTGCCGACGTCGATCACCACCACACCGGGGGAGACCATGTCTGCCGTGACGAATCGCGGCTGTCCGATTGCGGCAATAAGGATGTCGGCGGTCCGGGTGATGTCCGCGAGATTGCGCGTGCGGGAGTGGCACACCGTCACGGTCGCGTCGGCCTGTGGATGGCGCTGCATCATCAGCAACGCCATCGGCTTGCCGACGATCTCGCTGCGACCCAGAATGACGACATGTGCTCCACGCGTCGGGATGTTCGAGACCTGCAGCAGGTGCTGACACCCGGCGGGTGTGCAAGGTTGAAAACGGGGCCGTCCCTGTGAGAGCAATCCGACGTTCTCGGGGTGAAAGCAGTCGACGTCCTTCAGCGGTGTGACGGCATCCAGAATGTGCTGCTCATCGATCTGAGCAGGAAGCGGCAGCTGCACAAGAACGCCATGCACACGCGCATCTGCGTTGAACCGAGTGACGAGGTCGAGCAGTTCGGATTCAGATGACTCCGCTGGCAGGCGATGCAGCGAACTGCGAATCCCCGACTGTTCACAGGCCCGCTGCTTGTTGCGGACATACACCGCGCTGGCCGGGTCGTCTCCCACGAGAACCGCCGCCAGCTGGGGTGTGACCGCCGTCTGCTTCACGAAGTCGGCGACCTCTTCGCCGATCTGTTGACGTAGTGCCGCCGCAATTGCCTTGCCGTCGATGATGATGGCGGCCAACGGATGCCTCCCTGCCTGGGCAACTACATTTCGGACGGAGTGGCGGGGGTGGCTGACGCATCAGCCGGCTCGTCGCCGGAGGACAGCTTACGCGCGACCACCGACACCGGCACTGCGGACGCCGGAGGAGGATACCGTCCCGCGATGAGATCTCCCAGCAAGCCGCGCACCACATCATCGGGAATCGCATAGCTCTCGGTGCGTCCGGCGCGCGCGATGTTGATCCCGACCGCCTTGCCGCTCAGATCAACCAGCGGGCCGCCACACTCTTCAGGCTTCAGAACACTGTCGTGCTGCAGGACCTGCGGGAACCCGGTGCGACGATCACTCAGCTCCCCTCCCATCTGGTTCTGCATGGCGATCCGCGAGAGGAAGTCGCCGAACGGATGTGACAACGTTGCGGCGATCGTCATCTGCCGCCCGTCGCGCTCGACTTCCAGAACCAGGCGGTCGCCGGGCCGGTACTTCCCGATCTCGTTCACCAGTGCGAAGCGGGTCCGCACACTGATGTCGTTCACCTTGTGGATGACGTCACCAGGCAGCAGTCGTGCCGTCTCCGCGGCACTGCCTGTGAAGACCTGGGCGATGCTGGCGGGGGAATCCTCCTGTTCGCTCAGCTTGATTCCCAGCACACCCCGCGTCTGAACCTTGGCAATACTGCGGCGCTCAACGCTGACAACGCCGACGGCCTGGGCGTCCTCCTGGTCAGGCGAGACGACCCACCGTCCAACGTCCGGATCTCCTTCATCCTGCCACTCGACAGTGGGGAGGTTTTCAGCCTCGACCTTCAGCAGGGCGAGGTCCTGTTCCTCATGCTGGCCGATGTATCGGGCGGGAAGTTGGCGGCCATCGGCCAGACAGCAGCTAATGTCGCCGCTGAGTTGGCTCGCCTTCGTCAGGATCTGTCCGTCGGCCCCCACCACAATGCCGAGCACCACCTGCTCCTTTCCGCAGACGATGCGCACCGTCCAGAGATTCGCGTGGCCGACGACTTCATCGAAGGCATGCCGGATGGCGGCACCGTTGGTCTGTCGCGAACGGGCCAGATTCCCTGACTGACCGAACGTCCCCGACTGTCCGAACGACTGTGCGGACGTCAGCAGACTGCAACACGAAACCAGCGACACGCCCCAGACGTTCTTCACCCATCGACATCGTACACTCATCAGCGCATCTCCTCCAGCACGTGTGATCGCTCAGCCATTTCGCTGGCCCAGTTCAATGTCAAATCGCTGAGACTGCCCATCCCGAAGCACTTCGAGTTTGATGCGCCGTCCGGGACTCTCCTCCCCGACCAGTTGGATCAGCTCGGCAATCGTATGGACCTTGACCCCCTGGAACGTCGTGAGGATGTCCCCTTCCCGCAGCCCGGCCAGTCCGGCGGGATTCCGGGGATCGACATGCGTCAGCTTCACCCCCCGCTCGTCATCCTCTCCCTGCACACCCAGCAGGGCACCGCTGTGTGACGTGAAGTTCTCCGAAGCGACAAGGCGGTCCCAGTCTTTTTCATAAGCAGCGACCGGCACATGCAGGTTAAGGGATGTCGACGGACCGATGCGACTGTTGATGCCGATCACCCGGCCATACATGTCGAACAGCGGTCCTCCCGAATCACCCCCCACGAGTTCACAGTCGGTCTGAATGTCGTGATCGTCGACAGCGATTACCCGTCCCACGCGTACCACCGGTGCACGTCCGGCCTGAAAGCCTCCCGGATGTCCCGTCACTACGCACCAGTCGCCGGTGTGCAGCGCACCTGGCTTGGACATCTCGGCATGGGGCCAGATGGTTCCGTCAGCATCAATCTTCATCAGACTCGCATCGAGCGAGTTGTTGTGTCCCAGCGTCCGCCCGAAGACCCGCCGGCCGTCGGGGAGAATGAAAACGGCCTTGAGTCCCGGCTGACCGGAGACATGGGCCGCCGTCAGTACATAGCCATCCTCGCTGACGATCACACCACTTCCCTGGGCACGACCCACCTCGACCGCGACGGTGCACGCCTTGAGCTGCGGCACCAGCGACCCCACATGCTGCTCCATGGCCTGCAGGTCGGCGATCGATTCGGGCACATCCTTGAAGAAGGCCGCCGGAAGTACCACAGGCTTGGCGGCTTCGACATGTGCAACGGTCGACTCCTGCGCAGGTAGCATCCTGGCAGACAGCAGACTGATGAGGCCCAGCAAGGCCGTTGCCACAACCCGCGGGCTGCGCCGTGTGGATACTCGAAAACTGATCGGCGTAAACACTGCTGGACAAATCAGCAGCGGCACCCGACGTCGCCATCCGTCCGGCATCGTCTGTCCTCCGAACTGTTACAGTCCCTATTCCGATTACCGCCGTCACATCCGGAGAATACACCATACGCAGGCGCCGATACGGCTGGCAAGTAAGCGCCCCTCCCCGAGCGTCGAGTTTGGGAAACAGGTGCCGTTTCCAAGCATCCACACGATTTGATGGGACTGATGCCCGATGGCCACACGGTGACTTTTGCCTTCGGGGGACACCCCACGTACCTTTCTGGGTGGAGATGCGAAAGGGAATTGATGGATCGATGAAGGAGATGCGACATGCGGGAAAAAGGGGATGCGTATCGCCACATATTCTCGCCTCTCGCCACCCCACTCGCAGCTCATCACGCTGGTCGAAGCTGGCAGCTTCGACTACGCTCGCCACCCGTACCCCCCATCTGCCCAGTCGACGGTTCCGTGAACATCACACCCACCCGCATCCCCGATGTCCTGTTGATCGAGCCGACTGTGTACGGCGATCACCGGGGCTTCTTCATCGAGACATATCACCGCCGGAAGTTCGCCGATGCCGGTCTCGATGCGACCTTTGTGCAGGACAACCTGTCCCGTTCGCGGCAGGGTATTTTGCGGGGACTGCACTACCAGCTGCACCAGCCGCAGGGCAAGCTGGTCCGGGCCGTGCGGGGCGAGGTCTATGATGTCGCCGTCGACCTGCGGCGCGGCTCGGCAACGTTTGGTCAGTGGGTCGGCGTGACCCTCAGCGAGGAGAATCACCGGTCGGTGTACATTCCACCGGGATTTGCCCACGGGTTCTGTGTCGTGTCAAACGTTGCCGACGTCTTCTACAAGTGCACGGACCTGTATGCTCCCGAGCACGAACGGACGCTGTTGTGGAACGATCCCCAGCTGGGCATCGACTGGCCGCTGACTGGTGACCCGGTTCTTTCGGACAAAGACCGCCGCGGTGTCCCTCTGTCTGAAGCGGAAACCTTCGCGTGACTGTTCTCGACCCGAAGCCGCGACTGGCCATTACCCTGGGGGACGTGGCGGGCATCGGACCCGAGGTCGTGGTCCGTGCCCTCACAGATCCGCTGGTTCGCGACCTGTGCCGGCCGGTCGTGATTGGTGATCCCGCCGTCGTCGAACGGGCCGCACGGGCTCTCTCGATACCCGTCGATGTCTGCGCAACATCACAACCCACAGAATGGCGAGAGGCGAGTGATGAAAAGCGCGAGTCAGATCATCTCGTATCTGCCATCACCTGCTTCAACCCCATCGCGCCGGTGGGCGACGTTCCCCTCGGTCACGACGACTCCCGCGCTGGTCGGGCCGCCTACGAATGGGTGGTTGCTGCAGCTCATCTGGCCCTGCGGGGGGAGGTGGACGGTATCGTGACGGCTCCGTTCAGCAAGCTGTCGCTCGACCGGGCCGGCATCTCGTTTCCCGGTCACACCGAGATTCTGGAGCATGAGTGTGGCGTCCACGGGGTGCGGATGATGCTGTATCTTCCGCCAGGTCAGATCGTCGCAGGGCCCCACGGGCTCGCCGTCGCCCATGTGACGCTGCACACCTCCATTGCCAGCGTGCCCGGCTTGCTGTCGACACAACGCATCATCGAAACCATCCGGCTGATCGACCTGTTCCTGCGTCGGCTCGGCGGCCCGGCACCACGCATCGGGGTCTGTGCCCTCAATCCCCATGCAGGGGAAGGGGGCCTGTTCGGTGATGAGGAACGCCGCATCATCGAACCGGCGGTCGCGCAGGCCCGCAGCGAATCGATCGCGGCGTCGGGTCCGTATCCTGCAGATACGCTGCTCAAGCGGGCTGTGGATGGCGAGTTCGATGGTGTCGCCGCCATGTATCACGATCAGGGACACATCGCACTCAAGCTGATCGCCTTCGGCCGGGCGGTGAACGTCACGCTGGGGCTGCCGATCGTGCGGACGAGTCCCAGTCACGGGACCGCCTTCGACATCGCCGGCCGCGGTGTCGCCAATCCGACCGGGATGATCGAGGCCATCAAGGTCGCGGCGATGCTCGTCAAAGCAAAGAGCCAGGAGGAAGGAGTGGGGAGCGGAAAAGTGCCTGCCTGCTGACTCTCCACCCTCCGTTGTTCACTACTCCTTACTCCTCGCTCCCTTCTCCACGCTATGACTCTCATCTACCTCCTGCGACACGGAGCGACAGCCCAGAACGAACAGCGGCCGATCGTGCTCCAAGGCTGCGGCATCAACGGACCATTGAGCGAGACTGGACAGGCACAAGCCACCGCTGTCGCTCGTGTGCTTGCTCCGTGCACCACGGCTCGACAGCATGACTCCTCTCCCACCGGACTGCTTAACTCCCCTCCCTCTCAGGGAGGGGTCGGGGGAGGGTCTTCTCGCGAGCCAACGATCGCCCCCTCACCCGGCTCGCTCCGCTCGCCGACCTCTCCACCCCAGGGGAGAGGGGATTTTCAAATATCGCTCCTCTCTCTGTTCACCACTCGCAACTCGCGGCTGTCTATGCCAGTCCACTGCTGCGAGCCCAGCAGACGGCGGCCGCTGTGGCCGAGCTGCACGGACTGGACGTCCAGACCCTCGCGGACATTCACGAGGTCGATGTCGGCGAGTGGGAAGGACTCTCGTGGACCGAGGTGATGCAGCGGTATCCCGAGCAGTACCAGCGTTTCGTCGCGCGACCGGCGGAGGTTCCCTATCTCGGTGGCGAGTCGTACAGCGATGTGCTACAGCGGGCTAAGCCCGCGATCAGTGAGGTCGCGGCCCGTCATACGGGAGAGTCGATCGTGATCGTGGCCCACAACGTGGTGAACCGCTCACTGCTGGCTCACCTGCTGGGGCTGGATCTCAATCTTGCCCCAAAGCTGCGGCAGTCGAACTGCTGTATCAACGTCCTGCGCTACAAGGACGAACTACTGGAGGTTGTGACGATGAACGCCGAACTCTCGCTGTTCGCCCAGAGCCGCGAGACATGAGTGAGAACCTGCCACTCGCCTCTCGCGGGGGCAGCCACTATCATGATCCGACGGACGAAACAGGCGGGAGAATGGGGTTATGCAAGGCACACTGATGGCCGAGCGCATCTATCTGGCGATCGATCTGGGAGCAGAGAGTGGTCGCGTGATCGCCGGCCGGCTCAGCGACGGCAAGGTCTCGCTGGATGAGGTCCACCGCTTTCCGAACGGACCGATCACCGTCGCAGGCACGCGCCGCTGGGACGTGCTGCGATTGTGGAGCGACATTCTCGAAGGGCTGACGCTCGCCGCCCGGAAGTACGGCAGCGAGATCGTCTCAGTCGGCGTCGATACATGGGGGGTTGATTACGTACTCCTCTCGGCGAAGGACGAACTGCTCGGTCAGCCGTACAACTACCGCGATCCACGCACCAAGGGCATGATGCAGCAGACTTTTGCCCGTGTTCCCCGCGAGGAGGTGTTCGCCCAGACCGGCCTGCAGTTCATGGAGATCAACACGCTGTATCAGCTGGTCGCGATGCAGCACGCCGACCCGCAATTGCTGGGAGTGGCCGAACGCTTTCTGATGATGCCGGACTTCTTCCACTGGCTGTTGTGCGGCAGCCGCGTCGTCGAGTTCACCAACGCTACCACCACCCAGTTTTTGCAGGCGAGCGAACGGACGTGGGCCACGGGGATTGCTGCGGAAGCTCGACCTTCCGGTGCACATCTTTCCGGAGATCGTGCAGCCGGGCACGCACCTGGGGACGTTGCGGACCGAAGTCTCCCCGCGCACCGGACTGCCACGGATTGATGTGGTCACCCCGGCGACGCACGACACGGCGTCGGCTGTGGCGGCGGTCCCAACTGCCCACACCGGTGGGGCGAACTGGGCCTACATCAGTTCGGGGACATGGTCTCTCATCGGCGTCGAGGTGCAGGAGGCGATCCTGACGCCCGAGGCACTGGCCCAGAATGTGACGAACGAAGGGGGCATCGACGGGACCTATCGACTTCTCAAGAACGTGATGGGCTTGTGGCTGGTGCAGGAGTGCCGCAACGCCTTCCAGCGACAGGGACGCACGTTCGACTACGATCAACTTACGCACATGGCCCGCGAGGCGGAGCCGTTCCGCTCGATCATCAACCCCAACGACGGTTGTTTTCTGAGTCCTGATGACATGGCCGGTGCGATCCAGGAGTGGTGCCGGGCTCATGGCGAACCGGTTCCCGAGAGCGAAGGTCAACTGGTGCGGTGCGCACTGGAAAGTCTGGCACTGAAGTACCGGGACGTGCTGGCCGGGATCGAATCGCTGACGGGCGAGACGATCGAGGTCATTCACGTTGTCGGGGGCGGGGCTCGCAACGACCTGCTGAATCAGTTCACCGCCAACGCCTGTGGCAAGCCGGTGGTCGCCGGACCGACAGAGGCGACGGCCCTGGGGAATGTGCTGGTGCAGGCCCGATCAGCGGGGGATGTCGGTTCGCTGGCGGAGATTCGCGACATCGTGCGTAACTCGAGCGAACTGGTGACGTACGATCCCCAGGGGTCGCAGGAGTGGGCTGAGGCGTGGCGACGGTACAAGCAGGTAGGAGTCAGGAGGTAGGAGTCAGGGATCAGGGAGTGAGTATCGCTCGGCTTTCAAGTACCCGCGGCCCTTGGGTACCGGAGGACGACCGATGTCCCGCGAGAAGCGAGTCGCGAGCGGCGAGATACGAAATCATCTCGCTTCTCATTGCTCGCCACTCATCACTCTGGTCGAAGCTCGCAGCTTCGACTACGCTCGCCACTCGCATCTCGCCACTCATCAACTCAGCGACACATGGGACTGTTCAACAAACTCAAGGGTGCCCTCAAGAAGACGCACGACGTCCTGCGGACCGACGTGCGCGACTTGTTTCGGGAGGGGGTCATCCTCGATGAGGAGAACCTCGAAAGGTTCTTCCGGGGACTGGTGACGACGGATATGGGCGTGGTCGCCGCCGAGGCCATCGTGGACGAACTGCGTCAGAAGTTCAAAGGCCGCACCGTTCAGCCCGACGACATCTGGAAGGTCGTGCAGGACAAGCTGCGGGTCATTCTGCGCGGGGAGGGGGACTGCCACTGGGACGTGTCCGATCCGCTCTCGCCCCTCAAACTCGCTCCTGAAGGACTGACGGTCATACTGGTGTGCGGCGTCAACGGTGTCGGCAAGACGACATCGATCGCCAAGCTCGCTCAGTATCTGAAGAAGTCAGGCAAGTCGGTGGTGCTGGCGGCGGGGGACACGTTCCGGGCAGCGGCGGTCGAGCAACTCACTCTCTGGGCCGGCCGGTTGGGGTGTGAGATCGTCACCAAGGAATCAGGGACCGACCCTGCGGCCGTCGCGTTTGCCGGCGTCGAACGGGCCCTCGAACTGGGGGCGGACGTCGTCATCATCGATACGGCAGGCCGCCTGCAGACACATCAGAATCTGATGCAGGAACTGGGGAAGATCCACCGGGTCGTGAGCAAGCAAGTGGACGGGGCTCCGCATGAGAGCCTGCTGGTCATCGATGCCACGACCGGACAGAACGGCCTCTCGCAGGCGAGCAAGTTCTCGGACGCGGCCCACTGCACAGGGATTGTGCTGGCCAAGCTCGACGGGACGGCCAGAGGCGGAGTGGTCGTGGCGATCCGTCAGCAGATGGGGATCCCGGTGAAGTACGTCGGCGTAGGCGAGAAGATCGACGATCTGGAACTGTTCGACCCGGATACGTTCGTCGAGGCCCTCGTCGCTGAGTGATGTAGCAAAGCCCAGCCCACGGACCACGTTCCGTGGGTATTCGAACGTCGCGCGATCTCCGCAGTGCTCGGCTTGTCCAGCAGTGCCTGGGGGTTGGGGGTGATGGTGGACCAACCCGAAGTCCGGATCGATACCGGCTGGCGCTTGACGCTGCCTCGCGGCGAACGAGTCGTCACTCCCCGCTCCCCGCTCCCTGCTCCTTGCTGTACAGCCCGTGCTCGCGGATGTAGTGCTCGACCGGACGCGGCGTGAGGAAGCGGATGCTCCCGCCTGCACGCACTCGCCGGCGGATGTCAGTCGCCGAGATCGCCACGCCCGGCATCGCGACGATCTGCATACGTCCTGCTGTACCCGCACCCAGTTCCGCCGCCTGCCGCTCGAGTTCGCTGCGGTCGAACGTACCCCGGTTCACGACGACAACGTGTGCCAGTTGGAGAATCCTGTGTGGCTCGCGCCATGTCGGCAGGTCGGCGAGCGAATCGGCCCCGACCAACAGGAACAGCTCGCGTGAGGAGTCCTCGTCCACCAGTGACTGCAGCGTATCGACCGTGTAGCTCAGTCCTTCCCGTTCGATTTCGATCGTGCTGACTCGGAACTCCGGCATCCCGGCCAGGGCGAACTCCAGCATGTCGATGCGGGCCTTCGGCTGGGAGATGTCGGTCCCGGTCTTGTGCGGCGGACGGCGGGCCGGCACAAACCACACCTCGTCGAGCAGCACACTGTTCGCGGCACTGCTCAGCCATCAGCAGATGACCGTAGTGCACGGGGTCGAATGTTCCGCCGAAGATTCCCAGCCGCATCGTCGTCCCTTGCGTTGGTCACGAGTCGGCGTCGATCATACTGGTGCGAGAACCACTCGACGAGACCCACAGGACCCGTTGACGCCGTCGGTGGGCTTTCCATTAATGAAGTGGAGCAACTGTCATGTCCTCACCGAGTCTGCGTCGATCGTGGGATTCAGAGACCGTGGACGTGGTGACGCTGGCAGCCGAAGCCGGCGGGAAGGGCCTCGGCGTTCTCTGGATCCTGCTGTGCGCGGCACCGCTGTGGGCTGCGCAACCTGTGTTCCCCGGGACCGAGTGGCAGCAAACGACGGCGTCCCGGGCAGGTCTGGATCCGGCGCTCCTCAAAGAGGCGCGGGACTACGCCCTCACCGGTGCAGGGTCGGGCTACGTCACACGCCACGGCCAGCTGCTGATGAGCTGGGGCGATCCCAGGCAGACCTATGACCTCAAGTCGTCGACGAAGTCAATCGGCGTGACGGCGCTGGGACTGGCGTCGGTGATGGCAAGGTGCAGCTGTCAGACAAGGCGGTGACTTTGCAGCCCACGCTGGGTGTGCCTCCTGAGTCCAACATCCAGACCGGCTGAATCGAGATGATCACTCTCAAACATCTGGCCACTCAGACGGCGGGCTTCGAGAAGCCGGGAGGCTATGGGAAACTGCTGTTCGAGCCAGGCACGAACTGGTTCTACAGTGATGCCGGTCCCAACTGGCTGGCCGAGTGCCTGACGCTGGCCTACCGGCGGGACATGGATGAGCTGCTGTTCGAGCGGGTGTTTATGCCCCTGGGGATCACGCGGAATGACCTGCGCTGGCGAAAGAACCAGTACCGCGACCACGAGCTTGAAGGCATCGTCCGGCGGGAGTTCGGTTCGGGAATCCACGCGAATGTCGACGCGATGGCCCGCATCGGTCTGTTGTACCTGCGCGAAGGAGAATGGGACGGCCAGCGTATTCTGCCGGTGGAGTTCGTCCGTCAGGTCTCCACAACTCTCCCCGAGGTCGTCGGCCTTCCGGGACATGAACAGGACGCGTCGCACCCGCAGGCGTCCCGCCATTATGGGTTGTTGTGGTGGAACAATGCCGATGGCACTCTGGAAGACGTTCCGCGTGATGCGTACTGGTCATGGGGGCTGTACGACAGCCTGATTGTGGTGATCCCCAGCCTCGACATGGTGGTCTCCCGCGCAGGAGAGGGCTGGAAGCGGGACGAGGAGTGGTCGGGGGCGTACGAGGTGCTGCGTCCATTCCTCGGACCGATCGCGCGGGCCTCCCAAGTTGCGTCCGATTCTGGATCCCCGCCTTCGCGGGAATGACGCAAGAAGTGCGGCGTTGGAGGGAAGTCAGTCTTCGAGCAGGAAGGACTTCGACTCCGCTGTCATCAGGGCCGGCGCGAACGATGCCGCACGGGAGGGTGTGTCGGCATAGGCATCGACCGGCTGGGGACGTCCGAACAGGTAACCCTGGAAGTAGTCGAAGCCGACCTCACTGCAGCAGCGCGCCTCGTCGGGAGTTTCGACCCCTTCTGCGATGGCCGCGGTGCCCATGTCGTGCACCATGTTGACGAGCGTCTTGAGCATGGCGCCTGCTGATCGGGCGCGTGATGAATGTTGCGGATCAGGCTGACGTCGAACTTCAGATAGTCGGGAGGTGCCTGGATCAATTCGAGCAACCGGGATCGCCCGGCACCGAAATCGTCGTACGCGATCCCCACGCCGATCTCCTTGAGTTCGGCAATGAAGCGACGAACGGTTTTGAGATCGTCGATCGCCCTTTCATGGACTTCGACGACCAGCTTGTGCTCGGGTGCCATGTCGCGCAATTTGCGCACCGACGGCAGCACGTCGATCTGCAGGCTTTCGGAAGGATGTGTATTGAGGAAGATCTGCGAACCTTTGGCGAGCAGACGACCGATGCCGACCGCCTGCACGCGGCACACAAGGCTCAGCTCGACTTCGCGATTAACGAACTCGGCGGCCTGAAACATGCTCGCGGGGTTTTCCATCCCGGCTACGTTACTGCGGGCGAGTGCTTCGTAGCCCATCGCAGAACGGTCCTCTTCCCTGACGATGACCTGGTAGTACGGGGTGACCGCCCGGTTCAGGATGAGTTCATCGAGCTGGGTGAACATCCAGGCCGACTCCATCGCCTCCAGCTCGGGATTAGTCTCGGAGTAGGATCCAGCGGAGGAGCAGGCGGCCGTCTGGCTGGGTTGATACTCGACGCGAAACTCCAGGTCGGCAAGTTCGATGTGGTCGCCGGGTGAGATCGGAGTGAGGTGCGAGACCCGACGGCGATTGACGAATGTACCGTTCTTACTGCTCAGATCGCGAATGAACAGGTTACCGCCGATGACGAGGATCTCGGCATGCTTTCCGGACACCCGGGAGGAACCGAGCGTCAGATCCAGTCCGGGGCGTCGTCCGAGGATGAACGACTCGGAGCAGATCGGAACGCGAACGAGCGACTCCCCTGGGGCCAGGCAGCCGCAGAGAAACCAGCCGGTCTCGATGACCTCTCCGTTCCGCGAACGGGGGGGGACGATGGGGATCAGCGTCATGATTGTGCGAGGGGTTTGTAGATGGCAGAGGATGCCCGTCGGGCAAATGTAGGGCGAAATTGGTGGAGACGCCGCCGAATCCCTTAACCCCTCGGTGAGACCCTCGTCATCGGCAGCGTTTGACCGCTCTGGGCACAGCCTGCGGGTCGGTGTGATTGTGCAGGCGATGACGCCGGGAGCGGTCGAGGGTTCACGTCCTGTGAGCCGGGCGATATGATGCGCTGATGATCCAGTCATCTCACGCCGCTGCGTGAGTGGTCTCCGGTGCGTGTGGGGAGTGTCGTCCGATGGCGAGCGAAGTTGAACAGTTTTTCACAAAGAAGGCGGAAGATCCGGAAATCAACAAGCTGTTCCGGATGCAGATCAAGCTGGAAGCGTCCGACCTGCACTTGCAGACGAACAAGCCGGCCATGATGCGGATCAAGGGCACCATCCGCGAACTCGACATGCCTCCCATCAGCGAAGAGCAGATGTGGCGGATGTTCGTGGAAATCATGGACGAGCGCAACAAGGGGATCATGCAGACCAACGGGGGTTGCGACTTCTCGCATGTCGTGCCCTGCGAGGGCAGCAAGTGGCGGTTTCGCGTCAACCTGTTCAAGCAATTGGGCCTGCCCGGCATGGTCGCCCGCAAGGTCGAACAGAACATTCCCGACTTTGAGGGCCTGTATCTGCCGCCTGTGATGGAGGAACTGTGCAAGTACGATCAGGGGATGGTGCTGCTGGCCGGCGTCACGGGATCCGGCAAGTCGACGACGATCGCCTCCATGCTCGACTGGGTGAACCGGAACTATCGCAAGCACATGCTGACGATCGAAGACCCGATCGAGTTCGTGTACACCGCCGACAAGTGCCTCATCAACCAGCGCGAACTGGGCATGGACGTCAACGACTTTCACATCGCCATGAACCATGCGGTGCGCGAAGACCCGGACATCATGCTGGTGGGCGAAATGCGTGACCGGGAGACGTTCGAAACCGCCATTCACGCCGCCGAGACCGGACACCTGGTGTTCGGAACGATTCACGCCTCCAGCGCGCCAGGCACCATCGGTCGTATTCTCGACCTGTTCCCCCAGGACATGCACAAGGCGCATCCGCTCCAGCATGGGCTTTAACATGCGGGCCATTGTCGGACAGAAGCTGCTCAAGACCATTCGCGACAAACCTTCACGGGTGCCGATCATCGAAATCATGCGGTTCAACCCCACCGTGCGCAAACTGATACTCGAAGAGCATGACGAAAAGCTGTCGGCGGCCATTCGCATCGGCAAGGACGAAGGCATGCAGGTGTTCAACGACTCGCTGTACTACTTCGTGATGAACGAGTTCGTCAGCCGGGCCGCGGCGTTTGAAATCTCTCCCAACGTTGAAGAACTCAAGATGATGCTCAAGGGGATCGAAGTCAAAGCACCTGCGATCCTGTGACAAACGCCTCTCTCGCGACTTTCATCGCCAGCAGGAAGACCATCGTGCCTCGATTACTGGTGTGCACAGCGATCACGCTCGCCGTGCTGATCGCTCTCGCCACAGGCTCCAGAGCCTGGGGGCAGGGACCACCGGCACCTTCCGGACCAGGGATGGCGGCCGCCGGCACTTCTGCTCCCGCGACCGGGCCGCTGTCGTATCCACCCGACCCGCTTCCCTTCACGCGGGGCAATCCACCCGCCGGTGGGCACGACTGGTACGTCAGCATTCCCAAGATGGGCTTTGTCATCGGCACGTTCCTGTTGTGGATCCACTGGTCCCGCTGGGTGAGTGACGACAGCACGGGCCTCAAGGTCCGCCCGGTCTTCTGGAATACGATCCTCCTGCTGTGCGGCATCGCGGGGCTGCTGCTGTTTCTCATCACCCCCAGCTTCTGGGGCGGGTTGTTCCTCACCGCTCTGTTCATCGGTGTGCCGCTGGGAATGTACATCAACGAACGTAACGAGCGTGTGCCGGAGTCGGGCAAGGTGCTGACACCCCGGCACATCCGCAACTATGCCGTGCGTCAACTGGCGAAAGTGGGGATCGAGCTGGGCACCCGGGAGCGTGTCTCGGAGGTGATCGGACCGGGGATCCGCTTCGTCGGCAAAACCAGGACCGGGCGTCTGGATCATTCCACGTCGAGGCAGGTGGAGAACTCGAAAGGTTACATGGCGGCCAAAGAACTGGTGTACGACGCCATCCTGCGCCGCAGCACCGACATTCACCTCGAACCGACCGACGACGAACTGCGCGTGCGGCTGCGCATCGACGGCGTGATGTATCCGACGGAGCCCTTTGACCGGGTGGTGGGAGATGCCGTCGTCAACATCTTCAAGGTGCTCAGTGCGATGGACATCACCGAACGACGCCGGTCGCAGGACGGCAGCTTCGGGGCGGAGCTGGATGGCCGCGAGATCGACTTCCGCCTGGCGTCTCAGGGGACGCGCGAAGGCGAGAAGATGGTGATCCGTATTCTCGACCAGGCGAACTCGGTGAGTCGCGTGGAAGGTCTCGGCATGCGCAAGCGCTGCAGAATCAGATCGAGACGATCATCAACGAGCCGCACGGCTTGTTCCTGTGCTGCGGGCCGACCGGGGCCGGCAAGTCGACGACGCTGTACGCCTGCCTGGGTGAGATCGACGCCTTTCAACGCAACATCATCACGATCGAGGATCCGGTCGAATACAAGATGAACAACGTCACCCAGATCGAGATCAACACCAAGGCGGACCAGACCTTCGCCGGATCGTTGCGCAGCGTGCTGCGACAGGATCCGGACGTCGTGATGATCGGCGAAATCCGCGACGGCGAAACCGCGAAGATCGCCTGCCAGGCGGCCAACACCGGGCACATGGTGTTCTCCACCGTGCACGCCAACGACACGGTGACGGCCCTGCTGCGGCTGATGGATCTGGAAGTCGACCCCACCATGCTGGCCACATCGATCACGGCCATCCTGGGCCAGCGGCTCGCGCGGCGGCTCTGCCCCCAGTGCAAGGAAGCCTACAAGCCCAGCGCCGAGTTTCTCAAAAAGGCGGGCCTTCCGGCGGACAAGATCGACAAGTTCTATCGCCCCCCCCAGAAGCCGGTCACCTGCACCAACTGTGGAGACCTGGGCTACAAGGGACGCATCGGCGTCTTTGAGCTGTTGATGATCAACGAGCGCCTGCGGGACATGATCCGGGAAAGCGCTGCGGTTTCGGCACTTCGGGCCGAGGCGCGCAAGAACGGTATGTTGTATATGAAGGAAGAAGGGCTGCGGCTGGTGATTCGCGGCGTGACCTCGATCGATGAAATCCTGCGTGTGGTCAAGTAAAGACGTTCCCCTCCAAGTTCCCAAGAAAGTCGCGGGCATGACGTTCTGGAAGGCACTCTGGGAGAACCCTCATCGGGCCTATGGCATCGGCTTGGTGTCGTGGCTGCTGGCCATCGGTATCCTCCTGCTGATCCTCAGCAAGTGGGCTCCGGACTTGCCGACACAGGTCGCCATGGCAGTCATTGCAGCCGGATGTTTCGGAGTCTGGTCGCTGATGTTCTCGATCGCCGCGATCGCCAGTTATGCCCGGATCGTCGGGGGCCACAACGAAGAGCGCTTCCGGGCACTGGAAGCGCGATTGAACAAGCAGGGGGTGAATTGAACACAAACTCTACTCTGGTCTCTTTGCCACTGCCGGACGAACCAGCAATCGCATCCACCGTCGTCGAAGCTGCCAGCTTCAAACTGCAAACCACATCCTCAGCGAGCCGGATGTCCTGAATGATTGACTTGTTTCTGGTAGCCATCGTTGCGGTTGTGACCTGGTGCGTCGCCAGTGAGGGGGCGTGGGGTTCGGCGTTCACACTCCTGGGCACAATCATCGCCGGGCTGCTGGCGATGAGCTTTTTCGAACCGCTGGCGGGATTCCTGCAGGCGAACTTTGCCGGCTCGGTCGAGTGGGCCCATCGCTGGGACATCATCGCCCTGCTGGGGCTGTTCGCAGGATTCATGTTTGCGATCCGTGCGGCGACCGAGAAGATTCTGCCGGTCGACATCGTCGTCCATGGACTGGTGTACGATGTGGTCCGCTGGATGTGTGGCGTCGCGACCGGTTACACGACGATGGCCATCATTCTGACGGCCCTGCACACGGCCCCGCTCCCCCGCGAGTTCTTCGGATTCCTGCCTGAACGCAACAATTTTCTGGCGATCACGGCACCAGATCGGCAGTGGCTGGGCTTCACGCAGTACGTCACCGAGCGGGCCTTCCGCCGGGGATCATCGGGGCCCATCTTCGATGGCCCGGTGTTCGCTATCGTCCCAGGAGTGGCCGGCGAACTGGGCATCCAGAACGTCTGGCCTTCGTTTCCCATCCGCTATGCCTCCCGCCGGCAACTGTATGCCAGTGGCGGGGGTTCGAATCCGACGATATCCGCCCCCGGATCGTCAGCGCCTCCCGTGCCCGGTCGTCCCGCGCGGCCGGGAACAAGCGGCTTCTGAGAACACCGGTCCCTCGCGTCACACACAACGCGGCCATACACCCTTCTTCAGGACATGCACCATGCTGGCCCACAACGTTTACTTCACTTTGAAAGACTCGTCCCCCGAAGCCATCGACCGTCTGGTGAGGGCGTGTCATTCGTACCTCAAGGTACATGACGGCGTGATCTTCTTCGCGGCGGGCACGCTCGCCGCCGACCTGACGCGCGAGGTGAATGTCCGCGACTTTCACGTCGGCCTGCATGTCGTCTTCCGGGACAAGGCGACACACGACGTGTATCAGTCGGCTCCGGAACATCTGACATTCATCGCAGAGAATCGAGACAACTGGGCCCACGTCCGGGTCTTCGATTCGTACGTCGAATCGTGAGCGTCCTCCGCACGGATTTGCCCTTGTGAGCATCGCCCCTCCGACCACCGCCTCCACACTGCTCGATCGCCTGCGCGAGATCGTCGGCGCGGGAGGGATCATCACGTCCAGCGACGAACTGCTCGTCTATGAATGCGACGGCTACGTCGTCGAGAAGCGGGTGCCCGATGTCGTCGTGTTCCCCACGTCGACCGCACAGGTGGCCCAAATCGTCAGAGCGTGCAACGAGTACGATGTTCCCTTTGTTCCGCGCGGGGCGGGTACGTCACTCGCCGGAGGGACGCTGCCCGTCGGCGGCGGAGTGATGATCTGCACCACAAGAATGAAGCAGATCCTCGACGTCAACCTGCGCGACCGTTTCGCCGTTGTCGAGCCGGGTGTCGTCAATGTGCACCTCACGCAGCACCTCAAGGGGACCGGCTATCACTACGCCCCCGACCCGTCATCACAGGGAGCGTGCACCATCGGCGGCAACGTCGCGACCAACTCGGGTGGCCCGCACACGCTCAAATACGGGGTGACGGTCAACCATGTGCTCGGCGTCGAGGTTGTGCTGCCCGATGGCGACATCGTCCAGCTGGGAGGACCGTGTGAGGATCAGCCCGGCTACGACCTCACCGGGCTGTTCGTCGGCAGCGAGGGAACGTTCGGCATCGCGACAAAAGTGTGGGTCCGACTGACTCGCGACCCGGCGGCTTGGCGCACGATGCTGGGAGTCTTTGACACTGTGAAGTCCACGACCGAAGCGATCAGCGGCATCATCGGTGCGGGTATCGTCCCGGCGGCACTCGAAATGATGGACCAGGGAATCATCGAGGCGCTCGAGGCGGCATTCCACTTCGGCTTTCCACTCGATGCCGGCGCCGTGTTGCTCATCGAGGTCGACGGGCTGGAGGTCGCGGTCGACGACGAGGCCCGGCAGATCGTCGCGCTGTGCGAAATGCATGGGGCCCGCGAAGTCCGCATGGCCAATTCGCCCGAGCAGCGGCAACTATTGTGGAAGTGTCGCAAGCAGGCGTTCGGAGCGATCGGCCGGTTGTCTCCCAGTTACTGCACGCAGGATGGCGTGGTCCCCCGCACCAAGCTGCCCGAGATTCTCGAATTCATCACGCAGACCGGGGAGAAGTACGGGCTGCGGATCGTGAACGTCTTTCATGCCGGCGATGGGAACATCCATCCGATCCTGCTGTTCGACGAACGGGATGAGGAGCAGATCGGGCGAGTGATCGCCGCCGGTGATGAGATTCTCTCCCGTTGCATCGAGCTGGGAGGGAGCGTGACGGGCGAGCATGGGATCGGCGTCGAAAAGATCAGCCTGATGGACAAGTTGTTCGGCCCAAATGACATCGCCGTGATGTCGGACTTGCGCGACGTTTTCAATCCCGCCGGGCGCTGCAGCCCACACAAGATGCTGCCGACCGCCGGGGCTTGCGGAATGGAGCATATCGAGCGCAGCAAACCGGGCCGCCGCGCGCCCATGTGACGTGTTGTGCGATCGTCGGCGGCGCCCATTCGTCATCGTGTGAAGGAGGTGTGCAGTCCGGCTGCTGAATGTCGGCCAGCGATTCAACACGCAGCACGGAATCACACAGCAGGGAATGAGATCGCCGGCGAAGACCGGAGTCGCTCCCTTGCAAGCCTGTGGCGGCGGTCTAGAGTAAGGGTCATCGTTAAGTGACGGGCCCTCATCTGCCTTCGCCCCGTATCCGGTGGCACTTCTGTCCACACTTTGAAGGGCGCGACTCGATGGCGTTTTTGCATGGTTATCCGCGTCTGCGGGGTCTCACGCTGGGGCTTTTCCTGCTGACGTCGCGACCAGTGTCGGCGCAAATGGCCGACGCGATCTACCACGGTGGCCCGATCATCACGATCAACGACCAACAGCCTTCAGCGGAGGCATTGGCGTTCAGTGACGGCAGGATAGTTGCCGTCGGTAATGAAGCGGACGTGATGAAGCTCAAGGAAGATGCGACGCGAGTGATTGACCTGGAGGACAAGACTCTTCTGCCGGCCTTCATCGACGCGCACTCGCATTACATCAACTCGTTGCTGGTGGCGAACCAGTGCAAGCTCTACGCACCTCCCTCCGGCCCGGGCAAAGATGTGGCAAGCATAATCGCGGAACTCCAGAAGTTCGCGAAAGAGCGCAACATCCCATCGGGCGAGGAGATCATCGGCTATGGCTACGACGACAATGTCATGCCCGATGGTCGGCTCCTCAATCGCGACCATCTGGATGCGGCGTTCCCGGACAATCCGGTGCGTGTCGATCACGTGTCGATGCATGGCACCGTGCTCAACAGCCTGGGGCTGAAGAAGTACGGTTACAGCGCCGACACCAGGACGCCTCAAGGTGGTGTAATTGTGCGCAAGCCGGGCACGAATGAGCCCTACGGCCTGATTATGGAAACGGCGTACCTGCCGGTTATGGAGCAGGCCCCCCAGATGACGGCCGGGCAGGAAATCGAATTTACCAAGGCCGGTCAGATGCTCTATGCAGAAGCCGGGGTGACCACCGCCCACGAGGGGGCCACGAAACTGCCGCAGCTCCTGACGATGCGACGGGCCACAAAGGCCGGGGCCAACATCATCGATGTGGTGGCGTTTCCGTTTATCACTGACCTCGACAAGATCATCGCCGAAGTGCCAGTGTCGGAGTGGGGCAAGTATGACCGTCGACTCAAAATTGGCGGCGTGAAGATCACCATCGACGGTTCACCGCAGGGCCGGACCGCGCTCTTTACGACGTCGTATCTCATGGGTGGCCCCAATGGCGAGCCGTTCTGGACTGGTGAACTGGCGGCCCCTCAGGAGGTCATCAACCAGGCGGTGCAGCAAGTCTATGACCTCGGAGTTCCCTTGAATCTTCACGCCAATGGCGACGGTGCAATCGACGCGTTCCTGAAAGCCCACGAGGTCGCCGCAGCGGACGATCTCACCAAGGACCGGCAGGTGACGCTCATCCACGCCCAGTTCACACGGAAGGACCAGATTTCGAAGTACACGAAATACAAGATTCGCCCCTCTTACTACACGTTGCATACCTACTACTTCGCGGAAGCTCACATCAAGAACAGGGGTGAGCGTCAGACGATGTACATCAGCCCGATGCGCGACTCGATTGATGCCGGCATCCATCCGACCAACCACACAGACTTTGTCGTCGCTCCACTCGACCAGATGTTCATGCTCTGGTCAGCCGTGAATCGCATTTCGCGGGCGGGCGACGAGATTGGTCCGGATCAGCGAGTGACACCGTTGGAGGGATTGAAGACAATGACGATCTGGGCGGCGGAGCAGTACGGAGAGCAAGACGTGAAGGGCTCACTGGAAGTCGGGAAGCTGGCTGACCTGGTTATGCTCTCGGACAACCCGCTCACCGTGGATCCGCTGAACATCAAGGACATCCAGGTTCTCGAAACGATCAAGGAAGGGAAGACCATCTACAAAAGGGAGACTCCTGTCGTGCAGGCGAACATGCAGGGGGCCTGGCTGCTGAGCCGCTTTGGCGAAAGGCCGATTGCCGAAGGAGTCGAACAGCCGTCGCTGACCATCGCACCCGATGGGGTGGTGGGCGGGTTCACCGGTGTGAACCGGCTTCACGGCCGATTGACGACGGACGGCGAGCAACTATTCGGGCCGCTCGCCACGACCAGGATGGCCGGACCTCCAGCGGCCATGACAGTGGAATCGGCGTTTGTGGCAGCTCTCGCGAAAGCGACGAAGTTCGCGCGTCAGCACGAGCACCTGGAACTGCTGGGCCCTGAGGGCGACGTGCTGCTGATCTTCGATGCCGATCATCGCTGAGCACTGCCTCCACACGACCAGCGCGGCTCAGTCACCTCTGGCCTGGACACACAAGCCTGCAGGGTTGAATACCCGGATGAGATCAGTTCGAATCGTCTGGAGTTTCATGCCTTCGGTCGTCGTCGAGAATTCGTGAATTGTTCGTCTTGATCCTTAATTACGAAATGAGTCATGGCTGGTTTGCTTGAACAACTGATCCAGGGCCTCGGAACGACGCCTGTGGAGCGCACACTCCCGAAGTCGCAGCAACACCCGGACAAGGCGGCAGCTGCCTCGGGTGCTGTCATGAGCATGCTGGTCCGCGGGATGGCTGAAAAGTCGAAGACTCAGGAAGGTGCCAAGAGTCTCTGGGACATGCTCCGGAACCAGGTGCAGCAGGGGAATCTGCCGGCGCAGGTACCCGCGCCGGGGAGTGGAACGGTGGTCCGGGATCTTCCCCCGGAAGTCACCGACGAAATCCTCGGGAGCATCTTCGGCGAGAACGCGAAGAACATGGAGCATCGGGTCGGCAAGATCATCACGCTCGATCCCGAAACGACCAAGAGGGTTATCGGTGCCGTGTTGCCATCCATTCTCGGGGGTCTGTTCGGCCAGGCGGAATCCGCGCCCAGTCCAGCCCGGATGCGTTGCCCGATATCCTCGGCCAGGCACGCAAAGAGCTGGACCAGCGCCAGCCGAAGTCCGGCGGTGTGTTCGACATGTTGCTGGACAAGGATCATGACGGTGATGTGGACATGGCGGACCTGATCGGGATATTCAAGGGCTGAGCGATTCCCTCATCACCCTGCCCTGCAGTGATTCGACCAATGTTGCGAGGGATGATGTGAGTTTTCCGATCGATGATCGACAGCTCATGTGCATCAGACCCGCAATGCGGCAGCGGTGGATGTTGATCTTGGCCCTGGGCTGCGGGATGGCACCGCTCATGACGCGCGGGGGAGAGGTGTCCTTTGCCATTCACGAAATCGCACGCCCCGGAGGCAACAACTACGGACAGACCTCTGCCGTCGATATTGATCGGGATGGAGACCTCGACTTTATCTCCGGATCACAGTACGGCACCGTGTTCTGGTTCGAGCAGGTGTCCGCCGACCGCTGGCCGCAGCATCTCATCGGCGAGAAGGCGAAGACCGATGTGGGCGGCGTGGCATTCGACGTCGATGGCGATGGTTGGGTCGATCAGGTCTCCGGAGGGACGTGGTTTCGCAACCCCGGCGACCCGCAGGACGCCGAGCGCTGGGAGCGGTTTGAGAATGGCGCGATGCCGACGCACGACAACCTGGCAGTCGACATCGACGGCGACGGGCAGCTCGATTTGCTCTCACTGCTCGACAAGCAGGGGGTCAGCTGGTACGCGATCCCCGACGATCCGACCGGTCGGTGGGTCGAGCATCCGCTGATCGGCGTGACCGAGCCTGCTTGCCATGGTGGGATCGCCGCCGGGGATGTCGACGGTGACGGTGATCTCGACGTGACGCGCGTTGACCGCTGGCTGGAGAATGCAGGCGGCCGGGGGCTGAAGTGGGTCGAGCATCGGGCGTTCGACTTCGGCAAGGAGGGGCCGTGGGGCATCCAGACGCGGGCCGAACTGGTGGACATCGATCGGGACGGTGACCTCGATCTGGTGCAAGCCCAGGGCGACGTGCTGGACGGCAGCGTGGCGTGGTTCGAGAATCTCAAAGGGGACGGAAGCGACTGGGAGACACATGTGATCAAGTCGCCGGGGCATCAGCAGGACTTTCACTCGTTGTGCGTGGCGGACTTCGACAACGATGGGGATGCCGACGTGTTCACCGGCGGGGGGCCGTTGACGGTCGGCACGCATCGCTGGTTTCTGTGGGAGAACGCGGACGGCCGGGGAGACACATGGACCGAGCATGTGATCCGCGAGGGACTGCGGACGCACGAGTCGGTCTGCGGCGATGTCGATGGGGATGGCGACATCGACATCCTCACCAAGCCGTGGCGCGGCGACCTGCATCTGTTTGTCAAGAACCGGCTGATCGTGAAGTAACGGTCGGGCGAGCGGGGGACGTCGTCACCCAGGTCAGACTCCTCTCCCCTCGAGGGGAGTACGTGTTTAGCGTGCGGTGGATTGATCTTGCAAGTTTTGTTGGGTTTGCGATCCTCTTGTTCGGAGGATGGCGATGTCGGAAGGGAAACCGACATACGGGGAGTTGGTGGTGCTGGTCGAGCAGCAGGCGGTGGAGATTGCGCGGCTCACGCAGCGGGTCGCCGAACTCGTGGGGCACGTGCAGACACTGGAGGAGCAACTGCAGGCCGCGCATCGGCAGACGGCCCCGTTTCGTCGGCGGGACCGACTCAAGAAGCCCGAGTCCGAGAAACAACGTCCCGGCCGCAAGGAGGGACACGAAGGGGCCTATCGCCAACGGCCCGAGCAGATCGACGAACACATCGAGGTTCCGCTGCCGTGCTGCCCGCACTGTGAGGGCGAGTTGAGCGATCTTCAGCAGCGGGACCAGTACCTCGAAGAAATCCCTCCGGTGCGGCCCCGGTGCTTTCAGATCACCACGTGGACTGGCGTGTGTCCGGAGTGCGGGCCTGTCCAGAGTACGCACCCCTTGCAGACCTCGACGGCGGTGGGGGCAGCGGGAAATCACCTCGGGCCTCGGGCGCAGGCGTTGGCCCTGCTGCTTTCGCATCGGTCGGGACTGACGATGCGGCGGACGTGTCAGGCCCTGCAGGATCTGTGCGGTCTGAGACTCTCGCCAGGGGGACTGGCCCAGCTCCTGCAGCGGGCGGCCGGTCGACTGGAACCCGTCCACGGGCAACTCATCCAGCAGATTCGCCAGAGCGCGGCGGTGTTCGCTGATGAGACCCGCTGGTATGTGGGCGGGCCGAAGTGGTGGCTATGGGTCTTCACCACACCCGAGGCGACATTGTACCGCGTTGAGCCGGGCCGCGGCTCGGATGTGGTAATCGACACGCTGGGGAACGATTTCGGCGGCCTGCTGGTGAGTGATTGTCTGGCGAGCTACAACGCGATCGACTGTCGCCAGCACAAGTGCATCGCGCATCACCTGAAGGTGCTCACAGAGCATCAAGAGGCGCTGGCGCAACGGGGGATCGACTCTTCCGACCTGATGCTGTGGAAGTTGCATCTTCAGGATGTGATCGCCACTTGGAAACACCGGGAGCAGATGGAACCGGTGGCCTATGCCCTGAAAGTTCTGCAACTCGGGCGCGGTCTGAAGTATTTGCTCAGCCGCTCTCCGCCCGAACCCGAAGAAGTCCGCTTCCGCAAACGGCTGGAGCGAGTGCGGGAGGATCTGCATGGCTGCCTGGGGGAACCGGCGGCGGAACCGACCAACAACCGGGCCGAACGCGAACTGCGTCCGGCAGTCATCGACCGCAAACTCTCCTGCGGCAACAAGACCATTGCTGGCAAGCAGGCCTGGGAAATCCTCCGTTCAGTGATCATCACGGCCTCCAGGCAAGGTGACGACCTCCTCGACACCCTCACCCCCCACCTCCGCCTCGCCACAGCGTGAGTCGACAGAAACGCTAAACACGTACCGAGGGGAGAGGTTGGGTGAGGGGTGAAACGTCGGATACACCGACCCTCCCCTGACCCCTCCCTGCGAGGGAAAGGAGTTCCTGGCCGCATCGAGCGCCATTGCGGAGACTCACGCCTCCGGGTTGCCGGAGCTCTCTGCACTTGTCCGGAAAACCACCGGCAGAAGTTGCAGATCACGGGTCCGTTAGCGGGCGCGTGACTCAAGGGATTTGTCGTCTGTAATCACGGCCGATGGCGAATGGGTTCCGCACCATCCCCCCCAGGTTGCCAAATCAGATTTTCCCTCAAATCGCGTGAAGTCGGACCAGACCGACGGTCGATCTTAACACTCGAATGAGTCTCGTCTGATCGAACCCGGTCCTTGCGATGAAGGTTCGACGGGCGCTGCCGTCCAGGGAAGGAACACGGAATGCGACCTCGTCTGCGGCTGTTTACGGGAGAAGACACCCCTCTCGACTCACCGGCACCCCAGGTGACGATGACGGTCGGGGAGTTCTGTCGCATTCTCTCGCACGCGATCCATCACGATCGCACGTGGCTGCAGGACTTCGAAGACGAAGAGATTCAGGTCCCGGAAGACCTGTTCGAGGTGATGTCGGCCTACTGGCACCTGCGTCCGGGAGCCTGAGGCTCTCGTTGATGTCGCAGGCGGTCGGGACGGTGCGGTATTCTCCCGGCATGACTGCTGTTCCCCCTGACCGATCGCTGCGTGACGATGCGTTTGCCATCTGGTGCGCGGGAGTCGCTGCCGTCGATGCCCAGCGTCTGGTTGCCGGCTGCATCACGCTCACAGCCGAAACTCTCACCATCTGCGGCCACTTGCTCAGGTTGAACGAGATTGGACGCATTCTGGTCGTGGGCGGCGGCAAAGCGGGGGCTGCCATGGCGGCGGGCCTCGAACAGGCGGTCGGCGCGTCGCTGCTTGCCGGACGAATCAGTGGCTGGGTGAATGTGCCGGCCGACTGTGTGCGTCCGCTGCAGTCGATCCATCTGCATCCCGCGCGACCGGCCGGTGTCAATGAGCCGACCGAGGAGGGAGTCGAAGGGACTCGACGCATTCTGGAACTTGTCGGCGAACTGGGGCCGCAGGATGTTTGCGTCGTGCTGCTGTCGGGGGGCGGAAGTGCGTTACTGCCGGCTCCGGTCGAGGGCATTACGCTTGCAGACAAACAGGCGATCACTCGGGGACTGATGCGGTCCGGGGCCACCATCAACGAGCTCAACTGTGTCCGCAAACAACTCTCGCGGATCAAGGGGGGCCGGTTGGCGAATGCCTGCCGCGCGGGCGTGACGATTACGCTCATCATCTCCGATGTCATTGGTGATCCGCTCGATGTCATCGCCTCGGGTCCGACGGTACCCGATGAATCGACTCCCGCCGACGCGCTGGCCACCCTCCAAAAGTATGAGGATCGTCTGTCTGACTTGCCGGGACGTGTGATCCGGTTCCTGCAGTCACAGGTGGATGCGGACGCGACTGCACCAACTCCAACTGCCAAGGCGAAGGTCTGGAATCATGTCATCGGCAACATCGGCATGGCGATCGATGCAGCGGCCCAGGAAGCGGATCGTCGGGGGTATCGCATCGCGAACCTGGGAGGAGCGAATGCGGGAGTGGCCCGCGACGTCGGACAAGAACTCGCCGAGCAATCTCTGCAACTGCGCGATGAGGGGAATGCACCGACGTGTCTCCTGAGTGGAGGCGAGCCGGTCGTCCACCTCTCGCCAACCAGTGAATTGCGTCGGGGAGGCCGCAACCAGGAACTCGTACTGGCCGCCGCCCTGCGATGGTGGAATGAAGATGCGAGCGGGCTGCTGCTGCTCTCCGGCGGGACCGATGGGGAGGACGGGCCGACCGATGCCGCCGGGGCTGTTGTCGATGCGAAGGTTCTGCAGGCAGCCCACAGCTTGCAGTTGCATCCCGAGGACTATCTGCAGAACAACAATTCGTATCCGTTCTTCGAAGCGGCCGGCGGTCTGCTGCGCACCGGCCCGACGCACACCAACGTCATGGATCTGCGCGTGGCGTTGGTTCGAGTTGGAGGGTGAGTACCGCTTTCTGACGTGTGCGCCACTGATGGCGAGCGGGAGGCGCGAGCCTCCCGATGCGAGTCAATCGACGTGCAGAACCCGGAGGGACCATCCCCGGGCTATCGGGCTGTGAACGTCCCTCGCTCACCGGCGCTTGGTGATGCCTCGCGACTGACGACGACACACGTTACCTTCATCGATACGGAACTGACTCTTGCCGTGCGCCCAGGGAGATGTAATGAAGGCCCTTGCATACCCGCCATCGTTGATACTTGGCATTCTGTGTCTGTTCTCTGCCGGACTGCGCGGAGCCGACTTCACAAGCGACTGGCAGAACCAGCACGACCGCGTGTGGATCGGCCCGGCGTTCTGGGCCAATCCGCTGGAGAACTGGCGGATCGATGACGGCCGCCTGGAGTGCATCAGCGGTGATCCGAATCAGAGCGTGCACCTGCTGACGTGCCAGCTCGGCGACGAACCGGGGACCTTTGAGATCAGCGCTGTCGTCGGGCTGCAGGAAGGCTCCGAGGGGGACGGATCGGTCGGTTTCGAGATCGGCATCAGGAGCGAACTGGGAGACTATCGCAGCAGTCTGCTGCGCGGCAGCGGCATTACATTTCGATTGCATGCCGACGGGAACGTCCAGTTCGGCAGTGGCGGTCTGGTGAAAACCGAAGGCTTTCAGTGGCCTCCCGAAGGCGTGCGCATGAAGTTGAGAGTCCGTCCGCAGGAAGATCGCTATCTGGTACTTGCCGGTTTCTCGTCCCTGGATGCCGACGCCGAAACGTTCAGCACATCCGTAGTAACCGGTGCGACGGGGGATCAACTGGCTGGCAACATCGCATTGATCGTCAACCAGGCGGAACGTGGCGCGGGTCGTCAGCCGCGTAACTCCTCGGCCCGGTTCTGGCTGCGCGATCTCAAGGTGTCCGGCACGCATGTGGTCGAGGAACCGGACCAAGCCTTCGGTCCGATCCTGTATGCGATGCACACGCTGAGTCGCGGCGTGGTGAAGATGACGGCCCAGATGCCTCCGCTGGGGGCCGGTGACAACCAGTCGGTTGTGCTGCAGATTCCGCTGGAGTTTGCGGAGGAGCTGCTGGCGGTGCCGGGCGTCGAGGTCACTGCACCGGCTCAGGGCAACTCGGCGACGGCCGTCCTGTGGACTCCGGTGGCACGGGCGAACATCGATCCGCTGTCGAGAACGGCCCACTTCCGCATTCCGTACTGGCCCGACGACCGCGATGTACCCTATCGACTGGTCTACACGATGCGTCCGCGCGTCGGAGACCCGCGGGAGTATGAGTTCACCGGCACGATTCGGCATGATCCCGTCGAGAAAGAGACGATCTCGATGGCCGGGTTCACGGGACATCAGGACACTGCATTCCCCAACGAACTGCTCGTGTCGAATGTCCTCAAGCACGATCCTGACCTGTGCCTGTTCACCGGCGATCAGATCTACGAAGGGAACGGGGGCTTCGGCGTCATCCGGGGGCGGGCCGACCGGGCGACACTCAACTACCTGGGCAAGATCTGGTTGTGGGGCTGGTCGTTCCGGGACGTGCTCCGCGATCGGCCGTCGTTCGTGCTTCCCGATGATCATGACGTGTATCAGGGGAACATCTGGGGCGAAGGGGGCAAGCCGACTCAGAACGGCATGGCGGATCACGACTCGGGTGGCTTCGCCGAACCTGCGGACTTCATCAACGCCGTCTTCCGCACTCAGGCGGGACATCATCCCGATGCGTACGATCCGACACCGATGATGCAGGGAATCGACTGCTGGTTCGGCGACTGCGTATATGGTCGCATCGGCTTCGCGATCATCGAGGATCGTTACTTCAAGTCGGGCCCCGGCGGAAAGGTCAACAGCTGGCCCGGCCGACCCGATCACGTCAAGGATCCGAACTTCGACACCTCGAAGCTCGACAAGCCCGGACTGGTGCTGCTGGGAGATCGTCAGGAACAGTTTCTGGAGGAGTGGGCGGCGGACTGGCTCGGCGTCGACATGAAGTGTGTCTGCTCGCAGACCATCTTCTGCAATCTCGCGAACTACCACGGCCCCAGTCAGGAGTTCATCTTTGCCGACCTCGACTCGAATGGCTGGCCGCACACGGGCCGCAATAATGCCGTCGCCGTGATGAGGCAGGGGCTCGCGTTTCATTACGCGGGCGATCAACACCTGCCGTCGATCGTACATCATGGCATCGACACGTGGCGCGATGCGGGCTGGTCGTTCTGCGTCCCCTCGACCGCTGCGGGGTATCCTCGCTCGTGGCGTCCGGATGACGAAGGCCGTCCGGTGCAGAATCGCCCCGAACCTGGGCTGCACGACACCGGCGACTATCGGGACGCGTTCGGCAACCTGATGAGCGTATATGCCATCGGCAATCCCGAACGGATGAACCGCCGGCCGATTCTCGAACTGCTGCATGACAAGGCGTCGGGATATGGGCTGGTCCATTTCCACAAGCCCGATCGCACGATCACGATGGAATGCTTCCGACTGATTTTCGACGCCGACAACCCCCAGCCGGAAGATCAGTTCCCTGGCTGGCCGCGCACCATCAGCATGTTTGAGAACGATGGTCGTGAGGCGGTGGCGTGGCTGCCCACCATCGAAGTGAAGGGGATCACCGATCCGGTCGTGCAGGTGATTGACGAAGCAAACGGCGAGACGCTGTACACAGTCCGCATTCCGGGGACATCTTGGCGACCCAAGGTGTTTCATGAGGGGACATACACGGTGGACGTGAGTGACCCGGACAGCGAACAGGGGACGACGCTCACCGGGGTCGAATCAGAATCAGCAGACGCCGGCTCAACGGTCGAGGTGGCCTTCGAGTAGAGGGCATGAAGGATACGAATTCCCTCAGGGATGGCTCAGATTGCAAGCCATCCCTGAGCCACCCTCTCAATGATGAGCAGCCGGGGTACCGTCTCACAAACTCGCACACTCCTTCTGAGCAACGCAATCCTGATGAGTAGACCGACCTCCCGGCTGTTGGACATTGCTTGCAGCACGTCGGCACTGATGTTTGCGGGTTGTCTGACGTTGTGGGCGTGTGCCCCTGCCGTGCTTCGCGCTGATGAACCGATCAAACTCGATGAGCAGGCTGTCGATGAATCGGCAGGCGGACTGGCCTGTTACCGCATCAAGACAACGGCAGCGACCTACTGGCTGGAGAAGTCGGGGGCCGGACTGTCGAGTCTTGTGGATCAGGACGGCGACGACTGGATCGGCTTTCATCCCGAGGCAGGCAGTCGGGCGGGTGGAGAGTTCCGCGGGTTCCCCAACGCCGTACATCAACAGGCTGGCAACTACTTTCACGCCCGCAACGCAGGTACTGAGCCGTCGCAGGCCCGCGTTGTGCATGCCGATGGCGAGCGCGTGACGATCGAGGCGGTCTCTGAGAACGACTTGTGGGCCTGTCGGTACGACTTTCTGCCGACGCACTGCACCTTCACCATGACACGCAAGCCGGAAGGCTATCACTACTGGGTGCTGTACGAGGGCACGCCCGGCGGTGAGTTCGATGACGACGACTGGTGGATCACGTCGCAGCATGTGACTCCCACACCTGTGACCACTCCGCATGAGGGGGACATCCCGGCTCCCGAATGGATCGCCTTCGGGGACCAGAAGTCGTCGCGTGTGCTCGTGCTGGTGCATCATGAGGATGACACACACCCCGATCGCTTCTATCCGATGGACCAGCAGATGACGGTGTTCGGCTTTGGACGTCAGGGCATCAACAAATTCCTAGACCGCGTCCCTCAGTCGTTCTCGCTGATGTTCGTTGAAGCCACAGATCACGCGAGTGTGGTTGAGGCAGTGTGCAAGATTGGTCCGGTCACCACGATTGACGACTGACGCCCCGAGTCGCTGGTGACATCCCGAGGACAGAATGCTCCTGCGATCCCGTGAGGATGTTCGCATCACAGAATACGAGCCACTTTGTCATCGGCAGGACAGGCCCGGGTTGATCGGCGTGCTGTTGCTCGCGGTGCTGGCGCGATCGGCTGTGCTCATCGTGTGGTCGGACAACCTCTCTGATGACCGGGATGTCTATCTTGCCTTGGGCAAGGGCTGGGCGAGGGACGCGGATTCTCGTCTCCCGGGAGTGAGATTCCGACCGCCTACCGGCCCCCTCTGTATCCCTTATTGCTCGTCCCTGTCAGTGCTTCAGAGGCGGTGCCCGGACGTGCGGTGCTACATCTGCTGCTCGGCGTGCTCACGGTTTTCCTGACATACCTATTGGGTCGCAAGCTGGGGCTGGGGCGGTCATCTCTGGTGGCGGCGGCCCTCATCGCAGTCGACCCGCTGCTGCTGCGCTACACGACCTTTCCCATGACTGAGACCTTAGCGGCCTGTCTGGTGACGGCGTTGCTCCTGACTTCGCTGGCTGCCCGAGATCGCCCTGGTCCACGGATGCAGATCCTCACCGGTGTGCTGTTTGGTCTGTGTGCCCTGTGCCGGCCTACCGTGTGGGCCTATGCCGGGCTCGCAGGGGCATCAGCCTTGGTAATGCGCTGCAGGCGTCGCGATGATTCTGCCTTCAGTGCACGGGTGCCGGTGTGGACACTGCTGGCAGCAGCGCTCGTCGTGGCACCGTGGGTGGTGCGTAACGTCATCCGCATGGGACATCCCATCGTCATGACAACCCATGGAGGTTACACGCTGCTGCTGGGGAATAATCCGGAGTTCTGGAGGGATGTCGTCGCTCAGCCCTGGGGCACTGTCTGGGAAGGGTCGCCCGGCCGCGGACAGCAGGCATGGGCCGACGGGGTGAACCGGGCCATGGACACACAGGGAGTCACGGGCGAGGTGGCACGTGACCGCTGGATGGCCCGGCAGGCGCGGGCTTACATCGCTGATGATCCGGTGATGTTCCTGCGGGCGTGCCTGTTACGGTTCACGCGCTTCTGGAGCGTCGTGCCCACGGGTGGAGACGGGGACCACCTTCCGACCGCAGTCCGCTGGCTGGTGGGGAGCTACTACACGCTCGTGTTCACCGGCGCTGCCCTCGGAGTGTTCGTGATCGTCCGGGACCGCCGTTGCGGTTGGTGGGGATGCCTGCTGATGCTGGCGGCGTTTGTGGCGGTGCATCTGGTGTACTGGACCAATGCCCGGATGCGCAGCCCGGTGATGCCGGTCATTGCCCTGTTGTGTGTGCTGGGGGTGTCCGCGCTGCACGCGTTTCGCTGCCAGAGCGGCTCTCGTCCCGGATCTCGATCTGGGGTCGCGAATCGACAGGAGGTTGTGGGTGATGTCGCGTTGGCACCAGAGGCGGGTGGCTCAGGTTGCCTCGCAATCTGAGGCGGCACAGCCGCGAAGAGGTGGCTGGGGGGATGTGCATCAACCCGAACAGGAATCACGTCAGAGCAACGGATTCTTGCACTGCTGGACAAGTCAGCAGATGGCACCCGCGCCCTCAGAACTGCCAGCCGAAGCCGACGTTGGAGAAGAAGTTCGCGGCGTCGTTGTTGAGTCCCCAGCCGACCCGAATCCCGACTTCCAGATCCCTGGTCACAAGATAGTGGACACCAGGGCTGAAGTAGTGCTGGTTGCGGTCGTTTTCACTTCCCTGCGAGAAGATGCCGAAGTACTCGACGTGGGCGGCCCATTGCTCGCCGATCGGAATCTTGAGAACACTCGAAGGAGCCCAGATGTTGAAGCGGTCTCCTTCGGCGGAGTCGTAGCCATAACGCATGGACGAATCCCACTTCCAGTCGTTGTCAAAGATCCATCCGAAGACATAGGTCGTAAAGACCTGGGTGGCCGTATCTTTGCCGCTGGTGGGTGTCCCGGCCTGAACGATGAGCGCACTTTGGGGGATCCACTCGTCCTGGTCCGTCAGGGCGACCTTCAGACCATAGGAGATCTGACTGTCCCGCTCGATTCCGGCCCCATCCAGATCTTCAGGTTCGCCGGCATTTGCCGAAATTGAGTTCGACGCGCCGCCAACCTCGTAGTTCCAGCCCAGCCGCAGTTCGAGCCAGTCGTTGATGCCGTACCGCGTTACCAACTCCGGAAAGCTGTGCGTCTCGGCCACGTCCCGGTTGTCGATGAACGAATAGGCAGATTCGATCATCAGTCGGCCCTGGGGGACGAGCGTGGTGGCCGGCGTGAACGAATCACGGTCGGTCTCAATCTCCCCCTCTTCGGCAGACTCCGACTGCGCCAAAACCACGCACGTCGGCCATGCCAGGAGCAAACCAACAAGTGTGCTCACGAGAAAGCGTCCGTGCATCTCCGATCCCCTGCAGATCCATTGCGGCGGCAAGATTCCGATATCTCAAAGTATCGGCCCCTGCCGGATGCCGTTATTGGGAATTGCTCATACTCGGACAGCTGTGCTTCCCTTCAGGCTGGCGCACTTTGCCCAGACCGCATGACCGCTGCGAGTGACATAAGAGGACTTCGGGAGATCCGGTGACAAAGCCGGTGGACCTGAATCGCTGTGCAGATGAGTTTTGAGGTCCTTGACGAGGGACCGGGGGACACGGAGAGGGGGAGACAAGGGGATTCCCCTTCACGCCGCCTTGTGCCTTGTCAATACCTGTAACTTCGGGTGTCACTGGCGCCGCCAGCGCGTCACAACGAGGGTGATCTTATGACGTTGCACTGGCACAGCCAGTGGCACACAACCCAATGACCAAGGTGTGACACAGCGCTCAGTGGATTTCCGTGTCTCCGTTATCGCCCGTTCTCCTTGTCCTCGTGGAAATTACGTACGACATCCAATGCCATGCACAAATATGCTGCAACACCGACCTGCCAAACGAGCCAGTCACCCCCATTGGCTTAACGATGTCGTTCGCTGAGTTCAGTCGAGGTCGATCGTCACGCCGCTCAGCTTGCCGGTGAACGTGAACGGCATCTCGTAGCCGTCGGCGACGGGCGTGCCGGTGTCGAAGCCGATGTCCAGCGTCTCGTCGAGCGTGACGCGGTTGGGGATGCTCTTCTCGACGCGGCCCTCGCCGATCTGCTTGTCGTTGGCGAAGAGCGTGACCGTCGCCCCGGCGAACGGTTTGTCGGCGTCGCGTCTTGTAGACGGCCTTCAGCGTCACCTCGCCGGTGGGAATCCGGTCCTGTCGAGGTCGATCGTGAACTGCTCGACGCCGACGAGGTTGTAGTGGTAGACCAGCTTGCCGTCCTGCACGTAGAGGCCGTAAGCCGGCGAAGCGGCCCCCCTGGGTGAAGAGCATTCCCTCGGCCCCGTCCTCCGGGATCGTCGACCTTGGCGGTGATCGTGTGGTTCTTGTGCTTGAGGTCCGGGGCGGCACCCTTCGGGCAGGCGGAGCAGGTTGGGATAGGTGAACGTCGTGCGGCCCTCGGTCAGGCTGGGGCGGTTGTCGACGTTCAGCCGCTCCGTCTTGCGGTCGTCGAGCGGCAAGCACGTTGTACCTGGCCGCCTCGGCGAAGAAGAGCTTGACCATCTCGTCGAGCTTTCTCGGGGTTCTCCTTCGCGAGATCGTTGGCCTGGCTGAAGTCCTCGTCGACGTGGTACAGCTCCCACGGCATGTTCAGCAGGTCGCCGGGCTCAGGTTCGCTGAGCCAGGGAACGCCGCGGATCGCGCTGGCCATCCAGCCGTCGTGGTAGATGCCCTGGTTGCCGAGCATCTCGAAGTACTGCGTCGTGCGACGGTCCTTCGGCGTCGGCATCGTCGAAGGTGTAGATCATGCTGACGCCCTCGATCGGCTTCTGGGCGACGCCGTTGAACTGGGCCGGCATCTCGACGCCGACCGCTTCGAGAATCGTCGGGGCGATGTCGATCACGTGATGGAACTGGTCGCGAATCTCGCCGCGGGCCTTGATGCGCTTGGGCCACGAGATGGCCAGGCCGTTGCGGGTGCCGCCGAAGTGGCTGGCGATCTGCTTGGTCCACTGGAAGGGCGTGTCCATGGCCCAGGCCCAGGCGGCCGGGAAGTGGTTGTAGTGCTTGTCGCTGCCGAGCGTGTCGAGCGCGGCGAGCTTCGTGTCGAGCGGCTCGGGGATGGCGTTGAAGAACGTCATCTCGTTGAGCAGGCCGTTGAGGCCGCCCTCGGCGCTCGAACCGTTGTCGCCGGCCATGTAGATGATCAGCGTGTTGTCGAGTTCGCCCATCTCGTCGATCGCATCGACGATGCGGCCCACTTCGTGGTCGGTGTGGGCGGTGAAGGCGGCGAAGACCTCCATCATGCGGGCGTAGACCTTCCGCTCGTTCGTCGGGCAGCGAATCCCAGGCGGGGAGCGAGTCGGGCCGCGGCGTGAGCTTCGTGTCCGGCGGCACGACGCCCAGTTTCTATCTGCCGCGCGAAGGTCTTCTCGCGGTACTCGTCCCAGCCCTCGTCGAACTGGCCCTTGAACTTGGCGATCCACTCTGCGGGCACCTGGTGCGGTGCGTGCGTGGCCCCGGTGGCGAAGTAGACGAAGAACGGCCGCTGCGGGGCGACCGCCTTCGAGGCGCGCATCATGCGGATGGCGTGGTCGGCGATGTCGGTCGTGAAGTGATAGGGCGAGCCATCCTCGTTGGTCTCGGGGGGTTCGATCCGCTTCTTGTTCTCGACGAGGGCCGGGTGGAACTGATCGGTGTCGCCGCCGACGAAGCCGTAGAAGTAGTCGAAGCCGAGGCCGTCGGACCAGCGGTCGAAGGGCCCGACGATGCTCGTCTCCCAGTCGGGGACGTTGTGATTCTTGCCGAACCAGGCATTGGCATGTAGCCGTATTCGCGGAGCACCTCGGCGAACGTCGCGGCCGAGGCCGGAATGATGCCCGAGTAGCCGGGGAAGCCGGTGCCCGCCTCGCCGATCACGCCGCTGGCGACCGAGTGGTGGTTGCGACCGGTCAGCAGCGCTGCGCGCGTGGGCGAGCAGAGGGCGGTGGTGTGGAACCGCGTGTAGCGCAGGCCGTTGTTGGCGACGCGGTCCATCGTGGGCGTCGGAATGCCGCCGCCGAAGGTTCCCATCTGTCCGTAGCCGCAGTCGTCGATCAGCACGATCAGGATGTTCGGCGGGTCCTCGAGGCCGAACGTGGCCGGGATCTTCAGCTGCGGCTTGACCGCCTCGGAATCCTTGTAGGTCAGGCCGATCTTGCCGCCGAAGGGCTCTTCCGGCCGGGGGAGTATCTCGTCGGCAATCAGTGCTGGCGAACATGCCAGTGTGAATATCACGGCCAGTGTGTGGGTCAAACTCAAGTGCATGAATGGGTCTCCGTAAGAGATGGGATCAATTGTGCCGAGTCAACGTCTCAAGCGGTGCTGCTCACAGGCGAAAAGAGCCCGGGAGTTGTCGTCCCGGGCCCTGGTATGTTCAACAAACAACGTCGGCTGGCAGTTTCGCGATTTACTCGCCCCCGACGGTCATCCCTTTGATCTGCTTCTCGAGCGAATCGAGGCTCCAGTCGCCCGGTTTCTGGCTGGGCGGGAATTCCTTCAAGGTCATGAGGAACTTGCTTGCCACCGCCTGCAGGGGCACGAGCACGAAGGCGCGGTCGATCAGCCAGTCGTGGTAGGTGTTCGAGTTGTGCTGCGCTTTTTCAAACGGGTCGCGGCGCAGGTTGAAGAGCAGCGGCAGGCGCAAATGGACGAAAGGCTCGCGCCACACTTGCAACTGTTCGGCGCGGTTCTCCATGTAGGTCGCTTTCCAGTCGCCCACCCGGATGGCAACGATTTCCGCCCCGTCATTCAGATAGATGAACTCGGCGCGCGGCGACTTGTCCGTCTTGCCGCTGAGGTAGTCGAGTTGGTTGTAGCCGTCGATGTGGTTCTTGTAGCTGCGGCCATTGAGTTCCGCGCCCTTGAGCAGCTTTTCCTTGATGTCCGGTGCGCCGGCAGCCGCGGCGAAGGTCGGCAGCCAGTCCTCGTGCGAAACGATGCCGTTGAGCGTCGTGCCCGCCGGGAAATGACCGGGCCACCTGATGAAGCAGGGCACGCGGAACGCGCCTTCCCAGTTGGAGTTCTTCTCGCCGCGGAAGGGCGTGGTGCCGGCGTCGGGCCAAGTATTGTAGTGCGGGCCGTTGTCGGTCGAATACTGGACGATGGTATTGTCGGCGAGACCGAGATCGTCGATCAGCTTGAGCAATTCCCCCACGTGCATGTCGTGCTCGACCATGCCGTCGTGGTATTCGTCGCCGCTCGGGCCACTGATCCCTTTGTGCGCCTCACTCACATGCGTGCGGAAGTGCATCCGCGTGCCATTCCACCAGCAGAAGAACGGCTGCCCGGCCTTGGCCTGACGCGTGATGAACTCCTTGGCGGCGGCCACGGTTTCGTCGTCGATCGTCTCCATGTGCTTTTTGGTCAGCGGACCGAGGTTCTCGATGGTCTGACCGCCTTTGCCATCGGCCTTGGACTTGATGATACCGCGCGGGCCGAACTGCTCCCGGAAGGTTTTGCCGTTGGGCAGTTTCATGTCACTCGGGTAATCGCGGTTCTCGGGCTCTTCCTCGGCATTGAGGTGGTAGAGGCTGCCGAGGAACTCATCGAAGCCGTGCATGGTCGGCAGGTGTTCATCGCGGTCGCCCTGGTGGTTCTTGCCGAACTGGCCGGTCGCGTAGCCCTGGCTCTTCAGCACCGTGGCCATCGTCACGTCCGTCTTCTGCCAGCCTTCTGCCGCGCCGGGCATGCCGACTTTGGTCATGCCGGAACGGACGGGCGCGGAGCCGCTGATGAACGCGGCCCGTCCGGCGGTGCAGCTTTGCTGGGCGTAGTAATCCGTGAAGCCGACGCCCTCTTTCGCGATGCGGTCGATGTTGGGGGTCATGTAGCCCATCATGCCGCGGTTGTTGTGACTGATGTTCCAAGTGCCGATGTCATCCCCCCAGATGACGAGGATGTTGGGCTTCTTGGCTTGTGCTGACGCGCTGCTGGCAAGGCCCATGTAACAGGCGATCAACATCAGCAGCGGCGTCTTTCGAGATTGTCGTTTCATGCGGTACTCCAGCTGCCCTTCGTAAAGGTGGAAATTCGGTTGAGTGAGAGGCGAAATGCCAGGCTCCGTGTCCGGTTTATAGCGACTGGACGCACACATTCAAGGGCTTGCGATGCCCGCACGCGTGCGATTGGCACTCGAACCGCCTAGGATGGGGAGGGCGTTGCTGAATGCGAATCTGCGGATGTCGAGTTTGCCGATGAGACGGTTGACGAATTTGCTGGGAGCGGGGCTGATGTTGTCGAACCTCGCGCACGCAGCCGGCGTGCTGTATGTGTCGGTCTCTGAGGATCAGAAGCTGGCGCGATTCGACATCGACGAAGCGACCGGAGGTCTGACCCCTGCCGAATCACTGAGCGTCGAGGGGACGCCGGGTGCCATGGGTGTCGCCCCCGACGGAAAAACACTATATGTCTCGCTGCGCTCGATCAACAGCCTGGGGAGCTACCGCGTCAACCTCGGTGATGGCCAGCTGACGCCACTGAATGTCGTAAAGGCACCGGGCAATGCCGCATTCGTCTCGACTGACCGCACCGGACGATACCTGTTCACAGCGTACTACAACCAGGGGCAGATCGCGGTCCACCGCCTGCAGGAGGACGGCTCCATCGGCGAATTGCTGCAGACGATCCCCACGGCAGAGAAAGCCCACTGCATCGTCGTCGATCGCTCCAACCGCTTCGCCTTCGTCCCGCACACAGGCGCGGAGAAGATCTTCCAGTTTCTGTTCGATGCCGAGACTGGACAGCTCACGCCGAACAGTGCAGGACCGGTCGATACGTCCGACGCTCCCCGCAGCTGGGGACCCCGGCACCTGTGGCTGCATCCGACCGAGAACCTGGCGTTCGTCAGTCTCGAACAGGGAAGTGCGATAGCTGCCTATCGGCTGGACCCCGCAACCGGCACCCTGTCGCTGGTGACCACCGGCGATGCCATCCCGGAGCGCGTCAGCACCATTCCGCATGAGTACAGCGAGACAAATACGACGGCGGATATCGAACTGACACCCGACGGCCGCTTCGCTTATGTCTCCAACCGGGGACACGACAGCATCGCGGGGTTTGAAGTGAATCCGCAGACTGGTCAGCTCAACAGTCTCGGACAGTTCCCTACGGAACGGACCCCACGGTCGTTCAACATCCATCCTTCGGGCCGGTCTCTGTATGCCGCCGGGCAACACTCCGGCAACCTCGACGCCTATAACATCACCGAAAGCGGTCACCTCGAACAGTTTCAAACCCTGCCCGTCGGCAACGGTCCGGCGTGGGTGCAGGTCGTCGTGCCGAGTGAATCCAACTGAACCATGCGAGCATCATCCATGCGCCTTCGCCAACTTTGTCTCATCACCGGGAGTCTTTTGTTGACCGCCGCGCAGGTGCAGGCCCAGCCGCAAGGCTTCAACTATGACGAGGTGAACGTTCCGGACTTCACACTGCCGGACCCGCTCGTGATGTCGGACGGTACTCCGGTCACTGATCCGCAGACGTGGCTCACCCGCCGACGCCCCGAGATCCTGAAGATGTTTGAGGAGCAGGTGTACGGACGCAGCCCGGGCCGTCCCGAGGCACTCTGTTTTCAGGTACTGTCCCCCGAGACTCCGGTGTTCGGCGGCCGTGCGATCCGCAAGGAGGTGCGAATTCATTTCCAGTCATGCGCCGAGACGGGCAATGTGACCCAGAGTGACGATGGCCCGTCCACATTCATGGACCTGCTGCTGTATCTCCCGGCGAACCGCTCACCCGTGCCGGTGTTTGTCGGTCTCAACTTCGGCGGCAACCACACGATCAACGCCGATCCCGGCATCACGCTGAGCCAACGCTGGATGCGGGATAAAGGCACCGGTGTGGTCGACCATCATGCGACCGAGGAGGCTCGCGGAGCGAGCAGCAGCCGCTGGCCGGTCGAGATGATCATCGATCGCGGTTACGGCCTCGCAACAATCTACTATGGCGACATCGATCCCGACTTCGACGACGGCTTCAAGAATGGTGTTCATCCGCTCTTCGACGACACCTCCTGGGCAGAACGTCCAGGAGATGCATGGGGTTCGATAGCGGCATGGTCGTGGGGACTCTCGCGGGCGATGGACTACTTCACGTCCGATCCGCGCATCGATCACAATCATGTCGCAGTGCTCGGCCATTCGCGTCTGGGCAAGACGTCACTCTGGGCCGGTGCCTCCGATGAGCGATTCGCCCTCGTCATCTCGAACGACTCTGGTTGTGGCGGTGCGGCTCTCAGCCGGCGCCGATTTGGCGAAACAGTCGAACGCATCAACACCAGCTTCCCGCACTGGTTCTGTGACAACTTCCAGCAGTACAACGGCAACGAGGACGCGCTGCCCGTCGACCAGCACATGTTGATCTCCCTCATCGCCCCGCGACCGGTGTACATCGCCAGTGCCGAGGAGGATCTGTGGGCCGATCCGAAAGGCGAGTTCCTTTCCGGCGTGTTTGCGACCCCGGTCTACAAGCTGCTGGGACTCGAGGGGCTCCCCGGCGACACGCAGGAGCCGCCGGATGTGGACGTGCCGATCAGCGGCGGGACGATCGGCTATCATCGACGGACTGGCAAACACGACGTCACCGACTATGACTGGCAGCGATACCTCGACTTCGCCGACCGCCACTTCCGTAATCCGTAAGCAGTAGATGGCTGCGTTCCCGTCATGCCCGTTCTAGCATGACTCCTCAACCTCTCAGGGACGGTCCGGGGGGGCGTTGGTAAAGTGACACAGGAGCAAAGTGGTGGAGTCCTGATGGAGCCTGTCTGGATCCCCCCTGCGCGGGGATGACGAAGGAGCGACTCGCGTGCGGGCAAGACGAGGTTTTTCGCCTCCACACCAGAGAACCAAGTTGTCACGTCTTTTCATATTCCGGAGTCCGCAATGCAGATGCCCGCCTTACGATCATGTGCCACGACCGTGCTCGCTTCCCTTTCCCTGCTAATGGGCACCCTGGCGACGGCGGCGGCCCAGCAATGGGTCGTCTACAAAGGGACAGAGGGGCCGGGACTGGGCAAGCAGATCGTGCTGATCTCCGGCGACGAAGAATACCGCTCCGAAGAATCGCTGCCTCAACTGGGGAAGATTCTGGCGAAGCACCACGGCTTCACCTGCACCGTGCTGTTCGCCATCAATCCTGAGACGGGGTTCATCGACCCCAACTACACACAGAACATTCCCGGGCTCGAGGCACTGGCCTCTGCCGACCTGATGATCATCGCGACGCGCTTTCGCGATCTCCCCGACGAGCAGATGCAGGCGATCGACGACTACCTGCGTTCGGGGCGTCCGGTGTTGGGACTGCGGACCGCCACCCATGCCTTCAACATTGAGAAGGAAAAGCCCTGGGCACACTATGGCAACAACTACGAAGGCGACCTCGCACAATGGCACGACGGCTTCGGACGACTGATCTTCGGCGAGCACTGGATCAGTCATCACGGCAAACACAAGGACGAGAGCACCCGCGGGTTCCTCGCGCCGGGAGCACAGGACAATCCGATTCTGCGCGGCATCAAGGATGGAGACATCTGGGGACCGACCGACGTGTACGGTGTGCGACTGCCGCTCCCGGGCGACAGCCAGCCCCTCGTGCTGGGACAGGTCGTCGAGCGGGCAGGGGAACGCGACGATTCCGATCCGCTCTACGGCATGCGCCCGACTGATCTCGAGCCTGTCGAGGGGAAGAACGATCCGATGATGCCGATCGCCTGGACCCGAACCTGGCAACTGCCCGACGGCGAGCGCGGCCGGGCCTTCATGACCACGATGGGGTCTTCCACCGACCTGCTGAATGCTCCCCTCCGCCGGCTGATCGTGAACGCCGTGTACTCGCTGCTTGGCATGGAAGATCAGAATCCCCGCCGAGGGGACGATGGTGGAGATTGTCGGCGACTACCAGCCGACGGCATTCGAATTTCGCAAGGGGGACTACTGGCCCGAGCGGAAGATGCAGGTCTCGGAGCACGAGTGATCACAGTCAGGCGCCGAGTGCCATGCCCGCATCGCCCAGCAGTGCGGGCATATCTCTTTCGACGCGGCACGACAACAGCGGATCGCGGGGAGAAGTTTTTGACGGACTGGTGCCAGTTCGCCACTTGAATTCCGCTGCGGTGACGACCTGCGCCGTACGGTCTATAATCAGAAAGCGTCCCTGGCTCTCTGACCCGTTCCCCCGTGTGCAATGCCCGCTGCCGACATCGTCATTCGCGGTGCCCGCGAGCACAATCTGCGGGACGTCGATCTCACGCTGCCGCGCAACCAGCTGATCTGCATGACCGGCGTCAGCGGGTCGGGCAAGAGTTCGCTGGCGTTCGACACGCTGTATGCCGAGGGGCAGCGGCGGTACGTCGAATCGCTCTCGAGCTACGCCCGGCAGTTTCTGGGGCAGATGCCCAAGCCCGATGTCGATTCCATCACCGGGCTGGCCCCGTCGATCTCGATTCAGCAGAAAGCGACGGCCGCAATCCGCGCAGCACCGTCGGCACGATCACCGAAATCTACGATTACCTGCGCGTGCTGTTCGCCCGCGTGGGACAGGGGCATTGTCCGAAGTGCGGCCGGCCGATCACCGCCCAGATCGATCGAGCAGATCCTCGAGCAGCATCTCGGCGCTGCCGGACGGAACGAAGTTCCAGGTCCTGGCGCCGATCGTTCAGCAGCAGAAGGGCGAGTTCCGCGACCTGTTCGACGATCTGCTCAAGCAGGGGTTTCTGCGGGCACGCGTCGATGGCGAAGTCGTGCACGCTGACGGACGACCTGCAGCTCGACCGGCAGATGCGGCACACGATCGAAGTCGTCGTCGATCGGCTGACGGCCGGCAAGGACAAGCCGCACACGACTGGCCGAAGCCGTCGAAACGGCGACTGCGGCTTGAGCGGCGGGACGCTGATTGTTGCAGTCGAGCGAACAGAGCGCGGGAGACACGAGAGGAGCGAACGGGGACGCGGAGACAGACGAATGGACGCGTCGCACGCGTCGCACTCTCAGCGTCGACTCCGACCGGACGATCAACTCTACTGCGCCAGTACGCCTGCACGCACTGCGGCATCAGCTTACGAGCCGCCGTCGCCCGCAGTTGTTCAGCTTCAACAGTCCGCTGGGCATGTGCCCGGACTGCAACGGTCTGGGGATGCGGCACGAGTTTCTGCTCGACCGGCTGATCGCCGACGACAAGCGAAGTCGATCGCGAAGGGGCGCATCGAACCTGCTGGGCTCGTTCCGGCAAGGTCGGCCGCTGGCGACGGCACATCTACCAGGGCGTCGCGCGGGCCATCGAGCAGGATCTGGCAACTCGAAGAGGACTCGCTGCTCAAGACGCCGTGGAAGGACTCTGCCGGAGGAGGCCCGGAAGCTGTTTCTGTACGGGACCGGGCGACCGGCACATCACGTTCGCCTGGCGAGCATTCCGGCGGGGTCTGGAAGCACGGCGGCACATGGGACGGCTTCCTCCCCGAACTGCTCGACAGCTACCGCAAGGCCAAGAACCCGATGCGCCGCCGGCAGCTCGAAAAGTACATGGAGTTCGTCCGCTGTTCGGCCTGCGAAGGGCAGCGGCTGAACCCGCAGGCCCGCAACGTGCGGATCACGTCGAAAACCGAGCGTCCCGGAAACAGTGAGGCCGGACACAGCACGCTCAACGTTCAACACTCAACTCTGGACACTGTCTCTGCCCGAAGTCTGCGCCCTGTCGATCGCTGAAGCGACCGAGTTCTTCAGCTCACTGGAACTCGACGAAACGCAGCGGCTGATTGCCGAGGAAGCGCTCAAGGAAATTCGCGGCCGGCTCGGATTTCTGCTGCAGTGCGGACTGGATTATCTCACGCTCGACCGCATCGGCCCCGACGCTCTCCGGCGGCGAGTCGCAACGGATTCGGCTGGCCGGGCAGATCGGCTGCGGGCTGGTGGGCGTGGTCTACATTCTCGACGAACCGTCGATCGGGCTGCATCCGCGCGACAACCGCATGCTGCTCGGCAGTCCTGGAGAACCTTCGCGATCAGGGCAACACGGTCATCGTCGTCGAGCACGACGAAGAGACGATGCGGGCGGCCGATCACATCGTCGACTTCGGTCCCGGTCCGGGCGTGCGCGGCGGCGAGGTGGTCGCCGAGGGGAACGATCGACGAGTGATCCGCGACGAACCGCAAGAGTCTGACCGGGCGCGTATCTCTCGGGCGAGCAGACGATCGCCGGTTCCGCCAGAGCGCCGGCCGCGAGCCGGCAAGACGAAGCAGCTGAAGATCGTCGGCGCCGCGCACAACAACCTGAAGAACGTCGACGTCGAGTTTCCGCTGGGGACGTTCGTCTGCGTCACCGGCGTGAGCGGATCGGGCAAGAGTTCGCTCGTCAACGACATCCTCTGGGAGGTGCTCAACCGCGACGTCAACGGGGAAAGGGCGAGCCCGGCCGGCACAAGCGGATCAACGGGCTGGAGCATCTCGACAAGGCGATCGACATCGATCAGTCGCCCATCGGCCGCACGCCGCGCTCGAATCCGGCGACCTACGTCAAGCTGTTCGACGAGATCCGCAATCTGTACACGCAACTGCCGAGTCGAAGGTGCGCGGGCTACAAGCCGGGGCGATTCAGCTTCAACGTCGCCGGCGGCCGCTGCGAAGCGTGCGAAGGTCACGGCGCGAACGAAGCTGGAGATGGACTTTCTGGCCGACATCTGGGTGACGTGTCCGGTCTGCGAGGGGCGGCGGTTCAACCACGAGACGCTGGAGGTCCGCTTCAAGGAGCAAGCATCGCCGACGTGCTCGACATGGATGTGCAGGAAGCGCTGGAGCATTTCGAGAATCATCCCGAAGATCTCACCGACTGCTGCAGGACGCTGCACGATGTCGGCCTCGATTACATGAAGCTGGGCCAACCGTCGCCGACGCTCTCCGGCGGCGAAGCGCAGCGGATCAAACTGGCCCGCGAACTGGGCAAACGCTCGACCGGCAACACGCTGTACCTGCTCGACGAACCGACCACCGGCCTGCACTTCGCCGACGTCAAGAAGCTGCTCGAAGTGCTGCACGGCTTCGTCGACGCCGGCAACACCGTGCTGGTCGTCGAACACAATCTCGACGTGATCAAGACCGCCGACTGGATCATCGACCTCGGCCCCGAAGGCGGCGACGGCGGCGGGACGATCGTCGCCGCGGGAACGCCGGAAGAGATCGCCGCGTGTCACGACTCACACACCGGACAGGCGCTGCGGGACGTGCTCGATTCGATCACTCCGCAAGCCGAAAGCGCGAAGCAAAGCGGCAAGCCGAAGTCCAACGCCGACAACGGCATCCGCGACGCAATCCGCGACGATTCGCACCTCGAGATCATCATCCGCGGCGCGGCTCAGCACAACCTGCAGCGGATCGACGTCGACGTTCCCCGCGACAAGATGAGCGTCTTCTGCGGACCGAGCGGCATCGGGCAAGAGCTCGCTGGCGATGGACACGCTGTATGCCGAGGGCCAGCGGCGGTACGTCGAATCGCTGTCGGCCTACGCCCGGCAGTTCCTCGGCCAGATGCCCAAGCCGCAGGTCGAGCACATCTCACGGCCTCTCGCCGGCGATCGCCATCGAACAGAAGACCGTCGGCGCAACGCCGCGTTCGACCGTCGGCACCGTCACGGAAATCTACGACTACCTGCGCATGCTGTTCGCCCGGCTGGGCACGCTGTACTGCCCGGACTGCCAGGTCCCCGTCGAAACGGCAGACGACCGACGAGATCATCGACCGCATCCTCTCGCTGGACAGAGGCACGCGGCTGTATCTCGCGGCACCGATCGAGGTGCCGGTCGGTCAAAGCTTACGAAAAGTTGTGGGAGCGGCTGCGGGCGCAGGGCTATCTGCGAGTGCGGATCGACGGCGAACACGTACCACCTGAAGACGTGCCGGAGATCGACCACAAGCGCGAGCACACGGTCGAAGCGATCGTCGACCGCATCAAGGTCGACCGCGAAGTCCGCGGCCGGATGGCCGACTCAGTCGAATCCGCACTCGATCTGGGCGAGGGCGTGATCGCATGTCATCCATGTCGACGCGTCGCACGCCGGAGACCGAGTGGCGCGTCGACCGGCTGAGCCTGCACTTCACATGTCCGCTGTGTGAGGCCGAATCCGAGCGCATGTTCGAGTACGCTCACGCCGCAGAACTTCTCGTTCAACAGTCCGCTCGGCTGGTGCGAGGCGTGTGAAGGTCTGGGTGTCGAACAAGGGACCAATCAGCAGGCACTCGTCGCCAGTCCGCAGGCGACGTTGCAGGACGGCGCGGTCTCCGCGTGGCCCGACCCCCGCCGGAATCCCGCCTTCCGCGACATGGTGAGTGCCCTCGCCGCCGAGTTCGACATCCCGCTCGACGTCCCGTGGTATCAGCTCGATCCCCGGCACCAGCGGGTGATTCTCTATGGCTCCGACCGCTGGGTCAGCGTGTCGGGCTCGGCGAAGTCGCCGGCCGGTTCGTTCCGGTTCCAGTACAAGGGGCTGTACCCGACGATCGAAGAAGCCTCGCGGGTGTCGTACGGGTATCGGGCGTTGTTCATCGATCTGGTCGGGGAACGGCCCTGTTCAGTCTGCAACGGTGACAAGGTCCGTCCGGATGCGGCCTCCGTGCGCCTGCAGGGGAAGACGCTGCCACAACTCTGCCGGTTGCCGATCGATGAGACGCGTCGCGTTCCTCAAGTCACTGCAGCTTTCCGGCGAAGAGCAGCGGATCGCCGGCGACCTGCTCAACGAGGCGATCCACCGGCTGACGTTTCTGGTCGATGTCGGGCTGCACTACCTCACACTCGACCGGGGGATGCCCACACTTTCCGGCGGAGAGTCTCAGCGCATTCGTCTCGCGGGGCAGATCGGCCGGGCACTCACGGGCGTGCTGTACGTTCTCGACGAACCGACCATCGGCCTGCATCCGCGCGACAACGAGCGGCTGATCGACGCCCTGCAAAAACTGCGCGACCTCGGCAACACGGTGGTGCTCGTCGAACATGACCGAGAAGTGATCGAGGCCTCTGACCATCTGTACGACTTCGGCCCCGGCGCCGGTCGATTCGGAGGTACCATCGTCGCCGACGGAACTCCGAAACAGATCACCCGGCAATCGAAGGCGTCGCTCACGGGGGCCTATCTGTCCGGAGAGAAAGGGATCCCGGTTCCGCACACCCGGCGACTCACACCGCGCACCAAAGCATCACCTGATGCGCCGCTCCCGAAGCGTTACGACAAGCCGCCGGGCGGAACGTGGCTGAGTCTTACGGGCTGCCGGCAGAACAATCTGCGGAGCGTCGATCTGTTCATCCCGCTGGGAACGATGACCTGCGTGACCGGTCTGAGCGGGTCGGGCAAGAGCTCGCTTATTTCGGAGACACTGGCCCGTGCGGTCGCGCGACATCTGGGTCGCGGCGGCGAAGCCCCGGGACCCTTCGATGAACTCTCGGGGGCCGAGCACATCAGCCGGGTGATTACCGTCGATCAGCAGCCGATCGGCATGACCCCCGCTTCAAACCCGGCGACGTATGTCGGGGTGTTCGATCCGATCCGCGAATTGTTCAGCCGACTGCCCGATGCCAAGGTGCGGGGTTACAAACCGGGCCGGTTCAGCTTCAACCGCGCCGGCGGCCGTTGCGAAGACTGCGAAGGGCTCGGCCAGCGGAAGATCGAGATGCACTTCCTCCCCGATGTGTGGGTGACGTGCGACACCTGCCGCGGCAAGAGATACAACGTCGAGACCCTCGCCGTACGTTACCGGGGTCACACAATCTCGGACGTGCTCGATCTGTCGATCGGGCAGGCCCTGGAGCTGTTCGAGAACATTCCGAAGATCCGAGCCCCGCTCGCTACGCTGCATGCGATCGGTCTGGATTACCTGACACTCGGCCAATCGGCGACGACACTGAGTGGAGGCGAGGCCCAGCGGGTCAAACTCGCCGCAGAACTCTGCAAGCCCAATATGGGCCGCACGCTGTATCTGCTGGACGAGCCGACCACCGGGCTGCATTTCGACGACATCGCCAAGCTGCTCAAAGTGCTCGGGAGTCTGGTCGAGCAGGGGAACACCGTCGTCGTCATCGAGCACAATCTGGACGTCATCAAGACGGCAGACTGGATCGTCGATGTCGGTCCGGAGGCCGGTGTCGCCGGCGGTCAGATCGTGGCGCAGGGAACGCCGGAGGAGATCGTCGCCTGTGCGCAAGTCGTGCGAAACGGCAAGCCGACAACGGGCCCTCACTCATGGACGGCGGAGTTACTCAAGCCATTGCTCGAGCGCGACGAGCGCGGGGAGATCGAGGTATTCGACGCCCGATCAGTGGCCAAACAGCGCAAGGGGGACGTCGACCTCGCCAAAGTGGGACGCGAGGCGGAACTCCCCTGGAAGGTCAACGGCCGGCAGTGGCACACACAGGACCGCCCCGCTCGCAACGGCAAACCGGTGCGCTGGGAAGGGGCCGCACTCGAGTATGTCGTCGATCTCATCGGCGAGTACGCGGGTCTCAAGGAGGCGAATTGGAGTGATCCCTCGACCGTCGAGATCACCGCAGAGAAGAAGGCCGGCACCGGCTGGTTCTTTCACGCCCTCAGCGGTGACGAATGGTTCCTCCGGTTCTACTTCCGCGTGCCGAAGAAATCGTTCGATCCCGAAGAAATCTCGGACTTGCTGAACCTCACGCCGGTGGATGATCTCGACGACATTCCGGTGTATGGTCGCGGCGAACGAGTGAAGTTCAACACCTCCAAAGGTCCGTTCCAGGAGATCGTGATCGACGTCCACACGCGCGAGGAGATCGACACGCCGGCCTTCCGCGAGTTTGTGGAAGAGGCGATCGCCGCCTATCTGGAGCGAGTGGATGAACAGCAACTGGCTCCCGCCGAGGAGCTGACCCCGTGGAAGGTGCTGGGACGAAAGTGGCACGTCTCGCGCAAGGGCTTCCCCAGCAACAGACGTGTGCAGTGGGACGCCGGCGTGCTGGAGCAACTGCTCGATCTGCTGGAGAAGTCGCTCCAGGACACACAGCCCGATTATGGCAGCAAGACGCTGGTCACCTATCGTCAGCCCGGCGAGGATCTGCTGGCCGAAGTACAGACCAAGCGGCGCGATGGTGTTTATCTGACGCTGATGACCCCGCCGGGGGCTGTTGCCCTCGGACAGATCTCGTCGCTGGGGGCCGACCGCGAGATCACCACGCATCGCAGCGGACAGTCGGCAGTCCGCTTCCGCTTCGACGCGGCCTCGCAGGTGTCCGACCGCAACCTGCACACGTTTCTGCAGCAGGTACTGCCTTCTACAGGTGCCGGCTGAGTCCTATCCGGCGAAGCCTGCCTCGACCTGGTGGTCGAAGCTGATGTCGAACTTCTTCATCTTCTTGTAGAGCGTGGTCCGGTTGATGCCGAGCATCCGCGCGGTGTGCTGCCGATTCCAGCCGTTGGACTCCAGCGCCTCGATGATGATCTGCCGTTCGGGACTGGCGAGTGCCGACTTCAGTCCGCCGCCGTTGAGGTGCCCAGCCGAGGGTGACGGCGTGAGTTCGCGCCGGACGCTCTCGGGCAGATCACTGACGGTGACATGACTGGCCTTGGTGAGTACGACGGCCCGTTCGACGACGTTCACCAGTTCGCGGACATTGCCCGGCCAGTAGTATCGCTGCAGCAGCTGCATGGCGTGTTCATCGAAGGACTGCACCTGCTTGCCGGTGCGTTCGTTGAACTCCTGCAGGTAGTAGTCGACCAGCAGGGGGATGTCGCCGATGCGTTCCCGCAAGGGAGGTTGCGTCACACAGATGACATTGATGCGGTAGAACAGGTCCTGGCGGAACTCTCCCTTGCGGACCTTGGCTTCGAGATCCTCGTTCGTCGCCAGAATGACGCGGACGTCGACCTTGTGGGTGTTGTTGCCGCCGACCGGCTCGAACTCCATGTCCTGCAGCACGCGCAGCAGCTTGACCTGCAGGCTGGGTGAGGCGGTCCCGATCTCATCGAGAAAGATCGTGCCCCCGTTGGCCTGCAGAAACTTGCCGACCTTGTCGTGCGTCGCGCCGGTGAACGAACCCTGCTTGTGCCCGAACAGCTCACTTTCGAGCAACGTATCCGGCAGCGCACCGCAGGCGACTTCGACAAACGGCTTCTCGCGGCGATCGCTGAGTTGATGGATGGCCCGGGCCGTGATCGTTTTGCCGGTGCCGTTCTCTCCCAGGATCAGCACAGTCGTCTTCGTCGCGGCGACACTCTCGATGAGGTCGAACATCTTCGACATCTTGTAGTCGCGGCCAATAACGTTCGAGATTCCGAACTTCTCATCGAGGCGCGCCTTGAGACGCTTGTTCTCCTCGACAATCTTGCGCTGGCCGAGGGCGCGCTGGATCGAGAAGTTGAGTTCATCGTCGATCACCGGCTTCGTGAGGTAGTCGAAAGCTCCTTCGCGGATCGCTTCGACAGCACTCTCGATGGTGCCGTAGCCGGTCAGCAGAATGACGGCCGTGTCTTTGGCGTGGCTGTTCGCCCAGCCGAGCAGTTGAAAGCCGTCCTTGTCCGGCAGATTGACGTCGCAGATGACGATCTCGAACGGATGTTCTTCCATCCGGTCGAGGGCCTCCTGGCAGGTCTGGGCCGTCTCGGTGCGATGGCCCAGTTCGCGGAGGTAGTCCGCCATGGCCTCGCAAATGTGTCGATCATCATCCACGACCAGCAGCGAACCACGATTCGTCATGTCACACCCCGGAGAATGCCCGCCTGAAAATGGGTCAGTCCGCCGGCCGGGATACGATTCCACAGCCGGGCGGCACCAGTGGCGAGAGCGCGAGGCGCGACCCGTCGGGGGCCCGCATCACTCGCTGTCGCCGGACTCAGTTTGAGGGGAAACGGCATTCTCGCGGGCGATCGGTCCGTGATCGCTGGTCGCGGGACTGCTGGCTGGGACTCTCGCTGGGAAGGGGTGGAAAACGCTACGTCACGGGTTGCACACGGTCAACATGGCCCGCACCGCTTTCGTTGAATGTTCTCAACGGGTGACGATTCCTCCGGAGAATCGGACGAATCCACCCGCGATGTCGAGAAAGGGGCGCTTGACCGGTTGTAGCAAGGTGCGCTAAACTTCACACAGGGCTGAAGGCGATGACGATCCTCACCCGCAAGTCCAGACCTGGCTTGAATTAGAATCAGGCCGGGAAAGCTGACCATTGGACTGCGCATTGCTCGCCATCGCCAGACAGGTAACCCCGTTCGGACCCGGTGTCCCCTCATCTCTCTGAGACGACCGCTGTGCGTGCGCTGATCAGTGACATCCATGGAAACCTCGAGGCGCTCGAAGCGGTGCTCGCGGAGATCGCTGCCCAGGGGATTTCCGAGGTGTTCTGCCTGGGGGACATCGTCGGTTACGGCCCCAACCCGCGGGAGTGTGTCGACCGGGTGATGGAAACCTGCCAGGTGACGATTCTGGGCAATCACGATCAGGCGGCCCTGTTCGATCCCGAGGGGTTCAATGCGGGTGCCGAACGCGCCATCTTCTGGACGCGGAGCATGCTCGAATCGGACACCCAGGAGCGCAACGAGCATCGCTGGGAGTTTCTGGGAGAATTACCCCGCATGCGGCGGGAACAGGACTTCCTGTTCGTGCATGGCTCGGCCCGCAATCCGCTCAACGAATATGTGTTTCCTGAAGACATCTACAACCAGCGAAAGATGGAGCGCATCTTCGCGCTCGTCGACAGGTACTGCTTTCAGGGTCACACGCACATCCCCGGCGTCTTTCGCGAAGACCTGAGCTTTGTGTCTCCGGACGAAGTGGACGGCAAGTACGATCTGGGTGACCAGAAAGTGCTGATCAACGTCGGCTCGGTCGGTCAGCCGCGAGACGGAGATAACCGGGCCTCGTACGTTGTGCTCAACGAGAAATCGGTGGAGTTTCGCCGGGTGCCTTACGACTTTGAAAAGACGATCGCCAAGATCTACCCCATCGCAGAGTTAGACAATTTCCTGGGGGACCGTCTGCGTGACGGCCGCTGACGGGGGCCTGTTCGAGGGCTGCACCTGCCTCTGACTCATCTGCTGAGCCTCCGCCGCCCTGCGGTGCCAGCGATTTCGCCCTCTCGGCCAACGGATTCATGGAACAGAGACGCTTCTTCCTGTCGCTGGTGTTTGTCAGTCTGTTCTTCATGGCATGGATGCAGATCGCACCACGCCTCCTGCCCGGACTCTTCCCCAAAGCCCAGCCCAAGCCCGTCCCTGCCGCCGCTGACAAGCGGGCCGATGGCAATGGGGACCCGGCACCCAACGCAGCCGGTGCACGAGTCAACAACCCGCTGGCACCGGCAGGCGACGTGCCGGAAGTTGCGCCCGCCGACGCCGCTGCCATCACCGACTTGCCCGACTTCCCGCAGCGCACGGTGACGCTCGGTTCGCTCGATCCTGACTCGGCGTACTATGCACAGGTGACATTGACGTCGACCGGGGCGGCGGTCCAGACGGTTGAACTGAATGACCCCCGTTTCCGGCGGCTCGACAATCGGAAGGCACCGATCAAGATCGTCGGCAACGATTCCTCGGAAGATCGCACCACACTCAACGTCGGCGTGCAGCAGATCGACGCCCAGCTCGCGAAGTATCAGACGTCGCTGGAAAACGTGGACTGGGAAGTCGTTCCCGAATCGCTGAAGGAGAACGCCGTCACCTTCCGCTATCGTTCACCGGATGAACAGCTGGAGGTCCGCAAGCACTTTCTGCTCAATCCCGGCACGTCCGACGTGCGCGACGTCGATCCCATCGGATACCTGCTGCAGTTCGACCTGGGGTTCGAGAACCTCGGGGATCGTCCCGCACCGGTCAATTATGTGCTGCAGGGTCCCGTTGGTCTGCCGCTGGAGAATGCCGCCAACTCGCGCAGTTTTATCGGCGTGATCATGGGCGCGCTGGAGAGTCCGGAGGATCCGAGCGATGTCACGGCACTCCGGCGAACGGCCGCGGAAGTCATCAAGGACACCGACAAGGCCCGGCAGAAGGCCGACCCGAACCTGCTGCGTCCCTGGGTGCGCCGGTGAAGTACACGGGCGTCGATGTACAGTTTTTCGCCGCCCTGATCTGTCCGGAGGGTAACCAGTTACAGTCGGAGTTCTATGACGCGGTGTTCCCCGAACTTGTTCGCCGGGCGGATCCCGAGACGTGGAGCGACCTCAGCGTGACGCTGCACTCGGTGGAGGAAGTCGTCCCGCCCGGCGAGACACTCACGCGTTCCTCCCGTGTCTTCTTCGGTCCCAAGCGGAGCGAGCTGCTCGAAGCGCTCGGTGCCGGAGGAGTGATTGAGTTCGGCTGGTTCGGTGCCATCAGTGTCGTGATGCTGAACGTGTTGAACTTCTTCCACCGCTTCATGCCCTACGGGCTGGCGATCATCCTGCTGACAGTGTGCGTGCGGGCCTGTCTGTTCCCGGTCTCCCGCAAGCAGGCTCTCAATGCCAAGCGGATGAAGGAACTGCAGCCCAAGATGCAGGAGATCCGGGAGCGCTACAAGGACGACAAGCAGAAGATGGCGGAGGCCATGCAGGAGTTCATGGTCAAGCACAAGTTCAACCCGCTCTCGGGGTGCTTGCCGATGTTTCTGCAGCTGCCGATTCTGATCGGCCTGTATCAGGTGCTGTACAACGCCGTCGACCTGCGACTGGCGCGATTTTTGTGGATCGATAACCTGGCGGCCCCGGATGCCCTGTTCAAGCTGCCGTTTGACCTGCCTTTTCTGGGCCACGAGTTCAACTTGCTGCCGCTGATTACGGTCGTGCTGTTCTATGTCCAGCAGAAGCTGTTCATGCCGCCGCCGACCTCCGAAGAGCAGGCGATGCAGTACAAGATGATGAACTTCATGATGCTGTTCATGGGAGTCATCTTCTACCGGGTGCCTGCAGGTCTGTGCGTGTACTTCATCGCATCCACGCTGTGGGGCATCGGCGAACGCAAGATGCTCGACTTCACCATGCCGGGCGGAACTCTCGATCCCAGCGAGGGGAAGTCCGAACCTCCCGGGAAGAAGCTTGTGTCACCAAGGGATGACACGCCCCCGAAACCCCCGGGACTGTTCGGCAGGCTGATGGAAGCGGCCGACCAGGCACGCCAGCAGACCAACGGGGCCCGCAATGCGCCTCCGCGTGACGATCGCCGCGGCGGGGGCAAGAAGCGCTTCAAGGGCCGGCGGTAGAGACACGCACGACGACCATGGACGCCGGGAGTCTGGGCCGGTTCCAGAGGGCCGATTGTGAGGGTTCTCCCGGTCATACAACTCTTATGGCCAGTGCGTGTTAATCCTTGCGGGCCGGGTGGGCGCATCCTGTCGGTTGAGCCGGTTTTCGTGCGGGGGCAGCGGGCCTCTCGTCGATCTAGGAACAGAACGACCGGAAGAGTCGTGGGCGCCGGATGAATCGTCCCAGGCAGACCTCCCGAGTGGCCATCCGAGGGCATGTGGTTTTTTTGGTCGGCACAACAATACTCAGGGCAGATGGTTACGTCGCCGCCCGACGCCTGACGGCGCGGCCTCCCTTGCCCATGCAGGTACAATACAGCACAAAGTCCGACGATCCCCCCGGTCGGCAACAAATCGGATGTTAAGGTTGGTACGAGACAACCGACTCACCTCAGGCACGGATGCCCCTCTCCTGGACCTGAACATCTCTGAGGTCGATCGATGGCCCGTAAAGACGCTCTCTTGAGGCTGCATCAGCGACTCGTCGCCCAGCGGAACGATCTGCGCGACAAGCTGCGAGGAGACATCCAGCTCACGCGATCCGGGGCCGGAACTTCCGATGTCGGAGACCTCGCCGCCGACGATGCAGAACAGGAAATCAACTCGCAACTGGCGGCCTTCGAGTGGCGGGAACTCGCCAAGATCGAACGGGCCATCGAAGCCATCCGCGAAGGACATTATGGAACCTGCGAGGTGTGCAACCGGAACATTCCGGTGACGCGGCTGCAGGCACTTCCATATACCTCATCGTGCGTCGAGTGCCAGCGCATCCAGGAGCAACGTGGTTCTGCGACATCGACGGCGGATGCGGACTGGGAATCTGCGATCGAGTTCCAGTCTCGCAACAGCGACATCGAGCTCACACTCAGCGACATCGATATGGACGCCTGATTCCGGGGACCGGGATCAGGACCGGCAGTTTGCCTCTGTCCACGACGACAGAGACTCAAGAGAGGTGCGCCGATGACGAGCCTGCTCCGCTATGTTTCGCCCGCCGCATTGCTGCTGGCGGTCGCTGCCCACGGGACACTCCGCGCCGGAGATGAATCGTCCCCGGCAGTGCCCCCCATCTCCCAGGACATCCGACTGGCCGCTGCTCCAGGAAGCGACGACTACACCTTTCCGACGCTGATCGAAGCCAGCCAGCATCTGGCCAAGATCGCCCGGCTCGTCAATCCCACTGTCGTGCACATCCAGGCCGAGCATCGCGGGCGAACAGGCAGCGTCCAGGAAACCGGCTCGGGTGTCGTCATGCGCCATTCTACGGGCGACGCCTGGTTCGTCGTCACCAATCATCATGTCGTGCGCGGTGCCGAACTCAAAGATATCGACATTCATCTCAATGATGGGCGAGTCCTGCAGCCTTACGACCGGCGTGAGGATCTGGCCACCGATCTGGCCGTGCTGATGATCCGCGAACAACCTGCAGTCGGGGCAGTGGGGCGACAGCGATCAGCTCGACATCGGACACTTCGTACTCGCGATGGGGAGTCCGTTCGGCCTCAGCCAGTCGATGACACTGGGCATCATCAGTGCGAAAGGCCGCCGTTCACTCGAACTGGGTCCCGAGCGGGACGTCATCAACCAGGACTTCCTGCAGACCGACGCCGCCATCAATCCGGGCAACAGTGGCGGACCGCTGATCGACATGCATGGCCGGGTCGTGGGCATCAACACCGCCATCGCTTCGGCCAGCGGTGGTAACGAAGGCATCGGCTTCAGCATTCCCAGCAACCTTGTCCAGCAGGTCGTCACCCAGTTGCTCGCGCACGGCAAGGTGTACCGCGCCTACCTGGGCGTGCTGCTGGATGACAAGTTCGACTATGTGGCCGCTCAGAAGTATGCCCTCGATCGCATCAAGGGAGCCCGCGTCGTGCGTGTGTATCCCGAGACACCGGCGGCCCGCGCCGGGCTGCGTCCCGACGATCTGATTCTGAGCTTTGACGGCCGGGACATCGAGGACGAGAATCATCTGATCCATCTCGTCAGCCTGACCGATGTGAACCGGACGGTGCGGCTGGTCATCATTCGCAACAGCCGCCGCGAGACGCTCAACATTCAGCTCACCGATCGCCCCGGCGCGAACTGAGGATCAGTCCGCTGCGATCTGTGTACTGGTCAAAGCCCAGGGGTTGCATCCCCTGGTGCCTTGTGGGATGACATCACGAATCGTCCCCTCACCTGGACCACCAGTCGATGAGTTCCCGATCCCGCAGATCTCCACTACGCCCGCAGCTGTCGCTGCGGGCGACGCTCATTCTGCTGGGAGTGCTGGTCGCTTATGTGCTGCTGCAGCCTTCCCTCGAACGCTGGCTGGGAGTGGAACTCCCCTCGCTGGTCGACGATGCCGGGCAGCGTGATGAGCACGCCGACGTTCCGCCGCGACAGGACCACCGCCACGCACCCGCCACCGCACAGACTGAAGATCAGTCGGCACCGGGTGTACTGAAGGAGATCAGTCGCAATGTGTTCGAGTCACCGGCGGGGCTGCGCTATCGTCCCGGTGGAGAAGAGGGGCATCGCCTCCAGCACATTATGCAGCATTCCCACGACGATCCCTCGCGGCCGATTCACGGCGTCTTCGATGGCGAACAGGCCGACATTCTGGCGGTGATCGATGAGACCTGGCGGCTCGTCGAAGCCGGAGGACAGGCCATTGTCGAACAGGTGCACGAGGATGGCCGTGAGATTTACACGGTCGATCTTGGCCGACGGATCGGATACACCGGCGGAGAGTCCGGAGCACGTCGGCACCATCCGGCGGCGGAGCACATCCGACTGGTGCTGGATGGCCGCAACGTCATCACCGCGTTCCCGGTGAATCTCGATCGCCGCCGATGAGGAAAGCTCCCCTCTCTGGGAGGATGAAGAAGGAACGAGGGGAGGATGAAGAAGGAACGAGCGAGGGTATGACGCTGCACTAACCACCCGTGGCGGTCAACTCGACCAGGTAGATCGCCGTGATGGGCCGTCCCGCGTCATCCTGCTCATGGCTCGAGTAGTACGAGACCAGCGCGCGGCCATCATCGAGCGTCACGAACCCCGGATACGAGCAGTCGCCGCCACTGGGCAACTCGGCGAACTCCTCTAGACGATCGCCGACGAGCCAGTACAGCGACATTCGTGCCGGGCCGTCCACGGACTTGCGTCCCCCCACGAGGATGCGGTCCCCCCAGCGAGTGACCAGCGGACCGCCCACCTGCCGATCGAGATCCGTTCTCTGCCATTCGTTGTAGGGGGGCTTCGACCGGCAGACCTGCGCCGGACGATCCCCGCCGCTGCGCGAGATCGCCAGGATGTCGCCGGCCTCGTCGAAGATGAACGCGGTCTCGCTGCCGAACTCCTCCCGGAACAGCCCCGCCGTCCGCCAGATCAGACCGTTGTCGCTTTCCAGCAGCACGGTTTCGTTGAGCGGGTCACGCTCGGCACGGGTGCGGGTTTCGGCAAACTCGCGCTTCCGGTAACCACACAGGTACGCGCGATCCCCGTACGTTCCTGTCCGCCAGACATAGTGACCATAGGTTCCTTCGAGCATCGTGGGACCTTGCCAGTGCGCACCATCGTCGGTCCAGACCGCATAGCCCAATTGCTGGTTCATGTCGTAAGTGGCGGGCGATGTGTCGCCGCAGTACCAGGTCCCGCTGATGACGAACAGCTGGTCACGAATCACCAGAAAGTGCGGGTCACGTGTATCCCGCTTGGGAACCGAGAAGCGGTGCACTTGCTGCCAGTCCCGGCCGTCGTCACTGGCGAGCACAATGATCGACGATGTGGGATGCACCATGTGGCCGTCGGGACAGCTGCGAAACGTCAGGTAGAGACGGTCTTCAAACCGGCACAGATCGGTGAAGGCGTTGTGCTCCCCGTTGTGAAACACCCGCCGCGGCGGTGACACCTTGACATCTGCGGCGGACGTCTTCTCGAACCACTCAGTGAATTCGCGGTCAATCTGGGCGGCCCGTTGTTCGGCTTCCTGCAGCGTGCCTGGGGGTGCACTCCCCGGACGCAGATGCCCGATCTCCCACAGCAACTTCTCGTCGTAAGTCGCTCGCCGTTTGGCGACGAGGGCGAACATCTGTTGCCAGTTGTCATCGTCTGACACTCCGGAAGTGCCCGACTCGATGATCGGGTTCCCGGTCTGATGTCCCCAGTGCGCCAGCAGCGATTCGCCGATGATCTCATGCCCCAGCGGTTGCGGATGGATCACGTCCTTGCCGTAGCACTTGTTGAGATGCGGCAGCAGCGGAGTCCGTACATCGACGACCTCCACACCGGGTTCATCTTTAAGCGTCATGATCCAGTCGGCATATCGCGCCAGTACGTCATCGTAGTTCCGAACCGGCCGCTGATAGCCATACGACTCACCCGCCGAGGGTTCGGGTTTGGGAGAGACGACACCGGCGTAAGGGGGCGGGGTGAGCAGCACGATCCGGGCCCCGGCGGCGTGCACCTTGTCGATCAGTTGGCGAATGCCCTGCTGATAGGCGGCGAAACGCTCCTCGGAATACGGATGGTAGATGCCGTCGTTCATCCCGTAGCAGGCGACCACGACATCGGGCTTGGTCTGCGTGAGCACGCGGTCCAGACGCTCATGCACGTTCGGTCGCGGGAAGGGATGATCGGGTTCCGAGAGTCCGCAGGCGGTCTCGCTGCTGAGCCCCAGCGCGATGAACTCGGGGCGATCGTTCCCTTTGTGTAACCGGTACCACGTCTCGACGTGATTCGCATAGCCACCATTGGCGGTGATGCTGTCTCCGAGGAAGACGACGCGTCCCCGGGGCACCTCGGCGGCGGTGAGCAGGCATTGTGACTGGACAAGACTGCCGAGCAGCCACGCCGCCATCAGCAGGAGAGGTCGCCCGTTGCCGCGTCGCGTGCGGGAATGGGAGAGATGTACGAACATGCTCACGGGGTGTTCCTCGTGGAATTGGCGGTCAGACATGATTGTCTCCGATGACGAGCGCATTCTGATTGATGGCAGTCCACCCTGTCACCTCTTCGCGGCTGCGCCGCCCCGGATTGCAGGGCCATCTGAGCCACCCGCGCGACTCCGCCGCGCCGACCGGGGAACACTTCCGTCTGCTGACGTGCTACAATCCGGCTTTGATTCCGCCTCTCTGCCTGGGGAGCTTGTCATGCGTGGACTGCTGCTCACTCTCGTCATTTGTTGTCTCGTCGCCGTTGAAGTCGCGGCCGATCCGCCGGCGGGAGACACTCCACCGACCGGCAATCGTTACTCGCTGCATCAACTTCGTAATGGTACGCTCTTGCTCGACGGGCAGACTGGCGAGACGTGGATGCTCATGCCGGACGCTTCGGCGTGGAAGCAGATGGCCCGTATCGTGCCACCACCGACAGGGACCAGTCTGCCTTCGGACGCTGACTCCACCAGCGAGATTTCTAAGCCTATTCCTTACGAGCTCGTCCCACTATTGCTGGAGGAGCAACTTCTACTCGAAAAGTACGGCGAGGGTCATCCTTACGTTCGAGAAAGCGCAAGCTGATCGAGACGGTTCGAAACTTGATGTCAGGAAAGTCCGCCGATGGTCAGGGCGTACTCTCCGCGATCGACCATCATGAGAAGCTTCTGCCGCTACTAATCGAGGAGCAGTTGATCCTCTACCAATACGGCCCAGAACATCCGCGAGCAATTTCAATCCGCAAGCAGATCGAGCTGACACGAAGCTTCCGAAAAGACGCCGCGAAGCCGAAGCCCGCCGAATGAAGTCCGAAGAAACAGACCGCTCGCTCGCCCCGCTCCGCCTCAGTCAGCGCTGGCACTACGCCAGCGCCCAGGCCATCAGCTTTTTGATGCAGCAGGCGGTCGAGAATCCGGGCGTCGTCTCCTTGGCCGCTGGGCTGGTCGACTTCGGCAGTCTGCCGGTCACCGAGACCCGCACGGCCATGGAGCGGCTGCTGGGGGATGAGCAGCGGGCGAGACAGGCGCTGCAGTATGGGACGACGGCGGGGTCCGATCGTCTGCGCAGGCTGTTGCTGGCGCACTTCGCGCGGCAGGAGGGCTGCACGGTCGACGAGCTGAACATCGACGCCGACCAGCTCGTCCTCACCACCGGCTCGCAGCAGCTGCTCTCCATCGTCTGCGAAATCCTGCTGAACGAGAACGACATCTGTCTTGTCGCCGGCCCGACGTACTTCGTGTTCCTCGGCAACCTCAAGGGGGTCGGCGCCCGGGCCATCACGGTCGAAACCGATGAGGGAGGCATGCGTCCCTCTGCGCTCGAAGAAGCGCTGAAGATTCTCGAAGCCGCCGGAGATCTGGAGCGGGTGAAACTGATCTATCTCGTCAGTTACCACGAGAACCCCAGCGGCGTGTGTCTGGCGGAAGAACGTCGCGGGCAGATTGTCGACATCGCCCGGCGGTGGTCGAAGCGGCAGCGGATCATGATTCTGGAAGATGCCGCCTACCGCGAGCTGCGCTATGGCGGGCAGGACCTCCCCAGCGTGTGGAGTCACGATGCCGATCGGCAGCAGGTGATCTATACGCAGACGTTCTCGAAGAGCTTCTCTCCCGGCTTGAGGGTGGGGTTTGGAGTGGTGCCGAAGGAACTGGTCCGCCCCTTGTGCGACCGCAAGGGGAACGAGGACTTCGGGTCAGCCCACTTCAACCAGCATCTGCTGGCGAGCGTGCTGGAGGAGGGGTTGTACCTGCCGCATGTGGAGGAGGTGCGTGCCGCGTACACCCGCAAGCGAGATGCGATGCTCGCCGCCGCCGACCGGTACTTTGCCGACATCCCCGGTGTGTCGTGGGTGCATCCGCAGGGAGGCCTGTATGTGTGGATGACGCTTCCGCAGGAGGTGGAGACCGGCTTTGACAGCGCCCTGTTCCAGTCGGCGACGCACGAACATGGCGTGATGTACGTCCCCGGGGAGCTGGCGTATGCCGGTCCCTTGTCAGAGCGACCCCGCAACCAGATGCGGCTGAGCTTCGGCGTGCAAACACCCGAGGGGATCGACGACGGCATGCGGCGACTGGCCGCCGCCGTCGCCGGGCAGGTCGCGTCGCACCCAGTGGCCGGGTGACCACAGGGGCGCGGTCGTGCCCATCAGTAATGGACGCGATCGACCTTCCACTTCCATGCGATCAGGACGGCGGCGGCTTCATCACGCAGCAGCGATGTCATCGGCAGTGAACGCTGCTCGCCCGTTGAGGTCACCTCGCCATGAAAGCGGGAGTCGTCGAACCCGGCTGCGGCGGCATCGTGGCGGGTGGCGGCATGGGTTATACGATCGATGCGGGACCAGAGGATCGCCCCCAGACACATCGGACACGGTTCGCAGCTCGCGTAGATCTCGCAGCCCGCGAGTGAGAATGTCTGCAGCCGGTCACAGGCATCGCGAATCGCCATGATCTCGGCATGAGCGGTCGGATCGCATTTCGCTGTCACGCGGTTCTGTCCCCGTCCGATGACCACTCCGTCGCGCACGACGATCGCTCCGAAGGGACCGCCTCCCGATTGAATTGATGCGGCGGACAAACGGATTGCCTCACGCATCAGTTCTTCGTGCAAGTCATTATCCGTGGTCATGCCGATCTCAATCCAATTCCAAGTGAAAGCGGGTAGCACCGCTTCTTGAAGCGGTGCGAGTGCGCCTGTGAAGGCAATTGAATTGTCGGGTGCAAGTCCCGATCAGGAAAGTCGTTACCGCCCGGGAGTTCATCGTCGAAGCTGCCAGCTGCGACACCGTGAGTACATCATATACTCAAGGGCATACCCACGGGTGGCCACCCGTGGGTATGGAGACACTCTCCCTCACCCCGCCCTCTCCTCCACCACAGCGCGATTACGGGTTGTGTCCGTCGCGCTGGGGGGGGAGATCAGGATCCATGCCACTGACGATGCTCGTGCCGGACACAGTTGTGTGAATCCCCCGATGAAAACGCATCGACAACATTTCCCGAATTGTTGGCCCTTGACCATTTGGTGGTGATCCAGTTTTGGCCGCGTGCGTTCGTGCCCTGTGGTGTCGCTCCACATCACCGCAGGATATGCTGCCATCATCGCAGACAGTTCACTTGCTCTTGTCCCTCCGCTCTTCGCCCTCGGCCCTTCGGAGACAACCCCATGCCCTTCGAACGACTGATCGGAATCGTGCCTCTGGGTGTCGGCCTGTCGGTGATCGCCTTTGCCTGGTCCTCGCCATTGGGAGGCTTTGGCGCGATGCCGGTGTTCTTCCGGCTGTTCATCACATTCATCGCCCTGGGTTTTGTGCTGACCGGTGCAGCCCTGTTGTCGGGACAGATGACCGATCCCCGCCGGTTGCGTGCAAGGCTTGAGCAACTGCGATCCGCGTTACCTCCCGAGATGACGCAGCCGAACGCGTCAGGTCGCCCGGCCGGTGAGTCGTCGGTGGGCTACAGCTGCCCGAGTTGCGGGGCCCCGCTGGACGACACGGCCGACGTCAGTCCGCATGGCGACGTCCGGTGTACGCACTGCAACCGCTGGTTCAATGTGCATCAGACGTGAGGCCGCTGACGCGAATATCGGCAGACTGGAACCGCAATCCGGGCACGACGCGCCCACGAGTGCGTCACCAGCAGCTGAGAGTGCCACTGCCGGCATGTTCAGCAGTGCTGTCCACCGCTCCCGAGCAACGGCTCAATGCAGCACGCGCAGAGACGGGGAGTGCTCACCTCCAGGAGTTGCAACTCACAGTCGGTAGCACCGCTTCTGGAAGCGGTGCGGCGCCGCCGCAAGAGGTTGCGGGAAAACTTCCGGCCGAGGGACATCCCCGCGCCGCCCTGTGACAACGCGACATCACCCACAACTTCCTGTCGATTCTCGACCCCGGATCAAGATCCGGGGATACCCGCTGGTATCTTCGACTACGTTCGACACAAGCTTGCATCGACGGAGACGATCTGCAAGTCTGCTCCGGCTGTTGCCGGTCACGGAGCGCGAGTTTCGTGCGAGCCTGACTCCCTATCAAGGGTGTGTGATGTCCCCCGTCGAGATTCGTCATTCCTCCTCCGGCAGTCGGGCGCACATCGCCGTCGATCGGGGCTTCAACGGCTTTCAGTTCCTGGCGGCATGTCTGGCGCTCATGTGTGGATGTGCGGACTCCGCGAGCGAATTTGACTCGCTCGTGGACGAAGTCTGGTTGGACACCAACCAAGGGGAGTTGCTGAACGCATCGGAGTACCTGAGGGGGGGGACCACTACGACATCGATGATTCGACCAGCATCGACGAGGATCTGGTCATCCCCCTATGCGATCGCATTACCACCGAACATGGGGCCGAGTGTTTCGCCATTCTGTTCGATGACGACAGCGCCGACTTCACAGGTGAGATTCTGGTGAAGCTGTCCGCCGGTTCGAATCGTGCGGGGATTCGAGCTGCCCTTGAGGAAGCGGACCAGCAGTTCACAGCGGGCGAGATCAGTCAGGAGTGGGGCCGCAAGTGGTTGGCCTTCTCGTTTCTGCCTCCCTAGCGCAGTCCTGGAATCGATGTGGACGCGAGAATAGCGGGATTCCGCTCGCCCGTCGCGCTTGCATCGCCGGTGACGATCTGCGAGCCTCCCCGGTCGGATGACGTTTCACTCCCCTGATCTGTGAAATCCCTGCACGATGGCCAGCGTCGAGATTCGTCATTCCTCCTCCGGCAGTCGTGCGCACATCGCCGTCGATCGGGGCTTCAACTGTTTCGAGTTCGTGGCGAGAGTGGACTCTCACCCAGTCGATGTGATCGCGTCGCAGCCGGGCTTCGCCCAGGGAGAAGGGTCGCCGAGCCACAGCGGGATCCCGATTCTGTTTCCGTTCCCCAATCGCATCCGGGCGGGGCGATTCACTTGGGAAGGACAGGACTACCAACTGCCGCTGACTCCCGGACATCCGAACACCCTGCATGGGTTTTGCCTCGATCGGCCCTGGCGTGTGATTGCGCAGTCGATCGAGTCGGTCACCGGGCAGTTTCAGCTCAGTGTCGATGCGCCGGAGCACACTCAACACTGGCCCGCCGACTTTGTTCTCGAAGTGCGGTACACGGTGGGCAACGGCACGCTCATCGCGGACTTCACGATTCACAATCCGTCCGACTCTCCTCTGCCGTGGGGTCTGGGGACGCATGCCTACTTCCGGTTGCCGCTGGCGGAAGGAAGCACGGTGGGTGATTGCCTCGTGGTCGCCCCGGCGTCGCAAGAGTGGGAACTGGTGGACTGCCTGCCGACCGGTGCCCATAAACCTGTGGATGCCCAGACCGATCTGCGGCGGGGCGAGTCGATCATCGGACGGCGGCTAGATCACGTGCTCACCCAACTGGAAGCGAGCGGCGAAGTCATCGAGACGACCGTGATGGACCAGCGAGCCGGACTGCAGGTGGTGCAGTCGTTTCCCAGAGTGTTTCGCGAACTGGTGGTCTTCACACCCCCGTGGATGGACGCCGTCTGCATGGAGCCCTACAGCTGTGTGACGGACGCGATCAACCTCTCGCAAGCGGGGGTCGAGACTGGCTGGCGGACGCTGGAGCCGGGCGGACGCTTCCAGACGCAGATCGTCATCAAGGCCGGGAAGGTGCTGGCGTAGTTGGATGTGAGGTACGGGTGTCCTCGATCGCACCGAGCCACTTGCCGAAACGCCCGAATCGCCCGCTGTGCAGCATCACCAGATAGGCGGGGACCAGGATCGGGCGGACGACGAACGTATCGAGCAGCACGCCGAACGCCAGGGCGAAGCCCAGCTCGATCATCCCCATCAGTGTACCTGTCATCAGGGTGGCGAACGTGCCTGCCATGATGATGCCGCAACTGGAGATGATGCTTCCAGTGCGCGTCAGGGCGACGAGCACGCCCTTCACCGGCCCGTGGACCTTCTGCTCTTCCTCGACGCGTGTCATGAGCAGGATGTTGTAGTCCTCGCCCATCGCAATCAGGATCGTGAACAGGAAGATGGGCACCTTCCAGTCGAGCCCGGGAAACTGCCCCGGATGCCAGGCCCAGTAGACCGCAAACGTCACCCCCAGCGCCACGAGGTAGCTGAACACAACACTGACGATGAGATACAACGAGATCGCCGGCCGCCGCAGCAGCATGACCAGCACGACATATACGGCGATGACGACCAGGAGGTCGATGCGGATCTGATCCCGATCGGTCACGTCCTTCAGGTCGCGGATACTCGGCGTCGGCCCGATGCTGTAGATGCCGGTCTCGTTCGCCAGCTTCGCAATGTGCGCTGAGACACGGATTTTATCGTCCTGCGGTGGCAACCCTTCCGGCGTCTCGGTAGCGGCCGTGCCCTCAGGTTCGGCGTCAACATCGGAAGTGTCGGTCTCGTCGAACACCATCAAGGCGCGCGGTAGTGCGTCACGAATGACTTGTTCCGTCGCACTCAACAGGTCGATACTGTCGCGCGAGAACGGATCGACGTCGAACACGAGATCGAGGCGAATGACTTTGCCCGCCAGCGGCCCTTCCTGGCTGAGATAGGTCTTGCGCGCGTGGTTGCGGATGATGGCCCCGCGCCCGCCGAACAGCCCACCCCGCATCTGCTGTCGGACGTAGGCCTGGCTCACCGGACTGATCCCCAGCGGATTCTCCTGCGTGCGAATGTCGGCCAGCTTTAACTGTTCGCGGCGGGACTCGAGTTCCTCGGTGAGCACACTGGCGATCCCTTCGCCGAGGGCCACACTCTGCCCGGGCGACTCCAGACCATGGGGCAGATCGAATTCCGGGCTGTAGAGCAGAATGGTGACCGGCCCGCCGACGCCTGCAGGGAAGTGCTCCTGGATGGCGTTGGCTCCTACCACACTGGCATCTTCCTGGGGCAGATCGGTGAGCAGCCCGTAGCTCAGATGTGCATGATTGATGATCGCGATGACGGCGAAGGGGAGCATCAGCGCCAGGCTGCTGAGAAAAACCGTCGCGGGCCGGGCCTCGACGCCGTCCGCCACCTTCTGCCAGCCTCGATCCAGCCATTGCTGCTCACGCAGAAAGGTGAGCAGACTCGGGTGCGGGCGGAGGTTGGCCTCGGGTTCAATCTGCTCCCGGGCGATCTCAGGCCAGAACGCCCAGCGTCCAAACAGTCTCAGGAGTGCGGGGGTGAACGTCAGCACCGCACACAACACGACCGCCAGACCGAATGAGATGGCAAACCCCGCCTGGCGGAACTTGCCGAACTCGGCGAACCCCATCATCCCGATGCCGCAGATGCTCGTCCCGGCACTGGTGGCCAAGGCGATGCCGACGCGATGCACTGCTTCGGCAATGGCCTCTTCGAGCAAGCGGCCCTTGTCCAGCTCCTCTTTGTAGCGGGCAATGAGGAACAGGCAGTAGTCGACCCCGGCCCCATACACCACGACCGTGACGTACATCTCGATACCGTTGAACAGGCCCACCCAGCCCGCGTCCGCCATGATGCGCAACAGGCGCAGCGACATCTCGACCGACAGCCCCACGGTCACCAGCGGGATAAACGCCAGAATCGGTGCCCGGTAGATGATCAGCAGCAGCACAATGACCAGGGTCTTCGTAAACCATTCGGTGTTGGAGCCACTCACTTCTTCGGCATGGAGCATGTCCCGCCCGACGGTCGCCGAACCGCTGATCTTGATGTCCAGCCCCACCAGATACCGGTGTACCGGATGCCGGTTGAGATCGGTGAGATCATCCACCGCCTGTTCGATGCGCTGAATGATGCGCGCATTGCCCCGGTCGAGGAACTCCCGCTTCAATTCGATGAGCACCAGGAGTGCCTTGCCGTCTTCACTGACCAGCAACGGGCCGACCCGCGGGTCCTTCGGCGTCCAGATCGCCTTGACGATCTGCTCCGATTCCGGGAGGTCGGCAGGTTCGGCCCCGGCATCCTGCTGGGGGGGGGCGTCCGGCTGCTCTGTGCCCAGAACGTATTCAGCACCGGTGGTGCGGGCGATCTGTTCGAGTCGCTCCAGCAACACCTCCTCGACAAAGTCGCGATCCTGGTTCGTGAGCCCATCCTTGCGGCGGACGATGAGCACGATGTTGCTCCCCAGGGCGTCCTGCTGAACGCCCCCCTCCTCGACCGGTCGCTCTTCGAGGCTGCCCGGAAAAGCCTCCTCGTACAGGCGGCCTGCCACGCGGCTGGGAGACGAGGCGGGCAGGAACACAAACTCCCCGTCCTGTACGACATCGGCCCAGTCAGGACTCATCTGCACGACCAGCCACGTCAGCAGCACCCAGGCAATGAGCGAGACATGCCACCAGCGGCTGACAAGTTGACCCAACCGGAGAAACATGGTGGCAGACAGTTTGGAACGCAGGGGTTGCCGAAAGCGGGCATCCGCAGCAGGGGAACGATACTTCGGGGCGGCGAACCAGACCGCATGACCCCCCTCGCCATCACGAGTCCGTCACCTTCTGGAGCAGTTGTCCTCAGGGACCCCACGGTAACGCCCGGTTGCCGCTGGCGTCAACAATCTCTTCTGGCTCTTGGCTGATGGGTGGTGGACATCGGGGAACTCAAAGCCCGCCGGCTGCGTCCGGCGGGTATCGGTGGTCCCTGTTTACGATGCCGCCGAACGAAACACCCTGGGAGGGAGGGGAAACTCACTCGCGGGGAGCCATCTGCTGGCCGGTCCTTGCCGCTTTCGCGATCTCGCTTGGGCCCACCTCTTCGGAGGATTGCCAGGGCCAGCGGCCCTCCAGTTCAACCTGCAGCGCCATGCTCAGAAACGTACGGATGAGCACGATCATCCCAAGCACCAGCACGCTTTCCAGCGTCGGGGCGACGGCCACGGTGCGGATGATGTCGGCGGCGACCAGCAGCTCGAGCCCGAGGAGTATTCCCCGCCCGACATCCTGCCGGAGCTGCCGGTAACCGTCCGAAATGCTCTGTCCCGAAGCGATGAGCCGACTCGCGGCAAACAGCAGGCCCCCCACGATGACCAGCACACCGGCGGCGTCGATGATCAGACCGACGCCTTCCACAACATAGGTGAAGGTTTGCATGCCGCTCTCCTGCAAGCCTCTTCGACGCAACCGGTACGCGCACGGTTCTCCGGTCGCCGGGGCATCCCCACAGGGGCGCCAGCGTAATCGGTGCGCAGTCGCGGGGGAAGCGGCGGTCGCACCAGCATGTGTCGACGAGCACTAAGATTCCCGACTCGATCCAACAAGTGGACACACGAACACTTCCTTGCGGAATTCTCGGCAATCCGTAGGGTTGTAAATGAATCCCATCTCTTCGATTCACCCGGTGGCGTCGCCCACCGATCTGTTCGCAATCCCCTCTGGAGGAGCTGCCATGTCTGAAGAAAAACAAGTCCACGCCACCCCGAGCACTTCCACAGTCCCACCGGTCGTACCGGGACCGGTCAATTCCGGCGCTGGAGGTGTGAGCTATCTGACACTCCTCGTCGCCATGGCCGGTGCCGCAGGTGCCGCCCATCTGGCCACCCGGCTCCAGTATCCAATGAACACGGCGAAGGTCGGACCCAACGAGGATCTTACGACTCGAGGTGAGTCGATGGTCCGCGCGATTAATGACGGGGAGACCACGATGCTGGTCTCGTCGAAGATCTCTGATGCCGGCCTGTCAGAGCTGAATCCTGCGTCCAAGATTAACTCGGCCATTCTGGCAGGTTCCGCGGTGGGTGATCCGGGTGCGGGCAGCCTGGCGAAGTGCGCATCCTTGCGGGAAGTCGTGCTGGCCCGGACGAACGTCACTGACAGGGGCGTGGAGGAACTCAGCCAGTTGCCCTACCTCGAACGATTGAACCTCAACGAGACTCCGGTGACCAAGGCCGGCATCGAAAAACTCGCCGCACTGAAGGGCCTGCTGGAATTGCGTCTGCGTTCGACAGGCGTCGGTGATCCCTCGCTTGAGATGATCAGTCAAATGACATCGCTCCAGGAACTGGGGATTTCACGCACCAAGGCCACCGATGCCGGCGTAAGCAAGCTGGCATCGCTGGAAAACATTCAGGAGCTTCGTCTGGCTGGAACGAAGATTACGGACGCCGCGCTCGACACGATTGGCCAGCTGAAGACGCTTAAGATTCTGGATCTCGAAGGGACCGCCATTACAGACGAAGGACTGAAGAAGCTGTCCGGGCTGGAAAACCTGCAGCAGTTGTGGCTGTCCGGGACCCAGGTGACGAACGCCGGCATCGAATCGTTGACACCTCTCTCGAATCTGCAGTTGCTGTCGATCGCCGACACATCGGTTGCGGACGACAAGGGAGAGCTGATCGCCAAGCTGCCCAGCCTGATGTATGTGTATGGCGCTGATGACCAGTTTCCTGAAGCACTGGTGGAGAAACTTGAAGAGGCCGAACACCCTGTGTATGTCATGGTAACACCGCAGTTTGGCAGTACGCGCACTGCCCGACATGGACTGAGTCGTCACCCTTGATGCTGCGACACGCATCTCAGGATCGCCGCCCTCCGGCTGCTTGAAACAGCCGGAGGGCTTTTCTTTTCGAGACTTCAATGGTGACGTCTCGGATGCAATCAAAGCTTAACGGACCAGCGAAGGCACAAGCATCAACTGACGCCCTGAGGCCAGAGAAGGCATGGGCCGTAATCCATCTCACTGCACGCCCATCGCTGCCCTCTGGGTGCCACCCGGTTACTCAGTGGCAAAGCAGCACCACGGAGAGTGGGACGTCAATGCCGCGGCTGGTGCCCGCCGCCCAACTGCTCCAAGTCATCTTCACTCACATGGTAGACATAAATGGCATGTCCCGGTCGGGCAATCGGGACCAGCTTGCGGTACATCGCGTATTCATCCGCCGCTGGAAACACCCGGCAGGCCGACGGAGCCTGCACATACCAGGGGATCCCCGTGACCAGCGTGGCACTCACCACATGCAAGCCGGGCACAGACGCGTAGGCGTCCAGCGGTTGATATGAAATGCCCACATCCTCCGGATTGATCGCTCCCTGATAAGCGAGCTGAGTCTCGGTATCGGGCGTTTGCTCCTGCAGCCAGTCGCGCAGCGCGAACAGTCCTTGTCCCCAGTCGAGATTGCTGTCGGCGAGATGTTCACTGCCGCGATCCGGTCCACCTGATGTCCAATTGAAGTACGCGATGTGATCGGGATGGGCGGTGACACCTGTCGCCATCGCCGTCAACGTTGCCGCTGTGATGAGCGACATGCGCATGATGCGCCCTTTCTCCGCCCAGGGTCCCAGTCGACCCGCCAGCACGCACAAAAATGGCAGCGCAGGAATGATATCGCGCACGTGCGAGTTGAGGTTCGGACGCAGGCTCAGTCCCACGAAGATCGCGACCACCGTCCCCAGGAGCAGCATTATGCTTGTCGCGTCTATGTCGCGCGGATGTACGATCAACAACAGCAGCGATCCGGCAAACAGGAGCAGGGCCGCCTCCGGCGTCTTGACCAGTGCACCATACAAGTAGTAGTACCACCAGCCAGGTTGTTGCGGCGTGCGAAGTTCGCCCGCCAGATACTTGGAGAACGGGCGTGCCTCTAGAATCCCAGAGCTGGTCGTCAAACCCGTACAGGTAATGCCGGGGCAGAGGGGCCGCCACCCGCTCCAGCCAGGTTTCCCGAAAGCGATTCTCTCGATCGAGACGGTGCGGGTCCTTATCGATCTTCACGCTGAGCAGACTGCTGCGGAAGTCAAAGCGTCCCAGCGGAGTACCGGTCCCCTCGAACAGATACACCCCGTTCAACGTCAGCAGGCTCACGACAAGAACCACTCCGGCATCCACGAACATGTTTGACCGACCGCGAACACCGACGGCGCTGTGATCATGTGAGGGGCGATGGCGTGTCGTCCGGCTTTGCACCACAGCGGCCAGCAGCCACACCGGAACCAGAATCACCGCGGTGAACTTCGTGGCCTGCGCCAGTCCTAGCAGACATCCAGCCAGGCATGCTCGGCCGAGACTCGGCTCATGCAGGTATTTCCAGAAGGCGTACGTCGCGGCAATCATCACAGCCGCCGCGGGGACATCCGGCGTGATCAGCATGCCGGTGTCCCAGTAGCGGAGGCCTGCCGCCAGATGATACGGCTCATCGATCGTCGGCGCGTTGCGCGAGATGGCGTGCAGGATCAGAGCCGCCTGCGATGCCAGTAGCACAATCGCCGTGTGTGTGCACGTCCAGGTTCGAGTAAAGGATCTCATCGTCTCGGGCCGCTGCCGTTTCCTGTTGATCATTCGTATTTGTGCTTGCATTCTCAAGCCCGGTTGATAATCTCAAAGCCATCCTCAAGTGTTCCTTTCCGCAACCTTCCACTTCCCGATTCACAAGGGGGGGGGGGGTAACATGCTCTTTCGCTTGGTGATCGTCGCTTTCTCGATCGGCTCTGCCGTGTGTGCCGCACTGGCATTCCGGCACGCCCCACCCACGGGAGCGTCTCCGTTGGAGGCCTTGCCCGCGCTGGCCCGACTGGGGGTGCTGGGACAGGGGGATACCGCCAGCGCAGGCCTTCGAGCTTCACAACCACAGCGATCATACGGTTCAGATCACCGAAGTGTATGGCGGCTGCTCCTGCACAGCGCATGAACTCTCCGCCTCCATCATCCAGCCGAGTGAAGAGGCCACGCTGACGCTCACCTATTCGTCCGAATCGTCGCGCGGTCCGGTGAGCACCAATGCGACAGTGTACTACTTCGTCGAGCCCGAGCTGCAGCTGCGCACGTTGAAATGCACTCTCGTGGGCGAAGTGGAACCGAACATCCGGCTGTCCTCGGAGCGCCTGCAGTTTTCATCGGATGAGACGCACCGGCAGGTCGTGCAGTTACGCCCGGGTCGTCTCGATGCGTTTCGCATCCAGCGCAGTTCGGCGACTCATCCGGCGTTTACCGTGACACAGATGCCGGGGTCGGAGTCCGATGTGCAGGTGGAGTTCGACGCCTCGGCCTGGAAGCCGGTGCATGGGCCGGCCGAACTGGTGATCGTCACCAGCGACAAGGTCGCCCCGGTGCTGCGGATTCCCCTGCTTGTGACCGAGGCAGACACGAGGTGAAGACATGCGGAAGCAGATGATGACGACGCTGTGTCTGGTGTTGCTCCCCGGTGTCGCCCTTCAAACCGAGACGCCCGGTCAGGCGATTGAACGGCAGGCGATCGAGTACCGCCGCGAGCATCTCCAGCATGGTCGCGTCGAGATCGCCGTTCGCAAGGCCGTCGCACCCAGCGTCCGGAGAGCACGTTTGACAATGGTCGCTATGTGATCGAGTTCAAGTCCGGTTACATCCGCCGGGACTATAAGCCGGACAACTACCCGATCGGTCCGTTGACGACGATCATCATGCCGGAGGAAACGATTCATGAGGATACCGACAAGATTGGCATTCTCGACACGCAGTATGTGAATCAAGCGTGGCTCGATGACGCTTTTCACCCGAATCTGCTGGGGGCGTCAACCGGAATCGTGGCTGTTCTGGATAATTACACGCTGGACGAACTGCTCGCGGTCCCTGATCGCGCCAATGAGAGCGTCACGGATGAGGAACTCGACGGAGTATCGGTCAAGCACATCGCCTACGACCGCGCTGTCGGGAGCCACATCGATTTGTGGATCGCCCCGTCCCACGGCTTCTCGGTTCTCAAGTTCCAGGCGACAGGACCGTCGGGTGCCAGTCAGGTCATGACATCGACCAGCCGGCAGTTTCCACCCGGGGTCTGGTATCCGCGGGTCGTGGAAAATGTGACTTTGGCGGCTGACGGACGCGTGACGTCGCATGAGCTCGCCACGGTGGAAGCAGCCGACTTCTCGAAACCGCCGGGCGACACCCGCTTTTCACTGCTGACGATGGATGTGCCGGTCGGGACTGTGATCAGTGATACGGCAGTCGAAAAGGTCTGGAACGGACGGGAACTCGTCCCCCGCTATGAGGATCCCGAGCAGCTGCAGCAGGAGGCGGAGGCGGTCCAGATGGCTGTGGAACCCGGGCCGAATTATGCCCTGTGGGCGGTCGTACTGGGACTGGTGGCGGTCCTGCTGGCGGTGTGGCGCATGCGGGCCGCTGGATAATCAGCATGAGATCGCACGTGACTCGACAGAGCAGCAGCCCTTCGGCAGGCTTCACGCTTGTCGAACTCCTCGTGGTGATTGCGCTCGTGGCGATCCTGCTCGCCCTCATCCTCCCCGGTGTCCAGTCGGCACGGATGGCCGCCCGCAGAGTCCAGTGCGTCAACAACCTCCGGCAGATCGGCATGGGCATGCACGCCCACGAAGCCCAGTTCGGACGCTTCCCCTCCAACGGCTGGGGGTTCGGCTGGGTCGGCGAGCCGGATCGAGGCACCGGTCCCGAGCAGCCTGGAGGCTGGATTTACAATCTGCTCCCCTTTCTCGAACAGCGAGAGACCCATGACTACGGGGCGGGCCTGCCGGACGCCGAACGCCGACCGATCCTCGGCATCCGCACGGGCATTCCGGTGCCGCTGTTCGTCTGCCCCGCTCGTCCGGGGGATGCGCTCGGTCCGCACAATCCCTCGCTGCTCCCGGTCAATGCCGATTGGTCGGCGTGGGCCGCGAAGACCGACTACGCCGTCAACGAGGGGGATTACATCACCGACACACTCGCCGGGCCTGCGAGTTTCGCCGAGGGGGACGACCCCCGCTATCCCTGGACCAATTGCTCGCAGGCGACCGGCATCTGCTACCAGCGCAGCCGCGTGCGCATGCAGGACGTGCATGATGGGCTCTCGAACACGTATCTGCTGGGCGAAAAGTACGTCAGCCGGCTGCACTACTATGACCATGCAGATCTGGGCTACGACCAGAGCCTGTACTCCGGGGTCGACCTGGACATCAATCGCTGGACGATCGAGACCCCGCTGCAGGATGCCGACGAAGTCGACCTGGAACTCTCCCGGCGGTTCGGCAGCGCCCACAGCCTCGGGGCGCATATGGTGATGGGGGATGGATCGGTACGGCCGGTGAGCTACTCCATCGATGCGACGCTGCACCGATACCTGGGCAATCGCAGCGATGGCGAAGCGGTCACGCTGGAGTGACACTTCCGTGAGAACTTCAACCGGCGGGCCGCGTCAGCTTTCGATTCGCACCCACTCGCCGTCGATCTGCAGGACGACATCACCCAGTGCGAAGAACTTTGCCAGTTGCACGTCGTCCATCAGCAGCTGGATGTAGTCGTCCGAGCCAACCTTGAAAGATCGGGCAATCTTCGTCTGTGCGGGGTCATACTCGCTCTCGTACCAGACATCGCCCGAGTGATAGAACGTCCGCGTGCCGATCGAGCGGATCGCTGCCAGCGACGGCCGGGACGCTGTCTCTCCGGCCGGCGAGTTGACGGCTCCGTTGGCATCGCCCAGACCCGCTCCTCCAAATCCTAGCGAGAGTTGCACACTCCCCTCGGCCGCTTCTTCCAGGGAGTTCAGCCCGCCGCTCTGCGAGCCTCCCCGCCGCAGGCTCTCCGACAGTTTCGCCGCCGACACATCGAGCTTGCGAGCCGCCTCGTCGGTGAGCGCGGGTCTTGCGCCGGCACTTGGGGCCTGGAAGTAGTTCCGCTGGAGGCCGCGGAAACCGTCGGTCAGTTCTCGCTGCTGTTTTCCGATGACGTCGTCAGTCATCAGAAAGCTCGTATAAGGTGTGACGATGCCGTACCGCTTGGCGAGACGGGTCACCTCCGTGACAAGTTCTTCGGGTGCGACATCCTGCTTGCGGATTTCGTTGAGGAGGAAGTCGACCCGCCGGCCCGCCCACAGACGGTGGACGAACGCACTTTTGTCATCACTGGAGCGATCGGGGAAGTTCAGCTTCCAGCGGAACGACCGGCGTCCCCTTTGACGTTGCCGGTGAGCGTGACGGTGTGCTCACCGCCCCCCTCGTAGCGCGCCGAAGATCACCACCTGTTCGCCGCGATAAATGTCGGCCACCCGCCGGGGATGCACGTCTTCGACCTTCAGGCCGTCGAAGTCGATCTTCAGATCGGTCATGATGGGGGAACCGACCCGGTCGAAGAACCGGCTGATGCGATCTTTGATGTCCTCATCCGGCAGGATGTAGTCGGCCTCGCCGCGATGATCGAGGGCCAGAAAGTCCAGCAGCGACGTGTTGACGTCGTATCCCTCACCGAACACGAACAGCCGGGCATCGATGTCGTTCTTGCGGGCGATCGCCGCCAGCAGCTTGCGGGGGTCGGTCTCGCCGATCGTGGGGAGTCCATCGGTGGCGAAGACGATCATCTGAAGCCGAGTGGCGCCTCGTGTGCCACTGCTGGCTCGTCCAGCAATGCGCGAAGCGTGTGTATCAGCTTCCTGAAGATGCTGCAGCGACAGATCGAGCGCCTCCTCGATGGCCGTCCCGCCGCGGACATGCAGACCCTCGATGTAGTCGAGTGCTCGCTGCCGTGTCCTGTCGTTGAACTCCAGCAGACCGTCTTCGCTCAGGCCGCGCGCCGTAGTGCTGAAGTCGACGATGTTGAAGCGGTCCCCTTCGCGCAGCGCGTTGACGCAGTACTCCAGTGCTCCGCGGGCCTGCGTCATCTTCTGCCCTTCGAGCATCGAACCGGAGGTATCTACACACAACACGACATCCTTGGGGAGAATGTCCGCCTCGCTGATCGCTCCAGGTCCCGAGCCGATCGTCGGCGAGACCATCAGCATGAAGGCTCCCTGCTCGCCGCGTTCTTTGTGGGCCACCACACTCGCGCCGACCTTGTCCTCGGCCACCTGGTAATAGATCACAAACGGGTGCCGGGGCAGATAGTCGTCCTGGCTCCATTTCAGCGAGACATCCCAGTCGGGCTTCTCGACGATCTTGATCGAGTGCGTGGGAGAATAGACGTTCTTGATGGGGCGTTTCGACCGGAGGTTGACCTCGACACTCGCCGACTGCAGCTTCTGCAGCAGGGCCTTGGGGTTAGTGTTGAGCATCTGCAGACGGACGAGGTCCCCTTTCAGCGGCAGCACGGTCGTGTACTGCAGCTTGACGGTGACGGTGCCGTTCGGCTCGATGCGGGGCACCTGTGTCTGAATGAGCTGATTGCCGAAGTACTCCAGCAGGGCGGGCGAGCCGCCGTTCTTGACGATGTCGGTGAAGACCCGTTTGGCTTTGTCGACGTCGAGGATTTCGGCCTGATGTTCCTTGCCGTCGATGAGCACCGACATGTTGTCGACCTGGGCCCCCGGCTCAAGTTCCATGTAGCACATCCCGCCGACGACCGCCTGCGGGTTGGGGTTTTTGAAAGTGCACAGGTATGTCTTGGTGGCGACCTGGTCGACGATGTCGACGCGGATGTGATCCATCCAGACCTGCACAGGCTGGGGCGACTGCATGAAACAGGCCTGTGCGATCGGCCCCAGTGCAACGATGGCAACGGCGAGCGACAAGCGTGAGAGACAACGAGCGGACACGAGCGAGTCCTCCCCGAGATGAGCGCCAATGTGAAACGCAGGTGAGCGGGGAATGTCTCAGCAACGGCGCAAAGACCGCCCCCTGTAGATAACGTCTCAGCTTCTCGGCGTCTTAGAGCGTTTTTCGGAAGAATGTCGAACTGCGAATTTCAGATGCACCCGGCCCCCGCCCTCACCCGTCCACGGTCCTTACGAGCGCTCGCCTCTCGGAACTCCCTGCACGCAACCTGCATGCCCGCCCTGCTGCGCGATGCGGGCATGGCACCCGGCGACTCTTCACGCGATCTTCATGCACGTCTTCGCTGCGAATGTGAAGTGTGGATTGAACCTGCCGTATTCACAGATTCTTCATCATGCCTTCACATTGCTGGCTATCGTTGCAGGCAACTGATGGTGCCAGGCCAAGGCACAGGCCCGGCGGTCACTATGAATCCATGCTGCACATGTGCCGGTTCCATGCGGAAAGGGAGGATGCCTCTGTTCGCGTAGACGCCTGAAACTGATTCACTGAAGACAACGTTACGGCTTGAAGACAAGTCCATTTGATGTTCGAGGCTCCGCATATTGGCGGCAGCTTCATTACGACACCGATTCGCCCGCGGGCGAATCACACACACTATTGGGGGAAACACGAATGCAATCTTCGCGTTCAAAGTCAGTCATCCGTCGGGGTGGCTTCACACTCATTGAACTTCTGGTGGTGATCTCGATCATCGCCATCCTGGCAGCTTTCCTGCTGCCGGCTGTCCAGCAGGCCCGCGAGGCGGCCCGCAGCGCCACCTGCAAGAACAACCTGCGTCAGTTCGGGATTGCCGCTCACATCTTCGCTGACTCCGACAAGAACGATCGGCTCTGCTCCGGGCAGTACGACTATGGCCGTGATGGTTGCGTGAGCGACTACGGCTGGGTCGCCGACGTCGTCAACATCGGTGCCGGTATGCCGCAGCAGATGCTCTGCCCGACCAGCCCGTTCCGCGGTCTGGAAAAGCTGAATGATCTCATTGGTACAACCACCACTGTTTCCGGCGTGGGTGCCATCCCGGTGGAGCTGGAAAAGCGACTGGTCTCCGGCATGTGCAAGGATTTCGAGGTCACGCTGTCGACGGGCACAGTGGGTACGCTCACCGGCGGATCCGCCGCACGCATCGCCCAGGTACGCCGGATGCTGGAGGCGGGCTATGGCACCAACTACGCCAGCAGCTGGTTCTTCACGCGTTCCGCTCCGCGCCTGGGCCTGAGCGGCACAGGTGCCACCGCCGACACGGTACTCATCAGCGACCTGAAGGGTCTGAAAGGTGCTTTGGGCCCGTTGACTCGGCGGATGACCGAATCGAGTACCGTTCCTTCGAGCAACATTCCGCTGCTGGGTGACGGCAGTGCCGGTGACGCCAAGGAAGCGGTCCTGAGCAATACGATTCCCGGCTTCGACCTGAATGCGGGTGCCCGCCTGGGTGAAACGGCCAACGACGGTCCGGCGTACTGGGACGACACGGCCGGCAAGATCAAGCTGGCCTCGACTGGGCTGGTCATTCAGCCCGGCCCGGGCAGCGCCAGTCTGACCGCATGGACCGATGATATCCTGCCGACTCCCTCGGAGCCGCAGACCAACCTCACTGGTGGTGGTGTTGACCAAAAGCTGTGGCTGCAGGACACGCGTGACTGGTACGCCCATCACGGTGCCGGTCGCCAGCTCGCGGCAAACATTCTGTTCGCCGATGGCAGTGTGAAGACCCTGCGGGATCTGCAACGGCGACGGTTATCTCAATCCGGGCTTCCCGATTGATCCAACCGTTTCGATGGTGGACGAGAACGACGGCTACCAGGATTCGACACTCGAGCTGGCACCATTCGAGGTCTACTGTGGTCCGACAATCGACAAGCTGACCCGCAAGGGGAACTTCGAGTAAGTCGGAACACTCGTCAGATTTCTGGCGAGGACAGGCAATGCCGCCAGAAGTCGGTTGGTCGAACGGACGATCCGACTTCTGGCTTTTTGCACCTCGGCTCCTCGCGGGGTTGAGGTGCCTCTTAAATCAGAGTATCGAAAGGCCCGAGGATGATGGCAACAACAGCCGCGACGAAGGCCCTGTGCCCGTATTGCCGGGCTGATGTTCAACCCGCCATGGCGCGCTGCCGTGACTGTGGACAGCGCCTCCAGGGACTGCCCCCAGCTAGTGAACCGCCGACGCTTCCGGGAGATTCGAACATCTCGGGGGCGAGAACCGCGCACGAGTTGCCAGTGGCACCGGCAGCTCCTGTCACGAAGCCTGTCGCATCGGGTCGCAATGGGTCACATCCTTCCACACCAGGCGTCACACCTCCGCAACAGCAGCCCAGCAAAACATCACGTCCCGCCCACCAGGCCGCCCCGCCACAGGGGGAACGTCCGCCGGCCCCGGCCACTTCCGGTGAGGCCGGACGCACAGCGATTGAATGCGACTGCCCCGACTGCGGTACGCCGCTGCGCGTCGCGAAAGCTGGCAGGCAAGCGCATCAAGTGCCCTCACTGCGGCAAGTCGGTTCGACTACCGGGCCATGCACTGGGGTCGACACCGTCGGAGACCACCGGCGAGCAGCCGACTTCGGATGCGGCCCATGGAGCGAGTTCGCCACAGGGCGATCTGACCGTGCTGCGTCAGATGATCGACGTGGCCCTCAAAGCGAACGCGGCCCAGCGACAGCCGGCACTGATGGATCGCAAGCTCTCAGGCAGCGAATGGAAGCGTCTGAAGCGAGCCGTCGTCAGCGTGAAAAAGAAGGGGGCGCGGATGGAGCAACTGCAGGCGGCGCGAGAGGCCGTCGCCGCGCTGGGAACGAGTGGCGACGCGCGTGCCGCCAACTTGCTGCGAGAACACTACCGAAGTGCCCCGCGGGAACTCATCGGACCGATCAACCGTGCTCTGGGTGAACTGCGTGATCCGCAGGCCTTCGACCTGATGCTGGGCGAGCTGATCGCACAAGGGCCGGCCTTGGAGCCGGGCGTTCTGCAGGGACTCGGGCAACTGGGGATTCATCATGCGGTCCGCCCGCTGATGATGTTCGGGTCAGTGTTTCCGGCCCACCGGGTCCGGGTCATTGACGCGGTGGTGAGTCTGGGCGAGGCGGGCATTCCGTCGCTGATCAGCTTGCTGGAAGAATCGCGGGATGAAGCGATCCAGTTGGCGGTGATCGAGTCCCTGGGTCGCCTGAAGGATCGCCGGGCGGTCGAGACGCTGCAGCCGTTCGTACAGCATCCCAAGGCCACGTTTCGCTGTCAGACCGCGGAGGCCCTGGGACAGATTGCCGACAAGCGATCGTTGCAGATCCTCTGCACGATCCTGGAGGATCCCAGCGAGAACGTGCGGCTGGCTGCCGCCACGTCACTGGCGAAGATGCCCGATGCCAGGATCGCCCGCCCGATGCTCCGCGCACTGGAGGACAAGTCTGCGGACATTCGCATCCTCGCGATCCAGACGCTGGGGGCCTGCAAGGAACCCAAAGTGCTGCCCCGGCTGGCTGTGTTTCTAGACTCAGAGAACGAGGAAGAGCGGATCTCAGCCGCCGAAGCGATGGGCCGACTGGGAAGCACCGACGCGATCCCGAAGCTGCTCGCCGTCCTCGAAGCCACCAATCCCGAGGATGTTCAGGGGATCGTGCGGATCGTCGATGCGTTTCGGCGACTGGAGGATGCCCGTGCCACGTTGCCGCTCCTCAACCAGCTGGAGAATCGCCACAAGCTGGTGCGGTTGCGCGCCACCGAGGCACTGGGAAAGATTGGTGATCGATCGGCTCGCGAACTGCTGGAAGGGGCGCTCTCGTCGGACCCGGCGGACGATGTCCGTGTCGCGGCCGCCAGGGCGCTGGGAGAGATTGGCGATCCCGCCTCCGTCTACGCGCTGGAGAAGGCCTTGCGCGGATCGATGCCTTTGCGCACACAGGCACTCATTGCGATTGGCGCGCTCAAGACTCCGACATCCCTGCGGGCGGTGCTGGATGTCATCGACGATCCCGCTGAATCGGTGCGGTATCATGCGGCCAACGTGCTGGGTGAACTGGGAGGTGACGAGGCACTGCAGGCGCTGGAGAAGCTGACCGGCGATGATGCCGAAATCGTGCGCCGGGCGGCATTCAAGTCACTGGAAGCGCTGGGTGATGCGCGTCCGGAGAAGGAAATTCAGCGGGCCCAGAGGCGACGCGAAGCTGGCCCGAAGACCCCGATGGCCGGTCGGCTGATGAGTGTGCTGCCCAGTTCACTCATCGGCATCGTGCATCAATCGAAAATGGTCTGGGCGATGGTGGCTGCCTCGATTCTGGGAATGGCGGCCCTGGGACTACTGGTCTGGGCAGGTGTAGGATTCTGGAACTCGAAACCGGCGCCCATTCCGCTGCGAGGCGACGTCGCCGGCATTTCCTTCAGTCCCGATGGCAAGCTGCTGGCTGTGGGACGCACACGCGGCATGCTGGAAGTCTGGAATCTCCAGGAGCAGCGCGTCGACCAGCGTATCAAGGATGTCCCGAGTGCCCAGGTCGGTTTCTGTGGCGACTCCCGCACGGTCGTCCTCACTTCGGGAGGGACCGCACAGCTCGTGTCGCTGGATGATCCCTCGCGCCCGACTCCGCTGGAGGGACATGAGAACGGCATCGTCTCGATCTCGTTCACTCCGGATCGCAAACACCTGGCGACGTTTGACAGCGATGGACTGGTCGTCGTCTGGGATGTCGCTGCCAAATCGGGCCAGACGAGTCTGCAGTTCCAGGGGAAGGCGATCAACGCCATCGCCCTGAGTCCCGATGCCTCACGGGTTGCCGCAGCCAACAGGGCCGGCGATGTGGAACTATGGAACGTGTCGAGTCCCGATGAGCCTCCCCGTGTGCTGCGCGGCGGAGGCGAATCCCTCACTCATGTGGCGTTCTCAGTCGATGGCAGCCACGTCGCAGCCGCCACGCAAAAGGGCCGCATTGTTGTCTGGCCTGCGGACCAGCCGCGACCTCTGCGTGTATTTGACGGCTCGAACATCCTGCTGCCCCAGAGTCTGGACTTCATCGACCTGAACAACCTGTTCGTGTCGAGGGCCACATCAATTGAGCATCTGGACGCCGAGGCCGGCACTTCGCGAACCTTCGACCTGACCGGCGAGATTGAAGGCATCACCACATTGGCTGTCAGCACCAATGGCGGGACGGCAGCTGTGGGATACCAGGAGAACACTCAGGTGTGCCTGGTCGACCTGAAGACGGGCGAGATCACGGCCGTGCTCGACGTGCCGTGATGTTTCCCATGATTCCGGGTGAGGGGTTGCCCAGTCATGGAGCGTGTGGTTTCACCACACGCCACGCGACAGCCAGAGCATCATTCGCTCGAGCGTCCTGTCGGCAGTCTGCAATCCTCCTTGCTCAAGCTCCCTGCTCCTCGCTCCCACGGGCGCTCAGCGATGCCTCGCGGCTGACTCTTCGTCACTCGTTGCTCGCATCTCGCCGCTTCCTTCGTTGACGCCTTGGTCACAAGCTGGCAGACTGACCTGCACACAGTCTGTATTCCCCCGTATGCCCCACCGATTCCGGAGATGTCCCGCCCATGTCCCGTGTTCTTGCGACAACCCTTGGTTGCTGCCTGCTGTGGTCGGCAAACTGTGCTGAACTGCGGGCCGAGAACTGGCCCCGCTGGCGTGGGCCGACCGGCAACATGATCTCGACGGAAACCGGCATCGCCACCCAGTGGGGACCGGATAGGAATGTCGCCTGGCGAACGACACTCCCCGGACCAGCGGGTTCCACGCCGGTCGTCTGGGGGGACCGCATCTTCCTCACGACGCTGATCGGCTCGGAAGATGGCGCGGAGCTCGCCGTCGCCTGCCTGTCCACCTCCGGCGAGAAACTGTGGCAGCAGACGGTCGGGGGCGGCAACCAGTGGGCTCGCGTTGACAAGGGAAACTCCGCCTCCGCCTCACCCGTCACCGATGGCAAGCATGTCTGGTACTTCTTCGGCACCGGGATGCTCGGGTGCTTCGACATCGACGGCAACGAACGCTGGAAGTTCGATGTCCAGGACCGCTATGGCAAGATTGATATTCAGTTCGGCATGTCTTCCACGCCGGTTCTTGATGGCGACGACCTCTACCTGCAACTGATGCATGGCACCATGCGGGGCAGCTACACGGTGCTGAAGGTCGTCAAGCTCGATGCGCGCACGGGCGACGAGATTTGGGCGGTCGACCGCAAACCGGAGCCCGGCGTCACCCCTGCGGAAATGTTCGAGACCAAGCACTCGTATGCATCGCCGTTCCTGTACGATGATGCGGGTCAGCGGTTTCTCGTCACTCACGGGGCCGATGCGACCGTCGGTTACCGGCTGGACGACGGTGAGGAACTCTGGCGGCTGGGAGGGCTCAACGGTCCCTCGGAGTTCAATCCCGGCAACTTTGACCCGACGTTCCGGTTCGTGGCGACGCCGACTGCAGCAGAACAGTCGATCGTCGTCCCGACTGCCAAGCGCGGGCCGATGGTGGCCCTCAAGGTGACGCCCGATCTGCACGGACGAATCGAACGTCCCTCGGGGCAGGTGCGGTGGTTCCACGACCGCACGCCGGATGTCGCCTGTCCGCTGATCGTCGACGGACTCGTGTATTGTGTCGATGCCGGTTCCGGCCAGGTGTTCTGTCTCGAACTGGAGACCGGCAAACAGTTGTACTACGAACGGGGTCACGGCGGCGTGCACTATGCCTCGCCGTTGTATGCCGACGGTCACGTCTATGTCACCGCGATGGACGGGAACGTCAATGTCATCAAGTCGGGCCGCGCGTATGAGATTGTGTCCTCGAACACGTTCGGCGAGAAGATGACGGCCTCGCCAATCGTGTCGGACGGCACGCTGTACCTGCGGACGTACGAGGCGCTGTACGCCATCCGCAATGCGGGCCAATAGCTGAGTCACGCCCGGGACACAGGGTGTGTGTCACTGGCTTTGCCAGTGCCACATCATGAAGTCGCAATCGTTGTGACGCACTGGCAGAGCCAGTGGCACCCTGCGCGAGAGAGAACGTCCGTCCCCGGAAGGGGGCAGGCCAGGGGCTCCGGCAAAGTTGCTGGGGGATGAGTTGCCGAGTTGATGCAGGTGTCGGGGGAGCCTGCCCTGCTGCGACTCTGCGGCTCGATGTGGTCGACACTCATCAACCACACAAAATGTCCGTGATGTCCCGGCGGTGACGACGCCTGTACAAGAGTCACACCCTCCGGGACGCTCCACATGACGCCCACCACTTCATCAATACGCACAGCCGTCATCGATCCGAATGCCTGCATTCGCTGCCGGTCGTGCTGCAGCACGGCCCCGTCGGTCTTCATCTGCCCCCCGCACGCACAGGCCCTGCCTCTGCTTACACCCAAGGCCCAGTGGCTGCGGGATGAACTCGAACACGCCGCCGCCTGCTGCCCGGCGACCGCGATCGACATCTGCTATGAGCCTGCGGCAATCCCGGCTCCGTAATGTCCTGCGCCGCACGCGCGTGGCGCTGCTTGGTGGCGAGCCATGTTCGTGGAACTGGAAGCGCCAGCAGGGCGGGCTCCTGCTGTACGTCTCCTTTGGTGTTCTGTTTGTTCGCTGCGCGAGCACAGTCGGGCAAGCCGACAGTTGGACCCGAAGTTATGGGCCCTGCTTGACCGCTGCGAACTGTTCCAGAGCGAACTCCAGATCTTCCCGTGTGTGACCGGCGGACATCTGCGTGCGGATGCGGGCTTTCCCCTCTGGCACCACCGGATACGAAAAGCCAATGACGTACACCCCCCGTTCCAGCAGGGCGTCGGCCATCTGCGTCGCCCGGGCCGCGTCACCGATCATCACCGGGACGATGGGATGTTCGCCCGGAAGGATGTCGAACCCCAGCCGCGCGATTTCGGTGCGGAAGAACAGCGTGTTGTCGCGGAGTCGGTCCTGCAGCGCGGACGACTCCGAGATCAGATCGAGTGCTTTCAGTGAAGCCGCGACGATCGGGGGTGCCAGTGAGTTCGAGAACAGATAGGGCCGCGACCGCTGACGCAGCAGGTCGATGATCTCATGCCGACCGCTGGTGTAGCCGCCGCTCGCCCCTCCCAGCGCCTTGCCCAGTGTGCCGGTGAGAATGTCGATGCGACCCATCACTCGGTGATGCTCGTGCGTCCCCCGGCCGTGAGCTCCCGTGAACCCGACCGCATGCGAGTCGTCGACCATCACCATTGCATCGTACTCGTCGGCGAGGTCGCAGATGCCGGGCAGGTTGGCAAGGTATCCGTCCATCGAAAACACGCCGTCGGTGGCGATCAGGCGGAAGCGGGCGGAGGCGGCGTCCTGCAGTTTCGCTTCGAGGTCGGCCATGTCGCTGTTGCGGTAACGAAACCGCTGCGCTTTGCACAAACGGATGCCGTCGATGATGCTCGCATGGTTCAGCTCGTCGGAGATGACGGCGTCTTCATCCGAGAGCAACGTCTCGAACAGGCCGCCATTGGCATCGAAGCACGATGAATATAGGATCGTATCCTGGGTGCCGAGGAACTCGCTGAGCCTGGCTTCGAGCTGTTTGTGCACCTGCTGTGTGCCACAGATGAAACGCACCGACGAGACCCCATAGCCCCAGCGGTCGAGACCCTCGTGGGCGGCCCGGACAATCTCGGGGTGATCGGACAGGCCAAGATAGTTGTTGGCGCACAGGTTGAGGACGGGCCGCTCGCGACCGGCGACCTCGATGCGGGCCTCCTGCGGCGAGGTGATGACCCGCTCGGCCTTGAACGTGCCTGCGGCGCGAATGTCATCGACCTGCTTGGCCAGATGTTCCTGAACTCTGCGATCCATCATGACTGCCCAGAGTGGAGTTCACATCGGTATGTAGATGACGCTGTTCGCTAGTTCGTCGGTGGGGCTGGGTGCCACTGCTGGCTCGTCCAGCAGTGGGCAGAATTGCACAGCGCACTTGCTGGCACTGCGTGCTCGTCTCTACTCTGCCCCCTCATCCGGCCTTCGGCCACCTTCTCCCCCACAACCAAGCTGGCTTTGTCATTCATGTCGCTCGTGGAGGTGAAGGCATTGTACTCCCGACGCATCAATCGGTCTGCTGCTGTCTGGCCTTGAGCAACTTCTGGCGGATGGGAGAGACACCCATCTCCCGTCGGATGTCCTCGGCGAGTTGCTCTCGACGCGCGAGGTCTTCCCGAATCTCGATCTCGTGATCGTGAAAGTACGAGAGCGCGGAGTGAATCTGCCCCAGCGTGAGATAGGGGAGCTGCCTGTGGAGTTCCGGGGCGTCCCAGTTCTGATGCACGTTGAACCCGACCAGTTCAACCACCTTCATGGTCGTTCCGGAAATGATGGGAACTCCGTCCGCATTCAGTTCGATATGTGCGTGCGTCGTGGTGGACATGATTCTCTCCTCTCGAATCGTCACAGTGGCTGCGTCATCCGTCAAGTTGGTTCTGCGGTCAGCTAAACTCCGCACCGCCGTACAACACGCACGCCTGTCCTCCCATCAGCAGACAGCGCACGCTATTCGTCCGCATCGAAGAAAGGACTTTGCGTGTCGGGTTCAGGGTCAAGGCTGCCTCCCAGTGCCAGGTACACGCCCCACAGCTTGTCGCTCTCCCGCCAGCGCTCCTGGGGCGTCATCAGATACCATTCAACCCATTCCGGACCGACCAGTTCTTCAGGAGTGATGGGAGGCGTCATCGGGGACTCGTTGCGGGATTGTTGTCGATATCATGGTAACAGCCTGTGTCCGCTCGACAAATTGACAGGGCGGGCAGCAGGGGTGAATTGCCGACGTGCGCGGATCTGATGACGGCGCTCGGCGATGCCTCGCGGCTAAACTCAGCAACTCGTCAGCTTTCCGACCACCCAAACCGCGAGCCCTTGCGAATCCCTGGACGGCAATAGACACTCCCTGATCGTTTTTCACACCCAGACAGCCACGACAGAGGCAGCGACCGCAGACTTATGGCCCAGCAGTACATCTTCACCATCGAGCAGCTCACCAAAATCTACGACGAGACCGCCGTCCTCGAAGATATCTGGCTGGCGTTCTATCCCGGTGCCAAGATCGGCGTGCTCGGCAACAACGGCTCGGGCAAGAGTACGCTGATGCGCATCATGGCCGGTGACGACACCGACTTCATGGGGACCGCACGGCCCGCCAAAGGGATTCGCATCGGCTATTACTCGCAGGAGCCGCGTCTCGACCCCGACAAAACCGTCGACGAATGCATCAATGAGGCGGTCGCCGAGTCGCACGCCATTCTCGAACGCTACAACGCCGTCAACATGGCCTTTGCCGACGATCCTTCGCCCGAGGAAATGGAGCGGTTGCTCGAAGAACAGCAGAAGCTGCAGGACAAGATCGATGCGGCCAACCTGTGGGAGCTGGATCGCACGCTGGAGATCGCCGGCGATGCGATGCGTCTGCCTCCGGGAGACGCCCGTATTGAACAGCTCTCCGGGGGCGAGAAGCGGCGGGTGGCGCTGTGCCAGTTGCTGTTGCAGAACCCCGACATGATTCTACTGGATGAACCGACGAACCATCTCGATGCGGACTCCGTCGCCTGGCTGGAGCGCTTTCTCGACGACTTCCCCGGCACCGTCGTCGCCGTCACACACGACCGGTACTTCCTCGACAACGTGGCGGGGTGGATTCTCGAACTCGATCGCGGGCATGGTTACCCATACGAGGGGAACTACACGTCCTGGCTGCAGCAGAAGCAGGCCCGCCTGGAAGTGGAGCAGAAGCGCGAAAGCAAGAAGCAGCGCGAACTCAAGCGCGAGCTCGAATGGGTCCGCATGTCGCCCCAGGCGCGGGCCACCAAGAACAAGGCCCGCATGCAGCGGTACGAAGAACTCGCTTCGCAACAATACGACATCCGCGAGGAAGGGGCCGACATCCAGATTCCGGTCACGCGGCCGCTGGGGGATCTCGTCGTGCGGGCGGAGGGGTTGACCAAGGCGTTCGGCGAGCGACTGTTGTTCAGCGATCTCAACTTCAATCTGCCGCCGGGCGGAATCGTCGGCGTCATCGGCCCCAACGGAGCCGGCAAGACGACGCTGTTCCGCATGATCATGGGACAGGAGCAGCCGACGGCGGGGAAACTCACGATCGGCGAGACGGTCGATCTGGCGTACGTCGATCAGTCCCGCGACTCCCTCGATGCGAAGAAGACCGTTTATGAAGAAATCTCAGGGGGGCATGAAACGCTGGAGGTGGGCAAGGCGAAGATTCACGCCCGGGCCTACTGCGGACGCTTCAACTTCAAGGGCTCCGACCAGCAGAAGTTCGTCGGTGATCTCTCCGGAGGAGAGCGGAACCGCGTCCATCTCGCCAAGTTGCTGCGCTCGGGAGGGAACCTCATTCTGCTGGATGAGCCGACCAACGACCTTGATGTGGAGACGCTGCGCTCCCTGGAAGAAGGTCTGTCCACGTTCGGCGGCTGTGCCGTCGTCAGTTCGCACGACCGCTGGTTTCTGGACCGCATCGCCACCCACATTCTGGCGTTCGAGGGAGACAGCCAGGTGGTATGGTTCGAGGGCAACTACAAGATGTACGAGATCCAGCGACACGAAAGGCTGGGAGCAGAGGCCGACCGGCCGCATCGCATCAAGTACAAACCGCTGACGAGAGGTTGATAAGCTCACACATTGATGAGTTGACGAGGTTACCCGCAAGTCTGTCGGGTGCCACTGCTGGCTGCTCCCGCAGTGCCTTTTGGCTTGCCGCAGCAAATCCAGGACTGGATAGCTGGAGTGGAGCGCAGCAACCCCACAGTTCTCTGCGTGACCGGGGGGCTCGCCTGCGGCTCGACCCCCGCAACCCCGGCCGAGCAACATGGTCACCAGCTCTCCTACAGTTCGAAGTACGCCTTGATCCCCGCCAGGACGCTCGTCACAGCGACCGAGGCGAGGATCAGCCCCATGACGCGGGAGATGACGCTCGCGCCGCTGCTGCCCAGCAGGCGATGGACGCGGTTCGCTGCCAGCATCAGCACCAGGGTGATGAGCAGTACGGCGAACATCATGGCCGTATGCTCACATTGCTCCCAGAAGTTGTAGCGGTTGTTCTCCGTCTCCAGGACCGCGGCCAGCATCGCTCCGGGTCCGGCGATCGAGGGAATGGCCAGTGGAAACACCGCCGTCTCATTGCCGCTCTTGACCAGTTTGAGCTCCTCCTCCGGCTTGCTTTCTCCAAAGATCATGGAGATGGCGAACAGAAACAAGACGATACCCCCCGCGATCTGAAACGCGGTCAGTGGGATCTCCATCGCCGTGAGCAACACCTCGCCCACCACGACGAAGAACAGCAGTATCAGCGCCGAAATCAACGTCGCCCGAATGGCGATCGCCCGCCGTGTGGGCTCGTCGTACCGGCTGGTGACGGCAATGAACACCGGAACCGTGCCAATCGGGTCGATCACCGCGAAGAAAAAGACGAACGTCTTGATCAGATCAGCCATGACTGCGTGTGTCCTGCGCCGTGAGGAATGACTGCATGATCGTCATTCGGACGGCAGGATCACAGTGAACTCATCCACGGCGATCTGCCGGGTCGCATCGGACACACGCGCCTGCACCAGGGCGACGCCTCTGTACCTGGCGATCGCCGTCAGCCGCACCGTGACGATACCGTCCGGCGGGATGAGCGGAATGACCGGCATCTGCGGCGGGCCCACACTGTGTTTGACAGGGAGTGCCGGCAGCTGGCGATTCTGCACAGGGTCCTCCACACCGACACCCGTCAGCAGCAAATGCTCGCTGAGGTCGGCCAGCAGCCGCACGTTTACCACCGGGTCGAGCCCTCGGTTCTGGATGCGGACGCTGTACGCGATCGGCTCGCCCGAGCGAATCACTTCGCGGTCGTTCTCGATATGGACGCTGAGGTCCCCTTCCTCGTCAATCTGCAGACACTTGCGGCGATTCTGGGGCGAAAACCCGGCGCTGGTCGCCTCCACGACCAGACACGTTTCGTGCGTCGGCCGCGGACAGGCAAACTCCACCTGGATCTCCACGCGTTCCTGAGCCCGCAGAACACCCAACACCCAAGACATCCGCCCGGGCTCCTGGATCGCCCCCGTCGATGCCTCCTGCGGCGTGAGGATCGAGTCGTAACTCAAATCGATCCGCACGTCCGCCACATCGCGGCCCGTCGGATTCACCAGGGTGATGACATATTCTGCGGTGCTCCCGGCGGTCCGCTGTTCAGGACCGCTGATGTTGAGCCCCAGCGATTCGGTGATGGTGACGACACAGTGCGTCGTCTCGGCGGGTGCGGATCCGTCCGCCGTCAGTCGAAATTCGATGCAGTGTTCTCCCGGCTCACTGGCGATGAGCGACAGGTCGATCTCCCGCTTCTCTCCGGATGCGAACGAACCCAGTCGCTGCCGAAACGCACGCTCTGATGCTCCGGGATACTGCAGTCCGTCATCGAGCGCACATTCGATCTGCAGATCGTCGAGCGTCTCGGTGTGGCGCTGACCGATGTGGATCACCAGGTCGATGGGCTGCCCGAGGGTGACCAGTTCCGGCCCGACGACATCCAACGTGAGCAAGTCCGGTGACGCGGAGTCGCTTTCCCCGGACAGCCGATCGGGTGCCCTCAGCGGATCGTTCCCGCCAGGAACCCCCAGACGTTGACGGACGGTCGTCTCGTCGTCGATGGCCAACGGATTGGCGAACGCCGGCCCGCCCACCAGCGGGACGCTCTCCTCCGACAAGAATCCATCGGGATCTGCCGAGGGTCCGTAGGGATCGGCAGGCAGTGGTTCGATGGACGGACTGAGTTGCACCGCCCCCGACGTCCCACTGTTGAGTGGCTGCGCAAAGGGTGAGAGTCCGGGCGGATCGGTGAGACGGCGGGCGACGAAGGGGTTACCGCCGACGCTGGAACATCCCGCCGATATGCACAGAGCGACCAGTATACCCAGCCGCAGCGCGGGCCACCACAACAGATTCGGCGGGAATCGGATCATGAACATCGGACACTCCGCCGAAGCGTACACCCTGCCTGGGCGAAATGACGGACCCAAGTCGGGAATGCGCGGTTTCCGCGCGTGCGCGGTGCGCGGCTCTCCGAAACGCAGCAGTCCGGAAAGCTGGAGGATCGACACAGACTCTAAGGGATGTGCGCCGCTTGCGGATCCGCCGTGCGGATACGTCGCGATGCATCGTCAAGACCCGATTCGCGCATTGATCTGGACTTATCTGTCCGTCGAAACAGGCCGAGTTGCTGTCGGGCGGGGGTTTGGCTGGGTGTCAGGCGGCGACGGGGTGGCGCGTTCGCAGGGAACGAGGTTGGCCGCTCCGGCGTCCTTGATGAACAGGATGTCCTGGCCAGAGTTCCAGACACTCCAAAGCGGCGCGCACCCCAGAAACCGCTTGAGCGAGAGGCTGTCTTCTCACCGCCATGCGATGCCCCTTGGGATGCCTCAAAGGCTGTACTACATCTTATAAAGATCGGGTTGGTAAGTTCCTTTGTGCGGGCGGAATGAGGCTGTAGGCCGAACGGAGCCTGCACGGCGGGCCGCGACATCCTGACTCATCGCAGCAGGGGGGTGGGTCCGATGGTAAACGGTATGAAAACCAGTAAGATACGGAGGTTTCAGACCGCCTGCTGGATGTCGCGGCTCACATCGTCAGTTCTTCTGATCTCAGCATTGTGATTCAGCGTTGTACTTTCGTCGGCTCTTCAATTGGCCCAACTACCGAACCTGAGGCCCAACACTATTTGAAGTGTTGACTTGGAATCGGGACCAACGATCATCTCCATTAACGCTATGTCGGTCATCAGCTGCTTCTGCTCGCCATCTGGCAAGTCGATCGCCGGATTACTGGAATGCGGCGACGTACGGGTCTAGGACGCCCCCACCGGTGAGGCCACGGCGCAACGAGAGGGAACAACCCAAGGTAACGAGTCGGGGTTGCGTTTCATTCATCGCAAATGCCCGGCGACTTCGCTCACGGAGCCTCTGACGTCCTCATGATCGCAGCTGATACAGTCATTCGTCGTTCGCAAGGCGGCGAGAAGGATGCTGACGCTTGTCGAGTCGACGGACCTTAGGAATATCATGATCGTGCCAGGACAGTGGGAGGGAGCCGAGGAAGTAGGACGTCACTACGATGACCTGGATGCGTACTATCGTGAGATTTGGGGAGAGCACCTGCATCACGGGCTGTGGCGAACCGGTCGAGAAACGTCCGCCGAAGCCGTCGAGCAACTCACTGAGACAGTGACTGCGGCAGCGCAAATCACCGAATCGATGCCTGTGTGCGACGTCGGATGCGGATATGGAGGCACATCGCGATTCATCGTCGAACGGTATGGCGCTGAGGTGGTTGGGTTCACCGTCTCCGAGGCTCAGTATCGCTATGCAGTTTCGCAGACAGTTGGCAGCAGCAATCCTCGTTACGAACTGTGTCCCTGGGAACGAAATCAACTGGGCGACAGCTCGTGCGGTGCGGTCGTGTCGATCGAGTGTCTCACACATGTTCCCAACAAGAACGGCTTTTTTGCGGAAATACAGCGGGTCCTTATCGACGGCGGTCTGGCAGCCATGACCGTGTGGATGACAGAGCCGAACCCCCAAGGTTGGCGGGTTCGTTGGTTGCTTGAGCCCATCTGCCGCGAAGGCCGGCTGGCCGGAATGGGATCACAGGCGGAGTACACGGCCATTATTCGGGAGAATGGCCTGGAGATTGACGTGTTTGAAGACTGGAGTCGGCAGGTTCGCAAGACATGGATCATCTGTGCCCGACGACTCGGTTTCAATCTGTTGACATCGCGTAAGTATTGGCGGGCGCTGCTCGATCGAACGAACTCGAACCGCGTTTTCGCATTGACGCTGTTCAGGCTGCTGATTGCCTACTATATCGGAGCCATGCGCTACGGCTTCATCGTTATCCGTAAGCCCGATCCAGTGTCCCGAAACGAGCGAGGGCACCAATGAACGGATGGGGCCCTGACCTGACGCGGCGGCATCAAGAGGTGGAGATCATGGACGATCCGAATCTCGATCGAGCCGCACATCTGCATGCACTGCGTGGATTGGCACGCATCAATGCCATCAGCGGGACGGTGCGCATCATCTGGAATGCGATTGCCGATGAACTGAAGGCACACAGAGAGGCACCGCTGAGAATTCTCGACGTCGCCTGTGGCGGAGGTGATGTCAGTATCGCCATCGCCCAATTGGCCGAACAAGCAGGTTGGCCCGTCGAAGTCGTCGGCTGCGACCTGAGTCCCGTGGCCGTGCAAGACGCCCAAGAGCAGGCACGCCGGCGGAATGAGCACGTTACCTTCGTGCAGTGTGACGTGCTGGCGAATCAACTGCCAGCAGGATTCGACATCATCTGCTGTTCGCTATTCCTGCATCATCTGTCGGAGTTGCAAGCGGTTTCGTTTCTCGATGATGCGAGACAGAAGGCGAGGCGACTTGTGATCGTCAGCGACCTGAACCGCACCCGATGGGGCTATCTGCTCGCACGTTGGGGCGGTCGCGTCTTGTCGAGATCACACGTCGTCCATTTTGACGGACCAATCTCTGTCTGCGCGGCCTACTCGCTGCCCGAAGTCACGCAACTTGCCCAGAAGGCCGGAATGAAATCTGCTCAGATTCGCCGTCGTTGGCCAGCCCGCTTCTGTCTAAGATGGAACCAGATCGATGATGTTTGATTTTCCCCGCTTGCCATGTATCGTGCTGTGAGATTCGCATTACTGCAAGTGTACCTCAATTGGAGCTTCACGATCTCGACTGTGATTGGGACGTGATCGTCATCGGTGCTGGGCCCGCGGGCACGGCAACGGCGATCCACCTCGCACAGCAGGGCCGGCGAGTGTTGCTTGTGGAGCGAAGGTCACTGCCCCGCTTCAAGGTCTGTGGGTGTTGTCTGAATCAACAGGCGGTCGATCGACTGCGTCAATTGGATGTGCTTGAGGCGGCGATGGACGCAGGAGCCGTTCCGCTGAAGCGGTTTCGATGGGCGTCCGCTGGACAAACGGCAACGCTACCACTACCGGGCGGACGGGCATTGAGTCGCGAGAAGCTCGACACGCTGCTGGTTGAACGGGCCGTCAACCTGGGCGTCGCTGTGATCACGCAGACGACAGCATCGCTGGGGAGTGAAGAACCATCCCGCAGACGAGTGGCACTGTGTCGAAACGATGAATCGGTCGAGGTCACGGCAAAGACCGTCGTTGTCTCCGCTGGACTCGCCGGACGAACAATGATGCAAGACGATCCTCCGCTCATTTCCAGTCATTCCTACGTGGGCGTGGGCTGCGTGTTGCATGCTTGTGAAGTCGCCGAATCCTGTCAAGAATACGAACCGGGAGTGATCCATATGGCCTCTGGCGCGGAGGGGTACGTCGGCCTGACTCGTGTTGAGAATCAACAACTGAATATCGCTGCTGCCCTCGCCCCCTCGGCACTGCGTCAGGCGAGCCCCGGCGAGGTCTGCCGAAATCTGCTCAAGACCGCCGGCATGGGGGAACTGTCCCTGCAATCAACCGCCAACTGGACTGGTACGCTGCCACTGACGGGCTGGCGTCAGCGAACCTCGGCACCTCGGACACTGTTTGTGGGGGATGCGGCCGGCTACATCGAACCGTTTACCGGTGAGGGAATGGCCTGGGCATTGGCGGCTGGCCAACTTGTGGCTGACTTCATTGGTGCTGCCGATTGGTCGTCAGAGCGGGAACGGGAGTGGAATTCCCTCTATGGAGCGGCACTCCGGAAACAGCAGAAGACCTGCCAACTGCTGTGTCGGTTCCTCAGACATCCACAACTGGTACGACACTCAATTCGCCTCGTCAGACTGTGCCCAGGACTGGCACGACCATTCATTCGCCTCGTCGCCGGGAAACCTCAATAATGTCACTCTGTATTGTTGGCTTAGGCACCGCGTTGCCCGTCCATCGCATGAGTCAGGTGGACGTGTTGCGAATGACAGACGAGTTGATTTGCGGCAACGACCGCGAACGAAGGCTCGCACGGGTCATGTTTTCCAAAGCCGGTGTAGAAAATCGACACACGGCCGTGCCTCACGAGATCGCCTACGAGTGGGCAGCCGCAGCTGACAGCGACCATTGGCAGGGGCCGACGACAGGAGAGCGGATGGACCTCATTCAGCAGTGCGCCCGGAGATTGCCCACGCCGCCGCACAAACTGCACTCGAACAGGCGGACATCGCGGCGAGCGACATCACTCATCTCGTGACGGTCAGCTGTACCAACTTCGCAGCGCCGGGGACGGACATCGCGCTGTTCGATTCCCTTGGACTTCGACCGACGGTCGAGCGAGTCAATGTGGGTTTCATGGGCTGCCATGGGGCAATCAACGGGATTCGTGCCGCAGCCGGACTCGTCGCGTCACATGATCGTGCCGTTGTGTTATTGAGCGCCACCGAGTTGTGCACCCTGCACGGGCGGTTTACCTGGGACGACGAAGGCATCCTCGGCAATGCCCTGTTTGGTGACGGGTCCGCCGCGCTGGTCGGCATCAACGAGAAGGGATGGGACCCATCACAGAAGTCGAGATCCCACTGGATGGTCGCTTCCACCGGCTCCTGCCTGTTGCCCGATTCACGCGACGCGATGACTTGGCGGATCGGTGATCACGGCTTCGAGATGACGTTGACATCGGACGTGCCCCGACAAATCGAGGAACACTTGCACACATGGATGAGTCATTGGCTCGACCGACAGGGAATGAAGCTTGAAGACATTGCTCACTGGGTCATCCATCCCGGCGGACCGCGAATCCTGCAGTCAGTGGAACATGCTCTGTCGCTTTCACCCCAGCAGACCCGGCACTCCCATCACCTCCTCTCCGAACTCGGAAACATGTCGTCTCCCACAATCCTGTTTCTGCTTGAACGCCTCGAAGCCGAGACGCCGGCCGGTGCCTGCGTCATGCTTGGCTTCGGTCCCGGACTCATGGCCGAAGCCTGTCTGCTCAACCGCCGTTGCCAGTCTCGCGCAGGATGACATCCTCGACACTCGCCCGAATGCACCGTGAACGATGCGGGGAGATCGGATGCGACGCCTCGACGAGGCCTGCAAGCGGCCGGCCTGGGCTTCGGTCGTATCCAGCACCGATGTACGGGTCTCAATGCCGGCATTGTTGACCATGATGTCGACGCGACCAATCTGTTTGACGGCTGCGGGGATCAGACTCTGCAGGTCGACAGAGTTGCTCACGTCCGCCTTGACGCCGAGCGCCTGGTCGCCGACGCACAAGGCGTTGGTCATCGCTGTGAATGCCGGACTCACTGCGCCGCTACCGGGAAAGAAGCAGGTGGCGACGACGTACAGGTTGTCGAGTTCGTGGGCTATGCAATTCGTGTCAAGCACTAACGTCGCCGGATCGTGACCAAGCCGGCATGGCCCCGTCTGGTGTGCCATGCCCCCGCTGTCGATCTCGTTCTTCAAATACAAGTGTCGCGGAATCAGGTGCTCGTGCCTGTCCAGATCGTTTCGGATCGACTTGAGTGTGTCGAACAGCTTCTGTTTCGCAGTCTGTCATTGGCCGACCTGGCTGCCCCGCAGGAGATCGCCACAAGGCCTTCTGTTCGGCGGCTCTGTTGAACTTGCATCACCCATCGAGGCGCGACCAACCATGCCGTTTCCGAAACACTTTCGAAGCGAGTGACCACTGCCACCAGTGTCTGGCGGACGATTGCTGGACGTTGGTGCCAAGACACGAGGACGTCCCGAAACGCCTCACAGAGACACGTGCCCGATACGCCTGTGCACAGTCACTCTCGGTCCCCCGCGACTTTCACCCGCCGTCGATCTCTTTCGATAAGGCCGAGAAGATCACCGATGGTACGGTGGGCCTCGATGGGATGTCGCAGGGCCTGATCCGTCATCGTCCGGTAATGATTTCGTCGCCCCACCTTTTCGCGCTCAATGAATCCTTCCGCTTCCAGGTCGACAATGATCCGTTGCACAGCACGCTCCGTGATACCGACAAGCGTGGCGACTTCTCGCAGGACGATGGAAGGGTTGCGGGACAGAAGAATCAAGACATGGGAATGGTTTGTGAGGAACGTCCAGCGCCCGCTGGGCGATTCAGACCGTGCATCGGCCTGGCTTGATGGCGCAGCGACGTTGCGGGCGATCGATTTCGCCCCGCGCGAGTCAACCTTGGGCTTTGCAGCTTGAGCTGTGGAACGCTGTTGTGCCACACAAACTCCCACGATGAGTCGCCGAAAGCCTTCCGGTGCCGTGGCGGGGCCGGACGCTCCGACCGTGAGATTGTAGCAAAATGATACGAACTATCAATCGCGATATGATAGTCGCCTCTTCGGGCCCACCAGTGGCTTCAAGTCGCAGGAAGAAAATGCCGAAATCATCAGGAGTACCATTGACGACTCGCGTGTCGCGTATTACAGTTCGCGACACGTGTTGCGCATCGTTCTGTTGAACTGCTCAAAGGGCGAATCGCCGATGAACTTGCTGTACCCCCTGCTTGTGGCTCTGCCGACCGTGTTGCTCCTGGGGGCGGGGTTGATCCCCGGCCGCCTGGCCAATCGACACGTCAGTGCGATGCGAATCGGTGCTGTGGGCTTGATGGCGTTGGCGCTTGGGTTTGCACTGGTCGCCACAGGCTTGCTTGTCCTGCAGGGTCCGCTCGACGCAGAAATACTGCACGTCTCGTGGCCAATTCCGCTGAACGTGGGTGTCTACTTTGACAGCCTCTCAGCCGTCATGCTGCTGCTCATCAGCTTCATCGGCTTCATCATTGCACGCTACTCGGTGAGGTACCTTGACGGAGAGGCTTCGCAAGGTCGTTTCCTGAAATGGATGCTGTTCACCCTCGGCGCGGTCTTGCTGCTGATCGTCTCACGAAATCTGGTGATGTTTACTGCGGCGTGGATGCTCACGAGCTTGGGACTTCACCAGTTGTTGACCCATTACAAAGATCGCCCCTGGGCTATTTGGGCGGCACGCAAGAAGTTTCTGATCAGCCGCCTGGGTGACGTCTTCCTGCTCACAGCACTGGCCCTGACCTACTATTGTTTTAGCGACTTTGATTACAGCGCCGTGTTTGCAAATGCCCAAGTGCTGCGTGAGGGCACGCCGGGAGGCAACCTGCTTGTGTCGTTGATTGGAGGCTTGTATGTGCTCGGCGCGATGACAAAGTCGGCGCAGTTCCCATTTCATACGTGGCTTCCGGACACGATGGAAACGCCGACCCCGGTTTCCGCGCTGATGCACGCGGGCATCATCAACGCCGGTGGTTTTCTGATCATTCGCCTCAGTCCGCTGGTCACTCTCTCAAGTCTGTCGCTAGACTTGCTGGCCTTGATCGGTGCATTTACCGCGATCTTCGGCGGTGTCGTGATGCTGACGCAGACCAGTATCAAACGCTCCCTGGCCTACTCCACGATGGCCCAAATGGGATTCATGATGCTGCAGTGCGGGTTGGGGGCATTCTCCGCCGCGCTGCTGCACATCGTGGCACATTCGCTCTACAAGGCGCACGCCTTCCTCAGTTCTGGCAGCGTACTGGACTCAGCGGCGGGGAGAAAAGCAGGGTCCGGAACCGTGCTGCCAGCTCCGTTCGGGCTTGCCACATTGCCGGTGGCGATCGGACTGGCCGTTCTGTTTGTGAGTGGAGCTGCCTGGCTGTTGGGAATCGATATTGCGACGAAGCCAGGCGCATCGATTCTTTGTCTCGTACTCATTCTCGCACTGACGTATTTGATCTGGCAGTCGTTGGCGGCACAGTCGTGGCGAAGTGCAGCGTCTGGAGTTGGCAGCGCTGCTCTGGTGAGCGTGGTCTACTTTGCCTCGTATCTCTTGATGGACCGGACCTTGACCCCTTCGGTTTCTTATCAGGTGGTCGCGCCGTCACGGACGGATGTCGTGATTTGTGGTGCGGTCGCTGTGGGATTCATTGGCGTGTTTGTGCTGCAAGCAACTGCCGGGTCACTCTCTCAGCGACCATGGATCCGAGCGTTATACGTGCATGCCACAAACGGCTTCTATGTGGATATCCCGGCAAGGCGCTTGACGGCTCGCTGCTGGGGGCGATCGATTCCGGCACCGTGATGTGAACCAACGAACGAGCAACTCACGACTCCCGAGGAAGAATCTGAATGATGGAACTCTTGTCAGCGAACCAGATGACCGCAACCGAGGCAGCGCCCGAAGAAGCGTGGTTCCCCCCAAGAGACCACACTCTCGGTTGTCTAGAGCAGATACTGGCTGAGATCGAGGCCATCGTACCACCCCTGTGGCCACTCAGAGACTACGTGGCAGTGAACCCATTTCTGGGACTGTCTGACCAGGACTTCCTGAATGTCCGACAATTGCTTTGCGAGGTCAGGGACTGCGACCTGTTGCTCCCACTCGGATACTTTCGTGAATTGCTGACGACAGGAACGATTTCGAACGCAGACGTCGAGACTGCCTACCAGCAGTGTCTGGAAGAATACCCCGAACTATACGAAGACCTGAACTCGAATGAGATCCTGAATTGGCTCAACAACACAGGCGATGTGGATGCGTTCGAAGAACGGCGGTTTCATACGGTTGCTGAAGCACTCGATCAGCATCAGGGGAGCGGCTGGACCAGCCACATTGCCAACGATATTACGCGATGCTGCTCAGCGCACTACGACGAAGGGCAGGCCAGTTGGTCGAGTCCCTGGAAGCAGATGCCACTTTATGAAGCGTGGCGAGAGGTGTCATGCCTGAGTGTCCGGATGGACATGCTGGGGATTCCAGGTTTCCGCAGCCTTGTTGCCGATTTGCCGGACACACCGCTCGAAGCGATCGAGCAATTGCTCCGAGAACTCAATATCCCTGACGGCCTGTGGCGGTCCTTTCTACTTGGTGAAATGTTCTCCGTCGCTGGCTGGGCTTCCTATATCAAGTACCGACTCCGTGAAGCGGTGGCAGAGGATCGGCGTGATGATGACCTGCTTGGTTTGCTGGCGATGCGACTGGCCTATGACGTGGCTCTCGCTCGCGCCGAGAGTCAGCATGTCGCGATTCCCAATGTGTTGTTCCCATCCACCGGAAAGGGCAACGCTGACTCGCAGGCTGATCAGGTCGCTCCACCAACCGAAGTGCTTGTGAGGTACACCCTGCAGGTCGCTGCTGAAACAGCATATCGACAGCAACTGTGTCAGTCGTTGGTCAAACAGACCGCGACGCTGACGCCGTCGGCTCGTAAATCAGTCCAGATGGTTTTTTGTATCGACGTACGATCCGAAGTGCTCCGCCGCCACCTGGAGTCCGTCGATGAGAGTATCGAGACTTTTGGCTTCGCGGGATTCTTTGGAATGGCGCTGGAGTACGTTCCGCTGGGGGAATCGACGGGCGATGCCCATTGCCCGGTTCTGCTGCATCCTGGATTTCGGATTCCAGAGACTCTTCTGGGGGCTGACGAGGGAACGCAGGCCAGCGCCATCAGTCGCCGTCAATCGAAACGTCTGGCACGGACGCATTGGAAGTCGTTCCAGACTTCAGCGATTTCTTGTTTTTCCTTCGTCGAGTCACTGGGGCTGCCCTATGTCGTCAAGCTGCTGACGGACTCACTTCGGATGACGCGTCCGGTCGCCGATGCGGAACAGGACGGCGTATCCGTCGACACCGACTCGCGGCTTGGACCGGACATCGAAGCCAACGGGGAGATGGGTCTGCCGAGTGAGATGAAAATCGAACTGGCCGAGGGAATGCTACGCAATCTCGGGCTCACGGAAAACTTCGGTCGCATCATTGCCCTCTGTGGACATGCTGCACATGTCACCAACAATCCCTACAAGTCTGGCTTGGATTGTGGGGCCTGCGGCGGGCATTCCGGAGAGCCGAATGCGCGGGTGGCAGCTGCGTTGCTGAATGACTCACAGGTTCGAACGGAGCTGGCAGGCCGGGGAATCGCGATCCCCGCTGACACCTGGTTCGTGCCGGGAGTCCACAATACGACAACGGATGAGATTCAGTTTCATGATACGCACACGATGCCCAGCACACATCTGGCTGACTTCCAGCAGCTGCAAGCCTGGGTTCGTCAAGCCGGTGAGCGGAGTCGGACCGAGCGTGCCACACGGCTGGGCAACCCGCCAGCCGCAGACCTCTTCAAACGCAGTCGAGACTGGTCCGAAGTTCGCCCCGAGTGGGGGCTCGCCGGAAATGCCGCCTTTGTTGTCGCACCGCGTTCACGAACGGCGGGCCTCAATCTGAAAGGCCGCGCATTCATGCACAGCTATGATCACCGCAACGACCCTGATTTGAAGGTGCTGGAACTCATCATGACCGCACCGATGATCGTGACCAATTGGATCAATTTGCAGTACTACGCTGCAGTTGTTGACAACGATGCATTCGGCAGCGGCAACAAAGTGATTCACAATGTCGTGGGTCAAATGGGTGTGCTGTTGGGCAACGGCGGTGATTTGATGGTCGGACTGCCCTGGCAATCAGTCCATGATGGTAAGCGATTCCAACACGAGCCGCTGCGGTTGCTGGTCGTCATCGAATCGTCACGTGACGCTGTGCAGCAAATCATAGACCGGCACGTGCTGGTCCGTGATCTCGTCAGCAATGGCTGGCTGTCGCTGGTCGTCTTGGAGGCCGAGGCGACTTATCGCTGGACTTCGTCCGGCAAATGGCAGCCGGAGCTGCTCGGATCAGCTTGATGTAACTCGCGATGGCACGTTCTGACAACTCAGTCTCATTCGGGGTGGAGTCCGGGAGAAATAACAATGATTCAGCTGTGTGATTATCCCAGCGGCCCACACATCAACTCGCTGCTGATCCAAGGCGATGGCTGGACCAACAACTCACATCCAAAGATCCTGTGGGTCGCATGCAGTGACGTTGTCATGGATCCGGTCCTGGAGCCTGTCCGGGCAACGTCGTCTGCGATGATCATGCGGCCCACTGGAAGTGCTTTCCACTGCGAGTCCTCAGAATGGCACAACGTGGCACTCAATCGTCGACGATGCCGTCGAACGACTGGGTGTGCGCGACATCGTCATCTGCGGTCACTCGATGTGTTCCGGAATCCCGATCTCTTGCCGAAGGATTCCTCCGATCGAGCGACTCGGCGGTGGAGACGCTTTGTGGCAGCGGGTCCAGCAACGCGAACAGCTGAACGCGCGGGGACAAACTCAATTGATTCAGCGGGTGAAGGTCTTGGCCAAGTCTCCTGCGATACAGCCAGGAATCGATTCGGGCGATATCGAGATACACGGATTATTCTATCTGGCTGAAAGTGGCACCTTCACTCGTTATAAGCACCAAAGTGGCCGATTCGCCCCGGTCTGATAACACGAAGGCATCGAAGGAGAATAGTGTGCAATCTGAGATCAACCACGAAGAAGAGCGAAACCACGGGAGTGCGGACGCCTTGCCACCTTTGGTAGGAGTCATCATGGGGAGTAAGTCTGACTGGGCGACACTCCGTGCTGCAGCAGACATGCTGAAGCGGTTTGAGGTGCCGCATGAGTGCTGCGTGGTCTCTGCCCATCGCACGCCGGACCGGATGCGCAAGTACGCGCAAACTGCCGAGGAGCGAGGACTCAGCATCATCATCGCCGGCGCGGGAGGCGCAGGCACACTTACCGGGCATGGTCGCTGCCCAAACCATGTTGCCCGTCCTCGGAGTGCCCGTCCAAAGCCGTGCATTGCAAGGCTTGGACTCGTTGTCTGTCGATCGCTCAGATGCCGGGGGGAGTGCCCGTGGGAACTTTGGCGATCGGTGAAGCTGGGGCGAAAAATGCAGCCCTCTTAGCGATCAGAATGCTCGCGCGGACGGATGCCGACTTGCGTCAGCGATTGCAGACGTTTCATGAGCAACAGACGAACACCGTCCTTCAGGATTCTCTCGAATGAGTGATATTGTCTTACCGGGTTCTGTCATCGGGGTTTCGGGGAGCGGCCAGTTCAGGCCGGATGTTTGCCATTGCTGCACGGCAAATGGGTTACCGTGTCCATGTATTTTCTCCGGATGATGACACCCCGACCGGCCAAGTGGCTGATGTCGAGATTCAGGCGGACTACGCAGACCTGGATTCTGTTTCTGAGTTTGCCCGCCGCGTCGATGTCATCACCTTCGAGTTTGAAAACGTGCCAGTCGTAACGGCTGAAGCTGCCGGACGCTACGCCCCGATGTATCCCGCCGGTCAGGTACTGCATACGACGCAGAACCGTCTTCGCGAAAAGACCTTTTTCGGCGTGAGGGTCTACCAGTCACACCGTTTGCGCCGGTCCGCTCACTTGCCGATGTCGATCAGGCTGTGGAGATTGTGGTCTCCCGGCTGTATTGAAGAGTGCCTCTTGGGGATACGACGGCAAAGGACAGAGGCGGGTCGAGTCTCGTGAAGAAATCTGCGAGGCTCTGCCGTCGATCAGCTCCGATGGAGCAGTATTAGAACGTTGGGTCGATCTGGAAGCCGAACTCTCCGTGGTCGTCGCTCGGGGGCGAGATGGGGAAACCGCCTGCTTTGCCCCCATCAGCAACATTCACCGCAACCACATCCTGGACGTATCGAGCACGCCAGTTGGTGTTTCCTCGCGAGTCTCAACGAAGGCGATCGACATTGCGCAAATCGTAGTCAAGAAGCTCGAGCCGTCGGCGTGGTGTGCATCGAGTTCTTTCTGACAAGAGATGGTGAATTATGGATCAATGAGGTGGCCCCCCGTCCACACAACTCGGGCCATCTGACGATTGATGCGCCACATGACGAGCCAGTTTGAGCAGCAAGTGAGGGCAGTCTGTGGTTTGCCGCTGGGATCGACCGAGCAATTGCGGCCCGCTGCGATGGTCAACCTGATGGGCGAGTTGTGGTCTGATGGGGATCCACCTTGGCAACAAGCTCTGATGTCCGACAGCGTCAAACTGCATCTGTATGGGAAGAGAGAAGCACGACCCCACCGCAAGATGGGCCATCTGACTGTCCTGTCCGACACTCCAGAATCTGCCGTTGCTCTGGCGATTGAGTCGAGGAGGCGACTAACTCGTCAGACGAAAGAGCACGACAACACCTGCGGATCGCAGTAAAGGCATGAGCGGTTGGCGACGAACTTATCGGACGGTTCGACTTGCCAGGGGATGACGATGTCGGATTCATGATGACAAGCGGACCAGGCGACACGGGGTGTTGTGCGGCTGCCATTGATACTGGTCGGCCTTCAGGTCAGGCGAGCAATTCCTGGACGACGTGGGCGGTCGGCTCTTCGACGAGGGAAAGATTGCGAGTGCCGCTGCGGTGTGTGACGGTGTGATGCTCCAGTCCGAACAGGTGCAGCACGGTAGCAAGCCAGTCGTGGTGAGTCACGACCCCTTCGACCGCATGGTGGGAAAAGTCGTCGGTCGCGCCGTGAACGTAGCCCCCCTTCATGCCGCCCCCCGCGACCCACTGGCTGAAGCCGAAGGTGTTGTGATCGCGACCGACGCGCTTCATCGGCTCGTCACCGCTGGGGATTTGGATCACCGGCAGGCGGCCCATTTCGCCGGTGAATTGCACGAGCGTCTCATCGAGCATGCCCCGTTGTTTGAGGTCACGCACGAGTGCGGCGGCGGGACGGTCGATCTCAAGGCAACGACTGGGGAGGCGCGGTGAGAATCGAATCGTGATGATCCCAGCTCTGACCGTTGTTGAAGATCTGCACGAACCGCACGCCCCGTTCCACCAGTCGCCGCGCGATGAGGCAGCGGGTGCCGTAGTCACGTGTTGTGGCTTCGTTGATGCCGTACATGTCGAGCGTGGCTTTGCTCTCCGAAGCGAGGTCGAACGCTTCCTTTGCGGACGTCTGCATGCGGGCAGCCAGTTGATAGCTGGCGATGCGGGCTGCCAGATCGCTTTCGCCGGGATGCTCCTCGAGGTGTCCACGATTGAGTTCACGATGAGTCGCATCCGTCGGCGCTGCGGCTCCCCGTGGTAGCGGGCGGGGGAATCGAGATTCAGGATACGCGGCTCAGTCGGACGGACGACAGTCCCCTGATACAGCGATGGCAGCGCACCATTGCTCCACATATCGCTTCCCATGAGAGGCATCCCCCACGGGTGCGTCAGCGCGACATACGCGGGTAGCTCCCGCGAGTGGCTGCCCAACGATTTCGTCAGCCAGGCCCCCAGTGTCGCCCGGCCGCGCGTCCCGCACCCGTGTTGAGTGCGTACATCGCCGGCAGATGATTGTTCACGTCGCTGTGCATCGAACGAATCAGAGTGATGTCGTCAGCGATCTCGCCCAGGCGAGGAATGAGGTCGGACAGTTCCATGCCGCACTCTCCACGCGGACGAAACGTCGCCATCGGTCCCATCAGCTTGCGACTGGCCTGCGCTGCGTTATCGAACACAACTTCCGCCCCGTAGTCCTCGCCGTCGCGCTGAATCAATTCCGGCTTCGGATCAAACATATCCATTTGACTGGGCCCACCGATCATGAACATCGAGATCATCGCGTGGGCCCGCGCCGGTCTCGGCGGTTGCTTCGGCGACAAGTCAAACGACTCCGATACCAGCACCGGTTTCGTGAGAGCCACGGTGTCATCCGCCCACAGACCGTCTTGGCGCAAAAGCATAGACGCAGCGATTCCAGCCAATCCGAAGCCGGTCGACTCCAAGAGATGTCGGCGTGAACAAAGTTGAGGCTTCATCAGTCCACGTACAAAAAGCGATTGGTTGAAAGCAGCGATTGGCAGAATGTCGCAGAGCGCCGCACACTCCGGGGCGTGTGCGTCCTTGTTGACGTGCAACCCAATCGATCGTCGTACCTGTCGTAGCCGCTGTGACTGAGCCCAAAAACGCCAGGCAAGTCCGCGTTTCTGCATCCGTTGGTTCGCAAGAATAGAAGTGGCGAAAGATCAGGGATCCTTGCGCAACTCTCGCCGGCACCGCTGCGTTGTCGGCACAGCATAAACATTCGCAAACTCATCCGAAGTCAGTGAGGTCTACGATCAAAGCATCGTTGAGAAACCACAACGATTGCGGCGCAACGGTTGAGACTGTTCGCGGTCACAATTGGGAGCCATCGTCGGGCATCGAACGTATCGAGCATCGTCAACGGCGATACACGTTCGCTGGACAGATACACGCTGCGGCGGTACTTCTGGTCGCCAACGTCTTCGACTTGCTCGAACAGCCCGCCGTTGTTGAAAATAGCCTTGCCGATCACCGTGCGACCATCGGGCTCAGTCGCAATCGGCACCGATGGACCGCCCATTTCCAGTTTCAATAGTCCCGTGACAGACAGCAGCGCGTTGCGAATTTCCTCGGCATCCAAACGCCGCAGGTTCATTCGCGAGAGCAAACGATTGTCAGGATCGATCGCGTCCGCTCCGACGTCCGGCTCGACGACCTGGTGATACGTGTATGACATCACAATCATCTTGTGCAACCGCTTCATCTTCCAACCGTGGTCGACGAAATCATCGGCCAGCCAATCGAGCAACTCGGGATGCGACGGCCGCTGGCCTGCCAGTCCGAAGTCACTGGTCGTGGCGACCAATCCGCGCCCGAATGATGTTGCCAGAGACGATTGACAGCCACCCTAGCGACCGTCGGATGCGTGCCGTCGGTCAGTTGCGCGTGTACGCGAACCGACGACCCGTCGTCGGCAACGCGTCCCGATCGATCGGAACCGGCGGTATCTCGCGATCGCGAGCCAGGACAAACAACTCGCCGGGCTCGACCGGCTCCTTCGGCGAGAGTGGATCACCTCGTGAGAAGACCGCACTCTCCGGGATCGCCCCCTCCGGCTCACAGATGCTCATTACGAGCTGCCTCGGCGGACCGGAGGCCCGCAGCTCTTTGATCTTCTCCTCTTCCTTGAAGAAGTTGTTGTTGGCCTGTACGTCATAAACCGACAGCCGATCCGCGATCTGCCGCACCGATTTGAACATCGGGAACTGCTTGAACATCGCGATCTCGGGTCGACTCGTTCCTCCGCCGATTTGTTCGTCGCGGCGACGATGGCCTCGCGTTCGTCCGCGGGGAGTTCGCTGACGAGTCGCTGGTAGATCGTCGCTCCCAGTGCGAGTCGCTGCTCTTTGAGCTGGGCTTCCTGCGCGGCAGCCTGGGCCTCGATCGCATCGATCTCTCTCTGGGTCTCGACTTCGTCATGTCGACCACCCGCTTCTCCGGCTGCGGCCAGTCGTGAATCGGCAGCGCCGGATCGAACACCGCTCGCAACCGATAGTAGTCCTCGGCTGAGATCGGATCGTAACGGTGATCGTGACACTGCGCACAGCCGACCGTCAGACCGATAGTCGCCGACGAAACGACCTTGATCGTTTCGGCCACGACCTGATTGCGATCGACGAGCCCGTTTTCGCGGGTCGTCAGGTCGGGTCCCATCTGAGGAAACCGGTCGCTGTCAACAGTTCGACATGCCGACGATTCTCTGGATCGGCATTCACCATCACCCTTCCCAAAGCAGTTCGTCACCGGCCAGTTGCTCGATAAGAAACTGATCGAACGGCTTATCGTCGTTCAGGGCGCTGATGACGTAGTCGCGGTACCGCCACGCCTGCGGTCGCTTAATGTCGTTGGCCTGATGCCCTTCGGTTTCGCTGTAGCCCGCGATATCGAGCCAGTGCCTTCCCCACTGCACGCCGAACTCCGGCGAAGCCAGCAATCGGTCCACCACCTTTTCATAGGCCTCGTCGGAGTCGTCGTTCAGGAAGGCCTGGAGTTCGTACACCGTCGGCGGCAATCCCGTGAGATCGAACGTGACCCGCCGCAACAGCGTCGCGCGATCCGCTGCGGGCGATTGGCTCAGTCCCTCGTCCGCAAGTCGCTTCGCGATGAACGCATCGATCGGTGTTCGGACCGTGGCCCCGTCGAAATGAGGAATGCTCACTTCCGTCACAGGTTGAAAGGCCCAGAAGCTCAGCTCCTCGGCCGTGTACTTCGCATCCTCGAGATTGGCCGGCTCGTCGCGCAGTGTCGGGCTGCCGGCTTCAATCCAGCGACGAATCGTCTCCTTCTGCCCCGACGACAACTTCTTCGGTCCCGCAGGCATTTCATCGTTGACGATCCGCTGCCAGAGGAGGCTCTCGTCGAGCTTCGCATCGGCAATCGCCGCGCCGGAGTCGCCCCCGACTTTCAACAGTCGCACGAGTCGGACGTCCAATCCTCCTGAAAGCTCGTCCGCCTCGCCGTGACATCGAAAGCACATCGCCTTAAGGATGGGACGGATGTCGCTTTCGAACTGAGGTGCGTTGTCGGCAGCAGACTTGTCATCGGCAGAGATGCCACCGCGTCCAAGCAGCCACACGCACAGGACAAGCAGGGAAGTGATTTTCGGAATCATGACGACCAATCGCTCGCCACCGCCGTTCGAAACAATCCTCACGATAGTCGAGCCTTCACAGCAGTGACAAGTCGACTGAGTGCTGCTACATGGCCACATTCTCGGGGCCCGCCTCACTCTCGCAGAGTGACGCGACGATCAGGTACAGTGACGCTCAAGCAGAGCACCACCGCACGCGGACGTTTCCGGAAGAGTTTCTCGCCATCCGGGCCAGGCACGACATCGACTACGATCCACGGTACCTCTGGGGGTGAACGAGGGAAAGGCCACCGCCTCGGCAAACACACTCTCGGCGAGTACTGTCAGGCCGTCCCTCCGGGACAATAGGGGACTATCCCGCACATGCAACAGCCGACTGATTTCAAGATCATCCCCGACGACAGCGAACTGGCGACGATGGAGCGCGACCTGCGGTTCTATCCCAGCAGCGTCACGTCGCCCCGCCGATTGACGCGCGAACAGGTCGAGGGATTCAACCGCGACGGCTTCGTGCGTCCTGTCCCGATCTTCTCTCCCGCAGAGATCGCCGACATCCGGACCTACTTCGACGACCTGCTCGCACAAACGTTGGCCGCCGGGAAGGACAGCTACTCCATCAGCTCCGCGCATCTCAAATATGGCCCTGTGTACGACCTGCTGACGGACCCGCGCATAGTGCAGTGCGTCTGCGATCTGCTGGGGGAGCATGTCGTCGGCTGGGGCTCGCACTTCTTCTGCAAGATGCCGCACGATGGCAAGAGCGTCGCCTGGCACCAGGATGCCAGCTACTGGCCACTGACACCGACAAAGGCCGTGACGGTCTGGCTGGCGATCGATGATGCCGACACCGAGAACGCCTGCATGCGGTTCATTCGCGGGTCGCACCACTTCGGGCATCTGACCTATCGGCCCAGTTCGTCCGAGGAGCACAACGTACTCAACCAGACGATCGAGAATCCCGAACAGTACGGTGAGCCGGTCGACGACATTCTGCGGGCGGGCGAAGTCTCGCTCCACTCCGATCTGCTCTTGCATGGCTCGGAAGCGAACGATTCGGATCGGCGTCGCTGCGGACTGACGCTGCGGTACGCGGCGGCTGATGTCCGGGCCCATCTGGGGTGGAATGCGAAGGGCGTCCTCCTCAGTGGGACCGATGCCGATGGCCACTGGGCCAACCCACCGCGCCGCAGACTTAGCGTTGGAAAGCCCGCCGGCCGCGTCCGGTTGGGGGTGCAGCCATCTTGTACTCCGTTCTGGATTCGCGCCTCACGGGAATGACGACAGAGGCATTTCTGGGCTCAGAATGCGACATTTGACCACTATCTGACCGTGCAGACCTGAATAACTGGACGCCCGCAGTTCGATTCCCGGGGGACAGCTCCGGGAGACTGTTGACAAGGCGTGAACCGCACATGGAGACTAAGGTAGGTGCGGCTCCCTCCTGTCCAGCAGGCAGAGGGCGGCCGCTGCGTCGTGCAGGCGCAGTGGCGCGGAGTGGCTGTAGTGTCCGGGATGTCCCGGGGGGCCCGATGATGAGCTTTTCTGCCGAGTGTGGGCACCCGAAAGGGCTCGGAGTGTTGCTGCGCTCCAGCGATGCCAACGCCTGGCACGGCCATCACCTCGCGGTCCCCTATGCCCTCATTGGATCGGGAACCGCTTGCAACATCCGACTGCCGGACGATTCGCTCGCAGACTGCCATGTCTATCTCCAGGCGGTGGAAGAACGGCTGTTTGTCTGCGACCTCACCGGGAATCAGTCTCTCCGTGCGGGCTGCGAACAGGTGGACTCTGTCTGGCTCGAGTTACCGGCGGACTTCCATCTCGGTCGCTATGTGGTACGCGTGGCCGGCGTGGATGAAGATGGGGACGAAGATCACCAGCTGCCACCCATCGGCGAGGATCTGACAGAAGGGGAGGAAGAGGAGCTTCACCACCCCACAGAGGTGTCCGTCGAACTGCGATTGCGCCGCGGTGCGAAGTCGGGGGCTGCCGTACGATCGCGCAAGCAGGTCTCGCTGATCGGAGCGAGTGCTTTATGCAAGTTCTGCGTGCACACCGCAAGTCGCGGATGTCCATTGCAGTCTGGTGCTGACGGACAAGAGTGCCTGGCTGGTTGATCTGGGCAGCAGCAGCGGAACCCGCGTGAACGACCAGTCGATCGCCTATGCCCGACTTCCCGCAGAGACACACCTGCACGTCGGCGAATGCGAGTTCCAGGTGCATGTAGCCGGACTCGACGATGATTGCCCTCTGGAGGTGATGCCCGCGAACAGAAACGGTCTGGTGCCGGTACACAGGAATGGCTCGTCCTCACAGCCGGCCCCATCTGCGGCGAGCGTCGCGTCGTCACCGTCCGGAGTGCCTGCGACACTGGTGCGGGATGTCGTCCATGCACTGGGTCATTCCCAGGAACAGGCGTTGGAGAAGACCCGGCAACTGATGCTGGAGATGTTTGCCCTGCAGCAGCAGTCGGTGACGAGCCGGGTCGAGTCGCTGGAACGTCAGAACGAGCAACTGCTGGGTGCGTTGCGGACATTGCTGCAGCAGTCGCCACCCAGAAACGGCATCCCGGCACCTGTATCACCGCCGGTGGCGCCTCCAGCCCAGGCGGCGCCGCCGCGAGAACCGCATCCCCCCACCTTTGAAGATGTCAGCGAGTCGCTGGAACGGCTCGACCCCGACATCCATGAGGCCTGGGTGCGTGGGCAACTGCACACGATCGCGGATAACCTGCGCAAGGAAAATGACCGCGGCTTTGCGAAGCTGCTGCGCAAGATGCTCCCCGGCGATCCTGACGATGCCCTGAAGTAGTGCGTCCGGTTCTGACGATCGGCGCGATTGTGCGGCCTCGATCGATTATTCTCCATCGCCCGGTTGCTCTGCTCAGGAGAGCGCGATTCACCCGGCAGTTCCGTGATGACCGATGTTGCAGGAGGATTGGTCGTTCATCCACAACGGAGTGGGGATGACAACATGAGGCCCCCGAACGGGTTGGCCCTGACAGCAGTGATGGCACTCTGCGTCTCCTGCCGCACTGCGCCGTCGACGCGATCCAGCACTCTGGAACAGGCAGCGTCAATCCCGGCAGCTGATGTCCAGTTGTCCGATGCGGTAGACGATGCACTATCCCCGGTCGACGGCGTGTCTGTCGCAGAGGCGACTCCGGGGTCCTGCCGCCTTGTGAGTCACGAACCTGTGGTCGTTGTTGACGTCGACCCGGCTGTCGGAGACGAGACCCCAGCGTACATTGAACCTCCGGTCGCCGCACCCTCGTCGCTGGACCTAGATGCTCAAGTGTTCTCACTTGCGGACCTCGAGGGGATTGCGGCGGTCAACAATCCCACGCTCCGGCAAGCAGCGGCACTGACAGACGCTGCCCGCGGCGTGCATTACCAGGCGGGACGGTTGCCCAACCCTACACTCGGCTATCTGGGCCAGGAGATCGGCAACCAGGGGACTGCCGGCATGCAGGGGGGCTACGTCAGTCAGACAATTGTGCTTGGGCACAAGCTCGAGCGGAACGTCGCCGTCGCTGACCAGCGAGTGCAATTGCTCCAGTGGCAGATGGAAGCCCAGCGGTTCAAGGTCCGCAACGATGTCCGCAGGCAGTATTACGAAACGCTCGGAGCCCAGCGCCGTGTCGAGTTGACATCCGACCTGGAGCGGATCGCCCGCGATGGTGTGGACACCGCACGCGCTCTGGAAGATGCACTGCAGGGTTCCCATGCCGATGTGCTGCAGTCCGAGATTCAATGGAATGAAGTCGTTGTCCTGCACGAAACGGCTGAAGTCGCTTCGCGCGAGTCTGCAACGACTCGCTGCTGTGATCGGCTGTCCTCAGCTCACGATTGGCCAGCTCAATGGAAATCTGGAAGATGACGGTCCCGAGCGAAGCTTCGAGTTGGCCCGGCAGCAGTTGCTGACGGCCAGTCCTTCATTACAGGAGGCCCAGGCCCAGGTGCGTCAGGCCCGAGCGATGATCGATCGGCAGGAGGCGCAGCCGATTCCCAATCTGCAGGCGATCGTGGGAGGGATGCACAATAACGCGAACGATCAGAACGGGGCCATGGTCAATCTGGGACTCCCGCTCCCGGTCTTCAACGACAATCGCGGGAACGTCCAGCGGGCGGTCGCCGACTACCATGCGGCGTGTGCAAATCTCGAACGTCTGACGCTGCAACTGCAGGCGCAACTCGCCGAGACATTCGGACAGTACGAGCAGTCTCGCATCCGCGTGCAGGTGTTTCGGGACCGCATTCTTCCCCGCGAGTCGGAGAGTCTGGCACTCATCGAGCAAGCGTATCCGGCACAGTTCGACTTCCTGCGGGTGCTCTCGGCCCGCCGCAGTTACTTCGAGGCCCAACTGCGTTACCTCGATGCACTGGTCGAACTCCGCAAGACCGAAGTAGCTCTGGATGGCCTGCTGTTGATCGGCGGGCTTGAGGAGCCACGCAACCCGGCCTTTGATGAGAACCTGCGACGACAGGCGCTGAGTGGCCAGTGATTTGCGCGCCTAACGGCCGATCACTCTTTGATTCGTATTCGAAGCTGCCAGCTTCGACATGACACGAGCGGAGAGACCAGTGCCGAGAGCTTGGCCCTGCGCCGCAGTTGATGCCAGGGCCATCCGTTTCGCTCCTGACCCTGCCACCCGCCACCCCTGCCGCGTCAACTCGTCAATTCAACTGACGCCGGTCTCGGCCAGCAGCGGATCGGGCGTCTGCATCACCTGCAGGGACGAATCGGTGCTCTCCGGGTCGATCGCCCGGCAGCTTTCCGTCAATTGCATGGCGAGTTCGTGCAGCCATGTCTGCCACTCCTCCGGCTTCCACGTGGGTGGACAGAGCTGCGAGAACTCGCCGCAGAGCAGTATCAATCGCAGCAGGTGACGAAAGAGCAGCCCTTCCTGCTTCGTCAAATCCCGGCCTGTGACATACTTGTGAAAGTCTCCGCCGAAGTGAGCCAGTTCACCGGCGATCCAAACCGGACTCGTCCGCAGGTCACCGGCACCGGGACATTCACTGTCGAAAACCCTCCGCAGTTTGTCGGCGAACGGGACGCCATGACTGCGCCGCCGTCCATACTTATCTTCCTGCATCTGTGAGGGATCGATCTCGTCAGCGGTGGCGAGCCCACGTTCAATGAGGAGCGGATCGAGACGCTGCCGGGCCAGTTGACCGGGCGGCAGCTCATCGGGTCCGGGAACGCGGACATCCATGAACAGCGACCCCGGCACCTCGAGGACACTTTCGAGCGCCTGCAGCCGTTCGGCCTCGTCCGCGATGTCCATCTGCCGGAGCAGGAACATTCCATACAGCGGATGAACGCTGCGAAAGACCAGCAGCTGGGCCAGTTCGGGATTGGCGATGGCGCAGAGGCCGATATTCGGGCGGTCCTTCTTCCTCGGCATCGTCTGATGCTGCGCCGCCCGGTGTGCCCTTGTCCTTCACCTTCGCCGCCGAGGGAGGCGACTTCGCCTGGGTCAATGCCTGCTGCAGGACCTGACCAAACGTTCCGGTCGAGGCCGGTGCGTGCTGCTCAACTTTGACGTCGTTGTGTTCAGGACTGACGTCTGCATTCGCAACCACGGTGTCTGCGGCAGATGGAGGTGCGTCCTTGTCAGGACGCCGGCGGTACTCGTCGGTCTCGGGTGGTGCGGGCTCGAGTTCGATGTAGCGCTGCTCCCACAAAGTGACCAGCATGCGGGTCAGCCGCTTCTGGGCCTGAACCTGTTCCTTGTCGTCCAGCATGCGCCGGGAGACGAAGTCCCGCAGCCGCTCCACGTCCGGAGAGATCTCGAGCAGGTAGGCGAGCAACCTCCAGGGAAGATGTCCCCGGCTGCCAAGTTTCGCCGGTGGGGCGGCGATCAGCTTATCGAACTGCGGTTCGTTCCAGTACTGCCGGGTCTTGCTGCGGACCGGCTGTTTGCGTTTGAGGTTCTTCTTCGCCCGGATCAGCCCCGGATCCTTGGTGTCCTCGGGAATCTGATCGTACTGCGCCTTCCAGCGGGCCATGCGGACATCGTCCTCATGTGCCAGGGCATACACAAAGCCGCGATCATCGAACTGTGGCCGACCGGCGCGGCCGAACATCTGATGGGCGGAACTGGCGTCGATGAGCTTCTTTTTGTCAGGAGGGCCCTTGAGCAGTGTCGTGAGGACGACCGACCGCGCCGGCAGGTTGATGCCCGCCGCGAGCGTCTCGGTACAGACGCAGACCGACAGCAGCTTCTGCTGGAACAGGTCTTCCACACGCCGACGGTAACGGGGCAGCATCCCCGCATGATGCACCCCCACACCGCGGAGCAGAATCTGCTTCAGCTTCCCGCCGGCGCCGAGTTTCCAGTCGTACTGATCGATCGCCTGTTGCAGCGCCTGCCGTTGTCCGTCGTGCAGCATGGCCTTGCCCTTAAGTTGCTCGGCGACGCTCCAGCACTCCGACCGGTTGAAACAGAACAGCAGCGTCGGCGTCCGGCGGGCGTCGTCATCTCCATCAGCCATCTGTTCGAGCAACTCGTTCAGCAACTGATCTCCGACCCACTCGAAGTGCAGCGGCACCTTGCGATGCGTGCTTTGACTGAGCTGTACGGTGCGGCCATGGGCGCGCCGCAGCCAGAGGATGAAGTCGACCGCATTCCCCACCGTCGCCGACAGCAGCAGCAGTCGCACATGCTCGGGCAGCAGCGCGAGTGACAGCTCCCAGACCGCACCCCGTTCGGGATCGTTGAAGCTGTGAAACTCATCCATCACGACCGCTGAGACGTTGCTCATGTCGAACTGGGCGGGATGGAGCAGACGGTTGAGCAGAATCTCGGCCACGACCACCAGCACGCGGGCCTGCGGATTGACGCGGCGGTTTCCGGTCACCAGGCCGACGTCATCGGGTGAGAAGCCCCAGCGTGTGGCGGACTCCTGCATCTCCCTAAACTTCTGCTCGGTCAGCGCGATCAGCGGGGTCGTGTAGTAGGCGGTCGTGCCTGTCCGCAAGGCCTCGAAGAGTGCCGCCTCCGCGATGACCGTCTTCCCGGTCCCTGTCGGTGCACAGACCAGGACCCCTTCCTTCGCCGTGAACCAGGCGAGCAGGGCATCTTCCTGCGACGGGTAAGGAGTGAACGGAATGTGGTCGAGAAACTCGGCAGCCAGGTCGTCTCGGGACGGAGTCTCAGCAGACATGCAGCGTTCCACAGGTTGCCGTCGTGAAAAGGAACCGGGATGATAGGGCGCTGGTGTGACCGGTGAAACCGCAGATGAGGAGACGTTGTGACCCAGACGGCCAGTTCGGTGTGGGAGTGCCTGCGGGAGGCGATGCCGATCACACGGCGATGGGCCTACTTCGATCATGCCGGTGTCGCGCCGCTGCCGGAGCCCACGCGGGCTGCCCTGCGCGAGTGGACCGATCATTTCTGTGAACAGGGGGTGGTGGACTGGGGCCGCTGGCGGGCCCGCATCGAGAACGTCCGGCAACTGGCCGCAGCACGATTGCAGGCATCTCCCGCCGAAATCGCGCTCATCCGCAACACGACAGAGGGCGTAATGCTGGTGGCCGAGGGTTATCCCTGGCAGCCGGGAGACAACGTCGTCGTTCCCGATTCCGAGTTCCCCTCGAATCTGTTTGCGTGGATGAATCTGGCCTCGCGAGATGTCGAATGCCGGCAGGTTCACTGCCCCGACGGGATCATCGATCCACTGGCAATGCGCCAGTGCATCGACGAGCGGACGCGGATCGTGGCGCTGAGCTGGGTCGGCTATGCCAGCGGATACCGAGCGGATCTGGTGGCACTGGCGGAAATCGCACATGAGCGGGGAGCGCTTCTGTTCGTGGACGCGATTCAGGGGCTGGGCGTCCTCGATCTGGATGTCTCGCAGATGCCGGTTGACTTTCTCGCAGCAGACGGGCACAAGTGGCTGCTCGGGCCCGAAGGTGCCGGTGTGCTGTATGTGCGGGGCGAACACCTCGATCGGCTGCGGACCTTGGGGGTGGGCTGGCAGAGCGTCACGCAGGCCGGCGACTTCGCGGACAAGGCGCTGAGACTCAAGCCGGATGCGTCCCGGTTCGAGGGAGGCACGCACAACATGGCGGGCTTTGTGGGTCTGGCGGCGAGTCTGGAACTGACGTCGGCGCTGGCAACGGGTGAGTTGGAACATCGTTTGGCGGAAGTCACCAACCTGTGCTGCGAGAGGCTTACGCTCCGTCGGAGCCCGCATCGTCTCACGTCGCACCGGGAGTGAGTGGTCGGGCATTGTGGCCTTTGACTTGCCCGGCTTCGACCCGGCGGAGCGCAAGCGGCACTGCCTGCGTCATGGGGTGGTGCTCAACGCGCGCGACGGCAGGCTGCGGATCAGTCCGCACATGTATACCTCGGCGGAGGACGTGGAACGTCTGGTGGATGTGGTGTCGCGCGTCAGTGGGTAGTAGGTAGGAGTCAGGAGAACGGGGAGAATCTTCGGGCACATCTGAACTCTTCGAGGTGTTCCAGAGGCAATGATTGCCCGAACGGCAGATTACTGGATCGGCAGCAACCCGATGAGAGTCGCCAATCCTGAACTCCCGCTCCCCATTTCCTGATTCCTATGCCCCCCCAGCGGATTTGACTTGAAGGTGGCGGCGGGTAGGATGGGGCCATGAGCGGTGGGCGTCGTCGTGTCGAAGACATCACCCACGAACGTAACTTTTGCGGCAGCGAGAGAGTCTGGTCGGAACTGATGGCCGAAGTTCAGGTACATGACGAGGACGGCGTCGCGATTGTCGAGTTCGACCGGGGTCTGAGTACGCTTGACGAGCCCGCCACGCAGAAGGTCAAGGACGTTCTGCTGCAGGGCGTCTCCGACACCCAGCCCTGCGTGCTCGTGGATCTGTCCCATGTGACGTTCTTCGGCTCGTCGTTCATCGAGGTACTCTTCCGGCTGTGGGATCGCACCCAGAAGAGGCAGGGGCAGTTCGCCATCTGCGGACTGAGCCCGTACTGTGCCGAGGTGCTGGCGATCACGAACCTCGATACCCTGTGGCGGAATCTATCCGACGCGCACCGAGGCGTTACGGGACCTGCAGTCGGCGAACTGACCGCGGGCATGGCAACCAGACACCTCTAATGTCGGCGCACTGCTGGACAAGCCAGCAGTGGCACCCGGCGGAGGAAGGATCTGTCAGGTAACCCCGGTGATCTTTCCCAGGCAGACCTGTTCTGACGGGCGGCCGCCCGTGGGCTTGGAAACGCTCCGCCGGGCATCTTCGTCAACTCATCCACCCATCAACTCTGCTGGAGACCCTCCCCTGGCCCCTCCCTGCGAGGGAGGGGGATCAGTGTCGAGTCGGAGGAAACTCACTCACTCGCACTCTTGGGCACCGGGGGTGGTTCGGGGTTTCGTCGTCCCGGAGGATCGAGATAGCGGTAGCCAGTGTTGGGATTGTTGGGGTCAAAGGCGAACGCGTCGCGGTTCAGGAGGAAGTGTTTGACATAGGTGATGGGAATGGCGAATCCCAGTCCTTCGCCTCCGGTGATCTTCATGTTGGTGACGCCGACCACTTCCCCCTTGCGGTTGAAGAGTGGTCCGCCGCTGTTGCCCGGATTGATCTGCGCGGTGGTCTGAATGTAGACGATCCCGTCGAAGGTGCGGTTCCGCGTACTGACGATGCCTTCGGACACCGACCGCTCCAGTCCCAGCGGGTTCCCGATCGCGAAGACCTCTTCCCCCTCGTGCAGATCATCCGACCCCGCCAGGAAGACCGGCTGAAAGGCGAAGTCTTCCTGCTGGGGAATCTGCAGCAGTGCCAGATCGAAGAACGGGTTAAGGGCCAGGATCTTCACATCTTTGATGCGACGGCGGGCGAAGTCTCCCTGCGATGTCCGGTGATAGATCGTCACTGCGATGCGGGTCTCCTGCTCGACGACATGATAGTTCGTCACGCAGTAACCCCGGTCGTTGAGAATGAACCCACTGCCCAGTCCGCTGGTGGTTTCGACCAGCACGACACCTTCGCCATAGGTCGCCGCCAGCTCCCGGATCGAGCGGAGTGGCAACCGGGCAGTGCTGTACACCTCGTTGCCATCATCCAGGCGTTCGAGCGGGTTGGGCTCCGCCTCTGAAGCAGCGGCCTGTCGCGACTGAATGCGGTCGCGGGGAATGCGAATCACATCGACCCCCACATCCAGGAACAGATCCTGCTGCGTCTCCTTGAGCACGTCTCCCTGCAGGCGATGTCCGCTCTTGAGCAGGACCTCTTCGGCCGTGACATGTCCGGCCGCTGCCAGACACAAACCCGTCAGGCCCACGACACACAGCAGACCGCGATGGAGTTTTCGACGTCGATTCATAGTCCCTCGTCACCAAATGCGTATGCACCATGGCAGGCATTGCAGGCGTTCTGAACACGACTGCGTGCTGCCTCGAAAGCGGGAAAGTCTGCGTTGCTGACGGCCTGCACCATGCCCCGGTTCCCCTCGACGAAATCGAGGGCAAACTGCTTGTAGTCCGGCTCATCCGCCGAATCGTAGCTGTGATCGCGCAGCAGGCTCCCGAGAGCCGCCAGCACCGTCGCCTCGCGCGTGGCCGCATCGGCCTGCTCCTTCAGTCGGTCCGGCGTGTTGATCTCCGACTTGAGGAAGTCGAAGGACTTCTTGAAGCGTTTCATCATCTCGCCGCGGTCGGCGATGTCTGCGAACGACACGTTCTCTTCGACTGCGCGTTCGGGAGGCGGTCCGCCATTCAGGATCGTGACGATGCTTTCAAACGGTGCCTGTGTCGCCGTGTAGGACGTGCGCCCCGACCCCTCGGCCTTAAGAAAGATCTCGTGACCCAGATCGCGCACATAAGGTGCCTTGTCTTTCCAGCCGAGCTGCCCGGGATGCTGCCCGATGACGGCCGCGAGCACCGCCAGGGTCTCGCCGTCGTTCGCGATCGCCTCGACGTTGCTGTTGTAGGTAGCGACAGTCTGCAGGTTGGTCGTCAGGCGGTTGCGGACCTGTTTGGTCTCTTCCTCGAGGAGTTCGATCGGGGCAATCTGCGCCCAGTCAATCGGCGACGTCATCGATGCGGCCGGTCCCTCAGCTGGCGGCGTGTCGGCGACCTGGGGAGTGACACCCGGAGAAGTCGGATCGGTCGTTGCAGATGTCCCCGTGACCGGGGTGAGGGTTGCCACCGTCGCATTCTCGGCGGCCACCTGTAACGGCTGATCATAGAAGACATCGTAAGGGATGTCCCCCAGCCATCGCGTCCGCGAATCGCGCGAGTCAGAACCCGACTCAGTGATCTCCTCACGAGGCTGTGCAGTGGGTGCGGTCGCCGCTGGCTGGGTTGTCGCCACGGCCTCGGCACCGGTTTCGCTCGACTGCTGCGAGCCCGTACACGCGGCGAGCGTCGCGATCATGAGACCGGCGACCCCTTGCTGAATGCCGCGATGTTGCCTGTCCGGGTGCGTGCTCACTGACTCGTTCCGCCTGATTCCCCGTCTGCCCCTTAGAACTGCGATTATGGGAAGCACAGGCCCACTCCGCAACGCCAGTGATGTACAGGAGTTTCTCTCGATTCCGGGTGCCAGCAGCGGGAAGCAGACGCCAATCTCGCAGACAAGGCGAGACTTCGCACTGGCATGTTGTTATCCTTGGGGGAAGTGAAGGGGCTGTGAACTCTGGCGATTTTGGCGAACTGGCAGAAGAACAAACGGTGGAGGACGACATCATGCGACAACTTGCGATGGGACTGTGTTGTGGACTGCTCATGACAGTCTGTCTGGAAAATGCTCGGGCGAATGAGGCACTTTATGCACCGGTTCCAGCCGAGCCCACGCCCGCAGCACCGGCGACTCTGTCACCGATGCCCGCACCCCTCCCCCAGCAGGAGATCATCATCGGCCCGGGATATCCCACCATGCCGATGCCTGTCGCTTTGTACGACAACGTCCGCGTGCGCGACAGCCGGCGGATTCATCCCTGTGCCGTACCGATGATCGTCTGCGTCTGTGACCCTTGCCGGCCGGGCTGCATGGTGAACGTTGAGATCTGTGCGCCTCCGTGTGAGTGCGTGGCGGTCCGGCAGCGCTGGCAGGGCCGCAAGGTCGAGTACGACTTCGGTGACTACAGCGTCGAGATCACCGGCTTTCGCAGCGGTCAGATTCTGGTCGACTACGACAGCTGATGATGCGATGCGAGCGGGAGGCGTGAGCTCAATCCCCCTCCCTCTCAGGGAGGGGGCCAGCGTTGAAAGAGAAACGCCATCGCATCCCTCCGAGGAGATGTGGACGCGCCCGTGAACTACGGCGTGACTCCACGTTTCCCAAACGGCTCTTGTGGAGTCGCATGCGGACGAAGAGGCTCGCCGGCTTGAAGTTTCGCAGGCAGCACATCGTCGGCCCATCTATCGTCGACTTCTTCTGTGCAGAGGCGCGGCTCGTGATTGAGATCGATGGGCGGTCGCATGACGAGCGTATCGAGCATGATCGGAAACGGACCCGGTATCTGATCGAACAGTGTTTGCGCGTGGCGCGATACTCGAATGACGATGTGCTTGCAGATGTCGATGCAGTGGCCGAAGGCATTGCGAGACTGGCGGAATGGGTGGAGAACGCCCACCCTACCCCACACTCTTAGTGACAAGGTGGCGAGCGGATCGAGTCGAACGACAGGGGATTCGTTTGTTGACCCCGGAGACCCTCCCCCAACCCCTCCCTGACAGGGAGGGGGGATTGAGGGTGACCCGGCGATGCCATCGCCGGGCATTTGACACTCATGGTTTTGCATTGCGTGGGCAGGTGGGGAACTCGATCAGCACCTTGAGTGCGCCATCGCTGCGGTTGCAGAATGTCTCAAACGCCGTCTGGATGCGTTCGAGTGGAAACCGATGCGTGAGCAGTGGGCGGAGATCCACGCGCCCCTCAGCGATCCACTGCATGGCCAACGGGAAGTCGCGGGCGAAGTCGGGGAAGACGCTCGTCTGCACCGTCTGGTTCTTGCGGAACAGTTCGTGCCAACGAACGCCGTCCAGTGGATGTTCCGACGGAACTCCGAAACAGAGGATGCGCCCGTAGGCCCGGCAGAGTTCGATGCACAGGTTGAGCTGCTGGTCGCGATGTCCGACCGCTTCAATCACCAGCTCGGCCAGCGCTCCGTCTGTCAGGCGCAAAGCTGTTCCACAGGATCGCACTGTGCCGTGCAGATGATGTCGGTGGCTCCCATCGTCCGGCTCACCGCGAGACGCTCGGCCAGTCGATCGATGGCGATGATCTTTCGGGCACCGAGGTTTCTCAGCACGGCACAGAACATCTGCCCGATCGGCCCTTGTCCGACGACGGCGAGGGTCTGATCGACAACCGGAGGCAACTTGCGGATGGCACACAGTACCGTCCCCAGCGGCTGGGCCAGCAGAGCCAGTTCCGGTTCCGCCCGTGGATCGAGCAGGATGGCCCGGTCCTCCGCCAGTGGGAATCGCTCGAAGAGTCCCACCTGATTGACGGGGACCGCCAGCACACGATCCCCTGGACGAAAGCGCTTTCCGTTGGTCGCGATGACGGTGCCGATGATCTCGTGCAGGGAATGCCCCGTTTGCAGAGATTCGTCCGGGTACTGGCCGTCAAAGTAGGGCAGGTCGGAGCCACACAGACAGGCGAGTTCCGGCTGGAAGAGGATGTGGCCGGGGGCTGGCGGGAGTCCGGGTTCGGCGACGTCGATCAGTTCGATTCGTCCGGGGGCAGTGATCTGTCCGGCAAGCAAGTGAGCACCTCTGAGGATTAGTGTCGGTCGTTCGTGCTTTGGTTATACTGCACGCTTCCGCGTCTGACAAGTACGACGCGTCAGCGTTGATGCCCACCTCAGGATTCTCTCGTATGCAGACATTGTTGATCGCGATTGGATCAATTATCGCCTTTGTCGTGGCGTATCACACCTACGGACGCTGGCTGGCGCGGAAGATTTTTCAGCTCGACCCGGAGGCCACGGTCCCCAGCGTGCAGCTCAACGACAACTGCGACTACGTGCCGACCTCGCGGGGCATCGTCTTCGGACATCACTTCACCAGCATCGCGGGCACAGGACCGATCGTCGGGCCGGCGATCGCGATCATGTGGGGCTGGGTGCCGGCGCTGCTGTGGGTGCTGTTCGGTTCGATCTTCATCGGTGCGGTTCACGACTTCGGGGCGCTGGTGGTCTCGCTGCGCAACCGCGGCCAGACGGTGGGCGACATCGCCGGCCGGGTGATCAATCCCCGCGTGCGCTTTCTGTTTCTGACCGATCCTGCTGTTCGGCCTGTGGATCGTGCTGGCGATCTTCGGATTGGTGATCGCGTCCGTGTTTCAGATGTTCCCGGAGTCCATCCTGCCGGTGTTCCTGCAGATCCCGATCGCCGTGGCGATCGGACTGTGGCTGCATCGCCGGGGCGCCAGCCTGCTGTCGTCCCCTCGCTCATCGCGCTGGCCCTGATGTACCTGACGGTCTGGTTGGGAGCGAGTTGTCCCGGGACCGCATGGGAAGGAGGGGCGGCTGGGCGAATGGGTGCGGGGGATTAACGCTCATCTGAGCACATGGCCGCTCTGGGTCTGGACGGCCGTGCTGCTGGCGTATTGCTATGTCGCCAGTGTGCTGCCGGTCTGGATTCTGCTGCAGCCGCGGGACTACATCAACAGCCTGCAGCTGATCTCCAGTCTGGGGTTGATCGTGGTCGCCCTGTGCGTCGTCGGAACGTCGGGGGTCGGCGGCGAGCCGGTGGAGATCGTCGCACCGGCGGTGCAGTGGAGTCCGCTGAACGCGCCCCCGATGTGGCCCGTTCCTGTTCATCACCATTGCCTGCGGGGCGATCAGCGGCTTTCATTGTCTGGTGTCGAGTGGAACGTCGAGCAAACAGTTGCGGAGCGAGACCGATGCCCAGTTCGTCGGGTACGGATCGATGCTGACCGAAGGCTTTCTGGCCGTGCTCGTGATCCTGGCCGTGTCGGCGGGGATCGGACTGGGATGGCCGGGTGAGTATCCGGGCCTCAAAGGAGCCGAACTGTGGAACACCGTCTACGGCGACTGGCTGGCGGCGGACAAAGGACTCGCCGTGAAGATCGGGGCATTCGTCGTGGGCTCGGCCAACTTTCTGGAAGGCATCGGCATCGAACGGACGATGGCGAAGGCCATCATGGGAGTGCTGGTCGCATCGTTCGCCGGGACAACACTCGACACAGCCACTCGTCTGCAGCGCTATGTGGTGCAGGAACTGGGACGGGCCGTCAGCGAGAGTGTGCCGGCGCTGGCCCCCGCCGTCCGGCCGCTGCGAAACGCACACGGCGCGACGCTGTTCGCCGTCGTCACGGCGTTCGGGCTGGCGATGTTTCCCATGCCAGGACAACCGTGGAGTCTCAGCACGGCGGGCAAGGGAGGACAGTTGCTGTGGCCGTTGTTCGGAGCGACCAACCAGTTGCTGGCGGGTCTGGCGTTCCTGGTCATCACGTTCTGGCTGTGGCGTCGGGGCAAGCCAGTCTGGTTCATCGTCCTGCCGACGCTGTTCATGCTGGTGATGCCCGCCTGGGCGCTGCTGGTGCAACTGTTTGGACCCAACGGGTGGTGGACGACCGGCAGCGTGCTGCTGGCGTCGATCGGGCTGATCGCGCTGGCCCTGGAAGTCTGGATGCTGGTGGAGGCGGCGCTGATGTGGCCCCGTGTCAAAGGTGTGCTCGAGGAAACCCTCCCGCCGCTGGAAACGATGGCCGCAGCGACGCACCGCTGAAGTGACGCGCTCCTCCGCGAGTCGCGGCTAAACGGTCCCGCCGAAGTCAGACAGCGTCCGGGGGAATGAGGCCCCGGCGGACCGCCTCGTCGCGCACCTGCTGGGCCCGCGCCCGTTTCTCGATCGTGCGCACGTCCCCCAGCCAGCGCACCAGTGTCTCCCAGCGCATGGTGGAATAGCGCTGGAAGTCGTAGCTGCGCAGCGGCCGGCGGTACATCTTGCGCACACGCAGATACTCATCCAGCAGTTCCTTGTCGCTGTACCGGCGGCGCGTCTGCGGAGCCGACAGGCCTGCCGCCTGCCAGGCCCTGGTCCAGCTCCCGAAGCGACTCAGCAGGGCCTGCGGTGAAATCCTCGTGCGCCGGCAGAATTCGGACTGCGTCTTCGGGCCGGTGGGTGAGACCGCGAACACGCGCAGGGCCCGGAGGATCGTCTGTTCGTCATACCGGCAGTTGCCATGCGGTCGGGAGGAAATACGGGGCAGTCCTGCCGCCTCACGCAGATTGCGCCAGCCGCGAAACCACCGGCTCAGCGTGCGGTACGACATCCCCGTCTCATCGAGGAACTCCTCGAGCGACAGGTCCGGCCCCTGCGACGCGATGCACTCCCGCAACTTCTCGAGGATGACCTCGCGCGTGTAGCGGCGGCTCTTCAGACGGCTGCGTGAGGGACCCAGGCCGGCAGTGGCCCTCAAGTCGGCCCAGCTGCCAAACAGGCGGATGATGGGCCGCTCCGACATGCTGGCGAAGCGGACGAACTGCGCCTGCGTGACATCCTCCCCCAGTTCACGGACGGCGTCGGCAAACAGTTCGAGCACCTCTTCGCGGCGGTAGGCGAAGCGTCTGGATGGTCGCGCGGCTCCTGGCGGCGGGCGTTTCTGCATGGGTGCGTGGGAGCTCTTGGCGAGCGAGGTCACACGGCAAGCGTGAGGCGTGAGCCTGCTTCTCAGACGGGGGTTTGGGGTTGTGTGCCACTGGCTTTGCCAGTGCAACCAACGCGCATCGCACTCATGTGGATGCACTGGCGGAGCCAGTGGCACCCTGGCGCACTGCTGGACAAGCCAGCAGTGGCACCCTGGCGCGTCCTCTCACTCAAGCGCGAGCGGTTGCGCGCAGCATGGGCGGAGGAAACTCACAGGCCACATTGACGTCTCTTCGCGATAACCGCAGAATCGGGATGGAAGCAGACACGCAGCATGCGATCAGCATCGAGGGCCAGGCGCTATGGTCGTCACGTGCACATGCGGCAAACGCTATCGCGTCAAGG
>CAVPPT010000009.1:0-80370 GCA_963707405.1 uncultured Planctomycetaceae bacterium | reverse complement strand
CCTCACGCGTCTGTCGATTCGGTAAGTCCTCCGCCGATGCAGCTCGATCAATCGACGCCGCAGACGACACGCAATCCAAGATCGAAGTAATCGAAAGGTGCCGGCGTTGCTCAGGCGGGAGGCTGAGCGGCATTGACTGGCGGTCAGCCCCCACGAGCCGCCGCGGAGATCACGCAGTGCCTTCTCTTCTACTGTCCAGCTGCGCAGAATTCGCGTCGCCCCTTTCGCCGCCTGGCCGGTCGGCGCACCACTCTGAGACGTTGCCGTGCATGTCGTAGAGCCCCCAGAGGTTGGGCTGCTTCAGACCGACCGGGTGCGACTGGTTGCCACTGTTCCCCAGATACCAACCAGCTTCATCCAACGCCGCTTCGTTCTCTCCGCTGTAGTAAACCGACGCCGTGCCGGCACGGCAGGCGTACTCCCATTCCGCCTCGGTCGGCAGACGATACGCCTTCTTCTCCTGCTCGCTGAGACGTTGGCAGAACTCAACGGCTTCAGGCCAAGTGATGCGTTCGACAGGGAGGTCGTCACCCATAAAGAACGCGGGGTTCGTTCCCATAATCAGCCGCCACTGCTTCTGAGTGACTTCGGTGACGCCGATGCGAAATCCTCTTTCGAATTTGACTCGGTGCTGCGTCTCGTTGGCAACGCGGCCAGGCTCTGTCTGGGAGCTACCCATCGTAAACCCTCCCGGCGGGACGTAGGCCAACTTCATACCGATGGAGTTCACGACGATGTCGCCGGGCTCCACTCCAGAGGCGGGGGAGGTCGCCAGCAGAACGAGTGTCAGACAGACGCCGGATCGCATGGTCGTTGATCTCACTCCTGCGTCTGCCTCACGTCCAAGCAAGCCACGTCGCCCTTGGCGCTTTGATGTAGATCCGGCCATTGGACAGCACGGGAACCGTCCGACACGTCGCACGCGGGAGGACCCGTGCCGCGCAATGACTTCGAATTCTCGCAGGATTCACCCTGGCGATCACCAGCTCACTCGTGGCGCTCATGATCAGCATGCGGCCATCGGCGCACATCGAAAGCGATCCCTTCCCCATGCCTTTCTCGCTCCACCGCTCGCCGCCGTCCTCGAAATCGATGCACTTGAGCCACAATTCATCAAATCCGTACAAGCATCCCTTCCACAGAACCGAGCAACTCTGGAGGTCTCGCATCACCGTGTTGTCAAACACCTGTGTCACTTTTCCCTCGGCGATCCGGATCTTGGTACAACCCCGGTCTAGGCGCACGAGGCGAACACCTCGTTGTTGTGGACGATCACGTCGGCGGTCGTTGCCTTATGCTTGTTGAAGAAGGGGTAACGCCACAGCAACTCGCCGTCAGCGGTTTGCACACCCATAATGGAATCCGCCCCGCAGAAGACGACGCATTCGTGTCCGTCGAGCGTGGCGGGCACCGGCGTGGAGTAGCCGCAGATGTCCTGGCCATTCTCCCAGAGAAGCTGCGCCGGTCTGTTTGTCGAACGCAGCACAGGCCGAGCCAACGTTGAGGATCAACCGGTCATCCAGAATCAGCGGTGATCCGGAAAAATGCCAGGTGGGGAGTGTGAATCCCAACTCCCGGTTCAGTTGCTGCTCCCAGAGCACCTGGCCGGTCTCCGCCTGAAGACAGAACAGATCGCCCATCTTCGAAAGCGTGTAGACCACGTCGCCGTCGACGGTCGGTGTCGCGAGCGTGCCGCCCTCGTAGTACTTGGGCAGCAACGGACAGTGGTAGGTGTGTGTCCACAGGAGTTCGCCGGTTCCCGCGTCGAAGCAGTAGACGGTGTCCTCCTGCTGATCCTCCTCTTCGCCGTGGTTGCCCATCGTATAGGCCCGCCCGTCAGCGACGACCACGGACGAGGAACCGGTCCCCACGGATGCCCGCCAGAGTACGTTCGGGCCCGCGTCGCCCCAGTCGCCCTGCCAATCCACCTCGTCGGAGATTCCGTTGTGGTTCGGACCTCGATAGTGCGGCCAGTCGCCGGCTCTCGTGAGAGTGCCGCAGACCAGCCAGACAGCAGCAATGGCGATCAGTGCCTTGCGGACCCGTTGTTCGCTCATCGGTTCAGCCTTTGCAAAGAATGGGAGTGGCAATCGCAGGAGCTGTGATTCTGAAGCACATGGTCGAATGTACCATGAGTGACCATGCCCACTGAAACGAGTTCGTAAGTTGATTACATGCTCGACGTCTCACGGTCGTTGAGAGGCGTCCCACTGGAGGAGACAACAGCAGCAGCTCGCAGAAATCGGCGGCCGCTGAGAGCGATGCAGCCGACTCGACTTTGATTCGAGACGAAACATAGTCCGTGTGGCTCACCGCTGGGGACTTGCCGTTTGTGGGCGTGATGACCATCAGCCGAAAACACCTTGCAGGAGGGAGCGTCAGGAAGTCCTGAATCCGCAGCGCAGGCGATCGTTCTTACTCTGATGTTCCGCCGATCATCTGCGGACCGATTGCTCGGAAGAGGTCGATCCAGGAGAGCCAGATCGCGTTTTGGATCGTGGCCTTACCGGCCTCTTTCAATTCAGCGAGTTCCGCAGGCGGTTCATTCGGCCAGTGTCCGATCCAGCCGTGCGTGAACTCCCGGCTCTTGAGAAGGAAATCCCGCTCGTCGTCTGCGCTGCAGCTCAAGGGAAAGGTCTCGCCGATGACGATCGGCCGACCCCAATCGAACTTCTTCAAGAGCGAGATCTCGTCATCAACCTTGCCAGACTTGGGGTACAGATGCGGCGAAACAAAATCCAGCTGTTCGGCAGCTGCGGTGTATGCGCCGGGGAGCGGGAGCATTCCCATGGTGACCAAATGGGTCTGATCGTGCTTGCGGATGGAGGCGACCATGCGCTTCGTCCACTCGCGGAACAGATCGTCACCGGTGCGATTGCCCGGGTCGAGGCTGAGCCGCTGGCAGAATTCCACTTCGCCCATTCGGCCCATATACCACCCATCGGCCGGCTTGCCGACGGCAGCGGGTTCGTTGATCAGGTCATAGGCGAAAACGGCTGGGCTCGCGGCACAAGTTTGAGCGATGGTTTCCCAGAAAAACGCCTGCGTCTTCCAGCGATCCTGCTCATCCATCGAATCATACCAGTCCAGACGATTCTCAATCTTGTAACAGGCGAGGCCTGTGATCTTGAGATGGATGCCTGAGTTCTCGGCGATCTTGAGGAGCTTTCTGAGTTGGTCGAGTGCCAGTGGATCGGCCTCGTCCGGAGCTGACAGGATTTGTGGCATCTCGGGGTGAATCCGAGCCACAGTCGTCCCGGCGGCCTTCATTTCGGCGAAGTCCCGCGCAACACGAGCGGGGTCTTCGGCCAGACGTTCCAGGATGTCAACCGATGCGTAGTTGTGGCCCCAAGGTACGTAGCGGTCACCAGACGGAAACAGAATGAATCCCTTCTCGTTGGGGGCGATCTTCACTGTCTCCATGTCCGCCGCCCACCCGATGTCCGTGAGGACCACGAGGGCAAGCAGCGGTGACGAGTAGATCAAAAGCCTGGTTGTTCGAAGACTCATTGCTGCCCCCTTGCCGAGCCATCACCGAATGTGGGCCGCGCTTGTTATTCGTGAACGATGTTGGACACTGCATCCTAAAGTGTAGCTGATTTGCGCCCGAACATCCGTGGCGACGCCGCTACAGATTCGACAGCTTGCTGCACGCTTCCCTCCCAGCAGGCCGAGAAAATGCGAAGACTGCGGCCACGGAAATCAGCCAACTCACGCTGAATGATGTAACCGACGCATCCCTGAGGAAGCCGTTGTCAAGACTGGGAGCGAGACGAGTGCGGGATGCGGCGAGTCCCAACAGTTCCGGGGCCGACTGACACAAATTGGCATGGAGACTTGTCCTAGTTCGCAAATGTGACAGAGATGAGTGGCCGAGCTTGGGGGCGGCGAGTCAATCCCCCTTCCCGCCCCAGATCGCACAGGACAGCCACTGGTGCGGTCTGGGCCATTCCGAGGGCCCCAGTGGTACATGTCTCGTGCTATTGTGGGCCGCCACAGCAGTCACCACTCCAGTCAGGCAAAAGCCCCTCCAGCAGCCGCAAACACATCGGTTCACCTTCCATCCCTCCCGACGAAGCCTCGCGGTGATCCGGCGGTAGCCATACCGGCCGTATTGCGGAGCCAGTTCGATCATCCGCTTGACCAGCCGTGGTTCATCACTGGGAACATGCCGCGTCCGACGCTGGGTCGAACGCCGCTGTCCCAGCTCCTTGCAGGCCCGACGCTCCGAGACCGTCTCGCGGCCCGAGGCATCTCGTACCTGTTCCACGGCTCGTCGACGTTTCGCCGGGCTCAGAAGTTTCCCGACGCGGCCTCCTTCAAGAGGGCATTGTCCAGTTCGGCCTCAGCCAACAGCTTCTTCAGACGAGAGTTCTCCTTCTCTAGATCCTTGAGCTTCTTCGCCTGATCGACCTTCAGACCACCGTACTCCCGCCGCCAGCGGTCGTAGGTCTGCTCCGTGATACCCAGCTTCTGGCATACCTCGGGAGTCTTCTTCCCCTGAGCCAGCAGCACCTCGGCTTTTCGAAGCTTGTGGATGATCTCCTCCGCACGATCACGCTTCCTCGACATCTCCAGCGCTCCTGATCTGCGTCCATGACGACGAGATGGTCACTCAGCACATGGACTCGGTTCAGGGGGATAGGGCAGGCCCGCCTGACTTCGCTGGACTACTGTAAATACATCCATTGTGTTCATGGGTACACATCAGCTAAAACTGGCGTCGACGCACGAGCGGGCCGCTAGTGGCCCCAAGGAAGGGGTCCGCAGGTCGCTATGAGGGTTCTGGTGGCTCTGATTCTGAACACCCCATGCAGACGTGAACACCTCGGAGACGTGGCGTGCCCAACGATTCACCAGTCGATGGACGATGCAACGCCCATGTCGGGGACGGGTACTGTGCCAACAGCCAGATGACGAACGGCCGGTGCCGGATGCACGGGGGCCAGAGCCTGCCCCCCGGGCCGGCGCATCCGACCTATCGACACGGGCGGTACAGCCGGCTGCAGATCCCCCCGAGACTGGCCGAGCGGATCGCCGAAGCGGAAGCCGACCAGGAGCTCTTGAGTCTTCGCTCCGACGTGGCGGTGATCGAGGCTCGGATCAAGGAACTGCTGGAGACGGTCGACACGGCGGCGACCGCGGAGAGCTGGGAGCACCTGCAGTCGCTGGTGCGCACATTGGAGCTGTCGGTCCGGGCTGGCGATGATGAGAAGGTAGCCGAGGCACTGGAGCAATTGAAACAGACGACGCTGGCGGGTGCGGAGGTGTCGCGGTGCTGGCGGGAGATTGACCGGTTGATGGACCGGAAGCGGAAACTGGCGGAATCGGAGCGCAAGGCCCAGGTGGAATCAGGACAGCTGATTCTCTCCGCCCAGGCGGCCCTGATGCTCGACCGACTTGTGGGAGCCGTGATTCAACATGTTCAGGACGAGTCCGCCCTGCGCCATCCAACGGGAATACGTACGACTCGTTGGTGCAGCGTCCGATCAACCTGCTGGGTGACGCGGCGGACCTCCTGGCGGAGGCGAGCCGTCCCCTCGAACCGCTGCCGGAGCCCGATCCGGCGGACCGGATCTCCCTCCACGAGTTTCTGGAGGACATCTGGTGGATCGTTGAGCCCGAGACGCCGTTCACGGATGGCTGGCACCTGCGGGCGCTGTGCGATCACATTGAGGCCCTGTTCTGCGGATACACCGACCCGGAGACAAGGGGGCACAGGGATGACCTGCGGCGGCTGATCATCAACATCCCGCCGGGGCTCACCAAGAGTCTGTGCTGTTCGATCGCCACGCCCTGCTGGCTGTGGACGTTCCGCCCCTCATTCCGCTGGCTGATCTTCACGTATCACGAAGATCTGTCGAACGACCTGGCCCAGAAGCGGCGGTCTGTGTTGATGTCCGACTACTACCGCAACCGCTGGCCGGTGGCCGCGACACTGCGACCCTATAGCGAACTGTCTGCCCGGGTGCGCCGGGCCCAGCCACGGAAGACCCGGGACACGATTCGCCTGATCCAGAACATGGCCGGCGGCCGAATGCAGACCACCACAACGGGAGGAGCGGTGACCGGGCAACATCCGCAGGGAATCATCGGCGATGACCCTGTTCCACCGCCCGATGGCGCAGAACTGCTGCGGGCGGATCCGCTCGATCTGCGGCGGTTTGCGGAGTGGTGGCGGTCGAAAGTCTCCACCCGCGGCTACGCGGATGACGTGGCGGCCCGGACGATGCTGGTCATGCAACGAGTGGCGCTGGGGGATCCCTCGGACATCCTGCTGGCCGAAGGAGACTGTGACCACCTGATGCTGCCGATGCGCTACGATCCCGGTCACCCGGTCCGGGATCCCCGGCAGCCGACCCGGCTGGGGTTTGTGGACCCCCGTACCCAGCCCGGGGAGCTGATCTGTCCGGCCCGGGTGAGTGAGGCCACCGTGGCAACCCTGATGCAGCGCCTGTCGCTCCACAACGCCCTGGCCCAGCTGCAGCAGAATCCCCAGCAGCCGGAAGGTCAGATGTTCTCATTGACCGACTTCGACCTCATCGATGCGCTGCCTCTCGACGACCCGGTGGTGTGCAGCGTGCGCCACTGGGATCTCGCCGCCACCGAGCAGGGAGGCGACTACACGGCCGGCTGCCAGATCCTGCGGCTGAAGTCGGGGCGGTTCGTGATTGCTCATGTCGAGCGCGGGCAATGGAGCTGCGGACGGCGGGATGAGATCATCCGGGCGATGGCCCGGAAGGACGGGGTCACCACCCGTGTGGGCCTGGAGCGGGAGGGGGGCTCCGGGGGCACGGCGCAGGTCGAGACACTGACCCGGCTGCTGGCGGGCTTCCACGTCCACGAGGTGCGTCCCGACCGTAAGAAGGATCTCCGTGCCGAGCCGCTTGCGTCCGCGATGCAGGTGGGCAACGTGTGGATCCTGCGCGGGGACTGGACAGAGGCTTTCCTGGATGAACTACAGAGGTTTCCCGGGGGCCGTCATGACGATCAGGTGGATGCCGCCTCAGGCGCCTTCTATCTGGCGGCCGTCAAGTTGCAATCGAAGACTTGGGCCGGACCGCTGCTGGCGCTGTCGGATGAGGAGTACGCCGCGGCGGACGAACGGCTTGTCGACGTGGCCGATGTGCAGCATATCATCGACAGCTGGGGGTTCACGGTCTGAGCCAGATGCTGCAACTCTTTATCCCGCCCCGTCGGACCGCACAGGATCGCTGCTGTTGCGTTCCGGCGCAATGGAACTCACCCGGAACACAATGAACACCCTGCTACGTCATTCTGGGACGTCCGAAGGACCGCCCTCATGCCGCTCCAGGGCCTTCCGCGCCAGTCGATTGATGGCCTGCCGGGTCGTCACCGGGAGGTCGTGCCATACCTCCACGAGCCGCCTCAGCCGCTCGTCTGGAAAGGCAGAATCCGGGACAGGAGTGCAACCATCCGTGCAACCAGACTCAGGCAGATTCCCTAACGCATTGCCGGGATGGTCGTTGTGGCCAGGGACCGCTGGATTCAAAATCCAGTTGGGGTAAATCCCAGTGAGGGTTCGAGTCCCTCCTTCGGCACTGGCAGCGGACGGCTTGGGTGCGGGGCCTGCGTGAGCCGGGCAGCAATGGGTAAGCGACTGCTGCCTCGTGGCTGACGACATTCGACACGATCTGACGCCATGGCCTGTGCGTGGCGAGCGTTTGCAGGACGGATTCTTTACCTCCTGGCCAGCGCTGGCACTTCGCGGCATTCTGCAGAATGCCAACGACCGTGTGCCCTGTCTCGCGTGCGTCGCCATCCAGCAACTCGCTGCGATCACCGGTCCGGACCTTCCCGTTGGTCAGACCCGGCCACTCGGAATCGACGTCTTGTTACGTACGCCAATGACCGATCCTGATGGGGCAGCGTACTCGTCGAGGTCGGAGCACCCTGGCGGCTTCAAAGAGCCAGCGTGCTGTCTCACCATCTGGCTCAGCAATTCGGGAGCGATCAGAACGACATCGCGGCCCGTAGCAGAAGGGTGTTCGTCAGATCGGTGTCGCCAATTTCCGACTGGAACTGCAGCTGCCGGCTGAAGATGTAGCCTCCTTCAATGCGCCAGCCGGAGCCGTCCGGAAACTTGAACTCCACACCGACCAGCAGGCGGTAATCGCTGTACGTCACCACGTCATCGAACTGGATCGGCTCCCGCACGACAGCATACGAACCGCCGCCGATGCCGCCGAACTCACCGGCCAGGTAAGCCCAGCGTTCGTGCTGATCATCTCCGCCATAGCGGACCGCGACCCGGGGCCGGGGCAGCATCAACTCCAGTCGCAGATCGGGATCGGGCACCCAGATCAACCCGGCAACCGGCAGCGCGAGCACATCGTCTCGATCGAGGTAGATCGCACCACCAACCAGTTGCAGTTGCGGCGACCAACGATAGAACGCGAGTGCTCGCCCCTGCACACGATACGCGTCAGCCGACAGGTTCTGAAAGTCACTGAAGATGCCGGGGGAAATGGCAAACTCCGTGAGCCAGCGCTCGCCGAAGGGGAAGTACATGCGGGCCTCGACGGAGACATCGTATAGCTGCGACGGCAGACCGGCGGTGTCGGCATTCTGCAACAGGTGCACTCCCACCCGGGGACGGATCGTGAACCCTGGCCAGCGCCCAAAGGCGACCGCAGTGCGCATGTCGAAGCTGACCACTCCCAGTTCGTCGTCGGGAGGGGCCAGTGCGATGACCTCGAAATTCCCGCTGTCGAGAGAGAGGGCGGGGCTCGTTGCGGCGTCTCCGCGCGGACCGATGACGGGAGGTCGCCATGTCGACGCCGCGCCCCCGGCGGAGTTTCCTTCCGGTGGGATTCCCAGAAAGGCATCGTCATCGAGGGGATACAGCGTCGCCTGCAAGTCGGTCCGGGGATCGGCGGAGAAGTCATCCGGTGAGACAAACTGATCGTCCGGCCCCAGGGGAAGCAACTCGTCGCCGGTTGGTCGGGGCGTGCGGCGGACGAAGGGGTCAATCGGTGCCGTTGGGGACTGCTTGGCACCTGACTCTGCGGTTGCCCACTCTGGAACAGTGGATTGCGCCCGGACCGTGCGCAGGCTGCCAGCATCAGGCCGCACGCCAACACGGCTCGACGTGCCAGTTCAGGCATGCGCATGGGACCACTGGCAGAGTGCTGAAGGGGGACGTGTACCGAGAGGGAGGTGGAGTTAACACCACTCGCCGTGCGCAGTCAAGACACCTCCACCAACAGCGCGGCGAATGTCGGCAGAACCGGGCCGAAAGAGGTGTGCACCTGCCAACTCTGCCGGAACTCATGGGTCGGACGGTGCTCCAGGAGTCGTCCACCTCGAACCGCCCCGTGATGTCAACCACCGGCTCGACCGGTTGTCTGGGCAGGATATGACGCGCGGGCCGATCGGGCTGAGTCGACCGCCTCCAGCGCACGGGTAATACAGGGTCGCTGACCGATACAACGTGACCGACAAGCAGGCGAATTTGCGTCACAGGGTCCATTCCGACTGAAGCCGCTTGCAGAAAATTGACCGCGGTGGCACCGTGGCCTATGTTCCAAAGACGCACGTGACAGACGCGATTGATGACCTGAGGGTGTTCAGCGACACCCCTCATCAGCCTCTGGCGCATGTGGCTTGAGACCGACGAGAATCTGCGTCTGGTGCACTCGGGTTCTCGATTCATGTCGGCACGCAAGAATGACAGGGGGGGAAAGATGCCGCTGCGCGTTCACCGTCAGCTACTGGTTGCGCTGTCCTGTGTGGCCATTCTTGCCTGGACACTTGCCGCGATTGCCGCAGACTCTGCGAGCGGTCCGATTCCCGAACCACAAGCGGTTCAGGTCGGTGTGCAACTGGAACAGAGCCACCAGTGGCGCGATGCGATCACTCACTACAAGAAGGCGGTCGACACCTGGCCGTCCAGTGAACGACTGCAGTACGGGCTGCGTCGCTCGACCTACCACTTCAGTATCGAACGCCGATACACCGACTCCTCTTTCGTCAAGGACCTGCGACGGCTCTCGACCAACGACGCCCTGGGCCTGTTCGATGAGGTACTCGACAAGGTGCGTACCTACTATGTCGAGGGTGTCAGTACCACGTGGTTCGTGGCTCACGGGACCGAGAGTCTGTGGCTGAGTCTCGCCAACGAGAAGTTTCTGGACACGAATCTGTTTGGAGCAGATCCCCAGGCCGTGCAACGCCTGCGTGACACACTGCGCGACCAGTACTGGAACAAGCGGGCCGAGTCACGACAGGAGGCACATCAGAACATCCTCGAAGTGGCCCGGTTGGCACACTCGATGACAGGTCTGGAGACAACGCCCGTCATCCTTGAGTATGTGTTCGGGGGCTGCAATGGCCTCGATGACTACAGCGGTTACCTCACGCCCAGCCGGCTCTCTGATCTCAACGACAATATCGAGGGTGAATTCGTCGGCATCGGCATCGTCATGGAGGCCGAATCGCACCGGGGAATGCAGCTCGTTGACGTGCTGCCGCACAGTCCGGCACACGAGGCCGGACTGCGTGCCGGCGAGTGCATCGTCGAGATCAACGGGCAGGACTGTCGGGAGATGTCGACCGATGCGGCTGCCGGTCTGCTGACGGGACGCGCGGGAACGAGCGTAGGGCTCGGTATCGAACCGTATGTCAACGGACCGGTGCGCAAGGTCACGTGTGCCCGGCGCGAGGTGCATGTGGACAGCGTCACCGTGGCTGAGGTGATCGACGAGGAGCGGGGTATTGGCTACATCCGCATGACCGGCTTCCAGAAGTCGTCGCCCCTGGAGATGGATCAGGCGATCGACAGGCTCAGCCGGCAGGGCATTCGCTCGCTGATCTGGGACTTGCGGGGCAACCCGGGCGGCTTGCTCACAGCGGCCGTGAAAATCGTCGATCGATTCGTGGCTGACGGGCGCATTGTCTCGACCAAGGGACGAAGTCCGGAGCAGAACTCGACTTATTCGGCGACTCGCATCGGTACCTACAACATGCCACTGGTTCTGCTGATTGATGACCACAGTGCCAGTGCCAGTGAAATCGTGGCCGGAGCGATTCGTGACCATCAACGTGGCACCATTGTGGGACGCAAGTCGTATGGCAAGTGGTCGGTGCAGACGATCTATCCCACGGGGTGGGGAACCGGCTTGCGACTGACAACCGCCAAGTTCTACTCGCCGAATGGTCACACACTCAGTAAAGTGGGAGTCGAGCCGGATATTCTCGTGTCGCTGCCCGCTGACGAAGCTCGGGCCTATCGCAGTTCCTATGAGCTGGACCTCGACGGCGACGAGGACGTTCGGGCGGCATTGTCCTTCCTGCGGGATCGATCCCTGACACAGCGATGACTTCCGACGAGCCGCAGCAGCCCGATGTCTCTCGCTGGATCAACGAGGGACGCGGAACGGCTCCGGCGACAGGATGGACCTTCGGCACCGACGGAGCGCTGTCCGGACTGGAACTGGCGCGCGAATCGGGCGATGTAGTCGCGGCGGATGACACCGGCGGACTGTATCGACTCGATCGCCGCGGTCAGTTCGCTGCGGTGACGCGGCTGCGCCATCCCATTCGTGGAGTCGCCTGCAGCGACGACGGCCAGTTTGTGGCCGCCATTGTCGGAGAGTGCGAACTGCACCGGTTCGACAGTCACCTGCAGGAACTCTGGAAGGTGGAGCTTCCGGAACCGTGTCTCGCCGTCGCCATGGATCCGTTCGGGCAGTACATGGCGGTGAGCCTGACGAACGGCGTCTGCCTGGTGTATGCAGCGGAGAAGTACCGGGTTGCAGGTTTTGAAACCATCCGGCCGTTGTCCTTCCTGCGATTCGTAGTGACGGAGCCCGTCATCCTGGGAGCCGCCGATCATGGGCTCCTGGGCTGCTACTCGTTGACGGGATCACCGATCTGGGAAGAGAAGCTGTGGTCGAACATCGGGGGCCTGTCGGCAACCGGTGATGGCGAACTGATCTTCGTCCCCAGTTTCGCTCACGGCCTGCAGACCTTCGATGGTGATGGTCACAACATTGGCTCGTATGTGCTGGAAGGCACGATCAATCACGTGTCCACCGGGTACGACTCCGGCCGTCTTATCGTGTCGACAGTGGAACGACACCTGTGCTGGCTGGACGCGGACGGCGAACTGGTGTGGGAGGCACAGGCCCCCGAGGACATCTCGCATCTCACTTGCGATCCTCTGGGGGAATGGATCGTGTGTGGCTTCGCTTCGGGACGCGTGATGCGGCTCGACTGGGGCCGGAAGTAGCCGCTGTTGGAGTTCACCCTTCAGCATGTGCAGTCAGCTTGAAGCGGGTAGCCCCGGATCTTGCCGTGTTACCCTCTGAGACCTGAGGAATCGTCGGCCCCACGGGACGATGCCCGTGGGCTTCCATTCGGTGGGCAGTGCTCGCCACTCGCTGCTCGAAACTCGCCACTGTGTCGAAGCTTGCAGCTGCGACTACGGCCGAGGAGCCGAGTCCGTGCGAGAAGCGACTCCGGTCACCAGCAACCCCGCTGCACATCCCACGCCTCGAATAATCAATCAACAGGGTTGGAGGGGGCTCGCAGGAGAGCTATACTCAAGCGTGAAACTCTGCGGCCTGTTCGTCACCCGCCAGTTGAGGATTGCAGCCGGCCCATACATGTCTAACGCTTGCAGCGGATCTGCCCATTGCAATGACCGTCGTCGCCCCTGAGTTTGTGGATGTTGTTCAGCGGAGCGAACTCATTCCCGAGGATCGCCTGCAGGAAGCGCTGACGACGTTCTCGCCGCCGGATCAGGAAGTCGAGACGGCGCTGGCCCGGCACCTCATCCAACTGAAGCTGCTCACGAGCTATCAGGCAAAGGAGATGCTGCTGGGCCGCTTTCGCCGGCTGCGGATCGAGCAGTACGTACTGCAGGACGTGCTGGGAGTGGGAGGCATGGGGGCGGTGTATCGCGCCCTGGACGAGCGGACCGGCAAGACTGTGGCGCTCAAACTGCTCTCGGAGAAGCTCAAGCACGACTCCGGCATGCGCCGCCCGCTTCCAACTCGAAGCACGCGCCGGCATGCTGCTCGATCATCCCCGCATTGCGAAGACGTATCACCTGGGTGTGACCGACGACGTGTTTGGTGACGTGGACTTCGCCACCATGGAACTGTTTGAGGGAATTGCTCTGCACGAACTGGTCGGCATGCTCAAAGGGGGACTGCCGGTGCATGTCGCCTGCGATATCGTCTGCCAGGTGGCCGAGGCGCTTGATGATATCCATCGGCGCGGCATGGTCCATCGCGATGTGAAGCCCGACAACGTCCTCATCGACACGGCGGGCGATGTCAAGATCATCGACTTTGGGCTGGCACTGCTGGATGAAGCCGCACGCGATGATGAGTTTTCACTGGCGATGATTTTCGGACACGATTGTCTGGGGACGGCCGACTACATGCCCCCGGAACAGTCGGTCGACAGTCTGAAGGTGGATGCCCGGGCCGACATCTACAGCCTGGGATGTACGCTGTTTGTCGCGCTCACGGGTCAGCGGCCCTTCTCCGGCAAGTCGCAGAAGGAAGTGATTGCCGCCCATCAGCAGGCGCCCATTCCCGACATCCGCAAGATCAACGAAAACATCCCCGAGCCGCTGGCGGACATCATCAAACGCATGATGGCCAAATCGCCCGACGACCGGTATGCCTCGATGTCGGAAGTGGTCGCCGCGCTGAAGCCATTCGCTCGCCGCAAGCGGATCGAGTTCGACTATGACGACATTACGAAGCGCCGGATGGCTCTGGCGATTCGTCAGGGACGCATGAGCATGCGGCCGACATCGACCGCCATGCGACTGACGAGCGGGGCTCGGAGAGGTTCGGCTGCGGCATTGCGGACGACCGATCCCCCGGCTGACACAGCCATCTCCCGCACGCGGCCGGGCGTGCGTGACGGTTCGGAGTCGGTCATCCGTGTCCCCGGGTCACGGAGTGGTGTGACGGCTGCCACCGAGGCTGAACAGGTGCTGGCGGGTCTCTCGATCGACGATGCGTCCGCGGCTGCCACACGGGCGGCGATCCGACTTCCCGATGGGAGCCTGTATCCGCTGACGCGTGCGAGCGTGGTCATCGGTCGCGACTACGAGTCTGATCTGCGACTGGACTACAAGAAACTGTCTGGTCGACACTGCCGGCTCTCGTTCGATGGTCGTCAGTGGCGCGTCACCGATCTGGGGAGCAAGAACGGCATCAAGGTCAACGGGAAGGCGATCACCGGAACGGTGTTGTTTGTCGACGACCGACTGACTCTCGCCGACGAGGTTCCGCTGCGCCTGCATTGGCCTGATGGTCCGCGGCGACCAGTCAACGTGGGTGCCTGGGTCATTACGATCCTGCTGGCACTGGCCATTCTCGGCACACTGGGCTGGTGGTGGTGGATGCTGTAGGGTATTGGGTCGCGGTCATCGGTCTACAGACCCATCGTCCGCCGGTTTGCCTTGTGTGTCGGGTCCTGCCAGTACAGCCGGTTGTCGGTCACAATCCCGTGCCGCAAGGCGCAGTTCAGACAGACCTGTTCCTCCCCGCGCTGCAGAAAGATCTCGCCGGCCAGGATCAGGTGAAAGTAGCTCTCGCCCGGATTCTGGTAGTGGCAGTAGCACTTCTCGGCCCCGGACATGATGTGCGCTCCCCAACCCTCCGGATGCGGTGCATACAGCCGGTGGTCGGTTGGCTGTGATGGCCGCACCTCTGCTCCGGCGTTGGAATCGTCATCAGTCATGGGAGAACTCGATGGCAGGGAATGTGTCTGTGTCCGGCGCTCTGTGCCGATTGTACTGCATCAACACATGATCGCAGGCTTTTGTAGACGGCATCTCCAACGGAGGCGAACTTCAGTTCTGCACCGCCCGGCGAACGGCGTCAATGGCCGACCGGCACAACTCGTGGGCGTCGTCGGACTGCGGAGCTTCGGCAATTACACGGATGATCGGTTCCGTGTTGCTCGCGCGCACCTGCACCCAGCGGTCGTCCCAATCCAGGCGCAGCCCGTCGCCGGTCGTCGCCGTCGCATCGGCAAACGTTTGCTGCAGCGCCTCGCAGGCGGCTGTGACCTGCTCGCGCGGACAGGTGATCTTGTCCTTGACGATTGTGTATGACGGGAGGGAGTCGGTCCACGCGGCCAATGTCTCGCCGTGAGCAGCCAGTCCGTCGAGAATGTACGCCATCGACACCAGACTGTCCCGCACGTAGCCCACCTGCGGTTCGATCACACCGCCGTTGCCCTCTCCTCCGAGCACGGCACTGTGCTCCTTCATCATCGAGACAACATTCGCTTCACCGACGGCGCTGCGACAGAACACGCAGCCATGCTTGCGGGCGATGTCGGCCGTCACCCGGCTCGTCGAGCCATTGACGACGAACGCTCCCTGCCTTTGTGCGAGGACATGATCGGCACAGAGTCCCAGTGTCAGTTCCTCACCGATATATCGACCGGTGTTGTCGACGATCGCCAGACGATCGGCGTCGGGATCCTGTGCGAAACCGACGTCAGCCCCGCGCTTGCGGACCTCGTCACTCAACCCGGTCAGGTTCTCGGCGATCGGCTCGGGGGGATGGGCGAAGCGGCCATCGGGAGTGCCCCCCAGCACATGCACATCACAGCCCAGTGCTTCGAGCAGTCGCGGACCGGCAAGGCTGCCTGATCCATGATTGCAGTCGAGTACGACCTGGAAGTGACGTTCACGAATCCGGGCGACATCCACCAGTTTGAGGACCCGGTCCAGATGTGGGCCGGCGGCGTCCTCCAGCAGACATAGTCCTCCGATCCGGTTCCAGGGTTGCCAGGCAAACGCCTGTGACTCCAACAGTGCGACCAGTTGTTGACCCAGTGATACATTGAAAACGGACCCTTCGGGAGAAAATGGTTTGAGTCCGTTCCACTCGACTGGATTGTGGGACGCGGTGATCTGCAGTCCGGCGGCCGCCTTGTGCTCGGTGACCAGCACACCACACGTGGGAGTTGTGGCGATGCCGGCGTCCAGCACGCGGCACCCTGTCGCCAGCAGTCCCGACAGGACCGCATGGCGAACCATGTCTCCCGTGACGCGACCATCCCGCGACAGGATGACGGTGCCGCCTTGTGCCATGGTCCCCAGCGCGGCGGCAAATTTGGCGACATAGGCGGGATCGAGGCCGTCTCCTACGACGCCCCTGAGTCCGGAAATGCTGAGGATCCGCTGCGTCATTTCACCGCCTTCGTTGTCAAGTTGCCTGTCGTGTCTGCAGGGTTGCGCCGGGTCGTGGGACATCGTGGTACTGACGGGTGAGTTCGTCAAGCACGTGCGTCATTGAGCGAGTTCATCGGGCGTGAGTAACGTCGTCGGAGCTGCCAGGTTCGACACACGACCGTTGGAGTTCATGCTTCAGCATGTTCGGGCAGCCTCAAGGCTGGACTCCGACAATTACCGGCGCGGGGGGGCGAGCCACCAGGTGCCGGCGACCAACCCAGCGAACAAGGTGTATGCCAGTGTGAAGACCCAGGCGGGAGCCTGATAGAAGAGCAAATCATGGACGAGGTTGGCGACGAAGGCCCCTTGGTACGATTCCTGTCCGCTCAGCGTCCGCAGCGACTGTTCCCAATCGGTGAGGGGGCACGTGATTCCGCACCAGGCCTCCAGCACCACCAGCAGAATCGCCGTCAGGTGCAGCCCCCGGAACCAGGGGTTGCGGACCCAGTCCCACTTTCGCAGATACCCCAGCACCACCAGCACCAGCCCCAGTACAACAAAGGCAACGTAGGCGGCGTGGACGACCACCACCAGATCGGCCAGCAACCGGAACAGAAGCTTCATGTGGGCAGACTCGGGCAGCGGGGGGATTTGTTTGGGTCCGGTTGAAGCTCGCCCGCCAACACAGCACGTTTCTAACGGAGTGCCAATTCTCACCGGGGCGGGCATCGACGTTCGCACATGCGCTCTTTAGGATATCGCACACAGCCACTGACCGCACAGACACGAGGGCCGGAGGTCGCCGCAGCCGTGAAGATTGGAGTACCCAAAGAGACGTTTCCGGAGGAGCGCCGCGTGGCTCTGGTTCCAGCGTCCATTGCGATGCTGAAGAAACTGGGCACCGATGTCATCATCGAGCACGATGCGGGGACCGAGGCGGGGTTCCCGGATCAGACGTATGTCGATGCAGGTGCGAGTATTGTCACCGATCGCGATCAGCTCTTCCGCGAAGCTGATGTGATCTGTCAGGTTCGCGCGGCGGTCGCGAATCCCCAAGCGGGTCGTGACGACATTGGACGGCTGCGCAAGGGGCAGGTACTCGTCGCCCAGTGCGATCCACTCAGCGATCCCCAGGCGATGACTGAGATCGCCCGCCGCGAGGCACTGGTGTTCGCACTGGAACTGATGCCCCGCATCACACGCGCCCAGAGTATGGACGTGCTGTCCTCGATGTCCACCGTCTCGGGCTACAAGGCCGTGCTGCTCGCCGCGGCACAGTTGCCCCAGATGTTTCCCATGATGATGACGGCGGCGGGTACCCTCAAGCCGGCCCGCGTGTTCGTCGTGGGTGCAGGTGTCGCCGGGTTGCAAGCCATCGCGACAGCCAAGCGTCTGGGCGCGGTCGTCAGTGCCTACGATGTTCGCCCCGATGTCAAAGAACAGGTCGCGAGTCTGGGAGGTCGCTTTGTCGAGATGGATCTCGAAGCGGCCCAGGGGACCGGCGGCTACGCCCGTGAGATGAACGAGGAGTTCTACCGCAAACAGCGGGAACTGATGCTGAAGGTGCTCGCGGAGTCCGATGTCGTGATCACCACGGCCGCCGTCCCCGGCAAGAAGGCACCCTGTCTCGTGACGGCTGAGATGGTGCAGGCCATGCCGGCTGGGTCGGTCATTGTCGATCTGGCTGCTGAACGGGGCGGTAATTGTGAGTTGACCAAACCTGGTAACGACGTCGTGTCGCATGGCGTGACGATCCTCGGCCCGGCGAATCTCCCGTCCACCGTCCCCCGGCACGCGAGCCAGATGTTCTCCAACAACGTCGTGACGTTCCTCAAGGGGCTCATCAAGGAGGGCAAGCTGGTTTTGGATATGACCGACGAGTGTCTCGCCGGCACGCTGGTGACCCGTGGCGGAGAAGTCGTGCATCCCATGGTGCGAGAACTGGCCGGTCTGGGGCCGCTGACGACACCGGCGAAGGTTGAGGCAGCACCGGAGCCTCCTGCCGCCACGACACCTCCGGACGATGAAGGTCCGACCGACACCTATCGATTGAACGTTGACTAAGTGGCACACTCGGCAACGAGCCGACGGCCGGTTTGCTTGGGGAATCAATGATGTTCCAGTTACTGCACCTGATGGTCCTCGCCCAGTCACACAGTCCCAGCCCGCTGGTGGTGGGACTGACGATCTTCGTCCTGGCGATCTTCGTCGGCGAGGAGATCATCGCCAAAGTCCCGCCGACCCTGCATACGCCGTTGATGTCGGGCTCCAATGCGATCTCGGGCATCACGATCGTGGGCGCACTGATCGCGACGGGAGCCTATACCGACTTTTTTGGCAGGCTGTTCGGGTTCGCCGCGATCATTCTGGCGACGATCAACGTGGTGGGGGGGTTCTGGGTCACGCATCGCATGCTGGAGAAGTTTCGTCGCCAGTAGGACGTCGTGCGTCGCGCGACAGTCATTCCATTCCTGTACATCTCTGGGCTGAAGTTCACCTTCCATGACAACCTGGATCAACCTGGCCTATCTCGCGGCGGCGGTGCTCTTCATTCTGGGGCTCAAAGGGCTGACGCATCCCCGGACAGCCGTTCGTGGCAACATGCTCGGAGCTGCCGGCATGCTGCTGGCAATTCTGGTGACGTTTGTCGACAGCGATTTGCGGGCGGGAGGCACCTGGGGCTGGCTGCTGATTGCGTTGGGTTTGATGATCGGCACGGGCATCGGATGGTGGCTGGCCTCCACGATCCGTTTCGAGTCGATGCCTGAACTGGTGGCCCTGTTCAACGGCTTCGGCGGAGCGGCTTCCTTTCTGGTGGCCGGGGCCTACATTGCATTCAACCCCACTACCACCACCCCGCGTGATGTTGCACTGGCGACGGCCCTGTCGGGACTGATCGGGGCCGTCACGCTCTCGGGCAGCCTGGTGGCCTTCGGCAAGCTGGCCGAGCATCCGGTGATGAAGTCGTTGCCTGCGGTCCCGACGCCGAGGATCACCAATGCGTTCGTCGGTGGAGTCACGCTGCTGCTGACGATTCTCGTCTTCCTGACACTCGGCAACGACCTCTTCTACTGGCTGCTGGTACTCGCCGCGCTGGTGCTGGGATACTGTCTGACGGTCTCCATCGGTGGGGCTGATATGCCGGTCGTGATCGCGCTGCTGAACTCCTATTCCGGTCTGGCAGCATCGGCCACCGGCTTTGTGCTGCAGAACGGCGTGCTCATCATCGCCGGGTCGCTGGTCGGTGCCTCAGGACTGATTCTGACCAAGATCATGTGCAAGGCGATGAACCGCTCGCTGACGAACGTGTTGTTCGGCACGCTCGGCCCGACGGGCGATACGAAGTCGGCCGACGAGGTGTATACGAGCGTCAAGCAGACATCGGCCGATGAAGTCGCCATGCTGCTCGAGGTCGCCCGGCGTGTGGTGATTGTGCCGGGCTATGGGATGGCGGTCGCCCAGGCCCAGCATGCCGTTCGCGATTTGACCAATCTCCTCCAGAGTCGCGGCGTCGAGGTGGAGTTTGGTATCCATCCGGTGGCCGGTCGCATGCCCGGACACATGAATGTCCTGCTGGCTGAGGCCGACATTCCTTATGACCTGCTCAAGGAAATGGACGAGATTAACTCTACGCTGGAACAGACCGACGTGTGTCTGGTGATCGGGGCGAACGACACCGTCAACCCCGATGCGCGCGAGAACCCCGCGAGCCCGATCGCGGGTATGCCGATCATCGATGTCGACAAGGCCCGCACCTGTGTCGTCATCAAACGGAGCCTGAGCCCCGGATTCGCGAAAATTCCCAACCCCTTGTTTGCCAACGAGAACACGCTCATGCTGTTTGAGGACGGCAAACAGGCCGTACTCGACATCATCGCAGCTCTCAAGTCGGCTTGAACGTCCTTGCATCCAGAACCCCGACGACGCGTAGTACGTCCTGACATGGGCGTTAGGCGCAGCAAGACTGCCAAGCGGGAAACCATGGGCGTTTTTGATGGGTACGGGCAACGAAGAATACGGCGGTCTCCGTTGACTTCGTTCTCTCCTGTATTTCGACGAGTCAGTTCAGGACAGAAGGAAACGGAGGAAACCGTCGGGCAAGTCAGTTGTCACCGGCCGTCTTGAATGACTTGACTCTGTGTGGATCAGCCTCATCTGCGTCATCGGTGGTCGATTTGTGGCCACCAGTTTGCGCAACGATTAAGGCGTTTGAACAGTCGTCGATCCCAGCGATGGGCTGTGTTACAGGCAGAACCAATGAGCAAGTACGTCTTGGCCATCGATGCAGGCAACACCCGCATCAAGTTCGGATGGTTCGAGTCTGCGGCCGACCCGACCCACCTGCCTGACTGTCTCGAGTTCGCAGCCGTTCGTTGTGATGAGGCCCCTCCCTGGTCGATCATCCGCACCTGGGCCGGTGGATCGGGATCCGACTGGCAGGGAGCGATTACGGGCTCCAATCCACGCGCCGTTCAAACAGTGCAGAGGGAGTGGCCGACGGACTTCGCAGCACCGGTGATCCTCAGCGACTACCGGGACTTCCCGCTGACAATCGCCCTGCCGTTTCCGGAACGTGTGGGCATTGATCGGCTGCTCAATGCCGTTGCTGGGTCAGTCGTCCGTCGGTCGGGACAGGGAGTGGTGATTGTCGATAGTGGGACCGCCACGACGATCGATGCACTGGATGCGGAAGGCAGGTTTGTCGGCGGGGCGATTCTGCCCGGGCTCGAACTCTCGGCCAAAGCACTGCATCATTACACGGCCCTGCTCCCCGAAATCCCCCGCAGCGATTTCTCGGCTGACGCACCGGCCCCCATTGGACGCGACACCAGCTCCGCACTGCAGAGCGGCATCTACTGGGGACAGGTGGGTGCCATCGCGCAGCTGGTTGAACGGGTGTCGTCATCACTCGCCACGAAACCGGGCGGCAGGTGCCTCGTGCTGCTGACGGGAGGAGGGGCCCCCGTGCTCAGGCCGCAACTCCCCGTGCACTATCAATGGGAGCCGGCTCTGCCCATGCAGGGCTTGGCGCTGACCATGGCGGCCAAAGCTCGGCAGCGCCCCGGACAGCGCACATGATCCCCCGGCCCGCTCAGGCAAGGCTGTTGACTCCGCCGAGTCCCGGAGCTGTCGCCACACTGCAGGTCATTGGTCCATCGGAACTGCAGGCAAAACTGGCAGAGCACTTCGTCCCCTGTCGTGCCGTCGACTGGACATCGACGCCGATCAACCGGGTGACGTACGGGACATGGGGTCGAGAGTTCCCCGAAGATGTTGTCGTCTGCCGGACGAGTGAGACGACAACCGAGATTCATTGTCACGGAGGGCGTGCAGCCATCGAGCGGATCCTGCAGGATCTCGAGATGTTGGGCATCAGTCGTCCTGGCACCGGCGATGCTCTCACCGAGAGTGATGGCTCGCTGGCCGACGAATGCCGGCAGTCACTGATTGCTGCCACGACATTGCGAGCGGCGGACCTCCTTCTCCCACAAGCGAAGCTGCTCGGCACGGCGATCGCCGGGCTGCTGCAGACGACACCCGCAGAAGCGCTGGCGCAGATTGATGAACTGTTGCGGTGGGGATCGCTGGGCTGCCATCTGACGGACCCCTGGACGATCGTGCTGTGTGGACGGCCGAATGTCGGCAAATCGAGCCTGATTAACACCCTCCTGGGTTATTCCCGGGCCATCGTCTGCGATCTCCCTGGAACGACCCGAGATCTGGTGACTGCACAGGCGGCCTTCGACGGCTGGCCCGTCGAACTCGTGGACACAGCGGGACTGCGTGACACAGCCGATTCCCTCGAAGGACTGGGCATCGAACGTGCCCGCCAGCGTATGGAGTCCGCCGACCTGCGGCTCGTTCTGCTCGACACCAGCCAGCCACCGCAGGATGACGATTGGCAGTTGTTGCAGGATATGCCCGATGCCCTGCTCGTGGCGCACAAGTCGGATCTTCCCGGATGCTGGGGCGATTGCCTGCCGTCGGAGGCAATCGCCGTCTCCTCGTTGACGGGTGAGGGTGTCGATGACCTGGCACGGGCGATTGTCGGTCGGCTGGTTCCGAACGTGCCGACACCAGCGACGCCGCTACCGGTCAACAGGAGACAGGTGGCGCTCCTGTCTCAGGCGCGCGACCTCTTGTTGCGTGTGAGTGACACCGACACATCGTGGCACGCACCTCTGCAGCAAATGGTTACTGGCTGATCCGGAGCTTCCTGTGTTGACTCTTCGTCCCGCAAAGGGGTAGCCCCGGATCTTGGTCCGGGAGTACATGAATCCTGCTTATATCTCCTGAGCGGGATTCAAATCAGGCATTTTTCAGTATCTCTCCCCGCCTGATTCCGAGCCTCCGGAGTCATTGATGGGTTGGGAAGCTGCCTCACCGCGTTCTCTCTCGGATTACGCGCCCCTCCTCTCCGTGTCCCAGGCTGCGTGCCTGGCCAATGTCTCCATCGGAACGATCCGAAACTGGCATCGTGAGGGTCAGATTGAGGTCAGGCGGACCCTGGGGGGTCACCGGAGAGTTCTGAGAGACTCCCTGCTGGAATGCCTGGGCCTGGAGGAAAAGGGCAAAGAAAAGAATACATGTGTGTATTTGAGAGTGAGTTCAAAAAATCCAAAACAGGCAGGTTCACTGGAAAGACAAAAAACAAGAATGCTGGAATGGGTCCACGATCATTTTTCTCTTGCCAAAGATGACGTGCTGGTGGTGGAGGATGTGGCTTCCGCTTTTGGGGCGAGGGTTGGTCTGCAGAAGGTGGTGGATGGAATCATTCAGGGAAGAATCGGAAGGATTGTGGCCGAGCATCAGGATCGACTTTCCCGAGTGGGATCGGAACTGAGGCTGCTGGAGCATCTCGCGAAGACCTACGGGTGCGAACTGCTCTTCGCGAAGCAGACGATCCAGGATGAATCCGATCAAGCCTTCATGGTGCGGGAGCTGGTCGATTTTGTCACGGTGATCTGCAACCGGATATCGTCGAAGAAGGCGGCTGATCTGGCGCGGGCTGATGTCCCGGATGAAGTGATTGAGAGAGCGAGGGAATTACTCCAAGAGGGGTGTGGGCTGACACGGGCCCTGGCACGCCTGAGAGACGAGGGGTACTCGTCCCACATCCAGGGCAAACCCAGACCGATCACTTATCACGTGCTGAGAAAGCGACTGGTCGAACAGCATCAGCTGGAGGCGATCACAAATCCCCAGCGGGAACCACCGGAAAAAGTGAAGCAGTTTGTTTCGGACTGCTGCGTGGTGGGCAAAGAAGAAAAGGTGTGGTCGGACAATCTGTTCCGGGCTTATCTCGACTGGGCCAGAGCGCAAGAACTGAAGCCCCTGCCGCGCAGGGCTTTCGTGGAGCAGATCAAGCTGTTCGGTTTCCGGAATTACCGTTCGAGCAAATCCAGGCGGCGGTGGCTGGGCCTGAGGCTTGGTGACTCATGGAATCCTCCCGGATCGGAGTGAACCGGACGACTCCTGTCCTGAAAACCAACTGTCCTCAAAACACGCTGAATTCAGCGGAATCCCGAGAGATTTTGTGAGGTTTGGGTTGCCGGGTCGCATAACGACAGGAGGTTGTGGAGGATGTCGCGTTGTTACCGGACGGCGCGGGCATGTCACTCGGCCGAACGTCGTCCCGCGCGGGTGCCATGCCCGCATCGCGCAGCAGGGCGGGCAAGTGCGATGACCCCAGGCATGGCACCCCAGCGCCGCACCGCTTCAAAAAGCAAGATGCGGTGCTACCCACCAGCACCATTGGCCCTCCCCGGCGCTCGTTCCTCGCGTCCGACCCTCCCGGGAGTGAGGGTGAAGACTGGACCAGAGCAGGCCTTCTCTCGCCATTCAAGACGTCACGCCACCGGCCCGTCCTCAAGCAGACTGCGACCGATCCGGCGGATCGCATCGAGCAGCGAAAGGAGATGGTCTTCGGTCGTGAGCGGATTCATGATGGTCACCCGGAGCGCCCCGGCACCGTCGATGTTGGTCTGGACGATATAGAACTCGCCCGACTCGATCAGTCTGCGGCGAATCTTCCGGTTCAGTTCACCGATCGTATACGCGTCCGCTTCTGCCAGTTCAGGCGGCACATAACGGAAGACAACAATGTTGCACTGGGGCTCATGGAGAGGTACGAAGTCCGGCTGCTCCTGCAGCAGGGCACCGAATCGCCGTCCGAGATCGAACGTCAGCTCGACCATGTCCGCAAACAGCTGCTTTCCGAACAGAGACCACAGCCCCCACAGACCGAACGCGGCGGCACGCTTGGTGCATTCGACCGTCAGAAGTCCGCTGTCGTACTCGGCGGTCTCGCCGGGAGTGGACGGGTCAAACAGGTACGGGGCGTCCTGGCGAAACGCTTCGTAACGATGGGCTGGGTTCTTGTAGAAGACAAACGCACACAGGGACGGCACGAACATCATCTTGTGCGCATCGCAGATGAAGCTGTCGGCTCGCTCCAGTCCGGCGACCAGATGACGATATCGTTCGCTGAACGCCGCTGCCCCTCCATGGGCGGCATCGACATGCAGCCAGACGCGATGCTTCCGGCAGATATCGGCGATCTCCGGCAACGAGTCGAAGGCTCCGATCGGCGTGGCGCAGGCACAGGCGCAAACGGCGACCACCAGTTGTCCCACGTGACTCAGATCGGTGAGTAACTGGTCGAGCTGCCGGGGATCGATGCGGCGCTCTGCGTCCAGGGGTGCCCGCAGAATTTGCCGCGTACCCAGTCCGAGAATGCCTGCCGACCGCGTGATGCCATAGTGGGCATCGCCGTGCACGACGAGGACCGGTGCTCGTCCGGGGCGGGCAACTCCGGACTCCCAGGCTCCCGGCAGGGCGACGTTGCGGGCCGTCAACAAGGCGGTGAGGTTGGCCAGCGATCCCCCGTGGGTGATCAGTCCGGCAAAGGACCCGGCGGATAGGCCGAGCTGCTCACCGACAGCGGCGACCATCGCCCGCTCGACCGCACTGGCCCACGGCCCCATCTCATAGATGGCCATCACCTGGTTCGTCGCCGATCCGATCGCATCAAACAATGCAGCGATGGGTACGGACGCGGGCACCTGATGGCCGATGTAGCGCGGGTCATGCAGGTTCTGGCCGCGTGACAGTGTGGTTCGCACCAGTTCGCTGAACCGCCGGCTGATGCTCTCCAGGTCGGTGTCAGGCAATTCCACCGGTGAGCGACCCAGTTCTTCATACGCCCGCGACACGTTGGGACGAGGCAACTCCCAGTTGAGGACGCGGCCCCGGGAATGTGTCACCTCGTCGAAATGGGTCCCCAGCAGCGAGACCAGCCTGTGACCCAGGTGCGCCAGCAACTGGGGCGAGTAGGCTGCCGCCACGCGATCACGAGCCGTCGAAGAATCAGGCCGGGCGGTCACGTTAGAGCTTATTCCGGTACTTGCGACTCGCTTCGGCCAGGAACGCCCGCTCGCTGTCACTCAGACTTGCCTCTCCCCGCTCATGGACCTTCTGCAGCAACACATCGACGCGCTCATCGAGGTCGGCAGGCGAGACGTCCTTCTCGGGATGATACACCTTGAGCCTGGACTTGGATGGCTTCAGGCTGCGCAGCTTCGGCAGGTGCAGACGGTCCAGCAGAGGTGCCAGTCGCCAGTTGTTGCGGTAATACAGAAAGCCGAACAGATACCCCGCCAGATGGGCCGAGTGGGCGATCGAATCGCGATGCGACTGGCCTCCCAGTTCGGCCAGCACCGGGTACAGGTCGTAGATCATCATCAGGATGGCGATCACGATGACCTTCATCGGGATGATGCCGAAGATGTACCACACCTGTTGCGGATGAATCAGGGCATACATCATCAGCACCGCGGTCACGGCTCCCGAAGCTCCGATGGCGATCGACTCGCGTCCCACCACCAGATTGAGCAGCACGAACCCCAGCCCGGAGACGACCGCCGCCGTCAGGTAAAACAGCAGAAACTCGCGGCTGCCATAGTACTGTTGCAGGGCCCGACCCGTCAGGAACAGGATGTACATGTTCATCAGGATGTGCCACGGCGTACCGGTCGAGTGGCAGAAGGCGTATGTGAGCAAGCGCCAGATCTGCCCCTGTTGAATCACCTTGTCAGCGTCGAGTTCGAGCCAGCCCTGGACGACCGACTCCCGCTGACCCTGAACCTGCATGGGGCCCAGGGGCGTTTCGACGATCAGTGGTCTGGTCCACAACAGCTGCAGGACAAACACCACGACGTTGGCGATGATCAGGCCCTTGACCACGTCCGAGGTGGCTCCTCCGGACCAGCGGGGGCCGGACCGCGAGTCGCTGCGCAGGTAGTCGCGGTTCTCGATGCCCATCGAACTCAGGCCTTGGGAAACGTCGGATCACGGGTGAGCATCCGACAGTGTTCCGCCCCGGAGTGAAAGACGCAAGCCCACCTCAGAGAAAGCTCCTCCCGCAGCGAGGGATTCCCCTTCAGGAATCGGGTGTTCTTTGGCTGAGTGTCATGCCCAGAGCACAGCGAGGGGAGGGGGTCGCCCCGGATCTTGATCGGGGGTCGCACAGCAACAGGAGGTCGTGGGTAATACCGCGTCGTCACTGGACGTCGCAGGGACGTCAATCGGCCGGACGTCGTCCCACAACCTCTGGCGGCTGCGCCGCACCGCTTCAAGATCCGGTACGTGTTTAGCGTGCGGTGGATTGATCTTGCAAGTTTTGTTGGGTTTGCGATCCTCTTGTTCGGAGGATGGCGATGTCGGAAGGGAAACCGACATACGGGGAGTTGGTGGTGCTGGTCGAGCAGCAGGCGGTGGAGATTGCGCGGCTCACGCAGCGGGTCGCCGAACTCGTGGGGCACGTGCAGACACTGGAGGAGCAACTGCAGGCCGCGCATCGGCAGACGGCCCCGTTTCGTCGGCGGGACCGACTCAAGAAGCCCGAGTCCGAGAAACAACGTCCCGGCCGCAAGGAGGGACACGAAGGGGCCTATCGCCAACGGCCCGAGCAGATCGACGAACACATCGAGGTTCCGCTGCCGTGCTGCCCGCACTGTGAGGGCGAGTTGAGCGATCTTCAGCAGCGGGACCAGTACCTCGAAGAAATCCCTCCGGTGCGGCCCCGGTGCTTTCAGATCACCACGTGGACTGGCGTGTGTCCGGAGTGCGGGCCTGTCCAGAGTACGCACCCCTTGCAGACCTCGACGGCGGTGGGGGCAGCGGGAAATCACCTCGGGCCTCGGGCGCAGGCGTTGGCCCTGCTGCTTTCGCATCGGTCGGGACTGACGATGCGGCGGACGTGTCAGGCCCTGCAGGATCTGTGCGGTCTGAGACTCTCGCCAGGGGGACTGGCCCAGCTCCTGCAGCGGGCGGCCGGTCGACTGGAACCCGTCCACGGGCAACTCATCCAGCAGATTCGCCAGAGCGCGGCGGTGTTCGCTGATGAGACCCGCTGGTATGTGGGCGGGCCGAAGTGGTGGCTATGGGTCTTCACCACACCCGAGGCGACATTGTACCGCGTTGAGCCGGGCCGCGGCTCGGATGTGGTAATCGACACGCTGGGGAACGATTTCGGCGGCCTGCTGGTGAGTGATTGTCTGGCGAGCTACAACGCGATCGACTGTCGCCAGCACAAGTGCATCGCGCATCACCTGAAGGTGCTCACAGAGCATCAAGAGGCGCTGGCGCAACGGGGGATCGACTCTTCCGACCTGATGCTGTGGAAGTTGCATCTTCAGGATGTGATCGCCACTTGGAAACACCGGGAGCAGATGGAACCGGTGGCCTATGCCCTGAAAGTTCTGCAACTCGGGCGCGGTCTGAAGTATTTGCTCAGCCGCTCTCCGCCCGAACCCGAAGAAGTCCGCTTCCGCAAACGGCTGGAGCGAGTGCGGGAGGATCTGCATGGCTGCCTGGGGGAACCGGCGGCGGAACCGACCAACAACCGGGCCGAACGCGAACTGCGTCCGGCAGTCATCGACCGCAAACTCTCCTGCGGCAACAAGACCATTGCTGGCAAGCAGGCCTGGGAAATCCTCCGTTCAGTGATCATCACGGCCTCCAGGCAAGGTGACGACCTCCTCGACACCCTCACCCCCCACCTCCGCCTCGCCACAGCGTGAGTCGACAGAAACGCTAAACACGTACAAGAAGCGGTGCTACCCGCTCGCCAAAGGGAATCGGGAACGCAGGCTCGTTCAGTCCTGCTCGACGGCGAACGACTGCAGTTCTTCCAGGTCGACGAACTCCAGGGTCGAGATGTGTGTCGCCTCGAGCACGACCGGAGCCGCGTAGCCGGCCTCGAACGCCTGCTTCCAGCGCTCGACGCACACGCACCAGCGGTTGCCCGGTCGCAGACCGGGAAAGCCCCAGGCCTCATTCGGCGTACTGAGGTCGTTGCCGGCGGCCTTGGAGAATTCGAGGAACTCCTCAGTGACTTCGGTGCACACCAGGTGCAGTCCCATGTCCTCCGCGCCGGTGTTGCAGCATCCATCCCGGTAGAAGCCGGTCAGCGGATCGAGGGAACAGGGCTGAAGCTCGGTCCCGAGCACATTCTTGGCGGTCTTGGCAGTGGCCATGGTCGTCTGCTCTCCTGAAATCCTGTTCAGTTCGTGTATGTATGCCTCAGCAACTGGTCAGTCCAACAAATTCTGGGTGATGACGGGAGACTGGGGACATTTGTGCCCACGCTGCCTTTCGACCACCTCGAACCTTGAGCGCTCCCCGGGGATTGACTGGCCGGCTGCCCCGACACGTCTTGTATGGCATCGCCCTGATCCCCCTGACGATCTCCACATCCCCGGAACAGATGCCTGGGAACGCTCCACAATCTTCCTCTTCTCATGCCAGGTTCAGATCACACAAATCGCTCTATTCGACCTGTGCCATCTGCCCCCTGTATACTCGCTGGTTCGCGACACTTCAAACTGGCACGGAGGATTTCATCCCAGTGGATTGCCGGCACCCGCGAAAGCGCAGGGTGGGGATTCCAGCACGTGGCGCAGCCATCGTGCACCAATACCCATGGTGCAGCGTTAACACTTGATCGTCGCCTGAAGCGCCAGCGAAGCCACTCTTGAATTGTCCTTCGCTGGCGCGTCAGGCTTCTATTGGGCGGGGTGCGGGGTGCCACTGCTGGATTGCCCAGCAGTGTGGGTTCCTGTGATGCACTCGCTGACGCTTCGTGCTCAGATTCCGCAAAGATGGTTCGATGATTTCCGACTCGCCACAGACTCGACACAGAGGCTCGTAGCTGATGACCGGATCGATCAATCGCTGCCGCGTCCTCGCGCAACTGATGTCAGCGTGCCTGGTGTTCGGTGTCTATGGCACATGCGTGCTCGCGGATCGGTTCACCTATGTCGACCGCCAGGGGCAACAGCAGAGTGTCGATGCCCGACTGGCGGGGACAGGCGCGGGAATGCTTGCCCTCGAGCGAGCTGACGGGCAATACGAAATCGTGCCCGCCGCCGCCGTCAAGAGCCGCGTCCCCGGCGACGACCCGGTACCGATCACTCCGGCGGAGATGGCGCAGCAACTCGAAGAACGCTTCGGGGCCGAGCGATTTCGCTATCGCATCGGCGAGCCGTGTGTCGTGGGACTGGTACTGACAGCACCTCTGGCCGACGACGGGCTGACGCGGCTCGACCGGTTCTTCAACAACGCCGCCGGCTTCATGCAGTCGATCGACCGCGTGTTCTCAAACTTCGCCCGCGAGATGAAGCTGACGCTCTCATCGCCGCGGTTTCCCCTGGTGCTGCTGATCTTCGAGACCGACGCCGACTTCGAAGAGTACGCCCGCACGACGCTTGGCAACGCGAAGACTCCGGGGACCAGTCGCATCCTGGGCTTCTACTCGCACAACACGAATTGGCTGGCCATTCGTCTGGATGAATGCGACTCGTTCGAAGTTCCCCTGCATGAGGCGATCCATCAGCAGGTGTACAACCGGGGTCTGTTCCAGCGATTCGCGCCGGTGCCGGTGTGGTTCGACGAAGGGATCGCGACCGGGTTTGAGAACGATGGGGCGAAGATCAATGCCGATCCGACGCGCGTCAATCGCGCGTATGCCGGTCGTGCGAAGAGCCGCTTCAACCTGACCTTCGCCGACATTATCTCCAGCGATGCGCCATTTCAGGGAGAAGTCCTGGCGGGTGAAGCTTACACGCTGGCGTGGTGCCTGCACTGGCAGATCGTCACCAGCCATCCGCAGGAGTACGCCGAGTACGTGCGGCGACTGGGACAGCTTCCGCCACTGGCACTCCCCAATTCGCAGGCCCGATTGGCCGAGTTCCAGGAGCTGTTCGGCATCGATCCAACCCAACTGGCCGCGACCATCGGTGCGCAGCTTGATGCCGCCGCCCGCAAGCAGCGAGTACGGATCGCCCCCCCCGCGCCCAACGTCGGCAGCATCAGCCTCCAGGACCAGATGGGACACGTCGAGGTCGGCCTCGTCCAGCGGGCGGACAATGGCGGTTATGTCCAGGGGATCGGCAAGCTCCGCAATCTCTCCCCGATCAGACCGCTGACGTTTAAAGTCACGCTGCTCACACGGGGCTCTGCGCCGATCGAGTGGGTGCTGCCGGACGTCGCACCCGGACGCAAGGTCGATCTGGCGCGCATCCGCGTGCCGCCCTCGGCCTCAAGAGCCTATTCGCTGAGCATCCTCTCAGCTCTGCCCGAGAGTGAGGAAGCCCAAAGCTGGGGAATGAGTGCGGCGGGACGTTGATCTGGCGGGCCCCATCATTCGAGTTTCGTCGTACCAAACAAGCACGAAGCGCCAGCGAGTGGGCCACGGAGGCCGCGAGAAGGGCGCACTTGCTGGCGCGGCGTGCTTGTATCGTCGTGCCAGCGGCCAGCTTCGACACAAGTGCCTCATGGTATACCCACGGGACGCGGCCCGTGGACCTGGGCGATGGGTTGAGCCGCGAGTGTTGGACAGACTACGCTGCATGCTCCCGGCCGTTGCGTTTGGTCGCCCTTCGTTCTCTTGAGGCATTCAGCGTTCACTCGAAATGCGACGGATCGGCACCATTTCAGACCGCGCGGACGCGGAACGGTTTCGCGACTATCTGCTCACGCAGGACGTGAAGTCGAACATCGACCAGAATGGCCAGGAGTGGGCCGTCTGGGTTTACGATGAGGACCAGGTCGACCAGGCCCGGGGCGAACTCGAGACCTATCAGCAGTCGCCCTCTGATCCTCGCTATTTGCAGTCTGTGGCAGAGGCGGACCGGCTGCGGCACGAACGGGCCCGCGAGGCGATCAAGGCGGCGAAGAAGCAGGTCAATCTCAGCCGGCGCTGGCAGAGACCGCTCATCTCGCAGATCCCGGTGACATTTCTGCTGGTGGTGCTGAGCGTGGTGATCACGATCGGCACCAGCTTTGGCGAAAAGATGGACACCGCTTTTGGCGGAAAGTTGCCGATCGTCGAGATCAACCGCATCAGCAGCACGCAAATCGCATATCTGCCGGGATTGGAAGAGGTGCGCTCCGGTGAGCTATGGCGGTTGATCACGCCGGCGTTCATTCACATGAGTGCCTGGCATCTGATGTTCAACATGTACTGGACGGCGTTGTTCGGCGGGCTGATCGAGTCCCGCTCAAGCAGCCGCACGCTGCTGCTGCTGTTTTTGTGGACGGCGGCTGTTTCCAACCTGGCGGAGTATCTGGCCACTGGTCCGATGTTCGGGGGGATGTCCGGCGTTGGCTATGGACTGTTCGGATACATCTGGATAAAAGGTCGGCTGGATCCCGAGGCCGATCTGTTCATGCCCCAGCATCTGGTGATCATGTTTCTGATCTGGCTGGTGATCTGTACGACCGGGGCGGTCGGACCTGTGGCCAACTATGCACACGCGTTCGGATTGTTGTCGGGGGGAGTCGCGGCACTGGTCAGCATCGGATGGAAGCGACTCAAAGCGGTGGCGTGAATTGGCGGATCCGCCCATACGCCACATGTAAGACGTGAGCGTCGGGCCATGCGGAGTCAAGTGAGGAGGGTCAAGAGACAAGAGACTCGCAATTGATAGCGCACTCGACTCTTGTCACTTGACTCTTGACCCAACACAACCTTTACGAACTAACAAGAGAGCCTGCCATGCGGTTTGGAACAGCTTTGCGAATCTTGGCCCTTCTGGGAGGTGTCCTGGTGACGACGGCAGTGGACGCGGACGGACCAACGCTCGTTTCGAGCGTCGAGGGCATCAGCGAGTATCGCTGGGACAACGGATTTCGAGTGCTGCTCTTTCCCGATCCCTCCAAGCCCAAGGTGACCGTCAACCTCACCGTCTTCGTCGGGTCGCGCCACGAAGGGTACGGCGAGGCCGGCATGGCCCACCTGCTCGAACACATGCTCTTCAAGGGAACGCCCGATCATCCGCAGGTTCCCAAGGCGCTCAAGGAGCACGGGGCCGAGTTCAACGGCACCACATGGCTCGATCGCACCAACTACTTCGAGACCCTGCCCGCCGGTAACGAGAACCTCGAGTTCGCAATCCGTCTCGAAGCCGACCGCATGATGAACAGCTTCGTCAAGAAGGAGGACCTCACCTCCGAGATGACGGTGGTTCGCAATGAGTTCGAGCGCGGCGAGAATGAGCCCATGGCCATCCTCGCCCAGCGCATGGAAGCCGCCGCTTACGAATGGCACAACTACGGCAAGTCCACCATCGGCAACCGGGCCGACATCGAACGCGTCCCCATCGAGTACCTGCAGGCCTTCTATCGCAAGTACTACCAGCCGGACAACACGATGCTGATCGTCGCCGGGAGCTTCGATCCCGAGACAGCCCTCAACTACATCACGAAGTACTTCGGCAGTCTCCCCCGGCCGACCCGTGAACTGCCGCAAACTTACACGGAGGAACCGGCCCAGGACGGCGAGCGCACGGTCACGCTGCGCCGAGTGGGAGATGTCGCCATCGCCGGGGCCATCTATCACATTCCGTCGGGGGCCCATCCCGACTATGTGTCGGTCGATGTGCTGACACGGATCCTGACGGCTCCGTCCTCCGGGCGCCTGTACAAGGCGCTGGTAGAAACCAAGCGGGCTGCGAATGTGAGCGGCAGTGCCTATGCCCTGCACGATCCGGGGCTGCTGGAGTTCTTCGCTGAGGTACTGCCCGGCAACGATCCCCGCGACGTGCTGGCGACGCTGCTGGAAGTGGTGGAGGGGAGCGGTGAAGAAGGTTTCACCCCCGAGGAAGTGGAACGGGCAAAGACCTACTGGCTTAAGGAGTGGGAACTCGCGTTCTCGGACACCACCCGCATCGCCCGCCAACTCAGTGAGTGGGCCGCTCAGGGTGACTGGCGACTAATCTTCCTGTATCGCGACCGGCTGGAGGAGGTCACTCCCGAGAGTGTGCAGGAGGTCGCGAAGAAGTACCTGCACCAGAACAATCGCACGTCGGGTCTCTTCCTGCCGACCGAGCAGGCCGATCGAATTTCGATCCCCGAAACCCCCGAACTGGCCGCGATGATCGGCAACTATCAGGGGCGGGAAAGCCTCTCGATGGGAGAAGCGTTCGACGTTTCGCCGGCGAACATCGATGCCCGCACCTTGCGCACCCAACTGCCGGGGGACTCAAGGTCGCCCTCCTGCCGAAGAAGACCCGCGGCAACAGTGTGAACCTGCGCCTGACGCTGCGGTACGGCAGTGCCGAGTCGCTGCGGGGCATGGCGGTCGCCACCGACACGCTGCCGATTCTGATGATGCGCGGCACGAAGAAACTCGATCGGCAGCAGATACTCGACAAGCTCGACCAGTTGCGGGCCAAGCTGTCTCCCTCTGGCGGAGCCGGCGAAGTGACGTTCACACTCGAAACCCGACAGGAGTTTCTCGCCGATACGCTCGATCTGCTCAGGCAGATCCTGCGTGAGCCGACGTTACCTGAGGAGCAGTTCGAGATCATCCGCAATCAGCAGGTGACGGGGCTGGAGCAACAGCTGAACGACCCGCAGGCACTCGCGCAGCGGCAGGTGGGCCGGCAGCTCAGTCCCTACGATCCCGGCGACATTCGCTATGTGCCGACGGTCAAGGAGGACATCGCCCAGTGGAAGTCGGCCAGTCGCGACGACATCCAGCGACTGCATCAGCAGTTTCTGAGTGGTGCCCACGGGGAACTGGCGATCGTCGGAGACTTCGATCCGGCGAAGGTCAAGCCGCTGCTGGAAGCCACGTTCGGCGGGTGGACGTCAGCGCAGCCGTTCGATCGCATCACCCGTTCGGGCAAGGTTGACGTCAAGCCCGATGTCGAGGTGATTCAGACACCGGACAAGGCCAATGCGACCTACGTGGCCGGCACCGTCTTTCCGATGAGTGATGCCGACCCCGACTATCCCGCCCTGATGATGGGCAACTATGTACTCGGGAGCAGTGGACTGGCCTCGCGCCTGGGAGATCGCGTCCGTCAGAAGGAGGGACTTTCGTACGGCGTCGGGTCGATCATGACCACCCAGTCGCTCTACCCCCGGACGACGTTGTACATGATCGCGATCACCAACCCCGACAACATGGACAAGGTGCGGACTGCCATCCGCGAAGAGGTTGACAAGCTGCTGGCCGACGGCATCACGCCGGAGGAACTCGATGCAGCCCGGCAAGGCTACCTCGAAAAGCAGAAGGTCGACCGCTCGGATGATGCCCGGCTTGTCGGGATGCTGACGTCGACGCTTGAAGCGGACCGCACGATGCAGTTCTATGCCGACCTTGAACAGCACCTGAGTGCCCTGAACCCCGCCGACGTCCACAAGGCGCTGCAGAAGTGGATTCACCTCGACCACGTGACACTCGCGGTCGCAGGCGACTTCAAGCAGGCACAGAAGTGATTGCCGCGCGGGAGCCTCACAAAGCCCACGGGTAGCAACCCGTGGGTACTCGATGAAGCTGCGGTTTGGAAGCTGGCAGCTGCGACGGCGATGTTCCCCTCACCCGGCTCGCTGAGCTCGCCACCCTCTTCCCGCGGGGAGAGGAATTCGAGAGTGCGCGACCGCTGCCCACAGCTTCAGACCTCAGGCGGCGCGGTCTTCCGACGTACCGCCCGGGGGCGCGGGTTGCAGAGATTTGATGCCCTTTGTCGTCCGGGCCTTCAGATCGAACAGCCCGAAGATCTCGCTGGCGTTGAGGCTCAGCGACGTGCTGTCGTTGTCACCATCCCCCAGCACGCGCGCGAACAGCTCCCGCTTCTGCCGGAGGACGAGGTCGATCCGCTCTTCGATCGTGTCCTTGCAGATGAAACGACTGACGATGATCTGCGAGGCGGTCGCACCAATCCGATGGGCCCGGTTGATCGCCTGGTCCTCAACCGCCGGGTTCCACCAGCGGTCGTAGAGAAACACGTACCCCGCGAACTGCAGGTTGAGTCCCACGGCACCGGTGCCATAGCTCATCAGCAACAGATGGGCATCGGGATCGTGCTTGAAGCGGTCGAGAATTGGCTCGCGCTGCTTGGTCGGCACTCCCCCGTGATAGATCAGGCACCCGTGCGGTTTGAGTCGCTCTCCCAGCCAGTCGATCGTGCGGGTCCACTGGCTGAAGAGAATCGCCTTGCCGCCCGAGGCTGAGATCTCTTCCATGTCTGCCGAAAGACGGTCGAACTTCGCCGATTCGCCGGTCAGCGGGTCGTAGTTGGTGATCTGCTTGAGCCGTAGCACCAGCTCGAACACATGCTGAATGCTGACCTCGTCCCCCATCTCGTTGAGGTGCACGATGCCGTCCTGCTCCGCCTGCTGATAGGCGATTTGCTGGGCCGATGTCAGCTCAATGATTTCATCCCGGTCGAGTCGCGGAGGGAGATCGAGTTTGACCAGATCCTTCGTCCGGCGAAGCACATACTCCCGGCTCAACTGCGAGAGTTGACGGATGTCGGGATTGCCGCGCGGAGGCACGACCCCCATGAACTCGAACAACGACGCCATCTCCTCCGGGCGATTCTCGATCGGCGTCCCTGTCAGGCAGATGCTGCGCTTGCGCGGGATGACGCGGGCCATCGTCGACGTCAGTGAGTCCCGGTTCTTGATTCGCTGGGCCTCGTCGAGCACCACCAGGTCGAACTCGGGCAGAGTTGAGCATGGAGCGTGGAGCGTGGAGGAAGACGAGTCATCGGGTTCCGGGGAGCGACTGCGGCGATCGATCACACGCCCCAGACCGTCGCGGGAGACCGGAGAATGCAGACCAGCCTCGGCTGTCATCTCCTGGAAGTCACGCACGACCAGTTCGTAGTTCGCGAGCAGCACGATCGAGCCGGGCATCTGCCAGATCATCCGCCGGCGGGCACCATCTCCTTCGATGGTCGTCACCGGGATCTCCTCGGCCCACAGCTTGAACTCACGCTGCCAGTTGGGAATGAGCGGCTTGGGACAGACCATCAGAATCCGTCGCGTCTGCCCCGCACGCAGTAGCAGCCGCAGCGCGGTGATGGTCTGCATCGTCTTGCCAAGCCCCATCTCATCGGCGAGCAGGGCCGCCTTCTGGGAGAACAGCCACGCGATCCCCTCATACTGAAACGGGAAGGGCTCGAAGGGCATGATCAGCTCCTGCCCGCGAGCCACGATTCCAGCGGAGGCTGCAGGACATAGAACAACCGGTCCTGTAGCGAGAGGGCGTCGGCAGGAGGACGGATGCGCGTGGGACGCTTCTGTCTGGCGGCATCTTCCTTGTCGGCTGATTTCGGGGCGGGCGGCTTGATTGCCTTCAGTGAATCGGTCTCGGGACTGGCTGCGGGCTGTGGCGGCAGGAATTCGAGGCCAGCCGGGAACGTCAGACCCACCGTCTTGAGTTGTGGCCAGTAAGGATGCCAGCGGGGGACGAAGCCGCGTGCCGAACAGTGCGGCGGTCTCGGTCTCCAGCCGCGGCCAGCGACGCAGTGCCCCGTTCATGCCTGTCACCGGGACGTCGGGACCGGGCACTTCCACAGGCAGGGCCTGAGTGATCAATTCGTGTCGATCGGCGTTGGACATCAGTTTCTCACGCCACTGCACCGGGACGCAGCGTCTCATTCAATGCGTCGGCGACCCGGTCGAGAGGCTCCTGCAAGTCCGCATCCTGGGGAAACGCACCCAGTCGGTTGTGCACCAGTTCGGTGTCACCGCCGTACTCGACATGGAAACAGATCGAGTTGCGTCCGACGGCGAGTCGCGTTTCGTCGGGCAGTTCTTCGTCACCGCTGCCCGCCAGACAGCCGACCGGAACCGCGACATGCTCCCGCAGCTCGAGCAGTTCCCGCTGGCTAACGAGGATGAGCTGCGGCTTGACCTGCAGGCGCTCGAACAGTGTGCGTCCGATCAGCTCGCAGAACAGAAAGGGCCGGAGCGTCGTTCCGTAGAGGATCTGCTGAGTGCGATTGGCGCACACGGGAGTGGTGCACTGGAATTCCAGCGGCCGGCCCATGCGGTTGGTGACCAGCATTCCGCCAACGAAGGCCCCGTCGACTTCCACAATGCGGAGAAAGCCGAGATGGATCTGTGGCCCCGAAGTGCTTTCCGGCATTGAGGTTCCTGTTCCGATAAGGCAGGCAATTCAGGCGTGCCCTGTTAAGATCGACGTGGGTGCCAAGTGGACTTGAAGGCATGTTGGGACCCGGGCCCGCTGGAGAGACATCGGCTCGTGTGGTAACCTCTAATCACTTATTGGGTTACAGCGTTCAATGCCCCGCGACATGCAAGATTCGCCACCCGAACAACTGGACCGGTCAGGTATCCAGTCCCGGCAGTCCCAACAGCTTCAGCGGCTTTCGCGCGAAGTGGTCGGACCCAATCCGTTCTGGACCCGGAAGTTCGAGGCCGCCGGGGTGAACCTGAAGTGTCCGCCCGCGCTGAATGATCTGGCGACACTCCCCTTCTTGACCAAGCAGGAACTGGTCGACGACCAACTGACCCATCCGCCGTACGGGACGAATCTGACGTACCCACTGACGCAGTACTCCCGACTGCATCAGACCTCGGGGACGACGGGCCGTCCGATGCGCTGGCTCGATACACCCCAGAGCTGGGACTGGATCTGCGAGTGCTGGCAGCAGATCTTCCGTGTGGTGGGGATCCGCGATGACGACGTATTCGCCTTTCCGTTCTCGTTCGGACCGTTCATCGGGTTTTGGGCCGCCTTCGACGGAGCGGCCCGGCGGGGAAACCTGTGTCTCCCCATGGGAGGCATGAGCAGCGAAGCCCGTCTGCAGATGATTGTCGAGCTAGGGGCCACCGTTGTCTGTTGCACGCCGACCTATGCCCTGCGGCTGGCGCTCGCCGCTGACGAACAGAGGATCGATCTGGCGTCGACGGCGGTCCGGGCCTTGATCGTGGCGGGAGAACCCGGGGGGAGCATCCCCGGCACCCGGCAGCAGATCGAAGCGCGCTGGGGGGCGCGGGTCTTCGACCACTGGGGGATGACGGATGTCGGTTCCCTGGGGATCGAGCCTGACGATGGGCCTGGGGGACTGCTGATCCTCGAAACCCAGTGCATTGCCGAGATCATCGACTCGGAGAGTGGTCAGCCTGTCGCACCCGGTGCACTCGGCGAACTGGTCATCACGAATCTGGGTCGGCACGGGCAGCCTGTCATTCGATTTCGCACGGGTGATCTCGTGCGGCAGGCGACGTCACCGTGTCCCAGCGGTTCGCAACTCATGCGGCTGGAGGGGGGCATTCTGGGGCGTGTCGACGACATGCTGACGATCCGGGGGAACAACGTGTTTCCCTCCAGTGTCGAGGCGATCCTGCGGGAGTTCGACGGCGTCGCGGAGTTTCGCATCACCGTCTCGACACGCCGCAACATGCCCCATCTGAAAATCGAAGTGGAGCCAACGATGGAGGTGGTCACCGGCGACGCGACCATGGGATTGGTCGATGCGGTCGAGCGGGCGATCAAGGACCGGCTCAACTTCTGGGCGGAGGTGGTCCCGGTGCCGATCGACAGCTTACCCCGGTTTGAGTTGAAGGGCCGCCGGTTCGTGCGCGAAGATAAAGATATAGTTGGCACCGGGTGAGAGCTGAGTGGCTGGGTTCGACCAACGGGAACCCCCAGCCACGCAAGTACTTCACCCGAGCGATCGGAACATGTGACATTCACACTGCTGGATGAGCCAGCAGTGGCACCCAACGACAAATGACCACAACGGTTGATGTATGTGAGGCGATATCACCCAGTTCGCGATCGGCGCGGCGGCGGTGGGGATTTCGACTCGCCGCACTGCTGGGGGTGGTCCTGCTCATTGCGCTGGCGGAGTGGGTCTGTGTATTGGCCGGGTGGGGCGAGCCTTCTCAGGTGGACGATCCATTCGTCGGATTCGCAGCGGTTCATCTACTGTTTGAAGTGAGTGCGGATGGCCAGTCGTTGGCCGTCCCCCAGTCGCGTCGCAAGTTTTTCGCCGCCGAGTCGTTCCCCGTCAACAAACCTGCCAACGGCTTTCGGATCTTCTGTCTGGGCGGCTCGACGGTGCAGGGGCGTCCGTTCTCGATCCCGACCGCTTTCACGACCTGGCTCGAACTGGCACTCAACGAGATCGACCCGGCGCGTGAGTGGGACGCCATCAACTGCGGAGGCATCTCCTATGCCAGTTACCGCCTCGTGCCGATTCTCCAGGAGTGCCTGACGCATCAGCCCAATCTCATCGTGCTGTGCACCGGCCACAACGAGTTTCTGGAAGACCGCTCCTATGGAGACGTGCGGCAATCGGCGTGGATGAGTTCACCCGCTGTGCAGCAGTTGTCCCGTTCGCGACTGGTGACGTTGACGCGGCGACTGAAGGACGGAGCGACAGGCACGAGCGCCTCAGGCTCCGCCGATCACCCGGTACTGACTGCGGACGCCGATCCGATTCTCGACTATCACGACGGTCTGGCCGCCTATCACCGCGACGACATCTGGCGAGCGGGCGTCATCCTGCACTTCGAGCAGAACGTCCGCCGCATGATTCACATGGCCCGGGAGGCACATGTGCCGATCGTGCTGATGAAGCCCTCCTCCAACCTCAGCAGTCAGCCCCCCTTCAAGTCGGAGCATCGCGCCAATCTGAGTGCCGACGAGCTGCAGCAGTGGGACGCGCTGGTGACCCAGGCACGCGACCTGTACCGGACGAATCTCCCCACCGCTGTGCAGCGGTTACGGCAGGCGTTGCAGATCGATGCCCAGTACGCCCTGACGTATTACGAACTCGGACGCTGCCTGGAGGCCCAGCACGACTACGCGTCCGCACGGCAAGCATTCGTCACGGCGCGCGACCTCGATGTCTGCCCGCTACGCATCCTCTCGGAGATGGAGCAAGTCCTGGAACAGATCGCTGAGGAGATGGACGTCCTGCTGCTCGACATGCATGCCCTGCTGGAGCGCGAGGCTGCCCACGGAATCCTCGGTGACTACTGGCTGATCGACCACATCCATCCGTCCATCCGCGGACATCAACTGGTCGCGAGCCGGTTGGTGGACGTCATGGCGACGATGCAGCTCGTGACGCTTCCCGCCGACTGGCAGAAGGCCGTCGACGGCGTGTGGCAACGCCACTGGGAGAGCCTCGACCCGCTATACTTCATCAAGGGGCAGCAGACGCGTAACAGCGTGCGTGGCTGGACGCAGGGGCGAGCGGACGGTGCATCCGTGGAATCGCGATTTCCGCACCTGCTGCGGACGCCGACGCCCGCATCCTCACGGAGCGAGCACCATCAGCACGACGAGGATCAGCGCCATGAAGAACAGGATCGAGACGAACATCCGCCCCGCCCGCCGGAGGATGCGGGGAGGATACTCGTACCGGCTGGCGTTGTAGACCAGGCTGATAGCGGCCGCCAAGGGCAGCAGGTTCCAGGTGATGTTCGACATGGCGATCAGGGGATGGAGCATCGCGATGATGTTGATCTGTAGATGAGTCAGTGAGACACCGAAGCACGCGGGGAGGTGACGCCCGGTTTCTCCGGCAGCTTTGCGGGCCGGTGAACGGGCGGGGCCTTGCTCTCTTCGTCGGGATCGGGCTCCGGTTCATCCCCATACCCATACGCCGGGCCGTCGATCGCATCCCACACCGCGAGAATGTTGAGCAACCCGGCAATCCAGGTGAAGACCAGTGCCAGCTCGTGAATCTTGCCGAGTTCCGCGTGTAACTGCTGGTCTTCGCGTTCATCCATCGGCGCTTCGAACCAGTCCCAGAAGCCGCGGCGGAATGGTGCCCTCGATCTCGCCGATCACGCGCGCATTCTGTCCGTCGCCATCCACGACATTGGCATGCACCAGACGACGCGAGTCGGCCTGCACCGGCTTGCCGAGTTGTACGCCCTCATCGAGTGACCACTCCACAATCTTGCCGTCGGCGCGAGCGCCGCGAAACGTACCAATGATCGTCTGCTCGTGGAATCGCCCCTGGGCCGACTCCAGCCGCACGTCGCCGGACAAGGGACCATCGTAGGGGTCTTCGTCGCCACGAATTCGTGCGGTGCCTTCGAACTCGGCCGCCAGCGGTTCGTCCAGTCCGTTGATGGCATTGTTCTCGGGCTTGTTGAAGCGATGGCTCTGGTAGACCGCATACAGTGCCGGCAGACCGACTCCCGCCTGCGCGAGATAGCTGAACATGCGAGTCTTGGGGACTCCGGGTGGAGGACATTGCACAATCTTCCCGTACGAGAGCTTCATTCCGTACAGAAACAGTCCCAGTATGCAGACGGAATAGATCGTGGCCTTGAAGAAGCGGCGCTGGTAGGCATGTCCGGCCCCCGGGATCAGAAAGGCCAGCACGCCAGCGATCAGAGGATCGCGCAGGTCCACTCGAGGTTCGTTCATATCAGACACAACAGGTTGAACTGACCAGACAGGACCTCCACTGAGGGCCTGCGGCGGGATTGTAGGAACATCCGTCGGGCAGGACCAGACGGATGCCCGCTCGAATCCTTCTTACGATTCCTCGGCGTCAAATGCTGGCGCGGAGGGGATCATTCCGGGCGATGCGGCGAATAGTCGGTCGACTGCATGTAGATCGACACTGGTTTTTCGGAGAGGATCGGGCCGTCGGCTTCCGAGGCCTTGCGGGCCGTCTGCCAGTCGGCATTCTGCGAGAACGCCTGCCACGCGGCCCGCGCCTGTTCGCGTCCGGGAGTCTCCAGAACATAGATCAACGTATTCTCCGACTTGGGGGCATCGAGCGGTTGCCAGTAGCCGACTGACGTCAATCCATGCTTCCCGAACAAACCATCGGTGTGATCACGAAAGCGGGCATGCAGGTTCTCGAGTTTGCCGTCGTGCGTCGTATAGATCCGCAGTTCATACAAGTGATCGGGACGCGGTGCCTTGACCTGCGGCGAGTAGTCGGTGAGGGCCATGAACGTCGACTCGGGAGCCTGCGCGAGGACCTTGCCATACTTCTCCTGCCACTCCGCTGCGACGGCTTTCCACTCAGGGTCGTTGCGGAAGCCCTCCCACGACTTGTCGGCGGCCTCGCGGCTCTTGTGTTTGACGATGTAGATCAGCGTGTTCTGGGAGAGCGGTTCGTCCGTGGGCACCCAGTACGCGATGTTCTCCATGCCGTGCTTCTCGAACAGCCGCATCGTGTGATTCTGGAAGCGTTCGTTCAGGCAGTCGAGCTTGCCCGGCTCGCAGGTGTAGATTCGCAGCTCATACACGCCGTCGCCTTCCTCGGCCCCGCGGGATTCGGCAGTCGGCAGACCCAGGAGACACAGCAGCGCACCGGGCAGAATCAGCAAGAGGGAACGTCGTAACATCGCGGGGAACTCCTGGCGGTGGGTAATGAACTGGGGTTGCCCGCCATCATACCCGAAGCCTGTGGAGACGTCATGTCGCGGAGTGCTGTCCCCCAAAGTGCAGCCTTGCCGCAAAACGCACCGGGACAAACAGACAAAAGCCCAGAGGCCGAGACCCCTGGGCTTTGGTTTCATCACGCGGATCGTCTGTCGCAGGTCTGCCCCACTATGCTTTGCGGGAGGTGCGGCGTTCGCGGCGGCGCACCCAGCCGAACGTCATCAGGGCGATCGCTCCCATGCCCATGCTGGCCGGCTCCGGGACGGCAAATGTCTGCGTGAAGTCGGTCAGGGAGATCGGATCGTTCCCCATCATATCGTCATAGACAAGGTCCACCGTGGTCTCGACAGTGAGGGTTGAGAACGAGCCCAGAAACCGGGTGTCTGTCTGCATCTCGGTCCCTTCCAGAGTGTCAACAAAAGCCTCCAATAGGTCAACCGTTGCCGGGAAGAACTCCGTCGCCCGCACCAGACCATCGACGTTGTCGTCGCCGAAATCGAACCCGCCGGCGATACTCAACCCCGCATCCGTGATATACGGGTCCATTCCAGTGTGGTTGACCACGTAGCTGAACACTGTAGTCATCATCAGGTTATCGAAGTCGACGAACCACGTACCTGGACCCGGCATGCCGATCGTGGCGTAACTCAATGTGACAATCGAGCCGGTGACGCTGGCTGTCACATCGATCAGCGTCGGATCGAGGACGTCCAGCGTGGCGTCATTTGTAATCAGCGTCCACGAATCGAACGTCAGTGAACCGGCGGAGAGCGAACCTCCGGCGAACAGGTTTGAGAGCAGTTCGGCATCGGCCTTTCGCGGAGCGTGCAGCATGAGCGCGAGCAGCAGACCCAGAGCAGTGCCGGCACGACGCGGACGACGGACCGATCCGCCGGTGAGACGGAGGGATCGCAGAATCATGGTGTAACCTCGGAGCTTCACAGGGAGTGCGACAGGAAACTGTCTGTTGGCCCGCATCAGTGAGAGTGTCTCAGCCGCCCGGCATGCCGGGACCAAGTCGATCGACCTGGCTGAAACAATCGTGGCCCGGTCCACACAAGAGCGTCAACAAAAAGTATTGACCGGTCTCGTGGAATCGAGAATGTGCGACCACCTGTCGTCACAGGCCCTTCAAGCGTCGCGAGGTGCCGATCCGAGCACGTCGCGGACACATCATCGTACCTGTGCCGCCCGATGCCGGGCAAGCAATTCGGCGATCTGCACGGCGTTGGTCGCCGCCCCTTTGCGCAGGTTGTCGCTGACGCACCAGAAAGTCAGTCCGTGCGGATGAGACAAGTCGCGACGGATGCGCCCGATGAACACCTCATCGGAACCATCGCACGTATGCGGGAGGGGATACAGCCCCTGCGAGAGGTCGTCGATCACCGTGATACCCGGGAACGCGGCGAACAGCTCTCGGGCCGCGTGCGGGTGTGAGCGGCCGCTCTGTCTCGACTGTTATCGTCTCACTGTGGCAGTTGCTGACCGGGATGCGGACGCACGTGGCGGAAATCAGCAGCGATTCGTCGCCGAGAATCTTGCGCGTCTCATAGACCATCTTCATCTCTTCGCTGGTGTAGCCCTCCTCCTTCTCTCGACCAATCTGCGGGATTGCATTGAAGGCGATCGGATGGGAGAAGGTCCGGTAGCTGTACGGCTCCCCCTGCAGGTATGCTCGCGATCCGTCCACCAGGTCGGCCGTCCCCTGCACGCCGGCCCCGCTCGTCGCCTGATACGTGCTGACGATTACCCGCCGCACACGGGCGGCATCGTGCAGCGGCTTGAGGGCCATGACCATCTGCGTGGTGGAACAGTTGGGACTGGCGATGATTCCCTTGGCGTTGAGGGCCGCTTCTGGGTTCACTTCCGGAATGACGAGCGCCACGCCGTCCTTCATCCGCCAGTAGCCCGACTCATCGATCACTGTCGCTCCGGCCTCGACAGCCGCAGGGAGGTACTCGGCGGCTGTCTCGTCGGGGGTCGATGCGATCACCAGATTCACACCGGCGAACGCGTCCTTCGTCAGTTCATCGACGACATACTCGGTGCCGCGGAAGGTGAGCGTCGTCCCTGCACTACGGGCCGACGCCAGAAAGCGGAAGCGCCGGGCCGGGAACTCACGTTCCTCGAGCAATTGACGCATGATGCGGCCGACCGCACCGGTGGCACCGACAAGGGCTACGGTCTCAAACACGATCAGGGCTCCAGAAGTTGTCAGTTGTCAGTTGTCAGTTGTCAGTTGTCAGTTGTCAGTGCTGGTTATCTCATGTGAGCCGCTGCGCATCAGGCTTGGCGACAGGCAGCAGTCCGTGCCCTGAAAGGGCAGCACAACACAGCAAAAGGTCGCGACAACAGGGAGCGCAACTTGGGTACCCCACCCAACACATGCACCAGAACCCTGCAAAGGTTCCATACCTTCCATGGCTTATGGGAGTTTTCTCCTCAGGTCGGCTCGTGTGTTGATCAGAGCATCCAGTGAGTCGACATCGGCATCACTCCATCCCTCATAAACGCCAGACCAGCCCTTAAGTGTCTGGACCGGACGAACATCCTTGGTGCCGGGATGCACTTCGTGCACACGGATGATGAGTTGCGGGTGACGACCCAGTTCCGGTTCGATCACTTCCACCAGAGCGGGGCGATGAGGAAGATCGAAGGTGGCAACATCAATGGTTCGCTCTGTCTTCATACAAGCATTCTATGGCAGGAACCGGAGGTTCCACAACGTCCTGAGCAGTCGAACAACCGTCCGTGTGTGCTCTCCCCGTAAACAACTTTCTCTATACGGGTTCACGGATCGAGAGTTTTCCCAAGTGCTGATGGGGAAAGAGGATCGGGGTTCGGCTCTCTGTCGCATCTCGGTTAACGCGAGAACAACCTCTGATTTGCCGGACTGCCGGGGCATCCGGCGTCAAGCCAGCGACCAGATCGCGCGCCAGATGCGATTCAATCTGGGCGGTCTGTGCAGGTCATTTAGCGGGCGAAGCATGAGATCTGTGGCTGCCTCAAACGCGTGATCCGTGAGCGTGGGCAGGCCCAGAGTGAGGCGGTAGTTTGTCCGCCCTCCAGCGGGGTACAAAAACTCTGATTCCCCGTGAACCCCAATGTTTTCTGAGATTCTGACGGTAGCAAGATGACAAATATTGCACCCGCTGCTGGCACCTTTGGCTTGCGCAACCCGGCAAGAACTGGCCCGTCAGGTGGCGTACCTGAAAGAAGAAAACCGCATTCTTCGGGAGCGTCTTCCAAAACGGATCGTGGCGACCGGCAACGCGAAGCGCCGACTGATCCAGGCGGGACGAAAGCTGGTGCGCATCTGAAGGAACTGACCTCGTTCGTCACCTACCAGACGTTTGCACGCTGGGTGCGGGAGACAGAAGAGAATCACCAGACAAAGTCAGCGGCTCCGAAACGAAAACCCGGACGCCTGAGCACCAGTGACGAGATCCGGGACCTTGTCGTCAAACTGGCCCGTGAAAACACCTGGGGCTACACCCGAATTCTCGGCGAACTGCGAAAGCTCGGAATCACGATCTCGCGGCAGACGGTGAAGAACATTCTGAAGGAACATGGACTCGATCCAGAACCGCAGCGCGGCACCGGCTCTTGGGAAGAGTTTCTGAGGATTCACGCGGACACGTTGTGGCAGTGCGACTTTGTGTCCAAGCCGATGTGGACGATGAAGGGAATGGTGGACCTGTATTTCCTGGTGTTTCTGCACCTCGGAACACGGCGCTGCTGGATCTCTCCCTGCACCGCCAGCCCCGATTGCGCCTGGGTCAGTCAGCAGGCGAAGAATTTCCTCATGGACGCTGAGGACATGCAACTCGCTCCAACGCACGTCATGCGGGACAATGACAAGAATTTTTCGGCACAGTCTGACCAAACGCTTAAGTCGAGCGGAGTCGAGGTAAAACGGAACACGCCGCGCTCACCCAACCTACGAGCGCATGTGGAGCGTTTCATCCAGAGCCTGAAACACGAATGCCTCGACAAATTCGTGATCGTGGCGGAGCGCCATCTGAACCATGTCAACCGGGAGTGGCGACTCCATTACAACCGCGAACGTCCCCATGAATGCCGGGATCATCTTCCGCCAGACTATGAACAGGCTCCGGAGTCTGCCACGACGATTCGACCGGGCGACGTCCTTTGCACAACGCGGCTGGGCGGCCTTCTGAAGTCGTATTCGCGCCGAGCTGCGTGTCCATGAGTTTCCGTGGCGGTCACTGTAACTCCAGATATTTCCTTGCGATGGTCTCACCCAGCCACACGATTCCTCGCGTGTCGATGACCAGTTGCTTTTCCTGTACAGGCAGGTCGAAGACCTTGATGTGAATCAGGTGCTCATCCGCAGCAACGGCTTGTTCCAATTCGGCCGTCACGTCGATGCCGTTCACTGATTTATCATCCGTGGGGGGCTGTTGACTGACGAACCACTTCAAGGATGAGAGACCGAGATCTTTGCGGCTTTGCGTCACAAAGGACATCAGCCGCTCCGGGGCGCCTTTGCGAAATGGTCCCCAGGACATGTCGTTCTCACCGAGGTGATAGAAGATCCCTGCCAGCTCAACCGTATGGCCCTTGCTCTCCAGTTCCCGGATCGAACCCTGAATAAACGCAATGAACGCCGGATAGAGGTTGCGCGACTTGGCTTCGCTCCCTTCGGGAGTCCAGTCGATGATCTGAGACCCGCTGTGTGTGAACTTGGCGATCGCGATGTTGGAAACGCCGTGCTTCTGCAGCGCTGCTCCAAAGCTCAACTCCGGTCCAAACGTGTCGTAGAACCCGGCCGCTCCCAGCGGCTCCCAGCCATCGGACACCTTGTATCCTCCGCCGATGCTGTATTTGTAGGCGATGGACTGATTGTCTCGCAGCAACGCGGGGCCGCCATCTAGCTTGGCCAGCTCTTGAACAAACGCCCGTTCCCCCTCCATATTGCGGTGACCAGCGAGGACGAACAGCTTGACGGTCGACCCTTCTGCGTACGGCCATGGATTCAACGGGCGAGACTCTGCTTTCAACTTGCCGATGTTCCTCAGGTAGGCATCGGCGTAGTTGACTCCGTGCTCAAATTGTCCGAGCGTCCCATAGTGATAGTGCAATCCGACTCCGCCACCGATCTCAACGCCGACATGCGAGGTCGGCACATACTGGGCGAGGGGATCGTTGTCGGTGACTTCCTTCTGGCCGAGACTGATTGCGTACATCCGGGGCGCAGGTCCATCCCCCAGATTGTCTTGGTGCACAGTTCTCCAATGTAGAACCGTAAGTCGGGTGCGTTCAGGTCAAGTCGCCACTTGGCCAAAAAGTTCTTGAGGTTGCGGCCGTAGTTCTCCATGTAATCGGGATTGAACATGTCGTTCTCCCCCTGATGCCACATGAACCCTTCCAGCCGGTACTTGATCCCTTGCTGCTCCAGGTCGGCCAGTGCCTCCCGAATCCACTGCAGCGCGAGTGGGTACATCTTGAAACCGCTCGGATCGTCCGGATTCCAGTCTCCCCCCAGGTGCGTTCCCCCAGCGGCCACTTTGATGATGGCAATGGGAGCGTCGACGTTCTGCGTCACCTTGCGGGAAAAGCTTAGCTCCGGACCCACTACATTGTTGACCGGCTGCAGGCCCACCCAGCCCACGGACGTCATTTTGTTCTCACGGCCAAGGCAATATGAGAACCGGATGCCGGGTTGTGGAGCTTCCAGACCAGCAAACGGAGGGAACCGCTGAATGTCCTGGACTCTTCGAGTCGGACCCGACCATGTTGGACTGACCCGCGAAGATGAAGACCCGCAGCGTCTTGTTGTCGTCTGCGTAGAGCGTCGACGCGAAAACGAGTAGGACCGCCGAGGTCAAGTTCTGCTTCCAGGCATCGCGTATGATTTCGTAGAGCGTAGTGATCCAACGGTTCATTCTTGGTTTCCAGTCAAGTTATCCCCCGGCATTCAGTCGCCAGATCGTGAAGTTGAGCACACTCGCGAATGTGACCCAGCCCAAGTACGGCACCAGCAACCAGCCGGCAGGTTTTGATTGTCGAAAGAACGCAACCGTCGTGGCCAGAATTGCCAGCCAGAGGATGACGATCTCGGCAACAGCCCAGCCGATCTGGTGCATCCCGAAGAAGATCCAGGACCATGCGACGTTGAGAATCAGCTGGACGGCGAACAGCGACAGTGGAGTCGAGGCCTCCTTGAACCCGGCGGGCTTCCACACCAGCCAGGCGGAGATCCCCATCAGGACAAAGAGAGTCGTCCAGACCGGGCCAAACACCCAGTTCGGTGGGTTCCAATCTGGTTTGACAACCGTTCGATACCAGCCGTCAATCTCTGGCGTTGTCGCGACGGCTCCGAGTCCACCCACCCCCAGGCAGACCAGAACAAATAGGACCAACCCGATCCAACGATTCCGCTCCTTCATGATTGACCTCGGTATCCGAACAGCCAGCGGGCGGTGCTGTGGCCGATGTTCCGCGCCGAGTGAACGATCCCGGCCGGAATGAACAGTTCTTCGCCCGGCTCTGGATGCCGGACCTCTCCCTCCACCTCGAACTCCATTTCTCCCTCAAGGACTATCACCACCTCATCGGTGGCGTGCGTAAAGTCCTCCCAGCGCTGTCCGGGAGGATCGGTCCAGAGTTCGCAACTGAACCCCCGAGATTTCCAGTTGTCAGCGATCTGTTGGCGATCGAATGTCATTCAATAACTCTCTCTGCTTCAGCCTTCACAACCATCTTAACACAGGATTCTGCGCAGGTCTCGGTTCACGTCGTCGACTGAAAACTCATCGGGGTCAAAACGCGAACGTCGTCGTCCGACGGAAGGAGGCGTGGAGCCAGGAGTACGACGAGTGGATGCGGCGTGATCTGTCCCCGAAGCACTACGTTTACGTGTGGGCCGACGGCAACCGCCAGCTCAGCACATGCCGACTGTACCAATCCATCACGGCCACCAAATACAGAAACCCGTGACGCAACGGAACGTACGTGATGTCGCTCGACCACACCTGGTTCGGACGCTCGACCACCACGTCCTTGAGCAGGTACGGATAGACCTTGTGGCCCGGCGCCGGACGACTCGTCGATGGTCCCGGAGCCAGACCCTCCAAGCCCATTTTCCCCATTAAAGGCTGGGTTCTTTTGCGGTTAACCGCGTATCCCCGCCTGCGAAGAAAGACCGTCATGTTGCGGCTGCCCCAGAACGGCGTCTTCAGGTATTGCCCGTCGATCAGCCGCATCAACTCCAGATTCTCCGCCTTCTCGGGAGCCGCCTCGTAGTACAACTGCGAACACTGAATCCCCAACAACGCGCACTGCCGGCGAACGCTCAACGACGCATGATCCCGGTCGATCCATCTCAGAGACTCCTCACGAGTTCTCGGCAACTTTTTTTTGAGCCACTCCAACTCCACCTTCAGCCGACCAATCTGTTCGTAGAGCTCCCCGGCTTCGGGTTCGTCACTCTTCAAAGCCTTTCCACCCGGCGACTCAAACACCTGCTCCGCGCCGGAAAGCAACTGCTTCTTCCACAGCGCCACTTGGCTCGGATGGACCTTGAACTGCTTCCCAATCTCACTGACCGTCCTCAATTCCCGAACTGCTTCCAAAGCCACCTTCGCTTTGAACCGTGAATCAAATCGACGTCGTGTCCGCGGCATCATGCACCTCCTGATGACGCCACAATATCCTCCTCCCAACCTCCCGAAAATCTACCTTAACCACTGGTCCGAAAATCGGGGTCCACTTCAAGCTGCTTCTCTGTTCCGCCGGTTCGCTGTCAGCGATCCTCTGCGAGCACGCTCGTCAGGCGGGACGCAAGGCGATCGACATCGGCGCACTCGATGTGACGATTCTGCAGAAAGCTGCTGGAATCACGAAATAATCTGGCACCGCTGTGCATCATACGTTGCGACAGAATTTCAGAATTCGTGTGAACCTTCTGACGCTGTCGTGCGTCTCTAACCGTCAACCGGCTGGCGATGGCCAGCAACACTCGCTCAAACGCAGCTTTGGAGTTTCCCTTCAATGTCTTTCTTACGGTCAAGTTTCATAAGCGAACGCCTGGGTACCGGGCGCAGTTCCTATCCGGGTTGCCACCTGGATCAAAGGAATAATGCGCTCCCCGCCCAGAATCTGCGCTTGTGACACCTTGGCCGTATTCGGAGACCACCTCCAAAGCCCGGTGTCACCACGACATCGGGCTTTTTTCGTTGGCTGCGATGTCCTCCCGATCATGGGTCGGTAGCTGAGACGGTTTAGCGGCGGACTGAAAATCCGCAGACGAGGATTCGAGCGCCTCCTGACCCACTGCGCAGATGCTGCGCGCACAACATGGCCCGTTCGACTTCTGGTGAGGTTGCCGGCTCTTTCAAGCACGGCAGCAGGTTGGGTTCGAATCCCACACGGGTCACTGACAGATCGCGGGATGTAGGGGAGCGGCACCCCACGTGCCTTGGGAGCACGGAATCGTCGGTTCGAGTCCGGCCATCCCGACTACACAGATTCACACAACAGCCCGGTCGTCCAACGGTTGAGGACGCCGCTCTGATAAGGCGGAAACGAAGGTTCGACTCCTTCTCGGGCTACTTACAGGAGACCAAGTGATGCGAACTCGACAGCGACTGAAACGGATACCACGCCCATTCGGGGTCGTGGTGTAACGGCAGCACAGCGAGCTTTTAACTCGCACGGTGGGGGTTCGAATCCCTCCGGCCTCAATGACCAGAACTACAGGCCTGTAGCTCAACGGTCAGAGCCGGCTCCTTATAAGGGCCAGACGACGGTTCGACTCCGTCCAGGCCTACTGAAGACAACACGACATGGGATCGAGGTGTTAGCGGCAGCATACCCGGCTCTTAACCGGGTTGGTGACGGTTCAAGTCCGTCCGGTCCCACTGAAAACGGAAAGCACTGGTCGTCCAGCGGCGAGGACTCCGCATTCGTAATGCGGCAACGTGGGTTCGAGTCCCACCTGGTGCTCTTCGCCGATTGCGGTGTCGCAGCAGATGTTCTTTGACAATCTGGTCAGTCATTCAGCGCCCATGATGTAGCGGTAGCCTGCTGCTCTGCCAGGGCAGATGTGCGGGTTCAACTCCCGCTGGGCGCTCTGCGTCCGCCTTCAGTGGCGGAGCAATCAAGACTTCAGCGTGTGGGAAAGTTTGGGCAATCCGCGCTGGTTCGGGACCAGGAGACCGTCGGTTCAAATCCGACCACGCTGACTCAACAACATTGCGGTGGGTCCCGTGCTGGTACGGGAAGGCGACTGTTAATCGTCGCGACGCAGGTTCGATTCCTGCCACCGCAGCTTGATGGAAGTCATCCGGCCGGATGAGGAGCCTGCCTCGAAAGCAGGTGCGGACGATCAGTTCCGTTGTGGGTTCGAGTCCCACGGCTTCCGCCTTGAAGAATCAACAAGTGCCCTTGGCCGAGCGGCAAAGGTGCCAGGCTTCCAACCTGGACAGGCGGGTTCGATTCCCGCAGGGCACTCTTACGTTGCGGGGTAGTTTCTGCTGGTAGAAATCCGTCGCTTTGAACGACGGGTCCGCAGGTTCGATTCCTGCCCCCGCAACTGATGAATCACCAATGCGGTGGGGCCTGTGCTGGTACGGGCAGGCGGCTCTGAACCGTCGTGACGTGGGTTCGATTCCTGCCACCGCAACTTACGGAAGTCATCCGGCCGGATGAGGAGCCTGTCTTGAAAACAGGTGCGGCGAATCACTCGCTTGTGGGTTCGAGTCCCACGGCTTCCGCTCGTGTGAACCAACAACTGGGGCTCATGGTCCAACAGGAAGACACCGGTGTCGCAAGCCGGAGATTCCGGGTGCGATTCCCGGTGAGTCCACTCAACTGATCCCGTGGTCCAGCGGCGACGACTTCTGGCCTACACCCAGACAACGATGGTTCGAGTCCATCCGGGATCACTCATTCAAACGCCCAGGTACGCCAATCCGGCAGAGCGGCTCGGCTTAAACCCGAGTGTTTGCGGGTTCGACTCCCGCCTTGGGCACATCAGCGAACACGGCTCGGTAGGCAATCGGCAGACCACCTTGGCTTAGAACCAGGGATGCTGTGGGTTCGAGTCCCACCTGAGCCATTCACATCACGTCCTCGCGGAGCAGTCCGGAGTGCTCGCCACCCTGTCACGGTGGAGATCGTGGGTTCAAATCCCATCGAGGACGCTTATCGACAAGTTGACGCGGTACGCAATCTGGCAAAGCGGCGAAGCTCAAACCTTCGTGGTTTGTGGGTTCGACTCCCACCCGCGTCACTAGACACATGCGTCGGCTGGGCATTGGCGGCCTGTAAATGGCCGTAACCCACCCGCCTTCGGGGCGATTGGCGGTTCAACTCCGTCCCGACGCATTGACAACAAGGCCCGTTCTTCTAGCGGTTCAGGATGCTGGCCCCTCAAGCCGGCGACGCGGGTTCAAATCCCGCACGGGTCACTTTCCAACATGACCAAGTGGTGCAACTGGTAGACACGCGACGCTCAGAACGTCGTGCCCTGATGGGCTTGGGAGTTCGAATCTCCCCTTGGTCACTGCAGGTGAGCAGGTGCTCAACTGGCTTTCATAAGGCCGGTATGCCCGGATCGATACCGGGACCTGCAACTGAAATGAGTTGAGAAGTGAGCGTCCAGGGCGGAATGGACTTTCAATCGCGAACCATTCTGGGGCAACCGTGCTCTGGACTCTCAACACTGGACGCAACGCTCCCATCGTCCAACGGCGACGACATCTGGCCTAACATCCAGACAATGATGGTTCGAGTCCATCCGGGATCATTCGAAAGGTCTGCATGAGTTGACAGCAGATCGTGAGTTGATGAGGCGGCTTTCTCATCAGACTTGGTTCAACTCCTCAGTCTCATCAACATGCAACTGGGCCTGCATGCCGATGGAGGCGACTGATCCTTGCAAGATCGGTGCGATGGGTTCGACTCCCATCAGGTCCACTGTAAACTCTGGTGATCTATTCTATGAAGTCCCAACACCCCTCAGCAGATCAGACGCCGCTCGCCGCGTCTTTGGCTCCAGAGGACATTCGGTGCAGAGACTTTATCGCTGTTCTGAATGAGATCATCGAGGTTCCCTCGTACCTGATCTGCGACACGCGCCTCTCGCCGGAGGAGACCGTGCAGTTGCGTTGTCGACCAGAGCATGCAGGAACACCACTGAAAGTGAGGGCCATCTGTCTGCCGTTCGTCTTCGTCAAGTCGGCGTACGGGCAGCAACATACAATTGACATTCGACAGGCTCAACTTGTGCGTCTCGATCGAAAGTACGCTCGCAAGGTCTGGAAGAAGCTGCGTCAACAGTCCAGGAGGCGGGACTCCGGAAGGTAGCCGGATACGGTTGGCCGGACCGCACTGCTAACGCGGCTCTCCACTGGAGATGAGGGTTCGAATCCCTTGCCTTCCGCTTGAATGACTGACACATGGCCTGATGGTGAAACGGAAATCACACCCGGCTTCTAACCGGGCGTTCCGGGTTCGATTCCTGGTCGGGCCACTGAGAGACAATTTGAAACAACGGAAGGGCCACCCGATTGGCGACGGGAACCGGTTGGAAGCCGGTCGAGTCTGAGAGTGCCTTGCGGGTTCGACTCCCGCTCCTTCCGCTGTGCGCCGGATCCGGTGTTGGTGCACCGGAAGCAGCACTGTGAATCTGCCCGACGGGGTTCAATTCGCCCTCGGCCACCCTTTGAGTGATTTGATCAAACTGGTCGACGCGAGGACCCGTGGTAACTGCTGGCAGTCTGCGATTGACCGACTCTGGTCCTGAACCGGAACTGGCAACCGGTGGGTGTCGCCACCGTTGCCAAGTCGCTGGTGAAGGTCTGGAACGACACCGTTACGAGTCGTCGACGACGACGAGTATCGTGCCATGTGCTCGTGGCCGACCTGGGCTCAGCTGATCCGACGGCCGACGAAGCTCGTGCAACTGGACTCGAGATCCAACCGGCCCGGGTTCCGAAGTCATCGTGCTGACGTCCTACGATCGACTCCCGTCGAACGCGGTGACGATTCAGCCGACGGAACATCTTCAAGCGTGACCGGTTCACCTGCCAGTACTGCGGTAAGCAGCCCGGCAGCGAGGAACTGACCTAATCGACCACGTCCTGCCACGTGCTCACGGGAGAACGCTGAATCCACCTGGGAGAACTGCGTGCTGGCGTGCGTCGATCGCTGAACGGCGAAGAAGGCGGACCGCGACTCCGAATCAGGTGCGCCGATGCCGACGTTCGCCGCGAACCGGTGCGGCCGGTCTGGAAGCCGCTGTACGGCTCGCACGGAATGCGGATCGACAGCTGGTCCAAGTTCGTCAGCGACCCGTACTGGACAGTTCAGCTGGAAGAGTGATTCCCGCTGCTCATGAGGCATCCCATGAGCACACTCACACGAGTGTGCTCCTGGGAGAGCAGTCAGCCTCCAAAACTGACGCATGGGGTTCGAATCCTCACGCTCGTGCTGCGGCTGTGGCTGCTGATTGCCGACGTGGCTCGACTGAGAAAGGCGTCCGCCTTGTAAGCGGAAGCATGCTGGTGCGAATCCAGTCGTCGGCTCTTTGATGAACAACAGTCCCGATGGTGTAGCGGATTGCATTGGACCCGTTTCGAACTACCGCCTTCGCCTCTGAATCCTCGCCACGGCTCGGGGAGGCTCAGTTGCTGGCCCTGGTTCGAGTCCAGGGAGCGGAAGCAAGGCCCGGCCGCCGACCGATGAGGGAGGAAGAAGGCTCGGGTCGCGGTAGATGAAAGTAGTCTGCCCTGCGGGTGTGGAGGATGCATGACGGTCTTCGAAGCCGTCGGGCGAGGTTCGATTCCTCGGCGGGGTACTGATTCAAATGTTCTCGGAGTGTGCCGGATTCGCACGCGAGCCTCGCGAAGCTCGAAGACCAGGTTCGATTCCTGGCGAGAACACTTTTACCAACTGACGCTGGAGCCAGACGGCCAGGCGGCTGGCTGCAAAGCAGCTTCAAGTGGGTTCGACTCCCACCGACGTCTCCTTGAAGGCCACCACGTGTGGATTGTTCAGAACGCTCTGTCAGAACGGAAAGCGTCCGCTTCGCTCCGAACCCTGTGAAACAAGAACTGTCCGAATTGGTCGTTGATGTTGTCTGTCCAGCGGCATGCAGGTCACCCGGCAGGGTTTGGCACTGCCTGTTCCGTGAATGGGATCTGACCAGGGAACATCGACGTTGGTTAGCTCAATGGCAGAGCACCAGATTATGGATCTGGAAGTTGCGGGTTCGACTCCCGTACCAACCACCAAAACCGTCGGCTGGTAACCGCACCCCTGTAAGCTGGCGACGCTGCATTGCGTCCACGAAGCCTGAAGGAGGCAGACGTTTGTTTTGATCGGCCGGGGCATGTGTTCTGGATCACTCGCCGACGCTCCGCGAAAGTGGTGCCGAGGCGCTGGTCGCAGACCATGCCCTGGCAGCATGCGGCGACGCCTTGTAGTGCGTGGATACCGCGCTCAGCCGGCAGCGGCTGAAGGGAACGGAAGCGACGAGGTTCACCGGACCGGACTCCCTCGGGAGACCGAGAAGGGAACGTCGAAGCCGAAGGACCTGGACACCGTTGCCAGCGGGCGATCAAGCGCACTCCGCGATTCGTCCGTGTGATCGGCGAACGCTCTGCCTTCGGAGGGTGTCTTTCGAGGATTCATCGCGGCATTGATGTCGCGTTTTCGCCTTCGCATGGTGCGAAGGCTGTCAGTCCGGAGCGAGGCTCCGGGGAGGTGAAGGATGTTCATTTTCAAGCGTTACAAGATTCGCAGCTACGAGATGGGACTGCTGTTCCGGGATGGAGAATTCCGGGGACTGGTCGAGGCCGGTACCCGCTGGTTCTTCGATCCGCTCGGCAAGGTCCGCGTGGATGTTGTGTCCCAGCGTGATCCGTGGCTGGTCCACGAGAAGCTCGACCTGATCGTCAAGTCGGGTGCGCTCGAAGGACCGCGCAGTCGTGCTGGACCTGAAGGACCACGAGCGGGCGCTGGTCTGGATCGAGAACCGGTTCAGCCATCTCCTGCCGGCGGGACTGTACGCCTACTGGACGGGACAGAAGAACGTCCGTGTCGAAGTGGTCGACGCCCGCAACGTGCGGTTCGAGCACGAGGAACTGAAGGTCATCGCGAAGTCGCCGATGGCGCAGCGTGTGCTGGATGTCTGCACGGTCAACCGTGACCGCGTCGGTGTCCTGTTCATCGATGGCCGGTACATCGACACGCTGGCTCCGGGTCTGTACGCCTTCTGGAAGGGACAGTCCGAGGCCAAGGTCGTCGAGATCGACCTGCGGGAGACGATGGTCGACGTCGGTGGTCAGGACATCATGACGGCCGACAAGGTGACGCTGCGGCTGAACGCCGTGGTCACCTACAAGATCGTCGACGCCCGCAAGGCGGTCAGCCAGACGGACGACGTGCGGCAGGCGCTGTACCGCGAAACGCAGCTCGTGCTGCGGAGCGTGATCGGTGCCCGCGAACTCGATGCGTTCCTGACGGAGAAGGATGCCGTCGCGACGGAGATCGAGGAGAACGTCCGCCGTCGGGCTGGTGAACTGGGTCTGGAGATCGCTTCGGTCGGTATCCGGGACGTGATCCTGCCGGGCGACATGAAGGACCTGATGAACAAGGTCACGGAAGCCCGCAAGGCGGCCGAGGCCAACCTGATCTCGCGTCGCGAGGAAACGGCTGCCATGCGGTCGCAGGCCAACACGGCCAAGCTGCTGGCGGACAACCCGGTCCTGATGCGGCTGCGGGAACTGGAAGTCCTGGAAAAGATCGCCGCTGCCGGCAAGCTCAACATCGTCCTGGGCCGGCGAGAAGGGCCTGGCCGACAAGGTGGTCAACCTGCTGTAGCTGTCACCGACGGTGCCCATCGACACCCCTGGTTCGAATGATCGGACCAGGGGTCTTCTATTGTAGTTCCTGGGGTGATCGATCGAATGTGACTTCTCCGTCGGCATGCGACGTGTTTATGTGCGCCGGGGATCAGTGACCCAAACGGGAAAGGAGGGCGACCGTTGGCCGTTCGGAGGAATGGAGAGCCGAACCTCCCTACGCGAATTGAAGTCGACCGATGCCAATTGGCCTCCCGCATCAACCTGCTCGTACCAGAGCCGTTTCTCGTTCTGTTTGTGTATTCTGAGCCCAAAATCTGGCTCCGCAGCTTCAGTATCGATTGGCATCGGATCACTGTTTTTGACTGTTTTGGAGATTCATGTGTCAATTCCGGTGAGTTGCGTCAGAGAATGTTGAGGAGATGGACCTGTGCCGCAATCGTCCGACAAAGACCTGAATGACTTCGAGCAGATCGTCGCCGCTCATGAAGCGGCGGTGCGAGCGTTTGTCGCTGTCCGAATTGATGACCCGTTTGAGGCCCACGATCTGGCTCAGGAAGTATTCTTGCTACTGTGGCGGAAGCTGGGAGAGATCGACCTTGGTCATCCGCTTCGCCCGTGGCTGCTCGCCGTGGCTGCGAATCTCGTGCGTCAGAACCGACGTAAGGGTCGGGCGAAGCCTGTGGGTGTCAACGACGCCGTCCTCGAACTGCTCGATGATCGACTGGACAACGAGGAAACCCTTCACGGTCCGGTTTTCACAGCGTTGGAGGAGTGCCTGGAGAAACTTGATGCGGTGACTCGTCAGCTCATCCAGTGGCGTTACATCGACGGCCTCGGGATTCGTGAGATCTGTGACCGAATCGAAAGCGGGCATTCGGCAGTGACGATGAAACTTCACCGCTTACGATCACTCCTGTTCGACTGCATTCAAACCAAAGTGCAGGAGGCGTCGCCATGAGTCGTGACCAGCGACTGGCTGCCTGGCTGGAAGGCGAACTTGCTGCCGATGGGCAAGAGGGACTGCTGCGGGAGCTTGCCACGGACGAGGCATTCGCACGCGAGGCGACGGCACAGTTACAGATGAAGCGACTGCTCGGGTCACAGGCCGTGGACGAGAAGGAGTTCGCTCGTGAATTGTTGCTGAGAATTCGATCCGACGATCCGGCCACGACCCAGTCATCGATCGAATGTGCTGTCCTTGAGCGACTGCAACGGCGGCGACGGTGGCAGCGCGTGGGTCTCGCAGTCATGGGACTGGTTGCCACGGTCGCGATCGTGTTGCTGGTGTTCTCTCTGCCCAGCGAGACACGGTCTCCTGCTGTGCGAGTCCTGGCGGCCGAGGGGGTGCAGTCGCTCGATGTTCGGGCGCTCGAGGAAGGACAGCTTGTCACGATCAAGGGTGGCATTCTGGAACTCGCACTGGGTGACAAGACCCGCCTGGTGTTGGAAGCACCCGCCGAATTCGCCGTGGAGTCGGTCGATGTCGTGCAGCTGGTCAGCGGCCGGTGCTATGCGGAATTGGAACAGGGGTCATCAGGACTGCGGGTAAAAACTCCCTCGGGCGAAGTCCTGGATCTGGGGACGCGCTTTGGCGTCGAAGTCACGCCGTCGCAGGGAACATCAGTGCATGTGTTTGAAGGCGAAGTGGAACTTGATCTTCAGCAGCAGCGATCCGTACTGCGCGAGGGTGAGGCAGTTCGCTGGACGGAGGATGAAGGACTGAAGTCGGTTTCGGTCGAAGCCGGGCGTTTCGTCAGGCGATTGCCGGGCAGCGGCGACCGGGAGACGAAATGGCTCCACTGGGCGTTCGATGAGGGGAGCGGTAAATTGACGCTGCCCGAGGGAGACGGGTTTCCGAATGACATGCAGGCGGCCCTACTGCACGGCGCACACTGGATCGAACGCGACGGTGCGGGTGCTCTGGAATTCGATGGTCTGGATGACTGGGTGGAGACAGATTTTGACGGCATCGGAGCAGACGCCGACCGGACGGTTGCTGCCTGGATCAGGCTTGCGCAAGACTTTTGCAAAGCCAGCGGACAGGCGATTGTCGGCTGGGGCGATTTCAGCATCCTCGATCCGAGCCGCCGTGCCGGCACGGCATGGGAACTAGGCATTGGTGACACAAGCCAACCGGTTGACATGTTTGGCCGCCTGAAGGTTGCCGTTGGAGGGCCGCTGACAGTGGGGCACGAAGATCTGCGTGATGGTCAGTGGCACCATGTTGCTGCCATCTACCTGAGCAAGGGGGCTCCCGATGGGCGGGGGATTGTCTTGCTCTACGTCGACGGTCAATTGCAGCGTCGGACTTTCGGCAAGAACGTCGTCGAACTCGACACGGACACTCAGTCCAGCGGTTCAGAACCAGTGCAGTTTGGCCGTCAGGTGATGCGTGCGCCCCCACGTCGCGAATACTTTAAGGGCGCCATCGACGACGTCTTCGTCATCAATCGAGCGCTGTATGGCGACGAACTGCACGCCCTGATGTCCACGGGCGTCTTGCCGTAACTCTCTTTGGAAAGCACCACCATGACTCGAACTTACATCGCGATACTCACGTTGATTCTTTGCCGCTGTGCGCTCGGACCCGTGACAGCGGGAGAAGTCGATCCAAAACAACGCGAATGGTATAAGCGTTACCGGAAGCAGGAGAACGTTCCGCAGCCGGACGAGATGCTCTTGAATACAGATGCCGAGCCGGATTTGTCTGACGGATTTACAGCACTGTTCAATGGCAAAGATCTGACTGGTTGGACGCCGAAGGGCGGAACATCCAGGTTTGAGGTCCGGGACGGCCTGTTGATCGGAACGTGTGTTCGTGATTCGAACAGCACCTACCTCTGCACTGATCAAGCGGACTTCACGAATTTCGTGTTTACCTGCGAGATGAAGTGGGAAGTGGACTGCAACAGCGGAGTGATGTTCCGTGCTCAAACAAAGCCTGGTAAGGACGACACGGTCACCGTCTTCGGCCCGCAGGCCGAGATGGAAGGTTTCTCGAAGGATCGACACTGGTCTGGCGGAATCTACGGACAAAGCTGCGGCGGTTACTTCTATCCGCTGTGGCTGAAAGAACACGAACAGGCCAGAGCCGCCGCAAAGGAAGGCGAATGGAACCGCGTAACCATCTCCGCCGCAGGCAACGTTGTCAAAACCTGGATCAACGGTGTGCCGGTCGCGCACTGGATCGACGATGGATCCTACCCACAGGGTTTCTTCGGCCTCCAGATACACAAAGCCGTCAAAGGGACCGTCCTCTGGAAGAACCTCCGCGTCAAGCAGTTGGCCATATAAGTGACGAGAGCCTCCGTCAAAACCATAAAACTACTGAACAGATTGGCCTGCCGATTGCATGCTGATGCTCTCCGAAAGGAGGGCATGACCCATGTTGACGCCAGCGTGCTTCCCCTCACTCAGGGGATACGTGATGGCGTCCAGGACGGATGACCGCAAGCAACTCTCGGACGAGCAATGGTTTCTGATCGAGGATCTGTTTCCCTGGGAGCCGCCCACCCGCGCCGGCGGGCGGCCTCCCGTTCCGCCGCGCGCGGTCCTCGAGGCTTTGCTGTGGCTGCTGCGCAACGGCGGCCGATGGCAAGATTTACCAGACCCCTTCCCCTCGGAGTCCACCTGCCGACGCCGGCTGCGCGAATGGACGGAACAGGGGATCCTAGCCGAGGTCTGGTCGCGACTCGTCGAACTGGCCGACGAGTTGGGACAGGTCGACTGGGAACACTTGATCGCCGACGGCACGTTCTGCCGGGCAAAAAAAGGGGCTTTCTGGTCGGTCACGGCCGCAAGGGGAGCGGCACGACGGTGCTCGTGCTGATGGACGGCGACCGCACTCCCCTGGGTGCGGTGATTGCGGCCGCCCATGAGCATGAGTCGCGACACATCGAACGCCTGGTCGACTCGGCAGTCGTGGAACTTCCTGACGAACACCGCCTGCTCTACGACGGCGCTGCCGACAGTGATCCGCTGCGCGAACGTCTGGCCGCGCGCGGCATCGATCTGATCTGCCCGCACCGCGCGAATCGCGTCAAGCCGCCGATACAGGACGGCCGCAAGCTGCGCCACCGACGCCATCGCTGGCGCGTCGAGCGGACCAACGCCTGGCTGCACAACTACGGCCGCATTGCGCTCCGCAAAGATCGCTCGGCCATCATGTTCCTGGGCTGGGTTCAACTCGCCTGCCTGTTCACTATTCTCAAGAGGTTGTGACGGAGGTTCAAGAATTGCCCTCGCGAAATGGCGGTTTGCCAAGCAAATCCGCGAAGGTGCAAACCGCTCTCAGTGTACAGTTTGCGGTTTTGACGGAGTTCCCTGTGTGATTGCCCGCCTGACAAACGCGGGCAACCGGGAATCCAAGTTCGCATTGGAAAAGAAACGCTCCACGAACCCATCCATCATGATGCCGTGATTGTGCCGAGCCACGTGAGGCGCTTTCTGGACGGTCGCGACGAAGACAGGCCATTCTGCATGATGTTGTTCTGTCCTGGTTCAGCGGGAATTGGAATGTGGAGCGGTCGGGGTTAGTGAGTGACAGTGGCGACATCCTGCCCAAGGGTCGCGGCGTCGTGCCGCGAAGGTTTTTCGCGGTCGTGCTGATCCCGAAGTGGAGGAAGCTGGGCGATCGATTGACCGCCCAGGCTTCGGTCTCAGCCCCTGGGTCGGCGCTCGGGTCGCTCCTCAGCGTTGCCCTATCCTCCGCCCAGGTCGAAGTCGATTGTCCCGTGAGGCGATCCATCAGGCAACCTCCCGAAACTCCCGCGCCTGCTGGCGGGCGAGTTGACGGCGGTGGCGGGCCTCCTCCAGTTTGCGGTCGCGCTCGGCGAAGATCACCTGTGCCAGGCCGTTGAGCTTGTCGCCCGGGGTGATGTAACCGATGGCCGAGTGCAGCCGCACGTGGTTGTAATGCTCGACGAACGCCTCGACCCGGCGTCGGGCTTCTTCCACCGAAGCCGGACACGTGGGGCGAAGGCACTCGCGTTTGAGAGAGCCATGCCAGCGTTCGAGCTTGCCGTTGGACTGCGGATAGTAGGGACTGGTCCGCACATGGGTGATGCCGGTCAGGCGGATAAACTCTTTGAAGTCGCGGGCGATGAACTGCGGCCCGTTGTCGCTGATGATCCGCGGCTTGGCATCGGGATATTTCTCCAAGGCTTTCTGCAGGATGATCTCCACGTCCTGTTCGGTCATCGACTCCCGCAGTTCCCAGTGCACGATGGACCGGCTGCAACCATCGAGCACGCTGGTGAGGTAGTAGAACGTCCCCTCCACGTTGATGTACGACACGTCGACGTGCCAGTGTTCGTGGGGCGTGAGGGGCTGCACGAATCCCGTCCCCTTCTTGGAAGGCGCGGCCCACTGCCGGTCCAGCCGACCGGCGGCTTTGAGCACCCGGTACACGCTGGCCGGGCTGACGGCAACCACGTCGTCATCGAGCATCATGAACGTGAGCCTCCGGTAGCCCTCCAGCGGATGGCGGTCGTGGAAGTCGACGATGGCCGCTTTCTCCCAGTCTTCGAGCCAGTGGTCGCGGGGGATCTGGCCGTTGTGTTCATTCACTTTCCCGTAGCACCCTTTCCAGGTGTGAAACTTGCTCGTCCCCAGCTCCAGCCAGGCGAGGAGGGTTTTGGCGGGCGTCTCGGCGCGGTCGGTCCAGTAGCGGACGTAGTCCACCACCTGGTCCCGCGTGTCATGGGGAACCCAGCCTCCGTTCAGAGTTCCCCAGCTTCTTTTTTTGCCTTGACGTTCTCCTCGAGCAGTTCGGCGATGACTTCGTTCTTGTTGGCCAGCTTGGCCTGGAGCTGCTCGATGCGGCGGTCCTTGGCCTGCTCGACGCGGCCATTGCGACCGTTCTCGACGGATCGCTCGAAGGCCTTGTCGGCTTGGGCCAGGACAATGTTGACCCAGGCATGAATCTGACTCGGCTGCAGGCCAAACTCTTCGGCAAGGGCCGAAACCGCTTCCTTTCCAGCAAGATGCCTGCGAACGATCTGGGCCTTCTGCTCGGGGGTGAAACGACGACGGGTACGACTCATGGAATCTCTCCAGTCAGGTTGTACTAACCCAACCAGAACCCGATTCCATTTTCAACTGAGGCAGGACAATCTATCGTGAAAAAGTCGAGACTGCCTGGCGTCAGGTCAATGCTGACAGCCGCGAGTTCAAGGTATGGGGCAATCGCACCTACACCGAGACCATTCGTCTCAAAGACCAGTTTCCGACGCAGTATCGCATCCTGGCCGAAATGGACCCACAAAACCTGGGCGGCTCGGTGCCGGCTTTGGAACTTCATGACCTACAGTCCGACCCGGATGAAATGCACAACCTCGCGTCCGATGCCGAACATCGAGGCCAACCAGACAGGCTGCTGGCTGCGTTGCGAGATTGGGTGAAAGCAACAAATGACCCTGCGGTGAGTCCGTAAAATGAATCTGAGAATCGTAGGTATCGCGACCGGCCTGTTGTCTTGCACGACGACGTGTCTGTTCTCCGCAGAGACTCCTGAGCAGCCAAACATTCTGCTCATTGTGGCCGACGACGTCGGATTTTCTGATTTGGGATGTTACGGCAGCGAAATCGACACGCCGAATCTGGATCGGCTGGCGTCGGGCGGCATTCGATTCAGCGAGTTTCACGTCAACCCGATGTGCGTGGTGACTCGTACCAGCTTGATGACGGGGCACGAGCACTCGCAGTCGGATAATTATCGCCGCTCGCTGCCCATCGCGCGGCTGATGCTCGACGCAGACTATGCCACTTCCATCACCGGGAAGTGGCATCAACCTGGCAATCCGCTCGATGCGGGATTCGATTCGTTCTACGGGTTTCTTGGCGGGGCTATCGACAGTTGGACTGGAATGGAAGGGGGAAACCCTGCGATTCAGTCCAACCGCCGGCGACCACAACCAGTCCCTGAGGGCTGGTACAGTTCGGATGCGTTCACGGACGACGCGATCAGACAGATCGACGCGGCCCAGAAGTCAGGCAAGCCGTTCTTCACCTACCTGGCGTTCAATGCTCCGCACATCCCGTTGCACGCGCCACGCGAAAACGTGGAAAAGTACTACGATCGTTATCAGGCCGGCTGGGAATCGCTGAGGCAGGAACGGTTCAAGCGACTGAAATCGATGGGACTGATCGACGACCGCTATGTAATGTCCCAACCAGAGGCCGAGGTGCGGCGTTGGGAGGAACTGCCTGTTTCCATCCAGAAGCAGGAAAGTCGCCGGATGGCGGCTTACGCCGGGATGCTCGACCGACTCGACTGGAACGTCGGCCGACTGATGGACCATCTGGAGCAGCACGGACTGGAGGACAATACGCTGGTGATCTTCCTCGCGGACAACGGCGGCGACTACAGCAATGGAGACATTCGCACTTATGACAACCAAGTCCCCTGGGAGCCAGGGACGCATCCTTACGGTTCAAACGGCTGGGCTTACCTGAAGAACACGCCGTTTCGCTGGTATAAGTCTTCCGCCCAGAAGGGTGGCGTTTCTGTTCCGCTGATCGTTCGCTGGCCAGATCAACTCGAAAGTCAGGCCGGCAGCATTCGCAAGCAGCGGCTGCACGTGACAGACCTGTACCCGACGTTCCTCGAACTGGCTGGCGCTGCGTATCCCGCACAGGACGGTGAGAGGAAACTAGAACCACTCTACGGCAATTCCATGATTCCAGTTCTCCGTGATCCCACTTTGCCGGCGTACGCCATCCACGACGAAATCTTCTGGTGCTTCAATCAGACCGGAAAAGGACTGACGGCAGGAGACTGGAAGATTTCGAGCATCAGCGACGGTCCCTGGAGACTTTACAACATTCAGAACGATCCGGCGGAGTCACGGGACCTTGCGACTGCGAGGCCTGACAAGGTGGCGGAGATGAGTGGCCGCTGGTTCCAATTTGCTGCGACCCGCACGAGCATGCCTGCCGACTTGCGAGCACCGCTTAAGGAGTATCAGGAAGGCTGGGGCTTTCATCGCCTGCGGATGGCCATCCCGTCGTACGTGCGGGCGGAGCCTGCTTCGTCTGCGACGAATGTCCCCTGTGAGACCAGCCTGACATTTCACTTCTCCCAGCCCATCAGCTTTGCCAACTCGGCAGGCAAGACGTTCCGGCTCTACGCAGCGAACGACATTGACACGGTTGTCTGGCAAACCGACCCTGAGCCAGGACACCTCTCTGAGGGGACAACCAAGATCACGTTCACCAACCTTCCCAAGCTGAAATCCAACACAACGTACTTCGTACTGGCTGACGCTGGCTGGATTCGACTGGGAGGCAAACCCGCAGGCCCGCTCAACGACGGCGCCTACTGGTATCGCTTCCGCACTGGAAGCGAGTAGTGCACCGCATTCAGCGTTCTGAAAGTCGTGGCCCGGGTAATCATCCTGACTGTTGCCAGTGCGACAGTCCTGTTAAACGTTTTGGTGATTTCGTGGTCAGGCAGAGATAGCCCGTGTGAGAACGTGGCGTTAAACAAGCGGGGGGGTCAACAGAGAGACCGAGAGTTCTGGCGGGATGCTTGCGGGCTCCGTAAAGAAACGTGGCGTTTCCTCTCGGTGTCCGTGACTCGGTCTCGAAACAGTGAGAATCAACGCCGGGCGAAGCGACCGCCCGCAATTGTCGCAAAGTCCTTGACGGGCTTGGGATTTGCGACCGCGCATGACAAAACGCCGAGCAGTGAACCACTCGGCGTTTGGCGTTAACCAGTCGGGGACGTTATTTCGTCCCCGAAGTCAAAGCTCCCCGAGTCACTCACCATACACATCACGGATTCGTCGAGCTTGGTGCCTACGCAATCAACAGGTTACGCAGATCGCCGACTGCTGAATTCTATCCGTGGAATGCGGCTCCCTCAACACAGATGCAACGAAGTGACCCCGGTAAGCCTGCCCGCGATCCGTTCCGGCTCGCACGTTATTACCAGTCGCTGCTCGACACCGGGAAGTTCGAAAGCCGGGCGGCGCTGGCGCGGTTTCTCGGCGTCAGCCGGGCCAGGGTGACACAGGTTCTCAACCGACTGAAATCCCCGGCCGACGGCACCGAGCGGAGTCAGTCACAGCATTGCCCTGACTCCGACGTGGCCTGAATCACGGCGACACTCCCGATTGGACAACAGGAACCTCCGTCACAACCTCTTGAGAATAGTGAACAGGCAGGCGAGTTGAACCCAGCCCAGGAACATGATGGCCGAGCGATCTTTGCGGAGCGCAATGCGGCCGTAGTTGTGCAGCCAGGCGTTGGTCCGCTCGACGCGCCAGCGATGGCGTCGGTGGCGCAGCTTGCGGCCGTCCTGTATCGGCGGCTTGACGCGATTCGCGCGGTGCGGGCAGATCAGATCGATGCCGCGCGCGGCCAGACGTTCGCGCAGCGGATCACTGTCGGCAGCGCCGTCGTAGAGCAGGCGGTGTTCGTCAGGAAGTTCCACGACTGCCGAGTCGACCAGGCGTTCGATGTGTCGCGACTCATGCTCATGGGCGGCCGCAATCACCGCACCCAGGGGAGTGCGGTCGCCGTCCATCAGCACGAGCACCGTCGTGCCGCTCCCCTTGCGGCCGTGACCGACCAGAAAGCCCCTTTTTTTGCCCGGCAGAACGTGCCGTCGGCGATCAAGTGTTCCCAGTCGACCTGTCCCAACTCGTCGGCCAGTTCGACGAGTCGCGACCAGACCTCGGCTAGGATCCCCTGTTCCGTCCATTCGCGCAGCCGGCGTCGGCAGGTGGACTCCGAGGGGAAGGGGTCTGGTAAATCTTGCCATCGGCCGCCGTTGCGCAGCAGCCACAGCAAAGCCTCGAGGACCGCGCACGGCGGAACGGGAGGCCGCCCGCCGGCGCGGGTGGGCGGCTCCCAGGGAAACAGATCCTCGATCAGAAACCATTGCTCGTCCGAGAGTTGCTTGCGGTCATCCGTCCTGGACGCCATCACGTATCCCCTGAGTGAGGGGAAGCACGCTGGCGTCAACATGGGTCATGCCCTCCTTTCGGAGAGCATCAGCATGCAATCGGCAGGCCAATCTGTTCAGTAGTCTTATGGTTTTGACGGAGGCTCAGGTGCATTCGCAGGATTGTTCGCACGTTGTTCATCTGAACCGAGTCATCTTGCGTTCCAGGAACGGCGCAAGACCGCAGGATTGGGTCGTGGCGTATGAATCGCGGATCTCGTATGCTCCTGGGTGATTCTGACCACTTCACTGCGGAGCATCCGATGACCTCTGTGAGACTTGCGATAGGACTGACTCTCTGCCTCGCAGCGGCCGACGCGGATGGTGGTGAGCCGGTCAATGTGTTGAACTACATTCGCGCCGAGAGCGACATGCAGTTCAAGGCCTACGCCGCCAAGGCCGGGGGCGTCGGCAAGTTCCTGCACTTGCGCGAGCCCTATTCGGTCGAGGACCAGACGACGATTCGCGGCAACCGCGACACGCTGTACTCGGTGGGCGTGTTCGACCTGACCGCGCCGGTGACGATCGTGAAGCCGGACTCGCCGGACCGGTTCCAGTCGCTGCTGGTGATCGACCAGGACGAGTACAACCCCGTGCTCAAGAACGGCGGCGGGCGAAGTGACGCTGAGCATCGACACTGTCGGCACGCGGTACGCGATGGTGCTGGTCCGTACGTTCGCCGATCCCGAACAGACCCGGAGGACATGAAGCAAGCGCACGCGCTGCAGGACGCGATCCAGATCAAGCAGGCGTCACCGGGCAAGCTGGAACTGCCCGACTGGGACGAGGAGTCGCTGGTCGAGACGCGGAAGCAACTCAATCAGCTGGCCATCGAAGGTGAAGAGACTTCTCCGAGGCCTTCGGACGCAAGGGCGAAGTCGATCCCATCCAGCACCTGATCGGCAGCGCGCTCGGCTGGGGAGGCAATCCGCAGCGCGGGGCGATGTACTTCAACTGTCACCCCGGAGAAGAACGACGGCAAGACCGCCTACACGCTGACGATGCCCAAGGACGTGCCCGTGGAGGCGTTCTGGTCGGTCACCGTCTACAACAAGGACGGCTTCTTCACGCCCAACGATCTCAACGCCTACTCGTTCAACAGCATCACGTCGAAGCGCAACGCCGACGGCACGGTGACGATCCACTTCGGCGGCGACCCGAAGGCGACAACTACCTGCCGATCACCGACGGCTGGAACTACATCGTCCGCTGCTACCTGCCGGGCTGGCAGATCATCGAGGGCAACTGGACGCCGCCGGAACCGCAGTTGGTCCGAATGAATGTCGCTCAGAGTCGGCGTCCAGCCGCACGAGCCGATGTCCGACGCAATTCTCTCAGTGAGCAACGAGTCCGAGTTTGAAGCGAGAGCTTGAGAAATGAAAACGCAGCAATCTGCGGGCCGTCCCGGAATCGCCGGTGCAATCTTGATCGCCATGACTGCTCTTTGCGGTCGCGTGTGGGTCCGCCGTCGAGGCAGACGACGCATCTGTCTCCCGAAATCCGGGAGTCGGCCCGGAGCGTCAGTCTGCACGCCGACAAGTCGCTGGGGAACGTCATTCGCACCGACGATCGGTACGGCCACGACGGCCTGTTTCAGGGCCCGCGGGGTTGGGTCTACTGGAATTTTCTGGAACGCCCCAAGCCCATTCAGAATCCCAATCTGTGGCCCGACATGCAGTCGACGTACTTCATCGGTCGATTCGCCATGCCGCCCGGCAGCACCATGACGCTGCGCGGCCGCTTTCCCTATGCTCGCTTTTTCCAGTTCGCACTCTACAAGTTTGAGCGGGAGACGTTCGTGGCGATCGGTGAGTCGCTCCGCGGTCCTGACTTCGAACCCGATCCCGGCTCCGTCAATCCGTTTCGCGTCGGCGCCGATCGACTGGCGGAGCAACGGAATTACACGATCCGCATCCTCGCCGAAGAGGCGCCGAAGGACGCGACGCAGCGGGAAAAGAACACCCTGTACGTGGGTCGAGACGGCTCAGAGCTTCGAAGGCGTGATCCGCATCTACCTGGCGGACCAGGACAAGGATGGCGCGGGCTGGGGACCGGCCGATGCGCCGTTCGCGGGAGAGCGGCCTGCCGACCTATGAGGCAACGCTCGCGGACGGGACCAGGCTCACGGCCGAGCAGGTCGTTCAGCAGTTCGGCAAACCGTTTTCGGGTGCGACCAAGCAGCCCATGACGGCCGATCAATGGGTGGAACTGGTGAACAGCCGCGGACAATGATCCGACGCTGCCGCCGGAGACGGCTCCCGCGCGCAATCCTCCCCAATGGGAAAAGTACTGGACCAACGCCTACACCCTGGTCGGTGCTTTCAAACCACCGGCCGAGCGTGCCAAGATTCCGTTACGAAGGCGCCATGGAAGGAGGCGGCGAGGGACCCTACCTCGTCACCTATCTGTCACGGAAGTTTGGTCCCGTCTATGTGCTGCAAGGCAAGATGCCCACCTTTCCCAACACCTACGCGGGCAAGGACGGCAGGGGGCTGGCCATCATGCCGGACGCCCAGACGCAGTACTGGTCTCTGGTCAGTTGCGAGGCGGTTCCCAGCGGCCAGGTCGTTGACGGGATCACCGACTTTCAGGTTCCCCTGGATGCGGACCGCAACTACACGATCGTCGTGAGCCGCCCGGAAGACCGGCCGAAGAATGCCACGCTTGAAAATGGCGTGGCGTGGCTGAAGTGGAGCCCCCGCGGCGAAGGTCTCGACGATGCCAGAAACCGCGCCGACTTCGGCATGCTGATCATGCGGATCATGGCGAACAACCCCGACTGGAAAGAACGTCCCGACAAGATCACCAAGCCGGGAACCGGCGAAGCGGTGATGGGGCCGTACTTTCCCAAGGGCTACTACACCACCAAGGCAGATTTTGAGACGAATGGAGCGAAGTGGCCATGAGCAAACCGAAAGAAACGATCGTGATCGCAATCGTCTGCTGCACCATCATGGGATTGGTGCGTTCAGAGCCGAACGTCGGCCCAGGAGCAGGCCGGCAGCACCGGGAGAATCGAAAGCGCCAGCGGTCACGATGACGACCGGACAGGGCAAGACGATGACGCTCACGATGCAGACGCTGCCCGATTCGCGAGGCTATCAGTATTGTGAGCTGGTCTTCAATTACGGCGACAAAGGCTCCGACATTTACAGCACGTCGCCGTTGGCCAAGGCCGAACCTCGACTGGTGGGACAACCTGGACGTCGAAGCCCTGGCGAAGGAATTCGGCGCCGAGTCGGTCTACAAGAACGGGCCGCAATGGTGGTCGATGGATGAAGTCGGTGTCATGGCGTCACCAGCCCGTGCCAGTCGCAGGCGTCGACATGGTCTTCGGCGCTCATCTTCCGCCCGGCACGTTGAAGATCGCGAAATACACGGTCTTCAACCCAGCCAAGTTTCAGAACCTGACCTGGAAAGCCGGCAAGCCCGTGTATCAACTCGTGGACCCGGAAGGCCATGTCTACGTCCTGCAAGGGCACAAAGTGCCGGAGGAACGAGCTCGCCACGCTGGGTGAACGGTTCAGAGAACTTCCGCAGGGCTGGAAGTACCGCGTGCAGGTCTTGGAGAAGGATCTGGTGATGAAACTGACGCCGAAAGCGCCGATTCCTTCGGTCCAGGACGAGTTTGACCAGATCTACATTCGGATCCCTGAATAGCTGGCAGGAGGGGCCATCGACTGATGCGCTCTCTGGAACGGGGCAAACCTTCAACTCGCTTCGAATGAAGCGACAGCCCTTGGCGGCAACCAATCCACCGCATTGCTGACGTTGGAGTCACCACGCGCCGGCGACCCTGCGGCACCATTATCTCGGTGCCCCGACGTAGCTAGAAAACGGCTCACAGGGTTACCCCGGTAAGGCGAAGCTCCCCGAGGCTGTCTCAACTCGATTCATGCTTCGTTGAACGGGGCACCTTGCAGGTCAAGAGGTTACATCGAGCCGCCGTCATCGAGCTATTCCCGTGGGGCACCGTTTTCCCGGGGAAACCGGAGCCAAAACCGGCCAAGGAACGCCCCGACGGGATGAAGCTGGCTCGATACTACCAGACTTTGCTCGACTCCGGCAAGTTCGAGAATCGGGCGGCACTTGCCCGCCACCTCGGCGTCAGCCGGGCAAGGGTTACGCAGGTTCTGCGGCGACTTCTGAAGTAGCCTTCTGCTGTGCACACTTCAACCGTCATTTCAACTCGACAGTAACCTTTTCGATCTTCCCGGTGAACTTGAATGGGAGCTTGTAGGTGAAGTCCACAGCCGAGCCGGTATCCATTCCGATATCGATCCCTTCGCCCAGCGAGAATTGAATCGGGATGGTCTTGGGCAGCTTGCCTTCGCCAACCTTTTTGCCGTTCGCGGTGAGAGTCATCGTGGCAGGTTTGCCAATTCACCAGGCTTGCCTTCGTAACCGAGGTGCATTACAAGGGCCACTTTTCCAGTCGGCAATCGATCGCTCGTGACTGTGAATCGCTCCACGGCGAGGTAGTTGTAGACGAAGCTTGCCTTGCCATCCCGAAGGTAAAGACCGTATCCGCCGGTCAGACCGCCCTGTGTGAAGACCATTCCCTCGGCATCTTTCTCGGGGACGGTGACATCCGCCGTGACGGTGAACGACTTATTGAGCACCGGCGGGCATGCACCGTCCGGCAGGGCGACCTGCCCGGGGTAGTAGACGTACTTTTCCCGCTTGCCAGCGAGGTTCGGCCGGCCCATCAGTTCGCCGTTGAATCGCTCGATCGACCGCGTGTCCAGAGGCAGAACGTTGTTCGCCTCCGCCTCCTTCCAGAAGATTGCCTCGAGTTCCTTGACTTTCTCGGGGTTGGCAGCGGCGACATTGTTCGCCTGCGAGAAGTCGTTCCTCAGATCGTAAAGTTCCCACGGCCGTGTCGTCGGGTCGAACGATTGGCGGACGCTGGACCACGGGGCATAGGGATTCAAGCTGGAGGCCATCCAGCCGTCATGGTAGACGCCGCGGTTGACGAACATCTCGAAGTACTGCGTGGTCCGCGTCTCGGGCGCGTCCTTGTCCGTGAAGGTCTTCAGGAAACTCTTGCCGGCGATCGGCGTCTGCTGGACACCGTTGAGCATCGTTGGCGGGGTGATGCCGATGGCGTCGTAGAGTGTCGGCACGATGTCCACGACGTGGAGGAACTGCGAGCGGATGCCACCCTTATCCTTGATCTTCGCTGGCCAGGAGATGATCATCGGGTTGCGGGTGCCGCCGAAGTGGCTCGCGACCTGCTTGGTCCACTGGAACGGTGTGTTCATGGCATGGGCCCAAGCGCTCGGGAAGTGGTTGAACCACTTCGGTCCGCCGATCTCGTCGATGTGCGCAAGGTTGTCCTGCCATTTCTCGGGAAAGCCGTTGAAGAAGAGATTCTCGTTGAGACTTCCTTCCAGTCCGCCCTCGGCGCTGCGCCGTTGTCGCCGACGATGTAGACGAAGATCGTGTTTTCACCGTTCGGCATCTGCTTGACGGCATCGATGACGCGACCCATGTGGTGATCGACGTGGGCGGAATACCCGGCGAAGACTTCCATCATCCGGGCATAGACCCGCTTTTGGCCTGCGTCGAGGGAATCCCACGCGGGGAGTCCTTCGCTGCGAGCCGTTAGCTTGGTGCCTGCCGGCACCACACCCATTTTGATCTGCCGCGCGAGGGTTTCCTCGCGGTATTTGTCCCAACCGCCGTCGAACTGACCTTTGAACTTGTCAATCCACTCTTTCGGCGCGTGGTGCGGGGCGTGATTGGCCCCCGGCGCGACGTACAGGAAGAACGGCTTGTCCGGCGCGATGCTCGTGACCTTACGGGTCCACTGGATCGCCTTGTCGGCCAAGTCTTCGGTCAAGTGATAGTTCGGGTCCGAACTCTTCGGGACGAGATTACGATTCTCAAAAAGCAACGGATTCCAGTGGTTCATATCACCGGAGTTGAAACCGTAGAAGTAGTCGAAACCGAGTCCGTTGGCCCAGCGGTCGAACGGCCCGGCGGCGCTCACTTCCCAAGGTGGCGTGTTGTGATTCTTGCCGATCCACGCCGTCATATAGCCGTTCTGCGTCAGTACCTCGCCGATCGTGCCGCAGCCTTTAGGCATTGTGCAGGTGTAACCGTCGTAGCCTGTCGAGAGTTCGGTGATCACACCGAACGAGGCGGTGTGATGGTTGCGGCCGGTGATCAGAGACGCGCGGGTCGGGCTACAGAGGGCCGTCGTGTGGAAGCGGTTGTACTTCAGTCCCTCGGCCGCAAGTTTGTCGAGTGTAGGTGACGGGATACCGCCGCCGAATGCGGAGTACTGACCGAAGCCAGTGTCGTCGAGCAGAATAAGCACGACATTCGGTGCGCCTTTGGGAGCTGAAACCGGTTTGGGGAACTTGGCCGGGTCGGAGAGCTCAACAGTTTTGCCGACTTTTCCCGGAAACTTGTAGTCAGGGCGGGGCAGGACAGAAGGTGTGCCATCGGTTGGAACGCCTTCTTTGGGTTGTTGTGCATACGCCACCGCAAGAAGGCCGGATGCGCACAACCAGCTAAGAGAACAGCCGACCGTGATGACTACGGCTGGCAGGATAAATCGCAGTCGCATGTTAAATGTCTCCAGAGAAAAGTGATCAGCCAGCAGGCCAAGTAAGCTCCCCGCCAGATGTTCCATCAAGTTGTCACTTCTTGGTCAACTCGAAGGTGATCTTCTCGATCGTCCCGGTGAACGCAAACGGCGTTTTGTAGTCCGGCGAAACCGCTGTGATCGAGTCGCGGCCGACCTCGAACGGCTCCAACCCGTGCCGGAAGAAAGTACGCTCGATTTTGCCCTCGCCGGCCGGCTTGCCGTTGACGAACAACTTGAGCGTGCCCGCCCCTTCTTTCGAGCCGTCGGGAGTGAACTCGGTCTTCAGCGTCACCTTGCCTTCGGGAATGGCGACCGTTCCGACAATCGTGATGTCCGAGATTTCGAAGCCCGTGTAGCGGAAGACGGGCTTCCCGTCCTTGATGTAGAGCGACCACCCCGCCGAGAACGCTCCGGCACAGGTGACGACGCCTTCCGCGCCGCCCTTCGGAATCGTCAACTCGGCCGTGATCGTGTGGCCGCGCGGAAAGAGTTGCGGCCCGATCGGTTCCGGCAGCCAGACGTTGTTGCCGTAGTATGTCCAACTCGTTCGCGGTTCGCCGGACTCCCGCAACTTCGGGTCGAGCCGTTCCGAGAACCGCGGATCGAGCGGGAACACGTCGTACTTCTTGGCTTCCTCCAGGAACATGGCCTTCAACTCCTTGAGTTTCTCCGGTTCCTTCGCCGCGAGATCGACCGCCTGGCTGAAGTCGTCGGTCGATGTGGTAAAGCTCCCACGGAGCGTTGACGAAATCCATGCCTCGTGCCCGCCGTCACCCACGGGTAGCCGTACCGGCTGCACGCCACCCAACCGTCGTGGTAGATCGCCCGATTGGTCATCAGCTCGAAGTACTGCGTGGTCCGCCTGCTCTTTGGCCTTCGCGTCGTCGAAGGAGTAGACCATCGACACGCCTTCGATCGGCTTCTGCGCGATGCCGTTGACGACTTTCGGCTCGGGGATCTTGCACGCTTCCAGAATGGTCGGCACGACGTCGATGACGTGGTGGAACTGGTCGCGGATTTCGCCCTTCGCTTTGATCCCCTTGGGCCAGTGGACGACCAGCGGGTTGCGGGTGCCGCCGAAGTGGGAGGCCACCTGCTTGGTCCACTGGAACGGGGCGTTCATGGCCCACGCCCAGCCGACGGGAACGTGCGGCTCGCTCGTCGGCCCGCCGATCTCGTCGATCCGCTTGATCGTGCTTTCCAGGCCGAGTTGCACGCCGAGCAGGCTGGCGAGTTCGCTGAACGTCCCTTCCAGCCCGCCCTCGGCGCTCGCGCCGTTGTCACCGACGACGTACATCACGAGCGTGTTGTCGAGTTCGCCGGACGCGGCCAGGCTGTCGATCAACCGGCCGACCTGGTGGTCGGTGTACTCCATGTAGCCGGCGTAGTTCTCCATCGAGCCGCGTGTAGACCTTCTTCTCGTCCGCTGACCGCGAGTCCCAGGACGGGATGCTTTGGTCGCGCGGCGTCAGCTTGGTTCCCTTGGGAATGATGCCCATTTCCAGTTGCTTGGCGTGGGTCAATTCACGCTGCTTGTCCCAACCGTAGTCGAACTTGCCCTTGTACTTGTCGCGGTATTCCTTCGGGGGCTGGTGCGGGGCGTGAACGCCGGACGTGCTGAAGTAGTTGAACCACGGCTTGTCGGGATTGGCGGCGCGGACGTTGTTCGTCCAGGCGATGGCCTCGTCGGTCATGTCCGCCATGAAGTGGTAGCCCTGTTCCGGCGACTTCGGCTGGGCCACCGGGATTGGTGTTGCGATAGAGCGTGGGATAGTACTGGTTGGTTTCGCCCTGGTTGAAGCCGTAGAAGTAGTCGAAGCCCTGACCGGTGGGCCAGTTGTGGAACGGCCCGGCGGGACTGATTTCCGGCTCCGGCGTGTTGTGCGCCTTGCCAAACATGGCCGTGGCGTAGCCGTTGTCGCGCATCGTCTGCGCAACGACGCACGTACTCTGCGGGATGATTCCCGTGTAGCCGGGGTAGCCCGTCCCCATCTCGATGATCACACCTGTGCCGCAACTGTGGTGATTGCGGCCCGTGAGCAGGGCCGCCCGCGTCGGGCTGCACAGCGCCGTGGTATGGAAGCGGTTGTAAGTCAGACCGTTCTTCGCGAGCTTGTCGAGGTGCGGGGTCGGCACCGGTCCGCCGAATGTCGAGCACATGCCGAAGCCGACGTCGTCGAGCAGGATCGAGCAGCACGTTGGGCGCGCCCTTCGGAGCCTTCACCGGCTGCGGATAGTCGGGCGTCGAGTCCTTGTAGGTCTCGCCGATCTTGCCTTTGAACGCCGGGTCGGGCTTGGGCAGTTGCGTGCCCTCGGCCGATGTGGGCTGCGGCTTCGGATTCTGTGCGAATGCTTCGACAAGCCGGCCGGATGCGGCCAACCAGCCGAGGGAACAACCGACCGCGATGACTACGGCTGGCAGAATAAATCGCAGTCGCATGTTACATGTCCTCCAGAGAAAAGTATTCCGACATCAGGCCGGGTATGCTCCAGGCCCGATGTTAGATCAAGTTGTGATTTCCTGTTCAACTCCAAGGACATTTGCTCGATTGCGCCGGCGAAAGCGAACGACGTTTTGTAGTCCAGAGAACCGTCGTGATCGAGTCGCAGCCGACTTTGTCGCGTTCGAGCATGTGCCGGAGAGTCTGGCGCCCCCATTGAGTGAGAACACCACATTCTTCTCAATCAGACCGCTATTGTTCCGTCTTCGACATCTTCTCGATCCGCTTTCGAGCCGTATCCAGGTTGAAGGAGCCTGCGCTTGACTCGGTGGGTAATCTTTCAGGGTCATCAGGAACTTCGTGGCGATGTCGGTTGCGCCAAAAGCGATGAACGGTCGATCCAGGAACCAATCCTCGTAGGTGTTCGCATTGTGCTGCGCCCGTTCGTAAGGATCGCGGCGTAGGTTGAAGACCAGCGGAACGCGGAGTTCTGTGAAAGGCTCCCTCCAGACTCCGAAGCCTTGTCCACGGTTCTCCTTGTAAACGACTTTCCAGTCGTTCCAACGAATTGCGACGATGTCGCTGTCATCGTTCACATAGATAAACCCCTCACGCGGCGACTTCTCTGTCTTGCGAGTCAGGTAGTCGAGCATGTTGTAACCATCAATATAATCCTTGTAGGTGCGGCCATTCAGTTCCACACCTTTCAATAGCTTCTCCTTGATGTCCGTATCACCCGCCGCCGCGGCGAAAGTTGGAAGCCAGTCCTGATGGGAAACGATTCCGTTGAGCGTTTCGCCCGCCGGAAAATGACCGGGCCAGCGTACGAAACAGGGGACGCGATATGCTCCCTCCCAGTTCGAGTTTTTCTCGGAACGGTATGGTGTGTTCGCAGCGTCCGGCCAAGTGTTGAAATGCGGACCGTTGTCGGTGGAGTACTGGACGATCGTGTCCTGGGCGATGCCGAGGTCATCAATCAGCTTGAGCAGTTCGCCGACATGTAGGTCATGTTCAATCATCCCATCTGTGTATTCGTCATTGCCTCGATGCCGATTCTCCTTCTTCACGTGGGTGCGGAAGTGCATGCGGGTGCCGTTCCACCAGCAAAGGAAGGGCTTCCCAGCCTTGGTTTGGCGACTGATGAAGTCCTTTGCGGCGGCCACCGTTTCCTCGTCGATCGTCTCCATCCGCTTCTTTGTCAACGGACCAGTGTCCTCGATCGTTTGGCCTCCCTTGCCATCCACCTTGCACTTCAGCACGCCGCGCGGACCAAACCGCTTACGAAACTCCGGGATCGTGGGATAGTCCTCGTTCTCTGGTTCTTCTTCGGCGTTGAGGTGATAGAGGTTGCCAAGAAACTCGTCAAAGCCGTGGAGCGTTGGCAGATGCTGGTCGCGGTCTCCCTGATGGTTCTTCCCAAACTGTCCCGTCGCGTAGCCCTGGGCCTTAAGCACCGTGGCCATGGTGACATCCGTTTTCTGCCAGCCTTCCGTTGCGCCCGGGACTCCCACCTTTGTCATTCCGGTTCGAAGTGGATTGTTGCCGCCGATGAAAGCCGCCCGCCCAGCCGTACACGATTGCTGTCCATAATAGTCTGTAAAAGAGAGTCCTTCTTTGGCGATGCGGTCAATGTTCGGAGTTCGGTAGCCCATCAACCCCCGGTTGTTAAAGCTGATATTGCTGGTGCCAATGTCGTCGCCCCAGATCACAAGGATGTTTGGTTTTTTGCCCGATGCCTGGGCATTGGCTTCGACGTTCCGGTTGTGAGCCGCGAGGGCGACCATTTCGTTCTTCTTTACGCCGTCGCAACATCCAGTCGACTGTTCTTGGGCGGCGGTTCCCTGCGCACTCGTCGAGGTCGACGACGCATGGGCTGTGCTGGTCCACTTGGCCGAGTTGAGATGGCCCGATGCTGCCGCGCAACCGAGCAGTCCGCCAATGACCACCAGCGAGATGGTACTGAGATGGATTCTCCGGAACATTCTGGCTCCCTTTCGAACACAGGATTCTTACCGTTACGGCGACACTCGCCTACGCCCCGACTTGAGCTTCGGGGAGAAGCGTTGCATCGTGAACACGCTTGGATTCTTCGAGTGACTGAAAGGAGATTTTAGCTTGAAGGCAAGGAAACGGCGAGTTGCTCGAACCGTTTGAACCGTCAGAAGTGTTGGCTCAAAAGTCGGTTACGCCAAGCGAGGCAGAATACCCTCGTCCCAGGCCCGAGCAATTTGAACTCGGCCCAACGTCCGAAGACAGGAAGCAATCCCGTGAAAGTGACCTATCGACCTGTTGGCCAGAGGTCCTGACGGCATCCCGTTATTACCGAGCCGGGGCAGCGGGAAATGGACAACGTGCGAGATCGTGGTTCGAGTTGTGACCAGAAGCTCCCCGACCCGTCCTCAGCTTGAACCGAGGTTTTGTGGAGCTTGGAGCCTTTACCCGTAACAAGTTACGTCAAACGCCGACCATCGAATTCCACCCTTGGAACGCCCCTGCTGCAACCAAGAACGGTCAACCGAAACCCAGTCGCGATCCGCTTCGATTGGCTCGATACTACCAGTCGCTCCTGGACTCTGGAAAGTTCGAGAGCCGAGCTGCGCTGGCCCGCTTTCTCAGTGTCAGCCGGGCGCGGGTCACGCAAGTTCTTAATCGCCTGAAGGACACGGGCACGACCTCCAAACTGGATCCCGCATCCGGTCGCCGAGAGTCCGACATCGCCTGACCCATTCGGAGTGAAGAATTGAAGGTGGACCACGCCTTATAGATCACACGGACGCGGCAGTTACGTCCAGTGGCGACGACAATTGACCCCACAGGTGCGGAAGTGGTTTTTACGTCCTCGTTGTCGTAAACTGGTGGCTTAAGAATTTCAGGTGTTTTGGACCGTATATACTTGGGAGTGTCTGATGACGCCTGCACGACTTGCGATTGCTGTAGCTCTCTGTCTCACGACGGCCGCCGCGGATGGCGGCGAGCCAGTCAATGTGCTGAACTACACACCCGCTGAAACGGACATGCAGTTCAAGTCGTACGCCGCCAAGGCCGGGGGTGTCGCCGTGCAGCATCTGATCGGCGGCGCTGCCGGCTGGGGAGGTAATCCGCAGCGCGGAGCGATGTACTTCAGTTTCAACCCGGAGAAAAACGACGGCAAGACAGCCTATACATGGCAAGACGCTGTGCGGCTCGCACGATCGTTCAGCAGCACAGCAGGCGTTACACATCGTTAATGCATGGGCCAAGCAAGTGAACTTCTGCCTGGGACAGGTCAACGTCGAGAGCAAGTCGAACGAGATTCCGGCCGTGAGAGAGTTATTAGATATACTTCAACTCAAAGGGGCCGTGGTCACCGCCGATGCGATGCATTGTCAGAAGGAGACTGCTCAGAAGATCATCGCCGCTCTGCGTCGCTTTTCTTTGTCAATTTTGAAGTCGGACACGACAATCAAAGACAACGTCCGAGGCAAACGCCTCCTCGCCGGCTGGAATTTGGACAACCTCAAGGGCATTTTACTAGGCTTTCAAGCCACTTGAACATGCGATTGCCCTGACTTACCCCCAAAGACAGTTAATGATCATGAAAACGAGAAGACACATGGTTTGTGAGCTGGCCCTCCTGGCGACAAGCCTTCTCACGGTTTCGTCGGCCTTCGCCCAGGACTACGACGTCGCCATTCTC
>CAVPPT010000008.1:0-775816 GCA_963707405.1 uncultured Planctomycetaceae bacterium | reverse complement strand
CCACGCCCACGCCCATGCTACACTAGTAGATGCCATTCTGGATTCTGAACCTTGACTCTGGCCTAGTGAATACAAGTCGTCTTTCGCTGACCATGAGATGAAACTGTAAACATCTAGAGGAGTTGTGCAGGGATTAAAAGCATTCGAGACAAGGCTGGTCTAGACTGTACCCTCAGAGCAAAAGATGGTGCACGGCGGCGGACATCACGGTGGGAGTACTAGCGGTGGCGGTGGCGGAGGCGGAGGAAGTGGCGGCGGAGGAGGTTGGGGAGGAGGCGGTGGCTTGGGTGGACCCGGCTGGGGTGGTGGTGGTTGGGGGCCTTCATGGGGCGGAGGAGGCTACTGGGGGCCCGGCTGGGGTAACAGGGGGTATAACGTCAACCACTATCATTATTCTCGTCCACAGTATACTCCAGTGTACACACCAGGGACCAGGACCGAGCGATCAGCTGCTTGTCCTACCTGTTGTCTATGCTGTGCCGGTTGCGCTACAGTCAGTGCGGCGGGAAAGGTCAACTTGATGTGTCCTTGGAGTTTCCTCTCGGTCTTCCTCTTGATAATTATGGTGTTTGTATCACGTGTCGACGAGACTTGGACGTTTAATGCCGGAGAAACACGCCGTGTATCGGCGAACCCTTTCTTTGACAGTCGCATACAGATTCAATCTCAGGTTGCAAACGGCATTGAAGTGTACGATCTTCACGGGTCTTGCCCTCCCTTGACTGGACCCACTGTCCCGCTGGATGAGTCGTGGACGGTAAAATTGGCTCCGGGCGACTACCAGTTTGATTACTTCTTTCTCAATCAAGGTTCCTCTTTGAATATGACCTATCATCAAGGCAAGGGAGCCACCAACATTAGCATTTTCAGAGGAAAGCAAGCATTACGCTCCCTGCAGAACAATGTGGATGATGATGATACTCTTGCGTCTCCAGTCTTGAAGCGATATGCTGGTGCCTCTCAAACGGCGACCATTTCCTTCACTCCTTCGAAATCAGACGTGTATGTTCTCGTCTACGACAATGCATCCACCTCTGCGGGATCTGCCACAGTCAGCTACCACATTGACTTGACTACCTTTGACCTGTCTAAGCAAACTCCAAGTCCGGATTGCTCATTGACCTGCACGGTCGATTTGCATTTCGGTGGTGGCGATTGCATTCTGCTAAAAGCGCCAAGTGGTATAGTGACAGTTCATATCACGGCGGTTCGAAAATGGTGGCTCATTGTCGTGATTGCGATCCTGCCACTGGCGATTGCCATTAGTAGACAGGCACACCGCAACGCATTTCCACACGACTCGCTCCGACCTCCCAGCACCAACCCCGAAGCCACGCTCCAGCCAACGTCGCCGGATGAGAACGTGATTCATGCCGACACTGTCGACTACGAGTCTATACCCATCATTCCGGCGGAAAATGTGTATCCAGTCGCCGTGCCTGTAAAGTAGTTGTGCTTTGTTTTATAGAAAGTTGCCAGACCATGACTTTTGATGTATGCCAAGTAGTCTAGAACACTATTTTTATGAGAGCTTACGAGTTAACGTGTCCGGGCGGCGTGTTCTTATGTTTCCCAAGTGGACAGAAACGCGAGCTAGCATGCCGATCGTAGACGAATGACGACATTAACTCTCCCACGTAACTGCGTAATGTAGCCCGCGCACCCTAAGAGTCAACAACCAAGAGAGCAAGAGTGACTACGATCTGCGTCTCAGGATAGCTCATCAGGAAAGACAACGTTCTATACCTTTTAGAACGGCCCATGAATCTGGAAGATTCCACTCCAACCACTCTCTAGAGAGAACTATGCGTTCATCCCTTTGAAACTACTATAGTTCCTACTACATACGTCTAGACACGAAACATGTAATGTCAATAAAAAAAGCAGTTTAATAAAGTGCTACAAAAAGAAACGTATCTCATTTTGTTGTGCGACGACCAGCGAGTCGCCATGAGTGACAGCCATGGATAGAAACAATCAGGAGGGAAGAGTGGTGCAAGATGCACCTTAGAGCCTTAAGTCGGCGGGTTGATCGTTCCAATCATGGCATGAAGAAGAGTAATGTTATAATCACTCCATGTGAAGAAGTTGATGAAGGTGGTGTATAGCGGAAGTTGTGCAGTGTGTAGTATTGAAGCAAAAGGGGGTGCTTCAGAAAAAGTCACCCAGGACGTCGTCCACCGTATCCGCAGCCTTGGCCCACTCCACTTCGGCGTCATGGTTGACTCCCTTGGGGGCAGTGGGGGCGATAAAGGCGAACGAGGTGGTGTTTGAGGTAGTCTTGTAAGGGTCGACCGGTGTAGCAGCTTCGTCGTCGTCGTCCACTTGGACGAACCATCCGTAATCCTTGGTAAAAGTCTCGGGTTCCGGGGACAGCTGGCCCGATTGCTTCCGAGTTAGGGAGGCGCACGAAGAAGATTCACTGACGGTCGCCGACAAGCGAGGAAAGCGAGCTTTCCTCCGAAGGCGCTGCTTTCCTCACTTGAGGAGCTGGATACGCAGTGGCGTTGGTCCTTAAAGTGGTTGGTCTTTCGGGGCATGACGTCAAAGCGACCGCTCTCTTCCGGTGTGGGAGACACGGATGGCAAGGTTGGCGTAGGATCTTGCACATCGGCTGATGGATCTCGTCAGGAGACGCGACTCTTCTTTCTGGAGAGAGTCTCGTCGAATTGGGAATCTTCCTCCTCTTCGGGGAGTCCTCCTCTGCTGCCTTGGCGATATCGGCAAAGATCCCAGAGAGAAAGTCAGAGTTGTAGGAGGAGATGACGACTCCTCGTTGTTCCTCCGGTACACAGCGCTTGCGCAAGGTGAACCGAGGCGGGCCGCTGCTGGAAGGAGGCGCTTGTTTCCTCGAAATCTTCACAAGATCGAGGTTCACGAATGAGGTCGCTGTCGGTCATGCTCACAAGGAGGCTCCCACGGCCATCGTTGCTGTTGCTGCTGCTACTGACTTCATCGTGAATGTCAGCGACACAGGACTCGATAAGTGAGGGCGGCATGGGAGGTTCCGGGAGGAGAGACAACGGCGTAACCTATGGAAGGGGTGAGAGATCTTTCTCAACAAGATAACTGAGCCTTTCGCGTGAACAAGAGCAACAGAGGACACAAGAAGACTCTTGTGATGGAGAAGCGTTTTACGTGCGATTCGGTACACTTCCCTCTGCAACGCATGAAAAAGCGAACTGGTCCGGCAGGCAGCCCGGACTGATGATGCGACCGTGTTCGAGCAGATTGCCGTCAGCCGCGCTAGCGACGCGGACAAGATCCGCCAGTTGTGCCTGGCGACACTCTCGCGGGAACCGACCGAGCGCGAACTGAATACATTCCGCCGGCACCTGCAGCAGTCCAGATCCCGCGGCGGCGATCCGCAGTCAGCCGCTACCGAGGCGCTGAGGGATGTCTTCTGGGCCTACCTGAACTCGAGCGAGTTCGCAGTGAATCACTGATCAGCATTTTGGCCAGTAAAACGGCTTCCGATGCCGGAATGTCATTCGCCCTAATGGCGGAATTCACCGCAGAACGAGTGCGGCGTTCTCAGCCTTCGTGTAGCTGCGGGGATCCATTCGCCGGCGTGCATCGGCGAACTCGGTCCAGCAGGTGGACCACAACCGCCAGAATCCATAATGGCCCGCTCGCAGCGCGCGGCCATGCTTCATCCACACCACGAAGATCGTCCCGAAGAACAGCACGCGGTGAAGTCCGTGCCGCAACACGAGACCCGGCGTTGAACACTGCCGGCGGAGGATCGCCAGCCGTTCGCACTGGAACTCGACATGCGGAGCCTCATCCCGGATGATTTGCTCGCAGATGGCCTGCAAAATACCGGAGCACGCCGCTTCCCTGAGCGCCGGATAGTACACCTTGGCAATGATCTCGGCGGTGACGAGCACGCCGATGGATTGCTCCAGACTCGCGAGATGTCTCAGCCTGCGAAAGACGGTATCGGGCCACGTCTTTCGGATCATTGGGATGCCGCTCCGTTCCATGAAGCGCCCCAACTCACGGGCATGGCGCTGTTCCTCCCGGATGAACAGTTGAATCGCTGGGTAGTACTCGACATCGCCGGATGACTGAGCATAGTCCCGGGCACACTTGGCCAGATGTCGGCCTTCCGAGCTTTCCCCCAGCTGGAATCCCTGCACCGAGGCAGCGATCGACTCCCGCTCTTTGTCGGTCAGCTCGGGTCCGTGCTCCCAGGGGATCGGGAGCAGTTGGTCCGCATTTCGCCGGAAGTAATCGAGCCACTCACTCGACGATCGCAGCACCAGAGAAGACGATGCCAGCGGACCTGAAGACTCACGCGGCACCAGAAGGGGAGCGGAGGCAGGTGGAGCGGTCGTCATACAAGTCTCCATCGAACAACAGTCGCAGCCATATCGGTGCCACTTCAGGCACGACCGGATCGGGCTACCATTAGTACGCTCTGGAGCACACGCATGTTGGCTAGTCCATTTTCGCCAGGCCACTGCAGCCGGCCGGCGGCGATCGACGCGCAGAAACCCGTCACCTGACACCCGTACTGGTTGGCTGGCTCGACACGTTCGACATCGATGACCGCATCCCGTTCGTTGGACCGTTGTACAAGAATGACCGCATCGTCGGTGGGCAGAAACGCCTCGGGCAACAGCATGCGGCCTTGTGTTCCCACCAGCTCCGCCTGGCAGCGGAACGGTGCCTCGAAGCTACAGTCGATGTTGGCCAGCACCTCCCCCGGAAAGGCCAGCGCGATCTGCATCGTCATGTCGACACCTGTGTCAGACCAGTGTGCGCGGGCGTACTCAGACGTCGGCTCTGCCCCGGTGAAATAGCGGGCACAATTGACGCCGTAACAGCCGAGGTCCCACATCGCGCCGCCCCCTTTCTCGGGCTGCATCCGCCAGTCGGATCGGTCGATGTCGAACGAGAAGTTCACGATGATCAGCCGCAACTCACCAATCACCCCCTCCTCCAGCAGTTCCTTCGCCCGCAGTGCCCGCGGATGGTGCCGCCACATGAACGCCTCCTGCAGCACAACGCCCGCCTGCCGGCAGGCGTCGATCATCTCCTCGGCTTCGGCGACGGTCCTGGCCAGCGGCTTCTCACACAGAACATGTTTGCCGGCGTGAGCGGCGGCGATCGTCCAGCGATGATGCTGGTCGCCGGCACAAGGGACATACACCGCCTGCACCTGGGGGTCGGCGAGCAGTTCTTCGTAGGAATCGTAGGCCTGCTCGGCACCGTACTTCTCCGCCCACACACGGGCCACACCGGGTCGCTGACTGGCAAGGGCGTACAGCGTTGCGGCGGTCGACGCCTTGAGTCCGGGAGCGAGCCCACGCTCGACGATACGTCCGCAACCCAGGATGCCGAAGCGAATCGGATCAGTCATGTATATGCTTCCAGTTCTCCAAAGTCGTGTTTCTCGGGTGACTGATGCCACGTGCGCGAACGTGCCCTCCGTCCGCTGCCTCAGACTGACTTGTCCCGCAGCGCTGGAGGCAGCCGATGGGGAAGGACGTTGTCGTAGCACTGCAGCATGGCGAACCGGCGCAGCGACGCGGGGATCCCAACCGCTGTAAAACCCGGATGTCCAGTTGCAGGAAACGGGCCGCCGTGGTTCATCGCGGGACTGACGGCGACCCCTGTGGGCATCTTGTCGTTGAGCAACCGGCCGGCACGCTGGCGGACGATTGGTTCCAGCCGATCGTACAGGGCATCGTCACTCCCCTTGGTGTCGGAGTAGAAGCACGCGGTCAGATTGCCTTCCAGATGACGGGCGATCTGTTCGAGTTCGTCATCGGAGTCGGCAACAACCAACAGCGATGCATTGCCGAATGCCTCTGCCTGCAGTCCCCGGGAATCCGCGAGAAACTGTGCCCCCGTTGCCTTGAGGAGAGTGTTCGCGTAGCAGCAGCGTCCGGCATCCACTGGTTGATTACCGGTGAGAATCTCGGCACCGGCCCGCTGCAGGGCGACGATCCCAGCTCGCAGATGTTGTTCGACGCCTTCGGAGAGCAGCGTGCCCGCAGGGGCCGATGAGAATCTGTCGGCGACCGCATCGATGAACTTCTGCGTGTCAGATCCCGACTTGAGGACAACGAGACCCGGGTTGGTGCAGAACTGCCCGGCTCCCATCAGGCAGCTTGCGGAAAACTCTTCGGCGAGCTTGTCCCCTCGTTCCTGCAATGCCCCCGGAAGGATGAATACGGGATTGATGCTCGAGAGTTCGAGGTAGATTGGCTTTCCGACCCGGTCGGCAGTCTCCTTCAGGTACAGCCCGGCCTGTCGCGAGCCGGTGTAGCCAGTCGCCCCCAGACGTGGATCGCTGACGAGCCGTGCTCCGTCCTCATGGGACGTGCGATAGATCAACTGGACGAACCCCGCGGGCATCTCGGTGGCCTGCGCTGCTTCGTGGGCGGCGTCTGCAAGCAGGCGAGTCGTGCCCGGATGGGACGAGTGCCCCTTGGCAATGACCGGATTGCCAGCGGCGACGGCGGCGGCGAAGTCACCCCCGGCAATGCTGTTGAACGCGAAGGGGAAGTTGTTGGGCCCGAACACCGCCACCGGGCCGATCGCTGAAAACTGCGAGCGGATGTTGTTCTGCGAATCGATGGTCGGCAGCGCCCATGACCCGTCTCGCGCCGCAGCGGCGGCCAGTCGCAACTGATTGATCGTCCGGGGGAGTTCGACGGCCTTCAGGCGTGGCTCAGCCGGCAGCGCCGTTTCCTGATGCGCAATCGCGACCAGCGCGTCGTTCCTGGACTCGATAGCCGTGGCATATTGTTCGAGGAAGCGGGCGAAGCGACCGCCGGGCCAGGCACGAACCTCGGCAAAGGCGGCATCTGCGGCATCGAGTGCCGCATCCACCTCCGACCATGGACTGACAGGATACTCACCCGGCAGAGGTTGTTTGTTGGCCGGATTGACCGCCTGAAAGGTCTCAGGGCCAGAGGCGGTCCGCCACTGGCCGTTGATCAGTACCCTTTGTGCAGCCATAAGACTGAAGCTCCTGCAGTGACAAATGCGACGTGTTGTTCCGGCGGCCCATCGTATCAACCTCTGCCAATGAACGCACTTGAAGGTCGCAGGCCTCACGTGTCCGAATCGGTCTCCCCCTACCCGCGAGAATGAGTCAGAATACGCCGTCAAAGGAACTAATCGTTCGGAATGACTGGACAGGGAGGTCTGCGATGGATCGACGGCGTTGCGGCATCGGCTTGACGTGGGTAATCGTGTCGGCGTGTGTGACTCACTTCACGCGGGCCCAGTCCGACACCCGGCCCCTCCCGTTTGCCGCCATGCCCGCCGAAGTTGATCCGCTGCTCGACGATGCGGGACTGCATGATGTGCAATGGATGGGCAGCCGCCGGGCCTGGACCGTCGGCGACCGAGGCGTCGTGTGGCGGACGGCAGATGCCGGCGAGTCGTGGCTGTTGTGTGCAACACCCGTCAACGGTCCGTTGTACAGTGTCTGCTTTCTGACCGATCGAGTGGGCTGGGTGGCCGGGGGGCGCATCAGTCCTCATCTGAGGACCGCCTCCGGAATCCTGCTGACGACCACGGACGGCGGGGCGACCTGGCAGGATTTGTCCACGCCCCGGCTGCCACTGTTGAGGTATGTGCAGTTCTTTGACCTGCAGCAGGGTATCGCGGTGGGTGATTCGACCAGTGAGTTTCCCACGGGCGTCCTCCGGACGAATGACGGAGGCAAGACCTGGGAACCGGTGCGTGGTCCGGCCGCCGAAGGCTGGCGCTGCGGATCGTTTCTCGACCCGAATGCAGGAGTCGTCGCCCGTTCCCCGGGCAGCTTTCAGTCGGTGGGGGGAGGGCGACTGCTCCCGGCTCTCATCGCACCGTCTGGACTGCGCGGCATGCAGGACATCGTGATCCGCCCCGATCTCACCGGGTGGCTGGTTGGCGATGGTGGGCTGGTGATGACAACCGACAGTGCCGGGGTCTCGTGGCGTTCTCCACCGCAATCGCTTCCGCGGGAGTTGAGAGACGTGCAGGACTTCCGGGGAGTCGCATCTCAGGGCGAGCACGTCTGGATCGTCGGCCAGCCCGGGAGCGTCATCTGGCACTCTCCTGATGCCGGGGAAACTTGGGTGCCCCAAGCGACTGGACATCCCACACCTCTGTACGCTGTGGCGTTCGCGTCTGCAGATCAGGGGTGCGCCGTCGGGGCCTGCGGACGGATCCTCGTCACTCAGAATGGAGGCGACACCTGGGAAGCGGCCCGGCAGCCCGCGCCTCGCCTGGCCCTGCTGAGTTTTCATGCCCATCCCTCCCGGATCTCATTGAATACTGTGACGCAGTACGGTGGCGAACTCGGCTACCGGACCGCTGCGTGCCTGATCGCCAGGCGCGACATCGGGCCTGAGCGCACCGGGCAGCACCTGCTGGACGAGCAGATGCATCAGGCCATCACCCTCGTGGGTGGCACGTCGGGCGAAGTCGACTGGTCATTTCCGCTCGCCGCGCCGGAGTTGTCCTTCAATCTGTCGGAGCTGGTGCGCGAATGGCAACTGCTCACCGACAACCGCCTGCGCGAGGTGATGCTCACCCGGCTGGTCGCCACAATTCGCACCTGGCGACCCGAGGTTGTCCTCATTGAGTCCCCCCCGGCTGACGACGCGGCGACGAAACTCCTCAGCGATGCACTGGCTCTTGCTCTACGCGAGGCGGGTGACGCGGGGCAGCACACTGAACTCACGTCGCTCCTCCAACTGGAACCCTGGCAACCTCGGCGCGTGTTTCGATGCCTGCCACAGGGGAGTGAATCGCTCGTGACAGTCAATCCGTATGAGTTCCTGCCGCGGCTGGGAAGTTCGCTGCTCATGGCGAGCGCCGATGCATACGCCTCGTTACCCGACGAGAATGTGACCGCCGGGCAACGCGAGGCATACGAACTGGTAGGCGAGTTGAGTTCCACATCGTCGGAGACTTCGGCAGTTCGCGATTTCTTCGCCGGATTGACGCTGCCCCCCGGTGGAGATGCCCGCCGATTGCTGCGCAGAATCGACGACGATCAACTCGAACGTCGGCAGAATCTCGCCCAGCAGCAGCGCAACTTTGCCGAGTACAGCCAGCGAAATTTGGATGACTCTCGCAATGCAGGGCACGTCATCGCACAGCTGCAGGACATCACGGGCACTGCACCGGCCGACCAGGCAGCCCTGCAACTGGTCGCCCTGGCAGGAGAGTTTCGCCGCCGGGGGGAGTGGGATCTGGCCGAAGGCGTCCTCAGCGAAGTGGTCCGCCGTTACCCGCAAGCTGCGGCGACCATCGAGGCGCGTCACTGGCTGCTGCACTTCTACAGCAGCGACGAAGTCGCCTGGCAACGACTGCGAAAGGCCTCGGTCGGGGAACGATCGACTCTCTCAACTGACCGGCAGGTGATGACGGCTCGGCTCGAACAGGCCCTCGAACAGGTCCGCTCGGGTGAGGAGGCCCCGGCGACATCAGCAGAGGACATCATCACCCAGGCGTCCGCCACATCTCCATTGCGACTGGGGGGTGCCGCCGATCAACATGAGGCCCGGCGTGCCTCGTGGCTGGAACAGGCCGACGCGATGGTAAAGCTCATCGAGGAGACCAGTCCTGGATCGTCGGGCAGGCCTTCGACACAATTCACAATGGCGTCACTGCAGCGCCGGCTGGGCCGGCCGCGTCAATCGGATGACATCTTTCGCAACTTCATGACGGCTGAGGCCGGTGGTCCCTGGAATCGACTTGCCGCCGGTGAACTGTGGCTGACGACACCGGAAGTCTCTGATACGCCCCATCCGACGATCGTCTGCCGTCGTGTCAGCAAGCCGCCGATTCTCGACGGGATACTGGGCGACGAATGCTGGAGCGATGTGGACCCGGTCGTCTTGCAGAGCGAGTCGGAAGCCAGTTCCATGAGCCGGTTGTCGCCGGCAGCGTCGTCCGGCAGCCATGCCTCGGTTCAGTTCGCCTGTGATGCACGTTTCCTGTATGTCGCCGCGAACATGCCCCGCATCGCGTCGTTGCCTGCAGACACGCCGCAGATGGCAGGGCGGACTGACGACGCTGATCTGAGGGGGTTCGATCGGCTCAGCTTTCAGTTTGACATCGACCGGGACTATGCAACGTCCTACCGGTTCGATGTTGACCAACGTGGCTGGAGTGCTGACGCGTGCTGGGAGAACGAGACCTGGAACGCACAGCGTTACATCGCCGTCGACGCGGATGAGAATGCCTGGCGTATCGAAATGGCGATCCCGTTCCGTGAGCTGGTCCCGGCCACGCCCTCACGCGGCGAGACGTGGGGAGCAGCCATCGTGAGGATCCTGCCGGCTGTCGGCATCGAAAGTTGGACGCACCCGTCAGGCACTCGGCCCCTGCCCGAGGGCTTCGGCTTCATCAGGTTCGAGTGAGCGGCACATGCCAAGGCGCCGGGTGCCATGCCCGCAGTGCGCAGCAGGGCGGGTATGTCTCTTTCAACGAGGCTGGCTGGCCGTGGCACGCCACGTGTTCGCTCTTGACGGCCTGTAACGGTGCGGCCCCGTGCCGGCATGCATTCGCTTCGGTTGATGTCAGAAGTTTGTCAAATGTCTCTGTTGCAGTGACATCAATCTTGCATCCAGGCGACGACTTGCGCAATAGGTGGAGTTGCCCACCGTCGGCAGGAACACAGTTCCCCTGTTTGGAGCACATCATGATCCGCCCTCCATCGACGCCGCTGTGTCTATGGTCGCTGTCTCTGGCTTTGCTGGCCGGAGGAGTCACCAGGGCCGACGAGGTCAACGAGCACCAGCAGCAGCTGGATCGACATCGTCTCGCCACCCTGAAGTCAGTGGCCGCCATCCTGCAACAGGTTGGTGAGGGGGAACTGGCCAACGAGGCGCAACGGCGGGCTGAGATGCTGGAGAGTGAACTCGACGCCCAGCGCTCGCGCCTCCGCGCGCAAGACTGCGCGTGAGCGCAGCCTCGCGAAAACCCGCGAACAGGAAGATAACCAGCTACGTGAGGTTAACAAGATGATTCAGCAACTCCGTGAGCAGGTTCAGCGACTGCAGAAAGAAGTGATTGAACTGCGTGAGCAGATCGACCAGCAACGCGAACGCGAAGAAGATCGACGGCTGGGGGATGTCGATCTCTCAGGACAGTGGGAAATGACGCTGCCAGCCGGTTGGAAGCATCAGGTGACGATCCGCCCTCAGGAGCGCGGACTCTTGAGTTTTGAAACCAAGGCCCTCAATCTGAAGGGAGCCTATCAGCACGACGGCAGCCGGCTGCGGATCGAACTTCCGTCCCAGGAGCGAATGCACGGGCTGGTCTGGAAGCTCAAGAGCGACGATACACTGGTGCTTGTCGCAGGACCGGATTACGTCGGTGCAACGCTGGTGAGGTTGGCGGAGGAGAGTGAGACCAGTCAGGATGCCAATCAACCAACGACACACCGTGCCAAATGAACGACCGACCGTGCTCCTGTGATGCCGAATGCGCAAACGAATCACCCCGGCTGCTTCAAGCAGCCGGGGTGATCTTCTGTAAGCGGAGAATGCATTTAGCGAGAGGCCCGGACTCTTGATGGGACACTGGGCACCACTGGCGTGGCGTCAGCGTCATTCCTTCGTTCGCGGGCATTTCCCTGGGCGATGCCGACGATCTGCTGGGCAGCATCGAGTTCCGCTGGGCTGAACTGCGGAACGTCCGGTGCCGCCACACGGTCATACTTCATGCCGGCCAGATCACGCCAGGTGAGTCCATTGGCGACGTGCCAGGCAGCTGCCTGGGCCGGGGGGCCATTCAGACCCTTCTTCGCCACCAGTTTCACCAGTTCTTGCAACTCGGCGTTGTCCGTGTAGTCTTCGAGCTTGACGAGCTTGTAAGTCATCCGGGGATGCGGATCGGACTTCCCGTGGTCCAGGCACACTGAGTGGAACGGAACCATGACGACCTTCTCGGCAGGAATGGAGAAGAACCCACCCCCCCCGCCGCCAGCTCCACCTCCACCCCCGCCCAGAGCACCACCGACGCCGCCACCTGCACCGCCGCCGATCGACTGACCTCCACCACCGCCGAGTCCGCCGCCGCCGAGTCCGCCGCCGCCACCGCCGAGTCCACCACCACCACCGCCATAGCCTTGGGCCAGCACATGGACGCCGATCAGCGCTTCAGGAAGATCCACAGTGAGTGGCTGATCGGTTTTGTTCTCCACCAGCATGTGCCCCCCTTCAGGACCCCTGAGGATGAGTTTGACATCGATGGCTTCAGACTCCATCCCCTCGAACAGTCCGACGTGCGCGGCATCTGGATCGACCGAGAGCTTCTTGATGACCCCGCGCGGCGGTGCCGATTGCACGATGGCAACGCCCAGCCCGACGACACACACAGCGACGAGCCATGTTCTTGTGAAATGCAATTGCCTGGCCAATCCGGTCACCATGTCTGTGTCCTCTGCTAAGGGGCCCATCGTGATGAGACGAAGAGCGATGGACTATGCGGCTGCCTGGGGGAGACGTTCCGGCAACACCTGCCGGAAAACGGCAACCGCTGTGTATGTTATCGTGCGCCGATCAGCCGGATCAACGAAAAGTTATCGGGAGCCGGGAAAAAGCGTATCCCCCGTGTGATCGGGACGGTGCAGACGGCATGTCTCGCCGGGGGAACCTGCTGCGGACGACCCATGCGGAGCAACAACATTTCGTGACCGTCACAACCTTGGGGCGTATAATTGTTAGAACCGGTGCCAATCGCGCTTTGCTCACGATCCTTTTTGCGCTACTAGCTCCCCACGGGGAGGGCTCTTGCCATGAATCAACCTGAGATGTCTCTCGACAACCAGCCATCTGCAAGCATGCCTGAGTTCGACATCAGCGGGGAGTGGGTAGGTGATTACTCCCAGAGCGACCGGCGCTCGCCAATCCGAGCGACGCTGCAGCAGGAAGGACAACGACTTTCGGGGACGATGGTCGACCTGCGAACGTCCAGTGACCGGTCGCTGTTCGATGCCGTCGCCGAGGCTGGGCTGCCTCCCGGGACTGACGAGCAGATTGACGAGCAGGTCCGGCGACTGTTGCAGGCCAACGACAAGGAGCCGATTCGTGCCCGGGCCGTCCTGCCTGAGCAGTCACTGTTGAACGGACAGGTTCGGGGACGATCGGTCCGCTTCACCAAGATTTATCAGGGTCAGCACATCGTCGGTTACCAGCTGGGCGATCGCGGTATCGCCCAGGTGATTGAGCGCCATGCGGTAGAATACAGCGGCCGTCTGGCGGTCGACGGCCAGTCGATTCAGGGACAGTGGACGATCCACGATCCGCAATCGCCCAAAGGCCTGCTCACCGGAGGCTTTGTCCTCAGACGTGAGACGGCTACTCCGGTCCACGAAACGTGACCCCTCAAGGGGCCACGCGTGAGTGAAGGCGTCCCGCTCGCGGACGTTTCAGGATCGGTCGAACGAAGTTCGCGGCACTACGCCGTCGCCAGACGTTGTTGCTTGTTTTTGCGACGCCGCTCCACGACTTCCTCCTGCACGTTGACAGGCACCTGCTTGTAGGCGGAGAACTCCATGCTGAAGCCTCCCTTGCCCTGTGTCATGCTGCGGAGTTCGTTGGCGTAGTCAAACATACTGGCAAGGGGAACCTCCGCCAGAATGACACACGTGCCATCGCGCGTCTCACTGTTGTTGATGAGTCCCCGCTTCGAGGAAAGATGTCCCGAGATCGGGCCCTGGAATTCCTCAGGAGCCTCGATTTCGAGCTTCATGATCGGCTCGAGCAGAGCGACCTTGGCTTCCTTCAACGTGTCGCGCATGGCGTGCCAGCCACAGGTGTCGAACGCCCGCTCCGATGAGTCAACATCGTGATACGAACCGTCGGTGATCTCGACTCCCACACGGACGACTTCGCATTCGCACAGCGGGCCCTTTTCGAGCGCCCGCTTCATGCCTTTGTTAATGGGCTGAATGTACTGGGTCGGAATGCGACCTTGTGAGATGCTGTCCACGAACTCGTAAGACTCGGGGGCATCTTCGGGCAACGGATAGAGCCGGCCGACGACATGGGCATACTGCCCTGAGCCGCCGGTCTGCTTCTTGTGCTTGTGATTGAACTCGACGGCCCGGGTGGGCATTTCCTTGTAGGCCACTTTCGGCTCGCCGACCAGCACTTCGCAGCGGTACTCGCGGCGGATCCGCTCGATGTACACCTCCAGATGCAACTGCCCCATGCCGGCGATGATCGTCTCGCTGGTTTCAGGGTCGGTGGCAACATGGAAGGTGGGATCCTCGCGGCGGAAACGTTCGAGGGCCTTGCTGAGCCGGTCGGCGCCATCGTGCGCAGCGGCTCGACCGACAGGCGGATGACCGGCTCGGGAACGAAGATGCTCTCGAGGGCATACTGCACGTCGTCGCTGCAGAACGTATCACCTGAGGCACAATCGACACCGACGACGGCAATGATGTCGCCGGGGCCCGCCGAGTCGATATCCTCGCGATCGTTGGCATGCATGCGGAGCAGTCGGCCGAAGCGGACCTTCTTCTCGGTACGGCTGTTGATGTAGGTGCCGCCCTTCTCGATCTTGCCCTGATAGACACGGAAGTACGTTAGCTGTCCAAACTGCTCGATGACGGTCTTGAAGGCCATCGCCACAAGCGGGTCGGTCGGAGAATGAGATAACTCGGCCCGGACCACCTCACCTTCGGTGAGTTCGCCGGCCTTCTTGGCACGCTCGGTCTGGATGACATCGATGGCAGTCTTCTTGCGGTCCTGCGGTGAGGGAAGATATCGGCAGATGGCATCGAGCAGAGGCTGGACACCCTTGTTCTTGAAGGCACTGCCGCACATCACCGGCACGATCTCGTGGGCCAGGGTTGCCTGGCGGATGAGTGCGTGCAGGTCAGCGATCGGGAAGTCCTCTTCCTCCAACAGGGCGGTCATCAGTTCATCGGAGAACATCGACAGCGACTCGAGCATTTCGTTACGGGCAGCGACGGCGGCGTCCATGTATTGGGCGGGGACTTCCGCCAGGCGGACGTTCTCGCCCTGCGCCCCTTCAAAGACCAGCGACTTCATCTCCAGCAAATCGATGATGCCGGCAAAGTGCTCACCGGCTCCCATCGGCATCTGCAGGGGAACGGGGGTCACGCCGAGCTTGGCCTGCATCTGCTTGCAGACGCTCTGGAAGTTGGCCCCAGTGCGATCCATCTTGTTGACGAAGGCGATGCGCGGGACATGGTAGCGCTTCATCTGCCGGTCCACCGTCAGTGACTGGCTCTGCACACCACCGACGGCGCACAACACGAGGATCGCCCCATCGAGCACGCGCAGGGAACGCTCAACCTCGACGGTGAAGTCGACGTGACCCGGCGTATCGATGACGTTGATGGTGTGCTTGTTCCACTGCACCTGGGTCGCCGCCGAGGTGATGGTGATCCCCCGCTCCTTCTCCAGCTCCATGAAGTCCATGGTGGCACCGTCACCGCCTCCCTTGACTTCACCCACCTTGTGAATGCGGCCCGAGTAGAACAGGATCCGCTCCGTCAGCGTGGTCTTGCCGGAGTCGATGTGAGCGGAGATACCGATGTTGCGGAGGCGTTCGAGTGACATAGGAGTTTGGGTGCAGGTTGTTGAAGGGGTTGTGTAGAGAATCTCGCTGTGACGAAACCCTCGGGTACGATCGGGATGGTGCTCCGCCACATCAGCAGGGGGAGCGGTCTCGGGGAAGCACATGTCCCCGGCAAAAGCAGTCAGCGAGCGATCAGGGAAGGCGGGCTTGCCACACAGCGACGAGGAAAACAGAAAGACCTATCGTCGCCGTGAGGGCATTGGGTCATCTGTCATGGACAGTTCCTCTTCGTCATGGGCGAGCATCAACTCGCCAAGCCTAAGTCGGGGCGAGCTTCTGGTTCGCCGGAACTGGTCAGGCGAGCAGTTCGCTCGGGGGATGTTGGCCAAATTCTGACCCGGAGATCCGCCATGTCCGCCGCTTGCTGTAGCGACAACAGGAGCGTACCCCTCCTTGGGGTCGATGGAATCATAGCGGGCATTTGAGGTTGTGAAAAGAGAGGTTCTGTGAATTTTTGCTGAGCCAGAAGTGCCGAAGACTACCCCTATCGGTGAAACCTGGGTTGGGAGTAATCGAAGCCCCCCGGTTGCTCAATGCAGCCGGGGGACTTCGACGGCGTATGATAAGGGCCAACGCATGGAGCAGGTGCCTTGCCCTGATTCCCGGACGCAGGCCGCGGGCGTGGGGTCGCCTGATCCCGGGTGTTCCGAGGCCCTGCAGCACCTTTCCTGCCGGTGAGTCGCTGATCTTCCCTCCCCGTCGCAAAGCCGTCTTGCCTCGTGAGGGGGATTCGACTATCTAGCGGTCCCCTTCTCTCCAAATCCCGTTTCACAATCGATATTCAGCTGGATCTCCCGTAGGAGTCGGCACGCGCCGGCAGCTGTCGGGCGACAGGCTCGAGACTGCGCGAGTTCATTCCGGTGATGTCCACCTCGCACTCGCGTCAGCGACGTGGCTTCCCCGGTACTGGGCCGGCGCAGCGTTCGGCTGGTTCTGCGAATTGACTCCTTCTCCCCTCTCCTCCGATTCCTCCACTCCTCCCTGGTGTCCTTCAGCGCGATCAAGCGTGCCCATTGGCTGGCGCGGCGAGTCGCCTGACGACCCCTCAACGCACATGCGTGGCCCCCACCATGCGAAGGACCGCATGATCAACACTGCCCCAATCATCACCGGCGACGGCGCGAGCCTATGCCGCAGGCCCGTTCGCCTGCGGTTCGTAGTGTTGATGTCCCTCACGACACTCAGCATCGTCGGCTGCGCACAGACGGCGATCATCGGCAAGATCCTCTTCGGCGACCCCAAGGTGACGAATGCCTTTGCCCGGACGACGGGAGAGTCACTGAAGAAGGGGGGACGCGTGGCGGTTGTCTGCACCACTCCTGATGCCGTTCACTCCCAGTTCGACACTCTGTCGGTGGACTTGCAGGGTGAGCTGACTCATCGAATGTCGCGGCGTGGCATCGACGTCGTCGATGAAGACGAAGTGACGGCCGCTCTCGACAAGAATGGTGGCATTCCCGACCCCCAGCTTCTGGCTGAAGAACTGGATTGCCAGTTTCTTCTGCATATCGATGTCGAATACTTCTCGCATCTGGAGCAAGGAAGCAAGCAGTTGTTCCGCGGGCACTCCAGAGGCAACGCCTATGGATATGCGGTTCGCACGGAAGAGAGCGGTCGCAAGTTCGCCGAGCAGGTCTTCGAGCAGGAATTCAACAGCGAATACCCGACAACATATCCCGTCTCTGTCGACCAGACCCCCGAAAAGGTCTTCCGGCAACGGTTCATCGATCACCTCAGCGATCAGCTGGGTCGCATGTTCTATGACTACCGGACCAGCGAGGCCTTCTCCCACTAGCGGCGTCATCCGTCAGTCGATCCCCGCGATGGGGGCTGTTCCGAAAGTGCGGCGGCGACAAGCGGTCCTGAATCAGATACAGCAGTGCAGGCTCCTTTCAAGGACACACCGATGAGTCACTTCACCTTCTCCGTGAGCCGGGCCATCCGTGGCGGCGCTGCCGTCGCTGCGCCGTTGTTGCTGCTGCAACAGGGGTGTGCCCAGTTCGTCCTGCTGAGCTATCTGATCGGTGGGCCTCCGTCGATTGAGCCCGACTTCGATGCAGAAACCGGCCTGACGCTGAAGGACAAGGACCTTCGCATCGCTGTCGTCGTCTATGCTCCAACCGATCTGCAATTCGAATACCCCAAAATCGATGTAGAACTTGCCTCGGCGATCTCGTTTCGTTTGAGCGCCCATGACATCAAGGTCATTCATCCCGATTCCGTCCGCGCCTGGCTCGATGAGCACCCCGACTGGGAGACCGCGGAGGAAATCGGCAAGGCCCTCGACGCCACACATGTCATCGACATCGAACTCACCGGGTTCAGCCTGTATGAGGCGAACTCTCACACCCTCTATCGCGGACGGGCCGAGGCCTACATCAACGTTGTTGCCATGGACGGCAGCTCTTCCGAAAAGGTGTTCTCGACCGAGATCGACTCGGAATTCCCGACGCAGGCTCCACGGTCCACCGAAGAAACCTCGTTCTCGTCATTCAAGCGCGAGTATCTCTCGCGGCTGAGCGAGGAGTTCGGCTGGCTCTTCTATGAGCGCTACCACGGCGACAAGATTCCCTGGGCGAACTGACAGTCACCAGAAGTGGCAGATCGGCGGCGGTGGCGGACTGGACATTGTTCTGCAGGGACGATATCGACAGGACAAATTCCAGAAACGTCCTGAGACTGTCTCCCACCGTGTGGTGTCCGCGTGAGTGAATCGAACCCGGAGAGTGCTCGCTCCCTCGCCCGGGGACGCGGCATGCTCGTTCTGGCCGCCCTGTTGTGGAGCACCAGCGGGCTGATGGTGAAGTGCGGGCCGATGCAGTCGATCCCCGCAGACATTCGCGGGCCGTTGCTCGCCTGCTACCGGGTCCTGTTCGCCGCCCTGTGCCTGTTGCCGTTTCTCTCATTGTCCCGCCGGCCCCGTCGGCTCGCAGTGCTTCCCATGGTGCTGTGCTATGCCGCCATGAACGTGCTGTATGTGACGGCCCTGACCCGGACGACCGCAGCGGCGGCAATCTTTCTGCAGTACACCTGCACGATGTGGGCCTTCCTCTTCAGCCGGATTTTTCTGCACGAGCGTGCCCACCAGGGGAGCTGGGTGGCCCTGGTATTCGCCATGGGAGGCATCACCTGGATCATGGCCGCCGAGTGGCAGGGAACTCATCTCAGCGGCAACCTGATCGCGGTGGCCAGCGGTCTGGCTTATGCAGGTGTCATCGTCAGTATGCGTGCCCTGCGTGGTGAGGATGCCGTCTGGTTGGTGTTCCTGAACAACCTCACTGCCGGGTTACTGCTGCTCCCGTGGGTGCTCGCACGACCGGTGCCTCTGGATGGTGTGCAATGGTTGATCATTGCGGCATTGGGCATCATGCAGATGGCCGTTCCTTACCTGCTGTTCGCCCAGGGAGTGCGGACTGTGAGGGCGCAGGAGGCTTCGCTGATCACGCTGATCGAGGCGGTCCTGAATCCCCTGTGGGTGTGGATCTTTCTGGGTGAGGTCGCCTCCACCGCGACCTGGATCGGCGGACTGCTGATCTTCACCGGACTCGTGCTGCGCTTTACGCTGTTCTCACACAGCGACCCGGCACTCGAGTCGTAGCTTGGCCCCCTGTCGTCTCGCGCAGCGATGCGATATTCTCGCGAGAACAATGCGGGGGAGGGGCGTCGTCGGAGCTGCCAGCTTCGACACCGTGACGAGTTCAAGCACCCGTGGAATGCCACACACGGGCTTTGCGACCCTCTCTGTCAGGGAGGGGAGTCACACAGCGCAACCTGTTATTCCGGCGAACTTCCGTCATGCCCATGCAAGGTGATTGATGACTTCTGGCAATGCCTCACCATCCGCACGTTTGACAGGGACACCTCCTGATGCGGACAGGCTCGCCGCCGCTTTCGGTCATTTGGTCAACGTTGTTGCCCATCTGCGGTCTCCCGAGGGCTGTCCCTGGGATCGCGAGCAGACCCTGGCGACCATCAAACCCTACACCCTCGAAGAAACGTACGAACTACTGGAGGCGATTGACACGAACGACAGCAGTGCCATCCAGGAAGAACTGGGCGACGTGCTGCTGCAGGTGGTACTCGACTCACAGATCGCTGCCGACGAGGGCCGCTTCGATCTGGTCGATGTCATTGAACAGATTGCCGAGAAGATGATCCGCAGGCATCCCCATGTTTTCGGCACGGCCCAGGCGGAGACCGCAGCCGAGGTGCATGTCCACTGGGATCGGGCCAAGCGAGACGAGAAACCGCGTACGTCGGAGCTGGACGGGATACCGGTCGCTCTGCCCGCACTGGCGAAGGCGGCCCGCATCACGAAGAAGGCAGCCCGCGTGGGATACGACTTCCCCGATCGACTCATGCTCTTCGACAAACTGCGCGAGGAGATCGATGAACTCCGGCACGAACTCTCTCCGGACGATCCGTTGCCAGAGGTTCCTGCATCGGTGCTCGGTGAGCCGATTGCCGACGAACCGATCGATGACTCTGCCCGCCGTAACCGCGCGGAAGACGAACTGGGGGACATCCTGTTCGTGGTGGCCAACATAGCCCGGCGGTGGCACATCAACCCCGAGGAAGCCCTGCGCCGCAGCAACAACAAGTTCACAGCAAGATTTCAGGCGATCGAGGCAGGACTCGCGCGCGAAGGCAAGAGCATCCGCCAGGCGTCGCTGCCGGAGATGGAAGAGCACTACCAGTGCGCAAGCGGAAGCCGACCTCAGATTGACGATCAAAGCATTCCCGCAACTCGAGCCCGTCCAGTTGAGGAATCTGACCAGTGAGTGCGTCCGTTCCTGATCCGTCACTTCCGCCGTTGCTGCAACAGGCGCTCGTCGGCGACCAGGGGGCCCTGGGAGAACTGCTGAACAGGCAACAGGCCTGGCTCAGACGCATGGCCGAGGGAAAGCTGACAGGAGCCGTCGGTGCCCGGCTGAGTGCCTCAGATGTGGTTCAGCAGACGTGCCTGTCGGCGATTCGCCAGTTCGCTGACTTCGACGGTATCTCGGAGGCGCAGTTTCACGCCTGGCTGCAGGCGATGCATCAGCACAATATCCACGATGCCTTGCGGAGACATGCGAAGGCGGAACGGCGGAACGTCAACGATGAGCATTCGCTGGATGCGGTCGGATCGGCAGCAGCCCCCCTCGCTCCCGCGGCGACTCCCAGTCAGCGGGCGCTCCAGGATGAGGCATCAGCACAGTTGCTGATGGCCCTCACGACGCTTCCTCCGGACCAGGCAACGGCTGTCCGGCTCCGGCATCTCGAGCAGCGATCGCTCCGGGAGATGGCGCGGAAATGGGGCGCAGCGAAGTGGCCGTGGCGTCGCTGCTCAAGCGGGGTCTCGAAGCCCTGCGGCAACGACTCTCAGGCCCCGCGGACGGTTGACCCGCCCAGAGTGGCGCGCGGGCTCAGAACATGCGACTTCAGCACAAAGCCATTTCGCCAGTGCCAAAGGATGGCCGCGTCGTTGCCCAACAGAAACGTCGATGCCAGTTCGCACTCACCCAGCAACCGCAGTGCAGAGATCGACTCGCGGAGCAGGGCCGTTCCTATCCCCTGCCGGGCATAACGAGGCACCACGAAAATCCAGGTCAGATGTGGACGCCCCCATGACCTCTGCCCCGCGTCTTCGCCCGATGGAGGCTCGGTCTGCCACACCGGGTCGGTGAAGTCTTCGAGATCGCCGTCAGGCAGACGTGTCACCAGGATGGCTCCCACTGGTTCCCGCTGGCCATCTTCCAGGAGCGTAAACGCCAGCAGACTGGCCTGGGCAATCAGAGGCCCATTACTTCCCATGAATGTCTCATGCAGACATGCTTCAGCAGCTTGTCGGCGGACCTCCGGATCCAGCAGCGAGAAGGGAGGCATCCGCCGCAGCGCCTCGGCCATCAGAGCCGGCAGGCGTTGCCGGTCGGTGGGCTCCAGCGGCCGGAGGACAACGTCGCCAGGCAGGCGGAGGTTGGTGGCCGGAGGCTGCCAGTCCTTCAGCGACAGCAGGCCATGATACGAACGGGGAGCGGGCATAAGCCGCGCCCGGCCAAGGGCGAAAGCGTATCGCCAGGCAGGATGCTGCGGGAGCTGACGAAAGACCTCCCACGAGAGGGGGAACTCGATGGCGGGAAACCAGGCCTCGATGCTCACCGGTTCCAGCCTGCCACGTACTGGTCGCTGAAGAGCAGTTGAAGACGTTCGGCCCGGTCGTTTCCCGCCGTTGTCAGAATGTCGATCCCCGCCCGCAGTCTCTCCAGTCGTTCATCCCCGGCGACTTGCGCGTAGCCGGCGGACCGCTCGACACGATCGAGTGCCGCCGCAAGGTTCAGCAACTCGCAGCGAATCTCCAGATAGTGACGGTCCAGGACCTGTTCCGCTGTGTGTGAGATAGTCATCAGTGTGTGCCTGTGGCGTTCAGTCGTTGTTGATCGTCGCCGCGTCGAGGACATCGTTCACGGCCACATAGAATCCGTCCAGCAGCCGCGATGTTGCCTGTGAATCGCGTGGAAAGGTTCCATGGACCCCGTACTCGTTGCCGGTTTCCTCAAGGACCAGGATAGTGATTGTCTCCTGCTGCGGATCGACGATCCAGTACTCGGAGATTCCTGCGGCAGCATACTCGGCCCGCTTTGTGATGAGATCACGGTTCGCGGTGTCTTCGCTGACAACCTCGACCACGAGGTCGGCACCCTCGGGATAGTCCTCCGACTGGCGGACCCGTGTTCCCGACAGGTAGACGATGTCCGGTTCCCGATACCTGCCGACCCCCAGTCTCACCGGCAGCGGCGCGAACAGCACCCGCCCGTCCCGATGATCGCGGATGAACGTCTTGAGCAGGTCCCCCAGAAAATCCACCCTCAACTGGTGGGAGGTGTTCGGCGGCGGCAGCACCTCGAGCTTGCCATCGCTAAACTCGATCAACCAGTTCGTTCCCAGGGCCAGACACTCTGATTCCTCCCACGCTCCCTGCGGCGGGAACAGGTAAGCGACTTCCCAGGTCGGTTGTCCGGGTACGGACATTCCGGGCGGCGGCGCGAGCAATTGGTCTTCACCCACAGACATGAGGGACCTCGGAACAGGATTTCAGAACGCCATGATAGCACACCGCGGGACCCTTGCCGAAGCCGACCACGTCACCGGAAGATTCGGACAAGTTCACAGTTTCCAAACAAGTGGTGACATCGGTATATTAAACAGCTGATTTGTTGCGGGCGCACTCGGGTTGCGCGCCTATGAGCTTCCCTTGTTTCATTGACTTGGTTGGAGGCAGGACAGATGCGCACACGACGTCACGCTGGATTCACGTTGATTGAACTGCTGGTGGTCATTGCCATTATCGCGATCCTGATCGCGCTGCTCCTGCCGGCCGTTCAGCAGGCACGGGAGGCGGCACGGCGGACGCAGTGCAAGAACAACCTCAAGCAGTGGGGGCTTGCCCTGCACAATTACCATGATACGCACAACACGTTTCCCCAAGGGACGATGGGGCTCAATAACAATAACACGAGCAATCCCGTTAACAACTTCCCCTTTCATGTGCATTTGTTGCCATTCCTCGATCAAGCACCTCTCTACAACCAGTTCAACCCGGCAAAGTTCTACGATGTCGCTCCCAACCAGGCACTCCGCAATCAGCGATTTGAAATGCTGTTTTGTCCGAGCGCGATCATCCGGGATCGCCAGTCGGACACCATTACGCAAGGGTATACGGTTCACTATTATGGAGTCGCAGGGCCGAAGGGGCCCAAGCCGGCCCCCCTCACGGGCAACTGGAATCATGAGGGGAACACAACGACCGATCATGGTGGGATCGCGTTGACAGGGCTGCTCCATCGCAACCGCCATTACAGCTTCCGCGATATCACCGACGGATCCTCCAATACATTGGTCATCGGTGAGGTCTCTGAGGCCCGCCCACCTTCCGGCTGGAGCGGCAGCTATCGTCCCTGGATTCAGGGTGCCAGCAACGCCAATGCAAACGTGGCCAGCTATTGCTGCAAGAACGTGACACATCCGATTGGCAACTCCGGTTACAATGGTGGAAACGCCAGTCGCCTGTTCAACGATGTCCGCTTTGGCAGTAACCACAGCGGCGGCGCACAGTTTCTCTTGTCCGATGGTTCGGTGCACTTCATTTCTGAAAACATCGACTTCGCCACCTATCAGGCTGCAGCGTCTCGGGATGACGGTCTTGTTCTTCCCCTGTTCTGAGTTCTTGATCCCATGTCCCCGGCAGCGGTGCCCCTGGATCCGCTCGCCTTGCAGGAGCTGACTATGCAGAAGCCTTTCATCCGGCGTGGCTTTACTCTCATTGAACTGCTGGTGGTGATTGCGATTATCGCCATCCTGATCGCGTTGTTGCTGCCCGCGGTACAGCAAGCCCGCGAAGCCGCACGTCGCACCCAGTGCAAGAACAACCTGAAGCAACTCGGGCTGGCGCTCCACAATTACCTCGACGTGCACCAGCTGTTCCCCCCCGGAAGTGTGGGTGGTGTCCCGGCAGCCAACCTGGCGGACTACAACCAGGATTACGCCTGGAACTGGTCGACCTTCATCCTGCCACAAATCGATCAGGCCAACCTGTTCAACCAGTTGGGAGTCGGAACTCCGCCGAGATCCCGCACGACCCGGCCAATTTGGGGAACGTCAACGACTTTCGCACAGCGACGGCCAACAGCAAGGAGAAGCTGTTTTCGATGACCATTCCGGGCTTTGAGTGCCCCTCGGGAGCGGGGGGGACACACAATAAGTTTCAGAAGTACATGGCGGCGATGGGTTATGCGATCAGCAATCAGATTTGCGACGTCCCACAGGCCCAGTCACGCCCGTTGAGCGTGTCGATTGGCGACATTCTCGATGGCTCATCGAATACAGTGCTCATGGCCGAGAAGGTGCTGATGGATGCGCCCTTCCTGGCGGTTGGATCGATCTGGGGCACGAACAAGACCTGTGGCAATCGTTTGACCATCGTTTCCGCCCACGCAGAGATGAACACGCCCTTTGATGGTTCTCACGATGCGGCGACCAATTGCTACATCGAGAATACCGTCAGCAATGCGACGAGAGCCGCTGTCGCGAGTCCGCATGAAGGCGGGGCGCACTTCCTGATGGCCGATGGATCCGTGCGATTCATCAGCGAAAACGTCGACTCGAATCCCGCGCTGGGTAATCAGACGGGAAATTTCCTGTACCAGAACCTGTTTCAGATCCGGGACGGGAATACGATCGGCGAGTTCTGATGCGACCAATCCAGTCGGCGAACCGTTTTGTCGAACCGCGTCATCCCGTAACAAGTGATTGCAGCATCATGCGTGTGTGTGTCGTCTCAGCGTTGGTATTGTTTGCCGTGGGTTGCGGGGGATCAGATCGTCCTGACCTGGTTCCCGTGAATGGCACGGTGTTGCTGGATGGTGAGCCAGTGGCCGGGGCGGCTGTCGCGTTTCAGCTGATCACCGACGAAAAGGCTTCCTACAAGCGACCTTCCAGCGCCATGACCGACGCCCAGGGAAACTTTGCCCTGCAAACATATATTCCTGGCGACGGGGCACCCCTGGGGAACTACAAGGTCACGATCACCAAACGGGATGTCGTGGGCGAGCTGCCCGCCAACTACAATGCAGAGAATCCGGAGGCAACCCCCATCAAGTATCAGTGGGTCGTGCCACGCGAGTATTCGGAGGCAGACACCTCAGGACTTCAGGCCGAAGTCACGACGGCAGGGCTCGATCCCTCCGTTTTCGATCTGACATCAGGCGGGGCAAAACCCAAGATCGAAGTCATCGGCGGACGTAAGCGAAACGAACCTTGACGTCTGTCTTCCTCGTTCCTCGGCTGCCCAGCGCTAGCCATAGCTTGTCAAGCATGACGACAGTGATCGCGAAACCCCAGCTCAAGAAGGGTGTACTCATTCTGTTGCTGGCCTTCGCCCTGGCAGGGTGTGGAGGGGGCTCGGAAATCGAACGGTTCCCCATGACAGGCGCAGTCACGTTTGAAGGACAGCCGGTCGTCTATGGAGCGATTTCATTTCACCCCGATCAATCCCAGGGGAACTCGGGGCCGGTCGGCGAGGCGGAGATCGTCGATGGCCATTACGACACAGCGGTGGCGGGTGGACAGTCTGTGGTCGGCGGACAGTTAATTGCCAGGATCACGGCCTATCCTTCGCGTCCAGTGGAAGCCGCTGATGAGCTGGCTGCGCTCGAAACCGAGGCGGTCGCTCCCCTGTTCGTCGACTACGCCATGCCGTGCGAATATATTGGTGCCCCTTGGGACTTCGATGTTCCTGCGGAAGCCAAGGGGCACGATCCTTACGCCCCCAAAGCCCGCTGACTGCTGACTGCTGACTGCATCTTGATGGGTGGGTCGCCTGTTCCGTCCACGTCTTACGGTGGCCCGCCTCTCCGACCACCTCTTACGGTGGACAGTCCGTACCCGTTGACGGTTACAATGGGATGGGAGCAGCCCGCGTCTACAATCCGCTGCTGCCAGCATACTCATCCCCCCTACAACCTGTCCCAGGAGGCTCGTCATGGCACATTCAGCCCGCATCACCTGCAGCGACTGTGAGTCCGGATTCACGCGACGCGACTTCCTGAGGACCGCCGGTGGTGTCGCCGTTGTGGGAGCCGTCTCCCCGCTGCTCATCCCCTCAGCCGGCCTGTATGCGGCTCCATCCGCGCAGAGTGCTGCGGAGACAGCCGTCGGCCGGTTCTACACGTCGCTTTCAGAGTCACAGCGCGCGAAGATTTGCTTCCCGTTCGGTCATGAGTTGCGGCAGAAGATCAATGCCAACTGGCACGTGACTGAGCCAACCATTGGTGATGACTTCTACTCCGACCAGCAGCGTGCCCTCATCACCGAGATCGTCAAGGGAGTGACGTCGGAAGATGGGTATGGACGACTCCTGGAGCAGATGGAATACGACGACGGCGGCATCAACTTCTACAGCACCGCTATCTTTGGCACGCCGGGTCAGGGTCCTTCCGAATGGGAGCTGACGGGGCGGCACCTGACGCTGCGCGCGGATGGCAACACGGTCGACAAGGCCGCGTTCGGCGGCCCGATTGTCTATGGGCATGGCGAGGAGGATCCCAAGGACAACCTGTTCCACTACCAGACCCGCGCGGCCAACGAAGTGTTCAAGGCACTGGATGCGCCCAGGCCAAACGGGCGCCGATCGGCAAAGCCCCTCAGGAAGCCGCGGTGCCCCTGCAGGGAGGCGACGGGCAGTTCGCCGGCATTCCGGTGGCCGAGTTGAGTGATGACCAGCGGGAACTCGTCTCCAAGACGTTGCGCATTTTGCTGGCACCCTACCGCGAGGAAGACGTAAACGAGGCGATGGAAGTCCTCGAAGGGGCCGGGGGCGTGAAGTCGCTCAACATGGCCTTCTATCAACAAGGCGACCTGAACGACGACAAGGTCTGGGACATCTGGCGGATTGAGGGTCCGTCGTTCGTGTGGCACTTCCGCGGAGCCCCACATGTGCACGCCTATATCAACATTGCGGCCACGTGATTCCATTGATCCTTGTCCCAGTGATTCGGTGTCTCGCATGCAGGCGGCGGTCCGTCGCGTCCTGTAGGATGGGGTGATGTCCCCATCATCGGATCATTCCTCATCTGATTCTGACGGGAAGCTGCTCTGGCAACTGGCTGCGCCGAGTCTCGCGGCGAGTCTGGCGCTGCTGGCAATCGCCGTACTGGCTGCGGTGGTGCTGTTCGTCAATCAGCGCCAAGCCGACGTCATCATGGAAGATGTGTCGGCGGCCGTCGCGGCGGCTGTAGACCTGGAGGAAGCCATTGTCGAGCTGCGGCATCGGCTCGCGCACTTTGCCGCGACCGGGGATGAAGGGGTCATGTCGGATGTTCCCGGCCTGCAACGGGCGGGCGGCCAGTATCTGCTGCAGATCGAACGTGTTCATCTGAGGACTAACCAGGGAAGCGTGTTGGTCACCGGGCTGAGCCAGTCCTATCGAGGCCTGTGCGATGCGCTCGATGACCTGTCGATCGACACACCACAGCAGGAGCGACGAGAGAAGGCTCAACATCTCGTCAGCGAACTGCTGGATCCCGACCTCTTGTCGCGAGTCCGGCAGCAACAGAATCTTGCCGCACAGGCACTCCGAACGGCTGAGGCTCGCGGCCGCGAACTGACCACCTGGACCGGTTGGACGCTGCTGATTCTGGGAGTGACCGGAGCGGCTGCCGGAGCGCTGGGAGGGTTTGCGCTCGCGCGCGGCCTCAAGCAGCAACTGGTTGAGTTGAGCGTGCCGATCGAGACCGCCGCCGGGTCGCTGCGGACGGTGGTTGGCCCGCTGTATGTACGAACCATTGGGAATGTCCAGGATCTGGAGAGTTCGCTCAACGTCGTGGCGACGCGGGTTGCGGACGTTGTGGACCGCCTCCGTATTGCCGAACTGGAATCGCTCCGTAAGGACCAGATGTCCGCGCTGGGTCAACTGGCGGCCGGGCTGGCGCATGAGCTACGAAACCCGCTGACGGCCATCCGTACCCTTGTGGAAGTCGCTCGCGGGCAGGGACCGGAAGGTCGACTCGACGCACGTGATCTGGAGGTACTTGAGGAGGAGGTCTGCCGACTCGATGATACGCTGCAATCGTTTCTCGACTATGCCCGTCCCCCGAAGCTCGTGCAGCGCGAGATCGATCTGCGTGACGTGGTCCGCCGGACGTCGCATCTCGTGAGTGCCCGGGCCGAGCAACAATCCATTCGCCTGGACGTCGAACTTCCCGACGAACCGCTGCAGGTCAATGCCGATGCCGAGCAGATCAGGCAGGTGCTGCTGAATCTGGTTCTGAACGCATTCGACGCGATTGGTACCAAAGGGCATGTCGTCATCAATGCGCATCGTGACACCTCGCAACGGCAGTGCGTCCTTTCCGTGAGTGACAACGGTCCCGGCATTCAGGACGGGATGCACCGGAACCTGTTCGATCCATTCATCAGCTCCAAGCCGGCAGGAACCGGTCTGGGGCTGACGATCAGCCGCAGAATCACCGAGAATCACGGAGGAACGATCGATGCGCGAAACCGGTCCGAGGGAGGAGCTGAGTTCATCGTTCGTCTGCCGGAAGTGTGAGTCTCATGCCGACGCTGCTGATCATTGACGACGAACGCAATGTGCTCTACTCGCTCGAAAAGGGGCTCGCGAGTGAAGGGCTGCGGGTCGTGACTGCGCCGACGGCTCGTGAGGGGATCGTTTCAGTGAGCGGCGAACGGCCTGATGCCGTGCTGCTGGATGTGCAGTTGCCCGACATGTCGGGTCTCGACGCCCTGCAGGAAATCCGCCGACTGGAGCCGAAGGTGCCTGTGATCATCATGACGGCCCATGGGACGGCGGAGACGGCCATCGAGGCGATGAAGCGTGGGGCGTTCGACTATGTTCTCAAACCGTGGAAGCTGGCGGAGCTTCGGCAAGTCATCCAAGGTGCATTGCAGGCGGGTGCATCAGCCGCGTGCCCGCCATCTTTGGGGAGAGTTCAGGATACGAGGACGGCGAGATCGATCGCATCGTCGGCCGTTCACCGGCCATGCAGGTGGTGTTCAAGGAGATCGGACGTGTCGCACCTCAGGATGTCAATGTCTTAATCATCGGTGAGAGCGGCACAGGGAAGGAGCTGGTCGCAAGGGCCATCTACCATCACTCCCGCCGCAGCGAGAAGCCGTTCCTGGCTATCAACTGTGCTGCGATCCCTGAGACACTCCTGGAGAGCGAGCTGTTCGGGCACGAGAAAGGGGCGTTCACCGGAGCTGACCGGCAGCGGATCGGGAAGTTTGAGCAGGCACATGGCGGCACACTGTTTCTGGATGAGATTGGCGACATGGCTGCGGCGACTCAGGCCAAACTGCTGCGCGTGCTGCAGGATGGTCGCTTTGAACGCGTTGGTAGCGGAGAGACGATCCATGTCGATGTGCGAATTCTCGCGGCTACCAACCGGGATCTGGGCGAAGCCCTGCGTCGCAAGGAGTTCCGGCAGGATCTCTTTTATCGCCTCAACACCTTCACTCTGAAGCTGCCGCCGCTACGCGAGCGCCTCGAGGACATTCCGCTCCTGGCGGAGCACTTCCTGCATGTCCAGCGGCGTCAACTGGGTGTTGATGTGGGCGGCATCAGCGCAGAGATGATGAATGTGTTGCAGCGGTTCCCCTGGCCGGGCAACGTGCGGGAACTGGAAAGCGCTATCAAGTATGCGCTGGTGCATGCGACGGGTGACACGCTGACGTCCGATGCGCTGCCCGCCAGCATCACCGGAACCGGGGCTGCGGAGACGACACCGGCATCACCACAGGGCGACCTTTCCGATGTGCGTTCCTATGTACAGGGGTTGCTTGGGGAGGGGCGCACGCAACTGAACGAGCTCGTCCACTCCGCTGTCGACCGCGTGTTGCTGGATGAAGTCCTCCGTCAGTCCGGCGGACAACAGACGAAGGCGGCCGAGCTGCTGGGGGTCTCGCGCACAACTCTGCGGGCGCGATTGCAGCAGCTGGGCCTCTCAGTCGAAAAGATAGTTCGCACCGAGGGGGAGTCGCCTTTGGGCGGATCGGTGCGAACGGATGGAGCAGGGGAAGCATAGCCAGACTCACCGTGTCAAGGCCGGTCTCACACACCAACGACGCGTGCTTCCGGAACCTGCCACGGGCCTACGTCCCACACCGACAGCACGAGCCAGCGACGGCAGTGGGAGCATCGCTCCGTCACACCGTTACGTTCCAGCTCAATGGACTGTGGTGGATACACTTCCATCGGCTGACTGCAGGCGGGACACTTCACCGAGTATTGTCGAAAGCGAAGCATCGTTCACCCCTTGTTGGAAAATGTAATGAGGGGAAAAGACTCATCGAGAAATCCGAAAGGCACCCCCGGGTCGTACCACCCGGGGGTGCGAACGACGAATCGAGCACCATGACTGGCCCGAAGTCCGCCGTTCCAGGAGGGACACATTCGTGTTCACGCCAAAGCGTGAATCACATCTCACCAGTCATCGCAGGATCGGCGTTGAAGTGCAGACTCGAATGCCGTCCGACTACGACTTGAGAACAACAAACCGCGATCCGTCAGCCGTGCGCATCAGCATCAGCACGCCAGCCTTGAGATCAGCCTTGTCGACCGCCGCGCGAAACTCATCGACATTGGTCACCAGAGTGGTTCCCACGCGGCTGACGATCGTCCCGGCGGTCAGCCCGGCCTTCTCCGCAACACTGCCGGAAGCGACCGACGTGATGACCACGCCTTCCGCACCCTTGAGGCCGAGTTGCTGCGCGACGTCACTGGTCAGTTCAGCGACCTCAAGTCCCAGCGTCTCGAACTCCGCCTCAGCAGGAGCCGTCTCGGCGTCAGTGGCAGCGAGGGTCTCAGCCATGGGCTGCAGTCCGACCTCAACGGTCGTCTGCTTCCCGTCTCTGATGATGGTCAGCTTGTGGCTGTCGCCGAGCTGAGCCCGCTCGACTACGTTCTGCAGATCGTGGGGGTCGTTGATGGCGCGGCCGTCGAACTCGACGATCACATCGCCGGTCTTCAGCCCCGCACTCTCCGCCGGAGTACCCGGACGAACTTCCGTCACCAGGGCCCCCTGCACGGTGCTCAGACCAAACTGCTTGGAAAGATCGCTGGTGATGCCCTGGATGCCAACACCCAGAAACGCACGCTGTACCGTTCCGGTCTCGACGAGCTGCCGACTGACCCACTGGGCCTGGTTGACAGGGATCGCAAATCCGACACCGTCGTTGCCTCCGCCTCGTGTCGAGATGGCGGTATTGATGCCGACCACCTCGCCGCGCAGATTGACGAGCGGGCCGCCACTGTTGCCCGGATTGATCGCCGCATCGGTCTGCAGGAAGTCGGCACGCTCTGAGATGCCGATCCCGCGTGACTTGGCGGAAATGATGCCGGCTGTGACGGTCTCCCGCAGTCCGAACGGTGCTCCGACGGCGAGCACCCAGTCGCCGATCTGCAGATCGTCGCTGTTGCCAATCGAGGCCGCCACCAGGTCGCCCGCACCTTCGATGCGCACGACGGCAATGTCGGTCTTCGGGTCGGTCTTGACTTCGACCGCTTCAAACTCGCGGCCGTCGTGCAGCTGAACGATCACCTTTCCGTGCCCGCTGACGACGTGATCGTTCGTCACGATCAAACCGGACGGATCGATGATGACTCCCGATCCCATCCCTTCGCCATGCGGCTGATTCGGCAACGATCGGGGCATCTGCAGCATGTCATCGCCGAAGAACTTCCGCCACTCCTTGGGAATCATGTCCTGGGGGATCCCGGGACGCTGTGTGTCGCTCGACGGCACCACATCCGCCGCGGTGACACGAATGGTGACGACCGCAGGCAGCACCTTTTCCGACGCATAGCGAAAGGCCTCGGACAGGCCTGTGGCGTGTTCGACCGCCGGGGGCACGGTACCGGAGTCGTTGGCGCTCAACGACAGAGGACTGTGCAGCCCCAACAGCGACTGGATTGCCACCGCAGAACCGATTCCGATCGCCCCAATACTTGCCGCCCAGCGGCGGCCCTTGCTCATTTCATGCAGACTCATGTTCGTTCCTCCTGTAAGAAACGACACGCAGACGTTGCGTGCCTGGGGACACGAACAACGCACGAAGCGTGCCGAGGAGAGGCCGCGCGAAGCATCCAGCACGCAAGCCTTGTGAGATTCAGCGGTTCCGTCGGCCAATTGGTGCCGGCCGCCTAGAACGGGCCCTCGTGAATCGCCGTTCGCGCGGCCAGAAGATTTGCGCCGTGACCAGAAACTGTCCGCATCATCACCGACAGGCAAACCGTCAACGATCCTTCGAGAGCGATCTGCTGGAACACAACAGCCACGCCCATCTCCGCCAACTCGCTTCACAACTCCCGTTTCGACCCACAGGGTCGAGATGTGGAGATGCCAATGCCCTCGGAGGGGGTGATGGTCGGCACGGAGAGGTCCCGCTGCCGGACGTCTTCCCGCAACCTTTGGCGGCTGCGCCGCACCTGACGACGGGCCGCTGGCAGTTTTGCCGCACCGAAAGACGCTCGCACCGGCAGTGCGAGAATCTGAGGTGCTCGACAAGATCGCACGGCTGACACAGCCGTGGCACACGCTCTTGAACGGCCTGCTACGATGAGGCCGGCAGGTCGGACATCGCCTTCAGTTCCTCCAGCACAGCGTGGTCCAGCGTCGGTGCGTCGGCCTCAGACTCCGACTCGCGGAGCATCAACGTCCCCTTCTTCTCTGTCAGCCGGACTGCCTCGACCTGTTCGTCGGTCAGCAGCAGCGGAACTGGAGTCAATCGCGGTGCACTGGAAGTTGTCGATCCGCCGCGTCCTCTTGACGACACGGACATCATGATCGTCGTGAGATCGAGTGGTGCCGCGACTTCCGCCGAAGTGACAATCGCGAGGATAGGCGGTGTCGCCTGGGGATCCACGCCGCTCCCCCTCCGCGATGATCTGCGGCAGCTGGATCAGGACATCGACCCGCTCAACATCCGACCCGGTTGGCCAGCTCGATTCTGGGGCTGACCCCGCCGCTTATCGACCTGGCGATGGACGGCAGACGCATCAGCTCGCGCGCATCGACCGGCACCTCGACCACCTGCATCCCCTTCGGCAGCACCACATGCCGCGCAAGTGGCGAGGCGAGGAAGGTCCGCTGCACGGTCGTCCAGAACGAGGCAGGCAGGTCGACCTCCCACACATTTTCGCCGGGTTTTAGCTCCCTGATCATAAGAGGCGGTACCGACTCGAAGCTGTACGTCGATTCTCCGACCAGTGCCGGAAAGTCGGAAGGCAACCCATCGCGCGAGTTCACTCGGGCATAAACGGCCACACCTTCAAGGCTGTAGGTGTAGGCCCGCAGCTCCGGCGGAGACTCCTCGCTCAGGCCAAGCACCGATTCCTGCGAGGTCCTGCCGGGGAATCCGCCGCGACTTCCAGGCCTCGCAGTCGGAAAGGTCCGGTCGGCGGTCCCCAGCATTCGGCCCTGGGCATCCACCAGCGGCGAATACGTGCGGGAACCAGTGAATCGCCACACGCCATCGGCATCTCGGCGAGATGCCATCTGCAGGTTCACGCCATAGACCAGATCCTCCCGCGCGAATCCTCGCCGGCGGGTTGAACTTGAACTTCAGCGCGACCGGCGGACGGGGCTGGTCGGGACAGATGAACTTGCGCTCACTCGGCTGGCCGGGGGACAGCATGAACGTTTCGGTGTGAGACTCCATCGCCGCAGGAATCGTGACCGTCATCGTGTAGTTGCCGTACGGAATCAGTCCGAAGTCGGCGATCCCGTCGTCGCCGGCACTCTTGTCGACGCTGACCTTGTTGTCGTTGCCGGCATTGATGGCAGTCCCTTCCAGATCGACCTTGCCCGCCACCGGTTTTCCCTCAGCCGAGACGAGCCGGATCTTTAATGGTCCCCAGCCATCGACACCGGTGACGGCAGGCGCCGCCTGCCGGGCCTGCAGCTCCCCGAGGAGTTTGGCACTGAAGGCCTGTTGCTGGGCGAGTAGGGCCGCCTGCTGCTCGCGGCTGACCTGCAGGGCCTGCCACATGAAGAACGTGACCGCCACACAGGCCAGGGCGGCCACGGTGACCATGACTGTCATCAGTTTCTGGGCCATCAGTCTCTCCTTCATGGCGTCAAGCCACAGTCGCCTCGCGATCGCGGCCGGGTTACCGAAACGTCTGAGAACGTTCTGTCGCGCAATGTCCTCCCGCGAGCCAGGCGAGCGGGAGGCGTCAGCCTCCGGGTTTCCTGGACAACCACCATCGACATCGGGGGATGGACGTCGCAGGCTCGCTAGGTGGACACTGCTCGCCCCCAGCAGCAGTTCGCGCTGCAGCGCGCAGTGCAGATGGTCCGCCAGTTCGTCGATGATGTCCTGCCGCAGCGATGCCGGTTCGTCATCGCGCGGAGACGGCAGATCGGCGGTGAGGTCGATGTCGTGCACGGGTCAGTTGTCGGTCATTCGTTCTCAGTGTTCAGTTGTCAGGAGTCGGCGTTGGGGATTTGTTCTTCGTTTTCCACTACTCTGCCACTTTGCTCCTTTGCCACTTGAGTGATGGCTCTATGGCTTCCGCCTTTGTCACTCGTCCCTCCCTCTTACTCCTTCCTCTTTACTCCAACCCCAGCACGCCGTTCACACCGGCGGAGAAACTCTGCCACTCCAGGCGGCGGGCGGCGAGGGTCTTGCGCCCGGAGGTTGTAAGCTTGTAGTACTTGCGCCGCCGGCCTTCGTGCTCGGTCCAGTACGCTTCGAGCAGCTTCTGGCGTTCGAGGCGGTGCAGGGCCGGATACAGGCTCCCCTCCTTGAGTTCAAGCTGCCCCGCCGATCGCCCGAGGACGGTCTGCACGATCTCGTAACCGTAGGAGGGTCCCTGCGCGAGGACGTCGAGCATCATCAGTTCGAGAGTGCCTGCCAGCAGCCGTGTGTCCATGACTCCGCTCCATACCTTGCGTGTCTGGGCATATACATAGCCGCACAAGGTGTGGGGTGTCAAGGGATCGCGGCCCACCGGGTGAGTGGACGGCGACATGACGTGCAATCCAGATGCGCGCCCACGGCGTGTTCAACAGAGGACGCCCGTCGCTCCCCCGGCGATGCGTTGCCTCTGTACAACCGGCCCCGTTTGTCAGAGAGCACCCCGGCTGCTGCGAGCAGTCGGGGTGCTTCGACCTCAACGAATCGATGCGCAATCAGGCCCGGCTACCTACCGTCCTGCAGCTTGCTGACTGACCGATCCCATCCGCGGCGGACGGCCGATGACCGTTCTCGTCAGGAACTCGATGTCCCGGGCATACCGTGGACCAAGCCGGAGTGGCTCTTTAACCATTCGGTAGAGCCATTCCAGTCCCGTGCGTTGCATCCAGCGGGGGGCACGCAGCACTTCCCCGGCGATGAAGTCGAGCGATGCGCCGACCTGCACGGTGAGCATCGGCCCCAACGTCCGATAGTTGCGCAGCAACCAGTGTTCGCCCTTGGGTTGACTCAGGGCGATGAACAGCAGATCGGGTCGCGCTTCGCGGATGCGGGCCGTCGTCTCAGCATCCCGCGAAGGATCGAGTTCCGCCGGGCTTGGTGAGTGCACCCCCGCAATCGTCAATCCATAGCACTGACGACGCAGCACGTCCGCCGCCCGCTGCGCCACTTGCGGCTGAGCACCAAACAGATAGACACGGTAGCCTCGTTCCGCAGCCCGCTGGCACAGGGCCGGCGTCAGGTCCGAACCGGCCACACGCTCGGGCAATGGCGCACCTTTAATGCGTGAGGCCCAGACGAGCGGCATGCCGTCGGCAACGAGAAAAGCTGCTTCCTCATTGTGCTGCTGCAAACGGCGATCGCGCGCCACGAGACTTGCATAGTGCAGGTTCGCGGTAATGAAGTACGCCGGGCGGCGCCCTGGATCAGCCGATCGGCCTCAGCCAGCGTTTGCTCGAATGTGAAGGGAGCCAGGCGCAGTCCGAAGATGACCGGCCAATCATCACTCTGGTAGACGATCGGGGACGCGTCGGTTTCGGTGGTGATGGATTGCGCGGACAGCTCCGCGAGTGTATCAGTTTGCATGGTGAAGCACCTCGACCCTGTTGTCATGGTCGGTCGATGGCCAATTAAGAGTGGTCTGTGTGTCAGACGCGAACTTCCGGTCCGGGTTTCGCGGGGCAATCTCCGGCACTTCCGTGTCAACAATGAACGACAACAACTTCGCCGCCTCACGGGCGGCGTTGTGCTGCCGATGGACGATGCGGGCACCTGCGGCTCCCATCTCTGTCAATTTTCCGGAGGGAAGCAACAGACATTCCCGCATGGCATCGGCGAGCGAGCGACTGTCACTGGCAAAAGTCAGCCATCCGGTCACGCCGTCAACAACTAGTTCAGGGATGCCGGCTACCCGCGTGCTGATCACCGGACGTTGCAAAGCCAGTGCCTCCATGAAGACGACCGGCAGCCCCTCGGCAAAGCTTGGCAACACCAGTGCCCGCGACCGCACAATCTCTTCCCGAACTTCCTGGCCAGATTTCCACCCGACGATGCGCACCTGCGATTCGAGGCGATGTTCGCGAATGGCCCGTTCCAGCGCCGGACGCAACGGCCCATCACCGATGAGTCGCAACTCCAGGTCGACTCCATCCTCCACGAGCTGTGCGACCGCATCGATCAACAGCAGTTGGCCCTTCTGTTCGGCCAGACGACCTACGCACACCAGTCGAGGTTCATCAGGAACATCAGTCTGTTCGGCGTCGAGAAACTCTTCGTCAACACCGCAGCGGACAATGTGCACCTTGTGCCAGTCGGCAAAGTCGGCCCAGCGAAACAGCTGGCTCCGGCCATACAGGCTGATCCCCACGACGAACTTCGACCGCGCGATCTTTTCTCCGAGTGCCAGTTGCAGCGGCTGGTCGAACTCGTTGGGCCCATGGATCGTCAGGCTGTAAGGAATGCCGGTCAATTTCCCCGCCAGCATGGCGACACTCGCCGACCCTTCGCCGATGTGATTGTGCAGATGCGTGATCCCCAGGGTCGTCAGTCGCCGGGCGAGATAGGCCGCCTCACATAGATACGCCAGCGCCCAAAGTCGTCCCTTGAGGCCCGGCGTGGATGTGCGCAGCGCGAGCCCGAGTGCAGAGACGAATCGACGGGGACGATGCAATGCCATCACCAGTGTCGCTGTCAGCAGCGTCCAGACGGAGTGGTCGAGGATGTCGTCGGTCGCCTCCCGCTCTCTACGAATCTCCTCACTGACGTTCTGATCTTCGGGCGGACGGCGGATGGAGAACGTGAACACCTCACATCCCAGCGCGCCAGTTGCTTCACCTCGCCCCGAATGAACGAATCACTGGCGCGAGCATACTGACTCGTCAAGTATGCGATTGTTGGCCGAGTGTCAGACATGGCTGGCCACAAGCTCCTGTTCCTCTTCTTGAGATACCGGTTCTGCGAGGGTCATCGCGGCTGCTTGCCGGAATGCTTTGTTGCACCCGGACTGTGTGTCGGGAGCAAACGTCCGCTCCAGACACCGGGCAACGTTCCACTCCGGTGGCCCGAGTAGCTCCGTCAGTCGGTCGTTGGGAAACCTCAACGGACGGAAGCGTGCCTGGAACAGATTCGGCACCAGCAGACTGGGCAACTTTCCGTGAGGCCCATACAGCAGGCGGCTGACGAACTTTGCAAAACCCGCCACAACTCGCCCACACACGTAGGGCACAGGAATGCGCCATGGAGTGGCAGGCTGCCGTCGGGCATACTCACCGGCGAAGCGCCAACTGCTGATGTTGTGGCCGTCGAGGACATTCAGGGTCTGTCCCGTGACTTCCTCACACTCGGCTCGCGCACGAAGTATGCCGCACAGTTGTCGACATGGGTAAGTGCCGCATCCGACAGAGGACCGACGACCACCAGCCAGCGTCCCAGCGACAGTCCCACACGTCCGGGCAATTCGTTCCCCGTTCCCCAGATGAACCCAGGCCTGAGTACCACCAGGTCCCAGCCGTGCTGCCGGGCGAATCGCCGCGTCACGCGCTCCTGCCAGACCTTGGCGATCGTGTATCCATCGCGGACATAGGGGTTTGCAATGACCGGCGTCTGCTCGCTGATCTCGCCCCGCGCCCGCTGCCAATCGTACACATAGAAGCTGCTCGCGAGCACGATCCGCTTTGTATCACACTCAGCCATCGCCTCCAGGAGTCGCTCGGTCCCGGCGACCGTCGATTGAAACTGTTGATCCTCGGTTCCACTGACCCCGGCCGCCAGATGGATCACTGCATCCACAGCATCGAACGCGGGTCGCAGGTCACAGCCCCCGCGCAGGTCGGCGCGAAACAGGTCCACTTCGTCGTCCCATCCCAGTGAAGCTTGGGACGTCGCCGAACGAATGAGGGCTCGCACATCATGGCCGGCCGCGAGTGCGGCGGCGACCACACGTCGACCCAGAAAGCCGTTCGCTCCTGTCACGAGAAGTTTCATGCCCGGTTCTCCTCATCACCCAGTTGCTGCACGAAGCGGTTCACATCATCGATCTGCCGGGGAGAGATCGGCGGCGGAGCGGCGGCGGCGAGTGCCCCATAGCAGCGATGAACCAGTTCATGCAGCCCTGCGTAGGAACCCGGACTACCGCTGAGTTTGCGGCTCAGTCCGCGCCAGGCGGCCCTCCGTGTTGATCGGGCCACATCGAGTCCATTCCACAGCGGAGTGAGTGGCTTTGGTCCTCGCCTTACCCGGTGAATCGCACAGAGAGGCTCAAACAGGTTGATCGTCGCTTGCATCTGGCTGCCATAGACGCGCAACCAGAAGCCGTCTGGTTGAGAGGCGGAGCTGAAATGAATCGATGCAGTGCCTCGCTCCGCTTCCACGATCGAGCGGAACTCCAGCGGTCTTGGACTGACGGTACGCACCTTGACGGCGGCTCCCACAAAGAAGTACGCCAGCGATGCCAGATGGGGGAAGAAGTCACCCACGGGACCGGCGGCCAGACACGACGAGGCACTGCTGTCTGCGACACCCCCGGCGGCCTGCGAGATGTCCAGACACAGCATCAGTTCGAAATGCGGGACGTCACCAAACTCCCCCGTCTCGATCAATTTCAGGACATGCTGAACCTGCGGATCGAACACGTAGTTGTAGTCCTCGATGAGCACGCGCTTCCGCTCGGCGGAGCACTCCAGCAGAGACTGCACCTCCTTGAAGCGGGGTGCGAGCGGCTTCTCGACGATCGCGTGGGCCCCGGCATCCAGTGCATCATGTGCCAACCGAGTGTGCGATGACGGCGGAGTGGCCACGTGCACCACATCTGGACGCAGCTCGTCGAGCATCTGCCGATGGTCTGTGAACCAGCGTGGGATACCATAGCGCTCGGCAGTCGCCTCGGCGGTCGCGGCCGATCGGTCGCATACACCGACCAGCTGGGCATCCGGGCACTGCTGCAAGGCCGCGATGTGCTGACGCGCAATGTGCCCCAGACCGATGACGGTCCCCCTCAGCGCACCTTCCTGTTTCGCAGCGATCATTGTGACGTTAAACTCTCGTGTGCGTGTACGGACTCAGAACAGGAACTCTTCGGCCGGGGCCTGAATCCCCAGTTCGATCAACGTCTGCCGGTCCGAAATTGGCTGCCAGCCGAGTCGCTGCTTGGTCTTGCTGCAGTCGAACAAGGCGAGTTGCGTACGTCCCTGCCAGTCGCGAAGGGAGGGGCGGTATCGTCCCGGATGCCGCACCACCACTTTGACGGCGTACTTCGCCAGGTCCGACAGGTAGTATTTCAACATGGGTGTCGGTCTCACCTGCAGTTTGAGGCCCGCGTACCGCTCCAGTTCCGCGACATATTCGCGAGCAGTGAGCAGCGGATCGCCAATGAGATTGAACGACTCCCCCTCGATCCTCGGAGCATCTTTGATTGCAACGAGCGCCGACGCTACGTCCTGCACGAGGACCAGCGGGAGCGGATTGTTTCCATCCCCCCACAGATGCGCCACCGCCTGGTGAGTGAACATGCCCACTCCCCAGTGAAAGGGACTCGATCCGCGACCGATGACGATTCCAGGCCGCACGATCACCAGTGGCAGCCCCTGTTCGCGGTGCATCGTCAGCAGCATCTGCTCCGCCTGGGCCTTCGCGCGGGAGTACGGCTTGCGACGATCAATGCGTGGGTCGAGAGGAGTCTCTGCCGTGATGACATCTCCCTGACGACCTGCGTAGTACGAGTCAATCGTTCCCGAATAGACGAGTCGCTTCACACCGTGTTTGAGACACAGCTCTCCGATCTGCTGCGTCCAGGGAAGGTCGTTGCGGGCGAAGTCCTCCCAGGTGTTTCCGTAGGCGCGGGCCAGATGGTAGACGGTCTCGATACCGTCGAGTGACTCCTCAAAGGCAACGGGATCCGCGAGATCGCCACGGCGCACTTCCACCTGCTGCCAGGTCTCGTCGGCAGAGAACCGCTGCGTGTCCCGTGCCAGTACGCGGACCCCGTGACCTGCGTCGATCAATTGCTTGACCAGCTCACGACCGATGAACCCGGTGCCCCCCAGAACCAGCGTCTTCACTGGTGTGACAACGGATTTGGCAGGGCTGTTGATTCGCGGGGGACGCGGAGGCTTCAGCCCGGCCCGTGCACCGATCTCGACGCACGTGCGAATGACTTCCAGCCCCGTCTCGCCGCTCACTCGCGGGTCACGGTCACCCCGAATGCCTCGATAGAAGGCGTCGCACGCGCGCTGAATGCTGTATCCATAGGGATTGCCGCGCTGGGATAGTTTGAACTTGGACGCGATGTATCGACCCAAGTTGCCGCGCGCCTGATCGACCAGCGACTTCCCGCGATTCCGGGTGACCTGCCAGCGATCGAAGTCATCCTGGTAGGGGGAGTGGCACTGGAGGTCATACGTCCAGCTTTCCAGGTCGACGGTCGCACTGGCCAGGCTCCCCCGGACATGCACCGAGTGTTCGGTGTAACCGGGGACAAACGAGAAGACAAGACGCACAAGTGTGTCCCCATAGTCGGCGTCGATCAGCCAGCGCCGGTACACGGTGCGGCCATTGGAAAGCACGCGGGGGCACTCGGCTCGTACTCGCATGTCGTGCGGGGGCCCTCCCATCAAGTCGAGCATGTGAGCCACCGCATGAGGGCCGACTTCGAGCATCAGGTTCTCGGGCCGATCGAACATCCAGCCGGTGGGGGACGAATGCAGAATCTGGGGCAGTTCGCGGTTCCAGGTGATCGTCAACTGATCGATGCGTCCCAGCTTGCCGCTGCGCAGGTCCTCCCGCAGTTGCTCATACCCCGGATCGAAGGCAAAGTTATGTCCGACGGCAAGCCAGCGCACCCTCAAACTGGGCGAGATGAACCAAGTCTTCGACCTCCTGCACATTGACTCCCAACGGCTTTTCCACCAGCACGTCCACTCCCAGTTCGAGGGCGTCCCGGGCAGCTGCAAAGTGCAGATGCGGAGGCAGCAGGATGTGGACGGCATCGAGAGACTCAGCCGCCAGCATTTCATTCCAATCGGTGTAGCGTTGGGAGATGCCGAATTGATCGGCGAGCGCATCGCAGCGGCCCTCATGCCGATCGCAAATGGCAACAAGGTCCACTTGCGGAAGGTTGCGGATTGCCTTGGCGTGCCAGTCGGCGATGAACCCGGCTCCGATGAAACCGACCCGGAAAGTGAGAGCCGAGCGCCCGTGCTGGTGCACAGTGGGTTGCGACGCCGGTGACAACGATGCCGGTCGTGCGGCTGGGCCAGTCTGGCTGGGTTGCTCTGAAGCGAGCGTGGCTGAAATCACGTCAAAGGTCTCCGCTCAGGTGCCCAGGGCCCGTGCGGTGACGGGAGGGCCCTTGTATTCAATGAGTGTCGTCTGCCGGCCACGCAAGCGGTTCCCGTGGAACTTCACCTGGCCGATCATCTCGGGAAACTTGCCCAGCACGCAGAACAGGGCATACTGGTGCGCCTGACTCCAAGAGTATGCACGATGAGCGCGAACGAGGATCCGCACGTACTGCACGAGGTAGACGCTCATCAACAGTAGGCTGCGTCCACCGGTCACTCCGGCGAATCCCAAGGCAATCAGCGGAACAATCAGTCCCCAGAACCAATTGCTCCGCGCCTGACGGCTTCGCAGGTGCAGCGGGGACGCCCCATGCCGATGATGCATTTCCGCATTGGCATGTCCCGACCGCACGGCCCTCTTCCACCACTGTGAGAACTTCAGCATCTGGGCATCGTGCAGTTCCATCTCCAGCGGCAGACGCGTCAGCGTCCACCCCACCTGTCGCAGTCGCCCACTGAACTCGGTGTCCTCGGCGGCAATGACCGAGTCCACATAACCTTGCACTTGCTCCAGCGCTTCCCGGCGGATCAGGAGTCCGCCGCCAAACTCTTCAATCGTGCCGGCCGGGCCGTTCCATTCGATGTCACATAGCTGGTTGTAGATCGACTGTTCCGGAAATCGCTCCCGTCGCCAGCCACACACCGCCGCCGTGCGGGGATTGTCCATAAGATGACTCTCGGCCGCGGCGAGCCAACCGTCCGTCAATGTGCAGTCACCATCGATGAACTGCACGAACACGACCTGCGGGAACTGTGTGAGCAACAGCCGCCAACCGGCGTTGCGGGCCCGTGCAGCGGTAAAACCTGCGGACGTATCCAGTTCGTGGACAATCGCTCCCCGGCTGCGCACAGCGCCACGCTGCCGTCGGTCGATCCCGAATCGACGTACACAATAGCGGCCCCGGAGTCGGCGAGACTGTCCAGGCAGGCGGCAAGCCGCATCCCTTCGTTGCGGCCGATCGCGACAACACCGACCCTCGCATCGGTTGAACAGCATCGCGATGTCATTTGGTGGCCCACGGATTGAGGACGGAGTGTCGGCAGAGATCTCTGAGGAAACGCGGCGGGTTGAACTGTGGTTTGCGTTGAATCAGTCGACGCACATTCCAGACCGCCAGACCAGCGATCGACACGGCATCGGTCGCGGCGGCATAGGTTTGTCCATAATGTTTGATGAAGAACCGGCGTCGCGATTGAAACCAGTACGCGGGCCGGGGTCGCTGTTCCCGGTTGCTGTGCAAAATGCCTGTTGCCTGTCCTCCCAGGTGGATGACGCGACTCTCAGGAATGGACCAGCACTCCCATCCCGCTCGAACAGCCCTCAGGCACAAGTCTGTTTCTTCGTAGTACAGGAAGTATTGCTCATCCATGAGACCGATGTCGGCCAGAACTTTCCGGCGAATCATCAGGCTGGCGCCGTTGACCCATTCGGCCCTGTGCCGGGCCTGTTCGATTGGAGGAGCCACGATGCGTTTGTGCAACATCCGCGTGACGACACCCCAGCGCAGGTGCAGATCCAGTTCGCTCCAGAGGGTTGGAAAACGAAAGCTCGCGTGTTCCGGCTCACCATCGCGCGACTCGACCCGGCTGCCGACGATCCCTGCCTGCGGATGATCCTGCAGGAATCCAATCAACGGTTCGAGCGCTCCGGGGCGTACGATGGTGTCGGGGTTGAGCAGCCAGAAACAGTCCGGAGGCGCGTCCGAGTCGAGCGCCCGTCGCAAGGCGGCATTGTTGGCGAACGCGAAGCCGCCGTTTTGCTCCAACGGGACCACCGACACCCACTCAGCCCATCCCTGTTGAATCACTGCGTTCTGGATGGCTTCCACCGAGCCATCTTCGGAGTGCCCATCGACCACCATGACGCGGTCCCCGCGTGCGAGGAAGATCTCGTGCTGCAACGATTCGAGGCAGTCGATTGTGAGCTGCGCGGTCCGGAAATTGACAATCACCACCAGGGTCTTCATCGGATGGCTGACTCCGGCTGGGGATCGACGACACCGCGGGGGGTGGCCACCCAGTGCTGGCGGCGGATCAACAACTCCAGTGACGAGCGCACGCTGCGGAAGGCATGACCGGGGAGTCCCGCCAGTGATGTCGCCTTCATCTCTTCGCGAGCCGGCCCGATCCAGGCGATCCCCAGCGAAGCGACCACCATCGCGAAGCCCACTGCGCACAGCAGCGCAGGCAGCCAGATTCCGCTGAAGAGGGCGATCAAAGTCGATGCACTCCCCAAGGCGACCAACAGGGCAACGAACAGAGATAAAGGCAGGATGGCTACCTCCAGTGCCAGTGCCATACTCGCCGGGCTAAGATGCAGCAGGCCATCGCACAGCAGTCGCGGGACATAGCGTGCGGCGGTCAGCAGATGTCCATGAATCCAGTGCTTGCGTTGTGTCTGGACGGCATTACTCTCGACTGGCAGAGCGGCAGCAACCGCTGCCTCTTCGCAGAACTGGGGAGGGAAGCCGGCGAGTGTAACGTCGCAGCTGAGCTGCATGTCGTCGGCCGTGTTGTCGTTGGCCAGGTTGACCCGCTGCAGGACCGACCAGGGGATCGCCATCCCGGAGCCTGTTAGCAGACAGGGAAGTCGCAGTCGGGAGAGCCCGCGGGGGCGGACGTGGTTCTTCAGGCATACGGCAAAGCGTGAGAGGACGCCTGCCTGTTCCTGATCTGTGGTCGTCATACGGTACAGCGACTGCACCGGCCGGCCAGAGTCTTCGGCAGCCCGCACGAGCCGATCGAGTGCCCCCTTCGCAAACCGGCAGTCTGCATCCAGAAACACAAAGATTGTGCGAGGGTCTGACTTCAATTGCCCGATCGCGTACTGGAGACCAAAACCTTTTCCGCGCAGAGTCAAGTCATGACGTTCGATGACCTGTGCACCATGGGAGCGGGCAACCTCTGCAGTGGCATCGGTACAGTTGTCCGCCACGACCCACACTCGGTCACGAGGGCGGCACTCGGAGTTCAAGGCCAGCAATGTCTCGCCAATGATCGCGGACTCATTGTGAGCCGGGATGAGAATGTCCACGGCGGTCCGGTAGCCGATGGTCTGCCGGCGACGATTCGGGAGCAAGGCACTGCAGCACTCGAGCAGCAGAAATACAGCGAGGACGACAAGTATGAGTGCCGGTACGATGAACAACAGAGACAGCGCCATCATGGCGAACTTCCTTCAATGGTCTCGGGGCTGAATTGCGTGATCTCGGCGTACGAATGATCCGGTGAGACTTCATGCCGACGCGTCGGCAGCAAGGGCCGCCTGGCGTGCACGGGCCTGTTCTTTGGCCTGGCGGCGTGAACGCCAGCGCCTCTGGCCGGCGACCGCATCCCACAACACGACCGGTCCCAGCAGGACCAGCAGACATGCACAAAACGTGCCTGCCAGCAACTTGCGCCGGTTGTCTGTCACTGCCTTGAGCGCCGGTGAGGGGGGCTGCATCACGGCGAACTCGGTCGGTTCGGGATCAAGCAGGCCACTCAAGTCGGCAAGACGCTGACGCACCCGATCCCGCTCGACGGTCAGCATCGTGACGTTGTCCTGCAGCATCTGGCCTTCTTGGCGTACTCCCATCAATTCGCTCAGCCGGGTCTGCTTTTCCATCAACAGCACTTCGAGTTGTTTCGCATCCGCCTGGGTTTCCAGCAGCGCCAGTTCAATCTGTACGGCGGGGCTGACCGTTGAGGGCAGCAGTGGTGAGTTACTCTTCGAACCAGTCAGGGAACCAGGCACCCGCTTCTCGATCGATTCGAGTTGCGACTTGAGCGGCTGCAGCGAGGGATCATAGGCCGTCTGCAACGTCCGGAGCTGCATCGCCACCTGTTCAAACTCGGCATCACTGATGTACTTCTGCTCGTGCAGGCGCCGCGCCCGGTCGTACTCTTTTTGTTTGAATTCGATCTGTGTCTGCTGCTGCAACTCCTGCTGTCCGTTGGAGACGAGGTCTCTCAGTACCCGCCACCGCTCCATGTCGAGCGTCGGAGAACTCAACGCCGGTGTGCTGCCTGACGACGTTCCCGGAGCTGCGGGGTTGCTGTTGAGGGCTCCCAGTTGTGCCTCCTGACCGGCACGCCTCCGCTGGGAGGCGGCGAGTGTCGCTTCGATCAACTGCAGATCGAGCTGCAGGTTTCCCAGATCGCGCTCGATGTCGATCACCTTGGCCTGGTCGTTGAAATCCTGCAGGGCCTTGCGGGACTCGCTCAGCCGCGAATCGTATTGAGACAACGTCGATTCGTATTGGGTGTGGATTCTCTGCACCGCATTCGCACGGGCGGTGGACACCTCGCGCATGAAGGCGTCCATGAGTCCGGTCAGTATCTCGATTCCCTGGGCCTCATCCGGCCACTTGAAGTTCATGAGCAACAGATTCGACTCGTACGGGATTTCGATCTCCAGCGCTTCCTCCAGATCGGTGAGTTCCACGGGCAACTGCAACTGATCGCGGGCGTGTTCAAATACTCTCCGCGACTCCACGATCGGCATCAGCGTCATCAGCGACGGAGACTCATAGTCGGGAGCACCCGAGTTGTTCTGGTTGTACAACAACTGGGCTTCAGCATTGTGGGTGATGGAAGTGAAGCGTTCGGCTGCCTGCCAGGCCGCATAGCCGGCCGCGCCCATCGCCACCAGCATCCAGAACCAGTGCCGCAGCAGGAAGAGCAGCGGAGAGAATCCCGCAACCACTGATTGTGGCTCTCGTGCGCCACCGCGACTTCGGACCTCGTCCCACTCGATCGACCGCGAGGGTCGTGAGGTGGACGGGCGTGAATACTCGATGGGTGTGGCCGTGGAACTCATGTCTTCCTGCTCCTGTCCTGGGGGCAATCTGCCCAGGGGAACCGCAAACGCCATGCCTTTGGTCTGGAACATACGCCGCGGGATGTGGATGAACGGCTGGTGATTCGCCTGCTTGATGAGTCCCTGTCAATCTGTAGCGATGATGCCGGGGATGCCGATGACACCACTTGCAACCGACGCAGGGAGGTTGCCAGTCGCGACGAGCGCACATGCTCCGATTCGTCCGGTCGTAGGACTGGTGCCGCCGCACCGCAGGCACAACCGTGCGAAACGATCGGTCGCGCTGCGGACGAACAGCCCGACCAGTCGATCCCCTGAGACACAGAGCATGCCGTGCCCCGCCGGGGCGGGCAGTTCAGGGGCGGACTCGCAGGAGTGTGGAATCATGGATGGTTGCAACGTTATGTACCGCTGGGGTGGTGTCCTGCTGCTTTTTGTCACCCCTGTGGCGTTTGCACAACAGGCGTTTGCGCAACAGCCCCCCCCGCTGCCTGATGAGCCTGCTCCGCTCATCAAAGAGGGGGCCGAGGACTTCCCCCTGAGTTTCAACGAGCAACCCGTCACATTGCGCGAGGTTCGCCATCTCGCCCTGCAGCAGAACAAGACACTGGCGGTCACGCGATACTTTCAGGAAGAAACGGCCACCGACATCCTGGCGGCCCAGGGGCGCTTCGACACCACGATGGGCGTGGGCATCTTCGGCGGTGAGACCGACCGTCAGAATCGCAGCATTGTGCAGTCGTTCGGTACGGTGACGAATGTCCAGGAAGAGTTCTTCATGAGGCCCTTGGGCGAGAATGAGTTCTTTCTGACACAGCGCAACACGACGGGCGGCATCACCCGGATCGCCTTCGACACTGCCTACAGCAATCTGGACCCGGCCGGTCTCGGCGTATTCGTCAACCCGGCGTGGGAATCCCGACTGCTGTTCCGCTATGAACAACCGTTGCTCAAGGATGCGGGCTGGGAAATCAATACCGCGCCGATCGTCATTGCCCGGAGTCGGACGGATCAGTCGATCTTCCTGTTCCAGCAAGAGGTGCAAAAGCTGCTGCGCGACGCGGAGTACGCTTACTGGGATCTCGAGCTGGCTCATCAGCTGGTGGGCATCTTCCAGGACTTCGAGGTGTCGGCCCGCTCGACGCTGATTCGCGAGCAGAAGCGGCTGGAACTCGGAACGGGCACCGCGCCCAATGTCGCCCAGGCTGAGGAACGCTATAGCAACGGCCAGGTGCGTGTCGTCAATAGTATGGGGCTGGTCACTCTGGCGATGCTGAAACTGAGCCAGTTGGCGGGTATCAATCCTCGTGAGGGTCAGGATCTCGTCCCGGTCGACGATGCCTCGCTCGGACGGCCGTATGAGGAGCTGCCCCGGGCGATGGACTCGGCCCTGGGCCGTCCCGAGATTCTCGCCCAGGCGGCGGCCCTACGCGCCGCCGAACAGGCGACCCTGGTGGCCGCGAACGGCCTGCAGCCAAACCTGAGTCTGGTGGCCGACTATGCGGCGACAGGCCTCGAAGATGGCTTCGTGGCATCCGTCGATACACTGGCCGACTTCCAGTACCACGAATGGAGTGTCGGTGTTCGCTATACTCGCACGATTTGCCAGTTTGCGGAGCGGGCCAATCTGCAGAAGGCGAAGCTGGGTCTGTCGAGACAGCTGGCACGTCTGGAGCAGTTGGAACAGCAGGCACTGTACGAAGTGGCCGACGCCTATGAGCGTGTGCAGTTCACGACAGCCACCTTGCGATTGCACAAGCAGCGCATCGAAGCGGCCCAACGCGAGGTTGAAGCCCGTGAACGGCTGTACGAGGACGGGCGGGGCACCCTGACGTTCTTGCTGGAGTCCCAGGATCGATTGATTGCCGCCCGCGTGGACTCCCGCGTCGCCTGGCGTGACTACCAGAAGGCGGTCACCGACCTGAAGTTTGCCAGCGGCACAATTCTGGATGACGATATCATCATTGAACCCTGACGTGAGAGTTGATAAGTGGATGAGTCGATAAGCTGGGCCGCGACCTGCGGAAGATTCACCTTTCCCCCGCAGGGAGAGGTCGGCGAGCGGAGCGAGTCGGGTGAGGGGGCTGTCTTCGACTGCTCCGGGAGTCCCACCCCTGCCCCCTCCCTGCCAGGGACGTCGACATCGCCCCGTCATCGCAGCCGCCGGTTTCGACACCGTGACCTCATTAAGTAATCACGGACCGCCGCCCGTGGAATTGTCACTGCCAAGGGCAGAGGACTCCGGGCAAGCGCAATCGTTCTTCAATCTCGCTGCTCCCTGCTCTCTGCCCTATCCCGCAATCATCCGGGTGATAACCAGGTGACCCAGTGTCCCCAGGGCGAAGCCGGTGGCCGTCATCGTCGGACCCAACAGCTCTCGTGGCAGACTGAACAGCTGATGCCGCTTGAGCACGCGCCAGTACAGCAGCAGCACCGGAATCTCGACGGTGGCGACAGCCCAGATGACGCCCATCAGACCACCGACGTACCATCCGATCGGGATGCCCAGGAGCATCCACACCGTTCGCACGACATGGGTGATCGTCAGGTGACTGACGAAGCCGCGGGCCGTCAGACAGCTGTCCGCCGGATCAATCATGCACTTGAGGGCCGTATTCAGCATGAAGAGTTGCAGCATCGGTCCGGCGGCGGCATACCGTGCATCGTACATGAAATCGACCAGTGGAATGGCCAACGCACTCGCCAGTCCCACCAGCGGCAGGATGAGCACGTCGCTGTACCAGCGCCCGCGATAATAGATCGCCCGCAGCGTGTCCGGGTTCTCGCGGTGTGCCTGGGAGAACATCGGCATCATCACCGATCGCGACAGGTGGAAGTTCATCAGATGCGGCGGCTGTGCGAGCGTGATCGCCGTCTGATAGATCCCCAGTTGAGCCATCGTGACCAGTCGCCCGATGATCAGGCGATCGAGATTGGACGCGAGGTAGTACAGACTGCTGTTGACGGTGATCCACTTGCCGAAGTGCAGCAGGGCCCGGGCCGATGCCGGGTCCCACGCGAAGCGATTGCGCGGTTGATCGAAGATCAGATGGCTGAGTGCCGCCCGCACCGCGGCTCCGCACAACCCGCCGATCACCAATGCCCACACCGTTGGTGAAAACCAGGCGATCCCCACCATCACAATGAGCCCGGCAAACTGACCGGTAATCTCGGTGATGGCCAGTCGCCCCAGCTGCATGTGCCGCTGGGCACTGTGCAGTGCCGTTGACGAAAGCCCGGCGAGAATGGTGGTCAACCCGACAACCGGGACAATGGCCGCCAGCACCGGACGATTATAAATCCAGGCGATCGGCAGGGCAGACAGGCACGTCAGCAACCATAACACGATGCCGCGGCCGAACTGAATCGTCCATGCCGTGTTGAGAAAGCGGGGATCATCACCCCGCTCATCACGCACGATCGCCGGCCCGATGCCCAGGTCCGAGAGCATCTGCAGACCCACCATGATGACGCCGGCAATGGCCGTCAGTCCAAAGGCGTCGGGCGTCAGCAGTCGCGTGAGAATCAGGTTGCTCGACAGCCGCAGCACGTTGAGTGCCACCTGTGAGCCCACCGTCCAGACCGAACCGGTGACGGCCACCCGGCGCGTCAGCCTGCGGGGTGGCGGTGGCGGCGGAGTCTCGTCGGCGACAAGGACAGCCGGTTCTGTGTCTGTCCAGTCTTCAACTGCGGGCACGTGGAAATCCTTGTTGGCGGTAGGAGGCGATCAGTGCGGGGCGATCGTTATTCATCGGCCATGGAGAAATCGGCGGCGTTGAGCTGCCGGTTTCGCCAAGTGGCGCATAGCCCCAGAATGAACAGGTACGGTGCTTCGAAAGGCACATGCGAAAAGACCGTCCACAGAATGAAAGACAGACTCACGACAGTCCCCGTCAGTGCTGAACGCAGATAGGTCTGTTCCTCGGCCATGCGCGCAGTCAGATACACGACGGCAGCCAGCGACAGACCACACCACAGCAGCAGACTCAACCAGCCGCATCGAGCAGAAAGTACAGATAGTGGCAGTCGATGGAATCAAAACTGCCCGGCAGATTGCGCGGATAATCCTTGACGTATGCCTGGCCCGTTGCAGCCCGAGTGAAGAGATCCATGCCTTTGCTGCCGTATCCGAGAAGTCCCGCATTGGCAATCAGCTTGCGATAGACAAGGATCTGCAGGAAGCGATGATTTGTCCCCGTGTAACGATAGCTCTCGCCGTCGATGTTGATGGTGATTTTCGCGCGTGGATCACCGCCTTCGAGCGAGTTGAGCAGTTCGACCACCTGCGCGGAGAATACGCCCGCGAGCGTGACGCCGGTGAGCGCCAATGTCAGAAAGCTGCTTCTCCAGGCCGGCTTGTTGATGTACAGCATCACACCCAGCATGATCACCAGTGCGATCACGGGGCCGCGGGATCCGGTGGCGGCGATCCCTGCCAGCACCGCCAGCGGCGTCATGCGCCACCACCGCGGGCCCGCTCCTGCCAGAGACAGTCGACGTCCTTCGAGGATCCAGGGCAGCAGACAGACAAACAGCAGTCCCAGACCAATGGGATGTTCGGCGGGACCATTAGCGCGACGCAGACCAAACCGCGTCAGGTACTCCAGTTGCCGACCTGAAAAAGCCCAGTAGGGATTCTCGTAGGTGAGCGCCTCAACCCATGCCGCGCCGGCCGTCACGATGCAGGCCATGCCCATCAGACTGATCGCTACATTCCGCGTGGTTGTGTCCTCTGTTTCGCGCTGGGGGGCCAGGGCGATGCGACCCAAGGCGTAAGGCAGAGCGAAGCGGAGGAGGATGGCTGCCACACTCCCCAGGCCGCCACCGATGTTTGCCTCGGACAGGATGACCGTCAGAACCATGGCCGACATCAGCATGTCAGACAGAACCATGCGGTAGCCGCGTCGCGAGCCAAACAGCAGGAAGCACGCCATCAGGCTGATTCCCACGATGGTCGGAAGGTCGAACCCGATCGGTCCCAGCTCGCGCGAACAGTAGGTGGGCAGCATGACCGCCGGCCACCACACCATCCAGACGGCACTGCGCCGACCCGAGCGCACTGTCAGGACGAGTGCCGCAACAATCAGGATGAGCGCCAATGGAATGAACATGTCCCCACCCCGATGCAATTCGCATACCGGCAATACTGGCACGCGGCCAACGATATGACGCTGGCGGTTGTTCCCTACCAGTCGCCTGTTGGCCGGCGCACACTCATTCTGCGGGTGCCACCGATTCTGCGGACGACAGCTTCACCCTCTTCTCGTGCAGAGCGTCGACACGGTGCGCCTCAGTGCGCATGTCGCCGTCATCGGCACGTCAGTTGCCTTGATCAGCTCTGGCGGGCTGCAGTCAGCCCGATTTCGCAGACACTTGGGCAACACAGGCGAGCAGGCTGGGAGCCGAACTCAATGGCAAGCGACAGCACGATTATCTACGCAGCACGGGCCAGAACCAGCACGCTGGAGCGGTCCCAGCAGACTCTTCCCGAGCGTCCACTCGTGGGCAATGAGCCCCGCCACAGCAATGCGGCGATCGAGGTTACGGCACCAATGGCAGACGGCGAGTGGCGCTGCCCTTCGGCCTCAGTGTTGTACAAAGTCAACAAGAGGTTGATGGATCTCACCATCGCAGGAGCGTCCTGATCGCGCTTTCGCCGATGTTTCTGCTCATTGCCTGCCTGATCAAGTTCTATGATTGGGGACCGGTGTTCTTCGCGCAACAGCGTGTGGGACGAAACGGGAAGACGTTCGCCTTCTACAAGTTTCGCACGATGGTCCCGAACGCCGACAGACTCAAGCATCTGCTCGAAGACCAGAACCGGTTCCGTGGTGATGTCACCTTCAAATTGCAAAATGACCCGCGTGTGACACCTTTTGGCCGGTTGCTGCGCAAGACCAGCCTGGACGAACTGCCGCAGCTGTGGAATGTCCTCTGCGGACAAATGTCAATCGTCGGTCCCCGCCCTCCCGTGCCGCGCGAGGTCGCCCGCTACTCTCCCCTGGAGAAGCGGCGACTGGCAGTCACCCCGGGACTGACCTGTTTGTGGCAAGTCAGTGGTCGCAGCGACCTGCCATTTGAGCGACAGGTGGAACTCGATCTCTACTACATCTCACATCGATCACTGTGGATGGATATCGTCCTCATCGTGCGGACAATTCCCGCCATCTGCCTGATGCGGGGGGCCTACTGAGATGATTCAGGTCGCCACGCTCCCGCCGCCAGGCCAGCACGATCATACAGCGACGGGCAGAACTGCACCGACTTCCTGCTGTGTCGATCTGGATGGCACACTTGTCGCGACAGATACCCTCTGGGAACTTGTGCTGTTGCTCATCCGAAAATCACCCGCGACATTGTTGTTGCTGCCGGTGTGGCTGTTGCAGGGACGTGCCTGCCTGAAACAGAACGTGGCCGCGCGTGTGCGGCTGCGCCCGAACTTTTGCCGTATCGCTCCGAAGTTCTTGACGAACTCCACAGGCGGCACGAGTCGGGCCAGGCAATCTATCTCACCACTGCCGCCGACCAGCAGACCGCGCACGATGTCGCCCGTCACCTGGGAATCTTCTCCGGTGTTCTGGCCACTGCGGGTCGCATCAACCTGAAGGGGTCTCGCAAGCTCGCTGCCATCTGTACTCGCCTCGATGGACAGCCATTCGAGTACTGGGGCGACTCGCGCTCCGATCTTCCGGTCTGGCGCGAAGCGGCTGCGGTACATGCCGTCGCGCCTTCCCTCGGATTGCGTCTTCAGCTGACCCGGCTGTTCCCTGATGCGAGTATTCTTACGCCTGCCGACAATCATCGGCGGTCACTGCTGCAATTGCTGCGGCCTCATCAGTGGGCCAAGAACCTGCTGCTGTTCCTGCCGATCTTTGCTTCACATCAGGTGGATGATCTCGGGAAGTGGATCAGCCTTATCTGTGCATTTGTTGCGTTCAGCGGCTTTGCCGCCACTGGTCACATTGTCAATGATCTGCTCGATCTGGAGACTGACCGTGCCCATCATGAGAAGAAGCGGCGACCCCTGGCTTCGGGGCGCGTGACGCCGGCGGAAGGACTGACGGTGGCCGCATGCGTACTGCTGCTGAGTCTCGCATTGTCCTGGACGCTGGTCCCCAACCAGTTCTGGCTGATCGGGCTGGGTTACCTTGCGCTGAGCCTGTGGTACTCAGTCTCGCTCAAACGGCTGTTAATGGTCGATGTGATCCTGCTGGCAGGACTGTACTCCTATCGGATCTGGGCCGGAGGAGCCGTGATTGATGTCGTCATCTCTCCATGGCTGATGGCCTTCTCCACGTTCTTCTTTCTGAATCTTGCCTTTCTGAAACGCTATATCGACCTGATCGCATTGCCCGGCGAACCGACCGGCGAACTCAAGGGACGCGACTATCAGGCGCAGGATGCCGACGTGTTGCGTGGTCTGGGTCCCGCAGCGGGATACATGTCACTGGTGGTACTCGCAATGTACATCAACTCAGAAGCGGTCCGTGCCGAGTACGTCACGCCGAAGCTGTTGTGGCTGGTCTGCCCGGCACTGGCCTACTGGATCAGCCGAGTCTGGCTGCTTGCTCATCGGGGCAATGTCGTGTCCGATCCCGTCGCGTTTGCCCTGAGAGATAAAGCGAGCTATGTGGTCACCGGCATGGTGGCCCTGGTGTATCTGTTTGCGTCTTGACGATGCGTTCAAGAAGGAAGAGGTTGCCGCGTGAGTATGTCGACGACGACTCCCGAAGCCCCCGCTGCAACTGCGTCTCGTGGGGATAGTGCTGCACACATCGTCTGTCAGCGTTCCCTCCCGAAACCCCGTGTGAGCCGTCGTCAGTTCCCGGACCATCCGGGCCGTAAACTGTCGACGGCGATGCAGCTGGGTGTCGTGTGTCTCATCGCCTTGGTTCTGCGCTACTATCGACTGGACAACACATGGTTGTGGTACGACGAGATCTTTGGAGCGACGTTTGCGGCCCAGAGCCTGTTTGACGCCACGATCGCCGCAGTCCGATTCGACATTCATCCACCCGTGTGGGTGCAGCAGTTGCAAATCTGGAGCCAGGCGGGGCTGAGCGACACATGGCTGCTGTCGAACTCCATCTGCTGGAGCATCGTCGCCATCGTGTCGCTGTTCGTGGCATCGCGGCGGATTCTATGGACTGCGCGTCGCCTGGATGGCCGCGGCGCTACTGGCCGTGATGCCTGTCTCCGTCGCTTACGCCCGACAGTTGCGGATGTATTCGATGGTCATGGCGATGATGATCTGGGCCTGGGCCTGGAATGATCGCTATCTGGCGGGACGCGGCGGACGGCGGACGCTGGCAGCGGCCGCCCTGTGCGAACTCGTCATCTCCTACAGCCATGGCATCGGCGTGCTGATGAACTCGTTTCTGGTCTCCTATGGCGTGCTGCTCTGGCTGGACGGACAAACCGATCGGCAGCGATTCCGGTGCTGGATGAAGACACAGGCACTCGTTGGTGTCCTGAGTCTGGGCGGGCTCGCCAATGGACTGGTCCGCAATGTGACCCACACGTTCGTTCCCGATCTGTCGCACGTGCGATCGACGTTCGCTGACTACTGGTTTGGCAACTCGTGGGGCGCATCATCGACAGCTGGGTGGATCGGCATGGGGTTGTGCCTGCTGCTGGGGAGCCTGGTGCTCACCTTTCGGCGGGGACGCATCACGTTGCTCGCCCTGTGGCTGGGACCGCTGATCGTCACGTTTCTCATCAGTCTGCTGGTCCGCCCGATCTGGCACCTGCATGCGATCCTGTTCACGGTGCCGTTTGCGGCACTGGGCATCGCCCTGTCCATCGACAATCTCCCCTTCATATTTCCGCGACATGCGGCCCTCCTCCGGCGCACGCTGTGTGGCGGCACACTGCTGACGGCCGCCGCCTTCAGCGTGCATCATGTCAGGACTTTTGAAAAGCAGACGAACTACCGCTGGGTGGTGGATGAGATCGAGCGACAAGCCGAACCGTCGGACATTGTGTATGTGCCCCATGGCCCGGACTTCTGGGGTGTGGCCCGGTATGCGGTCGGTCCTGACTGGGGTTCACCACTCAATGTGCAATCGTGCGAGACATGCGCTGACCGCTGGGGAGAGTTGCTGGAGGCATTGGGACCTCTCTGGAGACAACGGCTGCATCTGGAACCCGAAACCTGCATGATCGAACATGACGGCGTCCGCTACGTGATCGGCGAATGTTCCCAGGACTTTATCGATCAGACGGCTCCGTCGCGCGTCTTGCTCGTGAGAACCCGGTCGGAGGACAACGACGCACTGTCCGGGTATCGCGCGACATCTCAGGAGATGTGCGGCAACATTCAACTGATCGTCTTCGACCGCACGCCCGGAACCGGCGCGACACCTCAGCAGCCTGCACCACTCGGCGAATCATGGCGCCAACTGAGTCCGATCGCCTTTTGTGACCGCTGAGTTTGTGCTGGAGCAACGCCGGACAACTCATTCCGACGTCGCAGGCTGAGCGGCGGGGAACAGCGTCGAGAGTTTGCCTTCACCATTGATGAGGAATAGGGCATTCGCCCGCGGGTCTGTAACCAGCAGGTCCTCCCCCTTCCAGGCGAGCCCGACCGGATTGACCAGCGGCTCTCCCTGAACCCAGGGAGTGGCTTCGCCCCCGGCCGTGACGCGCCAGATGGTCCGCCCATAGCCATCAGCCACATAGGCCATTCCATCGCGTCCGATCGCCAGTTGATTCGTGAAGGCGAATGTAGAGTCTTTGAGCACAGGCACCGGCTGTCCATCCGCGTCGAATTTCACCAGGCAGGGAGCCAGCCCCCGCGCCGCCCACAGGATGCCCTCGTCATCAAATGCCAATCCGCGGACGGCGGCCAGTGCCGCGAACTCCTCTGGTTCTCCTCCCTCCGCCGGGATGCGCCAGATGCGCTGCAGTTCGAGGTCGGAGACATAGATCCGTCCCGCACTGTCGACCGCCAGACACATGGGGATGCCCACCTTTCCTCCGGTCAGCGGCGTCAGTTCTCCCTCCGTGCTGACCCGGTAGATTTCCCGTGTCGCGGAATCTCCGGCCAAGAGGAGTCCGTCTGCACCGATGGCCAGACAACGGATACGATTGAGCGGCGTACGGAACTGGGGGCTCCCCTGCACAAACACCTCGGCCTGCCCGTCGCGGACTCGCCAGATGCCCGGCAGATTGAGGTCGGCCACATAGACGGTGCCGTCCTCGGTCGCGACTGCGTCGATTGGATACTGAAAGGGCTCGGCCTTCACCTGGGGGTGTGCGACCGGCAACAGCAACAAGCCGCCCACCAGGTGAGCCAATGCGACGCAGGACTTCAACGCTCAATCTCCTGAGGGATTACTGTGGGTGCAGGGAATGGGTCGCCCCACATCCAACGACAGGGAGGTCAACTCTGCAATGTCACAGACTCCCATGATGGCTACCCTTTCGTCAACGCGGACGAAACTGCTCGTCCCGGATCGTATCAAGATCGTGCCCCGGTTTGGGTCAGCGAACGCCTATGCTATAATGACTGGCAAGGGGCGGCATCGACCAAGAGGTCATCGGTAAGAGGCATTTCCGGCCCTCTCAAGTTGTCATTGATGAAGGTTGCGCGATGCGACGCCACTATCTGAAGTTTGCTCCGCTGGGGCTGGTCTTACTGGCACTCATCGCGGCTGTCGAGGGCGTGATTGCCGCAGACGAGGCTCCGGCATCGAAGCCGGATCCGGCGGCCCGTCGTCTGTTTGTCAGTGAGATACAGCCGCTGCTGGAGAAGAAGTGCATCGGGTGTCATGGGGCCGAGGCTGACCGCGAAGCGGAATTGGACCTGCGGACCCTTGAGGGAATGCTCAAGGGAGGGGAGAGCGAAGTCCCCTCACTTGTCCCGGGGAAGCCGGAAGAGAGCCCGCTGTTCACGGCAGTGCTGCGGGACGGCGATGTCGTCATGCCGCCGCAGGAACGCAACGCCCTCACACCTGAAGAGATCGACGCGCTGCGCCGCTGGATTGCTGCCGGTGCTCCGTGGCTGAGTGCCGAAGAGATCGCCGCCGCGAACGCACCAGCGGACTCCACACAGGAGAAGTGGACCTCCGGTGAGGGTGTGACGATGTCCATCAGCGGCGGACTGTCTCCCGCCTGGTCGAATCGCATGTATGCGGCCGAGGATGTGTGGGCTTATCTGCCGATTCAGCGGTACGACGTCCCGTGGCAGGCCCTGGAAGGAGAAACACCTGCGAACGCCATTGATGCGTTCATCCTGACATCGCTCCTGGAGAAAGACATTGACGGACTCGCACCTCCTGCCGACCGTCCCACGCTGATCCGGCGGCTGACGTTCGATCTCACCGGGCTGCCTCCGACGTCCGCAGAAGTCATGGCCTTTGTCGAGGACGATTCACCCCAGGCGTACGCCAAGCTCATCAAGCGGCTAATGGACAGCCCGCATTATGGCGAGCAGCTCGCCCGGCAATGGCTGGACGTCACGCGCTATGCCGACACCTCTGGCTTTGCCAACGATTACGAACGTCCCAATGCCTGGCGGTATCGGGACTATGTCATCCGCAGCTTCAACAGCGACAAGCCGTTCGATCGGTTCATCGTCGAGCAGATCGCCGGGGACGAGCTGGACCCGTTCAATCCGGAAAATCTGATCGCGGCCGGCTTCCTGCGAATGGGGCCGTGGGAACAGACCGGCATGTCGGTCAAGGCGGTGACGCGACAGCTGTTTCTTGATGACGTGACGAATCATGTGGGAGTGACATTTCTCGGGCAGGGGATGCGGTGCTGCCAGTGCCACGATCACAAGTTCGATCCACTGCCGACGCGCGACTACTACCGGCTGCAGGCCTGCTTCGCCCCGGTGCAGTTTGCCGATCGCGATGTCCCCTTCCTTGCTGAAGAGAATACGGAGCACCTCGCCGAGAGGATGTCGCGAACCCGGCGGCTGCTCGATGGCGCCCGGTCCACACTGGAGGCCCTCAGCAACAAGAGCAATGCCGCCGTTGACGACTGGCTGAAGGAGCACGACTACCAGAAGTTCGAGGATGTCCCCAAGGCGGACAGGCCGCAGCGGGGGAAGTTCGGACTCACGGGTGAGGAATTGAGCGAGCAGAAGATTGCCCAGAAGCGCAAGGACTACTTTGAACGGGCGAGCGTGCGCTACGAGCCGCTGGCCTTCAGCCTGTACGACGGTCCCGACAACGACTATTCGTCCACCCAGGCCGTAACGCGCATGCCCCCCGCCGACAAACGCCAGGGAACGGTCGAGGTGGTGCACATCCTCACCGGCGGCTCGCTCGAAGCGCCTGGGGAGCGCGTGACGCCCGGCGTCGTGAGTGCCGTGGCTGGATCCAATGACACGACCACTCCCTCTGCCTGGAACAGCATTCCCCACACGATGCATGGCCGCCGACTGGCACTGGCCCGCTGGATCGCCAGTGCCAACAACACGCTCACGGCGAGGGTCATCGTCAACCGGATCTGGCAGCGACACTTCGGAAAGGGACTCGTCGCCACCCCCAACAACTTCGGCAAGATGGGAGCCAAGCCCACGCATCCCGAACTGCTCGACTACCTCGCGACGTGGTTCATCGATCATGGCTGGTCGATCAAGCAACTGGATCGGCTCATTCTCACATCGCGGACCTGGCAGCAGGCTTCACAGCGGGACGATGACGGTATGGCACGACTCAGCGAGATCGATGCCCGCAATGACCTGCTCGCCTACTTCCCCACGCGCCGACTGGCCGCGGAGGAACTGCGTGACAGCCTGCTGGCGATCACGGGCGAACTGAATGCGGAGATGAGTGGCCCCGGCGTGTTCCCGGAGATCAACTGGGAAGTGGCCCGACAGCCCCGGCACATCATGGGATCGATCGCCCCCGCCTACATTCCGGATCCGACTCCTGCCGAGCGGCACCGCCGATCGATCTACGCCTTTCGCATTCGCACGCTGCCTGACCCGCTGTTGGAGGTGTTCAATCGTCCGGGGGCCGACACATCGTGCGATCGCCGCGACGCGACGACTGTCACACCGCAGGTGTTCGCGTGGTTCAACAGCCAGTTCGTCAACGATCGCGCACTGGCGCTGGCTCGCGCATCACGCAAGAACAGGCGAGCGGGGGACGTCAGTCCCCCGATGCATCGGCGAAGAACTCCTCACCACCACTGGCCAACTGCGTCGCTCCGGCGTTCCAGGCCATTCTGGGTCGCGAGCCGACCGAGGATGAACTGGTGATGAGCGTCGACCATGTACAGGCGCTGCTGGCCCATCATCAGGAACACCCGCCTGTCCGCACCGATCCGCCAATGTCGGTCACCCGGTCCTTCGTCGAAGAGTTGACGGGGGAGGACTTCACCTGGGAGGAGGAGCTGACCGGCATGGACCAGTTCGTCCCTGATGTGAAGCCGTGGGATGTGGATGCCCCCACCCGGGCCCTGGCGGAACTGTGCCTGGTGCTGATGAACTCGAACGAGTTTGTGTACGTGAGATAACAGCGAGCGACGAGCAGTGAGAGGGTTTGGCCGCGAGGCAACGACGAGCGAACGGATAACACGGGACAGGCGACATGAAACAGGCTCATCCTTCAGCCTTCAACCTTCAGCCTTCATCCTTCCATCGTCGGACTTTCCCCTGCACGCCCGGGGGGCATGCCCCCACGCGGCGTGACTTTCTGTATGGACTGGGGATGTCGGTCGGAGCCGCCGCTCTCAATTCACTGTTGAGCAGTGAAGCGCGTGCCGCGGAGGGTCCCGATCCGCTGGCTCCTAAGCCGCCTCATCATGATTCGCAGGCGAAGTCGTGCATCTTTCTGTTCATGGAGGGTGGCCCCAGCCACATCGACACCTTCGACCCCAAGCCCACGCTCGACGAACTGCATCTGCAGGTCTTCCAACGCAAGGACAAGTTCGCCTCCGCCATGGCCAGCGGCGAGCGGTACTTCATCAAAAGTCCCTACAAGTTTCGCAAGGTCGGCGAGTCCGGCATCGATATGTGCGAGCACTGGGTGCATCTTCCCGATGTGGCCGATGAGCTATGCCTGTACAGGGGGCTGGTCGGGGAATCGGTCAATCATCCGACCGCCTGCTATCACCTGAACACCGGAAACCAGTTCGGCGGCGACCCGGCTCTGGGAGCATGGACATCGTATGGACTGGGGACCGAAAACCAGAATCTGCCCGCCTTCGTCGTGCTGCCGGAGGCGGCGTACCCCCAGGGAGGGGCCGCCAACTGGTCGAGCGGATATCTGCCGGCCCACTACCAGGGGACGGCCCTGCGTCCTACCGGTTCGCCGATCCTCGACCTCAATCCGCCCGCCGGGGTGCGCGCGACGTGCAGCGCCGCAACCTGGATCTGCTGGCGCGTCTAAACGAGCAGGATTTCGAGCGGCACCCTCATCAGCAGGACTTGGCGGCCCGAATGGCGTCGTATGAACTGGCCTTCCGGATGCAGACTGAGGTGCCCGGCGTCCTCGACATCGACGGTGAGACGCCGCAAACGCTCGAGCGGTACGGACTGAACGAACTGGAGACGGCGGACATGGGTCGGCGGTGTCTTCTGGCCCGCAAACTGATCGAGGCGGACGTGCGGTTCGTGCAGGTCTATACGTCGGGTTGGGACTCCCACGACTACATCGAGCGTTCACACAAGGCCCGCATCCACAGCGTGGACAAGCCGATCGCGGCGCTGATCAGCGACCTGCGCAAGCGCGGACTGCTCGACAGCACGCTGGTGGTGTGGGGGGGTGAGTTCGGTCGATCGCCGGACAATGGCGTGCGCGGCGGCGGACATACAGTCGGACGGGATCACAATGCGAAGGGGATGAACGTCTGGCTGGCCGGCGGCGGCGTGAAGGCAGGGCACATCGTCGGAGCGACGGACGAGATCGGCGAGAAGGCGATCGAGGTCGCCCGCCCCATCCGCGACTTCCATGTCACGCTGCTGCACCTGCTGGGGCTCAACGATAACCAGCTCACGTTCTTCCACGAGGGACGCTTTAAACAGCTCTCGCAGGTCGGCGGGTCGGTCATCCAAGAACTGTTGGCGTAAGCCGGTGTCACTCGATCGTGCGCTCACCGAGACCAGCGGCCGGTTCGTCCTCACCCTGAATGAACGTTTCGCCTTTGTAGCGCAGGGCGAACACCACATAGACGACAGCCGTGACCAACATTAGACCGGCGAAGAACCAGTAGTAGCTCGGCCCTGCCAGCGGATTCGTGCCCGTACTCTTCTTGATGGCGTCGAGGCCGAAGTTTAACCCCGAGATCGCCAGGTTGCCCAGCGACACCCCCAGAAAGTAGATGCCCATGACGAAGCTCTTCATCTGCGGCGGACTCTGCGTGTAGGCGAACTCCAGGCAGACGATTGAGACCATCACCTCACCGGCGGTCAGCAGGGCATATGCAAAAAACTGCCAGCCAATGTTCGGCATCCCGCTCAGTGCTGGGGCCAGTTGATCCTGGCTCCAGCCTGCCTGACGTGCCGCTCGTACGGTTTCGCTGAGAGTTCCGGCCTGGGGGACGTCCTCCCCCAGTTCGGCGCGCAGTTGTGTGAGGGCCGCCGGTGCCTGCTTCTCGATGTCCTGTTCAATCAATGCGGAAACGGCGAACGAGGCGGCCGTCAGCACGAAGCCGATGCCGATCTTCCGCAGCGGTGTCGGTTCAAACAACCGGGCCATCAGCGGATAGACCCCATAGGTGAAGATCGGAATCATCGTGAGGATGAACACCGGATTGACGACCTGGACCTGGCTTTCGAGCCAGGTGAAGCCCATAAAGCGGCGGTCCATGCTTTCCGCCTGTAGTACCCACGCCGACCCGGTCTGATCGAAGATGGCCCAGAAGACCGGGACGAACACCAGGAACAGAGGGCTGAGGTTCGCCAGCGCCCGGCGTCCGGCGGGACTGAAGGTCTCGGCGAGAAACCTGTCCTTGCCGCTGGGTGGGACATGGATGAACTTATTGCGTCCCAGCCAGAACAGGAACGTGGCGATCGCCATCAGCACGCCGGGCAGCCCGAATGCCGCCCACGGACCAACCTTTGCCAGCAGCACGGGGGTGAGAAACGTACTCGCCGCCGCACCGAGATTGATGGCGAAATAGAACCAGTTGTAGATCTGCGTCAGCAGGTGCTTGTTGCCCGAGCCAAACTGGTCCCCCACATGGGCTGAGACGCAGGGCTTGATGCCGCCGGCCCCGATGGCGATCAGCAGCAATCCTGCATAGAGAAACGGGGCCATGTCCCACTTCCCGGTGACCGGGCCGAGATCCATCAGGGCCAGGCACGCATGTCCCACGCAGTACATCAGACTGATGAGCAGAATGGTGCGGTACTTGCCCCAGTAGACGTCGGAAATGATCGACCCCAGCAGCGGAAAGAAGTACGCACCCGCGGTAAACAGGTGATAGACCCCTTTGGCATTCTCATCGCTGAGGTAGTCCGGTTGCCCGGCGGCGTTCAGCAGATGCTGCGTCATGAAGATCGTGAGGATGCCCTTCATGCCATAGAAGCTGAAACGCTCCGCGACCTCGTTGCCGATGATGTACGGCACACCGGGGGGCATGGTGGTGAGCACGGGATCGGGCGTCGTGCGATAGTGATCGCGTGTGGGCATCAATTCACTCTGCATGGGAAGGGGCACAGGCACCCAGTCGGGGCAGGGGCACAGAAGCCGGGGGATCATAACAAACCACGCCGGTTTGTTGAGAGGACTTCCGGATGCAGTGAAGAAGCGGAACGCGAGCCGACGTAAGCGTGGTGATCAGTTGCGATGCCGGTCGGGTGGCACGCCCATCGCGATGCTCTGGGCGTGCCACCCTGCCATGGGCATGCCGCGCTGGGATTGGCGTCGACCTTGCGAGTGAACCGAACGTGGCAGCGTAGTGATCAGGTGCGAGGACGGCTGCCGAAGCGCCGGTCGGGGGGACTGAGGCTTTCGGCCTTGTCCTCGGCGTCGCGGGCGCTGGTATCGTCCCCTTCCTGAATGAGGAGATGGGCCAGTGCCCGGTACATCTCGGCGAGCGGCATGTTGGTGAACCAGGCCTGCTCGGGGTTCGCGGTGCGATAGGCTTCTACCTCAGCGATCGTTTCGGCCAGCAAGTCATGAGCCTCGCTGGACTTGTTCTGACGCATCAGCAGTTTCGCGAGTCCCAGTTGGGCCCAGACCTTGCCGCCGTGGGCATAGGGCGTCGCATCCGGCGATCGGCGGGTGACGTCCTCATGCACGCGCACAGCGGTCCGCAGATGCTGTTCGGCCTCCTGAAGCTTCTCCTGGTTGGTGAGCACTTCCGCCAGTCGAGAGTGAATCATCGCATTGGAGAGGGAATAGCCCGGCACATGGGGCTGCAGCGCGACGACGCGGTTGGACAGCGCCAGTGCCGTGCGCAGGGACTTCTCGACTTCCAGGATCGGCACCGGTGAGCGTTCCTCCCGGGGACCACCGCGGTACCAGGGATCGGGTGCGCGGCTGCTCCGCCACCAGTCGAAGTAGCGGCGTTCGTAGGCTTCACTCAGCTGGTAGAGGTATTCGGGCTCGTCAGGGGATCGTCCCACGAGACCCTCCAGCAGGACGACGGCACCAATCAGGTCGTCGCTCTGTTCGGCTTCATCGAGATCGTCCGACCGCGACCGTTCGAGCAGGCACATCGCCAGCAGATAGTCGTAGTCGGACACGAGCGGGTATTCACTGGTCAACTCTTCGAGAATGAGGATCGCCTGTTCGAGGTGCTGATCGGGCTGATCCTCCGGACGCGACTGGCTGGGTCCATGGGATCCGGATCGAACGGGGGCCCCGGCGAACGGCCGGCCACAGCGGACCCCTGGCGGCTGGAGCGACTCTCATCCCGCCGGCCGCTGCTGCCCCGCGAGCCGCCTCCACCGAATCGGCGCGTCCGCTGACCCAATAGGTAGTGCGTGCGTGCCAGTTCAAAGCGGACTTCAGGGAGGCCGCGCCGGACCTTGGGTGATTCCAGAATGGCCAGCGCCTCAGAGTGAGACGCTTGTGCGGCATCGAGGTCGGTGCGACGATAGACTTCTCCCAGGTCATTCTTCAGCCGGGCGATCTGCAACTGAACTGTCGATGGATCGTCAGTCGTCTCAAGGAGCTTCTGTCGGATTTCGATGGTGCGCTGGTAGGCCATCTGGGCCTCATCCAGATGATTGAACTGCAGACTCAATTCACCCAACCTGCGATTTGCCACTGCACTGGCATCCTGATAGCGCGGATCGTCTCCCCGGATCTCGGCGAGCTGGTCAAATACAGGCAGCAGTTCCTCGAGCAGCAAGGCGTTCTCCGGAGAGATCGCCGTCATCCGCACTGTCTGATCGCCCGAGTCGTCGGCGTCGAGTTCCACGATGCCGGTCAGACGATCGGGGACGAAGGAGCGGTACACAATGTCGAGGGCCGACAGCGCGACGTCCGCCGTCTGCTCGGCCTTCTGCTGTTCCTCCTTGGCGCGACGCTCTTCTCCTTCCGCCCGCGTGCGCAGCCCCAGTTCCGTGCGGGCCCGTTCCGACTCCTTCACATAGCCGATCGACGCCGAGACTGCCGTCATCAGCAGCAGCAGCGCCGTCGTTCCCGATAATGTTGCGACCAGCGGGTTGCGCCGGCACCACCGATAGAGACGTTCGGCGGAGGAGATCGGTCGGGCCAGAATCGGACGATCGGCCAGGTAGTTCTGCAGATCGCTGGCGAGTTCACCGGCGGTTTGATAGCGGGCTTCCGGCTCGAAATGCACGCATTTGAGGACGATTGTTTCGAGATCGCGGGGAATACCCGGCACTCGCTTGCGAATGGGGGGAAGGTCTTCGGGTGTCAGTTTGTGTGCGATCAGTTTCTGACGGTCGGTCTCGTCAAAGGCCGGCCGCAGCGTCAGCAGTTCGTACAGCGTCAGTCCCAAGCTGTACAGATCGCTACGCGCGTCGGTCTGCCCCTTGAACTGCTCGGGGGCCATGTACCGCAGCGTGCCGACGAGATCACCCGTGCGTGTGACGTTCTCCTGCTCCAGCACCTTGGCGAGTCCGAAGTCGGCGATCCAGGCAATCCCATCGCTGTCGAGCAGGATGTTGGCCGGCTTGATATCGCGGTGCAACGTCCCTTGCGTGTGGGCGTACTGCAGTCCGGCTGCGATCTGCAGGCCGATCTTCGAAACGTTGCGCCAATAGCGGGGACCCAGTTCCGAGAGGTCCGACTGTGGCTCATCGGGTGTCGGCGTCGGGGGAATCTCCTCGGCCGACACGGCGTGGAAAGAGGATCGCTCCACTGCACTCAATTCATTCCGCAGCACAAGATCGCTGGGAACGCTCGTCCGGCGGGATGCGGAATACTGACTGGCTTTCGAGTTCGACTCCGCCGACTTCGGCAGATCCGTATCACCCGGCAGTTCCTCGCGCAGCAGGAACTCGCTGCGAATGACGCCCTGGGAGTCGCGGGCGTCGACGTGCCGCGATGACGGGGGTGCAGAGGAGACCGGCGGTGCTGGCTGTTCAGACGCGGCGGCCGGGGGGACAGATGCCGACGCACTTCCCAGCACGGTGGGCTCATTGGCGGCTCGCCCTGACGAAGACACGCTGGCGGCGGGGTAGATCGACGATTGTGTCTCCGAGGAGGCCGGCGACATGGCCCGCATGGCGGACCCCGTCAGCTCCCCCGACATGAGGACGCCGGCCAGTTCGTCGCCGAGACCAAATCGGTGGACGCCTCGGCAGACAGACGCAGCGGTTGCTTGTGCCGCACCATCCGCGCGACTTCCTCGAGCACGACATCCAGCCCCTGCCCGTTGATGAGCTGCATGACATAATAGTGCTGGCCGTCCTGCTCACCCACGCCGAACACCGGTACGATGTTGGTATGATGCAGCCGGGCAGCGGCGGCGGCCTCCCGCTGAAAACGAATGACCTGTTTGGAGGAGTGAATCGCTCCGGTGTTGAGGACCTTCAGCGCCACCGGACGATGCAACGACTGCTGCACCGCTTCATAGACAATCCCCATTCCTCCCCGGCCGATCTCGCGGACGACTTCGAAGTCCCCCAGGTGAAAGCCGAGCGGAAGCGAGTCTTGGGCCCGCTGCTCGAGCCACTCGACCTCCGACTCGTGTTGCGAGTTGAGCTGCTCCAGCAGCACGACCGACGGAAACACCTCCTGGATTTGCTCGGCCAGTTCGGGATAGCGCTCGACATACTCCTGGACAGGCGGCGTTTCACCACGACGGAGCCGTTCGGCAAACTCATCGGCCAGCACGTCGACCGGATCGCGATCTTCCCCGGGGCTGAGAGGCAGCGGTTTGAGTTCATTCGCCATCAGTCGTCTTTCATGACGCGGTCCAGAATCGTCTTCAGTCGGGAGAGTGCCCGCACATAACGGTTGCTGGCCGCGGCCTTCTGCAGTCCCAGAACGTCGGCCACTTCGTTGTTCGAGAGCTGTTCGAAATGACGCAGGGCGAGAACCTCCCGATCCATCTCATCCATTTCATCCAATGCCTCCCGGACACGGGCCAGTCGCTCTTCCCGAATGGCCACCTGACTGGGTGAGGTCAGCTTCCCCACCAGCCGTGCCGCCAGCGAGACCGACGTCACCCCCATTCCCGGTATTCGTGAGGCCTCCTGATTGATGTTGCGAGCCTGTGCGACCAGATGCCGACGATGAGTGTCCACCATCACCTGCCAGGTGATCTGACGCATCCAGACAAAGATCGGCACGGTTGGTTGATCAAGGTAGTCCTGGATGCGGCGGGCAATTTCGAGGTAGGCCTCCTGGAGAATATCGTCCGGGTCCACGCGACCGGACAGCCGGTGATCCATGCGGAAGCGAACCATGTGCGCGCAGCCGGTCCCGGTAGTTGGAGAACAATTCTCCAACTGCTTCCTGACCGCCTTGCTGGAGTTGTTCCAGATCGACGGAGAGGACCTCTGAGGATGAATCAGTCACAGTTCGGTTGCCCTCCTTCGTTACCGAATCTCTGCATGCATCGTACACCGGAGGACGGGACTCGGGACACCCGACGGGCCAATTCCCTGTAAAAACAGGATCAATCCGTTCCGTGTGCGTGTACGGCGTTGCCCGCATCACGGTATGCTGCTGGGTGGACAGGTATTGGTTCGCTGCCTGTCTTCCTCATCTCCATCTCACGAACCATCCCCGTTTCGAATTGTCGGGAGACCCAGATGCCCAAACGAAATGTCCTTTCACTGTTGCTGGTGGGCCTTATGGCCGGTCTGCTGGCAGTTCACGATGCTGCGGCTCAACAGCCAGGCGGTCGTCCCCGCGCGGTCAGGGACAAGGACAGGACGGCGGCGGACGTGGTCGACCCGGAGGCGGCTTTGACTTCGGCGGACGCGGCGGGCCTCCGGGTGGCGGCTTTGGCGGTAGCCCTCTGTTGGGACTGCTGCGGGTGGATGAAGTGCGCCAGGAACTCAAGGTCACCGAAGACCAGGTCGAGCTGGTCGAGATTCTCGGAGATGATTTGCGTGAGGGAGCCCCCGCATTTCCCCAGAACTTCCGCGAATTGAGTGACGAGGAACGAGAAGCCTTCAGCACCAAGATGCGCGAATTCGGAGAACAGCAGTCTGCCAAGGCCCGCGAGTCGCTGGCCGTCATCCTCGACGAAGCACAGTTGAAGCGGCTCAACGAGATCAATGTGCAGGTGCAGGGCACTCGCGCCCTCACGGATCCCGAAGTCGCCAAGACCTTGAAGATCTCTGAAGAGTTGCAGAAACAGATCACCGCGAAGATGGACTCCCTGCGTGAGGAGTCGAGGCAGCAAATGGGTGATCTGTTCCGCAGCGGTGACCGCGAAGCAGCCATGAAGAAAATGCAGGAGATGCAGAAATCGCACGAGACCCAGGTGGTCGCACTGCTCTCTCCTGAACAGCAGCAGGCCTTTGAAAAGATGAAGGGAGCACCCTTTGCCATGCCGGAAGGCTTCGGGCGTGGAGGGGGCGGACGTGGTTTTGGCGGCGGACCTCCGGGTGGTCAAGGTGGCGGTGGTCGCCCGGGTGGCGGTCCAAGTGGCGGCAATCGTCCGCAAAGGCCCCAGTAGTCCTCGTACGGACTCTGAAACTGCAACACGCACAGCAGCCCGTGGCGATGAGCCACGGGCTGCGTTCGTTTGTGCGGCCCAGCCGGGTGCCATTCGCCTGAAGTCTGGCACCCTCATTCGCTTGTTGACCTTGACCAATCTGTGCCATTTGCCTGTAATCCGCGCCCCCTTGGGCGGCGTCGGACCCTGGTTTCCGGGGCCCCGCGGATTCCCGGTGCCAGACCATTACCCGGCACCTCTTGCACATGAGAGCGACTGGCAACATAACGGCAGGCGTTGCATGACCACGTTTGATCGCTATCTATTGGGGCGATTCGTCTCCATTTTCGTGGGCTTCTTTGCCGCGTCGGTCGGGTTGTTCACCGTAATCGACGGGTTCATGAATCTCGATAACTTTCAGAATGCGGCCCAGGATGACGGCATGCTCACGCTGCTGGTGCTCATCGGGCGACACTACCTCTTTCAGACGAGTTGGCTGTTTGATCTGATCGGACCGACATTGGCCACACTCGCGGTCGTCTCGGTTTTCGCACTGGTGCTCCGCCATGGGGAACTGCATCCGTTGCTCGCAGCGGGGGTACCGACATACCGCCTCGCGCTCCCGTTTCTGGCCGGTATCCTCGTCGTGCATGGCATGTTGATCACGAATCGCGAGGTGATCATTCCTCCCATTGCTGACAAATTGACGGCCAAGCATGGCGAAGACACGTCGCACGCCCAGGAAGTGGATCCTCAGTACGACCGGTCCCACGGACTGTTCGTCTCGGGGCAGGCGTTGCTCCCGGAAACCCGTGCGATCGAGTCGGCCGAATTCCGCCTGTGGGAGAATGGTCTGGTCGAAGAGTTCGTCTCCCTGCGGTCCCCCGAAGCCAGGTATTTCCCCGCCGATGGAGATGGGCCGGCCGGGTGGTATCTGAACGACGTGACCCCGGCGCTGGCCGACATTCGACTGACCGATCTGGGGCGAGCACACCTCATTGCCCAGCCCAATTGCAAGGACGTGTTTGTCATCACGGATGTGTCCTTCGACCAGCTGTCAACGCGGGGCACCAACTTCACACTGCTGTCCACAACCGATCTCATTGAGCGCATTCAACAGCCGTCGACCGGCACCCGCTTGCAACGGGCACAGGTCCTGCATTTGCATGCTCGTCTGACGCAGCCGCTGCTGAACGTGATCGGTATCTTCCTGGTCGTGCCGCTGGTGATCCGTCGCGAGTCGTTGAGTCTGGTCACCAATATGGCGGTGTGCATGATGGTGCTGGGGCTGATCATGGCGGTCGTGGAAGGGGGACAGTACCTCGGGCGTGCGAGCCTAATCAGCTCGGAGTTTGCTGCCTGGGGGCCGCTGATGTTCGGGAGCAGCCTGTGTGCCTGGCTGTCGCCGCTGGTACGGACCTGATCGAGAGACACGCCCACACACCGGCCATTGCAACTAAGCGTTTTACCTGGTGCACGTGGCGGACTATCATCGGGTGCAGTGTGGTCGGTGACACTCTTGCGGCTGTTTGTGTACCGGCCACGCCTCATACTCGCACGGACAAGAACTCTTGCCACAAGAAGATGCGATGCCGGCCGGACATCGATCAGCGTTCGGCTTTCTGAATGTCAACAAGCCACGCGGCTGGACGTCGCGGCGGGTTGTCGATCATGTCCAGCAGCTTGTCAAACCCAACAAGGTGGGACATGCCGGAACGCTCGATCCACTGGCCACGGGTGTGCTCCTGGTCTGTGTCGGCCCGGCCACTCGCCTGGTCCCGCTGGTGCATGAGCTGAGCAAGAGCTACCGGGCCGAGTTCCGTCTGGGCTGGACCAGCTCGACCGACGACATTGAGGGGGAAATCGTCGAGGTCGCGGGGGCCCCGGTCATCGAGCGCGAACAGATCGAACAGGTGTTGCCGGAGTTTCTGGGAACGGTACTCCAGGTACCGCCGGCGTATTCAGCAGTCAAAGTGGGTGGGAAGCGGGCCCACAAGCTCGCGCGACAAGGCACATTCCCGGTACTCACACCCCGGCCGGTACAGATCGATGCGATTGACATCGTGACCTTCTCGTCTCCGACGCTGGTGCTGGACATCACCTGCGGCTCCGGAACGTACATTCGATCGCTCGGTCGCGACCTGGGGCAGCGACTGGGATGCGGGGGTGTGATGAGCAGTCTCATCCGCACCCGCCTCGGCAGCCTGACCTCCGCCGAGGGCATCTCGCCCGATGAACTCGACAAGCTCAACTGGCGGTCCCGACTGATGACGCCTCTGGAGGTCCTGCCTCATCTGCCGCGCTGTGAAGTCGACGCGGCCGGACTCCATCGAATCCAACGTGGTCAGCGAATCGCGGCTCCCGAACCAGACGATGCACCTCCTGGCGTGAGTGTGGCGCTCATCGGACCGGATGGCACACTGTGTGCGCTCGCTGAGATGGTTGACGAAACGCAGGAACTGGCCCCGCGTCAGGTGTTCGTCCCGGCATCCCGGACAGGGTCAAGCACATCGCCAGCCAAGATCAGCGGATGACTGGTGCATCACGCGGTTCCGCGGCGATCCGCTCGGCATCGCGTGTCGCCGGCGACTGCAACGGCTGATGATCCTCGCCGGGCGTCCCCCGATCCAGCAGCGGCCGGCTCCGTCGGATCATTTCGGCAAGACGTTCTGCGGCCCGGTGCGCCAGTCGATCTCGCCGCTCGAGGTCGGGGTCTGCATCGGAACGCGGTTCGGCAACCGTCGGTGCGGGCAACGGACCCATTTCAATCAGCGGGACCGGTTCAGCAGTATCGGTTGCGGCCAAAGGTTGCTGAGCGACGATCGGCTTCGAGTCGGCAACGACTTCCTCCGAGATACGTGCCGGCAAGGCCGAAGGAACGGAGATCAACGGGGTGGGTGAGCTTTGAGCGGCGACGTCCTGCGGCTGCGGGACCGGGGGCTCGGCGGATAGCTGCGGCTCAGCCGACGTATGTGCCTTCCATGCAGGATTCGTTGAATCGGCTGTTACGGACGCTGAGACCTCCGGCAGTGGGGTCGCGTTGGGTCTCTGCGTCGCTGCCGGGCTCCCCGGTGATTGCTCGGCAAGGTTCTCGACGGGAGGCCGCGGGGCCACGCGTTCGCGATACAGCACGAGCGAGCTGAGGGCGTGGAACGTCGGTCCGCATTCGGTGGGGCGGCCGGATGTGTGAACGAGATCGGTGGCCACCGAGGCAACCGCGCGGCGGACCCAGTTTTCGCTGAGCTGGCTGTGGGGCAACATCATCATCAGGCATTCCAGCGTGTGCCCCGAAGCCTTGATGCGCTCATTGTAGTCCTGGCTGACACCACGTCCGGTGAAAAACTCCGTGGACAAGCTGCCATCGCTGTTCTGCAGCGATTTGGCAACCTCGATGTGCCGTTTGATCTTCTGGTCAGCCTCGAACCAGACTCCGCGCAAGGTGCGATGCTTCTGCAGGTAAGCGTTACGGGCATAGGCCAGCGCGAACAGGCCGTGTGTGCCTCCACAGGGGGTACCTTTGGTCGAGGCCTGGGTCTGAATGCGGACGAGCTGCTCCATACTCCAAGGCTGCCCAGCCGCGTTCTCCCACTCAGAATCCTGATCGATGTAATGCGTGAGGAACCACAACGTCCATGTGATTTCCTCGCGTGTGTTCACCGTCATCTTGGCATTCTGGATCATGTCCGCAATGGTGACGGTCTTGCCCCCGGCGACGGTGAACTGATGCTCCAACGGCAGGTTGGTCAACGCCATCAGGGCCAGGAACTGATTGGGATGTCCCTCGAAATGGAACGGCACGTTGAATGGATGAGGCCTCCCACCATAGGGGGTCGCTTCGAACCAGAACTGATTGCGGAACTTCGGCCCGGCAGAGAGCCAGTCGATGGCACGGACGGTGCTGTTTCCCGAACGGAGCTGCATGTCCCCCCGCAAGGCGAGCATGCCGTGCATGATCTGCCATGGAGTATGGGCGTTGGCGTCGAGTGTTCGTGCCGCAGTCAGGTCGATCGCCCGCTGCACCAGTTCGAGCAGGGGATCGGCCGGTTGCCCATCGGGTGTCGTCTGTCGCTGGCTGGTCGGTGCCGGTCCGCGGAAAGTCGGCATCTTGATCGGTTCGACCATTGCCGGAGCTTTGGCGGGTTCATCCTCCGCACCTCGGTCCTGTGCGTCCCGGGACTCATCGCCGGTGTTTCCACGTCCACCGAACAAACGAAATCTCGTCTGCTCGATGGGTCTGGCGGCGTCGTCCTGGGCCTGAATGGTCGTGGTCGACGTCAGGCAGAAAAGACCGACGAGTAACAGTCCCGTCTTAAGCCTGAGGTTCTTCATTGATGCAGCCTTCTTCCGTATCTCGCCATGCAAAGCGCGGTCGCAGGAATTAGGTCGGCTCACGTCCCCGATGCACCGAGATCAATGTGGGGGGATGGAACGACCGGCGGGCAAACGACGCTTAAGCGACGCTGCGATCGTTACCGCTTGCTGAGTCGTCAGACCTTGCGCGAACCGAACGACCTTGAATGATTGACTGACCGGTGCGAGAACGACGTCTCGCGGGAGGTAGGTGTTCCGATCAGGGAAGCCTGGCAATACGTGCCGGCAAGAGAAGGCACGGTGTCTGGCAAGGACGATGCGCGCCGCTCAGTGATCGACGGACTGCAGATTCTGCAACGTGACGGGCAGATCCAGCCGCCGACCGTCCCGCAGGACACTCACTGTGACCGTGTCGCCAACCTCAACTTCATCTAAGGATCTGGTTGAGGGCACGCGAGTCGGTCATGACGCGCCCATTGACGGCGACTATCAAGTCTCCCCACTCATTCTGGCCATTGGCACCCAATACTGTCCCCCTGAGTCCGGCTTGCGCTGCGGCTCCGCCAGGCAGGACCTGTCGAATCAGCACGCCGGACTGCCCGGCAGAGAGATGACCCCGGGATTGCAGTTCCTGCATTGATGCGTCCGAGAAGATCAGGACACCCAGCCCGGGACGAATGACGCGTCCATGGGCAATGAGATCGGGCACGACCCGATTGACGGCGTCAACCGGCATGGCGAATCTGACACCGGGATATGTTCCGGAACTCGGGCTGGAGATGGCGGTGTTGACGCCAATGAGCCGTCTGGCGCTGTCGAGCAGCGGACCGCCGGAGTTTCCCGGATTGATGGCCGCATCGGTCGGGATGACGTCCACAATCCGCCCATTGGGGGAGGAGATCTCGCGCCCCAGTCCACTGATGACACCCGTCGTGAGGGTCTGATCCAGAACAAAGGGACTGCCAATTGCGTAGACATTCTGACCGACCTGAAGGTCGGCGGACGTACCCAGTGGCAGTATCGTGAGCTTCGTCGGGCCAGCATCGATCGTCAGCACGGCAAGATCGTGGGCCGGTGCATCACCCACAAACTGAGCCTGATAGTTCGTGTTATCGGCCAGCATCACATAGGCGCGCTGGGTCCCTTCGAGTACATGGTGATTCGTGACAATATAGCCATCGTCACTCCAGATCAGGCCGGTGCCGGTTCCACACAGCACCTCGGTGACATCATATCCTCGCAAGACGTTCAAGGATGCCGTCGTGATATGCACAACAGCCGGCGAAGCCTGCTGGATGATCTCGATCTGTGTCGTTTCGACTGGGGACAGTTCGACCCGGGCCTCAATCGGTCGTCGGTGAGCGTTCGGTCCCGCAGGTCGCTGTGAATCGGAGCGGCATAACGATAAATCAGTGCGGCGAGCACCGTCAGCAGGGCCACAACGACTCAGCCAAGGACGGAGGTGTCTGGGGACGATTGTTCAGAATCGGAGTCTGACATTTGATTCATGTGCTGCTTGGACCGTCCTCACGGCGCGGGCTGCGGGTGAGTTTGTGAGTTACGCCCGGGGAACGGGACGCAACGGTCATAACACATCCTGTCGAGAGCGGGGGGGGGAATCAAATGCCCGGCATGAGGATTTCAGTGTGTCGAACCGCTAGAATCACGTGATGCCCAGGGAGCGGGACGTCATTGGCAACCCCGCTCCACACCAATTCGCGAGCCTTGAGGATATCCACTCACTTGCTATTGCGCCATCAGTGTCCCGAGTGTCGTTATCCGTTGCGCCACGAGAATGTGGAGGCAAGCAGGGTGTTGCAGTGTCCTGCGTGCGGTTGGACGCGCACGGTACCGGCAGGCAGCGTGAAGGAGGGGCAACCGGTCGGTTGCGTGCTGTGCGGCAATTCCGACCTGTGGCGTCAGAAGGACTTTCCCCAGCGGTTGGGATTGCTCATGGTCGTTTCCGGGGCTCTGGGCAGTTCGATCGCTTGGTATTTCTACATGCCCAGGCTCGCGCTGGGGATATTGATGAGCTTCGCACTCATCGACATGCTCCTCTACCTGGTGATGTCGGACGTCCTGGTGTGCTATCGTTGCCAGGCGCGCCACTCGGGAATCGATATCGCCGATCGTCCGGGATTCGATCACGAAACCGCCGAGCGATACCGGCACGAGAAGCTGCGAGTTGCCGACTCCGGACGAACGGCCCGTTCCTAGCTCCCTTTCTTGTCGTGAGAACCGGTTGGATACCCAGCAACAGGACATTTTCGATGATTTGAGCGGCGTCTTCCGGGGGCAACTCCGGTTCGATGTGCTGTCGACATCGATCTATGCCACCGATGCCAGTTTGTACCAGGAGCGGCCCCTCGGGGTCGTTTATCCCGTCGATGCCGACGATGTCGTCGCCCTGGCCCGGTACGCCCAGGATCAGCACATCCCGCTGGTCCCTCGGGGAGCCGGTACCGGTGTCGTTGGTGCAGCGGTCGGCAGGGGACTGATTGTCGACTTTTCCCGCCATCTGCGTGAGATAGAAGCGATTGGCAGCGAAACGGTCCGCGTGCAGCCCGGGGTTGTGCGCAATCGTCTGAACGAGCGCCTGCGCAGCGAGGGACGCTACTTTCCTCCCGATCCATCCAACTCTGCGACTACCACCATCGGAGGCATGCTGGCGGTCGACGCGGCCGGTTCTCATGCAGTTCGCGTGGGATCGGTCCGTGACCATGTCCGCAGCATGGAGGTCGTGCTGCCCGGGGGAATTCGCTTCGAGGCTCGTAGTGAGCCACTGCGTTCCGGATCAGCCGGTTTTGTTCCAGACGTGGTTCCGCCGGGTCTTGAACCTGGTACCACGAAGAACGATCTGGTGCGCGAGCGGATCACCTCGCGATTGGCAAAACTCCTCGCGGACAACGAGCCGTTGATAAGGGATCGGCAGCCGGCCCTGATTCGCAATTGCTGCGGCTATTTGCTCAGAGGCGTCCTTACCTCGACGGAACTTCATCTCCCCCGGTTGCTGATCGGCTCCGAGGGAACACTGGGTCTGTTCACTTCCGCGACGCTGCACACGTCGCCGCTCCCGGCACACCGCGGTGTGGTGCTCCTGCTCTTCGGAAATCTGGAGTCGGCCATCTCAGCCGTTCAGACCATCGCCGAGCAACTCCCCAGTGCCTGTGACCTGCTGGACCGGCGACTGCTCTCGCTGGGTCGCGAGTCCGATCCGCAGTTTGAGCAGTGGATTCCCAAGACGGCGGAAGCCGCCCTGATCGTCGAGCAGACCGGATATAGCGAACGGCAGGTCCGTGACCGCATCCGCATGGTGATCGAAAGTGTACGGATGCTCGAGCAATCGGTCATGGTCGCACGTGAGGCCTACACTGCAGCCGATGTCGATTTCCTGTGGTCGTTGCCCAACCGTGTGGTGCCCTTGTTGACGAGTCTTCCCGGCAGCATCCGCCCGTTGCCTTTTGTGGAAGACATTGCCGTTCCTCCCGCGACGCTCGGTGAGTTTCTGCACCGCGCCCAGCGTGTGTTGCAGAGGCACGAGGTGACCGCGTCACTTTACGCGCACGCCGCATCCGGCCAGGTGCACTTGCGACCGTTTCTGCCTCCTCCGTCTGTTGTCGATGCCGACCGGATCGAATCCATCGCCCGTGACCTGTACGATGTTGTCTTCAGTGTGGGGGGCACGATCAGCGGCGAACACGGAGACGGTCTGGCGCGGACCGCGTTCATCCGCTCCCAGTACGGTCCGCTGTATCAGGTCTTCCAGCAGGTCAAGGACATCTTCGACCCGCACAACCTGCTGAATCCGGGCAAGATCATCAGCGACGATCCGCATGTCACGATCCGCCGCTTTCGTCCCGTTCGCAGCAGTTCTGCTCCCGAGGTGACGCCGCTGCAGCTTCGCTGGGACAGCGAGGAACTGACGCAGGCAGCCATGCGCTGCAACGGCTGCGGCGTTTGCCGGTCCCAGGAACCTGGTCTGCGGATGTGTCCGTTCTTCCGTATCGATGCAGTCGAAGAAGCCTCGCCGCGGTCGAAGGCCAATGTCATGCGCAACGTGATGAGCGGGGCTCTGGACCGACAGTCGCTAGGGTCGGACGACATGAAGCGACTCGCCGACCTGTGCTTCAACTGCAAGCAGTGCCAGCTCGAGTGTCCGTCCCATGTCAACATCCCCCAGATGATGATCGAAGCCAAGGCATCCTACGTCGCGGCCAACGGTCTCAGCCGTGCTGACTGGATTCTCTCGCGTGCGCATTCGTTCGGCTGGCTCGGATGCAAGCTGGCACCGGTCTCCAACTGGATTCTGAACAGTCGACTGTGTCGCTGGGTAATGGAGCGAACGCTGGGCATTGCCGATCAACGCAAGCTGCCACCCTTCGCACGCCACAGCTTTCTCGATTCCTGTCCCGAACCTGGGGAGAAGGCGGGATTATCAGCCGGCGAGTACGGCCAGAAGCCGATCGTGTACTTCGTCGATCACTATGCCAACTACCACGACACCGAACTGGCACAAGCGTTTCTGCGCGTGCTGGCCCACAACCGGATTGACGTGATCATTCCTGCCCGGCAGACCGCCTCCGGCATGGCGATGATTACGGCCGGCGACCTCGTTGCAGCCCGACAACTAGCGGACGCGAATCTCCGCGAACTGTGTGAACTGGTCCGCGAAGGGCATCAGATTGTCTGCACGGAACCGGCAGCCGCGTTCTGTCTGTCGCAGGAGTATCCGCTGCTGATCGACCATCCCGATGTCAAACTGCTGTCGTCGCGGGTCGTTGAAGCCGGACAGTTTCTCAGGAATCTGCACGCCGCCGGGCGATTACGCACCGATTTCTCACCTGTCCAGGTCGTGGCCGGCTATCATACCCCATGTCATCTGCGGGCACTGGAAGCGAGTACCCCGTTTGCAGACCTGCTCAGTTTGATCCCCGGGTTGACTCTCCGTAGAATCGAGAAAGGCTGCTCGGGGATGGCGGGGGCCTTCGGCCTGACGCAGGCACATTTCGAAACATCGCTGCAGATCGGTGCGGGGTTGATCGAAGAGATGCAGTCACCCGACATCCTCCTGGGGATTACCGAATGCAGCAGTTGCAAGATCCAGATGGAGCAAGGGACTGTGGTCCCAACGATTCATCCCCTTAAACTGTTGGCCTTGGCGTACGGACTGATGCCTGAGTTGAAGCGACGGCTGCAACCCGGAACAAAACGGCTGCTGGTCACATGAACGTGGGAGTCGAGCTATTCGCGCAGGCCCGCGACTTGGCAGGGGCTTCTTTACTTCAGGTCGAGGTCCCCTCCACGGCCACTGTGGCCGATTTGAAGGCGTCGCTCGGAGAGCAGGTTCCGGCCCTCAGGCCGCTTCTTCCACATCTGCTGGTGGCAATTGACAACAGCTATGCCTCTGGGGACTCGCGGCTCCGTGAGGGCAGCACGATCGCCTGTTTCCCCCCGGTCAGCGGTGGTTGAACACGGGAGCCTCGCACGCGTTGACATGCCATGATTGAATTGACCCAGAGCCCGATCGACTATGCTGCACTCACAGAGTCGGTCCGTTCTCCGTCTGCCGGCGCGGTCGTGTTGTTCCTGGGGACAGTCCGCGAAATGACAGGAGATCGTCAGACCCTGGCCTTGGACTACGAAGCCTATCCCGCCATGGCCCAGGCGACGATGCAGGAACTTGAAGACGAGGCCCGGCGGCGCTGGCCGGTCGTGGGAGTGGCGATCGTACATCGCACCGGACATCTGGACTTGGGCGACATCTGTGTGGCGGTCGCCGTCAGCTGCCCGCATCGCGTGCAGGCTTTCGAGGCGGGGCGATTCCTGATCGACACACTGAAGGAGGTCGTCCCGATGTGGAAGAAGGAACACTGGGCTGATGGCACGACTGAGTGGGTGCATCCAGGAGTTGCAACCAAGTGGGTGCATCCGGGAGTCGAAGCCGGGGAGGTGCCCTCATGAATCTGCAACTGCTTGATTCGTTCGGCCGGGTCCACAACAATCTGCGGATCAGTGTGACCGATCGCTGCAACATCCGCTGCTTCTACTGCATGCCGGCCGACAACGTGCAGTTCATGCCGCGACAGGATCTGCTGACGTTTGAGGAGATCGAACGGTTTGTACGGGCGGTCATTCCGCTGGGGGTCGACAAGCTGCGACTGACCGGAGGCGAACCGCTCGTCCGCCGCGATCTGCCGTTGCTGGTGGCGAAGCTTGCCGGCATCCCCGGCATCCGCGACATCGGCATGACGACGAACGGCATCCTGCTGGCCGAGCAGGCCCAGGCACTCTTCGACGCCGGGTTGCGACGGCTCAACGTCAGTCTCGATGCGCTGAGTGCGGAGAAGTTCCAGCAGATCACCCGCCGCGAAGGTTACGAAAAGGTCATCGAGGGGCTCGAAGCTGCGCAGCGTGTCGGGTTCCGCAAGATCAAGATCAATGCCGTCGCCATCCGCGGCCTCACTGAAGAGGAACTTGGTCCGTTCGGCCACTTCGCCGCGAAACGGGTCTCGAAGTCCGGTTCATCGAGTACATGCCGCTCGATGCCGACAACGCCTGGGAGCGGGACAAAGTCCTCTTCGGTCAGGAGATCATCGAGCGTCTCTCGTCGGAGATCTGTCCCCTGAGGCCCATCCCGCAGCAGGATTCTCGGGCTCCCGCCACTGAATACGAGTTCGAGGACGGCACCGGACGCATCGGGCTCATCGCCTCCGTCAGCCAGCCCTTCTGTCGCAGCTGCAACCGCTTTCGGCTCACAGCGGATGGCAAGATGCGCAACTGCCTGTTCAGCATGGAAGAGACCGACATTCGCAGCCTGCTCCGCGGAGGTGCCGGCGACGCCGAGATTCAGGAGACGGTGCGGCAGTCGATCGACGACAAGAAGGAGGGGCACGAAATCAACACAGCCCGGTTCATCCAGCCGTTGCGGCCGATGTACTCGATCGGCGGATGAACCTCCGATCGCGCGGCAGCCATGGAATTTGGTGATCCAGCCGCACCCCTGTCTCGTTCTTCCACCCGACACGTTGTCTCGCAATTGAAGCTGCCAGCTTCGATTGCGGCAGACGGACAGTGAGCCGTCATCCCCGCACACGCGAGGATCCAGCATGGGGTGTAGGCTTTCCGGGGTTCCCCCATTGAATTGCCGACACCTCATCGCACAGGCACATCGATATCCCGCAGATCGCCCTGTTTGACGCTCATTTTCATGAGGTCGTATAATGTGCAGTTCGGCGGACGGGACACGCGAGGGAGAGGCTGAATGTTCGGCACAGCAATCAGACGATCGGTGAATGGTGGAGGGCCTGTCTTCCTGACGGTCCTTGCATGCTGTGTCGCATTGAAGGCGGTCTCGGCCCTACGCGCCGATGACGTACCGAACCCTGCGGACGAGCCGCTGGCGGCCGGGTATGTCACGCTGACCAGTCCGATCGACGATCAGCTCATTGGCTGGGTGCGCGAAGTCGGGCTCAAGTTGCAGAACGAAGCGGGCAAGGACGAGCGCAAGGCCATCCTCGTCATCGAAGTGACCCCGGGAACCAGCCAGTTCCATCATGTGTATGGACTGGCCGAGTTCCTCACCTCGGCTGCCCTGTCGCGGGTGACCACGGTGGCCTGGGTTCCGGAAACAGTAACAGGCAACAATGTCCTGGCGGCGCTGGCCTGCAAGGAGATCGTCCTGCATCCCGATGCCCAATTGGGAGACATCGGCCGAGGACAGGCGGTCCCCAGAGAACAGCAGGAGATTGTGTTGAACCTGGTCTCCAAACGTCATAACAAGCTGGTCAATCGCGCCCTCGCGGAGTCGATGATGAATCCCCAGACGACGCTGCTGCAGCTGACGGTCGAACCCGCCGATGGCATGAGCGAACGCCGTCTGGTCACCGAAGCTGAAGCATCGCGGCTGCGGGATTCCGGCGTAGTCATCCGCGATTCACGAACAATCAAGGAAGCTGGCGTGCCGGGGCTGTTTTCCGGGGCCCAGGCGCGCCAACAACGACTTCCTGGCGACGAGTGTCGCGGAAAGTCGTCACGAACTGGCGGCGGCCTATGGCATGCGCCTGGAATCGCTCCGCGAGAAGGCGCGTCCGGGAACCTACGAGAACGTCGCCGTGATCGAGGTTGAAGGCACGATCGATCCGCTGCTCGATTCATTTCTCAAACGACAGATCGACCGAGCGGTCGCCGATGGGGCGAAGATGATCATCTTCGAGATTCAGTCTCCGGGCGGACTGCTGTGGCACAGCCGCGATCTGGCCTACACGATCGCCGATCTGGAAGACCAGGAGGTGCGTACGGTCGCCTTTATTCGGGGAGAAGCCCTCAGCGGTGCCACCATCATCGCGCTGGGCTGTGACGAGATCTACATGACGCGTCATGCCACTATCGGTGATGCCGGGCCGATCGAAACGTCCGAGGGAGGACAATTCGAGCGGGCTCCTGAGAAGATCCTCAGCTTCCTGCGGGAGACGATGACGACCCTGGCGGACCGCAAGCATCGACCCTCGGCACTGGCGGTTGCCATGGCCGACAAGGACGTCGCTGTGTATGAAGTCACCAACAAGAACACCGGTGATACCTGGTTCATGTCGGATGAACAGATCCACGCCGCCGGAGACGAATGGGTGCGCGGACGCATGGTGCCTGAGACCGCCGAGAATAACCTGCTGACTGTGAACGGCGTGCGGGCCCACGAGCTGAAACTCGCTGAGCGACCGGTCGCAGACTTCGACGAACTCAAGGAGCGGCTGGGCGTGCCGCCCGATATTACGCCCCGTAAGGTCGCCCGCACCTGGATCGATGACACGGTGTTCCTCCTGAACACCAACGTCGTCACCGGGCTGCTGTTCTTTCTGGGCATCGTGCTCATCTATCTGGAATTGCACTTCATGAGCGGTGTGCTGGGCATCCTCTCGGCACTCTGCTTTGCGATCTTCTTCTGGAGCAAGTTTCTGGGTGGAACGGCCGGGTGGCTGGAGGTGATGCTGTTCACGCTGGGTCTGGCCTGTCTGGCGCTCGAGATCTTTGTCATCCCCGGTTTCGGTGTGTTCGGTATCACTGGCGGACTGCTGGTCTTCGCCGCGCTCGTGATGGCCTCGCAGACGTTCGGAAATCTGGAGCCGAACCGCGACTTCAGCGAAGCCACCAAGACGATGGCCACGCTTAGCACGTCGATCATCGCCGTGATTGTGATGGCAATGGCCCTGTCGCGCTACTTGCCGAGTATCCCCATCCTGAATCAGATGATCCTGACCCCCCCGGGGATGAACACGGTCACATCGCCTGATGAACCACGCCTGCATCCCGACCTGGCTGGTGAACACCCCAATCGCTTTGTCGGCCGAAGCGGGACGGCGCTCACGGTGCTCCGCCCGGCAGGCAAGGCACAGATCGGCCATGAGATGGTGGACGTTGTCAGTGACGGACCGTTCATCCCGCAGGGGAGCCAGATCGAGGTGCTGGCCGTCAATGGAAACCGTATCGTCGTTCGCGAAGTCTAACGATCTCCCACTCGTCTCCAGGAATTCCCTCATGCGTTCGCATCGCGTCATGCTCTGTCTGTGTCTGACCGCAATCCAGCCATTGATGTTCGCTGGGCAGGTGTGCGCCGGGGAGTCGGCCGACGCGCTCAACCTGACGATGCGAACTTGTGAAGAGACAGCCCCCGGGACAGGCCGGTTCCATCGTGTGAACCGCGAAGAGACCTGGGATCCCCGGCAGACCGCCATCATTGTTTGTGACATGTGGGACCTGCATCACTCGATCAACGCCGTCCGTCGCGAGCAGGAGTTTGCCCCCCGACTCGATGAGGTTCTCTTAGCTGCTCGCGACCGGGGGGTGACCATCATTCACGCTCCCAGCGAATGTATGGACACCTATGCCGGGCATCCTGCGCGGGAACGCGCGCCGGGCAACTCCACTCTCTGCCAATCTGCCCGCACAGATCACCGAGTGGTGCAGGCACATCCCTGCAGAAGAACGTGGCGTGTATCCCGTCGACCAGACAAAAACGACCGAAGACGACGACCCGGCAGAACACGCGGCATGGGTGAAGAAACTCGAAGGTCTCGGCCGCGATCCGATGGGCCCCTGGAAGTCGCAGATCGACCTGATCACCATCGACGACCAGCGCGATTACATCTCCGATAGGGGCGAGGAAGTTTGGAGCATCCTCGAAGCGCGAGGGATCGACAACGTCATCCTCACGGGCGTGCACACCAACATGTGCGTGCTGGGGCGGCCATTCGGGCTGCGTCAGATGGCGCGCAACGGCAAACACGTTGTGCTGATGCGCGACATGACCGACACCATGTACAATCCACAGGAGTGGCCTTACGTCAGTCACTTCACCGGCACCGACCTGATCATCGAGCACATCGAGAAGTTCGTCTGCCCGACGATCACCAGCGACCAGTTTGTCGACGGCCCGGAGTTCCGCTTCAAGGATGACAACCGGCCACACCTGGTGATGCTCATTGGCGAAGATGAGTACAAGACCGCCGAAACACTCCCGAAGTTTGCCGCCGAGCATCTGGGCAAAGACTACCGCGTCAGCATCGTGCATGCCGACGAGCAGGACAAGAACCGCTTCCCCGGAATCGAGGTCGTCCAGGGTGCCGATATCCTGCTGGTCAGTGTTCGCCGCCGCACGCCTCCCGCGGAGCAGCTCGATCTCATCAGACAGCATGCGCATGCGGGTAAGCCGGTCATCGGTCTCCGCACCGCCTCACACGCCTTTACGCTCCGCAACCAGTCGCCACCCGAGGGACTGGCTGCCTGGCCCGAGTTCGATGCCCAGGTCCTCGGCGGCAACTACACCAATCACTATGGCAACGATCAGACTTGCAAGGTGTTCGTCGTTCATGAACACGGAACTCATGCAATTCTCAAAAACGTATCACAGGCCGGCTTCACAGCCGGGGGTTCCCTGTACAAGGTGTCCCCTCTGGCTAAGGGCACGACCCCGCTGCTGGCTGGCAGCGTGGAAGGGGTTGAACCCGAGCCGGTCGCCTGGACGTTCACACGCACCGACGGCGGGCGCTCATTCTACACATCGCTGGGACACCTCCAGGACTTCGAAAACACCGCCTTTGTGGCGCTCCTGAAGAACGCCATCGACTGGGCCGCGGCACCTGCTCCCGCCGTCAGTACTCGCGGTTCTTAATAAGGCCCGGCATCGGCACCGGATACTTGCCGTTGGCATCGGCCTGCAGCGGAGCCGGGCCGTCCAGCGTCAGCTTGTCGACATTCGGCGCGAACTCCTGCTCACTATTGAGCATCTGGTCGTAGGTGATGACCTGCCCGGTGTGGGCGGCCATTCGTCCCATCGACGTCACCAGGCTTGCGGCCACTCCACGATCCACCTCGTTGTACGTCAGATCCTCGCGGATCGCCTTGATGAGGTGATCCCACTCGAGTTGATAGGGGTTCTGTTCCGGTTGCGGGAACGCCCACGTCATCTCGTCGGACACGAACCGCTGGCCGCTGAAGGTGCGGCACTTGGCCGGCGTATGCGAGGCGGTCGAGATGATCGCTGAACCCTTGGTCCCGTGGGCATAGCTGGCAAACTCCTGGTCGCAGCCCACCATCGTTCGCCCTTCGAGGTTCAGCTTTGTCCCGTCGGCAAACGTGTACTCCACTGAGTATGTGTCGAAGTTCTGATCGACGTAATCGCCCCGGTAATGACGTCCACCCGATGCCTTGGCTTCGACCGGCCAGGCATCCTTCATCCAGCAGCATTCATCGATGTTGTGAATGAGGAAGTCGCTATACGCACCGCCGCTCGCCCACAAAAACGCATGGAACTCGCGGATCTGATACATCAGTTCGCTCATCCCCTCGGGAACCGGCCCGGTGAATGCGTGGGCGGTCGGCCCCGCCTGGCGATACGCCCGCATCAGAATGATGTCGCCGATCTGCCCATCCTGGATGCGCTGGTGGAGTTCTTCGCGGGCCGCACAGTGCCGGCACATCAGCCCCACGCCCACCTTCAGATTCTTGTCTTTCGCTTTCTTGTTGAGTTCGAGCATCCGGCGGCTGGTGGGACCGTCGACCGTGACCGGCTTCTCCATGAAGACGTTGAGTCCCTTCTCGATCGCGTACGTGTACATCACCCACCGGAAGGCCGGCGGAGTGGTGAGCAGGACGACATCGCCGGGCCGCAGCAAATCCATCGCCTGTTTGTAGCCCTCGAACGAGATGAACCGCCGCTCCTCGGGGACATCCACCTGATTCTCAAACTGCCCTGAGAGCTGTGTGTAACTCCCCTTGAGGCGGTTATCGAAGACATCCGCCATCGCCACCAGTTTCGTCGGACCATACTGGGCCGACAGGGCGTTCGCGGCAGCACCAGTTCCCCGTCCACCACAACCGACCAACGCCAGCCGCACGGCGTTGTCTTCAGCGGCATAGACGGGCGGCACCATCAGCCCTGCGAAGGCGGATACCGCGGCGACCTTGCCGGTCGACTTGAGGAGTTCACGGCGGGTCAGACCATTAGTATCGTGTTGAGGCATGGCGAGTCTCGACTGGAAGGAGGGAGGGAAGGTTGAACAACAAGGAGGGATGCCGCGCCACATTCGCCCGTCCACGGCAGTCGTCACTGTGTTCACTGTATCGCCTTCCTGCCGCGGTTGCAAAAGTCCGTCCGCATTCGCGGAGGTGCTGAGGAGCCAGCCACAACAGATTGTCGCTCGCTGACAATCGTGGGGCTCATCGACACTGTGTCAATCATGCCGTCGGCTCCGTGAAACGCCCCGCCGTTGACCCGCTTACCGGTCCTGCTAAAATGCAGCCCGCCGCGGGGTGTAGCTCAGCTTGGCTAGAGCGCTACGTTCGGGACGTAGAGGTCGCAGGTTCAAATCCTGTCACCCCGATTCGCCTTGATTCTGTGCCAGTTCGTGACAGTGAATGCCAATCCCTGCCAGACTTGGTAGTTACGTCAAGCGCAGTGCTGAGTCGGACGTCCTCCTTTGGAATCCCTTGGATGTCAGGAGATGACACTGATTGCGCTTGGGAGTCAGTAGTTGGTGCAAGCATAGGTGCAAGCTGATCTGAAGACTCGCACCGTCCCTCACACGGAGCATGAGGGAGCGGCAGCTGTGGAAGCACCTTCAGGGCCTCTTGAACATCCAGCAGGCGGGGATCCGTGTAGGTGTTCATCGTAAGGTCAATGGTTGAGTGCCTCATTGCCGCCTGAGCGGTTCGCGGTGCCACTCCCCTTTTGCTCAGCAACGTGCCAAAGGTATGGCGCATGGCGTGCACATCTATGGTCCGGCCTCGATCGTCACGCTTGGAAATTCCTGCCCACTTCAAGTCTCGATCGAGGATCTTGCGCAGCCCTTTCGGAACAGTGAAGACCTTCTGGTCCGGTACGAGAGCAGCAGGAATCTGGCTTCCACAGGCACAGGCTTCCCGTTGGACACGATGAAGCTCATCCCGCAGCCAATCACTGATCTCGGTGGCGAGGTCCGATCGGAGTGGAATGGAGTTTCCCTCTCGATTCTTCTCATCAGCAGGATTGAGAATGGCATGAGCCATTGGGCCATTCAGTTCAAGCTGCTTGATGGTCAGCGAAGCTAGTTCATTTCGGCGGAGTCCGGTAAGGACAAGAGTCTTGTAGATCAATGCTCGCTCCCTTCCCAACCGCAGCAATTGGTCACGAGTGGAGTCCTTGAGACTTACGAGTTGCTTACCCTTGTTCGGTCCGCGTCGGATCGTTGATGCCTCAATCAGCGGGCGCTCCCGAGCAGCGACCAACAAGCGCCGTAACTCGTCCTCGGTAAGAGATCTGCGTTGACGTCGCCGGTCAACCCGAGGGTTGGCCTTGGGTACGCGCTCAAGTGGATTTCCATTCATGCGTCCGGTGCCTACGCACCAGTTTCCAAATGCAACCCACGCCTCTTGGTATCCGTTCTGAGTGGCCGGTGACATCCCTGCTGCCCTCTGTTCGAGCAACCATAGCTCCAGCTTAAGGGCTGACAGGTCTCTCAGATGGCCGAACTCACATTCCGTGGATACACGCAGCAGCCTCTGTTGGGTGAACCTGACGCGGACGACGCTGACACCCTTGAGGGACTGAAGGCGAATGTATTCCCGAATGTGGGCTTCTAGGATGACGGACTGGTGACGGGATACGTCGCTTTCACCGATGGCGAGCACACCAGCCCTCACCAACTCTGCCTGGCGCGTCCATGTCGCTGCCATCGCCATTGCGGTCTGAAGTGGACCCCGTTCTTCGGACCACTGGTCGCGATTCCTTAGAGTGGATCGCTCGGTCATCTCGGGCGGCTGTGTGTGGACTTCCCAGGGCGTGCGGTAGTCCAGCGATTGGTGAGGACGTTCGTGGCTGTAGAACTGGAAATAACTCGTCAGCCCTTTGTGACAATCGGCTCCTGATTCGTACCCCTTGAGGTAGATGTCTTCGTACTTCACACTTCGCCACAATCGCTCGATGAACACGTTGTCCAGCGCCCGGCCACGGCCGTCCATGCTGATCTCGATCGACTGCGAACTGCAGACGCTCCGTGAACAGCCGGCTCGTGAACTGCGAGCCCTGATCCGTGTTGAAGATCTCCGGCGTGCCCTGGTCCAACGCCTCGTCCAACGCCTCCAGGCAGAACTCCACGTCCAGGCTGTTCGACAACCGCCAGCTCAGCACATGCCGACTGTACCAATCCATCACGGCCACCAGATACAGAAACCCGTGACGCAACGGAACGTACGTGATGTCGCTGCACCACACCTGGTTCGGACGGTCGACCACCACGTCCTTCAGCAGGTACGGATACACCTTGTGGCCCGGTGCCGGTTGCTTGTCGATGGTCCCGGAGCCAGACCCTCCAGGCCCATTTTCCGCATTAAACGCTGCGTTCTCTTGCGATTGACCGCGTATCCGTTCGCCTGCGAAGAAAGACCGTCATGTTGCGACTGCCCCAGAACGGCGTCTTCAGATACTGCTCGTCGATCAGCCGCATCAGCTCCAGATTCTCCGCCATTCTCGGGAGCCGCCTCGTAGTACAACTGCGAACGATGAATCCCCAGCAGCTGCACACTGCCGGCGAACGCTCAACGACTCATGATCCCGGTCGATCCACCTCAATGACTCCTCACGAGTTCTCGGCAACTTTTTTTTTGAGCCACTCCAACTCCACCTTCAGCCGACCAATCTGCTCGTAAAGCTCCGCGGCCTCGGGTTCGTCACTCTTCGAGCCTTTCGCACCCGCCGACTCAAACACCTGCTCCGCGCCGGAAAGCAACTGCTTCTTCCAAAGCGTCACCTGATTCGGATGCACCTTGAACTGCTTGGCAATCTCGCTGACCGTCCTCAACTCCCGAATCGCTTCCAAAGCCACCTTCGCCTTGAACTTCCCATCAAATCGACGTCGTGTCCGCGCCATCATGCACCTCCTGATGACGCCACGATATCCTCCTCCCAACCTCCGAAAATCCACCTTAACCGGTGGTCCGAAAACCGGGGTCCACTTCATCGATATAGTCAGTTGTTAATCTTGGGCTTGCGAAGGGCCGATTCGCACATCACCACTTGAAGGCGGAATCTTTGCTGTAGTTGTACGCGGCATCGTATTTCGCGTCATCCATTGTCAGATAGATGATACCCTCGATCAGCGAAACAATTGCTGGGACGAAGGTCCAGGCGAAGAGAATGTAGAGGATGCACCAGCCCCAGCTGCCGTGATAGAACTTATGGATGCCTAAACCACCGAGCGTCCATGTCACGTCTGAGCATCGCGCCGATTGGACTGGGGACCGTGTGAGTGACTCGGTATGAGCGATGCCCCGTGCCGCCAGTCCCTATGGTGTCTGATCTCGCCGACCATCTCGTATGACTCTGGTCCAACGTTGCGAACCGCTTCACGGTGTCTTGATGTGAATGAGCGTGGCGTCGCTGGCGAAAAGAACCCCCGTCACCTCAACGCGTTAGCCAGAAGTCTCCATTTGAAGAGCGTGGCCCCTTCCAGATTGGCATTGCTCGCTGCTTGCCGTCTCTCTACATTCCCGCCGCTTAATGAGGGACATTGGCGTCGTACCTTCGGAAACCGCAGTCGTTCCCAGAGCACAAGAGCAGAGAATTCATTCGTGCTTGCGGGAATTCATCCCGGATTCGAGGGGCGACAGAGCCGATGATTATGAATGGACTTGAGTTGTCCAGCGGAACTTCAGAATCACCATGCCACTGTCCACAACGATTGTCGGGCGTTTGCTGATCTGGCTCGCTGCCATTTCAGTCCCGCTGCAGGGCACGGTGGTGGTATCTTGCGATTGCACAGTGACTCGCGGTCAATGTCACGACGTGGAACGCTCGCGACACTGCTGCTGCTCAACTCGCAAGGTGCGGCATGGATGTTGCTCGTCCCATCATGTGCAACATCACGCAGGAACCCCCTGTGGTCGTGGGAATGCCTGCCGATGTGGGGCGGGATGTCGATGTGGCCGATCGCAATCTCCCGACCCGGTCGCTCCCCCCGTCGAGAACCCATCGCCAGTGGAGAAGCTGGTCACATCGGCCCCGTCCCTGAGTTGGATGGAGGCAACGCCGGCGCAGTCATCACGCAACTCGCTTCCCGGAAGAGGTTTGCGAGTCGACCGCAGCGAGTGCGCTAAATCGCTGTGTCGCTTTGTGCCGTCTCTCGCTTTAGATGTCCGGCGCCCCCGTGCGCATATCTGACTCAGTCAGGTAGCGGGGTCGACGTACGGTCTGGTCCTGTGGCCATCCCACGTTTCGCTGAACCGTGGGGAGGACAGAGCTTGACGTACCTGAGTTCGGGTGAGATGCTTTGGACGTGACGTCAACCGGATTCCAGATGTTCCGACACAACAGAAAGCTCTTCGTTCTGCCGCTGATCGTGGCGACGCTCCTCGTGAGTGTCGCACCAACGGTCGGCGGCTGCGCAGCGACGGGAATCTGCCCGAAGACGGACGCCTGGAGTTGCTGCTGTACGATGGCGGCGGAGTCATCGCACAGTTGCTGCACAAAGTCAGCGCAGCCGCACGTCTGTCGCTGTTCGGTTGATGATGGGCGTCCCGCCGTTCCCGAGGAGCGGCGGAGTTCTGATGATCGAGTCGAGTTCCGAAACGCGGGCATGGTGGCACCATTCGTGCCCGCATGCGATGTCGGACTGACGTTCTTGCAAGTCACAGACGCCGCGCATTCGAGCCTCTCTCTGCCCACGCTCAGGCACCTGGCCGTTCTCTGCCGCTGGCAGACCTAACGCCCTCTCTCCGAACTGATTGCGCACGTTAACCTCGCGGTGAATCGCGTTCGTTGCGCCAGTCTGCATCTACATAGAAGTCACGAGCACGCTCTGTTTCTGGAGCGATCGAGGTCTCGTGATTCATCTTTCGAAAACTGCCTGCGAGGTCGTCATGAGCGAGCCTAGTCAGATCGATCCGACACGTTCCGACGTGTCACAGCCGGAGCCCGTCGTGGCATGCAACGACGCAATTCTGGAGCGGGCGGGGGCGATTCCAGAACTCTCCCGGCGAGAATCGCGGCGATGGTGGATCAAGTTGTTTCTGCAGCCGCTGTTGCTCCTCGCGTGTGGGGCGGCATTATTGACAGGACTGGGTGTCGCCCAGCAAATGGGGTGGATCTCCAGCGGAGGCGTTACCGAGGGACATGCGGACTCGCACGCGTTCGATGCGAATACAAAGTACATCTGTCCGATGATGTGCACACCGCCTCAGGCGGAGCCTGGAAGATGTCCCGTGTGTGCGATGGAGCTGGTGCCCGCTGCCTCGGGAGGAGGCACGTCGGATGGCCGTTCGATTCGACTGGATCCTTCCGCGCGGCGTGTGGCAAACATCCAGACCGTGTCAGTCCAATCGGTCCCGATGACCCGCACCATCCGGTCAGTTGGCCAGTTGAGCTACGACGAAGGGACGTTGAAGACGATCTCGGCCTACGTGGATGGACGGATCGAGCGGTTGTATGCGGACTATACCGGTGTTGTGGTCAAGCAGGGTGATCATCTGGCTTTGGTATATTCACCGCGACTCTACTCAGCCCAAGTGGAACTCCTTCTGGCCCGCAAGGCCCGTGATGAGAGTCGTACATCCCGTTTGGAGCGGGTTGGTCAGTCGAATCGAGAGATGTACGACAGCGCCCGGCAACGCGTCATTGAACTGGGGATGACCGTGGAGCAGGTCGACCAGTTGGAGCAGGTGGGTGAAGCCAACAGTCGCCTGCATCTCTGTGCACCGATCAGCGGGACCGTCATTGAGAAACTCGCGATTGAGGGACAGTATGTGAAGGAAGGGGATGCCATCTATCAACTGGCGGACCTGTCGACGGTCTGGCTGATGTTGGCACTCTTTCCTGAGGATGCTGCCACGATTCGCTATGGCCAAAAGGTCGAGGCAGAGGTGCAATCGCTGCCGGGCCGATTCTTCGAAGGACGCGTGGCATTCATTGATCCCCACGTTAGCCCGAAAACCCGGACGGTCGGAGTGCGAGTTGTCATCGCTAACGCCGAGGGTGTTCTGCGCGTCGGCGACTACGCGAAAGCCACAATTGATGTGCCGCTGGGAGACCACGATGGACCAGTCTACGATCCAGAACTCGCCAACCGCTGGGTGAGTCCCCGACACCCACATATCGTCTCAGCGACGGCAGGGAAGTGCCCGATTTGCGGAGTCGACCTTGTCCCAGCCAGTGAATTGGGCTTCACGGACCAACAGGACGACGCTAAACGCGTCCTCGTTGTTCCGCGCGACGCCGTGCTGATGGCCGGAAACAATAGTGTGGTCTACGTTGAGACGGAGCCCGGTCGATTCGAGATTCGGCGCGTCGTTCTCGGCCCGCATTGCGGGATGGACGTTGTCATTCGTCAGGGCGTCCGTGAAGGGGAACAGGTAGCGAACCGAGGCAACTTTCTCATCGATTCGCAGATGCAATTGGCGGGCAACTCGTCGCTGATTGATCCCACCAAGGCCCGGCCCAAGTTGGAGCATGAGCTGACCCCGGTGATGATGGTCGCACTCGACAAACTCTCGCACGAGGACCGCCAACTCGCCGATTCGCAGCAGGTCTGCCCAGTAACCGAGATGCTGCTCGGGACGATGGGGACTCCACTCAAGGTGGATGTCGACGGGCAGTCCGTGCTGATCTGCTGTCAGGCTTGCGAAGCACGGCTGCGGGAAGAGCCACAGAAGTACCTCCTGAAAATTGGCAGTGTGGGTAGCCGAGACGGATCGGCAGATGATGCAGCCGCGATCATGAAGGCACTCTCGACACTCTCCGCGACTGACCGCAGCCTTGCCAAGGAACAGCGGCTCTGTCCGGTCGCAGATTATCCACTGGGGGTGATGGGACCGCCACTCAAGGTCGACGTGAATGGAACGCCGGTCTTCATCTGTTGCGAGGGATGTCGGGAAGCACTCCTGGCGAACCCCGACAAATACCTTGCCAAGCTGGCCAAGCCACGCCGTGAACAACCTGTCGAAGATCTTCCGCCTATGGGCGACTTTCACTTGGATGTGCCGCCAGCAGGTGAGTTTGGACGGGCCGAACCGGAGCATTCGTCTTCAGACACGACATCTGAGAATGTCGAGACGTCAACACCGACGACACGGCTCGTGACTCCCGAACGCAGGGAGGTCGTCCGATGATCAAGGGGATACTCGACTTCTGCCTTCGCGAGCGGCTGGTTGTCTTGCTGGCGTCAGTGGCGCTCGTCGCCTACGGCTGGTATGCGACCCAGAAGGTTCCGCTCGATGCCATTCCCAACGTGGGTGAGAACCAGGTGATCGTGCTCTCCGAGTGGCCGGGACGTTCTCCCAAGGACATGGAAGACCAGGTCACCTATCCGCTGTCGGTCGCGTTGCAGGCCGTGCCCGGTTCGAAGAGCGTGCGCGGCAAGAGCATGTTCGGGTTCAGCTTTGTGCAGGTCACCTTTGATGACAGCATCGATTTCTACTGGGCCCGATCCCGCGTCGCTGAGCAGTTGACGACCGTTTCCGGGCGGCTTCCAGAGGGGGTCACTCCGAAACTCGCCCCCGATGCCACGGCGCTCGGGCAGATCTACTACTACGTACTGGAACCACCAGTCGGCATGGACCTGGCCGAACTCCGCTCTCGGCAGGACTTTTTCATCCGATACGCACTGCAATCGGTGGACGGCGTGGCGGAAGTCGCGTCCATTGGCGGGTACATCAAGCAGTACCAGATTGACGTCGATCCCGACAAGCTGCGCTATCACAACATTGCTCTCAGCCGCGTGATCGACTCGGTGAAGGCATCCAACATCGATGTCGGCGCGAAGACCGTTGAAACAAGCGGGATGGAGTTCATCGTCCGCGGCAAGGGATTCATCGGGTCGGGAAAGACCGAGCCCGAAACGATTGATCAGATCAACAACACGGTCGTGTTAACGCGCGATGGCATCCCCATTCGAGTTCGCGATCTGGCGCAGGTTCAAACTGGTCCCGCCTTCCGCCGGGGGGCGCTCGACTTTAATGGTCAGGAAGCGGTCGGCGGCGTGGTCATCATGCGCTATGGGGAGAACCCTCGCGAGGTGATCGAACGAGTGAAAGCCAAGATTGCCGCACTCGAACCAGAACTCGACGGCATCAAGATTGAGGGCGTCTATGACCGCACCGGACTGATCGACGAAACGATCGGCACGCTGACCGAGGCCCTGGGCCAGGAGACGCTGATCACCATCGTCATCGTCGTGCTCTTTCTGCTGCATGTGCGCGCGAGCCTCATCATCGCGATTACGCTGCCGATGGCGGTCCTGATGTCGTTTGCCGCGATGAAGTTCTTCGGCGTCGACGCCAACATCATGTCTCTGGCGGGCATCGCCATCGCCATTGGCACGATGGTCGACATGGGAATCATCGTGCTTGAGAACATCTACGACGCCTTGGCGGAGTGGGAGCAAGAGCCAAAATCGACAAGCGTCAGATTCCAAGAACGACAGCGGCTGCAAGTGATTCGGAATGCGGCCGTCGAAGTCGTGCCTGCCGTCATGACCGCCGTCAGTACGACGATCGTCAGTTTTCTCCCGGTGTTCTTCCTGACGGGTCGCGACCACAAACTCTTCGCCCCCCTGGCTTGGACCAAGACCTTCGCCCTGGCCGCCAGTTTGATTGTGGCGGTGACCGTGGTGCCTATGCTGGCCCGTACGTTCCTGCGGAGTTCGCCATGGCCCCGCTGGAGCAGTTGGCTGACAGGACTGGCGATGGGGACACTCTTTGCGGGATTGTGCTGGTTCGTCTGGCGGGACCGACTCGACGAGTGGGCGCTGGTCACTCCTGAATGGGGAACGGCCCTGGGGGCGTTCGTCGGATTCGTCTCAGGCTGGTGGATGATGCGGGAGAGAATCCGCCCCATGGAAGAGAACCCCACGAGTCGATTCACACGCTGGCTGTACGCTGGACGTTTGCGTCTCGCCCTGAATCACAAGCTGTTGATGCTCTCCTTCCCGGCGATGATCTTCATCCTCGGACTGGGAGCCTGGATTGGATTGCCTACGGTTTTGCGCCCAGTGGAACGGGTCGCTGCAGCCTTCGGTGCGGACTTGAATGAAGTCCCCGGCTATGTCGATGCCAAGCACCTCTTCACCGGGCTCAAGTCGGACGACTGGATTGCTCTGGATGAAGGGAGCTGGTTTTACATGCCGAGCCTGTATCCAGCCGCCAGCTTCAATCAAGTCGTTGAAGTTCTGCAGTCACAAGATGTGCTCATCAAGCAGATTCCTGAAGTGGAGAATGTCTTGGGGAAGATCGGTCGCATCGATTCGGCACTCGATCCTGCCCCCGCTGCGATGGTGGAGACTTACGTCATGTTGAAGCCTCGGGATCAATGGCGACCCGGCATGACGGAGCGGAAGATCTGGGATGAAGTCAATGCGGTGGCCACGCTACCTGGCGTAACGCCGGCCTCGCCGCTGCAGCCCATTGAAGGGCGCGTCGTGATGCTGCAGGCGGGAATCAAGGCCTCCATGGCGGTGCGCATCTATGGAGATTCTCTCGACGGACTTGGCCAGGCTGCGATTGCCGTCGCGGAAAAACTCAAGCAGCACCTGATGGTCAATCCGGGCACTGTGAATCCCGATATCGTCATGGGCAAGCCGTACTATGAATTCGAGGTCGACCGGGAAGAGGCCGCGCGGTATGGCATGACTACCATGATGGTGAATCAAGTCGTTTCGGCGGGACTGGGGGGCGTTGATGTCACGACGACTGTCGAAGGCCGCGAACGCTACCCGATTCAGATTCGTTTTTCACGTGATGTCCGTGAACGGATCAGTGACCTGCCCCAGATTCCGGTCGTAACGCATTCTGAAGAGGTCGTGCCACTGGAACGTCTGGCACAGGTGTCCACAACCTGGGGTCCCGGCATGGTCAACAGTGAGGATTCCCGACTGGTCGCCCATGTCATGTTTTCACCAGCAGGAGCCGGTGACTTGGAGACCGTGTCGGCCGTGATGGACAGCCTGCGCGTCGCCCGTGAAAACGGTTCGCTCAGTTTTCCAGAAGGAAACTTCGAACTGCAAGCGGTCGGTTCGTTTCAGAATCAGATCGAGGCGAATCAGCGCCTGATGTGGATTCTGCCTGCCGTGTTCCTGATCAATCTCCTGTTGCACTATCTCCACTTTCGGAACTTGCCCATTTCGCTGGTCGTCTTCTCCGGCATTCCGATTTCCTGTGCCGGTGGGATGATCGCCGTTGCCATCATGGGAATCGAGCTGAATACGGCTGTGTGGGTCGGTTTCATCGCATTGGCCGGGCTGGCCGCCGACGACGGCATCGTCATGGCGAGTTACATTCACGAGCGACTCAAACGCCGGCACATCGACAATGTGTCCGATCTGCGTGACGAAATCTATGAAGCAGGTCTGAAACGAATCCGTCCCTGTGTGATGACGACCATCACGACACTCGTGGCTCTGGTACCCGTATTGTTGTCGACCGGGCGAGGTGCGGATGTGGCACGGGCCATGGCGTGGCCGGTCTTCGGTGGCATGCTGGCCGAACCCTTCACCACCTTTGTCGTGCCGACACTTTACTGTGCCTATATGGAGTTCAAGTTGCGTGCCGGTTTGCACGACGAGTTGCTGGAAATGTCACTGGACGAGCCTGCCCCGGAGGTCGGCGCGACAGAACCAGCGGCCGCGTAGTTGAAATCACAATGGTTGAGGCGGGTCTCGTACACAACCTAGTGTCCGGAACTGCCTCAGAAGACTTCCCAGGGAAGGAGTTGGTCATGAAGCTCGCATGTTCTCTGACAGCGGTGGTGCTGGTGTTTGGAACGAACTGCGTCGCAAAGAGCGATGAGCCGACGGACGAGGCGCAGCAGCATCGGGATCAGTTGCACATCTCCGTACAACAGATCTGTCCGGTCTCCGGACAGAAGCTCGGCGACCACGGGGTACCGATCAAGGTGACCGTCGGCGAGAAACGGGAGGAGATCTTCCTGTGCTGTCAGGGATGCCTGAAGCAGAAAATCGATCCCAAGCACTGGGCCACGATTCACGCCAACATGGCGCGGGCTCAGCAGAATCTGTCCTGTCATGAAGAAGCCGCTCCCCAAGAGCGCGAAGTGGACGATCGTGAGCGGACGAGTCGTATACGTCTGCTGCCCGCCCTGTATGGAGAAGATCGTGGCATCCCCCGACGTCTACCTGGCCAAGACTGACGAGCTCTACGCGGCGTCGGTTGCGAGTCGTAAGTGAATGAGATCGCTGCGATCTCTCTCCCGAAACGCGGCAATCAACTTTGGGTCGCAACTTGCAGAGGCCTGCACAGCATGGTGCTGAGCGGGCCTGGTTGTTCTTCACGGGACCACGTGACATCTCTTATGGGGTGCGGCAGAATCCTCAACATCACTACAAACGGACTCAAGGTCCGAAGACAAGAGTCTTGGCGATTAACAGGGAAATGTCGCAAGAGCTGGCTGGCCGATGGTCTCGAAAGGGCGACTCTCGAATCAGGAGACTGGGACACGGATGGTCCTCAAACGCATCGCGTGTGGAATCGGCCTGTTGGCCATCGTGACCGGCTGCAGGACCGGTCAGCAGGTGCGAGATCCGGAGTACGCTCATCTGAACCACACTTCCTGTCATGCTGCCGTCATGCCGGTGGCTGCGGAAGAGGTCGTGGCTCCCGTGTTCTCACACCTTGAGGGCCCGCAGCCCGTTGAAGTGTATATCCGCTTCGCGCTCGAACAGAATCCCGATGTGCAGGCAGCGCACAACGCATGGAATCTCTGGCCTACAAGGTTCCAGTGGCAGCCAGCCTGCCCGATCCCATGCTCACGGTCACCGCACAGCCGGCTCCCGTACAAACGGCCGCTGGCGAGCAGCAGTTCATCCTGTCCGCCAGCCAGGCGCTTCCTTGGGCGGGAAAGCTTGATGCCCAAGCTGCGGTCGCGGAGTCACAGACCAATGTCGCTCGCGCCCAGTTGGCTGCTGTGGAACTCACGACGATCGCGAAAGTCAAGCGGGCCTATTACGAATTGTACTTCCTGGAACAAGCGATCGCAGTCACTGATGCGGAACAGCAGTTGTTGATCGAAATTCGGGATGTCGCCAATTCGCGCTACAAGACGGGGCGAACAAGCCAGCAGGATGTCCTGCGGGCCGACCTGGAGATCTCAAACGTCGAGAATGAGTTGATCCAACTGCGGCAACAACTGGAGAGCGGACAAGCGCGACTGGCCCGGTTGCTGCATGTCGCTCCTCAAACACAATTGCTGGCGGTGGCTTCTCTGCCCGCAGAGCAGATTCCACACAGCCTCGAACTACTGCAGCATCAAGCTGTCGCCGCGAGACCGGAACTTCATGCCGCTCTGTCGGCCGTCTTCCGCGATCAACATGCAGCGAATCTGGCGCGACTGGATTACAAGCCGGACGTTACGCTGGGACTCTCGTGGATCGATGTTGCGGACGGTGGCTTGAGTCCTGTTGCGAATGGCCAGGACGCCTTGCTCCTCACAGCGGGAATCAATCTGCCGGTCTACCGGAAGCGCCTGGAGTCTGCGGTGCGGTCCGCCGAGGCCGGTGCTGTGTCCTCTGCACGAGCTTATGATGCGATGCGGGATGCGACCCTGGAGGAAGTCACCGATCTGTTTGCGAAGGCACGCAGCCACCAGGACATGCTGACACTCTTCGAAGACGCCATACTCCCGAAGGCTCGTCAGACACTCGAAGTCTCCGGGCAAGCCTACAACGTCGGCGAAGTGGATTTTCTGACGCTGGTCGACAACTGGAGACAGCTATTGCGTTACGAAGTTAACTACCGGCGGCTGGAAGCCAATCTGCGTCAGTCGCTGGCGGAACTGGAACAGGCGGTCGGCGGGTGGGACGCCATCTCGGCTGTCGCCCCTGCGATGGAGGACATCACTCCGTTGGTGCTGGATGGTGATCCATAGAAGAAATGAAGTCAGCGCTGTGGTGAGGCTCACGACTTCCACACGGTGAACTCCTCGAAAACAAGCTCAAGTCGACACGGACGACAGGTGCAACTCAATGGCACGACTCAGAACCATCTTCACTGTCGCCGGCCTGACGATGATCGTGGCCGCGTCAGGTTGTGCCTCCGCGTATCACAGCTACGAAGGTTGCGGGGTGAACTGCCGGTATTGCCCGCCTCCACCCCTGCCGTACGTCCAATTCTGTGGATGCCCGTTCCATTCCCATGCCGCTCAGCCATATCTCTGGGACAACGGAGCGATCGCAGTGCCTTCAGCTGCGCCGATTCGTTGACGTGTGACTGCCTGGATGCTGTGTGTGGCAGGCTGATCGGCGGCAGGTGCTCACTGCTGACCCAATTGGGCGAGGCACTTGTCGGAATTCTCCAGAATCTGATCCTGGCAACAATCGCAGCAGATCCAGACCGATTGGCCCGTCACGTCCATCTTGATCGGCGCTCCCATGGTGCCGAGCATTTCGCCGCTGACGGGACAGAAGTGTTGCTTCACAACGGTCGCAGCGTCCTCTGGAAACAGCTTGGCCATCTCTGCCTGCATCTTGTCCATGTCAGGCAGGCCCGATTCGGCGTGGTCATGGGTCGCCTCAATTTTGTTTGGATTGCTTCCAGCGACGGATGGGTCTTGCGAGGTACTGCCGCAGCCAGGGAGGCTGAGGGATACAATGGTCATGATCATCATGAGAATGGCAGCATGCTTCATGGGGAAGTACTTGATGGGTGGTCTGTGAGTTTGCCGGCAATAGAAACAGACCGACCAAGCCCCAGAATGGTGGCTTGGTCGGGAAGGCAGCTTGCGTCTGACTACTCCTTCTTCGTTCCGGCCGCATCCTTCTTGTCAGGATGATGCTCCCCTTGTACTTCCGCCGCGGCGGGGAGTTCGATTCCCAGCTCCTTCAGCAATGCCTGGTGTGCCGTCTCCGCGGCCTTCAGCTTCGCTTCCAGTCCAGAGCAGTGGTGCGCACATCTGAACGGTCTCGACACCGTCGTCGCCAATCGTCTTCTCCATCATGCCGCAAAGCTTCTCGCATTCAGCCAGATGTTTCTCCAGAGCAACGACGTGCTCCTTGACTTCCGCTTCTTGTGCCGCCTCCGGTCCGAGCTTGGCGATTTCCTTCCTCGTGGCCGTGACGTTCTTTTGAATCTCAGTCAGATGTTCCCTGGCGGTGGCGGCAGGGAGTTGCTGGCAGTTCTGACCGTAGGCGTTGAGCGCCTGTGCGTGCGTTCGCGCCGAGTTCTGGTACGTCCAGGCGGAATACGGCCTGTAGCCGCCTCCGACTGAGCCGGTCTGCTTGTGCCGCTGCTGCATCTTGGCTCGCGCCTGCAAGGCGGCGTTCGTGGGTGTCTGGGCCTCGGCGAATTGAGCGATCGCCAACAGGGCGATCATGCCGACGGCAGCCGTGAGTCGACTTCCGATGGTTGTGTGTGACATAGCTGGAGTTCCTTTCAGAGAAACAGGGGGCGTGCTGTCCCAGCGGCGAGCATGCTCTCAGGGGTGTGGCACGGTTCAGTGTGATGGCCGATTCTCGCTGCCGTCCTGTTCGATGCAGGGACCGAGGCGTTTCTTCGCCAACGCCGGAAGATTTTCTTCGGACGGGCCGTCGAAGCGACTCCGGAATCCCGGATTCGTCTCCATTCATCGTATCTTCCGCCACGAGGGAGTAATCTGAGCAAGACCTACGTGTACGACGTGTCGACGATTCCTCTCCGGCCGCGAGTTCCGCCGAGCGCTCGTGTGTAGGAGAATTCCTGTTGGAATCCCTTTTCGAATGAAGAAACGTCGTTTCGATGTCATCTAACGGATCGTCATCCCTGCAACAGTCAACGAGCCGCGCACGAGTCAGTGCTGCGGTGATCGACGGTTGTTGTGCGGGTGATCGAAGTGCCCAGAAGAGTCTGTATGAGTCCTGTCACGGTCTGATATTCCGACTCATGGTTCGCCTTGTGGGGTTGCGGGACGCGGAAGACCTGACACAACAGGTCTTCCTGCAGTTGTTTCGCAAGCTCGACCAGTTCTCAGGAGATTCGCAGTTCGAAACCTGGCTGTATCGCCTGGCGACAAACGAGGCGTTTCAGTTTCTCAGGAAGGAGTGCCGCTGGAACTTTCAGCGGCTGACCGTTGAACCGATGAGTCAGAAGCGAGCGGAACAAGATGCTCAGGACAACAGAGACCTGCTGGAACAGGCTCTGCTGAGAGTCGATCCGGAGTTGCGTACCGTATTTGTGTTGAAAGAAGTCGAGAAGCTGTCCTACCAGGAAATCGCAGAGGTCATGAAGATCCCCGCAGGGACGGTTGGGTCGCGGCTGAATCGCGCGCGACGTGAGTTGCAACAGCACCTGACTGATCTCGGTTGGGAGGCGTGACATGAATTGCCCCGAAGTCAAAGACTTGCTGTCCTCGTATTACGACGGCGAACTCGGCGATGAATTGCGGACACAGGTGTCGCAACATCTTCAGCGTTGCGCAGACTGCCAATGTGACCTGCAGAGTTTCGAAAAGCTCTCACAGATCGCTGGAGCACTGACAGACCCTGTGCCTCCGGATCAACTCTGGAGTCGGATTGAATCCCAGTTAGATCATGGGCAAACGACGGCCCCGCTGGCAGTTCGTTCGCTTGACGTCAAAACCAAGAAAGTCGACACAAGGCGCTGGTCGTGGTTAGCGGCAACCCTGTTGATCACAGCGACGATCGGGCTCTTTGCGTATTCGCTCCTTTCTCCGCACAGCGAGCACCATGAATTCATGGCGGTTTTCGGGGAATATCTCGAACACTTTCAGACCGATCCCGGCAGTGCCCAGGACTTCCTGTTGGCAACGTATGAAAGCCATCGAGTCAGTCCCGAGGAGGCCATCGACCGCGTGGGATATCGGCCGGTCGTCGCCGATGGATTGCCCCCCGGCTACACGATGACCACGACCCACGTCATGAAGATGCCCTGCTGCACGTGCGTGCAATGTCTGTGCCAGCGTCCCGATGGCACGTCGCTGGCAGTTTTTGAACACAACGACGACGAGTTGCACTGGTTCGGCGACCGACCAGCTATCCAGGTCATCTGTCAGTCGAAGCAGTGTTCACTCGTCGAGCTTCCGGATTCCATCGCCGCTTCATGGCAACACGGCAAGCGGCAGATCACCGTGATTGGTGCGCGAGACGTCAAGGAGATTGACGATTTGGTAGCTTGGTTCAATCAGTCGGCGGAGGCGCGCAGCTATGAGGGCACTCCAGAACAACTTCGTCAGTGCCGAACAGGGCCTACATGTTTCGCACCGGAAACGTCAGCCGTCGAAAGCGAGCATCGAATTGGCAGTCGCACAGGCGATGCAAGATTGTCGTCAGGCAGAGCTTGCCAGAGTCGCCTGTCAATACGATGAGCGGACGAAAACATTGCAACTGAGGGGGCGCGTTGCTTCGTACTATGGAAAGCAGCTCGCCCAAGAGGCCGTACGTCACGTGGCAGGAGTGATATGCGTGATCAACTCTCTGGACGTGGTGGAGCCGGCCGGGGAACTGCGATCGAAATGAATCCTCGTGGAACTGTAGTCCAGAAGCTGTTGAGGTCACTGATGAGCGATGTCCCGAAACCTGAGCCGTCCGCGAGCTTTCGGTCCCGGCATCGAGGTAAGCTATGGGTCGCTCAGGCCGTTGCGTTTGTCGCCGTCGGCATGCTGATCGCCGGAAGCTGGTCGCGCACGCCGTCATCGAGTGGTTCCGCGGATTCTGCCGCTCCCGTCGCGGGAGTTCCTGCCGGCGAAACGCTGTGGACCTGCTCAATGCACCCACAGATTCGCCAACCGAAGCCCGGCAAGTGTCCGATCTGTGGTATGGATCTGATTCCCGTGGTCAAAACGGCCGGCGGACTGCGAACCCTGGCCGTCAGCCCCGAATCGCGAGCGCTGATGCAGATCGCCACGACGCCTGTCGAGCGACGTTACGTCATGCACGAGATTCCGATGGTGGGCCGCGTCGACTACGACGAAACGAAGCTGGGGTACATCACGGCATGGGTTCCCGGCCGACTGGACCGGCTGTACGTCGATTATACGGGGGTCGAAGTCAAGCAGGGGGACCATCTCGTCTCGATCTACAGCGAACAGTTGTATTCCGCTCAGGAAGAGCTGATCCAGGCGCTGAAGAACCAGCGCGAGAAAGGAACAAGTACCTCGACGCTGATTCCAACCATCGATCTGGTGGAGTCCGCCAGAGAGAAGTTGCGGCTGCTGGGACTGAAGGAAGAGCAGATCGCGCAGATCGAGAACAGTAGCGCGCCTGAAGATCACCTGACGATCTTTGCGCCGTTGGGAGGCGTCGTGATTGACAAGCTCAAACAACAGGGCGAACGCGTTCAACTGGGAGAGAGGATCTACACGATCGCAGACTTGAACCAGGTGTGGGTCCATCTGGATGCCTACGAATCCGATCTTCCCTGGGTCCGTTACGGCCAGGATGTGGTGATCACAACGGAAGCGTATCCTGGGGAGGAGTTCCACGGTCGCATTGCCTTCATCCAACCCGTGCTCAACGACAAGACACGCACGGTCAAGGTGCGTGTCAATGTTCCCAATCCGGACGGCAAGCTGAAACCGGAGATGTTTGTGCATGCCGTGGTTCGCCCTCAGGTGGCTGCGGGTGGCAAAGTGATGGATCCCAGTCTCGCCGGCAAGTGGATCAGTCCGATGCATCCCGAGATCATCAAGGATGAGCCAGGGGTGTGTGACATTTGTGGAATGCCGCTGGTGCGAGCCGAATCGCTGGGTTTTGTCACTCCCATCACAGATGGGCAGGAACCTCCGTTGGTTGTCCCCTATTCGTCTGCACTCGTCACCGGGACGCGAGCCATTGTCTACGTCCAGCTCCCCGACATGCCGTCCTTTGCCGAACCCGCATTTCAGACGTTGTCGACGGTCATTCAGGGAGGGGAAGTGCCCAAGATTCGCGACGCATTCGTGACTTACGCACACATGCTCGACCGGCCCTATGACCAGCCTGGAACGGTGTACGCTCGGGAGTTGTGGAATCACTTTGCCGATCGGTTCTCCGAATTCGCGATCGAGGGTCAGCGCGTCGCTTCGTCCACAGCAGCGGCGCAGATCTCCACGAAGCTGGAAGCGGTCATGTCCGAAGCTGCGCGAGCAGTTCGCGCCGTCAGACCGTCCGACATTTGAAGGTCGGGAAATCGTGCTCGGCCCCCGCGCCGGTGACTACTATCTGGTCCGACATGGATTGGAAGCAGGCGAACTGGTCGTCACCCAAGGGAGCTTCAAGATTGATGCTGAAATCCAGATTCAGGCGAAGCCCAGCATGATGACGCCGGAAGGCGGAGGCGGAGGCGGTCGTGATCATGGCGGCCATGGCGGAACGGCTGCCCAGAAGCAGCAGACAGATGAGCACGCCGGCCACGAGATGGCACTCCCCGCTGAGTTGATCCAACAACTCAAAGCCCTCGACGACGCAAATGAGCAAGCCGCCGAAGCCATTCAAAGCGACGATCTTCCTAAGGCAACCGCTGCGTTTGAGAGACTTTCCGAATCGCTGGCAGCAGTCGATGGCTCTCTGTTCACCGGGCATTCCCGGATGGTGTGGAGGGAATTCGAGATGCTTCTGGGAAACGACGCCATTGAGGGGACCGACGCCAAGCAGATGGGTGAAGCTGATCGCGTCTTTCTGTTGCTCAAGGGGCACATGCGCCGGCTGCGTGAGCAACTGGGAGTCGCGGCGCCAGAATCTCCAGAGATCGAGCGGTTGGCCGTCGCACCGCAGTTCCAGACTGCTTTAGAACTCGTCTGGCAGCAGTATCTCGGCGTCGGACAAGCGCTGGCGAACGACAATCTGGCAGATGCGACAAGAGGAGTTGACGATCTGGAGTCCGAACTAAAGGCCGTGAGTGACGCTCCACTGGAGGCACGAGCCAAGGACGTATGGAGCAAAGAACGCGACAGCCTCCTCAAACTCATTGCGCAGCTCCAGGCAGCGGAAGACATCCAGTCGCTGCGCACCACGTTCCTTCCGGTGTCACAGCAAATCGGCGTGCTGGCCAGAACGTTCGGTTTCGGAGACCAGAGCCCCGTCTTTGAGTTGCATTGCCCGATGGCATTTCAGGGGAATGGGGCCGTCTGGTATCAGCAGGACGACCAGGTGCAGAATCCCTACTTCGGAGCGACCATGCTTAAGTGTGCTGACCGCGTCGACCGAATCGCCCCCGAGCCGGTAGCGGGTGCTGAAGAGCACGGCTCGCACGAAGGTCACTCTCAGCACTAGATCTTCCGGTCTCGACCTTCCCCATGATTGATCGCGTCATTCGGTTCTGTCTCGAAAACAAGCTGGTCGTCGCTTTGATTGTCATCGCGGTGGTCGGCTGGGGCACGCTGGTCGCTCCTTTTGATTGGGACGTGGGCGGACTGCCGCGTAATCCCGTTCCCACCGATGCCATTCCGGACATTGGCGAGAACCAGCAGATCATCTTCACGGACTGGATGGGTCGCTCACCGCAGGACGTCGAAGATCAAATCTCCTATCCGCTCACCGTGTCGCTCCTGGGCGTGCCAGGTGTCAAAACGATCCGCAGCTATTCGTTCTTCGGCTTCTCCACGATTTACGTCATCTTCAATGAAGACGTGGAGTTCTACTGGTCGCGAACACGAGTTCTGGAAAAACTGAACAGCTTACCAGCCGGCACGCTACCTGAAGGTGTCATTCCGGCACTGGGGCCCGATGCAACCCCGCTCGGTCAGATCTTCTGGTACACGCTGGAGGGACGCGATCCCGACGGGAATCCGGCCGGTGGCTGGGATCTGGACGAACTCCGTACAACTCAGGAGTGGTACGTGCGGTACTCGTTGCTGTCGGCGCAGGGGATTTCCGAAGTTGCTTCGATTGGCGGCTTCGTTCAGGAGTACCAGATCGACGTCGATCCCGACGCGATGCGAGCAGCCAGAGTCGGTATTGATGACATCTTCATGGCGGTGAAGATGTCGAATATTGACGTCGGCGCGCGGACCATCGAGATCAACAAGGCGGAATACTTCATTCGCGGGCTGGGCTTCGTTGAGAAGGTCGAGGACATCGAAGACAGCGTCGTCGCCGTCAACGACAATGTGCCGATCTATGTGAAGGACGTGGCCCATGTCGCGCTGGGCCCTGCGCTACGCCGCGGAGCCCTCGACAAGGGGGGCGCGGAAGCAGTCGGCGGTGTCGCTGTTGTGCGGTACGGATTCAATCCGCTGGCCGCGATCAAGAACGTCAAGGCACAAATTGAAGCCATCGCTCCGGGACTGCCTACGAAAGCCGTCGTGGATTTCCGACGCGTGACACGTGACGAGGTGCTCGACTACGCCCGACAGCAAGACTTCGACCCCTACGTCCGCTCCGAGTTGAATCACGAAGTCTGGGTCAAGCATCTCCGGTCGACGCCCCGAGAGCGATGGCCCCCCTGGGTGACCACCAGCCAGGTGACGGTCGTCCCGTTCTATGACCGCACGGGACTCATCTATGAAACCCTGGGGACGCTCAATCAGGCGCTCGTCGAAGAAATTCTGATCACGATCATCGTCATCCTGGTGATGGTCATGCATCTGCGCAGCTCGATGCTGATCAGCGCCCTGTTGCCGCTCGCCGTACTAATGTGCTTCATCGCGATGAAGACCTTCGGCGTGGACGCCAATATCGTCGCCCTGTCCGGAATCGCCATCGCGATCGGAACGATGGTCGACATGGGAATCATCCTCTGTGAGAACATCCTGAAGCATCTCGAAGAGGCCGATCCCGATGAGAACCGGCTCGAAGTCATCCATCGCGCCTCGACGGAAGTGGGCAGTGCCGTCCTGACCGCCGTTTCGACAACCATCATCAGCTTTCTGCCTGTCTTCACCATGGTTGGTGCCGAGGGGAAACTGTTCAAGCCGCTGGCGTACACGAAGACATTCGCCTTGGCTGCGTCGGTCATCGTGGCATTGACCATCATTCCGCCGGCCGCCCATATCCTGTTCACGGCTCAGGTGACATCACATCGATTGAGGCAAGTGCTCTACGCCGGTTTGATTGCCGCAGGTGCAGCCATTGCAGTCTGGTTAATCTGGTGGGGCGGCGTGATTGTCGCCGCTTTGGGCATTTACAAACTGCTGGAGGAATCGCTCCCGGACCACTGGAATCAGTGGAGGATTCGACTCCAATCGGGAAGCACGATTGTCGCAAGTGGAGCTGCTGTGGCGATCGTCGGCGTCCTGCTCACAGACCACTGGCTTCCGCTCGGACCGGAGCAGGGCCTTCTGCGCAATCTGGCCTTCGTGGCGATCTTGATTGGTGGGCTACTCACCTTTTTTCAGGTATTTCAGAAATACCTCTACAAGCCGAGTCTCTGGTGGTGTCTGAATCACAAGGTGCTGTTTCTCGCGATTCCGGCCTGCATTCTGATGCTGGGGTTCGGCGTCTGGCTGGGCCCGCGGTTTGTGTTTGGACGAATTCCCGCCGAGTACGACGCGCAGTCCTTGTCGCCAGCAGACGTGGCGAACCTGTCCGCGTTTGAACGGTTCAAGTACGAACTGGGTGGCTTGCGCGGTCGAACCTGGGAGGATCTGCAGCATGCGCCACTCAGCACTCAGCTCAAGTGGACGCTGGCTACAACCTGGAAGGGGTTTGGCAAGGAATTCATGCCTCCGCTCGACGAGGGCTCGTATCTGTACATGCCTACGACGATGCCCCATGCGTCCATCGGCGAAGCGCTCAGCGTGCTCCAGCTCCAGAACCAGCGAATCAACGCCATCCCCGAGGTCGAGTTGGCCGTCGGCAAGATCGGTCGGGTGCAGAGCCCGCTCGATCCTGCACCGATTTCCATGATCGAGACGGTCATCAACTACAAGTCGGAGTACCTCGTCGACAAGGATGGACACCGAACAGAGTATCGCTTCGATGCCAGCGAAGCAGACTGGTTTCAGGATAAGGATGGAAACCTGCTCCCGGCCAACGACGGGCAACCGTACAAGGTGGCCGGGACGTTTGTTCGCGACGAAGCCGGCCAGCTGATAGCGGACCCTGATGGAGTCCCCTTTCGTCAATGGCGTCGCCAACTTGACCCGACGCTCAATCCAGGCCGCCAGGAATGGACGGGGATCGCCATGCCCGATGATATCTGGCACGAGATCACCGAAGCCGGTCAGGTGCTGGGCACGACTTCCGCCCCAAAACTACAGCCGATTGCTGCACGAATCGTCATGCTGCAAAGCGGGATGCGCGCCCCGATGGGCGTCAAAGTTAAAGGCCCCGACCTTGATACGATTGAACGCGTCGCACTCGACATTGAGCGCTTCCTGAAGGAGGTTCCCAGCGTCGAGGCGTCTGCGGTCATCGCCGACCGGATTGTCGGCAAGCCATATCTGGAAATCGATTTTGATCGCAAGAAGATTGCCCGTTACGGCCTGACGATCCGCGAAGTCCAGGACGTCATCGAAGTCGCCATTGGTGGCAAGCAGATCACGACGACGGTCGAGGGACGTGAGCGGTTCCCGGTCCGCGTTCGGTACATGCGCGAGCTGCGCAGCGAAATTGAGACCATCAACAAGATTCTCGTCCCGACCAGGGACGGTGCTCAGATCCCGTTGTCTCAGGTGGCTGAGATCCGCTACGTGTCGCGGCCCTCAGGTGATCAAGAGTGAGGATACGTTTCTGTTGGGGTACGTGCTGTTCGACATGAAGGCCGGCAAGGCAGAGGTCAACGTCGTGGAGGACTGCCAGCACTATCTGCAGGAGAAGATCGCCAGCGGTGAATTTGTACTGCCCCCCGGTGTCAGTTATACGTTTGCTGGAAACTACGAGAACCAGATCCGTTCTCAGAAGACGCTCATGGTGGTGTTGCCGCTGGCCCTGTTCGCAATCTTTATCATTCTGTACCTGCAGTTTCGCTCGGTCATCACGACTTCACTCGTCTTCAGCGGCATTGCCATCGCGTGGGCCGGTGGATTCATCATGCTGTGGCTGTACGGCCAGCCCTGGTTCCTGAACTTCGACATGTTTGGGACGAATATGCAGTCCCTGTTTCAGATCCATCCCATCAATCTCAGTGTGGCCATCTGGGTCGGATTCCTGGCCCTGTTCGGGATTGCCTCCGACGATGGTGTCGTGATCGCGACCTACCTCGATCAGAGTTTCTTTCGCAACCGGATCACGACCAGTAGCGAGGCCCGTCGAGCGACACTGGAGGCCGGGTTGCGACGTGTTCGCCCCTGTCTCATGACGACCGCCACGACAATCCTCGCACTGCTTCCTGTGCTCACATCGACGGGTCGCGGATCGGACATCATGGTACCGATGGCAATCCCCAGCTTTGGAGGCATGCTGATCGAGATCATGACGATGCTCGTGGTTCCCGTGCTCTATTGCTCCGTCCAGGAATGGAAACTCCGCTTCGGCGTCAGGGATCCCCGCTTCCTCGAACATCCGACGTGAATCGGTCGGCTAGATGCAACCAGGATCCCAACAAATGAACCAGCAACTTCGGTTCTGTCGGATAAGCAACCGTCGAACATCGTTATTTCCAACCCGGACAACCTGCTGGGGGCGGCCAAGCTGGACGATGCTCTCTGGCAGTTCGCTCCGCCCGAATTGCACGAAACCGGATTGCTTGTCGTGACGGGCGAGGCGAATCTGGATCACCTGCGCGAGCTTGACGGGTTTCCCCTGAGTCGACTCGGCACCGCAATACGGGCGGCCGCCGATAGCGGCTACTGGTCGCAGGACGATCCCCAGAATCACCTCCCCTCGAAACCAAACGCGGTTCTCACCATCGACGAGCAGGCGCGCCCTTGGCACAATCACTGATTTAGCGACTGCTTGCCGATCTTCCAATGAGTCCATGAGACTATGCTGCTGACAACAGCAGGGAAGCTGTTCTAGAGCAGTTTACCTTTTTACGTGGTGGTATATCCGCAGTGGTTGAAACAGGCTTCGATGTCGCTGGTGGTGATTCGTGGGATAGCTAGGGCGGTCGCGTCGACGATCTCGCGGAATGCGCGGGGTTTGCTGGATCGAATCAGTTGTTTGAGCTTCGAGAACACCATCTCAATCGAATTCAGGTCCGGGGAGTATGGCGGCAGGTAGATGACCTCAGCTCCCGGCGACTCGATGATGTCCACGGCCGCCTGCGACTTGTGGCTGGAAAGCGACTTGTGGCTGGAAAGATTGTCCATCACCACCAGATCACCCGGTCGCAGTTCGCGGGCCAGCAACCAATCACAGAAGCCGTTGAAGCTTGTGCCGTTCATCGCACCATCCAGAATCATGGCGGCCCGTGTTCCGTCCAGACTGATCGCCTGCACCAGCGTGCTGGTCTGCCAGTGACCAGCCGGGACCGCTTCGATCACGCGGCGACCTCCGAATGCCCAACCGCGCAGTCGCGTCAGAGTCGTCTGGAGGCTCGTTTCGTCAAGAAAGACGAGGTGCCACGGGTCGACCTCGGTCTGACAGTCGATCCAGTCACGACGGGCGCGGCGGACATCTTGGCGGTCTTGTTCAGCGGCCCTGGTCGACTTTTTTTGAAACGTGCCCGCATCCGACGAACAGACATCCACATTGTCTTGAGCGAGCAGGACAACCCCAACGCATCCCGGCGTTCGGCGAGCGTCGCATCCGGATGCCGAGAATGTGGTCCCGCAATGCCGACTCGGTCGCTCCGCTGACAGCACGCCGGCGACCACGACGACTGGTATGCGGAAGCAACGACCCTTCTGACCGCCACTGTCGCACAAGCTTGCCGACAACACTGGGACTCACGCCAAACTGGCTTGCCAACACCTCGTACGACCCGCCGCCGTCGAGATACTCAGAAACAACCCACTCTCGTAGATCCATCGAAAGAGTGGCAGACATCGTTCCCTCCCTGGGCTGACTCCACGATAGTCACTCCAAAGAGACTCCACCAAGTTAAAAAGTAAACCGGTCTAGGAATGGGTATACGCCGAACTGGACCGTCTGTACCCGAAAATCGACGTAAGTCCTGAATTACCAACAAAAAACCCGACAATGTCGGGAGCGCAGCGCCGAGTAGATGGGCAGATTCAGGGGCTGTCCGACCTGCCTGCTTCGTGGTCACAGCTCCCTTCGAATGCGTCATTGTCGTCCGAGATCACCTGGGTGCAGGCGAACAGGCTGTGGATCGTGGAGGAGAGACCGGGGGCTGCAACCCGGGTTCACCTCGACCGGGCCCTTTCCCCCGCCCCCAGCTAGGCAGCACTCAGTTGGTTGGAGACCAGTATCACGTCGTATGCCAACTACGTGGATGCGGGTGAACTATCGGACTTCGCATCAGATTCGACGTCAGGCCGATCGATTGTTGTCGCCGGAGCTGTCCGACGTTGATGGGAATGTTGAGACGCGCGATGGCACGATCTCAGCCTTTGAGGGTCCCGATCCTGAAATACACGCATACGGCTCCCCAGATTTGGAAATCGGCGCCGCTGCCAGCTGGTTGAAATTGCGAATCGGAGAGCAAGTCCAACCGCATGAAATTGGGGTCTTCGTGCGTTCAGAGGATCAGTATGACCGCGCTGAGCAGGCACTCGCCCAAGCCAATCTGCAGGCACACCTCGTGCGGGCGAGTGTCGACAGTGAGGTTGGCAAGGTCCCCTGTCTTCGTATCGGGCACGGCAAGCGGCAAACCGTGCTGTACCCCGTGGCCGATGCTGCGAGCCTGGCTGAGCCGGCAAGCCGAAGCCGAGAAAGGGGGCGACGATGACGCCCGTTGAACGGCTGTTGGCCAAGCTGCCCGACGCCAAGCAAGCCGGCAAGGGCTGGTCGGCGCGCTGCCCGGCCCACGAAGACCGGCGGGCGAGCCTGTCCATTGGCGAAGGCGAAGACGGCCGGGCGCTGGTCAAGTGTCACGCCGGCTGCAAACCCGATGCAATCTGCGCGGCGGTCGGCCTGCGCGTGGTGGACCTGATGCCCACGGCCGACACGTTGCCGAAGCCGAGCAAGCCCAAGGCGCAACGGCAAGCCCCGCATCGTCGCCCAGTACGATTACCGCGACGAAGCCGGCAACGTGCTGTTTCAAGTTGTGCGATTCGAGCCGAAGGACTTTCGGCAGCGGCGGCCGAAGCCCGGCGGCGGCTGGGAGTGGAGCGTCAAAGGGGTGCGCGTGGTTCCCTATCGGCTGCCGGAACTGCTGGCCGAGCCGGCGCGGCCCGTGGTGGTCGTCGAAGGCGAGAAGGACGCGACAACCTGGCCCGCATCGGCGTATTGGCGACGTGCAACGCCGGCGGCGCGGGGAAGTGGACGGCCGAGCATTCGGCGTTTCTGCGCGGCCGGCGGGTAATCGTGCTGCCCGACAACGACGAAGCCGGGCGCAACCACGCCCAGCAAGTCGCCCAATCGCTCCACGGCATCGCCGAATCGGTGCGGATCGTCGAATTGCCCGGCTTGCCCGACGAAAGGCGATGTAAGCGATTGGATTGCGGCCGGCGGGACGAAAGAGGAACTGAAGCGGCTGGCCGAAGCCGCGCCCGTTTGGACGCCCGACGCGCAGCCGTGGCCGGAAATCGTTTCCTTCGACGTGCTGGACCTGCCCGACTTTCCGACGCACGTATTGCCCGACGTGCTGCGGCGATGGGTGGAAGCCGAATCGCACGCCACGCAAACGCCGGCGGACCTGGCGGCGCTGTTGGCGTTGTCGGTTTGCTCTGTCGGCATCGCCCGGCGCGTGGTGGTGGAACCTCGCCCCGGCTGGCGCGAGCCGGTCAACCTGTTTACGGCCGTGCTGCTTGAACCGGGAAACCGCAAGTCGGCCGTCTTCGCCGATGCGATGAAACCGCTACGCGAGTTGGAAGCCGAGTTGATCGAAGCTGCGCGGCCGGAAGTGGCCCGCGCACAATCCGACCGGCGGCAAGACGAAGCGCGGCTGCGGAAGCTGGAAAAGACGGCGGCCGAGAAAGGGCGACGAAGCCGGCAAGCCCGACACGAAGCCGGCAACCTGGCGGCGGACCTGGCCGAGCAAGCCGAGCCGGTCTTGCCCCGGTTGATCGTCGATGACGCCACGGCGGAAAAGCTGGGCATCATGCTGGCCGAGCAAGGCGGACGCATCGCCAGTATGTCGCCCGAAGGGGGCGTGTTCGACCTGATGGCCGGCTTGTATTCCAAGAGCGGCATTCCGCAATTCGGCGTGTACCTGATGGGGCATTCCGGCGATGACCTGATTACGGATCGGGTGAGCCGCAAGAGTGTTCGCGTGGAACGGCCGGCGCTGACGTGCGCCTACGCGATGCAGCCGGCGGTTATCGAGGGGCTGGCCGAGAATGCGGCCTTTCGCGGCCGGGGACTGCTTGGCCCGGTTTCTGTACGCGGCCCCGCAAAGCTGGATCGGTCGGCGGGAAATCGCCCCCGCGCCGGTTTCCGACGCCACGCGGGAAGCGTATCGCCAAGCGGTGCGGGCGCTGGCCGAAGTGGAAGGCGAACATCGTCTTGCAACTGTCGGCCGACGCGGCGGCCTTGCTTCGCGATTGGGAAGCCGAAATCGAAGCGATGCTGGCCGAAGGCGGGCAAATGGAAATCATGCGCGACTGGGGCGCGAAGCTGGCCGGCGCAACGCTGCGGCTGGCGGCCGTGCTGCATTGCGTGGAGCATGGCCCGGCCGGGCATATCGAGGGGCCGAACCATCGCGGCGGCGGTCGAAATCGCCCGCTACCTGGTTCCGCACGCCGAAGCCGTGCTGAACATGATGTTGGCGAGCGAAGAAACGGCCGACGATGACGCCCGCTACGTGCTGCGGTGGATCGAACGCCACGGCCGGCGGGAGTTCACCAAGCGCGACGCCCAGCAACACGGCAAGCGGCGATTCCCGAAGGCCGATGACATTGACCCGGCGTTGGCCGAACTGACGCGGCGAGGATACATCCGGCTGCGGCCGGTGGAAGCGAGCGGCCCCGGCCGGCCCCCGTCGCCCACGTACGAAGTGAACCCGGCGACGTTCGCCGACGCGAAGCCTGAAAAGCGTTCCCACAATTCCCACAATTCGCCCGGCGAACCGGACAACGGCAATTCTGGGAATATCGAGAGCGCTTTGGAGCAATCCGAAAACACAAACCGCGTGCGGGTGACGATATGACGCGCACGCCTTCCACACTCGCCGACCTGTTGGCCGACTGCGACGCCCACGGCATTCGGCTGGCCCTGGCCGATGGCGGCGGGCTGGAAATCGACGCCCCGCAAGACGCGCTGACGCCCGACCTGTTGGCCCGGCTGAAAGCCCACAAGGCCGAGCTGCTGGCAGCTCATCGAGCGATTCGAGGAACGCGCTGCAATCATGGAGTTTGACGCCGGCCTGAACTGGCATGAGGCCGAGCGGTTGGCATGGAAGCATGCGTTACTTAATGAACAGTATGCGATAAGATGCCATGATGGCCCGCAAGAAACCGAAACAGTATCGAACCAAACTGCTGACCGACCAATTGCGACAGGCGATCGACGATTCCGGCCTGACGCGCTATCGCATCGCCAAGGAAACCGGCATCAGCGAAAGCGCCTTGGCCCAGTTCTACAACGGGCATCGCGGTCTTTCGATGGAAGCGCTGAACGCTCTGGGCGAGTTCTTGGAACTGACAATTCACCTGGGCCGCAAGCCCGAACAAGTAGGCAAGTGAACGATGGCCAGCATTGCCAGAGACAAGAACGGGACGCGGCGGATTCTGTTCGTCGCCCCGGACGGTCGGCGGCCGACGATCCGGCTGGGCAAGGTTTCCCAGCGGGCGGCCGAGAGCATCAAGTACCGCGTGGAGCAACTGCTTGAGTCGCTCAATCTCAATCGACCGATGGAAGCTGACTTGGCCCAATGGGTAGCGAACCTGGAACCGTGGTTGGCCAAGAGGCTCGCTCGCGTGGGATTGATCCCCGACCCCGAAGCGAGGCCGGTGGCAACGCTGGGCGCATTCCTGGATGCCTGGCTGGCTTCCCGCGTGGGCGACTACAAGCCGGCCAGTCTGCGTGCGTGGAAGCAGGTCACGAAGGCCCTAAAGGACTTCCTGAGATCAGACTGCCCATTGGCCGAAGTGACCGCAACGAAAGCCGAGAGCTTTCGGCAATCCATGCTGGCAGCGGACCTGAGTGCAACGACGATTCACAAACGCCTACAACATGCCCGAATGTTCTTTAAGGATGCGAAGCGACAGGGACTGGTGGACAGCAATCCGTTCGAGTTCGTCCGCCATCGCCCTGGGGATGCATCAGAGCGCCGGGCGTATGTCCCCGTCGCGGATGTGAAACGAGTGATCGAACACGCCCCGAACAAGACCTGGAAACTGCTGATCGCCTTGTCGCGCTTTGCCGGGTTGCGAGTACCAAGCGAAGCTCTCAGCCTGCGCTGGCATGACGTTGACTGGGAACGTGGGCGGCTAACGGTTCCGAGCCCGAAGACAGAACACCTGGCAGGTCGAGGCTACCGTGTCATTCCACTGTTTGCCGAAGTCCGGCCCTACCTTGAAATGGCCTGGGACGAGGCCCCAGACGGGGCCGTGTACGTGATTCCCGAAGAGTACCGGCGACGCGCGCAAGGCCCTGATGGCTGGTCAAACGCCAACCTGCGAACGACCTTGAAGAAAGTCATTCGACGCGCCGGTTTGGATGCATGGTCCCGATTGTGGCACTCAATGCGAGCAAGTTGCGAGACCGACCTGGCGCGCGAGTTTCCGCTGGCTGTTGTAGCGAAATGGTTGGGCAACACGCAGGCCGTTGCAATGCGGCACTACATCGACGTGACTGATGCCGATTTCGAGCGGGCTGCGACACCAGGTGGAGTGGCTGACGGCAAAGCGGCGCAAAATGCGGCGCAGTCGGAACGCGTGCAGAGTTGTCGCGAGTCGCAAGCGGATGAGTCAGCGAATGCCCCCCCCGTTTTGCAAGGTTCCACGACTTGCGGCGATACCCTGCAAAACGGGGGGATGGAGGCGGCGGGTTCACACTATCAGAATCGAACACATTTCGGACACTGTTCCGAAGCATTGGCTCATCAACAACTTACGCCAATACTTACACAAATCGGACACCGCTCAAAAAGAGGCTTATCAGAAACGGGATAGGCGAATTATCAGAAAACGCCATTTCTCAAAAATCGGATGGATGCTCAGTGCCTCGAACCCGTCGTTTGAACATTCGGACCTCTCTTTGCTTTGGAGTAGCTCCGGTCTGCTGTTGGTAGAATGTTGGCGAAAGACAAAGGAGCAGAGTCCCACTTGATTTCAAAGGTGTGTCGAAATGGCAAAGAAAGGAAACCTTGCCAAGGTTGATGACGGCTATGACGCCGTTCTTTCAGCGATGGTTGAATTGCTGGAATCGGCTCGTCGTCTTTCCGCCCGTGCCGTCAACTCGATCATGACCGCCACGTATTGGGAGATCGGACGGCGGATCGTCGAGTTGGAGCAAGGCGGCGAAAAGCGGGCAGAATATGGCGAGGTAGTTGTTAAGCAGCTTGCGGTCGATCTCACGAAGCGTTTTGGTCGAGGGTTTTCGTGGCGAAACCTGTATCAGATGCGTTCGTTCTTTGAAGCATATCCCAACATTTTGCAGACGCTGTCTGCAAAATCGCAAGATTCGATGACAGTGTCGCTTGCGGTGCTTCCGTCGCTTTCTGCCTGCTTCCCTTTGCCTTGGTCGCACTACGTCAGGCTCTTATCGATTGACGACGAGAATGCTCGGCGATTCTACGAGCAGGAGGCTCTGCGTGGCGGCTGGTCGGTGCGGCAATCGAAGCGGCAGATCGACAGCCAGTTCTACCAGCGAACCCTGCTGTCCAAGAACAAAGCCGCCATGCTTCGCAAAGGCGAGGAACCGCTACCCGACGATCTCGTCACGCCCGAAGAGCAGATCAAAGACCCGTTGGTGCTGGAATTCCTCGACCTCAAGGACGAATACTCCGAACACGACCTTGAAGACGCTCTTGTTCACAAGCTGGAAGAGTTCCTGCTGGAACTTGGCAGCGACTTCGCATTCATCGGTCGGCAGAAGCGGCTGCGAATCGGGGATGAATGGTATCGCATCGACCTGCTGTTCTTTCATCGCAGGCTGCGTTGCCTCGTGGTGATCGACCTGAAGATTGGCAAGTTCACCCACGCCGATTCCGGTCAGATGCACATGTACCTGAATTACGCCACAGAACATTGGACGCACGACGATGAGAACCCACCAGTCGGCTTAATTCTATGTGCCGAGCACGACGAGGCAGTCGCACGCTACTCGCTCGATGGTCTCCCGAACAAGGTCATGGCAGGAGAATACAAACTGGCTCTCCCCGACGAGGCACTGTTGGTCGCTGAGCTAGAGAAGTCGCAACGTGAACTCGCACGTCAAGGAATCTCATTCGACACAGAAGCAAAGAATGCAGCCCCGCAAAAGGCTTCGAAAGTCGCCAAAAAAAAGACCAAGAAGAAATCGTGAAGAGTCGGTACAGAGGGAAATGTTATGGAGAATCTTGAGGATCGCTTCCCAGCCATTGCCGCTTGGATTCAACATGGGTGGATCGAGATTGGAGACCAAGAATTCACTCGCTCGTCTGCCATAGCCAATGACTGCGGTGGTACGGTTTACGAAGAAACCGGACGCAACAAGACTCTAACGGAATGTCTCGAATCGCTTGAGAGGGGACTGCGGGAGCACATGAAAGAACGATGGGGTGATGAGTTCGAATAACTCAGTGAGTTGTTTCAACGAAAGTGAGACAGTTCGGTATCAGTTAGAAGAGACGGTCTCTGGGTCTTCGTAGGGGAGGGTCCGTTGCCGGAGCCTCAGGTTGATCTGTTTCCGTCGGTGCCTGGCCTGTGACACCTTCCGACGACGACGTTCGTGGAGCACGCGCGGGTTCCCCCGGTAGTAATCCACCGGTCTCAGGAACCCCAGCGAGCTGTGCAACCGCTGTGTGTTGTAATGCTTGATGATCCGCCGCAAGGCATCCTCCGCTTCGAATCGGCTCCCCGGCTCCACCTTCTCCAGCGCTTCCCGGAAAGTCCGGTTCGCCCGCTCCATGATCCCGTTCTCCTCCGGACAATGCGGCGTGATCTTGTGGTGCGTCAATCCGTGATACTCCAGCAGCCCGTGAAATTTCCTTCGAGATGTAACCGCTCCCGTTGTCGCTGCGGATCTCCGGCCTCACCGCCAGCTCTCCCGTCCCGGTCCGCGGCAGTGTCTCCACCGCCCGCTGCGCCGCCAGGCTCAGCGTCACCCCGTCCATGCTCGTGAGCAGCTCGTGGTGCACAATGTATCGCGAGTATTCGTCGATGAACGCCACGAAGAAGTACATCTGAGCGTTCACCTTTACGTACATCAGGTCGGTCCCCCAGATCTCGTCCGGACGGCTCGCCTGCTCCCGCTCCCCGCGGTATCGCTTCTTCCGACGGCTCCACGAGGCCATCAGCCTCTGCTCCCGCAGAATCCGGTACACCGTCGACGCGCTCAGACACGCCACATCCTCGTCGATCATCCGCCACGACAGCTCCCGATGACGCACCTCCGGATGCGCCAGGGCATAGTCCCGCACCGCCCGCTTCTCCCGGGCCAGCGCCTCGAACGCCTGCACCACGCGCACCAGCTCGCCAGGCTCCTTCCGACTCCAGGGTTTCTCCCGCAGCCACCGGTAGTAGCTGCTGCGGGCCACTCCCAGCGCCTGCAGGGTCCGGGACACCGGCCAACCGCTTCTGGTCTTCGTCTGTTTCACTTCTTCGTGCACCCGCTGCTGCAGTTCCGGGGGAAGCTGACCGTGGTCCTCTAATCCAAGAGCGTTTTTTTTAGCTCCAGGTTCTCCGCCGTAATCTCCGCAATCACGTCCTTGCAGCGTGACAGCTCCCCCTCCAGACGCTCCTCCTTCCGGGACGGCTTCGGTGCTCGATCGTCGAAGACCCGCGCTGCACTCGACAGCAGCGTCTTCTTCCAGCCGTAGTACTGCGTCGGATTGATCCCCTCCCGCCGGCACAGTTCCGAGACCTCCACGTCCGGCTCCAACCCCGCCAGCACAATCCGTAACTTGTCCTCCGCACTCCACCGACGACGCTGCCGCTTCCTCGTCATGGCCTCGCTCCTCGTTCCTGGTCTGCGAGACCGCTATCCTAACTTCACTCCTGTCTCACTGCCGCTGAAGCACTACACTTCAGCCCAGAATGTCTTCAGTCTCTCTGCCAGCGGATCATACACATCCAAAGGATCGGTCATGGCCTCGAACATCGGGGCGAGGAATGTTCGGTACGCCTTTTGACTCTCGAACAGAGCATTCCACGGTCGGTTGGAATAATGACGGTACAGTAGCTTGTCCCCTCGATGGGGAATTCCATGAGAGAGTGCAACGCTGGCAACCACGGCCTTATTCTCGTCACCTCCGAGCCAATCGGAAAGCTGGTCTCGGAGGGTGCCGAACGGAAAACGACGAACCTTGCCTTCGCCTTCGTGTTTCTCAATCCGGTTGAGAAGTCGAGTCCATGCGTTGGCGAATCCCGTTTGGGCGTTCCTTGAACCATCCCGGTATAGATGCTCGCCCTTATCGGTGAGCAGAACTCGCTCTTCGGACTTTGGTTCACGCCGCCGCCGTTTTGTGAGTTCGGCTCGCCACCATTCGATCAAGGTGACAGTTTCAGGCCACAGATACCACCAGCCCAAAACGTCGGTCTTAGGACGGAGAAAACCGCACCAACTATCCGATTCGTTGGTGGGGATGTTCAAGCCTTCCTTGACCCACGGATGGGGCAAGTGCAGGTAGAGGTCTTCCCATTCCATGCGGCCAAACTCAGCCGCTCCGTGGGCGCAGTTCAAGCACCAGACGAGCAGCAATCGTTCCGAGGGAAGTGCGTGCTTGTATAGGACGGCAAGTTCATCAACCGAGAACCTGTCGATCTCCAGTTTCTTGAGAGACTTCCTGTCGGACGGGAGTTTTTTCACTTCCCTTTTCAAGTCGGTGTGCAGATCGGCGGGACGCCGCCAACCAAACTTTGGGGTCAGGTGGAGCCAGTCAAGAAACCGGACCAGTTCCCCAATGTGGTTCATGCACGTCTTTCGCCCCAGCGTCTTTTTCTTCTTGTGTTTGCTCGCTGGACGGGATCGCCAATGATCCACCAACTCTTGACAGCGAGAAAAGTCCAGTTCGGCCAAAGGGAAATCAGTGTGATGTTCTCGAAAGCCTCGGATGAGTCCGATCATGTGGTGGCCGCTGCCATCGAACTCACCATTGTCGAGAGTGAAATCCTGATTGCGTTTCTCTTCGTACTCGATCAACGCTTCGTAAAACGTGCCTGTGGTGAGTGGGGTGGATGGATCAGGCGGGGCATTGCCCTTGGTTTTGGCGAGTTCTCCCAGTTGGTAGCGGGCGGCTCGTTCATGTGATGCTGCGACCTCCAACCGATGCACTTCTGGCAACATCCACGGTACGGAAGGGAACGCACCACAGATCACATCGAAAACGTCTTTGGCGAGCATCCAATCGTCGCACTGATCCACGGTTGGTGGGTAGTGACATGCCGCTCGCTCGTCGGTGTAGCGATCCACGAAACATTGGATTCGGTATGGCCATTCACCACCTTCGTAACTCGGAAGAATGTCATCCACAGGAGGCAACGGCAGCCGTCTCTCACCTTTTCGTAATAGCTCTGCCGCCCATAGAGCGATGTCGGTCCAGATGACCTCCCGACCGATCTTTCGGCAAAAGGTCTCATTGTCGAGCCAGAGTTCCTCGATCCAGCCGAAGCGACGGTCGGCCTCTCTTGAATCAATATCAGCCGGAAGACGAAACCGCTTTCCAGCGACCATCCTTCTCAGCCCTTTTCCGTCATTCTTTCTCGTCGTGTGGCGACGGATAATCTTGTTTGCCATCTGGGTGTCCTCAAATCTAATCGGCCACCACGATCACGCTATTTGGCCACCTAATTGACCACTTGCGCAATCCGCAGAGCCTCGGAAACACCCGTATTTTACAGTATATCCATGAAAAAAGCCACTTTGCGATCAATTCGCAAAGTGGCTTTAAGTGGAGGCGGCGGGAATCGAACCCGCGTCCTGTGATCCCTCGGTTGAAGCCTCTACGTGCGTAGTTTGTCGATTAGGTCTCGCCGGAGTTGGCACGGCAAACAGAGCCGTGTCCGGCCAGGTCACCACATGTCTCGCCCCGGGCGTGGCGACCGGTGACTCGGGGCCAGTCTGATTTTGTGACCGGCGGTCGGACTCCTCAGACGGGGATTCCTAGGCCGGGGATGCCGTATTTAGGCAGCCAAAGCGTACTGCGTATTGGCAGTTATTGTGTGATCAGCTTTTTACGTGGCCGGCTGATCAACCACGACACGCCACCTCAACCTGCGGTGAACCAGTCGAATCCAATCGCCCCCTTGTTGTAACGACCTCAACGCGAGGTCCGGTTCTGGGTGTTTCGAGTGTTCCCTCCGGTCGCAGAGGGGAGTACACCCGACCTGAAAACTTCCACCCTACATCTTATCGGCGAAGTGGTTTTGGTCAATGAGTTGCTGTGGCGGCGTGGGCATCGCCCCCTGTGGATTGGCCAGGGCCGTTCAGAGATTGAATCTGCCGAGTTTGGCAAAGAGGTGTTCGACTTTGAGGGCGTGTTCTCGGAGGGTCGCGGCGACATTGGGGGTGCCGAGGGTTCGCAGGACGTTCAGGGCCATGTTGCGGACGGTGGCCAAGACCTGAGGGGCGGATCCCGTGCGGATCTTGCTGGCGTCCTCTCCCATCGTGGTGTCCCGGACCCAATGCACACGGTTCTCGATGTGCCAGTGCTCTCGCCACCACTGCAGCAGTTTCTTCGGGGGAGCCAGTTCCGGAGTGCGCTGGTCAGCGCGTAGGCCACCTCGTGGGTGGCCCGCTCATGCTGCTGCAGTGAACCACGGACGGTTTTCCCATCGATGGAGACCGGCTGCAGGTTCTGCTCGTCGAGTTCGACGTCGAGCGTTTCGGCCAGCCAGCACCGGACGACCGCCTCCAGGGCCTGCGGATCGACTGACAGCAGAATCGAGCGGATGCCGGTCTTCTTGGGCGGAGTCCGCCAGAATCCCAACCAATGCCAGGTGGACACATCCTGCAGATGCAGCCACTGAGCAAGGGCTTCGTAACTGCGTGCTCCGCAGAGCACGGCACACACCACAGCCGCCAGCGTGGCGGAAAGCGCATGGGGCTGTCCCTGTCGCCCCCGAGTGTCGGGAACCTGCCGGAGAAACTCCAACAGGCTCCCTGCGGGAGCCGTCGTCACAGATCAACCCTCCTTGAACATGCGGAACTCCATCGACCGGAAAGTCTTCGCGCCCTCCCTGAATCCGTCAAGATGAAACTTTGAATGGCCCTGGGAAGTCGGCGCGGGCAGATTGATTGCAGAACGCTTGTAATGTCAAATGAGGCTGAATAGTATGCCGGGGAGTGATTGGAAGACTTTGTCGGATTCATTAGGTCCACCTTTGTGTTGAGCACTTGCCGACATGTCGGAAGGTCGCTCGCGTTTGGGAAAGGAAGTCGTGCTGCATCGTTTTGGCAGGACACAAGGGTTTGAACCGGTACATTGGGTTTGGTGTCATGGATTGAGACGAACCCTGCCGATGATCCAGTCAGACGGAAGGTCCTTGTCAAAACGATTTCACCGGACGATCAGGTTCGGCGAGCTGGCGCCGTAGCCAAGTGGCCTAAGGCGACGGATTGCAAATCCGTTATTCCCCGGTTCGAATCCGGGCGGCGCCTCTTGAGGGAACGAGTCCGAAGTGACGATAGGGACAGCGCATGCGCCGACCTGCCAGAAGGCTTGGGTCCCCGGAGTGCCCTCTGGAGGCCGACGTCACCCACCGGGATGATCGTGCCGATTTCGGTGCCGGATTTGCTCGGGCAGTTGCTGCTGCCCATCCGGTCGCACCCAAGCCATCCATTGCCGTTTGCCGATGTTAGAAGCAGCGCGGCCTGATGTTACGCCGGGGCCTTGTCAATCCCCGGCTGACTGACGAAGCTTCCTCTGGCAAACCGGAATCGTGGGGTATTTCATGCAACGAGTGTCCTTGAATCGTCCGCAACGCAAGCTGGTAGTGCCGGCAGCGGCTCTGCTGGTGATCGCCCTGGTGGCGGCGGCGCAGAGCGGGGCCCATGAACGCATCGCAAAGCGGATTGAGTCTGTTCCTCAGACGCACCCCATTCTTCCCGCTCTGAAGGTGGCCAACCAGTGCTTGACAGCGCTGGCCGACGTCAAGGACTACGAGGCCCTGTTCGTCAAACAGGAAGCGCCCAACGGCACGGTGATCAACTCGAAAATGGAGATTCGCTTCCGCGAAGAGCCTTTCAGTGTGTATCTGAAGTACCTCGAACCCAGTGCCGGTCGTGAAGTCCTCTATGTGGATGGCAAGTTCGCAAATCAACTGCAGGTGCGTGAGCCCGGAGTGAAATCGCTGCTGGGGACGATATCTCTCGACCCGAACGGTTCCTTCGCTCTGGGGGAGAGCAACTATCCCATCACCATGATCGGGATGAAGAACATGGTGAACCGGCTCATGGAGCAGTGGCTCGAAGACACGGCTCACCCCGATGTCGTCGTCAAGTTCTATCCCGGGGCCAAAATGGGAGATGTCTCCTGTGAGGTCATCGAGGTCACGCATCCCGCTCCGAAGGCCGGGGTCACTTATCACATGACAAGACTCTACCGTGACAAGCAGACAGGTCTGCCGATTCGCATTCAGGAGTATGACTTCCCCAAGTCGGCCGGTGCCGAGCCGCGATTGAGGGCGGACTTCACCTATCTCAATGTGAAGTCGAATACCGGCATGACCGATGCGGACTTCGATACGACGAACCCGCGCTACGGGTTCTGAAGACCTCGAAGTCATTCGTTGCAAGCTCTGTGCACCGATCGTGCGAGACTTGTGGCGGCCCGCGAAGAAACGTCTTTCGCAAAACGTCAAGTGCCGAGAGTCCAGAGCATTCACAATGGTGAACCTCTGGACTCTTATCTTTTGGCCCACGGCGACCCCTGGTGACTCGCCAAAGCGACCTCCCGGTTGGCACACTATGCATGCCATGCCGTCGAGAACGGCTGGCATCGAATCGCATGACCACCGAGTTCCGCCAGAGGTCGCCCCATGAAACGAAACGCATCGATCCTGCTTCAGACCGTCTTTGTCCTGCTGGGAGCGAGCGCGGTGCGCAGCTCGCCCTGTCGCAGGCCGTCGTCGCCCCAGTCGACAGCTTTGCGATTCCAGCGACCGACGAGGGTCTGCCCGGTGAGGGCCCCATTCGGCGGGCCGACTGGTTTCAGGATGTCTGGCGACAACGCCGGACCGGGTTCGTGAAGAGTAAGGAACAGGATCAGGGGTCACTGGTCTTCCTGGGAGATTCAATCACCCAGGGATGGGGTGCGCAGTTGGCAAAGTTCTTTCCGGGAGTCCAGATCGCCAATCGAGGCATCAGCGGCGACACGACCCGCGGCATGTTGCTGCGGCTGGAGGACGATGTCCTCTCGCTCAATCCCCGCGGTGTCGTCTTGCTGATGGGCACCAACGATCTCGAGGAAGGGGCGACCCCCGAGACAATCGTGGACAATATCGAGTTGATCATTGAAGCGCTCAGCGACCATGACCCGCAGATGCCGATCGTCTTGTGTCAGGTCTTTCCAAGTTCCGCTGAGAAGAACCGACCGACTGAACAGATTCAGCGCATCAACCAGCTGCTCGCAGCGTCAGTCCGTGGCAACCCACAGGTCACACTCCTGGAGACATGGCCGCTGTTTGCCAACCAACAAGGCGACGCCAAGCCCGAGGAGTTCCCTGATCTGCTGCACCCCAACGAAGCCGGTTATGCAAAGTGGGCCGCTGCCCTCAGGCCGATCTTTGCGACCCTGTCATTTGTGGAGACCGAGCCGGATAGCTTTGCACCGGAGCCGGGCTTCACCAGCCTGTTCAATGGTGACGACCTGACCGGCTGGTGTTTTCTCCCGACTTCCGAGCAGCAGCTCTCAGCCCGAGCCCGTTGGCAGCAGCGTAATCCCGACGTCGCTCCTCCCTGGCCCATCATCACCGAGCGCGAGGACTTCGCCGGACTGACCGCCAGTTCCGATGGACGCTATGTCGCGAGCAACGGTCGGCTGGTCGTCACGACACCATCCGAGGGTCGCCGAATCCAGCAACTCTGGTCGACCCGCGAGTTCCCGGAGGACTTCGTCCTTAAGCTGGAATTCCGGGCCACTCCCAATGCCGACAGTGGCGTCTTCATTCGCGAGCCGCAGTTGCAGTGCCGCGACTACCTGCTCGCCGGCCCTTACACCGAGTTAAAGAGTTATCGCCCCCAGGAATGGAACGAGTTGATCGTCGATGTCCATGGCGACACGGCCCGCTGTACATGCAATGGGGAAGTCCTGGACGCAGAGTTCAAGGTGCCCCCGACTGGTCCGATTGGTCTGGAGGGAGATCGCGGGCAGATGGAGTACCGCCGTATCCGCATCCGGGAGGGTCACAGTCAACCTGGTTCCAAGGAGTGAATGGACCCCATGCGTCTGACGCTTCAGCCGAAGGAAGCGTTCCTCGGCTGTTCGCTTCCTTCATGCCCGCGCAGGCGGGCAACCAGACTCTCACATCTCAACGGCAATTACTGGATTCCCGCCTTTGCGGGAATGACGAGGTTTTTTGCCGACCGCTTCAGACGGCTCAGGGGCCATTCATTGGACGGCACACGATCACCTGAGAGCCCGACCTGAGGGAACTGATGACACGCTGGCTGTTGGGAATCGTGCTGGTGGCGGCGGTGCTGATCTCCAGCCTGTGGATCAGCCAGCATCAGCACGCCCCGAAGATTGTCTCGGGATTCATCGAGGCCGATGAGATCCGCCTGGGTTCTCGTGTCGGGGGGCGCGTGCAGAGAGTGTTGATTGAGGAAGGGCAAGAGGTCGCCGCGGGTGAGTTGCTGGTGGAACTCGAACCCTTCGATCTCGTCCAGCGTCGGGCCGAGGCGGAAGCTCTCTGGAACCAGAAGACGACCGAGCACGAGAAGCTGGTCGAAGGCTTTCGCAAGGAAGAAATCGCCCAAGCACAGGCGCGATACGATCAGGCGGAAGCAAATCTGAAGATGCTGCAGAATGGTCCGCGCCCTCAAGAGCTGGAGACTGCCAGGGCCGAGCTCAATCTGGCGCTCGCTGAACTCGAATTGACGGAGGAAGTGTATGGCCGCACGATCGAACTACACAAACAAGGGGCCGCAACCCAGGACGCACTCGATCGCGCCACGAAGGAACGCCGGACCGCCAGCGAAGGGGCCAACGCACGGCGCGAACAACTGGAGTTGCTCCAGGCCGGGACACGTGTCGAAGAGATCGACATGGCTCAGGCTCGCGTGCGAGAGGCGAAGGAAGCCTGGCAGTTGATGGCCACCGGGTATCGCACCCAGGACGTCGCCGAGGCTTATTCCGCAATGAAGGCCGCCGAGAGTGCGCTGGCGGTGATCGACAAACAACTGGAGGAACTGCAGGTTCGAGCACCCGGCACAGGAGTCATCGAAGCTGTCGAGCTGCAGCCTGGCGATCTGGTGTCGGCCAATGCGCCGGCACTGTCGCTGATTGATACCGGTCATCTCTGGGTGCGGGCGTATGTTCCCGAGAACGAACTCGACATTGCGGTGGGTCAGCAACTGCCGGTCACCGTTGACAGTTTTCCCGGTGAGCGGTTCGACGGCGTCGTGACGTTCATTGCCCGGCAGGCCGAGTTCACACCCGGCAACGTGCAGACCCCGGAGGATCGATCGAAGCAGGTGTTTCGCATCAAGGTCGAGCTGCAGAACCCGGAGGGCAAGCTCAGGCCCGGCATGGCGGCGGATGTCTGGCTGGAGGAGACGCGGTGAGCGACACCGTCATCGACGTCTCCGACCTCTCGCGGTCCTTCGGCGATCTCCGTGCGGTCGACGACGTCTCCTTCCAGGTCCACAAGGGGGATATCTTCGGACTGCTGGGCCCCAATGGCAGCGGCAAGTCGACGATCATCCGCATGCTGTGCGGCGTTCTGCCGCCGTCGTCGGCGGACCGCTCGAGTGCTGGGCCATGATGTCGCCACCCAGGCCGAGGAGATCAAGCGGCAGATCGGGTACATGTCGCAGAGCTTCAGCCTCTACAGCGACCTGAGCGTTCTGGAGAACATTCACTTTTACGGGCGTATCTATGGCCTCTCGACGGAGCGTCTGCAGCAGCGAACGCACGATGTCCTGCAGCTGACGTCGCTGGAGGATCGCGTCAGCCAGTTGGCCGGGACGCTGTCGGGTGGATGGAAGCAACGGCTGGCACTGGCCTGTGCACTGATCCACGAACCGGAGTTGTTGTTTCTGGACGAACCGACGGCAGGGATCGATCCCGTCGCCCGTCGTGACCTGTGGGATCTGCTGTTTCAACTGGCCGCCGACGGCGTGACCCTCCTCGTCACCACCCATTACATGGATGAAGCGGAGCGGTGCAGCGAGATCGGCTACCTGTACGCGTCGCATCTCATGGTGTGCGGTGACCCGGAAGATCTGAAGCAGCGTGACGATGTCACTCCGCCGGGTACGCTGCGCTGGGAACTGACGCTGGGCAACCCAACCAGCCAGCTAGCCAAGGTGCGGGCCCAGCCCGATGTCATCGATGCAACACTGTTCGGCGACTCGATCCATGCTCTCGTGCGTGACTCGCTGAGCGAGAACGAACTGCGCCAGGCACTGGACGATTCGACGCTCGAAGTGCGTCCGATCACTGCCTCCCTGGAAGATGTGTTTGTGACGCTGACGCGTGCCCAGGCCCGCAAGCCAGGCGAGAACAACGCGAATGCATCGACTCCGCCTGACATTCGTTCTGCATATCCTGCGGCTGACCCACACGCAGAGTCGGCAGCAGGGCAACTTCAGCCTGCAGCGACAGACGCCCGGGTGCCGGCCGAGACAACACACAAGTCGCGCGTCTCTGGACCGTTGGATTCCCTGTTCGGGTTTCCCGCCATCCTGCTGAAGGAATTTGCCCATGTGCGGCGTCAGCCATCGACGCTGTTCTTCATGCTCGTGGTTCCTGTGATGCAAACATTGATCTTCGGCTATGCGATTGACACCCAGATCGAACAGATACCAACGGTCGTCTTCGACCTGGACCAACGCCGGGCGGGGCGTGAACTGGTCGACTCCTTTGAAAACACACGCACTTTTCGTGTGATCGAGCGCGTTCACGACGATCCATCGTTTCACGCTGCTCTGACTTCGGGCCGGGCCAAGGTGGGGATCCGCATCCCCCCTGATCTCACGGAACACCTGCTGCATCAGGAACAAGCCCAGGTGCAGGTGCTGATCGATGGCAGCGATTCACAGGTCGCCATGGCCGCGCTCAATGTCACGAATCTGCTGGGGATTCAGCTGTCGCTCCGCAAATCGCGGCCGTTTTTCGACACGCTGCCTGCGGTGCCCGCTCGGACAGCAGCAGGGGAGCCGGGATTCCCGATCGAGATGCGGCCCCGCATTCTGTACAACCCCGACCTGTCGAGCTCACACTTTTTCGTTCCGGGCCTGGTGGGGATCATCCTGCAGCTCGTGACCTTGTTCCTCACCTCGTTCGCGATTGTCCGCGAGCGTGAGCAGGGAACACTGGAGCAGCTCTTCGTCACCCCGGTCGGCCGGGCCGGTTTGCTGCTCGGCAAGCTTGGTCCCTATGCCGCGATTGGATTCCTCGAAGTGCTGATTGTGCTCAACGTCATGGTCCATGTATTCGGGGTGCCGATCCGCGGATCGCTGGGGGTACTCCTCAGCCTGTCACTGCTGTTCCTGTTGTGCGGTCTGGGACTGGGTCTGCTGGTCTCGACATTGGCCCGTACCCAGCTGGCGGCGATCCAGTTCGCATTTCTGATCATGCTGCCTTCGGTGCTGCTGTCAGGATTCATGTTTCCGCGCGACCAGATGCCACTCCCCATCTATCTGGTGACATTTGCCATCCCGGTGACCTACTTCCTGGAAATCCTCCGGGGCGTTGTCCTGCGCGGAGCCGGCTTCGCCGACCTTGTGCCGGACGTCGTCGGACTGTTGATCTGCACGCTCGTGGTGTTCGCCGTCAGCCTGGGTCGCTTCCACAAGCAACTGGCGTAGTCGCAGCACTCAATCCGCAGATCGCACGGTAGGCCCCATCAGTGGGCCGGGGGAGGACTGTTCTGGAAGGCCCGGTTGCGGAACAGGAACTCGATGATGTTCCCTTCGTGGGGCTGCAGCCAGTTGAGCTGGATCGTCTTCACCGGGCCGATGTTCAACCGGTCGATGTTGCGGGCATCGAGCAGCTCGCGCGACCACTGCGGGTCCTCCGTCAGGCAACTGGCCACGAGCGTGGTGCCGATCTTCTTGAGCATATCCTTCTGCGCGCATTGGACGACACTCGCAAAGGGGAACATGTACTCCGTGTTGGCCAGTTCGGACGCGGGACTGCTCGCGTGAATGATCGTCGGTCGGAGAAAGTCGTGGCGATCGTGTGAGACCAACCGGTCCCCCTGGCGATACTTCGCCGACACCTCGGTGATGCCCGACTCCGTCAGCAGGTCTTCAATCTGGTTGTTGATGGCCTCCGCAGCTCCGGGAATGGTGAACGCCGCCAGGCCGGCATCCGGGTCGGTCATCGGCTTGGGAGCGATGGGCCCGAGCCGCTGGGCGATGGCATCGGCGATCTCCTCGGTATGACGGCTCGCCCAGACGCCTGAGCAACTGATGCAGCTACGACCGCTGTTGACGTAGATCGAGTCGCACATCAGGTCGAGGTAGTCCTCCCAGCGATCGACGAGGTCATCGCCCAGAAGAATCTTCGAGAAACCCGGACCATGCGCCTGCACACGGGGATCGCCGTGATAACGCTCCACCGTGGCGGTGCCCCCGAAGATCATCGCCCGGTCGCACGTCTCCAAGACGGCCGCCCCACACTCCGCCTCGCCCGGATAGATGCTCATCACCTCGCGCGGAATGCCGGCCTGCGCGAAGGCTTCGAACATGCGATAGGGGGTCCACGGTTCCTGGGGACCGGGCTTGAGCACAAGGCCGATCTGCAGCGGAATGACCGGCATCCACAGCGTGTGTACCCCCGGGGAGTTCGAGGGAAGCACCATCCCCACCACGCTGGTGTTGGCCTGGTAGCTCATCATCACATCGCGACCCTCCTTGCCGAAGCCTTTCGAGAGGATCTCGAAGGGCAAGCCGCGCGTAAGGGCTTCCAGCACGTCCTCCATGTGACCGCAGCACAAATGCGTTCTTGGTCATGTTCGAGCGGCACATGTGCTCGGGCAGTCCGGTGGTCGCCGACTGCATCCGGCAGAACTCCTGAGGACTTTGCGTGCCGTTCCCCAAGGGAAGCGTCGCGTCCATGTACAGGTCGGCGGCTTTGGCGGACATCTCGCACAACTGACTGATGGTGAACTGCCGCAACGTTTCGCGGGCCCGCTCGGACTTGCGCATGTCCATCTTGATGAGACCGCCGTTGGCCTGATGCACGGTGGCGAGCTCTTCACCGGTCTCGAAATGTACGACGGGGCGTTGTTCCATCGATTCGTACGGCTGGCCCCAGCGGATCACGGGGATTTCAAGCATCGGTGTATGTCCTCGGTTTGTGCAACGTCACGAGCCGGCAGCATCGGATCGTTCGCTGCGGCCTTCTTCAGCCAGATTAGCGGACACTCGCCTCTACGGAAAGTTTCAGGGTTTCAGGAATGAGCGGCAAGCGGAGGGGAGGAGGACAGATCGAGTCCAACGCCATTGTTTTGATGAAGAATCTGAGTCGTCCATCAACGTACTCAGGCGATCAGCTTCCGATCAACATCTGCCGGCGGGTCAAACCGGCTCAACAGGAAGGCAACCGCCAAAGCCATGAACAGCGAACCAGGCATGGGCCACGTGAAGCTGATGTCCTGTGGGGTGTTCTCCAGCAGGCCCATCTGCTGCAGCACGGAGCCAATCTCGCGGAGATAACCGAGTCCAATGCTTGTGGCCAGTCCGCAGAACGCCGCGACCATCACCGTTCGCTCTCGCGCACGCGGAATGAACATGCCGACGAAGAACATGCCCCCCAAAGGTCCGGTGATGGCATTGAAGGTGCGCGGCATGGCATCGACGATGCCCAGGTCATCTGGCAGAAAATCGAGACAGCCGGCGGTGAGCGTGACGAAGATCCCGAAGACCGCCGTCAACCACCGCGCCCGTGTGACATGGCTCGCTGCACCGACTTGTTCCTCGCGCCGCTGCTGCCATTCCACGGAGACGACCGTTGCCAGAGAGTTAATGCCGGAGTCGATGCTGGACATCGCGGCAGCGAGCAGGGCGGCGAGTACCGCGCCTCCCATGCCCGGAGGCATCCGGTGGACCGCGAAGGTCGGGAAGACAAGGTCCTGTTGTTCCTTGATGCTCAGATTGAGCCCCTGTTCGACCGGTTGCTGCATCCCGAAGTAGTAGTACACCATCGCCAACCCGACGACCATCAGCATGAGATTGAGTCCGACTCCGAACAGCGACGCCGTCACAAAGCTGCGCCGGGCCGCACTCACATCGCGCGTGCTGAAGTAGCGCTGCACCGTCATCTGATTGGCGACGTGCGTGCAGATATACCAGACAAACATATTGAGTCCGACGGTGACCATCGTTGCCCGAACATGCGGGTCTGCACTGAAGAACCGCAGAGGATGATCATTGCCGGTGCTCGCCAGACGCTGCGTCGCGGACTCGTACCACGTCGGGACGAAGGTATGCGTTGTCAGGGCCACGTACCCAATGGCGAAAAACCCGCCGCCCACGAGCATGGCCACCTGAATGACGTCGGTCCAGATAACGGCCCGCAGCCCCCCCAGCATGGTATACAGCGTAGACACCGTCCCCACCGTCGCGATCACGGTCCACAACGACACTCCGCTGACGACCGCCAGCGCCCGCGACGACGCCAGGACGACGAATCCCATCCACATGATGACCATCAGGCAGAACAGCACGACGCCCATCAGCCGGGCGCGACTGCCGAAGCGGTCTCCCAGATACTCATACGCCGATGTGTAGCGGAACCGCATCATGAACGGGACGCAGAACAGGAAGACGAGAAACATCTCGAAGGGGATCGCAAGCATCTTGCCGAGCATGTGCGTCATGCCGGACCGCCAGACTTCCCCCGGCTCCGAGAGGTACGTCAGGCTGGACAGCAGCGAGGCAATGATGCTCACACCGACCGCGAACCACGGCATGTTGCGGCCCGCCAGAAAATACTCTTCGTCCGTCTTCTGCCGGCCGGAGAGCCATGCGCCGAGCACAATCATGCTCAGCAGATACAGCGCGAGGACCGCCTGGTCCTGCCAGGTGAGGGCGGAAGTCACAGGAAAAGGCTCTTGCAGAAGGATCGGACGCTGCGGTCACGCGACCAATGCGTTGGGCAGTATGCTCAACTCTCAGTCCGATTTCCACAGAAGTGCCGAGTGGTGGATCATGTGCCCCAGTCCCTGTTCCTCCACTTCTGCGGCGAATGAAGGCTGCTCTCCTGTCATCGCGAGGTCCGAGACCAGCCGGCCGTCGGGCCGCTTTCCCTTGAGGTGCGAGATGAACAGATCGCGAAACTGATAGCGGTTGGACTCGTCCAGACCGAGTTGTTCGGTGATCCGTGTCACCTTGCGCGAGCCATCCTCCGTGAACCGCGTCAGCTGGACGATGAGATTGATGGCGGAAGCCACCTGGGCCCTCGCGACATAAACAGGCAGCTCGACATCCGACATCAGCGAGAGTGTCTCCAGTCGGACCAGAGCATCCCGGGGTGAGGTCGCGTGCACGGTGGTCATGCTGCCGGAGTGCCCGCTGATCATCGACTGCACCATGTCGAGGGCTTCGCCGCCGCGAACCTCACCGACGATGATGCGATCCGGACGCATCCGCAGCGACGCCCGGAATAACTGGCGGATCGTGACAGCCCCCCGGCCCGAGGCATCCCCCTGCTGCGATTCGAGGTACAGACAGTGGTCCTGGTCGAGCCGCAGTTCTGAGCTGTCTTCAATCACCACGATACGCTCGTCGGCGGGGATCGCCGATGACAGAGCATTGAGAAACGTCGTCTTGCCGGTGCCGGTCCCTCCGGCGACGACGATGTTCTTGCGCAATCGAATGGCGAGCTGCAGAAACTCATTCGCCGGACCGGAGAGGCTCTCCATGCGCACGAAGTCCTTCAGACTCATCACATCGCGCTTGAACTTTCGAATGGTCAGGTAGGTGCCCCGGCGGGCACTGGGTGGGATGACGGCATGGACGCGCGAACCATCGGGGAGCCGGGCATCGAGGATGGGCCGTTCCTCATCGATTTCCCGCCCCACAAACTGAGCGATGTTGTGGACAGCGGAGCGCAACGCATCTTCACTGACAAACCGCTGAGGCACCTGCACGAGACGGCCGGCCCGCTCGATGTAGATGTCATCAAATCCGTTCACCATGATCTCGGTGACCGAGTCATCTTCGAGATGCTCGCGTACCGGACCCAGGAAATAGGTGATACTGGCCTCGAAGATGGAATCGCGTTGCATGGCGTTCGTTGGCCGTCAAATCTATGCCAAGGATGGGTGACCGACTTCATCGTAACGGGTGTGCGGCATGCTTCTCCACTCTCGTCGCGACATAGGATCGGGATCGAACGGTGTCCAAGTCCGGAGCGGGCAGCTATTCTGAACAGGCTCCGACGTCTTGCCCTCCTTCACCATGGGATTCTCGCTCATGATCCGCATCTCGCCGCGAACCTTGGTGTGCCTGTTGGCACTCAGCACATGGGCCGCTTCTCTGTCATCGGCGGCTCCTCCCAACGTCGTGCTGATCCTCTCCGACGATCAGGCCTGGACCGACTACGGCTTCATGGGGCATCCGCATCTGCAGACGCCGCACCTGGATCAACTGGCACGCGAGTCGCTGACCTTCACACGCGGATATGTTCCCGACAGCCTGTGCAGGCCGTCACTCGCGACGATCATCACGGGTCTCTACCCGCATCAGACCAGGATTGTCGGCAACGATCCGCGCCCAACGGGGCACTGGCGACTGCGACCAGACAGGCCCAGCGTCGCAACCCCGATTTCCTGCAGCAGGAACTGGACTACATCCAGAACATCGACCGGGTCCCCACGCTCGCATCCATGCTGGGGGAGCAGCTCGGCTATCTGTCGCATCAGTCTGGCAAGTGGTGGGAAGGCAACTATCGCCGGGGAGGTTTCACACACGGGATGACGCACGGGGATCGGACTCACGGCGGACGTCATGGTGACGAGGGGCTGAAGATCGGTCGCGAAGGGCTGCAGCCGGTCTTCGACTTCATGTCCCTCGCCCGCAGCGAGGACAAGCCGTTCTTTGTCTGGTATGCCCCCTTCATGCCCCACGCGCCACACACCCCTCCTCAACGTCTGCTCGACAAGTACAAGGACAAGACACCTCACGAGCCAATTGCGAAGTACTGGGCCATGGTTGAGTGGTTCGACGAGACGGTTGGCGAACTCCTGGGACATCTCGACGAGCAGGGGCTCGCGGAAGACACCATCGTGCTGTATGTCACCGACAACGGCTGGATCAATCTTCCCGACAAGAGTGCTTACGCCCCCCGCTCGAAGCGGTCGCCGTACGATGGAGGCATTCGCACACCGATCATGGTCCGCTGGCTTGGACATGTCGAACCCAGGCTGGACGATAACCAGCTCGCGAGTTCCATCGACCTGGTGCCGACGGTGCTGGCTGCGGCGGGACTCCAGCCGACTGCCGAGATGCAGGGCATCAATCTACTGGACGCCGACGCCGTCGCGCAGCGAAAGGCAGTTTTCGGTGAAATCTTCGATCACGACGTGCTGGACCTGTCGAACCCGGCGGCGACGCTGCAGTATCGCTGGATCATCGAGGGGGACTGGAAACTGATCGTCCCGAACGCCGCACGACTGTCCGATGCCACGGCCGAACTCTTTCGGATCAGCCAGGACTATCATGAGGAGCGAGACGCGGCACGGGACTATCCCGAAGTCGTCGACAAGTTGACCGCGACGCTCAATCGCTGGTGGGATCCCGATGCGAAACAGGAAACCAGTGCCCACATCACACCCGCAAGTTCTGACAAGGCACAACGCCCCAATGTGATCTTCTTCCTGTCAGACGATCAGCGGGCCGACTTTCTCGGCTGTGCGGGACATCCCATTGTGCAGACACCCTTCATTGATGACCTCGCTCAAAAGGGTGTGCGGTTCGAGAACGCCTTTGTCACAACATCCATCTGTGCCGCCAGTCGGGCAACGCTCCTGACGGGGCTGTGGGAGCGGACGCATCGGTTCACGTTCGGCACGCCTCCGCTTCGTGAAGAGGTTGTCGAACACAGTTACCCGGTCGTGCTGAAGGAAGGGGGCTATCGGACTGGGTTTGTCGGCAAATTCGGTGTGAACGTGCCTGAGGGTGCCGAGGAGCAGATGTTCGACTTCTATCGACCGCTCGATCGCAATCCATACTTCAAGCCTCAGCCGGACGGTTCGCTGCGACATCTGACGGACATCACCGGCGACAAGGCAATCGAGTTTCTGGGGGGCTGCCAGCCGGACGAGCCATTCTGTCTGTCAGTGAGCTTCAACGCGGCACACGCGGAGGACAGCGACAAGGAGAATCACTATCCCTTTCCCCCCAGTGAAGCAAGGTTCTATGCGGACCTGACGATGCCCGCTCCCAAGATCCGCACCGACTTCTGGGAGGAGTTGCCTTCCTTCTTCCACAACAGCATGCATCGGGAGCGGTGGTTCTGGCGCTGGGACACTCCCGAGAAGTTTCAGCACAACACCAGGAACTACTTCCGGATGATCACCGGGCTGGATCGCAACATCGGCCGGGTGCTGAGGGAGGTCGCACACCGCGGGCTGACTGACAATACCATTGTGATCTTCATGGGGGACAACGGGTACTACCAGGGATCGCGCGGCTTCGCCGGCAAGTGGAGCCACTTTGAGGAGTCCCTGCGGGTGCCTCTCGTGGTCTTCGATCCCCGGCTCCCGTCCGACCAGCGCGGCCGCGTTGACAACCACATGGTGCTGAACGTCGACGTCCCCGCCACAATTGTCGCCGAGACAACCGGAGATGTGCCGGCGTCGTATCAGGGTCGGGACCTGTCACCGCTGATCGCCGGTAACGTCGTGCGGGACTGGCGGACCGACTTCTTTTGTGAGCACCTGTTCGATAATCCGACCATTCCCAAGTACGAGGGCGTACGCGGGGATCGCTACGTCTATGCCCGCTATTTCGAGAATCTTCCCGAGGGAGAGTTTCTCCACGATCTGCAGACTGATCCGGATGAAATGCAGAACCTGGCCAGCGACCCGGCCCATGCAGCGCAGCTCGCCACAATGCAGGCTCGGTGCGACGAACTGCGTGAGCTCTATGGAGGGGAATACGACAAGGAACTCTGGTCCACCGCCACAACCGCAAAGCGACCCCAGCGCAAGGCGAAAACTCAATGAATCGCATCAAGACGTTGACCGCCGTTCTCCTGCCGATGATCGCGCAGACTTTCCTGGGTACAGTCAGCTGTCCCGCTGCCGATCGACCACCGAACATCGTGTTCATCATGGCCGATGATCTCGGGTACGCCCACCTGGGGTGTTACGGCGGTCAGAAGATCCGGACGCCGAACATCGACCGGCTGGCCAGCGAGGGGATTCGCTTCACCGATGTCTATGCCGGCTGCAATGTTTGTGCGCCGTGCCGCAGCGTCCTGATGCAGGGCCTGCATGGAGGGCATACCACCGTCCGGGGTAACTCGGGGGGGATTCCGCTCCGCGACGAGGATGTGACTGTCGCCGAGGTCCTGAAGACAGCCGGGTACACCTGCGGAGGCTTTGGTAAGTGGGGTCTGGGGGACGCGGGCTCGACGGGCTCTGCGTGGCAGCAGGGGTTCGATGTCTTCTTCGGCTATTACGATCAGGTGCATGCCCACTCGTACTATCCCCCCTACCTCTGGAAGAACGACCGCAAGTACTGGCTGCCGGGCAACTCGGGTCGGGAAGAGGACGGACTGACCGGTGAGACCCGCGGGCAGTACAGTGCCGACGTCATCATGGACCAGGCGCGGCAGTTCATCATCGAGAACGCCGATCGCCCGTTCTTCTGTTACATCCCGACGACGGTGCCTCATACGGAACTCCTCGTTCCGGAGGACTCGCTCAGCGAATACGCGGAGATCTGGGAGGAACCCAATCCGTACCATCCTGAGCGCGAGCATTACCGTCGACAGGATCATCCCCGTGCCGCGTTCGCCGCAATGGTCACCCGGCTGGATCGTGAAGTGGGCTGGATCATGGAGTTGTTGAAACGGCTCGACATCGAGGACGAGACCATCGTGTTCTTTACCTCCGACAACGGTGGTCAGGGGCCGAACCTCCCGGACTCGGAATTCTTCGAAGCGAACAAACCGCTGCGCGATCACAAGGGTTCGATGTACGAGGGAGGCCTGCGCGTGCCGATGATCGTGCGCTGGCCCGGCACGATCGCGCCGGGCTCGTACAGCGCACTCCCATGGTACTTTGCCGACGTCATGCCGACGCTGGTGGAACTGGCCGGAGCAAGTCCACCTGCACGGACGGATGGAGTTTCCGTACTCCCGCACATGTTGGGACGTTCTGGCCAGCCACCGGACAGAGAGTTTCTGTACTGGGAGACGGCGAGCTACGAATCGGGCGGGGCCATTCGTCCGGGGAGCCTGCGGCAGGCGGTTAGGATGGGAGACTGGAAGGGGATTCGACAGAAGGCCGGTGACCCGCTGGAACTTTACGACCTGTCGGCCGATGTGAGTGAAAAGACAGATGTGGCCGGCGGGCATCCCGACATTGTGGTCCGCATCACAGCGATCATGGATCGGGAGCATGTGGACCCGCCCTTGCAGACCGAGCCTCCGACCGATAATGGCTGGGCCTTTCGCTGAGCAATTCTCGTGGTAAGACGATGCAGGAGACGTGGAATTGATTGGTTCAAGGCCTCAACCGCGTGCCGTACTACATTTTCCTGTGGGATGATGCCAACACGGATCACCTCACCGAACATGGCATCACGCGAGAGGACTTTGAACACGTAGTGCTCCATGCTCGAGTTGGCGAAATGGAACCCGGCAGGTCCAGTGGAATGCCGACCTGCCGTGGTTTCACACCCGATGGGCGGTTTCTGTTCTGTGTCTGGGAGCAGATCGACGAAGTGTACGTCCATCCGTTGACCGCATGCGAAATCGGAGGGCACGCATGAAACTGACACCACAGCAGCGTGCAGAACTTGAGCGTCAGCGGCTCCAGAGTCCCCAAGCGTCCCGCGCCGTCATCCAGCTGACGGATGCCCAGCGGAATGAGTATCAGCGTCAGGTCGCCAAAGAGTTGTCTTACCGGGACCAGGTGATACAGGATTCCCGTCCGCTTCTCGAGGCACTTTACGAACCGGGGTTCAGCGGCGACCTGCGTCGGGCGATTGCGGGTTGCGGGATCGATCATCATCGGCTTTGCGAACAAGTTCATGTTGACGTGAATCACTTGAACGCGTTCCTGAGCGGCAAGTCACCGCTGTCGAGTGACATGATCGACCGTCTGGCTCCCGCTCTGGGTTTGACACTTGTCGCTCGGCCCGTTGATGAACAGGGATGATGGCCATGTCGTTCTGGATTCCCGGTCGCAAGGCTGGTGGACGGCGGTCGCTGTATTCGGTGAGCGTGTGCTGGACGTTGATCGTCATGCTGATTGCCATGGTCGCGGCGTTGGTGCTTCCGTGGTTCCTGAGATAGCTCGGTTTGTCCGAAGACACACAATTCCCATCTTTCGGAACTCCGCTTCTAATCGCAGGAAACGGCATTTCGGTCGCTTGAAACGGGGTTAGGGTTCTGCCATAGTTCAGCCTTTCCGGCACCAGACGGTTGCCGGTTGCTCAACGGTTGCGATGCGCAGGCGATGTCGCAACTCGATGGTGTTGCACCCTGGATGATCCCGCATGAGGCCTCTGTTGGCTGCCGAAACGATTTCGGAATTCCTGCAACAGACGAGTATTCCCACTTTGTTCTGGGGCTCGTACGTGCCCTCGGAGACGGTGGCGAATGTCATCGCGGCCATTATCCATGTCGCGCTCCTGAGGAGCATTTTTCGGGCTGCCGGCATACGTCGGCATCTGGGCCGAGCGAAAAGTCTCGGGACGCATCCAGGATCGACTGGGCCCGACGCGCGTCGGTGGTCGATTCGGCTGGCTGCAGTCGCTGGCCGATGGAGTCAAGCTGATCCAGAAAGAGGATTTGTACCCCAACGCTGCCGACGCGATGCTGTTTCGTGTCGCCCCCTACATTGTGGTTGTGGCATCGTTCGCGGCGTTCATGTTCCTGCCGTTCAGTGAAGACTGGGTGGCACTGAGTCTGGATGTCGGCCTGTTCATCGCGCTGGCGGTGCTGTCGCTGGAGGTGCTGGGGATCATTCTCGCTGGCTACTCAAGTGGATCGAAGTGGTCGCTGTTTGGAGGGATGCGTGAAGCCGCCCAGATGGTGAGCTACGAAGTCCCGCTGGGCATCACGGCCGTCATTCCAGTGATGATTGCCGGAACCATGAACCTGAATGAGATCGGCCGGATGCAGTCCGGCTGGTTCACGAACTGGTTCATCTTTCGCGACCCGTTTACGTTTCTGGCGTTCTGGGTGTTCTTCACAGTCACACTGGCCAGTAACAAGCGGGCTCCGTTCGACCTCGCTGAGGCGGAGAGTGAACTGGTCGGCGGGTTCCACACCGAATACAGCGGCATGCGGTGGTCGTTCTTCTTTCTGGCTGAGTACGCCAGCATGTTCTTCGTCAGTGGCTTGGCCGTGCTACTGTTTCTCGGCGGTTGGTGGACGGGCATTGCTCCGCTCGATCGTCTGTTCACAGACATGGGCTATCTCGGCCGGGTGCTGGGATTCGCCGTCTTCATGGCCAAGGCCTCCGTGCTGGTGTTTCTGCAGATCTGGATTCGCTGGACATTGCCCCGGCTGCGCATCGACCAGGTGATGACGACCTGCCTGAAGTACCTGCTGCCGATCAGTTGCTTCCTGTTTCTGGGAGCCACGATCTGGTCGCTGGCTGAACCCGGTCGTAGCTTCTTCGGCACCGATTGGCTGGCCGATGGCGGACTGGGTGAGCGGGTCGCGGCTCACCTGACGGGAGGGGCTCGCTAGTGGAACTATTCCTGTTCGCGCTGTTCGCAATCACCGCCTGTGGCGGGGCGCTGGCCGTTGTCCTCAGTCAAAATGTCGTTCGCATGGCGTTCTGGCTGGTGGTGTCACTGGGATCGACAGCTGGTTTGTTCTTCCTGCTGAATGCCGACTTTGTCGGAGCCGCCCAGTTGCTGATTTATGTTGGTGGCACAGTGGTGTTACTCATCTTCGGTGTGATGCTGACGTCGAGTGCTCCGGTAATGGCGATCCGAACGAGCCCGGCGGACGTGGCGGTCGCCTCGGCCGTCGGCGCGGCATTTCTGGGAATGCTGGCCTTCACCGTGCTGAATGTTGACTGGGACGCTAACGCCCTCAAGCTGGAGGCACAATTCGGAGGCACGGCGGCAGAACGGGATGGATTCAACACGAGGGGAGAAGGGCAAACGGTTCGGAACATCGGAGCCGCACTGCTGGGAGTGAGATTCGATCGGGATCTGGGGCGATCAAGAGCCCAGCCCAGCACCGGGTATCTGCTTCCGTTCGAAATCGTCTCCATTCATCTGCTCGTGGTGTTGATCGGAGCGAGTTACCTGGCACGAGCCAAGCGGCGCGTCCGCCAGCACGGCGAGTAATGTCCCTTGGCTACCTTCCGTCAGTGAAAGCGTAGAAATCGTAAGTCGTAACGGGGTTGCAAGCGAATGGGTACCGTCGGTCTCAATGGTTATCTGGCAGTGGGAGCCTTCCTGTTTGTGTGCGGCCTCATCTGCATGGCGACCAAGCGCAACGGCATCGGTGTGCTGATGGGCGTAGAGCTCGTGCTCAATGGAGCCAATGTGAACTTCGTTGCCTTCTCCCAGCATGGAACCCTTGGGCTCGACGGACAGGTGATCGCCCTGTTCGTCATCGTGCTGGCAGCCGCAGAGGCTGCGGTCGCGCTGGCGATTGCTCTGAACTTCTACAACAACCACCTGACCATCGACGTCGACCGGGCGAACGAATTGCAAGGCTGACGACAGGGACTGATTGCGTACAGCGACTCAGCCAGGACCACACAGCGAAACACCTTTTCCATGCCGGTTGAAGTCTACATCCCGACGACAGAAACGCTGAAGTGGCTGCTGGGCGGTGCCTGGCTGCTGCCGCTCATCGGGTTTTCGATCGAGATCTTCGCAGGGTACTGGGGTGCCAGGCTCGATCCGTCCGGCAGTGGGCGGAAGTCGAAGGTGGCGGCCTATCTGGCCGTGGCCTGCATTGGTACAGCGTTTCTGCTGAGTCTCTCGGCATTCGCAGTCTGGCGGAACGCCACCGGCTTCCGGTTGCTGGGCGATGCGGATGCAGCAGCGCACTCGTCGCCTCATCACGATGGGGCTGGATCGGGCAGCACTTCTTCACACGACGAGGGTCATCCGCACGAGCACTCCGCCACAGAGTCCGCCCCCTCTGCCCACACAGAGGCACGCGGGCAGTCACCGGTTGACGTGGATCATGGTGAACATCATGACCATCCGAACAATCCGCTCGCGACAACTTTTACTGGCTCCTTCTATCGGCTGGCCCAATTCGGCGATCTGCGGCTGGACATCGACTACTACATTGACGGTCTGACGATCCTGATGTTCTGCATGGTGACGCTGATTGCCACCTGCATTCATGTCTTCGCCATGGGCTACATGAGCGACGAATTGACCGATGACTATGTGGATCACGAGGTCCATCTGTCCGGGGGCCGGCACTTTCACCGACCGGGCCGGTACTACCGGTTCTTCGCGTTCCTGTCGCTGTTCTGCTTCTCGATGCTCGGGCTGGTGATCGCCGGGAACATCTTCATGGTGTTCGTGTTCTGGGAGCTGGTCGGTGTCTGCAGTTACCTGCTGATCGGGTTCTATGTCGAGCGGCACTCGGCCAGCACGGCGGCGAACAAGGCGTTCATCATGAACCGCGTAGGGGACTTCGGCTTCCTCATCGGGCTGATGATCCTATGGACGTACTTCGGGACCTTTCAGTTTGCGGACACCAATCCGTTGGAGGAGGGACGGGCCGGACTCTTTCAGATGGTTCGCAGTCCGGCCGGGGAACTCGATGTTGTCGACACCGAAGATGCTGGCCGTCTGGTATTTCTTCAGTCGGGAGACGGGACCCGCCTGCAGGCTCCCGAGGGGGAGCGGACGATTCCCTACTGGCTGCTGATTGCGGCGGGGATGGGGATCTTCGCTGGCTGTATCGGCAAGAGTGCGCAGTTCCCGCTGCAACCCTGGTTGCCTGATGCCATGGAAGGTCCGACGCCTGTTTCGGCGCTGGTCCACTCAGCGACGATGGTCGCCGCGGGCGTGTATCTGGCGGGGCGGTTCTATCCGATGTTTACCCCGGAGGTGCTGCTGACGATCGCCTACATCGGGTGCATCACGCTGTTCATTGGAGCGACCATCGCAGTGGTCGCCACCGACATCAAACGCGTGCTCGCCTATTCCACGATCAGCCAGTTGGGATACATGATGCTGGCGCTGGGAGTAGGTGGCTGGGCCGCCGGCCTGTTCCACCTGATTACGCATGCCTTCTTCAAGTCGCTAATGTTCCTCGCCTCGGGGAGTGTGATTCACGGTTGCCATCATGTGCAGGAAATGCCCCGAATGGGGGGACTGCATCGCAAGATGCCGATTACGTCTCTCACCATGCTGGTCGGCGTGATTGCCATCTGTGGACTGGCGATTCCGGGCCTGATGATTCCCTTCTGGGGACCGATCGCGTTCTCGGGCTACCATTCGAAGGATGCGATTGTCGCCACCGCCCTGACCTTCAGTTCGCTCAACTCGACGCACTTCCTGTTGTTTATCGTGCCGCTCATCACGGCAGGAATCACCGCCTTCTACATGTTTCGAATGTGGTTCTACACCTTCGCGGGTGAACCCCGCGACCAGCACGTCTACGACCATGCCCACGAGTCGCCGCCCGTGATGACGTGGCCATTGATTGTGCTGTCTGCCTTCGCCATCGCCTGTGCGTTTGGTGGTGAGGAGGGCCCGCTGTTCCGCTGGTTGCTGAGCAGTGAGCCGGCCCATGTCGCCGCAGGAACTTCGGCGCTGGCGGGAAGCAGCGTCATTCATCCAGGACATGCCCAGATTCACGAACATCACGCCACGGCCGGTTTTGCGGCCCTGTTAATCGCGACCATCGGCACGCTATTGGCGTATCTGTTCTATGGTGCCCGTGTTGTCGATGCGGGCGTGATCAAGCGGCAGTTTTCAGGAGTGCATTCATTCCTGACTGAGAAATGGCAGTTCGATCATCTCTACGACGTGATATTCGTGCAGCCGGTCCATGTCATCGCCCGCTGGTGCACGCTGTTCGACAAGACAGTGCTGGACGGATTCTTGCACCTGTGCGCCCGGGCGACCGTCGCTGTCGCCAATTGGGACCGCATGTTCGATGAAAAGGTCGTCGATGGTCTCGTCAACCTGCTGGGTGACGGAACATTTCGCGTGGGCCGGAGTCTGCAACATGTGCAGACAGGACAGCTGCGAAACTACATCATGTTTATTGCCCTGGGTGTGATCGGCCTGTTCATGCTGTTGTTCATCACGTTTCCACGAATCTGACCGGCACCTGGCCGCCAACTGAAGCCCCGAAGTCGACCATGGAAAACGCCACGCTGCTGCTGACTGCCACGATCTTTCTGCCCACGCTGGGGGCGCTGGCCCTGATGTTCTTCGAGAAGGGGGCCGAGGAGGGCATGCGCGTCTGGTCGTTGATCATCACCGCCCTGACGTTCATCCTGACGCTGTTGATCTGGGGGCAGTTCGACTCGTCCAATCCCGGCATGCAGATGACCGTGGAGGCCAACTGGATCAATAGCTGGAACATCTTCTACCGCCTGGGAGTGGACGGGATCAGCCTGCCGCTCATTGTGCTGACCGGCCTCATCAGCCTGCTGGCGATGATGGCGTCCTGGAGCATCACCAAATATGTACGGGGCTACCTGATCCTGTTTCTGCTGCTGGAAACCGGCATGCTGGGTGTGTTCCTCGCGCTGGACTTCTTCCTGTTCTATGTGTTCTGGGAAGTGATGCTGCTGCCGATGTACTTCCTGATCGGCGTCTGGGGTGGACCCCGTCGCGAGTATGCAGCGATCAAGTTCTTCCTGTACACACTGGCGGGCGGCATCCTGATGCTGATCGCCATGCTGATGTTCTACTTCAACAGTGGCAACAGCTTCAACCTGGTCGAACTGGCCGCACATTGCTGAGCGGGGTGACCTGCTGAGTCGCGAGGCCCAGATTGCTGGCCTTCGTCCTGCTGTTCATCGGGTTTGCGATCAAGCTGCCCGTCGTTCCCGTTTCACACCTGGTTGCCGGACGCCCACGTCGAGGCACCGACTCCCATCAGCATGATTCTGGCCGGTGTGCTGTTGAAGATGGGAGGCTACGGCATCATCCGGATTGCGATGCCGCTCTGCCCGTTATGGTGCCCAGTATGCAGCGTATGCCCTGGTGGCCATTGGTGCGTTCAGCATTATCTACGGGGCCTTCGCGGCGATGGCACAGACCGACTTCAAACGGCTGGTGGCCTACAGCTCCGTTAGCCACATGGGTTATGTCCTGGTGGGCCTCGCCGTCTGGAAGATCAGTGAGTCAACTGGTGAGACCATCGGCCGCAACTACTGGGAGCATGGGCATCAACGGGGCGATGTTCCAGATGATCGCTCACGGCATCTCGTCCGCCGGCATGTTCTTTATGGTTGGCGTCCTGTACGACCGGGTGCACCACCGGAATCTCAATGAGTTCGGCGGACTGATGCAGAAAATGCCGCTATACAGCGGCCTCGCGGTTGTCATCTTCTTCGCCGGTCTGGGGCTGCCCGGTCTGTGCGGGTTCATTGGCGAAGTGTTTGTCGTCCTCAGCACGTGGAACTTCAGTCCGCTGCTGGCGATCATCGCAGCCTCCGGCGTGATCCTGACGGCGGGGTACATCCTGTGGACGATTCAGCGGGTGTACCTGGGTCCCGAATACAAGGGCCCACATCCGGAAGCCCTCCTGCCGATGAATGGCCGTGAGACTTCGGTCGCGTTGGTACTGAGCGTATTCGCTATCATTCTGGGTGTGTATCCTTGGATGATGCTCTCGGTGATGGAGCCCACGATCAATGCCCTGACCGCCTCCATGTCGACGGGGTATCAGGCCTTGCACCAGGTCACCGAACAGGTCAGCTACCTGATGGGCCGCTAGGAGTTCTGTAGTGTTTCTCGTCGGCTCTTCCGGGCCGACGACCTTTGTGCAGAGTGTCGACCCGTTGGAAAGTAGTCGCGGCTTCGAATGACCGTATCCGATATTCTCAATGCCGTACTCCGTGGAGACCTCCCTCGGTCGATGGAGATCTTCTGTCCGGAGATCGTGCTGTGCGCGACGATCGTCCTCTTGCTGCTGGTGCGGTTGTTTGACAAGGAAGAGACCCTTCCTCCCTGCTGGATCGCCCTGATCGGGGCACTTGTGGCCTTCGCAGGCCTGTTGAGCCAGTTCACGTTCCTCACCGCAGCGAGCGGCAGTATCGAGACCATCGAACCGCTGGAGTGGTTGTTCCGCAAGTTCGGCCTCTCCGCCGATGGTGCGGGCGCGTCCGGAGCCTACTTCACAGGGCTCCTGATGCACAATGCGTTCACCCTGGCCTTCCGGTTGGGTCTGGGGTTGTTTCTGGTGCTGATGATCGCGCTGACGGTGCTGACGGGGATTCCCGACAACGAGGACGGACCGGACTTCTACACACTGCTCGTCGGGTCGACCATCGGCATGATGATCGCCACCAGCGCGAATAATCTGTTGATGCTGTTTCTGGGCATCGAGATGATGAGCGTGCCCAGCTATGTGATGGTCGGATTCCTCAAGGGACGCCGGCAATCGAGCGAAGCCGCCCTCAAGTACGTTGTGTATGGTGCGGGTGCGGCCGGGGTCATGCTGTATGGCATCAGCCTGCTGGCAGGCATGCTGGGCACCGGCGACTTCTCACAACTGGGTCCGCGACTGGCGTTCCTGCTTCAGGGAGGGACGGCCGGACTGTCGAATCCGACTGTGGTGACGACGCTGCTGGGGATTATGTTTGTGCTGGTCGGAGTGGCCTTCAAGTTGTCGCTGGTTCCCTTCCACTTCTGGTGTCCCGATGCCTTCGAGGGTGCCTGTGCCGAGGTGGCCGGGTTTCTGTCAGTGGCCTCCAAGGCGGCATCGTTCGCCCTGCTGGTTCGCTTCCTGCTGGCCATAACCACTGGCGGCTCTGACCTGTTGCAGCCGCTGTCGCTGCATCTGGGAATCGCGCTGGCGTTCATCGCGGCGGTTTCCATGACTTTTGGAAATCTCGCGGCTTACAGTCAGACGAACGTCAAACGGCTGCTGGCCTATTCCACGATCGCCCATGCCGGCTACATGCTGATGGCCGTGTCCGCCTTGCTCGTCTTCCAGAATGGAGTCGTGGACGGTCAGTGGTCCGCTGCCCAGGTGGAATTTGAATCGGCCCGCGCGTTGGAAGGGTTGATGTATTACCTGGCGGTGTACCTGTTCATGAATCTGACGGCCTTCGCCGTCGTGGCCATGATCCGCAATGAAATTCACAGCGAGGAGATTGCTGACTACGCCGGCTTCGTCAACCACAACGGCACGGCCAAGGTCCTGTGTGCCTGCATGGCGATTGCCCTGTTCAGCCTGATCGGCGTGCCTCCGTTCGGCGGATTCTTCGCGAAGATGATGATCTTCCTGTCCGTCTTCAAGGCCGGACACCTGCACTGGTTCATGTGGTTGCTGCTGGCAGTTGCCGGCGTCAATACCGTCATCAGCCTGTTCTACTATCTGAATGTGCTCAAGGCGATGTTTCTCAAGGACCAGCCGGCAGCCACGAGACCGTTGCAGATTCCCGGAGTTCTGGGTGCCTATGTGATGATTGTGACGATCCCGATTGTGCTGCTGGGAGCGTCGCGGTTGCAGAACCATCTTGCCGCCACGGCGCACTACGTGGCATCAACTCTGTTCAACTGACCCGCGCAGAAGGCTGATGTCTGTTACTACAATCGTCTCGCACGACTCCTTGAACGACCTGCTCATCGAGCTCGGCCGCAGTCTGCTGCAGTACGTGGGCGAGAGCTGGCCCTGGACTTCGGCCGACGAGCAGGAAACCCAGCGGAGCATCACATCCCTGATTGACGATCAGCAGCAGGATGTTCTCGCACTTGCCGAACGGATGAATGAACGGCATCATTCCATCGACTTCGGCACGTACCCCACCGAATACACCAGCCTACACTATGTTTCGCTCGACTATCTGCTGGATGAGCTGGTGCTCAATCAACAGGCCAAGGTGCGGGCCTGTGACGAACTGCTGATGCAGTCGGAGTCCGGGGAGCAGCCGGAGGTGGCCGCCTTGCTGCAGGAGACCACCTCACGGGAACAGCGGATACTTGCGGAGCTCCGGCACTTGGCACGCGCCAGGTCAGAAGTGCCACCGTCAGGATCCGTATCGAGACTGTGAGAGTTCATTTGTTGCCGTGACTCGCAGATGCTGTGATCGAGGGTGACGTTTTCAAATGATCATCATCGACACGCACGCGCATCTCGACGAGGCGGCGTTTGATCTGGATCGCGACGAGGTGATCGCGCGAGCTCGTGCGGCTGGCGTGCAGACGATTCTGACGATCGGAATCAATGCGGCGACCAGCCGCGCGGCGGTGACACTGGCCGAAAAGTACGACAACGTGTTCGCTGTGGTTGGCATTCAGCCCAACTATGCTGAGCAGGCACAGCCAGGCGACTGGGAGACGATTCAGTCATTGGCCACTCATCCGCGCGTTGTGGCGATCGGCGAGACTGGTCTCGATCGGTACTGGGATTACTCTCCTCTGGATCTCCAGCGCGAGCATTTCCTCAGGCATATCGAGCTGGCGCAGAGCATTGGAAAGCCTTTCGTGGTTCATTGCCGCGAGGCGGAGGCTGAGGTTGTCGACGTCCTGCAGCAGACGGCACATGGAGCGACACACGCGGGTGTCATGCATTCCTTCTGTGGAGATCATGACACGGCCGCAGCCTGTCTGGAGCTGGGCCTGTCGCTGTCCTTTGCCGGTATGCTGACGTATCGCAAGAGCGAGCTGCTGCGAGCTTTGGCGGCGAGTGTCCCGGAGGATCGGGTGCTCGTCGAGACCGATGCTCCCTATCTGGCTCCAACGTGTGTTCGTGACCCGAAGAAAAAGGGTGGGCTCGGAATCTCGCGCAATGAGCCGGCGTTTGTGGTCCACACACTGCGTTGTCTGGCTGAACTGCGAGGAGTGCCCCTTGAGGAACTGGCGGCCCAGACCACCGGGAATGCACGCCGGTTGTTTCGATTGCCATGAATCGGTCATCGGGACTCGGCGATGCCCGGACTGGCCTGTTCACTGCTTGCTGGGCGAATAGAATGGATCCCATCAAAAGCCGTGATTGAGGACGCCTGTGAAACCACCCCGGATGATTGCCGTACTGCCGACCATGATCACGCTGGGTAATGCCGCGTGCGGCTTCGGGGCGATCACGTTTGCCGCGAAGCTGGGGCCGGAGGCGGCCACCGGAAACCATCTGTTTGTGGCGGCCCTGCTGATCTTCACCGGGATGCTGTTCGACATGCTGGACGGCAGTGCCGCCCGATTGACCAAGCAGACCAGTGATATCGGTGCGCAGCTCGACAGCCTGTCCGATGCCATCACGTTCGGAGTGGCACCCGCGTTTCTTATGCTGCAGTTTGTCAGGCACCAGCATCTGACGGGCTCGGTAGATTTGTTTGCATCAGCCTTTCCGTCCCGCTTTCTGTGGACGATTGCCGCCCTGTATGTCGTGTGCGCGATCATGCGACTGGCGCGATTCAATGTCGAGACGGACGATGACGATTCCCACGACTCGTTCAGCGGACTCCCCTCACCAGCCGCGGCGGGCGTGGTCGCTTCCTTCCCGATCGCGATGCCCGAACTGCTGCGGATCGCTGAATCGACCGAATCGCCGCGGTTGGCAACCTGGCTGGTCCCGGGTTCCAAAATCGTGCTCGTCGTGGTCACATTGGCAGTGGCTTGTCTGATGGTGTCCCGTATCCGCTACTCGCATGTCTTCAACCAGTGGCTGCAGGGACAGCACACCCGACGGCATGTGATCCAGCTGGTATTTGCGGCGGCGGTGATTTTCTGGAATCTCGAACTCGCGCTGCCGGTCATCTTCTGCTCGTTCGCCTTTGGCGGGCCGGTGCGGGCAGTGTGGACGGAGTTGCTGGCCCGCAGGCTTTACAAGTCGGCATCGGTTTGACAGACTCGTTCAACTGGGTGGGTCTACATCCAGGAATGTGGCTGAAAGGCGATGCAGACCGCCCCGGCTGCAGTGTTGGCGTGCTGCTGTTTCTCTCCCCTGTCGAGATCATGTTCACGGGTCTGGTTGAAGGCCGTGGTGTTGTTACTGACATCCGGTCTGAAGGCCCGTCGATGCGGATCACCGTGGATGCTTCGTGTCTCCCCCAGGAGGGAGCCCCGGCACGCTTCGCTCTGGGCGAGAGTGTTTCCCTCAATGGCTGCTGTCTAACCGTCGTGGACATGACAGACGACGGTCTGTGCGCATTTCAGGCCGGCGCAGAAACCTTGTCAAAAACGACCTTGGGAGGTTTGCGGCTCGGCGACGAGCTCAACCTTGAGCGGGCGCTGGCTGCCAACGCCCGACTGGGAGGACACTTCGTTCAGGGACATATCGACGGCACTGCCACGGTTTGCGACATTCGGCGAGAGGACGAGTGGACGACGATGTGGTTTCGCGTCCCGCCGGTGCTGACACAAGGCATGGTGCCGAAGGGGTCGATCGCAGTGGATGGTGTAAGCCTGACACTGGTGGACGTCGCATCGGATCAGTTTTCCATCGCGCTGATCCCCCATACGCTGCAGGTCACCACGCTGGGTCAACGGGAAGTCGGCGACGTGGTCAATATCGAAGTCGACATTCTCGGAAAATATGTGCGGCGAATGCTGGAGTCCATGAAAGCGTGAGCAATGCGGCAAACGAACTTGAGAGAATGAGGTCCATGGATCACAACATTGCGATGCGGAATCGAAGGGCGAATCCAGGACAATGAACGCGGCGGAACGTCAGACACGCACGTACCTGAAGGGCCTGTTTGAACAGGAGGGCTTTCATCCGCGCACCGATCTGGGCCAGAACTTCCTGATTGATCTGAACCTCGTCGAACTCATTGTGCGGGAAGCCGAACTGACGCCGCGGGATGTGGTGCTGGAAGTCGGCGCAGGCACGGGCAGCATGACGGCGATGCTGGCACGCGAGGCGGGAGCGGTCGTTTCTGTCGAAGTCGATCACAACGTACATCAGTTCGCCAGCCGTGCCGTAGGCCACCTGCCCCAGGTAACGCTGCTGCATACTGATGCCCTGAAGAACAAGAACCGGCTGCAGCCCGGGGTGCTGGACGCTGTGCAGCACCGGCTCGATGCCGTGCCTCACAGCCGGCTCAAACTGGTCTCAAATCTGCCCTACAACATTGCGACTCCGGTGGTCTCGAATCTGGTGGCCAGCCAGGTTCCATGGACATGTATGGTCATCACGATCCAGTATGAACTCGGACTGCGGATGCAGGCAGGACCGGGCAGTTCGAATTATGGGGCGCTGTCAGTCTGGTTGCAGTCGCAGTGTGGTGTCCGCATGTTGCGAAAACTTGGTCCGAGTGTATTCTGGCCGCGACCCCAGGTGAACTCGGCCATCATGAAGATCGTCCCGGATCCGGCCTTGCGGGCCCGGATTGCCGACCGCGCTTTCTTTCAGGACTACATCCGCCGGTTGTTTCACCAACGTCGTAAATTGTTGCGGACGGTGCTGGTGGGGATGTACCGCAAACAGATGGCCAAGGCCGCCATCGATGCCCTGCTGACAGAACTGCAACTTCCGGAGAGTTGCCGGGCCGAGGAGCTGCCGGTCGACATGCATGTTGCCCTGGGAAACCGACTCTGCAGCCTGTTGGAGCAACCGACACCCACATGAGGAGTGTCGGTGCATCCGATCGTGGGGCGGCATGCAGGACACGGAGCCAAGGGGAGGAGGTGACAAGGAGATCTTCAATCAACATCGCCAACGGTATCTCCTTGTCCCCCGGTCTCCTTGTCCTCGTTGAATCGACGAGAGTCATCCAATGAACCCCACGAATGCGATGCAATACTGACCAGCCAGTCGAACCGCGTGACTGACTGATTTCAGGTAACCCGAACGACAAACATCCCGACCCAGAAGCACAAGGAGCCGCAGATGGACGATCGACTCATCGGAGAGGGACTGACATTTGACGATGTCCTGCTCGTGCCGGCGTACAGCGAGATCATGCCGGCAGAAGTGGACGTGTCGACCCGGTTGACGCGGCGCGTGGGGCTGCACGTTCCGATCTTGTCGAGTCCGATGGACACCGTGACCGAGAGCGAGATGGCGATCGGTATGGCCCAGGAAGGGGGCATCGGCATTGTCCACAAGAACATGTCGACCGAGCAGCAGGCCCTGGAGGTTGATCGCGTCAAACGCAGCGAGCACGGTGTGATTGTTGACCCTGTCACGCTGCCCCCGTCGGCAACGGTCGCCGAGGCGTCGGCCATCATGGATCGACGGAATATCGGGGGAGTTCCGATTACGGTGAATGGGAAGCTCAAAGGGATTATTACGCGCCGCGACCTGCGATTCCTCGACAAGGTCGAAACGCGCATCGAAGAGTGATGACGCGGGAAAACCTTGTCACAGCAGGAGAAAACACCAGTCTCAAAGCGGCCGAACGCATCCTCCGGGAGAACAAGGTCGAGAAGTTGCTCCTGGTTGACGATCAATATCAATTAAAGGGATTGATCACGATCAAGGACATCGACAAGAACCTCCGGTTTCCTCGGGCGTCGAAGGATGCCCGAGGGCGACTGCGGGTGGGGGCGGCGGTCGGGGTGGGTGACTTCGACCGAGCGTCGCGACTGGTCGAGGCGGGTGTCGACGTGCTGGTCGTGGACAGTGCCCACGGACACTCGAAAAACGTGATCGATACGGTACGGGAAATCAAACAGCAATGGCCGCAGATCGAGGTAATCGCTGGTAACGTGGCCACGAGTGAAGGGGCACGTGATCTGATTGATGCGGGGGCGGATGGCGTGAAGGTGGGGATCGGCCCCGGATCGATCTGCACGACACGCGTCGTTTCCGGAGTGGGGGTGCCACAACTGACGGCGATTGCGAATGCCACGAGGGCGGCGGCAGGTCGCGATGTGCCCATCATTGCGGACGGGGGAATTCGTTACAGCGGAGACATCAGCAAGGCACTGGCTGCCGGGGCCAGTTCGGTGATGCTGGGCGGGTTGCTGGCCGGATTGGAGGAGAGTCCGGGGGAACTGATTCTGTACCAAGGTCGAACCTTCAAGCGTTACCGCGGCATGGGTTCGATGGGCGCGATGGTGCAGGGAAGCAGCGAGCGATATCGGCAGAGTACCGGAGAGATCGAGTCCAAGGGTCGCCAGAAACTTGTGCCCGAAGGAGTCGAAGGGCGCGTTCCCTACAAAGGTTCGCTGAGCGGGCTGATGTATCAGCTCATCGGCGGACTGCGGGCCGGAATGGGATATCTGGGTGTTCAGACGATTGAACAATTGAGAACCGAGGCACGCTTTCTGCGGGTCTCAGCAGCGACGGTGAGGGAGAACCATCCACATGACATCGCGATCACACAGGAAGCGCCCAACTACACCACAGAGTACTCGCCGCGGGAGTCGGTCTGAGGCTCACCGCCGCTCCCTGTGCATGATCGTCGCACTGATCAGCTTGCTGATCTCCTGGCCCAATGCGGTCACGACCGCCGGCACGAAGACCAATCGGTGGGACCAACGGGATTCCTCTTACGAACGCTTGCGTCGGCGTTCTCCGGATCGCCGCTGGGAGGAACTACGTGATCGCTGGATGCCGGTCCCTGCCAACGCGGCTCCCGAGGCAGCGACTTCCGAGGACTTGAACTCGCAGGTCCCTGCGGCAGAGGGCACGAGCCCGATCCCGCTAACATCCGATGATGGGCTGCCTTCGTCGATCGACGGGTGGCAGTCGGCGCCGCGGCTCGCCGGCTCCTCTCCCCACAGAACTGCCGGAAGTCACGCAGAAAAAAATCACTCCACCAGTCGCACCGGCGATTCCCCAGACTGAATGGCAGATGCCGCCCTTCCATCCCGCACCCCCACCCAGTCGCCCTCTCTCTGAGATCCACAAGCCTGTGCCCGCCCCGGTCGATCCCATCGCAACGTCGAGGGATGTCCCTGCAGCCTTGCCCGAGGATGCGACCTTTCTTCCTTTGGATCTGCCGAGTCAGCCGGCGGAGGTCGTTCCCAACGTGCGAATCGCACAGATACCTGCGCAGGCCGATGAGGAAATTGTTCAGGCAACCCCCGGCCTGCAGCTGAAACCCATCACTGCGATCATGCCATACCACGATTACACGCCGGATTCGGCAAATCCCTGCGAGTTCCTGTGCCCACGTCCGCCGGGATGTGAGGACGACAACGCTTCACGCCCCTGCCCCGAAGCGATTGCGCTGCCGACGAGCGGACAAGTCCAGTGGCAGTTCCCGTATACGCAGATGTACTGGGAGCCGAGCAACCTGTTTGCCAATCCGTTGTACTTTGAAGACTTCTCGCTGGAGCGCTACGGTCACGGGCATCATCACCTGGTGCAGCCGTTCGTCTCGGTCGGCAAATTCGGGGCGCAGTTTATTGGCCTGCCTTACCAGCTGGCGCTGCATCCCATGTGCGAACATCAGTACGTGCTGGGCTGGTACCAGCCGGGAGATTGTGTGCCGAAACTGTGCTACCAGATTCCCTGGAACACGAAGGCGGCCATCTCCGCCAGTGCCGCCTATACAGGTCTGGTCTTCCTGATTCCCTGATAGCCCACCGAGGTTGTCAGGCAAGTGGTGATGCGAGTCGTGCGTTCATCGGCAACGCAGAGGAATGGCACAATCGCCGCAGTCAGCCACCCAGCGTTCCGCACTGGCCGCGCCAGCGCAGCCAGTGGTCGGCAATCACCAGTGCAACCATTGCTTCCGCCATCGGAATGAAACGGGGCAGCAAACAAGGGTCGTGTCGCCCTTTGGTCTGAATCGTCGTCGGCTCGCCAGTCCGCGTGACCGTCTCCTGCACTTGCGGAAGACTGCTCGTGGGCTTCACGGCGGCCCGCAGAATGATCGGCGACCCCGAACTGATTCCCCCGAGCATCCCTCCATGGCGATTCGTATTGGTGGTGATCTTTGCCTTATCCGGCGTGCGTGTTGACGCTGCGGATGTTGCCGCCGCGGCCGGAACAAACAGGTCGTTGTGTTCGCTGCCCCGCATTGTCACACAGCCGAATCCGATCCCGTATTCCACCCCCAGCACCGCGGGCAGACTGAACAGGGCTTTCGCCAGGTCGGCTTTGAGCTTGTCGAAGACCGGCTCGCCCAGACCGGCAGGAATGTGCGATGCAACGATCTCGGCCGCGCCGCCAATCGAGTCGCCCGCCTTCCGGCACTCTTCAATGAGGGCGATCATCTTCGGTGCCGCGTCTAGGTCGGGACAGCGAACGATGTTCGGCTCACCATCCGGTAGACATTCGACTGCCTGCAATGTGACGGCGGCAGGATCGGGAATCATCGCGCGGATGTCGCCCACCTGTACAACGTATCCGACGACCTGTCCTCCAAAGTCATGTTCCAGGAGTCGCTTGGCGACGGCACCAGCGGCCACTCGTGCGACGGTTTCCCGGGCACTGCTGCGTCCCCCTCCGCGATAATCGCGGCTGCCGTACTTCGCATCGAAGGTATAGTCGGCATGCCCGGGGCGGTATTTGTCCTGGATGTCGCTGTAGTCCCGGCTGCGTTGATCGCGATTGCGAACCAGAATGGCCAGACTGGTGCCTGTCGTTCGACCCTCAAAAACCCCGGAGAGGATCTCGGGTTCATCGGCCTCGTCGCGTTGGGTCGTGATGCGGCTCTGTCCGGGCCGACGACGATTGAGGTCCTGCATCAGGTCCTCGACCGTCAGCGGCAGCCCCGGAGGAACACCGTCAATGATGACGACATTCCCCGGACCATGACTTTCACCGGCGGTTGTGACGCGGAACGAATGTCCGAAAGAGTTGCCTGGCATGTCTGCATTCTAACCGGGACCGGCACCTCTGCCGAGATCGGTTGAAAAGGGGCCGCGATGTGAGCTAGCGCTCATCGGCGGCGGCCACCCAGTGCGCCAGCGTGGGGGCATGATCGATCAGCTCTTCCGGTGAGAAGTAGATGGCAATCTCGCGTGCTGCCGAATCCGGGCTGTCGCTCCCATGAATCAGGTTCATCTGGCGGGACAACCCATAGTCGCCGCGAATCGTACCCGGGGCAGCGTCGCGACCATTCGTGGGTCCCATCAACGTCCGCATCACACCGACGGCTCCCGGACCCTCCACAACGAGTGCCACGACCGGGCCGGCGGTAATGAACTCCTCGAGGTGCGGATAGAACGCCTTGGTCACATGTTCGGCATAGTGCCGCTTCGAAAGCTCGGGAGTTACCCGAATCAGTTTCAACCCAACAAGAGTGAGCCCCTTGGCCTCGATGCGGGAGAGCAACTGGCCGCACAGCTTGCGCTGGACGGCATCGGGTTTGAACAGAATGAGTGATCGTTCGCTCGGCATGAGATGTCGGTTCTCGGACAGGACTATCAGAAGCGACATGCTCCCGATGGAATGTGATCTATACGGGATGGGCGGACATCATGTCACGAAAGACGCCGAACAGGTAGTGGCTGTCGTGCGGACCGGCAGACGCCTCGGGATGATACTGCACTCCAAAGGCCCGCAGCCGCTGGTTACGAATCCCCTCGACCGTCTGGTCATTGAGGTTGATGTGCGTCACTTCGGAGTCGCCGGGCAGCGAATCGGCACCAACGGCAAACCCATGATTCTGAGTGGTGATCTCGACCTTGCCGGTGTCACGGTTCAGCACAGGTTGATTGGCTCCGCGATGCCCGAACTTCAGCTTGAAGATCTCCACCCAGCGCCAGACCCAGCAGCTGCTGTCCCAGGCAGATGCCAAACACCGGCTGCCGGCCCAGTAGCTCCCGAATCGTCTCAACGGCATAGGTCAGCGGCCGCGGATCCCCCGGTCCATTTGAGAGAAACACTCCGTCAGGCTGCAGCGCGAGGACCTCCGCCGCCGTACTGGTACCCGGAACAACAGTGACACTGCAATTCAGTGCGCAGATGCCGCGGGATGTTCCACTTCATGCCATAGTCGATGGCCACCACATGCGGAACTGCCGCCTCGTTCGCATCTCCGTTTCCACTCCACGCACGTGGTGTGGAAGGATGGCTCAGGTAATCGTGGAGCGGTTCGGTCCACTCGCTGTTTCCTGAAGGAATCACCTCACGCACCAGGTCCACTCCCACCAGGTCAGGACTCGTGCGCGCCTTGTTGATCAGCGAGGCATCGTCCAGATCGACGGTCGACAGAACGCCGGTCATCGCTCCCTGGACGCGAATCCGCCGGACCAGCGATCGAGTATCGATCCCTTCCAGTCCGATGACCCCCTGTTGACGCAGGTAATCATCCAGCGACTGCTGCGAGCGGAAGTTGCTGGGCTCGCGGCACAGCTCCCGCACCACAAATCCCCGCAGCGACAGGCCGCGGCTCTCCATGTCCTCGGCATTGATCCCGTAATTCCCGATGAGCGGATACGTCATCGTCACAATCTGACCGGTGTAGGACGGATCGGTCAGGATCTCCTGATAGCCGGTCATGCTCGTATTGAACACGACCTCGCCGTAGACCTCGCCCTCAGCGCCAAAACGTGAACCGGCATACACGGTTCCATCGGCCAGGGCCAGTTTGGCAGTGGGTGCAGACATCTGTTCTCCAAGGGACAGAAACCTCGACACTTGTAGCAGACGCCGTCATGCAACAAAAGTGTCTTCCTGCTACTCCTTTGCAACGAGGGTCTGGCCAGAGTGACTGGTGGACTGAAGACCCTGGTTTGTGAAGGTCTTGGATCGGCAATATCTTGCTCAGGGCCGTTCAGTCGCTCACTGGCGATTCGGATGGCCCTGAGCTACGTTCTGACAATCAACCACCAATGGCCGTGACCGGGAGTCTGTTCTGTGAAGCCCCGTGTGAAATGTTGTTCGCTGAATTCGGATGAAGGCCCCCATTTTCCGCTGCTGGAAGAGGCTGGCTTCGAAGTGCTTCCGGGCAACCGGACGGTCAACTTCTGGAAGGCGGACAACCTCATCCGGGAACTGGACGGATGTGTGGCGGTCTTCGCCGGATCAGAGCCGTACTCAGCCGGGGTGATCGAGCGCCTGCCCGATTTGCGGGTGATCGCCCGCACGGGAGTGGGCTACGATGCCGTTGATCTGGCAGCCGCCGATCGGCAGCAGGTCGTCGTCACGACGACCCCCGGCGTCAATCATCATGCGGTCGCCGAGCATACCATCGCCCTGCTGATGGGAGTCGCCCGCGGCTTCCCCGACCTCGACCAGCGCGTGCGGACCGGCCGCTGGCAACGCATCGCCACTCCCCGTGTGATGGGCAGCACGCTGGGCATCGTGGGGCTCGGACGCATCGGCCAGGCAGTTACAACGCGGGCAGCAGGCATCGGCATGCACGTCATTGCCTGCGATCCCTATGCGAACCAGGACTTCGTCAAGCAGTGGAACATCGAACTCACCAGCCTCGATGATCTGCTGTCCAGCTCTGATTACGTCACATTGCACAACCCGCTCACGGCGGAGTCGAAACATCTGATGAATGCCGAGCGGCTCGCGAAGATGAAGCCTGGGTCGGTGCTCATCAACACGGTGCGCGGCGGCTCGTGGATGAACGGGCACTGTACGATGCCCTGAAGTCGGGACATCTGCGCGGAGCCGGCCTGGATGTTTTTGAAGTCGAGCCGCTGCCGCTGGAGAGTCCGCTGCTGGAGCTCAGCAATGTCCTGCTGGCGGGCCACGTGGCGGGTCTGGACATTGAATCCCAGCACGACACCCTGGTGATGGCGGCCGAGACCATTATCGCTCTGAGCCGGGGCGAATGGCCCGCCCACTGCATCCAGAACCTGCGGGGGATGAGTCACTGGTCCTGGGACCGGTAGTTGTTGCCTCGGCCCATCGTCCAGGAAAAATCGTCAGATTCTCCGCCGGATCGCTGCCCAAAGCGTGATCCCTCTTGCATCGGGTCTCCCTGCAGTATCAAGCTGAAACTGTGGGGACACCGATCCCCAGCAGAAGCCTTCCCCGCGAATACGGCCTCCTTCCCGGTCCAGCCTCGCATTCTCTGCCACGAACAGCATCCCCAATGCAGCCCAAACATAATCGTCGTCTGAACCGATCCAGTGAACCGTCCGCCTCCGAAGGCATCGGCACCCTCAACGTGCTGTTGCACTACCAGCAGGCGAAGCGACCGCACCGACGTCCCGCCGAAGGACTGTGGGATGTCATGAGTGACCCGCGCCAGTTCGCCGATCAGCGATTGCTCGTTTCAGAAACGAGGAAGTCGAACTGAGTGCGGAGTCAGCCACGCTCTCTTGATCCGTTTGGCGTTCACGGACGAGTTTTTATGTTGGTACCGTCATTCCTGCGATCGCGGGAATCCAGTCAACAGGCATCTCTGCTACGCGCACCAAGATAGCCGGGATGATTCCAATCTGGAACGAACATTCCGCCGAAGCTGCCTGCTTCGACAGAATGACCAGTGTCGAGAAAAGCATTCGATTCACGAGCGGACTCCCGCTTCCGTAAGTTCCATGAAGGCCTCGTTCAGGTGCCGCTGGTCCTGCTGGAAGGAGACCACATTCGCACCGAGCGCGAGAATCGACCGCAGCAGCCCCGAGGAATCGATCCCCTGGCCGCTGCACACAATGCGAAAGGCATGCTCGCCTTCCATCCGGTGGACATCCACCACCCCCGGTGTCGCCCCCAGACGCGACGCAAACTGATCGATGTCGTGCTGCAACTCCAGCCGGAAGACCGGCTGAGAGGGATCCCCCTGCAGCAGGTCCCGCACACGGCCGCTGAACTTGACCCGGCCCCGGTCGATGATCGTCACGCTGTCGCACAAATCGGCCAGTTCCGTGAGAATATGACTGCTGATGAAGATCGACTTGCCCATCCGCTTGAGTTCCCGCAGGATCTCCATCAGCTCGATGCGGGCCCGGGGATCGAGGCCGGCGGCAGGCTCATCAAGCAGCAGCAACTCCGGATCGTTCACCAGCACCCGCGCCAGGCTGACCCGCTGCTGCATGCCACGTGAGAGCCCCTGGATGAGATCATCCCGCCGCCCCTGCATGTCGGTGAGAGCCAGCACGTCGGATACAGTGCGGTCCCGCTGCTCCTGAGAGAAACCGTAGGCGGCCCCGAAGAAGTCGAGGTACTCGTAAACCGTCATCTGTCGGTACAGGCTGAAGTGATCGGGCATGAAACCCAGCCGCCGCCGCACGACGCGGACATCCTCCCGCACATCTTCGCCGAACACGCGGATGTGCCCGAGTTGCGGACGCAGCAAGGTGCAGATGAGCTTGAGGGTCGTCGTCTTGCCGGCGCCGTTCGGACCGACGAAGCCATGGATCGAGCCGGGCCACACCTGGAATGTGACCTCGTTGAGCGCACGATGCTCCTTGAAGGCGAAGGAGACCTCTTCGGCATCGATGACAGGCTGGATGTGGGTCATGTCGACATGGGTGAGTTCATGCGGGGCAGTCTGATTCGAAACTCGAAATGCGAACTGCGAACTGCGAACTGCGAAACAAGTACGAAGCACCAATGTTGCAATAGTCCTCATTTCATCCCGAACTTTCACGACATCTGAACGGTGGAGATTTCGAACTTCTGGTTTGTTTCGAGTTTCATACTTCGAATTTCTGATTTGGTGCCGGTGAATTTCGGCAGCTCATTCACGCAATGTAGTTATGGTGGTTCCGCCCGGCCGAGAAACCTGCTGGCATTCAGCAGGCAATGGCTTCTCAAGGTCATCAGAAGGAAGCCGTACAACAGGTACACAAACAGCACTGTGCCCCAGGGGGAACCTCCCAAATCATCTAGTGCGCTGACTTCGGTGAATCCAATCATCGCCGCAGGACTCAGTGCGATCACGTACTCGAATGGCTCTGCACTGGGCCCACTGAGCATCTCCAGAAAGGGAATCGCGATCAAGAATGGGCCCAGACACCAGGTGACCAGCACCGCCAAAGCCACGAAGATGGCACGGGCCTGGGTCTTCATCCGCAAGCCGATGTAGAACGACAGCCAGGCGACCGTCGGCAGAAAGATCACCACAGCGAGTGTCGCACTGATGAAATACAATGGCGGGCTGTTGGTGGGGTAGCCTCGAATAGAGTCCGACAAGGCATGCCCGCGCCACCAGGTCTCGAAGACGATGATCGTGGAGAAGCAGATGCCAAGCACCACCATCAGCCGCGAGAGGCCGCGCATCTTCTGCTGCACCAATTCCTTCGCGCTGATCGGCGTCGTCAGCAGCACGTCCAGTGTCTCGTGTGTCCGCTCGCCGGCGATCAGGCTGGTGCCCTTCACCGACACCAGCAGGGCCGCCAGAATCCACAACAGGAACATCACGAACGCCATCCCTTCGATCGAGCCTGTCCCGCCACCTTCCACGATGGCGATGATCAGACAGATCGCCAGGATCGGCCCCTCCAGTGCCACGAACACGCGGACCAGATACCGCACCGTCCCCAGCGATTTCTTGCGGGTCTCGCGCCAGGCAATCGGCTCGAACTCAGGCAGGGTTGTCGATTCCTTGTAGATCTCGATCCCTTTGGTGATGCGGTTCTGGTTCAGCCGCTGGAACAGGCCGTCGAGGCCCTTGAAGAACGCGAGCAGCGGATTCTTGCCCGGCACGAATGCCCGCCGGACCAGGAACAACCGCGCCAGTCCAAGGCAGGCGGCGATCGACAGCAGCGTCGGCACACTCTTGATCGCGACCAGCCAGGCGGGCATCACCGGGTAGTCGAAGAACTGAATCGGCGGTACCCACGGAAAGGCCAGATGTTCCCAACTGAGAAACTGCGCGGGGATTCCGGCTGCGAACAAATCAGGGAAGCTCATACGCAGGAGCTCCTGCGTCACGATTTCAAGTCGCTCGAGGGCGTTCCTCAATGGCACGATGGCCATCATCAGAAAACCGGGCACAAAGTAGAACAGAAAGCCCAGGACATACGTTGCCACAAACGCTGCCGCCGTCGTTCCGAAGAAGCACGAGCACATCACAGCGAACGCACCGACCTGCAGCGCCGCGAGCAGCAGCATCCACGCCGCCATCCAGATCTCACCCGATGAGACACCCCCCAGGGCATAGGCGAACGCCAACAGCGGTAGACCGAGCAGCAGAAACGTGAGCATGGGAATCAGCCGAGCCAGGTACTTCTCGAAGACGATCGTCCAGGGTCCCAGCTTCGTCAGCAGGAGCAACCCGAGCGTGTTGCGTTCCTTCTCCGAGGTGATGACCCCGCACCCCAAGGCTGGCATGAACAGGTACACCCCCGCCAGTTGTAAACCGACGAGCATCTCAAACAGATCCTGCCCGCGGCCGAGCACGGCGAACGGGTTCTGCAGATTCTCGTACACCACGTCCCAGAACAGCAACAGCACCACGGCGAACAGCAGCAGGGCATACACGCAGCGGATGACATACGTCCGCCGGCGCGCAGCCTGTTCGACCAGCTCGCGAGCCAGCAGCGGCAGTCCCCAGGCACGTCGCGTCGCTGTCATGCGGTCTTGCCCTGCGTGAGTTTCATGAACGCCGTCTCCATATCCATCGCCTCGGGCTGGAACATGCGGATCCGCGCCCCCAGCCGCACCAGCTCGGCATGCAAATCTTCGACGGCCGATTCGTGCTCGACGAGACGGATGGCGAGCCGGTCGGTCTGCTGTTCGAGCCCTTCGACTCCCGGGATCTCGCGGATCTGATCGACCAGTCCGTTGAGAGGTCCCGACAACTGTACATGCACCACGCGCTGCAGGGCGAGTTGCTGAAAGATCTCGTGCAGCGACCCTTCGGCAATGAGCGTCCCTGCCTCGATGATGCCGATCCGCGTGCAGAGTTGCGCCAGCTCGTGCAGAATGTGGCTGGAGATGAGGATCGTCTTGCCCATGTCCTGCATCGCCTTGAGGAGTTCGCGCACCTCGATGCGGGCTCGCGGGTCCAGACCGGATGCCGGCTCATCCAGCAGCAGCAGTTCGGGGTCATGCAGCAGCACACGTGCCAGGGCCAGCCGCTGTTTCATGCCGCGCGACAGCGAATCGACCGGGGCGGTGAACTTGTGGGTCAGGTCGGTCAGCTCCAGCACATCCTGCACGATCTTGTGACGTTCCCCGCGCGGGATGCGGTACGCCGCCGCGAAGAAATGCAGGTACTCTCCGGCGGACAGATCCTCATACACGCCGAAGAAGTCGGGCATGTATCCCACCATCTCGCGGATGGTGTCGGGATGCCGGCGGACATCGACGCCGCTCACCTGCACTGTGCCGGTGTACTCTTTCTGCAGAGTGGCGAGCACGCGAATCGTCGAGGACTTCCCAGCACCGTTAGGTCCGATGAAGCCGAACACTTCCCCCTTCGGGATGTTGAAGGAGATGCCTCGGACCGCATGCACGTTTCCATAACGCACATGCAGATTCTCGACGCTGACGACGTCGGCAACCGGGGGTATGGGTTTCATGGCCATCGAAGGTTCCCGTTCACGGTGTTTTGTCCTGTGTACTCAGCCCGCGATAGACCCGGCGATACACGATCGTGTCATTTCCTTCGTCGACCGCGACCAGCAGCAGGCATTGCGCAGGGTCGCTGGCATCGAGGACGGCGAGGTCTTCCAGAAACGGACCGCAGCCGGGGGACACCTGTGACATGTAGGCGAACCAGCCCGCCTGGTTCCGCACGGAGATGGACTGCAGAAAGTCTCCGCCGGTCAGTGGTATCTCCATGCCTGGTGCCGGCATCGGCATGCCGGGTGCGGGGGGCGCGTTCATCGTGAGAAACGTCTGGGACGGATTGGAGAACAGAAAAGGCTCGCCTGCCAGCGTGTACCGTCGATCGCCGTGGTAGAGGTAGATGCGGGCATCGGGACCGAATGCCATTTTGACGCGGTCGCGCAGCTGTTCCCGCTGGGTGTTGTTGCTCGGATCGAAGTGGAGACTCCAATCGAACGCCGCGACTGCATTCCCCGGCGACGTCTCCTCGTCATCTGCCAGCGGGATCGTCATCAATCGGTTGAGCTGCGGCGTCCACTGGGGAAGGTGCTGCACCATGGTACCCTGGACCGGCACGCGTCCCGTGATCGTCGGCGGCCCCACCAGTTCCACTCCGGTCTGCATCGACCGGTTCGCATAGGTCCACATGTCGTTCCAGAAGAAGCTCTGGTAGTCCAGCGGCATAACGAGCGCACGCCTCACATCGGTCGTCACGTCATCCGCACGGCTGTTGAAAAGCATCTCGAAACGGCTCTCCCGCAGCAGCGATCCGTCCGCATCCACATCCCGAATGGCGACGGCCCGGCGGTGGTTGCTGCTCCCCATGAACATGTTCGAGAGCCAGATGCCCAGGGCCGTGAACAGTAGCGTCATGATCGGGAACCATACCCAGGTGAACCGGCGGAGGCGGAAACGGCCCAGCAGCCAGTAGTCCAGCGGGCCGATGGCCAGTACGTACAGCGCCAGGATCAGAATGATCAGGGCGAAGGGGACCAGCCGAATCACGGGAGGCAGCAGCTGGCGCGTCATCCCCGCGCCTCCCAGAATGGGCTGCGGTTCGAGCCGCAGTTCGTCGGGAAATCGCTGCACTGTCTGGGCGAATGCTCCGTACTGCATCGCGGCCTGTCCTGTGTCCCTTGTGCGCTCGCGTGCCTTGCGGGAATCCCAGAAGCCGGTCTTGATGATCGGCCCGAGTTGCTCGTGCCGGGTCTTCCACAGGAACGCAATTGGCTCGCGCCACTCGGGTCGGGAGAGGTCGGCCTCGACCAGCAAGCCGGGGTCCATCAGCAGCGCACGTCCCAGTCCGACGTAACGCAGGCGAGGCTGCGTCGGTGACTCGATGACGAGGTTGCCATTCGTGTCGATCGCCGGTGGCGCGGGTCGAGTGTTGGACGCTTGCGGCAGACGGGCCGCATCGAGTGATTCCAGGAATTGATTGATGTCATCCCCGGACCACTCTTTTGCCTGTGGGAGATCGCCGGCATCGAGTACCTGTAGAAACTCCAGATGCTGCGTCTCCATGCGGCCCGAGGGGATGACGACCACACTGCCCCCGGCCTTGACCCATGCCAGGATCGCGGCGACCTGCTTTCGGGACAGGCGTGACAGCGCCGGTCCATGAACGACGATCACATCGAAGGCACAACACCGCAGCGGATCGACCGGGACTTCCGCCTCTTCCAGATCGTCGATGACGAGGCGGACGGACGATTCGTCCCCCAGATTCTGGGGGTTTCGCGCCACAGGAGGACCGAACGTGGAGACGTCCAGAGCGTTGAGCCAGCGATCCAGCGGTTCCTCCATCTGCCCAGGGCCCCGGATCACGCCGACCACGAGACGTCGCTGCCAAGTCGAGGGGCACCGCAGCAGCAGTGAATCGGGGAAGGCATGACGCTCATTCCCTGCGACATACGTGACCCGGATCGTCAGCTCGCTGGGTGAACTGAAACTGGAGAAGGCGGGGAGCATCACCTGATAGCGGTGCGTCCCTTCGTTGAGATACAGCTCATCGGTCACCACGCGGGCGAAGAGGTCATGATCGCCCACGACATTCAGATGCAGCCGGCCCTCCAGCAACCCCGGCCCGGCCCAGTCGAGCTTGAGCGTGACGGGCACCGGACCCTGTGAGCGCGTCAGTTGCGACGACGGATCCAGTTCGACAGTCAACGGGAGTGCGGCGTGCGCAGGTATACACAGCGACCAAGCCACCAGGAGTGTCGTTCCGATCAGCACCGAACGCAGGGATGACCTCATGGAGTGGCCCTCCACGGTCGTCGCTGGAACAGCCACCATTCGGCGAGCAGGGCGATGAGGGCGATGGTCGCCAATGTGGGCCACAAGGGTCGATCGATGTCGGCACGCTCCTCCTGGGCCGCGACCTTCAGCTCGCGAAACTGGATCTCCTCCAATCCGAATAAGGACGATTCTGTGGGACTCAGCAGGCTCGCTCCCACCTGCTGGACGACATCGGAGCCATCACGAACCGTGTACGTGCCCACGTGCGCCGCCCGGATTCCCGACAGGTATCCCTCGGCATCACTCGTACGTGAAACCGACGGTCCTTCGGGACTTTCGACTTCGTAGGAATGTCGCGGCTTCACGAGCAGCGGAGGCAGAACACCGGTGGTGGTCCCGCGCACCTCTGACAAGGCCGACTGCTCGCGTGCGGTCTCCACGAGGTTCGAGACCATCACCGGGAACCCGACGCGATACGGGAGCGTCGACTGGTCTGTGTGAAACAGCAGATAGAACGACAAGGTCCGCCCGTCGCGCTTCCGCAACATCAGCGGACCAGTGTTGCCGTCCGCCAGAATCTCGTAGCCGAGTGCTTCCACATCGCCCGAGTCGACTCCCTCCTGCAGCATCACCTGATCGGTAATCTCGACATCCTGAAACTGCACATGCCTGAGCAACTCGCTGTCCCGCTTGTAGTCCACCACCTGAGCCGATCCTGATTCAATTCGCATCAGTGGTTGCAGACCTGGCGGAATGACTCCGATGAACAGGTACGTCGCCGCATCGTGCTCGGCATCCTCCAGATCGTCGGAAACTACGAGGTCCCAGGTGGCAAGGTCCTCACCGGCTCCACCTGTGGGCGAGACGCTCACGCCGTCGAGTGACTCCAATGCGTGCCGGTACGAGATGAGTTTTTCCGGACAGTACACGTCCAACGGACGACTGGCCGGCAACTCCAGTCTCGCGATGTTGTCTGCGGCGAGTGAATCCTCTCCATCGGGCGTCAGTCGAAGCTGCAAACGGGCAGCCTCGGGGGAATCGTGACGGAACACCAGACGCTGCGACTGACCTCGCTCGAGCACCACCTGCCGGGCTTCTCCTTGTGGGATGTCGTTCAACAGTAGCTGTATCTCGCCAGCGGTTTGCGTGTCCGTGGTTCCTTCGATGCGTACGAACACATTCCAGCCCGCTGCTCCCTCCCGTTGGGGCACTCAGTGCCGTGATCCCCAGATTCGGCCCGGCCTCGGACAACTTGTGAAAGTCGAGCACGAACGGCAGATCGAAATCGACCATCGCGACTCTTTGGACGTTGGGGTCGGGACGCGTCGGCAAGTTGCCGTCGGAATACAGCCAGACCGACTCGATTGAAAACGTCCGCGCGAGGGCCTGGGCCAGTTGGAGGCCATCGGTCAGGTTGCTTTGAACTTCGGCCACCTCGATGCCCTCCAGGGCCTCGGATAGTACGCGCTGATTGCTGGTGAACTCAGTCAGTCGCTGGGCGGAATCGCTGACGGCGATCAGCGTCACCTTCTGGTCCGGCAGCAGGTTGTCGATGATGTTGCGGACTTCGGACTTGGCCAGGTCGAGACGGGTGCGACCGGCGGCGTCGGTCGCGGACATGCTGGCTGAGCAGTCGATGAGGATCGGCAGATGGGTCGCGACTCCGGCTTCCCCGCGCAGGTAGGGCTGCATGGCGGCAAGCACCAGTCCGCACAGGGCGATCACCTGCAGCAGGAGGAGCAGATTGCGTTTGAACTTCTGCAACGGAGAGTTCACCCGCTGGTCCTGGATGACGCTCCGCCACAGGGCCAGTGACGGGATCTCGACACGCGGCCGCTTGAGCTTCAGGAAGTAGAAGATCACCAGCGGGATGAGCAGCGCAAGAGCGCTGCCGCCAGGGGTGTCGCAAATCCAGGAAGCCAGCTCATCGGATCCACCCCCGCCGAAGCAGTTGATCAAACAGCACGCTCTCGATGGAGTCCTGCGAACTCAGCGAGAGGAAGCGCCGCTGCGCTGACGACACAGCGCGGCCAAATGCGCCTCCAAAGCCAACCGATGATCGTGGTAGACACCCAGCAACTCCCCGACCGACGAGACGTCCAGCGTATGATTTGTCTCGGCGTCGACGAATCGCAGGTCTCCAGTCAGCTCGGGGTCGCGCTCCGTCGGGCCGAGGATCTGCAGGGCAAAGACTTCGAGTCCCGCACTGTGCAGCAGGTTGAACGGCCGCGTCATGTCGCCGGTGGTCAGGAAGTCGGAGAGCACGACCACAATCCCCTTGCCCCGGTGCCGACTCACGACCTGCTCGATCGAGGCGTCAATGGGAGATTCGCCTCCACCGGGCAGATCTTCGAGGAATCGCAGCACCCGCCGCAGACTGGTGCGACCGCGGCACTGAGGCAGCATCACAGGGTCCTGTGACTGATGGGAACAGGAATACACGCTGAGCTTCTCGACGTTCATCAGGGCCATCACGGCAAATGCCGCTGCCAGTTGCCGGGCGAGCGTGAACTTCCCCTCGAACTCCATTGAGGTTGAGGCATCCAGCAGCAGCACAACGTGCATCTCCTCCTCGTGTCGGTACAGCTTAAGAAACGGATGGTTAGTGCGGGCGAAGATGTTCCAGTCGACATAGCGCACATCGTCGCCGGGTGAGTAGTCGCGGTAATCGGCGAACTCGGTCGATGTGCCCCCCTTGCCGGACAGATGCTCCCCGCGCGAGTGATTGGTTCTGCGGCGCAAGGGGTTCAGCCGCATCCTCTCCACGCGGGCAAGGACATCATTGGGTAGCAGAGAGGTGAATTGTGTGGTTGACATCGTCAGGGCTTATGCAGACTTCTGTGAACGCCATTGAGTCACTCGCTCGTCGATCCATTTTTGCTGTGCGTCGCTGACTGGCGGATTCGGCGGGGCGTCGTACTTGAGGGAGTAGTCGTACACCGACCGCTCATAGACCAGATCGAAGGCGGCGTGCAGATCGAGAGGCACGTCGCCGTCTTCAGGTAGCAGAGGAACAGGGATTACTGGCAAGCGGTCCGTCAACCTCCAGGAGTACACGGCGACACTGGGCCGCTGGCCCGAACGGCTGAGATAGCAGTAGTAGTCACCCTCCGGCAACGGCTCACGACACGGAAGTCGCGTCCCGCCGCGCAGCAGATCAATTTCGATCACGCTGGCCGACGAATGCAGATACTCCTGACGCTTGGTCAGGTACTCCGCCAGCCCTTCCGTCTTCGACTTGTTCCATGGCGAAAGCAATTCGATGACGGCCACAATCTCCTGACCTGCGGTCGTGCGGATGACCAGAAAAGACTGCTCCAGTTCCAGCGGTTCGGGAAGCGTGAGCATCGTAGGTGCGAGCGTCGCAACTTGCCCGCTCCGCGCTACTCCCACGGATGAGTCTTCCTCAGCCAAATGCACATCGAGTGCGAAGTGACGCCGAATCTCGTCTTCACCGGTCAGGAGGAATATATATTTCTGAACATCGCAAACGTACGCCGGCCTGATCGTCGGCACGAGCACTTCGGCGAGGGTCGGGATGTATCGTGCATGAAATCCCTCCCATCGCTGTAACTCGATGAATGGGTCCATGCCGGGGAACGGTGAACGCATGGTGAATGCCTCCAATCCTGCCTACGCTTCACTGAGAAACGGATGCACGTCGTCGATTGTCAATCGTTTTCAATCTGTCGACCAGCCCTCATGCCGCCTCTTCGGGGAGCGATGTCACGCAATCCCGAATCAGTTGTCCGACGGCGACGTTCTCCGCTTGTCCATCGTAGTTGAGCAGTGCCCGGTGCCGGAGGACTTCGTCGGCGAAGTGCCGGACATCCTCGTAGGCCACATGGGCCCGCCCCTGGCTGAGAGCTCGCACCCGTGCCGCCCGGATGAGCGCCTGGGCCGCCCGGGGACTGGCCCCCCAGCGCACGAACCGCCGGACATCCTCAGTCGCGAACTCCGACCCCGGATGTGTCGCCAGCACCAGCCGGCAGGCGAAGTCGCGAATCGGGTCCGCCACCACCACCTTATTAAGCACCGTCCGCAACTGCATGATGCGCGGGCCGTCCATCAGGTGCCGCAGTTCGACATGCGGCTTCAGAATCGTCCGGCTGACCACCTGGTTGAGTTCGGTCCGCGACAGAAAGGGAACATCCACTTTGAACAGAAAGCGATCCAGTTGCGCCTCCGGCAGCGGATACGTTCCCTCCTGCTCGATCGGGTTCTGTGTCGCCAACACGAAGAACGGCTGTTCGAGGCGATTGATCGTTCCGCCGGTCGTGACGGTTCCCTCCTGCATTGTTTCGAGCAGGGCCGACTGTGTTTTGGGCGAAGCCCGATTGATCTCGTCGGCCAGCAGCAACTGCGTGAAGATTGGCCCTTTGCGGAACTCGAACTGATAACGGCCATGCTCGTCGGTCTGCATGATGTTCGTCCCGATGATGTCCGCCGGCATCAGATCAGGAGTGAACTGGATACGTCGGAACTCGAGCTGCAGCACCTGTGACATCGCCTTGACGAGCTCGGTCTTGCCCAGTCCCGGGACGCCTTCCAGCAAGACGTTGCCCCCGCACAGAAGAGCCGTCAGCGTGGCCTCGACCACGCGGTCCTGCCCGACAATGACTTTGCCGATCTCGTCACGAACCTGCTGAAACGTCTGTCGGAAGTCGTCAGATTCCGCCTGCAGAACATCGGTGTCTGTTGAGCGAACTGTGTGATCGGTCATTGTTGTTGGTCCTTCGGATTTCGTGCTTGTGTCGCTGATTCCCGCGTTCGTTAATCCTCTGACTGCCTGCGGCGTTTCAGTTCCAGCAGGCGCTGCGTGGTTGATGTTTCCGGTCCTTCACTGGCGGCTACGGAGGGGGCTGTTGGTTTCGGTTGAGAAGTCGTCCGTGTTGCCGACTGCCGTTGCAGATGGTCGGGTATTCCGCCGGCGGTCGGCACTGGGGTCTCGCGGCGTTCCTTGCCCAATTGCGCGTCGAGCGACTGCTTTCGCCGTAGCAATGTCCCCATGGTCTGAGTCGAGTCCTGGCGTCGAGAAAGTCCCAGCCAGCTCTTGAGTGCCGCTCCGTCAATCTGGACGCGCCGGATTCCGACGTCGAGCGGCAGCAGGCAGGCGAGCGCCATCAGCAGCCACTCGAAGATGGGCTGCGTGCTTTTCTTGGGGGATCGACGATTGAAGATGTCCTCGGCCTTCGACTCCGCGTTGAGCATGGTGCCGCCAGTGCGGGCAGCGACCTGTTCCAGCAGGATCGGATCGGACCGAAAGCGCATGTATTCGGGCGAGTAAGGAACGATGAACCCACCGAACGTGCGATCAGTGCGTTCACCGGCGATGCCCACGCTCATCACCTGGTAGCGCCCCGTCCCCCACAGGGGAAACGTCGCCTGGTATCGTCTCGGGCCGACCTGCTTGAGCATCAGCGTCTGCTCCTGTTCGCGCGGCCCGGAGACCTTCGCAGACAGGTCGAGAAACATCTCATCCGCATGAAAGTCCTCGACCATCACCACGCCTTCGCCGCCCGACATGTACGTCCACATGCGGAGGTGGCTCGCCTCACGCACACGGGAGATGCGGGTGAGCAGTTGCTTGACGAACGCCCGGTACTTCTCCCAGTTGACCCAGTCGCGCCCCCACGCCGGAGACAGATCGGAGGTGAACGCGGCGGTCGTCGCCAGTCCATAACGCCAGATGGCCAGCACCGGATCGGTCTCTTCGACATCGGCCATCTTGTCGCTGGTCACCAGTATTGTCTCGGCCATCGGCTTCGCTGATCGTGAGCACATAACCATGCAGCGCCGGCAGCGACTCGATGCCGTCCAGAATCTGCGACGGGAACCCGACTTCCGGCTGAAAGGTCTTCTGCTGCACCATGCTGCGTTTGAGTGTCTTGGCCTCCTTGATGAAGATGGACGGCAGCTGGTTCGGATCGCGCGGAAAGTAGGTGCGTCCGTTCGTGGCATTGGCGATCGAGCGCACTTGAGCTGCACATCGCCCGGTTGATGCGGAAAGATGGCCACCGTCGAGACGCTAACTTTGGCATCCCGAAAGTCCTGCACGAGCGACGGAGGGGGAGGCGTCGGGTCACCGTCCGAGATGATGATCATGTGCTTGGCTGCCGCATCGCTCTTGGCCAGCCCCTCCAAGCCGGTCTTCATTGTCGGACCGAAGGCGGGCATGTCGCCGATGCCGATGCCGTTGATCTTCGGGACGAGACTCTCATACTCGCCGGCGGGTGTCAGTTCGAAGACCCAACCTTCCCCCTCCTGGGTATAGGCGATCACGCCGACCTCATCCTGCGCACTGAGGACCTTGATCGCCTGCTTGGTGATCCGCTTGCCCCAGGTGTTTCCTTCGGGGAACTCGCAAGTATGCAGGATGATGACCAGTGCCCCCTTGGGCAGAATCTTCTTCTGGGTGATGTCCATCGAGACAGGCAAGGCCTTCTCGACCACCGTGCGGTGATACCCCCCGGGCCCGAAGCTGTTCGGCCCGCCGACCATCAGAAAGCCGATCCCCTGGTTGTAGACCGCGTCATGCAGGGCCTCGAGCTGCACCGTATCAAAGGCATCCTGTCCGACGTTGACGAAGATGACGCAGTCGTAGGGCATCAGCGAGAGCGGATCTCGCGGGAAGTCGTACGCATCGAGCACGACGATGTCACGTTCGGATTCACGGATGGCTTGTGCCAGCGATTCCCAGTCGGCCTGCTCACCCAGCGGGTCGATGACCAGCAGTGCCTTCCCTTCCCCCTCGACATACAACGCGTTGAGGATCTCGTTGTTTTGCCGGAGGTGGTCGGCCTCCGGAGGAAGCTCGATCGATGCGGTGTATTCGTAGTATCCGGGCGTGCCGACCTTGATCGGCACCTCGAACCTGGTCTTGCCGGCCTTGAACTCCACCACTTCGTCATAGATGGTCTCCTGCCCCTCGCGGAGTACCAGCCGGCCCCGTTCGTCCTGCAGCGAGGCCACGAGAATCGAGGCCTTGTAATTCTCACCAAGCTTGACGAACCGGGGCAGATCGAGCCGCTCGATCCACACCTCCCGGTCATAGGCATACTCGATCGGCAGGATGTCGATGCCGATGCCCCGCGAAGAGAGCTGATCGATGATCCCGTCGAGACTGCCTGTGTTCTGACTCCCGTCGCTGATGAGGACGATGCGGCCCTGACTCTCTTCGGGAATCATTGCAGCTGAGAGTGACAATGCCTGCCCGAGGTCGGTCGCATCGCCGGTGATCTGGGCGTTGAGCGCCTCGAACGGAAAGGCCTTGCGCGGAGGCAGTTCGACCGCGGCATTGCGACCAAAGGCAATCAGCCCGGCTTCGTCGCTGTCGGGCTTGTCGACCACCGTCTTGACGACGAACTCCAGGGCCCGGTCGGCGGACGACTCCCCGATCGAGTCCGAGACATCTACCGCATAGACGACCGAGAGAGTGTCGCTGGTGCGGACGGCACGCGGCTCCGCCAGTGCCATCACAAACAACCCGATCAGCACCAGCCGGGTGATGAGGGCCACGAGGCTACGGGCACGACTCAGTCCACTCGCTCCCACCACCCACAACCACCAGACCCAGACCGCCAGTAGCATCAGCACGAACATCGGGCGGTAGGTGAACTGCACCTTGTTCGTCGCTTCCAAAGCCACGACGATTGCGAAGTAGATCGCCAGAAACGCCACGAGCGGCAACATGTCCCGCCAACCCACGCGGCGACGCGCGGGCGGAACGAGGGTCTGCCACCAGTGACGCGGATTCACAGACTCAGCTCCACGATCCGGCGATTGCCGGTATCTGCAATGTAAATGCGGCCGCGGGAATTGACCGTCAGTCCCCACGGAGTCCAGAACTGGCCGTCACCGCGGCCAGCCATCCCATATCGGCCTTGCAGAGTTCCATCGAGTGCCAATTGCGTCACACGGCCGGCACCATATTCAACGACATACAGCGATGGTCCCGCACCGAGTGCGATGTCGTACGGATACTCCAGCGGGACGAGTCCGCCGGCTTCGGCACCCAGCACCCCTAGAAACTCACCAGCATCAGTGAACTTCTGCACCCGGTTGTTGATCGCGTCGGCCACATAAAGCACGTTCTCGCACCAGACAATTGCACTGGGGCGCTGAAACTGGCCGTCGTCGACACCAAACGTTCCGAAGGCCGTCAGGAACTCCCCATCCGCCGTGAACTTCTGGATGCGATCATGCCCGCCGTACTCGGCGACATACAGATGATCCTGATCGTCTCTTGCGATGCCCACCGGGAAGATGAACTGGCCGGGACCTTCCCCCCGATCGCCGAACATCTGCTGCACATGTCCCGCGCGATCGAAGATCACCACCCGCGCGTAATGAGTGTCGGCAACGGCAACACGCCCGTCGCTCAGTATGCAGATGCCTTCCGGCTTGCCGATCTCGAACTCGGGCATCGTCCATTGTCGATCGAGAGTGCCCGAATCGTCGTACACCAGTACGCGACCGGCGTTGTCGAGTACATACAGTTCACCATCGGGGCTGACCGTCAGACTGCGTGGAGCCGGCAGATTGATACCGTCCGGAACCATGTGAATCGTGCGAGTGGAGGACACGTCAATCGCCGGTCCCGCGGCCGAGTCCCGGCAGCCGCACCAGATCAGGCACAGACATAGCACCGCACACAGGCGGAGGGCGACACGACCCGCGATTGTGGGCCTTGCGGTCCAGGGCCGGTGATGGACGGTTCGGCACTCCTGCGAGTGTTCGCTGCGCACCAGGCTTTCCGCAGTCGATCCCAGATCTGTTGTTGATTGCAGGATGAGTGGGCCGGAATGATCGGGCACCAGTTCCACCTCTTGGGGCCGCAGACAGACGGCCTGTTGACTCTCGCACTGCGGTGCGGGGAGCCAGCGCGGGCAGTCGGACGACTCGAACCAGTTCGCCGGTCCCAGAAACAATGCGAGTTGTTGCGAAGGAGGATGCCGATACAGCGTGTCGACATCTCCGGAGTACATGAGCTTCCCCCGGTCCAGGCACAGGGCGTGAGTCGCCTCCCGCAACACGCGATCTGGTGCATGCGACGAAAACACCAACGACGTCCCCTGCGATCGGCAGTGCTCACGCAAGGCACCCCAGCAGGTATCCAGCAATACCGGATCCACATGGACTAGCGGCTCGTCAATCACCAGCACCTGCGCATCGCTCACCAGTGCTCGTGCCACGGCCAGCCGGGAGCGCTCCCCCTGCGAGAGACGGGGCAGGCGGGCATCGAGAAGTCCGCCCAACCCGAACCGTTCAATCATCGCTGCCAGAGCAGTCTCATCCATCGACGAGGACTGATTGATACGCAGATGTTCACGGACACTCAGATGCGGCCACAGCCCGAAGTCCGCCGGTACCCAGTCGAATTCCCGACGGCCTACGGCAAAACCCAGTGAACTGACGAGCTCTCCCCCATCCGGACGTTCGAACCTGACGAGCAGGTTCAGCAGCGACGTCTTGCCGGCACCCGAAGGGCCGATAACGGCCGTGACCCCCGGCTGAATCGCAGCAGTCACATCGTGAAGTCTCGAAACCGGATGGCTCCCCAGCGTGACACCGAACAGCTGCCACAGCGCCTGCGGCAGGCGCTCGGTGTCGGACTGGCGATCTGAATGGCTCATCACACCCCGGGATTCGACCGCGCAGGTTGACATCAAATGTTGCCGACGCGTCCCTCAGCGTACCAGTGCTCGTCGCGGTGCGACCGGGCACCACAAGAATCTGTACGCCGGGAACGACCCTGTCCGCGAACAGGATTTCGAAAAGTGGTGACTCGGAGACGAAATCGAAAAGTTGACGCGATTGTACGTCAGTCACCACCGAGAGTCACATCAACCCGAGTGCGGCGTTGTTGATGAGGTCGAGTCGCGAGTCACCTCTCGAGGCGAAACCGCCAGCGGCGGTCGCTGAGATCAGTTCGCTGGTGCGCGCACAGAGGCCATTCGGGCCAGATCTTCCTGGTCTTATTAAGCCGCCGAGACCAGCCCCAGCGCATTGAGAATGCGCTCACAGGCCTTAGACTGATTGAGGACGTAAAAATGGATGCCCGGCACACCGGAGTCGATCAGTTCCCGGCACTGGCGGATCGCGTGCTCCACACCGATCTCGAACTGGGCGTCGTCATCGTCCTGCACCGCCTCCAGACTGGCGGAGAGATCGTCCGGGAAGACCGCCTGGCACATCGCGGTGATGCGCTTGATGCGGGCATAAGACGTAATTGGCATGATGCCCGGAATGACGGGGAGTGTGATCCCGGCCGCGGTACACCGATCGCGAAACTTGAGGAAGTTCGCATTTACATAGAAAAGCTGTGTGAAGACGGCGTCGGCGCCGGCGTCCGCCTTACGCTTGAGATTTTCGAGGTCGGCCTGCGGACTGGGGGCCTCGGGATGTTTCTCGGGATAACCGGCGACACCGATCCCCATTTCCTCCGATTGACTGCGGATGAGTTCCACGAGTTCGTTAGCGTAACGCAGCCCGCCAGCGACCGCTTGGAACGACTTCTGTCCTTCGGGAGGATCGCCCCGCAAGGCCATGATGTTCCGGATCCCCTGCTGCGACGCGTACGTCAGCCAGTCCGTCAGTTCCTCGACAGTGGACCCGACACAGGTGAAGTGCGACGTCGCCGGCAGTCCGAGTTCCTCCTGGATCCGCCGGCAGATCTCGACGGTCCGCGTGCGTGTACTTCCGCCCGCCCCATAGGTACAGGAGATGAATGCCGGTTCAAATCGCCGGAGCTGCGCAATACGTGAGAACAGGGCGGCATCTCCCTGCTCAGTCTTGGGGGGAAAGATCTCGATCGACAGGGCAAACCCGCCGGGCTGATAGAAGTCACGCATGGTCAGGCGGCTCGCGTCGTGGCCGACGTCGGTTTGGAGGACACGGTCAACAGGGTGTCGGCGTTGCGGCGGGCGAACGGATTGCGTCCAGACAGCGTCTGCACCACGAAGTGCCGCACGGAGGGCTTCGCAAACTCCCGGCGGGTCACACAGACATCCTGACAATTGTGGGCAAACACGTCTACCGCGTGAAACCCCGAATCGAGCAGGATCTGCTGCAGATGGTCCGATTCGAAGCCGGCTCCGGGACCGTTGTGGAACTCCGCAACTTCGTTCCACGTCTGCACCCGCTCATCCGCATGGAACACTCGTTTGCGGCTGCTCGACACCAGGCGGTACACGGGGGTGCGCAACGCATACAGTTGACGAGCCAGCCATCCCCATTGGGCCGCCCGGCGATTCGGGTCGAAATCGGTGAGGAAGATGCCCCCGGACCGAGCACACGGGCTGCCTCACCGATCAATCGTTCGGGAGCAAACAGGTGATGCAGCACCGATGACGACGTCACCAGACCAAAGCATCCCGGTCGGAACGGCAGACGTTCGGCATCACCCAGCACAGCCAGAAAGTCCTTGCGGCGGACGGCCCGCAGAGCCGACAGGCTGACGTCCAGGCCCACCTTGGGCTCCCCGCAGACGTTGCGCATCAATTCGAGGACGTTCCCGCCTCCACAACCGACATCAAGATGGGCAACCCGCGTGTGGGTCGCCGTCTGCAGGAACGCCGACTGCAGGCGGCCCACCGTCACCGGATCGGCGTGCACTCCCGTCGAATCGTAACAGTCGACGATACTCTCATAGACATGAATGTTGGCCGATTTGACGTCCCGCTCGGTCGGGTAGCGTTGATCGACGGCCGTCTCCAGATGTTCGAACGTCTCCCGCAATTCACTCGACCACATCACCGGAATGCCGTCCTGCGTGACTGGAAACGTGGCCCCTGAGGCCTGACAGACCAGTTTGCGGGAAATCGGTGCCGGCTCTCCCAGCATCAAGGACCATTGCCGGCCTTCATCCGGGGAGGCTGCACGGTCCTCGAACCGGCAATCATGAGCAGACTCGGGACAAGCCAGCAACGGCACAAGTGACTTCAGGTCGGCGGAACTCAGGTCGGCGGGCAAGGACATGGGCTCCCTCGATTGATGGCTGGGAATCACTGTCCGGCATGCAGACGCATGCCGGGTGTTGGCACGGCGGGGATTCTAGTCACGACCGCCAGTCGCGATAAGACGATTCCTGAATGACCACCAGGCAGCCTGCAAAGCTCACGGATGGCAATGCGCAGGCGTTGTCCTGTCGGCACCGTTCCTCGCCCATTCCCCGCTATCTCCCGGAAGAACCGTTGTCGCTCGTCGGGTGAGCGACTATGTTACTTCAGCACACGAAGCTTGCACGCGTGACTTCCCGAAACACGCATCGCAAGCGTGCTTAACCGCTAACGAATCAATACGTTATGCCGGACCGTCCACTGGTTCAGCAGCCCTATTCAGAGACCCTATTCAGGATGCCGTCCATGCCCGCGACCGAGACCCTGCCCTACCGCGTCAAGAACATCGACCTCGCGAAGTGGGGACGCCAGGAGATCGAACTGGCCCAGAACGAGATGCCCGGGCTGATGGCCCTCCGTGCAAAATACGGGGCCACCAAGCCGCTCAAGGGAGCCCGCATCGCCGGCTGTCTGCACATGACGATCCAGACCGCCGTCCTCATCGAAACGCTCATCGAGCTCGGTGCCGAGGTCCGCTGGTCGAGTTGCAACATCTTTTCGACTCAGGACCATGCTGCCGCCGCGATCGCCGCCGCCGGCACTCCGGTCTTCGCCTGGAAGGGAGAATCGGAGGAAGAATACGAGTGGTGCATCGAGCAAACCCTGTTCTGGTCCGATGGCAGTGCCCTCAACATGATTCTGGACGACGGCGGCGACCTGACGGCGATCGTCCACAAGCGCTACCGCGAACTGCTCGGCAACATCCGGGGCATCACTGAGGAAACGACGACCGGCATCAAGGAACTCCGCAAGATGGTGGACGAGGGGACTCTCGGCTGTCCTGCCATCAACGTCAACGACTCGGTCACCAAGAGCAAGTTCGACAACCTGTATGGCTGCCGCGAGTCGCTCGCCGACGGCATCAAGCGGGCGACCGACATCATGGTGGCCGGCAAGGTCGTCGTGGTGTGCGGCTATGGCGACGTGGGCAAGGGATGTGCTGACGCCATGGACGGGCTCGGGGCCCGCGTGATCATCACCGAGATCGACCCCATCTGCGCACCTGCAGGCGGCGATGGAGGGGTATCAGGTCACTTCGATGGAAGAAGCTGCGTCGCTGGGCGACATCTTCGTCACGGCGACCGGCTGCTGCGACATCATCCGCCGCGAGCACCTCGACCGCATGAAGAACGAGGTCATCGTCTGCAACATCGGCCACTTCGACAGCGAGATCGACATCGCGTATCTCAACGGCCGGGCCGACATCGAAAAGGTCCAGATCAAGGACGAGAGCATCGTCGGCGGTCCGGTCCACAAGTACGTTTACCCCGACGGCAAGGCGATCATCGTGCTGGCACAGGGCCGGCTGGTGAACCTCGGCTGTGCGACCGGCCATCCCAGCTTTGTCATGTCCAACAGCTTCACCAACCAGGTACTCGCCCAGATGGAACTGTGGAACCGGGCCGACGACTACGAGCTGGGCGTGCACGTGCTGCCCAAGCAACTCGATGAGGAAGTCGCCCGACTGCACCTCGGCAAGCTGGGGGTCAAGTTGACCAAGTTGACCGACAAGCAGGCGAAGTACCTCGGCGTTGCGGTCGAAGGCCCATTCAAGCCCGACTACTACCGGTACTGAGTTTGCAGCGACCTCGCTTCGACGAAGACCGACCTCCATCATTGCGGTGCGTCGCCAGACGAGCAGCCACTCGCGAACCTTCCTGCGGTGTCACGTGGACGCTGGCACTACCTTTGCAGTTCTTCCGGCAATTCCTCCAGCCGTTCCAGCTCGAGAATCTCTGTGAAGTACCATGGCTTTCCAGTGCTCTTCCTGTAGCCGACGCACTTTGATGGATACTGGACTCCGTCCTGTTCCTTCCAGTCGCTGAGCCGGTGGATGTCCGATCGCCAGTCGATGCGCACCAGCCGGTGCTCAGTCGCATCGAAGTAAAGGTGGCGGGTCGATGGTTCCGCTCACGCGAAGTCCGACCGCCGGCTTGTCCGATTCGGTGACAGAGGGAATGACCTCCACCTGGGACGCGGGATCAGTCAATGCCCGGAGCGTCCACGCCCAGACCAGAAACGTCGCGGGCTCCCGATCGTCCTTGACCCGCTCCTTCTTGCCGAGCCACCAGTAGTTCGGCGGCTCGAGCACGGACACCCGTTCGCTTCCCTGCTTCTGTGCATCGGAGCTGACGTTGAGCCGTTCCTTCATGCGGAACAGCTTGAGCAGTTTGTCGTCCCCACCAGCAGCGTTCACGACTTGCTCGACAACTGCCCGAGGGTCCGCCTCCACAGCCGAGGCGGAAACAGCCAGCATCAACATTGCCAGCGTCAGCAAGCCAACTGATCGCAATGGGTTCATCATCGAATGCACTGAAATTGGTGCCCGGATCCAAATGAAGGTCACGATACCCACGGGCCGCCGCCAATGGGATTTGTGCTGTGTCCGAGGTCTCAGAAGTCGCCGATGACTTCGCTGCCGGCCATGGTGGCGAGCGCCTCCATCACGCTCGGATCGATGTTCTCCGAGATGAAGCGGACCGAGCCGTCGGCAAACCCCATCACACAGCCCCCGGCATGGTTGCCGCCGAACCCGTCGGGTCCATTGATGTACGGCTTAGTGGTGAAGGCACGCACGGTCCCGCGCCCGCCGGCAGCCCACGGGCCCGGCTCTTTCGACTCAGACGTCATCACGGTGTTCGATGTGCCGTCCGTGATCTGTGAAAACTTTGTCTGACGGTTGTAGCCGAAGATCCCGGACTTATGATCGGGATTGACCTTCTCAGGCTGGTCGGCACCGACGCCCGCAATGCCCACGTAATCCGATGGTCCGTACTCGGTTGGTGGATTGGCCATGCTGGGATTGAGAAAGTTCGGCACGCGGGTCTTGACGGCCTGCGCAGTTCTCCGGCGCTTCCCAGCCTTGCTTCGCGTCGATGTGCTGAAACAGTGTCTGCTGCTCCAGGTAAGGCAACACGCTGTAGAGCCAGCTCAGTCGTTCGTCCGGTTTGAGGTTGTCATTGGGATAGGTGCCATAGGGGAAGGCACCATAGGCATCCGCATAGTTGTGCAGCGACAGGCCGATCTGCTTGAGGTTATTCGTAGACTGCGCCCGACGGGCCGCCTCCCGCGCCTGTTGCACCGCTGGCAGCAGCAGGGCCACCAGCACGCCGGTTGTTGCCACTGAGGAGCCGCCTCCCATGCCTCCCAGCAGAGGGAACACTGGGGACTGATGTCCGGGTTGTGGTCCGCAAGCCGTCCGCACTCAGCGTGGTCATCATCACATTGGGAAACAGCGGGCCAGTGACGCAGTTCTGCCGGGGGAATGTCAGCCACCGTGATCGGCAGTTCAAAGTCGCGCGGAATGGATCGCTGCTGCTTGAGGGCCATGATGGCCCCCGACGCCATGAACGGTCCCATGCTGAGCAGCGTCTGATACATAGGCCGGGGATCGGACAGGCTGATGCTGGTGAACTCCTTGGGCATCGCGGCCAGCGCCTCCTGGAACTCGCCCGAGGGTTCCCAGCTCGCGAGTTTGCCGTCCACGCGCATCAGAAAACTCTCGATGGTCTGCGGCGTGAGCCCCAGGCAGAGCCAGTCCTTGTCGATGCACAGTGTGGGTGTGAATGGGGCCTCGTCGAACTCCAGCATCAGCAGTTCGCGGCCATGCTTGTAGATGCGGCCGACACTCACATGACCGTCCGCCTCCCGTTCGAGCAACGCCAGTAACTGATTGACCGAGGTCCGCAGACGGTCGGCGTCGTCCACCTTCGCCGCCACACCAAAGCCCATGCCGAACCAGCCCTGCCCCGAGTCTCCATACACACACAGCAGATCCCCCAGCGGTTCAAGCAGGTCGGACTTCAGATCGAGTGCGAGGGCGCACCGCATCTCGCCGAGTCCCTTGTCGATCTGGGCCTGGGCATCCGGGGGTCCGAAGTCGGCGACGTTCTCGATGACACTCAGCACTGTCTCGTAAGCGCGGGCCGTATCGATGCTGCTGGCCCACACTCCGGCAAACTGTGCTGGCAGCGGCGGCAGTTCATCCATAGTGATCGAACGCTGATCGCACATCGCCAGCAGCCCTTTGCGTGGGGCGGGGGCCACGATGTCCGTTTCGCTGAAGCAACTGCGTCCCTGGAAGCCTCCGCGACCGGCGATGCGCTCCAGCGTGTCGAGACCGAGGGCCTGCAGAATCTCATTGACGCGCACGGGGTCCTGACCATCTTCTCTGGGGATCGGCACCGGCATCATCCCGAATCGCTCCCGCAGGTCGGCGAAGTTCAACCAGCCGGCCGAAGTGACCTCGAAGTCCGCCGACGTGCGATACTGGTTCCACAGGGGATTGGTCGTGATATTGGGGGTTTCTCCCTCGGCCACAGCCAGCGCCTGCTGGATCGCTCCGATGCCGACACCCACAACGAGATGCGACGACTCTTTCCAGCAGCCGACCTCGATCGGAGCATCGGGGATCAGGAAGCGCGTTACCGTTCGCCCGGAAATGTCAGTCTCCTCGGTCTGGATGTCCCCCCGGGAAGCCTCAGTGATGAGCTGCAGCAGTCCCGCCTGCAGGTCCGCCGCATCGTGCAGCACGATGACGCCATATGGTCCAGCTTGTTCGGGCAGACTTACGGCCAGCGAGATGCCGTCCTGGTACAGGTGGTCCAATCCCTGCCTGGCGAGGGCGAATGCCTGCGAGGCCTGGGGATCCTTCTGAGCCTGTGTGCCGATCGCGGCGAACAGCTTGTCCAGCACATTAGTCAGTCCACTTTTGACGAACGCATCGTAGGCTGCAGTCTGCTGCCACGCCTCCTGATGCCGCTGCAAGCCGTCATAGCCCAGATACAGCACACTGTTCTGCGGCAGCAACTGCTCCGGCGGTACCGTCTCCTGCCGGCTCTGGGCGAGTGTCCAGCCCAGCCCCGCACCTGCTCCGATGAGCAGCAACAGCACACTGGTGATTCGCAGGGTGGTCCGTGTCATGGCGTCGTTCCTCCGGCGTTGAATGTTGGACGGCAGCAGTCGAGGATCACATCATACAGGATACACGCATACAAGTACGAAGCGCAAGCGAATGTGCCTGTGTGGATTTGCAAGTGACAAATGCCAAGTGTCGAATCTCAAACAAGTGAAAAGTGACAGGTCGGCAAGGCAGAGGAGGTTGAGGTTCGTTGCACAGGGTCAACGAGCTTTTCCCTGCAGTCGCTGTGCCAGCTTATCAAACAGGGCGGCACATTCCTTTCTTGCAGCAGCCAGACCTGCAGGATTGACGTTTCCACCCCGGCAATAGTCGAGGACGATCTGCTCGGCCACCATCAGTTCCTGGCACGCACCGGGGACTTCAGACGCGATCTCCAGGGGAATCGTGCTCACTCCGTTGAGATCGCCATGCAGCAGCATCCCCGGCTCGATGCAGATGCCGCCCACAGTCACCGGTACGTTGACCTGTGGTGTGTGACAGTATCCATGGGCGCAGATGGTGCCATTGGTGAACGTCGGGAAGCCGATCGCCGCGACCTGATCGAGATCGCGGCCGGCACCGGAGGTGATGAGTCCCACCGCCCCGAAAGCCTGATAGGTGGTGCACATCACTTCGCCGAACGTCGCAGACGCGGTCGGTTCGTCGAGATCCTGATAGACAATGATGGCCGGTCCCGGCAGGTCGGCGAACTTGGCCACTTGTGTATCGAGTCCGGCGTACACATCACCACTGCGGGGAGCTGCGAGGCTGCGAAACGTGGACGTGACGGCAAAGCCGACCATCGGCGGCATTTGCGGGAAGCAGGCCCGGATCGAATCGTTCATGAACCCCTGATTGCGGGGCCGAACGTTGAACAGCTCGATGGCGTTGCACACCGTCGGCGTGTCGTACTTAGCCAGTTGAGCGAGTGTGTCGGGGGTGATGTTGGGCATGTGGATAATTGGGCGACTGGTTGATTGGATGACTGGGTCAGAGGTCGTAGCAAGCCCGCCGACGGCTGACTGGCGGGCGGCGACTTCCACCTTCCCACTTCCGAGCTCATTCATGGGCTTGCGCTCAACGCTGCCTCGCGGATAACGCAACTCCCTGCTCCTTGCTAGCCGCGGACGCGTTCGATGTACGAGCCGTCCTCGGTGTCGATCTTCACGCGGTCGCCGATGTTGATGAACGCCGGGACCTGGACCTCGCCACCGGTTTCAACGGTCGCCGGTTTAGTGACGTTGGTGGCCGTGTTCCCCTTTGCCGCCGGCTCCGTGTGGGTGATTTCCAGGACGATGTGCTGCGGAGGCGAGACGTCGATCAGCTGGTCGTTATAGTACAGCAGCCCGCATTCGATGTTCTCCTTGATGAAGCGCATCCGGTCACCGCAGACTTCACCCGAGAGCGACACCTGCTCGAAGCTGTCATTGTCCATGAACACATAGTCGGAACCGTCGAAATACGAGTACATGCCATCCGACTTGCGGACATCGGCCGATTCGAGGCTGTCGCCGCTGCGATAGGTGATATCGTACAGCTTGCCAGTCAGCAGATTGCGGAGCTTGGTCTTGTACATGGCCTGCCCCTTGCCAGGCTTGTTGAAGTTGCACTCGACCATCTCGCACGGATGTCCCTCATAGACAACCTTGAGTCCCTTGCGAAAATCTCCCGCGTTGATTGTGGGCATTGGTGTTTCAAATCCTGTTTGATACCGTGGCATCTCCTGATGCCGTCTGTGTTGTTGGCCATCGGATGTCGCTGCCAACTGTGTGTCCAGCCACTCCCTGCGTGTGGCGGAATTCGTCGAGAGAATAGCAAATGCCCCCCGCCGGGAGAATCTTGCCGCCCTCCCCCCTTGCAGACCCTGTTGCGGGTTCCGAGTGGCAGCACTCCCTGAGGTCCGCCCTCCGCGATCCCCAGACCCTGCTGGCCCGACTGGGTCTGCCTGACCAACTGCTTGAACCAGCACGCTTGGCAGCTCGATTGTTTCCCCTGATGGTGCCTGAAAGCTACCTGCAGCGGATGCAGACGGGTGATCCCCGCGACCCGCTGCTTCGTCAGGTGCTGCCACTGGGATGCGAGGCCGTTGACGTCGCGGGCTATGCGGTCGATGCTGTGGGTGACCTGAAGTCCCGACGGGCACCCGGATTGCTGCACAAGTACGAGGGCCGCGTCCTGCTGATCGCGACGGGGGCCTGTGCCATTCATTGCCGCTACTGTTTCCGACGGCACTACGCGTATGGCGACGAGCCCCGGCGGCTCGACGAATGGGAGCCGGCGTGGCAGGAAATCGGGTCCGACGAGACCGTACACGAAGTGATCTTCAGCGGCGGAGATCCGTTGATGCTCACCGACCTGCGGTTGGGTCAGCTGATTGACCGGGTGGCCGGGATTGGGCACGTCCGACGGTTGCGGATCCATTCGCGTTTGCCGATCGTCCTGCCCGACCGGGTGAGTGACTCGTTGCTTAGTGTGCTCAAGCGACATCCCCACCTGCAGCCCATCATGGTGGTGCACGCCAATCATCCCCGGGAGATCGCCGACGACTGCACAGTCGCCCTGCAGCGGCTGGTGCGTGCAGGGATTCCCACGCTCAACCAGACGGTGCTCCTCAATGGTGTCAACGACTCCGCAGTCGTGCTGACGGACCTGTCGGAACGACTGGTGAATCTCGGCGTGATGCCCTACTACCTGCACCAGCTCGATCGCGTGCAGGGCACGGCCCACTTCGAAGTCAGCGATGAGCGAGCAAGACAGATTCACGAGGATCTGCGCCGGCAGCTTGCCCGGTTATGCGGTGCCTCTACTGGTTCGCGAGATTTCCGGTGCCCCCTACAAGGTGCCACTCGGCGGGAAGTAGGAGTCAGATGTGCCACTGGCTTTGCCAGTGCAACGTGGAGATCGCGTTCGTTGTTCGCCACTGGCAGAGCCAGTGGCACCCGAGCAAGAGACTATTCGCCTGACACATCGACAATCACTGACTGCAGGACCTCTCGCGACTTGTCATTCTGCACAAAGGCGACGACACGGAGTTCAGCCAGGTCCAGCGGCTTCTCGGCAAAGGGCTGGTTGAGTTGCGACTCCACTTCTTCGAGGCCGGCAAGGATCTCGCTGCGGATCTGTTCCACATCGACCTCACCGGCAAATGTGAGCTTGCCCTCTTTGACCGCTATCCCCTCGGCTCCCCCCGGCATTGCCCGCACGACATTCTCATGCAGACGGATACCGTTGGGCGCCGTAAGGCTGATCTCAGGTTCCACCAGGCACATCCGCAGTCGCAGCAGACCGGTTTCACTCGGCAGTCCCTCAACCTGGGCGTTGACCTTCACCATTGATCCGGACCGGTCGGCAGTGACGGAAATCCGCAGGTCCGTAGTCTCCGCCAGCATCGGCGTGAGTTGTTCACGCAACTGGGTGTAACCGACCCCAGCGTTGAACATCGGACCATACATGCCCGAGACCTGCACTTCCGCACCGTTCAAAAAGAGTGAGGGAGTGCCCTGAATCTGGTAGAACTCGGCCCGCTGCTCGCCGGCCTCAGCCACCAGCGGATCGGGGCCGGGAATGTGCTGATGGTAACGCACGGCAATGAACATAGATTGCGGAATGGCAACCTCCAAGGCCCCGGTGGCCAGGTCGGCAGCCACGCACGGAGGGCAGGTCGCTCCGGTGAACAGTTCGCACAAGGTTACCCGTTGGTTGTCGCCCACAGGTGTTGGAGGCGATCCCTCCGGCACCATGCGATGTACGGTATCCTTGTAGATGCCGTCCAGAAATGCGCCGAGTTGATCCGCCTCACGACCCAGCTTCGTCCACAAATTCGTGACGGGTTCTGCATTGCGACTGCTGTCAGGCAGGACCGCCAGTTCCCCATACAGTCGGAGGGCCTCTTCGTCCTGTCCCTGCTGCTCGGCGAACGCTCCCAGCGCTTGGGTCACCGTCACATTGAACGGTTCCTCCGCCCGGATCTCCTTGAGCATGGTCGCTCCGAGTTGCTGATCGTCGGGCTTCTCGGAACGCAGAAACGCCAGGCCCCGAGCCAATGTGAGCCGTGACAGCTGTGCAGGCGTTGCATCCGCCCCCAGTTGTTTTTCGGCGAGATCCAGGTGATTGATGGCGAGCGACGAGTCGTAACCTCCGGCGGCGAGGTTGTAGCCGATGTCCAAATGAGTGCGTGCGACGACACGCGGACCCCAGGGTTCGGCGGCGGCCAGATACTCGTCGATCAACGATTTGACTTCGGCGACATCGGGCTTGATCTGCTTCACCAGGCTGAAGACTCCCCGATAGATCTCATAGGCCAACGCGGTCCCACTGATCTGTCGGGCAATCTTCGCGCCGATCGGCGATGGGATCTCCCCCGCCCTTGAACGAAGCCATCGCCTTGGCTCCGGGGGCGGGGCGGCATGTGCCCCGTCGAGCGTCTTGCGCTGTGAGGGCAGCAGTCGCACCAGTTCGATGCCTTCCAGACCAAACGCCACATTCCCGAGGATCTCTCCGTCCTTCAGCGTGCCACGGAGGTCCACCGGTGCCCCCTCCTGATTGGTCAGCTCCAGGTGGAGGTTGTTGCCATCGATGTCCGCCGACGCGACCTTCCAGCCCGGCATCGATTCACTGTCATCCACGACCTTCACCGCCCCATCGGTGGCGATGTCCAGGAGCAATCCGGGGAACTCCGCCCCGTAGGCATTGACGGTCAATTCCCAGCGGCCGTCGACCGATGTTCTCGGAGGCCCCGGAGGGGCTTCGACCGGAGGTTGTTCGACGCTCGACGACGTCTGTCCCTGGGCACCGTCAGGAGTCCCACTGGCGATCTCGCGACGTGCGGCAGCAGCGTCTGGGTTGGCGGTTCCTTCGGGGATGGAGCGGTCGGATGTGGAGGGACCTTGTGCCTCTTCTTGTGACGCCACTCCACCGGGGGGACTCGACTCCTGGCATCCACAGGCGACCAGCATCAGGGCGACGAGAAACGACGGTACGCGCCATTCGAAAGGGATCATCATGCAGGCAACGACTTCCGCAAGAGAGGGGGTGGGCACAGGCGTGGGGACAACTCGACCGACTATATCCCGCGTCACTCTGGGTGTCGAGGAGTGAGGACCCTCCGCGTGCATTCGCGCATGGAGGTCTTGCGGCTGGATTACAGGTGTGGACGCAGCGGTGACGCTCCACCCTTCTGCCTGCCGCAGCCTGGCACGCCCAGTGATCCCTCTGAACAGTTCGAAGCTGGCAGTTTCGACCTACGGTTGGGCCGACTGTCCCCTGATCAATTGCCTCTGAAGAGTTGAACTCGTCCCCATCAGGATTGATCGGCACTGCAAACCAGACTGTGAGTGATCGTTTCCAGTTGTGCCTGCACATCGTCCAGTTCGTGATCGGTCGCCTGATAGATGACGAGCGCCGTCACCTGCCCGGTACGAAAGGCGCGCAGAAAGGCGCTGTTGGTGAGCTCGAAGCACAGAAACCCCAGCTCCACACAACGTGCCGAGGGATCGTCGCCGGGAGTTGACGTCTCATAGATGTCGAGATCAGGGTACTCCTCCTGAAAGGCATTGACGGCCGTTTGCAGCACGTCCTCGGGCTCCGCATTGCCGTCGATCAGGGAGAGCATCCAGAAGGCGGTTCCAGGGCCCCGCACACTGATCGACGTTTCGGCAGGACCAGATTCTTCGCTCAGCTCCCAGTCTTCGGGATAACGGAAGCGAACTCCCTGACCACTGTACACCTGATCCATAATCCTGCGTTTCCAGTCAATCGTCGGGATGAGTCGATTTGAGTTCCGAGCGTGGCCCTCGCGTGGTCAGAATCGAGGACAGCTTGAGGTTCTTGCGCGAGTTAATTAGTGTAGCAGAAGAGAAAATGAGCACTAACCGAGTGCGGCGTGATGTCGCCGTTCCCATCAAGTCTGATGGCACCCTTCAGACGGTTCCAGGAAAGGTTGAAAGTCGACTATGGCCTCCACACGTGCTGCGGAAGTTGCGGAAGTTCTGTGGGAATTGAAGCGCGCCGACAAGCTGGCCACGTTCAGCGCGATCGCCAAACGAGCCGGATTCAGTGCTGGTGCCAACGGCAAGACCATGAACAACTGTCTGAAGACCGTCCGACGCGACTGGCCTCACCTGCAGTGGTGGCGGGCCATCAGTGACGATGGGTCGATTGAACCGGGTGGAGAACAAGAAGAGCGTCTCCGCGAGATCGGATTACCCATTGAAGCCGATGGCAAGGAGGATACCAAAGTGACCCTCGCCGACGAGCATCTGATGGATTGGGCCGCCAAGGTTTCCGAGACGATCGATACCTCCTCGGGAGAGTAGTCGCTTCAGGCCCCATATTGACCGGTTCTGGCGACCGTCCTAGACTGACGGTCATGGCAGCATCGACCGATGTGTTTCGCTCCGCTGACGGTGCGCCCGACTGGCTGGGACCACGGCGGCGGCGGTTCGCAGCCCCCAGCTGGTTGCTGTCGAGTCTGTTCCATGCCCTCTTTCTAACGGCCCTGATCCTCATCTCACAGTCGAAGGGCTGCCAGCGCGATTTCGTCGGCGAAGGTGGCGAAGGCTTTCGCGAAGTCGGTCTCTATCTGACCGAGGATGCACCGTCACCGGAGACGAATCAGCCTCAACCCCTGCAGCGTCCTGAGCCACCGGTGCCGAGTCCCCTGACACTGTCCGCGATGCCGGCGGTTGTCCCCGATCGCTCGCCGGTTGAACTGCCAGAGCCGGCAGCGTCTGGAGAGCCTCTACTGGGCTTGGGGGGGCCACCCAACTACTCCGCCGGACCGTCATCGTTGACCTCGACCGCCTCCACAGCCGACGTCGGTGCCGCTCCCTCTCTGGCGGGAACCACCTCGCTGGGGAGCACAACATCGATGTTCGGGATCTCGGATGCGGGACGTCGCTTCGCCTATGTGCTCGACCACTCCGGCAGCATGGATGACTACGGTGCCCTCCGAGTTGCCAAGGCCGAGCTGATGGCGAGCCTGGAGCGACTCGACGCAACCCAACAGTTCCAGGTCATCTTCTACAGTACGACTCCCACGATCCTCTTGCCGAGGTCGGGGCGATCGGACATGTTCCGCGGAACGGACACGCATCGTCTGGAGGTCCAGCAGCAACTGGGATCGATTCAGCCAGACGGAGGCACCCGCCACTGGGAGGCCCTGCTGGCGGCGATGAAGACGAATCCCGACGTCATTTTCTTTCTGACCGATGCGCAAGAACCGGCATTGACCGCGGAGCAACTCAAAGACATTCGTCAGCGCAACGGTGGCAGTGCCCGCATCCACTGTATCGAGTTTGGACGCACACCCAACGTCGCAGGCACTCCGGGGGTCCCTCAGAACTTTCTGCAGAAGCTGGCCGATCAGAATGACGGCCAGTATCAGTATCGTGATGTCCGCCAGTTTCGTTGAGATGTCGGTACCAGTTCAGGTCGTCAAGCTGCGATTCGCCTATGGAGTCTCTCTGCCATGAACCAGACGTCCCATCCGTGGCTTCGCTGGAGTGTGTTGATCGTGGTCCTGACGACACTGGTTGGATGCGATCAGGCCACCAAGCGGTATGCTGTGGAGTACTTCAAGGATCAGCCTGCGCAATCGTACCTGTGGGACACGCTGCGGATTCAGTACGCGGAGAACCCGGGTGCATTTCTGAGTCTGGCCGCCAACCTTCCTCCCCAGGCAAGATTCATACTGCTCACTGTCTTCAATGCGGCGATTCTGCTGGGTGTGGCCGCCTATGTCGTGCTGCAGCGCGACATCGATCGCATGTCCTGGTACGGGTTGGTGCTGATTCTCGCGGGCGGCATCGGCAACCTCATCGACCGCATCAACCTGGGGATCGTCATTGACTTTCTGAATCTTGGGATCGGCCCGGTGCGCACGGGCGTCTTCAACGTCGCGGACATGGCAATCACGGCAGGCTTCGTTCTGCTGTTACCACAGATGTTTCGTCGCGAGCCTCCTGCAGTGTCCAACGCCCCGCCCGCTGGTGCCGCGACATGACATGCACGGTCGTGAATCCCGAAAGTCGATGTCGCCCGCCCTCCGAAGGGCAGGTGCGATTGTGGTTTGTGCGCTGGTGGTCGGCTTGTTTCCTATCGGCGGCTTGCGGGCCAGTGACCGGATCGTCCTGCAGCCCGCCGAGGCGACGACCCCCGTCACGCTGATGGGCGATGTCGCCGACTTCGATGCCGAGTCCATCGAGGTGTTGATGACCGTCGGCGAACCGATCCGCCGGTATCCTGCCCGCGAAGTCCTGCAGGTGGAGACAGTCCACACGCCTGCACATCGCCGGGGCGTCGAGCTTTTTGAAGCCGGCAACATTGACGATGCGGACCGGGTCTTTGAAGAAGCACTCTCCACCGAACCCCGCGAATGGGTCAAGCGGGAGATCCTGGGGTGGCGGGTCCGCTGTGCACTCCGGCGCGGTGATCGACTCGGTGCCGCTCAGCAGTTTCTGCGTGTGATCGAGAGCCATGCCGATCCGCGCGAGTGGCCGCTGGTTCCACTCGTGTGGGATGCAGAGCCCATCAGCGAAGCGATCCGTCAGCAGGGGCGGATCTGGCTGGTGGGTGACACGCCCGTCGCGCGACTCCTGGGTGCCAGTCTGCTGCTGCAGCATCCGCTCTATGCCGGCGCGGCACAGGGGCAACTGCAGGAACTGGCTCGCGTCAGTGACACGGCGCTCGAGTGCCTTGGCGCGTGCTCAACTCTGGCGGCTCCGGGTTGCCGCAGAGGATGTCAGCGATATCGAACTCTCGAGCTGTGAGCATCAGATCGAGCAAATGCCTGCCCAGGTGCGTGCCGGCCCATACTTCGTGCTCGGGCGGATGCACCAGCATCGCAGTGACTATGAGCGGGCGCTGGCGGCGTTTCTGTGGTTGCCCACGGTCTACTCCGAAAACGAATCGCTAACCAGTCGTGCCTGTCTGGAGGCGGCGGTCTCGCTGGAACGCCAAGGTCGCGTGCAGAACGCGATCACCCTGCTGACGGAAATCACTCAGCGGCATGCGTGGTCGGAGCCTCCGGCGAAGCGCGTGCGTCACTGCAGCGCCTGTCGCAGACTCCGGCGGATTAGAGTTGTGGTTCCATTCCCCCCATCCATGAGTCTCTGATGTCCTGGACGATCAAGATCATACGATTCGCTCTGATGGCGGTGATTTCAGCCGGGGCCTTCAAAGTGGCATCGGCACAGGAGCCTGGGCTCATCGGGGATCAGGGTCTCGATGTGGCCGCCCTGCTGCGTGCGGGGGGAACCATCGGAGTGATTATCGCCGGTCTGAGCGTGGCGATGGTCGCACTCATCGTCGAACATCTGCTCAGCATCCGTCGTGGGGCCCTGATGCCGCCCGATCTGGCAGACAAGCTGCAGACGCTCTTGTCCGGGGCAGTATCAGACTGCGGACAAGCTGTGCCGCCAATCGGGCAGCTTTCTGGGTTACATCGTCTCCGCAGGCCTGCAGGAAGTCGAGATGGGCTATCAGGCGGTCGAGAAGTCGATGGAAGATGCGAGTGTGGAACAAGCCGCGCGCTCTGTTTCGCAAAATCGAGTACCTGTCGGTGATCAGCGCGATCGCCCCCATGCTGGGGCTGATGGGGACTGTCTGGGGGATGATCGTGGCGTTTGGCGAGTTCACCCAGAAGGCGAATCCCCAGCCGGCCGACTTCGCTCCCGGAATCTCTACGGCGCTGGTGACGACACTGATGGGCTTGTGCGTCGCCGTTCCCGCATTGGCGGCCTTTGCCCTGTTCCGGAATCGCATCGACGAGTACGTGGCAGAAACCTCGCTGCTGGCAGAACAGGTGTTTCAACCGTACAAGCGCTCCGCACCCGGCCGGAGAGGTGCTGACGTATTGGATGCAGCGAAACCAGTGCCGGCACGCAGCCCGGCACGTACGACGATTCCCCCGGTCGCGATTGAGCAGGAGCACCCCACGTGAAAGTGCCCCGCTTCGAGCATCAGGCGCAAGTTGCGATTCAATATCACGCCGCTGATCGACGTGGTGTTTCTGCTCGTCATTTTCTTCCTGGTGGCGACGCACTTCGTCCAGTATGACACCGCCGAGGCCGTGGAGTTGCCCCAGGCGACGACCGCTGACGGACAATCAGGCACTCCTCGCCGGCTGGTCGTGACGATCACCGCAGATGAGGAGTTGCTCGTTAAGGGCGAACCGGTCACTCTGGCGACCATCGCACAGATGATCGCGGACGACACCCAAGTGCGTTCCGCTGACTACGAGGTTCGCATTCGGGCGGATCAACGTGTCCCGTATCTGGCGCGGTCGAACCGGTCCTGTTCACCGCCGTTCGGGCGGGGGTCACACGCGTTGCCTTTGGCGTGCTGGAGCAGTGATGCAGATTCCGTCCTCACACAAGGATCGATCGGCACGTGAGAGCGACGTCATGACCTCCATGATCGACGTCGTCTTTCTGTTACTGATCTTCTTCGTCGTGGCGGCGGCCGGTCAGAAGCGAGAAGCCTCGCTGGCGACGACATTCGCACAGAGCCCGGCAATGTTGCCAGCACAACGGAGGTGGAGCGAGATCCATGGGTGATTGAAGTCTGGTTGAAGCTCTTCGTCGATGCCGATGGACGCACCATCGTCACAATGAATGAACGCCCCATAGCGAATGCAAACGCTTTGTCGGAGCAGCTGCGGGCGCTGGTGGAGCTGGAGCCCGACACGCCTGTCATTCTCGACATTGCCCCGGATGTACCGATGCGCGATGTCGTCCAGGTCGACGATGTGTGCCGTGCCGCAGGTTGTCAGTCCATCAACTTCAGTGCACGCGCTGAAGATGTGTTGCGTCCGGACCCGACCGGGAGGCGCTGAGAACGGATCGATGGCGACACTTCGGAGTATCGATGTGAAGAACGAGCTGACGCACTTCAGCGAATGACCTGAAGCGAAGGCATTTCGGCCAGAACTGCGGCCCGTCCCGAATGTGGAACATCCAGATAGACCAGAGTTCGACGGAGGATTTCGGCGGCGGCCGGCGCAGCGACTGTGCCTCCCGCAGCTTCCGCCGCAGCAGGCTCGTCCACCAGCACCAGCACAACCACCTGCGGATTCTCGGCCGGGGCACCCAGCAGACACGATGTGACGTGCCGCTCGGATGAGTACGTGCTCGTGGCGGCGTCGAACTTCTGGGCCGTGCCTGTCTTTCCAAACACTGCATAGCCGTCGACCTTGCCGCGACGGGCAGTCCCGCGCTCCACGACATCAACCAGCGGACCCCGAATCAGCCATGCTGAAGTCTCTGCGTTGGCCACCTGCGTCACCATCCGGGGCGCTGGAATCTGCGCTTGAGCCGGCAGTGTCCCGCACCAGTCGGGGTGCAATCATCCGCCCGCCGTTCGCCAGTGCCGAAAATGCCGTGATGAGCTGCACCGGTGTGACGGCGACTTCCTGACCCATCGGCACCGATCCTGTCGAGTACGCCGTCCACTCGGAGAGCGGACGCACAAAGCCGGGTGATTCGGATGGCAGCCCCAGTTGAGTCGGTTTCCCGAAACCGAAGTCCCGGAGCGCCTGATGGAGACCCGAATTCGTCAGCCGTTCGCCGATTCTGGCCATACCGATATTGCTTGATTTGACCAGCACATCACCCAGACTGAGCGCGCCATAGGGATGGTGGTCGTGCAGGGTTCGCGAACCCATTTGGTAAGTTCCCCCGCCACAGTCGACCATTTCATCTCGCCGGACGAGGCCGGCATCCAGTGCACGCGCGACGAACAGCGGCTTGAGCGTCGACCCCGGTTCGAACGCCAGTGACACGGCAGGATTCAGCCAGTGCCGCGAGGCCACGTCTCCGGGATGATGTGGATCGAACGTGGGCCGGGCAGCCATTGCCAGAATCTCGCCGGTCTGCGGCTCCATCACGATCGCCACTGCAGAGCGAGGATTCCATTGCTCCTGCAGGACATCGATCGCTTCCTCAGCGAACAGTTGAATGACCGTGTCGATGGTGAGCGAAATATCAGGCCCATTGACGGCTGGACGCCCGGGGTCGGACGTCACTTCGATGACAAAGCCGCGGGCATCCCGCAGCAACGTCCGCGACCCATCGATCCCGCGCAGTCGCCCTTCCAGAACACGTTCGAGGCCCGACTGCCCGACTCCGTCGATGTTCCTCCACCCAATCAGATGAGCGGCCAGCGTCCCCTGAGGATAGACTCGGTGAAACTCACTCCGCAGCCCCCAGCTTCCCGGAGGCAGGTTGAGTCTGCGCGCCTGCCGGGCAGTCTCCACTGACAGATGTCGGGCAACCCACAGGAAACGACTCTCGTGCCTTTCACGAAGTCGTTCGACCAGCCGAACTGTGTGCTCACCCGTGATGCGACTCAGTTCGCGGGCAGCCGTGTCGGTGTCTGTCAGGAGTCGGGGATCGACGAACAGGCTGAAGGTTTCGACTGTTGTGACCAGCAAACCGCCGTGACGATCCAGCAAGTCACCCGGCCGGGCGCGAAGGACCTCGCAGTAACTTCGCTGCCGATCCACGATGTTGGCGAGGCCGTACTGGTCCAGGCATTGGACCTGCACGAGTCGAACCACGAGCGCGACCCACAGCGTGATGACGCACATCGTCAGCAGACAGGTTCGCCCGGACATGTTTCCGCTGTGCTTCTTCCCTCATTCCCGCGCACCGTTTGCCTCCGCACAGGGGCAGGGAGAGTCCAGCCCTCACGATGGTGCGCGACGGGAATCAGAAACTGGGTGCAAGTTGACTGGGTTCCCGCCTCCTGCACGCGCACACGCTCAATCCCTCAGACTCCATCAACGTCATTGCGACTGCCCTTGCCCTGCAGGAGACGAACTCCCCTCAGAGAGCGAACTGAGACGTGCCGGGCTGCTGAGTCGGCTGATCTCCAGCCGCAGCCGGCTGCGCTGGTCTTCCAGCTGGTCGAGGCGATACCGTTGCAGGGTGATGAGGCGTCTCCGGTCGAGATTCGCCCGCTCCAGCGCAATTCCCGACAGGCAAACCAGAATGAGCAGCAGGACCGCCATCACGAATCGGAACAACATCACTCCGCCGAATTCTCACAGTGTGTGATTCCCCCACGACAACGCATCGCATCCACGGAGGGCCTGGGAATCGTTATCGGCTGGAGGGGAGGCCTGGAGAAAGGGGGACCTGGCTGGCGTCTGCGGGGAGCCGCAGGATCATTCCGATTGGCAGGTCCTGCGGATTCTGCAGGCGGTCGCGATTCAGATCGAGGATTTCCTGCCAGCGCGAGGCCCGCCCCAGATGACGCCGGGCAATCTCGCTGAGCGTGTCGTCTCCACCCACACGGTAGATGGGCTGACGTTCGTGGTTCAGAAACAGTCCGGATGGCAACTGTGAATCGGCGTTCCTGGGTCCTCCCGCCGGAGTGATCGGGAAGCTGTGCGGTTCGCGTCGGACAAACATCTGGGGAAACTGTGCCTCGAGGACCTCGGGGGGTGGAACCTTCAGACGTGTTCCCAGAGGCAGCTTTGACGGATCGGTCACAAGATCGGCGTTGTATTGAGCCAGTGCAGAGAAGTACCGGCCGGTGCCGTACATCTCCTGTGAGATCGACCAGAAGCTGTCGCTGCGACCAACCACCCGCACCTGCTCCGACATGACCGATTCCATGGGACCCAGCGTTGCCAGGCCTTCATCGGTATCCGTTATCATCGGCTCGGAGTTAGCGATCATGTCTGGATCCTCCTGTCGCGGAGTCGTCGCCGAGTCCACTCCCACAGCATCGGGAGATTCCCATGTGGGCAAAGCGTCGCTGACTGTCGACGACAAGCGTGCCGGTTCGTGGGCCGGGAGACTGGGGGGAGACTGCCAGGCAGGGTCCAGCGGGGCAGGTTCAGTCGCCACAGGTTCATTCGCAAACCCTTCAGAAATCGACGGTCCCTCCAGAGGGTGCGGATCTTCTCGTGGTGTTTCCCGTTCAGCAGGGAACAACTCGATCGTCTCCTGGACCACCTGAGGGGCTTCAGGACCACCGGCAGGCTGCGAGAAGGGATTCGCATCGTCGACCGGGACTGAGGAACTCTTCGTGACCGAGTGGGCCGGTTCAGGCGACCTGGTAACATACGGCTCGACTGCTTCCGAGACTTCGTGTGAGGGACCAAGATCCATCACAAAACCTTGATCGGTCTCCTCTGTCTCAGAGGGCGTCGTATCGGTTGCCGACAGGTCGCCGAACTCCGGCAACTCCTGAGCAGGTTGCTCCAGGGAAGGACCGGATTGTTCCGGATGGTTGACGGGAGGCTCGAACGTCGTCTCGGCAGGAGTCACGAAGGCAAAGCCCGACACGTCAGCGGAGTCCTGCGATGGAGCCACATTTGCGTCCATTGCGGAAGTGCTGGGAGTGCTGACAAACGGATTTGCATCACTCGCGGCAGGAAAACTCGTCACGTCCGCCGACTTCTGGGTGGGATCGGTGCTGAACGGATCGACGTCTGCACTGCGCTCCTCCTGCACCGGGAGCGAGGCAAAAGGATCATCGGAGGACTGTGACTGGGTCGCCGGAGCTACCGATTGCGCCGATGAGAGATTCCAGCCATCATCAGCCATTGCATTCGTCACATTCGCCGCTACCGATTTCGGTGCATCTGTCACCTCGGCGGTTCGTTGCAGATCCGCAGGAATCGCGAAGGTCGGCGGCGTGGTTCCTACCGGATTGACATCCGTTGCAGCATGCATCTCTCCGGAGCCGTCCGCAGTGCCGGCAATCTGTCGCTGCAGCACGCTCCACTTCTGATGGAGTACGAACGAAAACCCGGCGATCAGGCAGAACACTAGCGCCAGTCCCAGCTTCGTATCCAGTTTCAGACCGGCGGGTTTGTCGTCAAATCCCCAGTCGGGATGATCCGCCGGTTTTTCGGGTGGTGCTTTGCGAGTCATTTGCGGAGTGCCACTCTGAGTTTTGCAGACCGGGATCGCGGGTTGTTTCGCTGCTCGACTGGTGTTGCCGTTACCGGCCTTTTCGTCACCATCTCCCATGTGTCAGCGCGACGGAATGCCTGCTTGACCAGTCGGTCTTCCAGGGAATGAAAGCTGATGATGGCGGCACGTCCCCCACTCGCCACGCACGTCGGGAGAACCTCGTCCAGTAACTCAGCCAGATGGCGGAGTTCCTCGTTGACGGCGATGCGGAGCGCCTGGAAGACGCGGGTCGCCGGATGAATCCGTCCGACCGACTTGCCAGGAATGGCCCCGGCCACCACCTCGACCAGTTCGCGGGTCGTGACGATGCGTGCCGTCTGCCGACGCTGAACCAAAGCCCGCGCCACTTCGCGACTGTACGCTCCTCGCCATACGTTGAGAACAGATGCTCCAGTGCGTCTTCCTCAAGTTCGTAGACCAACGTGCTTGCCGGCTCGCCGTCGTGGGGATTGAATCGCAGATCGAGCGGGGCGTCTCCCAGCAGGCTGAACCCCCGCCGTTCATCGGCCAATTGATCGGACGAGAGCCCGAGGTCCGCCAGCACTCGATCGACCGCGGGCACTTTGAGCCGGGCAAGTTGTGTGGGAAGGTCGACATAGCTGGAGGTCAACAGGTCAACGGGGAAGCCGGTCAAGGTCTGTGTGGCCAACGCAACCATCATCGGGTCGCGATCGAGTCCAATGAGCCGGCCGCCGGGGATGATCTGCTCAATAATGTGCCGGCTGTGCCCACCTGCACCGACGGTCGCATCCACAACGGTGAGGCCCGGGTGCAACTCCAGATGCTCCAGGACCTGCTTTCTCAGGACGGGGATGTGAATCGCGGAGGATGCCCGATGGGGGCCGGACATGGGGACTGGATGCCCTGCCGGGCATCATAGTGGTAAGTCGGAATCGCTCGACGATTGAGTGGGAATCCACGGAAAGAACCGCGATTTCTAACGCGGACCAGGGATCCGGGAAAGAGCAAAAATCATTCGCTTCGCAGCGGCTTCCGTTCCGCGGCGACGCGAAGCGAATGATTGACCACCGGCTGGAGAGGCCGGTGGATCTGGTTCTGGCGCGTCATCGTGACTGCCGTTTCCGCGAGCCCGGTAGCCAGCGGAAGTTCCTGTGGAGTCATGCCTTGCGAACATCAATCGAACTGCTCATCGGCATCACCCCCCATTGAAAACTCGAAGCTGTCTCCTGCCTGCAACTTATCCGAATGCCGAGTTGGCCATCTGGTCAAACTCGGCGGTGTGTTCTTTGCAAGAACCCATCCCACGACTGTTTGTTCCAGATTTCCACATGATCATGCACCCCCAGCAGGACCACTTCCTGCGTCAGGTGTGCGAACTCCATCAGTCGGTCGGGAATGCGGATCCGTCCCTGAGAATCGATGTCGACCTGCTCTGCCTGTGAGTAATACAGTCGCTGGTAATTCCGGACGGCGGCAGGTTTCGCGGTTGCGACGGCGAGCATGCCCGCACGCCGCTCAAACTCGACAACCGAGTACAGGGCGACTGCCCCATCCGTCTCCGGAGCAACGAACAACTGCGGTTGGTCATCGGAAATCATCGCGTCCCGCCAGCGCTTGGGAATTGCCAGACGCTGTTTCTCATCGAGGCTGCGAACATGGGTTCCTGTCAGAGACATGGAGACGCTGGAAACCCCTGAATTCCCCAAGAATCAGCGAGAAGAGAGGCGGCAGCCGACCGAATCACCACTTATCCCCACCCGCCACCACATTCGCCCACGATACCATCGCGACTTGGCCGGTCAAGCATCCTGTCCCACCGAGAACGGATCAGAACGAGCGGGATCGTCGTAGGTTGGTCCCGCAACGGGAATTGAAACTTTGATATTTTTTTCCGGCGCATTCTCGCCGGGTATCCGGTGGCGGCCAATCGTCAGTCTGAGCCTGCTGTACGAGTCAATTCTCGATACAAGTCAGCATACTCCTGGCAGGTGTTGATCCATGTAAAATGCGATGAGACATGCACTTGCGCCTGCTGTTCCGAGAGATGTTCGCAATTCGGGCGACGTCAGCAACCGACTCAAGGCATCAGTCATTGGTGGGAGCGCTTCAGGACAGACAACAAGACCTGTTTCGCCGTCGGTCACCAGGTCCTCGACCCCTTCGACTTGTGTCGCCACCACCGGCAGGCCCACTGCCATGGCTTCCAGCAGGGCGTTTGGCATCCCCTCCCACACGGAGCTGAGCACGAACACATCGGACGCCTTGAGGAGCCCAGCGACATCAGGCCGCCACCCTGGGAGGTGAACGCGATCATCAAGTTGTCGCATTCGAATCAATACTGTCAGTTCGTCCCGCTGAGGTCCTTCACCCACGATCAACAGATGGACGTCGGAAAATGTGTGGAGCAGCGGCTCTGTGGCTTCAATGAGCTGATAGAAGCCCTTCTGCGGATGCAGACGTCCCACGCCGATGACGACTCGGGTACCGGTCGGAATACCAAACTGTCGCAGATCGACCGGCCTCGCTTCGGCGGCGGCTTCGACATCCACACCGTTGGGGATGACCGTGAGCTTCCCAGAGGGGATTCCTGCCTGTCGGCAGGTGCGCGCTACGCCTTCGCTCACGCAGACATTTCGGGTGACCAGCCGGTTGGTCCAGGCATCGAGACGATGACGCCAGCGGGCATCCGGTTCCACGACGCGGACTCCGGAAACGACGATCGGCACACGGGCCAGCAACGCGGCGAAACGTCCCACGATGTTGCCATGAAACAGAAAGGTCTGCAGCAGGACGGGACGAAACCGGCGCAGTTCGCCGCGCCAGTCTGAGTACAACGCCGGCGTTCCACCAGGACCGAGCTCCGAGGCAGACCACGGGCACCTCGGCCGATTCCAGCACGTCAGCGAGGGGGCCGCGTTCCGCCAGGCAGTACACCTTCGGCTCCCACGCTTTCCGGTCGAGGGACGTGACGATGCGGACGAGTGCCTTTTCCGCTCCGCCGGGATCCAGTTCTGTGATGCAGAAGGCGATGCGTTTGGGCGAATTGGTCACAAGGGCAGAGTGCAGACCGACGCAGGACGGGTAACAGCTTTGTTGGATGTGTCTCCAGATTATACGATCGCGACGACGCTGCCCACGAATCAATTGTACTCCCATGGATCTCCACGACGACGTCAATTACTACGACTATGTCTTGCCTCCCGAGCTGATCGCGGATGAGCCCCTGCCCCGGCGCGATGCGTCCCGACTGTTGTGTCTGGACCGCACCAGCGGAGCGATCGCTCATCGGTCGTTTCGCGACTTTCCGAGTCTGCTGAGACCCCACGATCTGCTTGTCGTGAATGAGACGCGTGTGGTGCCGGCCCGATTGATGGGTGTGCGGACCTCCACCGGTGGAAAATGGGAGGGCCTGTTTCTCAGATCAACGGGCGACGGGAACTGGCGACTCATCGGACAAACCCGAGGAAAACTGCAATCCGGAGAGTCGATCACCCTGCGACCTGTCCATGCGCCGGGCTCGGGCCGACCGCTGGTGCTCACACTGATCGAACAGGGCGAGGGAGGCGAATGGACGGCCCGGGTGGATTCAGCGGATAACGCATTGGACCTGCTGGATGAGTTCGGCACGGTGCCGCTCCCGCCGTACATTCACAGAGTCACGGCAACTGACGAAGATCGCGAACGCTATCAGACAACCTTCGCACGCATCCCCGGAGCGATCGCCGCTCCGACCGCCGGTCTGCATTTCACTCCGGAGGTACTGGATGCGTGTCGGCGACGGGGAGCATCGATTGCCGCAGTCACGCTGCACGTCGGTCTGGGGACATTCCGGCCGATGGACTGCGCACACCTGAGCGAACACCGCATGCATCGCGAGTGGTGCGAGGTTCCGCAAGCCACTGTCGATGCGATTCGCCACACACGAGAGGCCGGTGGACGTGTGATTGCCGTCGGCACAACGAGTGTGCGGACGCTGGAGTCGGTGGCTGCCCGAGGCCCGCTGCAGGCATGGTCGGGCGAAACCGACCTGTTCATCCGCCCCCCCTACTCATTCCGGGTCGTCGACGCGCTGCTCACAAACTTTCACCTGCCCCGTTCGACACTGCTCGTCCTGGTCTCGGCACTTGCCGGTCGCGATGCTACGCTGCGCGGCTATCAGGAGGCGATCCGTGAACACTATCGCTTCTACAGCTATGGCGATGCGATGTTCATCGCCGATGATCTGTGATGCGCTGTATCACCGGATCACATCGGCAGGAACCAGTCCGTCGAGGTAGCGCCCAGTTCTTGACGAAAGAGATGAGGTCAGCCATCTGCTGAACCGTCAGATTCTTTTCGAGCCCTACCGGCATCAGCGACATGCCACTCGAGGCCATCTGCTCGATCTCCTCTCGCAACACCGTCACCACCTTCCCTTCCGGCTGCAACAGGGTGACAGATGAAGCGGTTTCGGCACTGACGACCCCGGTATGCACCTGTCCGTCGCGCTGCAGAATTGAATAGCCGAAGTAGTTGTTGTCGATGGCACGGTTGGGATCCAGCACGTCCGTCAGTATCTGAGCCGGCGTTTTGACGCGGGAGTCGGAGATATCCGGAGCCACGTTCACACCGAGATCCCCACGCGATGACATGTGGCACATGTCTTGGCGAACAACTGCGCCCATCTGCTGGATTTCCTGCAAGTGATAGTGCCGCCTCATACTCCTCCAGCACGGCCTTGCGGTCGGCGGGTGGTTCGGTCGCCAGCAGCTGTGCTGCACGTTCACGAATCTCGGCCTCTCGATGTTTGCGGAGTCGGTCAGCCGTGCTCAGGTCGATATCACGAGGTGAAAGGAGCCCTTGTTCGAGGGCGTCCAGCAGGCCCGCGACTCCCGCCGGCGACGACTGAACTGTACTCAGCAGGGCCCGACGAAGCTGCGGAGTTGCTGAGGGGAACCTGGCCAGCAGCTGCGCGGCGACGTCCCCGTTCATCTGCCGCGAGAGTGCCTCGATTGCAGCGTTCACGAGCGTCTGATCCGTCTCATGTTCAGAGATTCGAATCAGCACCGGGCGCGAAACGTCGGAAGAGAGCAGCGCGAGAGTCCCGATCGCCTCACGCCGCCAGCGGGGATCGAGGTCCGACTGCGAGGCGGACTCGACAATGTCAGCGAAAACCCCACTCAGAGTTTCGCAGGATTCCTCATCAACCCCCTCGGCCAAGACTTCAATACTGTCCTCGCGATTCAGTCCTGTGCCGAGTCCGCGCAGTACGGCCCACTGCAGGCGACGCTGTCCAACGGTCAGCTGCTGTTCATCTGGGCTGATCCCGGCCACGCTCGCCAGCACAGCACGCATCTCGTCCCGCTGCTTTCGTGCACCGACGAGTTCAGAGAACTGCAAGGCCGATGGGATCAATCGCTCCGGGGGCCGGTCCGACTCGTTCACGCTGGCGGCCAGCAGAGTGCTCAGGACAATCGGCATCGAGTCCCCTGCACTGGCCGCAACTGCCGTCCGCAGCCATGCGTCATCGGGCCGCTGTACCGCCGCGGCGGCGATTGCCAACACCTGGACAGGCGTCTGTAGAAAGGCTCCCAGACTCTGGACGCACTGGAACCTCACGCGATCGTCGCTAGCGGGATCATTCAGCAAGGCTGTGACTCGTTCCCGTAGAAGGTCGTCGCCAGAGAAACGGTACTCGGCCAGCCGGGCCGCTGTTTCACGCACGCGCGGATGCCGATCGGACAGAGCCTTGGAAATATCATCTGCCGCCAGAGCCCCAACGGCATCCATTAGCCACAGGGACCGAACCCGCGCCTGTGGCGTGCGTCCCGACTCCGACATCCGACGCAGTGCCGGGGCGAATGACGTATCCCGGCGCTCCAGCAATAGCCGGGCGGCGGTGTCGCGCACCCAGACATTGGACGACGACAGATGCGCGACCAGTGTTTCACTATCGGCTGACGAGAGATGCGGACTGCGCACGGCCTGCCGGGGATCGAGCTTGCGTGGAACGATCCGATAGATGCGGCCCCGGTCGTTGCCGTCGGTGAGGTCGGAGCGCGATTTGAGTTCCTCCGGCATGAACTGTGGATGCTCGATGACGGCTCGGTACATATCAACGACATACAGGGCCCCGTCGGGACCGTGCTGCAGGTTGACGGGGCGAAACCACTCGTCCTGTGTGGCCAGAAACTCAACTCCCTCGCGCCCGGACGAGAGGCGAACGTCGCTCCATCGGGTGAAAGCACGTCGCGATGGACGAGATTGCCCGTCGGCTCACAGGTGAAGCTGTTGCCCTGGAACTCTTTCGGCAGTGTCTGGCCACGATAGATCAGCACCCCGCACGCGGCGGTGAACTGATTGGCATGCAGATTGGATGTCGTCCAGGTGCGGCTGATCGGAAAGAGGCGTGAGTCTTCACCGGCGGGAGAGACGTCCTCGTGCACCTGCGGGACGCGCAACCGCGGATTGCGTGCCAGGGACCGATCATCCAGCACGATGTGCTTGCACGGATTGCGATTGCTGCACACGAACCGATTGCCCCAGTCATCGAAGCATTGCCCGAACTGCCCGACACCTGTTGTCACTCCGTACTCACCGGAGTGCGGATCGAACACGAAGTCAAAGTTGGTGAGCGAGACCGGCTTCTCATGACTGGGCCAGTCGTTGCGCCGGGCCACAATGTCCCCTCCGCGCAAGCCACTCGCCACATAGATGCGATTGTCGAGACCGAGGGCCGGGTGGTTCGCCCGCAATTGCGGATTGTCCTGCTTGAAGCCGGTGAACCACGACTCCTGATGATCGGCCCGCCCGTCGCTGTTAGTATCGCTGATGTACAGCAAGTCTCCGTCGACCGTCACGAGTGCGCCGTCCTGCCACAGGAGCAGGCCGGTCGCGAACAACAGGCCATCGACAAACGTGACCGGATGTTCGTAGCGACCGTCGCCGTCATCGTCCGTCAGGATGCGGATTCGCGAACGGGGGGCCTCGCCGTCCGCGGGCCCGTTGGGGTAGTCAGACATTTCTACCACCCACAGGCGACCGTCTGGATCGAAAGCGATGTCTACCGGATCGATGACGTCCGGTTCCGCAGCCACCAGTTCGATTCTCAGTTCGGGATGCAGCTGGAACGCGTCGATAGTGGCCGGGGCAGCGACTGGCAGCTGGCGACCTGTAACATGTGCCGCATCGTCGGCTGACGCAGCCACATGTCCAGCAAAGGCCAGGCAGCTCGTGCAGACAACGCTGGCTAACAATTGCGATCGGTGCCGCGTTTGCTCAACGCCCAAGCCTGTGTACACAGATTGGCGTCTGTAAAGCGACTCGCGAGAGAGACGACGCATGAGTAGACTCTGGGGACCTTGTGGAATCGTCTGACACGCTTCAGTCTCCCAGACCTGAGCGGAATTGCAACGCGAAGCCCTCACCGAACTCACATGCCTGCTGTCCGCAAACTCGCTCTGACGATGGCCCGGCTGCTGACCGCTGCCTGGGTCGGGGCTGCCGTGCTGTTCACGATCAACCTCATTCGCATGGCCCGGCTGGTTCCCCGCGAGTTCATGTCGCCGCAGACATTCGACCAACTGGCAGTGCTGAGGTTCAATACATACTACCTGTTTGGGTTTGTCTGTATTGGATTCTCGTCACTGCTGTTGTTGGCTCGCGCCCTCCCTGAAAGGGCGGTGGTTGGCCTTCGGGCTGCTGGCACTGGCCCTGGTGTTGATGGTGGTCGACTATCAACTGGTGTACACGCCACTTGTGGAAACACTGGGCGGTGTTGATACAGCCCGCCCCGCTCGTTTTATCTCAATGCATCGCCGATCGGAACAGATCAATTCCGTGCACGTCGGATTGTGTCTCGTGGCGTCCCTGATTCTGAACTGGCCGGTCAGAGCAGGGAGCCAACAGCCAATCGCCATCGACCATCACCCCACTCAAGAGAGGTGAAACAGGCGGCGGATGGCATCCAGCAGGCCATCGGGTGTTCCCTCGCGTGCCTCTTCCCGCAGAGTTTCCAGAGGCGGGTGCAGCAGCTTGTTCACGATCCGCTCGACCGAGCGTTCGACGGCCAGTCGATCCTCCTGGGCGAGATGCGGCATCTTACGGAACAACAGGTCCAGTTCGCCCCGGCTGATGTCCGACCACTGTTCCCTCAGGCGTTTGATGATCGGGCCTGTCGCTTTGTGGTAGATGTCCTGCATGAAGCGTTCGGTCTCTTCCGCGATGATGGCCCGGGCCCGTGTCACCTCGTGACCGCGTGCCTCCCGGTTACGCTGGCAGGTCTTCTCCAGATCGTCAATGTCGTACAGAAACACACCATCGTCCACGTCGGCCACGTCCGGGGCAATATCCCGCGGTGCCCCCAGATCGAGAATGAAGACGGGACGCCCACCCGCATCCCGCCGGGCGCGACGAAACCGCTCCGCATCGACAATGTGCTGATCGGATCCGGTGGTGCTCACAATCACATCCGCCCGTCCAAGCCAGACATCCAGCTGATCGTAGGGGCGCTGTGTCCGCCGAACTCGTCGACCAGCCGCTGCGATCGCTCGGCCGTGCGATTGCAGACTGTGATCTCACGGGCTCCTTCCTTCTGCAGGTAGCGCAGAGTCTCCTCGGCCATCTCGCCGGCACCGATGACCAGTACGACCTTGTCGTCAAACCGGTCGAAAATGTTGCGGCCGAACTCTCCGACGGCCACGCTGGCGATCGATGTTCGCCCTTCGGACAACCGGGTCTCGTTGCGGACACGGCGGGAAACGGTCAGTGCCCTTTGAAACAGGGCATTCATCAGCGGTCCGTGCGCATTGCCTCGCCCCGCCAGTTCATAGGCCGATTTGACCTGGTTGACGATCTGGTTTTCGCCGAGCACCATGCTGTCGATGCTGGATGCGACCTCGAACAGATGGCGGACGGCGTCCGAACCTGATCGCTCCAGCAGGTCGTCGAAGAACAGTTCGGCAGGAAGCTGGTGGAAGTCCGCGAAAAACCGGGCCAGATCCACCGAGGAAGGTGCGTCCGCCGGGTCCTCCTGGGCCGAATACAGTTCGATGCGGTTGCAGGTCGAAATCACCACATGTTCGGACGCCGGGAACCGGACACGCAGGACGTCGTAGGCGCGCAGCACCTCTTCCTCGGAAGAGAACGCCAGTCGCTCCCGCACCGACAGGTCCGCCGTTTCGTGATTGCAGTAAACGACCTGCAGAATCATAGAGGGCCCGTGCGCGTCAGGTCTGAATCGGGCGGCTCTCCACACGCTCCTTCGGTTGAAAAGCACTCCACAGTCGACAACAACGCTCGATCCGTCACCATGGCAGCGCGACCGTGCACACCTCCTCGATTGAACACCTCCAGTACAATCAGCGTCACCAGCAGGAACCCGAAGGCCCAGGCGGTTCGCCAGGCAACCAGCTTTCCCGACAGGTGGTGCGACATCAGCAGCCAGATGAACAGCACGATCATGACGCCCCAGACGAGTCCGCTGATGAGGATGCTTGGTTCACTCAGTCTGACAGCTTGCGGCATGCCCTGCGAGTGAATCGACAGCCCCACACCAATGGCCATGCCCAGTGTCAGCAATGGCACGGAAATCACGACGGCCCACCAGTTCCAGCGGCTCAGACGCTCCAGACTGGGGAGTTCGAGTCCCTCCCCCCAGGGCTGCTTGTGCTTGAGCCGGCGATGCTGGACCAGATACATCAGGCTGAGCACGAACCCCAGTCCGATCCCGGCCACTCCCAGAACCAGCAACGACGCGTGCAGCATGCCCCAGCCCCGTTCGGAGTTCAACCGAACATCGAGAGTGGCATCGACGAAATGGGCCGCACCGACCAGTACCAGGACAATTGGGAGCACAAACAATCCGATCCCCAGCCGGCGATCGATGCCGATCACGAACAGGTACATCAGAATGGCGAGCCACGCCAGAACCAGCAGCCAGTCGTGAGTCGAACTCAGCAGAGGCGGCAGATCTGCCGTCCGGCTGCGAACCAGGAGATACGCCGTCTGCGCAACAAAGCCGGCCGTTGTCACCAGCAGGGCGGCCCACTGGTTGATCGGCACCCGTTTCAGCAGCCTCGTGGCCTCCAGGGCCAGCGCCACCAGGTAGCTGCCGAAGAAGCACAACAGTGTGACGCGATCCAGCATTGGCTCCAGGTCCAGGGACATGCAGACGGATTATACACGCTGCCCGGCACGATTCGGCAGCGTTGGATTCCCACAGTCGTCGGGATTCTTGAGATGAGGTCCGTTTCGTCGGAGAATGCCGTGATGGAGAAACTGCTGCTCGTGCTTGTGCTGATGGGGTTGGGCGTCTGGTTGCTGCGTCGTCCGCCCGATTTCGTGATTGCGCTGCGTGCGGGAGAAGTGAAGGTAACGGGACAGCTGAGCGAACATGTTGTTCGGGAGATCGTCGATCACTTCGCGCACCAGTTTGCCGATCGCGACGGGCTGAAGGTCACCGGCCGGATTGATCGATCCGGGATCCATCGGCTGAAGATCGTCGGAGCGCGCCTCTCGGGGCGAGGAGCAGATGATCCGCAACTATCTGATGGTGATTCTGTAGATGGAGACCTGCTCAGCGTGCGTCCTCGTGCAGTCCATACTCATCGATCTTCTTGTGGAGTGTGTTACGGTTGATCCCCAGGCGCGTGGCTGTTTTCGTTTGCGTCCCCTGGTTGGCCCTCAGCACCTGCAGGATGAGTTCCCGTTCAACCAGCGAAGTGATCCGGGCATGCGCGTCTTCGCTCTCGCCGCAACGAGCCAGTGACAGTGCAACCATTTCGGCGCAGAGTGTATCCAGATCGTGCCGCGTCGACCGGCCCCACTTGACCGGTGCATCTCCGGTCACCTGCGGCGGGAGGAGCTCCGGCACCAGGGTGTCGCCGGTAGCCAGAACGATGGCACGTTCGATGTAGTTTTCCAATTCGCGGACGTTACCCGGCCAGCCATACATTTGCAGCATCTTCAGGCGCGCGGGTCGACCCGTGCGACGGCCCGACGGTTCTCGGCGGCATACTTCGCCACAAAGAACTCAACCAGTTCGGGAATGTCGTCGACGCGTTCCCTCAGCGGCGGGAGGTAGATCGGTACCACATTCAGCCGGTAGTACAGGTCTTCCCGAAAGGTGTTCTTGTCCACGAGTTCAACGAGATCACGATTCGTGGCGGCGACGATCCGGCAATCGACATTGATCGTCTTCGTATCACCCACACGCTCGAACTCGCTTTCCTGCAACACGCGCAGGAGCTTGACCTGCAATTGATAGCTCACCGAGTTGATCTCATCGAGAAAGATCGTGCCGCCATGGGCCGCCTCAAAGCGTCCGGTGCGATGATCGACCGCGCTGGTAAAGGCTCCCTTGACGTGGCCAAAGAGTTCGCTTTCCAGCAGGCTCTCGCTCAGGGCACCACAGTTGACCCGGATGAACGGGCCAGTGGCCCTGGGGCTGAGTTCGTGAATGGCCCGCGCCACCAGCTCCTTACCGGTGCCCGTTTCTCCCTGCAAGAGTACCGTCGCCCTGCTGTCTGCCACCCGACGCGTCAGCCGATAGACGTCGCGCATCGACGGACAGTTGCCGATCATCCCTTCGAAAATCGGTGCATCGTCCGCCACTGAAACCGTTGCCACACGCACTCCCAACACCATTAACTGTTAACATTCGCGGCATATACAGCCGTCAATGCGCATATTGTAGGCACAAACCGGTGGTGTGCAACACTCGGCTGCTGTGAATTCTGTTTGATGTAGAAGGGCGACCAGAGGACAAGCCAATTGCATGCCCATCTCGCAGGCCATCGTTCAACAAACAGGCATTCGGCGCGGGGCAGGCAGACTCCCGACGAAATTCTCAGGAATGCTCAGGTGAGCGCTCGACCGCTCGGACCGGGATCTTTCGCTCGCGCGACTTCTCAACCTTGCCCACTCGCACTGTGAGCACCCCCAGCTTCGATTCAGCCGACACGTCCTCCGGATTCACCGAGGCTGGCAGGGGAATCGAGCGTCGGAATTGGCCGCGCGGGCGTTCGCAACGGAACGCCTTCTCGGTCTCGGGACATTCTGCCGCCGGGATCGGCGCGACAATCGTCAGCATGTTTCCGGCGAGCGTCAGTTCAACATTCTGGGGGTCGACACCCGGGATCTCCAGTTCGATGCGGATGGCGTCGCCGGTTTCCACGACATCGGCAGGAGGACACCAGTCGCGCTCCCCCGTCCGCAGGCCGATGGCATCGATCGCCCGCTCGCCCTGTGATACGGCGGCATCCAGCCAGCGGTCGAGCTCTTGGCGCAATCGCTCCACCGAAGATGTCAGCATCCCTTCCTGTGACGAAGTTCGACCTGTCATGCCAGTTCTCCGTTGCGAGTGTACCTGAAGAGCGCGTGCATCATGAGACGTGACGGCCCGCTCGTCCAGCCATTCGGCACTGTGCGAGCGAACGATCAGCGCTGCAGCACGAGCGTTCAGTCCGTATTCACCTGAATGCGGCGAGGCTCAGGGCGATTGGCTTTCGGCAGTGTGACCTCCAGCACGCCGTTGCTCATGCGTGCCCGGATGTGCTCATGATCCACCTCTTCGCTCAGAATGAACGACCTCAGTAGATCGCACACGTGATACTCCCGGTGCAGCAGGCGGGCACCCTCTGGGATCGTTTGTTGCACCCGGCCGAACAGCGTCAGTTTGTTGTCCTGGATCTGCAGATCCAGGTCATCTGCAGTCACGCCAGGAAGATCGGCCTCCAGGACGAGCCCCTCCTCGGTCTCATAGATGTCAATCGGTGGAGGGCAGACCCGTCGCTCCGGGGTTGTCCCCCTCTTCATTTCCGCAGCGGGAATGTCGGCCGCTCTGGACGGGGACGGATGTTCGATCGTCATGGAAAGTTCCCTACAGATCTGCACGAGACACCGGCACCTGCCGGGGCTGGGTCGAAGGAGCCTTGGGGAGATGGACCTTCAGCACGCCGTTGGCGAGTTCGGCACTCATTTCGTCCTCGTTGACGCGCTCGGGGAGCGAGAATGTCCGCTCCCAGGCCCCCAGCGGCCGTTCGCTGCGACGATACCGTTCCTCCGGGATCGCCTTGATACTTGTGCGACTCCCCTTCATAGTGAGCACACCATTGACGACCTGCAGTTCCAGCTCGTCTTCGCGAACACCCGGAAGTAGCGCGATGAGGAGATACTCTGTGTCCAGTTCGTAGATATTGACCGCCGGGAATGGCCGACCGAGGCGGAAGCCTTCGGAACTCAACGTCCGCATCAACCGGTCGACTTCCCGTTCGAAGTCGCGGAAGGCATCGAAAGCATTTCCCCAGCGAAACAGCGCCATAGCAGACAAGCTTGAGTGATTGGAATTCAAACGCGGTACCTGATGCGACCGCCGTTTGCCCTGTTCAGGCAAACTCCGTGCCGTTCACATACCGATCACTGACCAGTCAGGCCGCAGACAGTGCTAGCAACTATTGGCTTATAAACAGGTTACGACAGACATCGAAGGCTAACGGCGCAGTTGCTGATTGATTCACCGGGTGCCATAGTGGCAGTCAACTTCGAGAGTCGCGGCCCAGTTGCCATCTGACACACGTCGTTCGGTTTTCATTCCGGAGTGACTTATGAGTGAAGCACTCAATCCGCACTATGCCGTCTACGCGGGGAGCTTTGACCCCGTCACGCTGGGGCACGTCGACATCATTCGCCGCGGGGCCGCGCTGTTTGAGCGCGTGATCGTCGCCATCGGCATTAATCCCGAGAAGCAGCCCTTGTTCTCGCCAGAGGAACGGGTCGGCATGATGCGGGAGGTGTTCGCCGACCTTCCGCAGGTTCACGTCGAGTGCTTCGAGGGACTGACGGTCGATTTCGTCCGCCGCTGCAGTGCCGCGGTGATGTTGCGCGGCGTACGGACGCTCTCAGACATCGAACTTGAATTCACGATGACGCTGGCCAACCGCGCCCTGGCACCGGGCATCGAAACTGTATTCCTGATGGCGAGCGAGAAATACTCGCATATCTCCAGCACCCTCATCAAACAGATCGCCCAGATGGGGCACGATGAGAGTGCCGATCGACTGCGGGAGTTTGTCCCCACTCCCGTCGTCGAACCGCTGCTGGCCAAGTTCCGCCGCAAATCGCGAGCTTAGGGACCGTTCACTCCCACTCGATGGTCGCCGGCGGCTTCGAGCTCACGTCATACACCACCCGATTCACTCCCCGAACGGAGTTGATGATCCGTGTCGAAACGCGCTGCAGCAGGTCGTAGGGCAGCCGGGCCCAGTCGGCGGTCATGAAGTTGTCCGTCTCGACTGCCCGGATCGCGATGACGTCCTCATAGGTCCGGGCATCTCCCATCACGCCAACTGTCTGCAGCGGCAGCAGGACCGTGAACGCCTGCTGGACCGATTGATACAGGCCGTGCGTCCGCAGTTCCTCAATCAGGATCGCATCTGCCTCGCGCAGCGTTTCCAGCCGCGATTCGCTGACAGCCCCCAGACAGCGGACAGCCAACCCCGGTCCCGGAAACGGATGCCGCCAGATCAACTCGTCCGGCAGACCAAGCTCCAGCCCCAGCCGTCGAACCTCATCCTTGAACAGATCCCGGAGTGGCTCGATCAGCTCGAACCCCAGTTCCTTGGGCAGCCCTCCCACGTTGTGATGGCTCTTGATCGTCGCGGCCGTTCCGTCTCTTGATGCCCCCGACTCGATCACATCCGGATACAGCGTTCCCTGGGCCAGAAAGTGGGCGTCCGGGATTTCCTCAGCCTCGTGCCGAAAGACCTCAATGAACACGCGGCCGATGATCTTGCGCTTCTCCTGCGGATCGGCGACCCCTTCCAGCGCCCCCAGGAACCGCTCGCGGGCATCCACCACATGCAGGTCGGTCCGGAAGTGCCCCCCGAACTCCCGGCGGACCTGTTCCCGTTCACCTTTGCGCAAAAGGCCGTTGTCGACAAAGATACACGAGAGCTGCGAGCCAATCGCCTTGAACAGCAGGGCCGCCGTCACCGACGAGTCCACGCCCCCGGACAGTCCACAGATAACGCGCGACTTCCCAACGCGCTGTCGAATCCGGTCCACTTCCTCATCGATGAACGAGTTGATCCGCCACAAGCCCTGGCACCCGCAAATGTCGCGGACGAAGTTCCTCAACAGTTGCGTCCCGAACTGCGTGTGCGTGACCTCGGGATGAAACTGCAGGCCGTAGATCGGCTTCGTCAGGTGCCGAATCGCTGTGTGCGGGCACGTCGACGTGGTAGCCAGTGTGGCGAAGTGCACACTGAGTCCCTCGACCTGGTCACCGTGGCTCATCCAGACAACTGATTCGTGAGGCACACCATGCAGCAGCGGATCGTCGCTGACGACTTGGCAAGGGGTATGGCCGAATTGGCGTGACTCGCCTGGACGGACCTGGCTCCCCTCAGCCCGGCAGACAAGCTGCATGCCGTAGCAGATCCCCAGAATCGGAATCCCCAGTTCGAAGATCGCCGGGTCCGGCTGCGGGGCGCCGTCGGCGTACACGCTGGCCGGGCCTCCCGAAAGGATCAGCCCCTTGGGGGCCAGTTCACGAACTCTTTCCGCTGAGATGTCATGCCGGACAAGCTGACAAAAGACGTTCTGTTCCCGCACCTTGCGGGTGATGAGCTGGGCGGTCTGCGAACCGAAATCGAGGACGAGGACCACCTCGTCTCGACCCGAATCGCTCCCTGTGGCGGAAGTGGGCTGGCTGGTCACGGTGCTCCCCGGAAACGACAGACCGCGGCGGCACATTGCCGGACCGCGGACAGCAAACAGTCATTCTAGTCGCGACTGTCGGGAATACAATCGCCCCCACAATGCGTCAGACGACCGGGAGACCAAACAATCTGAGATACTTCAGATAAAGCTCCCAGGTGCCGGGTACATTCTCAATGCCCCAAACGAGCGGCGCATAGAACACCTCGAGTCCCCTCATCACGGGGCCGTTCTGGTTGATAAGCCCATTCTGCGCCAGCCATGCGGCCGGACCAATGCTCACCGGATAGAGCAGCAGCAAAATGATCGCCAACATCACCGCCGGCGCAGTGACTCTCCGACGATCCTCCTGCTCCGGATTGTCACTCATCTTACGGCTCCCGTCATTCGCTCGACCCACGTATCTTGCATCGTACCTCACATGACCGGTAGCGATGATGCTTCAGGGTTGGATGACCCACCGGTTGAGATATGCCAGGTATATGTCGATTGATCCGGGCACCCTTTCGATCACCCACCAGAGCGGTGCATAGATCACAGCTATGACCTCCCCTGCAGGACCATGTGGATCAATGAATCGCCTGTGTACCAGCAACACGACGGGACCATAGCTTAGGGGATAAATCACCAGCAGCATGATCGCCAGCAACACCGCCCGTGCAGTGAACTTCCGACGATCCTTCTGCTCAGCGGCATTGCTCACTTCACGACTCACAGGATGCTCCGTCCTACACATTCAGCATCGTACCGCTAATGGCCAAGGGTGACATCGCTCAGGAAAACCTCTCCCTATGCCTCCGCCAGTCGCCGGAGGTCTGGCTCGGTGCGACGGAGACCTTTCTCCATGCTGACCAGCGGCTCGTAGCCGAAGTCCCGCCGGGCCTTCTCGATGCTGTAGTAGTGATGTTCGCTCAGTTCTGCGGCGAGAAAGCGGGTCATGGCCGGCTCACCCGAGAGGCGCATCAGTCGGTTGGTCAACTCCAGCAGGTGACCAATGCGATGGGCAGTTGAACCGGAGACTGACTTGTTCACCGCCGAAAGCCCCGCCCTTTCCAGCAGGTCGTCGACCCATTTCCAGAGGTTGACCGGCTCCGGCTCGTTGATGAAGTACGCCTGCCCGGCAACCGGCGAACTTCGGGTCAGGGCCGCTGCCGCCTGCAGGTGGGCCGCGGCTGCATTCTCTACATAGGTAACCGAGATCAGGTTGTTCCCATCGCCGACCTGTCGCAGCCGCCCCGACTTCGCCCGCCGGATCAGCCGCGGGATGAGGTGATTATCCCGTGGCCCCCAGATGAGATGCGGACGCAGTGCGACGGTGAGCAGTTGTCGGGGATCATTTGCAGCAAGCACCGCCTGTTCTCCCAGCGCCTTGGAGTGGGGATAGTACGAAAGGTATCGCTGAGGATACGGCAGCGACTCGTCGGCATTCTCATGAGGCCGCCCGTCGTGCACAACGCTCGGGGAACTGGTGTAGATCAACCGGCGCACGCCCAGGGCCTGACACGCCTTGATGACGTTGGTCGTTCCAATCGTATTGACCCCGAAGAACTGCTGCCGCGGTCCCCAGATCCCGGGCAGAGCCGCGACATGAAAGACCATTTCGATTCCGCGACAAGCAGACTTCACCGCCTCCCTGTCCTGAATGTCCCCCTGAACGCATTCGACTCCCAGGGCTTCCAGTACCGGGTAACGCTGACGGCTGAAGCAGCGGACACGATCACCTCGCGCACGAAGCTGCTCGACGATATATCGTCCCAGAAATCCGCCACCACCTGTCACCAGCACATGCATTGTTGAGCATCGTCCCGCGATCGCAGGAGTTACAAATCGACCCACTCTGGACTGCTCTATCGGCCAAGTTGCCGTGTTGCCCAGTTCGCCAGCAGTTCGCGGTTGATCTTCACGTTGTGACGTGTATCCACCGGGAACGACTGATGCAACAGGATGGTACCAACGCCCGACGTCAGTGGACTCCTGGCACCAACTTCCCCCAGCTCTGCCCGCAGTCGGTCGACCTGTGCCTCGTTCATGGGAAACTGTCCGACCTCCGGTTCGACGATGATGACCGGCTCCTGCCAGGGCTTTGCGCCGACTCCCACCAGTGCCGAGCGAAACACCACCGGGTGTTCGTTATAAATCGCCTCACAGCAAACCGTAAACATCTGACCCTGCGGAAAGTGAACGACATGCGATCCGTGCAGAGTTGAAAACTGCATGCTTCCGCAGCCGTGCCCGTTGCATGTCGGGTCCGGCTCGACGATGTGGGCCTTGCGACCGCACATCCACAGGCGGCCCTGTTCGTCGAGATACCCGACATCCCCCATTCGATGCCAGAAACTCTCGCCGTCACCAATCTTGGCCAGACGAGTGGCGTCGGGTCTCCGGAAGTATTCCCGTGTCGCTGAGGGGCTGCGGACGATAATCTCGCCGATGTGTCCCATGGGCAGTTCGGTCGCCTCATCGATGGTGTCGATCGGCTCGTCGCTGATGGTGATGATGCGGACATTCACTTGCTCAAATGGATGACCAACGCAGGTGCCGCATCCCTGCCGTGTCAGATCGGCCGTGTCCTCCAGCACTTCCCGGGCCCCGATCGAACTGACCGGCAGACATTCCGTCGCTCCATACGGCGTGAACAGATCAGCCCCTTCGTCCGCGAGAACCCGCCGCATTCTCTCCATGATGGCCACCGACACCGGTGCTCCGGCGGAGAGCGCCCGCTTCAGTGTCGGGAGCGCCAGACCATTGTCGACACAGTATCGCCCGACTCGATTCCAGAACGCCGGCGAGCCGAAGGACTGCATCACCTGATAGTCGGTGATGTGTTGGATGATTCGTTGCGGATCCGCCTGAGCCGGGCGGGTCGGGTCCATGTCGGGGATGACCGTCGTCACACCCATGCAGGCATCGAACAATCCGAACAGCGGGAACGCGGCCAGATCGACCGTTCCCGGTTCAATCCGGTAGTGATCCCGGATCATGTCGATCTGCGCGTCGAACATGCCATGTTCATAGAGGACACCCTTCGGCGGGCCCGTACTGCCACTCGTGAAGATGATTGCCGCCGGGTTGTCGGCCCGCACGAGTGTGATGTCACCGCTGCCCTTGCATGTCTTGCGCAGCTGCTCATAGGTCCTCCCACCCCAGCACCAGCGATGCCCGACAGTGACGTTGAGCCGGGCGCGGGGAAACAGTGACCGTTTGGCCAGTCGGGCCACATGCACGATCGGCACAGCCACGAATCCGTCGGGATCGACCTCGCGCAGGCAATCGAACACATTCGTTCGCCCCATGCCCGGGTCGATCAGCACCACGACCGCACCGACCTTGAGGAGGGCGAACGTCAGCGCCACGAATCGCCGGCTGAAGGGGACGAACAGCACCAGCCGCATCCCGGCGCGACCCCCATCTCCCTCAGACCGGCCGCCATGCGATCGCTCTCGTCGTCGAGCTCGCGAAACGTCCACGTGTTGTAGGTGTAGGTGCCGTCGCGATGTCTCTGTGCGACTTCGATGGTCGCGGGGACATCCGGTTGTCGGAGGGCGAACTCACGCAGCCGCCGGGCGATGTTGACCGATCGCTTCTGTGTTCCGCTCCCGGAGGTCTCCGCAGTCACGGCCACGTCAGGCGACCCTCGTGAGGATTTCCCCCTTGCCCAGTTCCAGCAGGTCGCCGCAGTAGCGCCGGCAGGACATCCCCAACATTTCGTCGGGAATGGAAAAACCCCAATCTCTGAGATGACGAACGTACAGCCGCAGAAACGTCGGCCGGTAGGTGCACGCGTAGCGGAAGGACGGGAGTATCTCCGGTGCGATGTCGCCGCCGAGCAGACCGATCGTACCCCGCTTCATCCCGGCACCATTGCGGATGCCCGCCTCGCCAAACACGAGCACGGTGCCGGCGATCATGCCGATGCCTGCAGCGTCGCCTGCACGTCCACCAATCGCTATCAGTCCGCGACGCATACAGGTGCCGACTTCGTTGCCCGCGTTGCCGTCGATGAGGATCTCGCCGCCGGTCATCCCCTTGCGTCCCCCGCGGTACACGGCCCCGATGAGGTGTCCGGCGTTGCCATGCACATGAATCCGCCCCCCATGCATCTCGGCCCCGACCCAGTCTCCGGCGTTGCCATCGACAATGATGTTGCCCCCCTTCATCTCCGCGCCAAGGTGCATCCCGGCATCTCCCTCAACACGTACCGTCCCCGACGCGAGGTGCGTGCCAATCAGTTTGACGCGCGAGCAGTCTCCCCGCCAGACGAGTGTGTCGTCGTCCCGGGCTGAACCGTCCACATCGAAGAACTCCCCGAGTTCGACCTGCCGGTTTCCCCGCTGCACACGAGTCCGCGCCACCGCATCCGTCGCCTGTTCGCGCACGACCTCCAGGAGAACGGTGTCGACCTCCAGCGGAATGGAAGACCGAACTCGCACGGTGATCGTCAGCGGCATGGCAGTCGTCCGAGTGTGAAAGACGCCGTTGTAGTGCCGTCCTGTTGGAACATCAACCGGATGGCACCGGTTCCGTCGCTCGATCAGCGTCGCGCAAGCTTGCGACTCAGTCGGTCGGCCAGTGCGATGGGGACCGGCTGTCGCCCCTCAGGCCAGGCGACCCGCGTCATGTCGATCACGTCCGCCATGTCAATGAGGTTTCCCGGAGAAGCATAGATCGGCCGGAAACGAGACGCCCCCTGCATCGCCATGCCGAGCACCTCGACCTCCAGCCTCACGGGCCGACATTCGTCTGCGGTCATTCCGTCAACGTCGACCCGGCCGCACAGCAGCTTCTTCCCAATGCCTATCGTCGAGACCTGGGTGGCCAGTCCGAACATCGTCGCAATCCCGGCACGACGCGGATGCAGCACCCCGTTGCCGTCAACGAAGGTCACATCCGCGACTCGTCCCTGCCGGCGAACCTCCTCAAACAGCGACAACAGGATCGGCAGCTCGCGATACGTCAGATACCCCGGGATGTAGGGAAATGTCGCCGGGGCGGAGAGGGTGGTGGTCCACAGCGTCCGCAAGTTCGCCGCGTCAAGCAGGACATAGGCCGCCACTGCCCGCGTCTTCGTCACATACGAAACATCCACTCCGGCGATTGTCTCCGGAGGTGTGGTCAGCGGTGTGACGCGGACGCAAGCCGCCTCCTCCTCCTGCAAACGGCGCAGACGCAACAGCGGCCCAGCGCAGTCGAAGTCCTCACAGAAGCCTTCGTCGGGCCTCACACGGTCGTCGACCATCCGCACCCCTTCGGAGCGCAGCAGCTTGATCTTGTCCGCGGGGTCGCCTGTCACAAACAGCCCGACCGCTCCGTCAATGCGCACCACCCGATGGCACGGACAATCGGCATCATGGTCATGGTGGCGCAGATACTCTCCCACCCAGCGCACGGCTTTGATGTCCCCCAGTGCCCGCGCCAGTCCACCGTACGTTGTCACACGACCGACTGGGACTTGATGCAGCAGTGACATCAGTTCGAACGGCAGGTCAGGCAGTCGCTCGAAGTCCCCCAAAGCCGGAAGTGTCTCTCGCACACTGATCACGGATCGGTCAGTCACGTCGATTGATGGGGACTCCAAGGCCCTTGAGGGTCTCGATCTGCGAGCGCAAGGTGTCGCCCACCGAGTCGACATCGACATAGAGGTTCCAGTAAGGCGCGAAGCGCTGCTCGCCGGCAATATCCCGGCGAGCCATCTCCACCAGCACCGACAGGTCAGTCAGGGGATTGCCTTCAAGGAACGTGAACCGGAGTTCTGTGAGTGGGTCGAGCGGCGTCAGGTCTGCCACGGAATTCTTTCGGAGCGCCAATGTCGATAGCCAGCGACTGCCGGACAAGGGCCCCAGGTCCTTCACCTTGTTGCTGTCGAGATACAGTGACTGCAGTTTTTTCAATTTGCCCAGCGGTGCCAGGTCCGTAATCTTGTTGTCGCTGAGATAGAGGGAACGGAGGTTCTCCAGCGATTGCAGCCCCTCCAGCGACTCGATGAAGTTGTGGTCCAGTTGCAGGTATTGCAGTTTGACGAGTTCTTTGAGTGGCGAGAGGTCGCGGATGCGGTTCCCGCGGACATCGAGGTACTGAATGTTCATCAGTCCGGCGAGAGGAGCCAGCGATTCGATGTGATTGTTCGCCAGTTCGACCTGTGCCAGATTGGTGCACTTTTCCAGACCGGTGAGGTCGCGAATCGTGCGATTCTCCGCCTTGAGAAAGAAGATGGTCTTGAGGTCATCCTCGGCGATCTGAGGTTTTTCGATCTGCTTGTGCCTGAGAATCTCCTGGATGACGGCCCGCAGGTTCTCGTCAGGAATCAGTTCGTCGGCGCGGGCCAATCGCTGCGACCAGGAGCCCATTGCCCAAAAAACGCTCAAGGTCACAAGAACTCGCAAGTCACGAATCACAGTACTCTCCACACGTGCTGATAAGAGGCGTACAGTCCTTCCTCCAGTTTACTTCCATGCTTTTGCTGCGCCGATCCCACGGGCACAGTGCTGTCCGGTCTCCAGTCATCGGCTACACTAGCAGATGTGTGTGAGTCAAGAGCTGGCAGTCAAGAGTCAAATGACTCGCGATTGAGAAGGTACTGGACTCTGGACGCTCAACACTCGGAGTGATTGAAGCTGGCAGCTTCGACTACAAACGCTCAACCCTCGACTCTCACCTCATGAAACAGATCCGCAGCGGTGGAGGTTGGAAGGCCATTGGCTACAGCGTCCGCCTGGCGCACAAGGTCGGCTGCAGACGCATGTGGCGGGCTGTCCGCAGCAAGAACACCTGCAAGACCTGTGCGGTCGGCATGGGTGGGCAGCTCGGCGGGATGGTCAACGAAGGGGGCCACTTCCCCGAGGTGTGCAAGAAGTCGTTTCAGGCCATGGCTTCCGACATGCAGCCGGCGATTCCCGCCGACTTCTTTCAACAACGAGACATCCACCAGCTGCGGGCCATGTCACCCCGGCAACTGGAAGCGTCCGGCCGACTTGTCGAGCCTGTGGTCCTTGATCCCGGCGGGACTCACTACATGCCGATCACCTGGGACGATGCCCTCTCCCGGATCGCTCAGAAGTTACAAGACGCCGGGGCGATGCGGAGTTTCTTCTATGCCAGCGGTCGCTCGTCCAACGAAGCCGGCTTTCTGCTGCAGTTGATGGCCCGCTTGTTCGGCACCAACTACGTCAACAACTGTTCCTACTACTGTCATCAGGCGAGCGGAGTCGGGCTGGCGAGCGCCATCGGCACCGGAGCCGGCACGGTGCAGCTGGAGGATCTTGACCATACCGACCTGTACATCCTTGTGGGTGCGAATCCGGCGTCGAATCACCCCCGCCTGATGCGCACGCTGATGCAGATCCGCCGTCGGGGGGGAAACGTGATTGTGATCAATCCCCTGCGCGAGCTGGGTCTGGTGAACTTCCGCGTTCCCAGCGACGTACGCAGTCTGCTGTTCGGTTCGTCCATCGCGAGCCGCTACATCCAGCCGCACATCGGTGGTGACCTGGCCTTGTTCACCGGGCTCGCCAAAGAGGTGCTGGAACAAGGGCGCGAAGATGCCGGCTTTGTCGGCTCGCATACAGAGGACTTCAACGACTTTCGCCAAGAGGTGACCCAGACGTCCTGGGAGGAGATCGTTGAATCGAGTGGTGTCGACCGGAAGACCATCACGCAGCTCTCAGAGATGTACTGTGCCGCGAGCAACGTGGTGATCGCATGGGCCATGGGTGTGACACATCACATACACGGTACTCATACCGTGCAGGCGATCGCGAACCTCGCCCTGCTGCGGGGGATGGTGGGCCGGCGACGGGCGGGAGTGATGCCCATCCGCGGACACAGCAACGTCCAGGGAATGGGTTCGGTCGGCGTGACTCCGACGCTCAAGAAGGCCCTGCTCGAACGCTATGAACAACGCTTGGGCATCAAGGCTCCAAAGTCACCCGGCTACGACACGATGGCCTGCATGCAGGCAGCTCACCGTGAGGAAATGGACGTCGCCTTCTGCCTGGGAGGTAACCTCTTTGGCAGCAATCCGGATGCGGCCTTCGCCGCTGAAGCTATGCGAAAGACCGGACAGGTCGTGTATTTGTCCACGACGTTGAACACGGGGCATGCCTGGGGGACCGGCCGCGAGACGATTGTGCTTCCCATTCTGCCGAGGGATGAGGAGCCTCAACCGACGACGCAGGAATCGATGTTCAGCTTCGTGCGTTTCAGCGATGGCGGCGAACCTCGCTACTCCGGACCGCGTAGCGAGGTCTCCGTGCTCACTGAGCTGGCCCGGCGGATGTCCTTGGGGGATGGGACACTCGACTGGACGGTGCTCGAGAGTCATGCAGCCATCCGCACGCTCATCAGCGAGATGATCCCCGAGTATGAGTCGCTGCGGGACATCGACGAGACGCGGCAGGAGTTTCACGTCCCTGGGAGGAATGTCGATCGGTATCGGTTCCCCACAGCCAGCGGCAAGGCCCGATTTCACGCCGTCCCCCTCCCGCAGCGTCCAGCAGCCAATGGCACACTGCGGCTGATGACCCTGCGTTCTGAAGGACAGTTCAATACGGTGGTTTACGACGAAGAAGACATTTACCGGGGTCAGGAACGCCGCGATGTGATACTGCTCAACAGTGCAGACATTCGGCGACTGGGGCTCACGGCCGATCAGCGAGTTCGCGTGACGAGTGAGGCCGGCGAGATGCGTCACATTCTGGTGAGGGCGTTCGACATTCGAGCCGGGAATGCCATGATGTACTATCCCGAAGCCAATGTGCTGGTCCCCACGACACTCGACCCCCTCTCGAAGACTCCCGCGTTCAAAAGCGTCGCCGTGACTGTGGCAGCTGAGGACTCGTGAACGTCAGTGGCGGCCCTGTATTCCCGCTCATCGCTGAGGACGTGCCCTGCACCGTCTGCGGCTGCGTATGCGATGATCTGCGGGTGAGGGTCGCCGGCGATGAGATCGTCGAGGTCTCCCCGGCGTGTCCAATGGCGGAACCATGGTTCGCACAGCTTGCGGAAGCGCAGCGTCATCCGCGCCCGCCCGCACACATCGACGGTCAGACGGCGGAGTATGACGCCGCCCTGACGCGAGCCGCTGACATCCTGCGCGAGAGCCGGGCACCTCTCATCTGGGGACTGTCGCGCAGCAGCACCGCCGGGCAACGGGCCGCCATCCTGCTCGCCGAGGTACTGGGGGCGAACATCGACACGACGGCCTCTGTCTGTCACGCGCCGTCGATCATGGCGATCCAGTCGGCGGGCGAGTCGACGTGCTCTCTGGGCGAGATCCGCAACCGGGCCGATCTCGTCATCTTCTGGGGATCGAACCCCGTCGTCAGTCATCCCCGGCATTTCGAGCGGTACTCGGTCGATCCACACGGCCAGTTCATCCCGAAGGGGCGTGCCGACCGCACTATCGCTGTCGTGGATGTGCGGGACACCCTGACGTCTGCGGCGGCGGACCTGTTTGTACGCATCGAACCTCAGCGCGACTTCGAGGTGATTTGCACATTGCGACAGCTCATTCGGGACGTGCGTCCGGCTCCGGACCATGACGTGGGTGCGCCACTGCCGGTCCTTGAGGACTTGGCCACCCGGATGAAGGCGTGTCGGTATGGTGTCGTGTTTTTTGGGTTAGGTCTCGCCCGCACGGGACTGGGACACCTGAATGTCGATGCCCTGCTGCGAATGGTGGCGGAACTCAACTCTCATACACGGTTCACTGCCCGGCGGCTCAGGATCCCCGGCGATGTTACGGGGGCGGACTCTGTCCTCTGCTGGCAGACCGGTTTTCCCTTCGCGGTCAACCTCGCGCGCGGGTATCCCCGATACAATCCCGATGAGTACACCGCCGATCATCTGCTGCGGAATCGCGAGGTGGATACCTGTCTGCTCGTCGGGAGCGAAGCGGTCGAGAAACTCTCAGCCCCGGCCGTCGAACATCTGCGCCGGATTCCCGTCATCGCTCTGGACTATGCACATCAGTCACCGGGAATCAACGCGGCGGTCCATTTCACGACGGCGGTCTATGGAGTACATGCACCGGGGACTGCGTATCGAATGGACGAGGTACCGATCGCTCTCAGGCAACTGCTGTCCTCGCCTTATCCGACTGATGAGGCCGTGCTGTCGGCACTGTCGCAACGACTGAAATTCGCCGGCCCGGATGATGGCTGACGCAGATCGCGCGTCACGACGCAATCCACCAGAAACAGCAGGCCGCGAGAGCCATGACGAGGCCCACTCCCATCTGCAACAGGGCGATCATTCGCATCGACTTCCCGAAGGACGGATCCACGGGAATCGATCGATCCGCTTCGTCCCGTTCATCGGCAGGCACGAAGGTTTTGAGGAACCTCTCTCGACGCGACGAGAAGTGCCATGTGAGGCAGCCGATAATAACGAATCCGACGGCTGCCATCAGCACGGTGCCGACGTTGTCGCTCATGGGCGGCATGGCGCAATGTGCTCGTCAGTTCACTTCAGATAAAGAATACACTGATCAATCGTCCCGGAACTCTCGTATCCGATTTGTCCAACGGTGCACGTTCCATTCGTATGAAAAAGAACGTGAGTTCCATCGGCACTTAGTGATTGCTGAGGCTGTGCCCAGAAGTTAGCACCACATGCGGTCCCGGTGCGTGCCAGCACCCGACTCTGTCCGTCGATGTCTACCTGAATGAGTTCATCCAGATACGGCTTGTATTTGGGAGGGAAACGGCCGGACTGCGGAAAGAAACTCAGCAGGAACCAGTCTCGGACTTCCGACGGCCAGGTGATGTGGTAGTTGCGCACAAAGAGCAACTGCTCGCGCAGCGCCGTGAACACGACACGGTCATCCGTGCCGTCAATGTTGACAAGATGTAACCTCATTTCAGGGCCTTGATTGAAATGGCCTTCGACATAAGCCAGCTTGCCATCCGGTGAAAAGTCGTGATGTCCGACTGTCACTTGGTCGAATTGGTGAATCAACTGGCCGGTTTTCCCATCGTAAATGCGCGTGAACACCCCCAAGTGGATTTCCTGGCGCGTGTCTCTTGTCCTGCGGACTCTGGAAACCTCCGGGAGCGGCGGCTGGGTGAGCGCAAATGTCAGGGCGAAGTCGTCATTGTGTCCCGTAAATCGCAACTTGTCCCAGTTGGCATACCAGCCGTCTGGAATGCTGATCTTGCAGATCCGTTCGTCATCAAGAGCCGGAAGGCGATAGTTTCGAACGGTCTGGTCAGTCATTCTCAGCAACAGCCGATCACCCGCTTGATTGAGCGACAGGCCGGTTGGCCCGGCGACTGAAGGACTCTCAAACGTCCGTAGTCGTTCAGCGCGGCCGGTCTCGACATCGTAGCGAAAGATGGTCCCTTGCCGGTGCGTGTAGAAGATACGCGGATCGAACCGGTCCCATGCGAGCGTCCAGTCGTACTGCGCCTGGGTAAACAGCGATCTGAGGAGGTGCCCTTCGCCGTTGTAGAGCGTCACACGATAGTCGGTTGTGCCCTTGGGCGTCTCAATGCCGAGCAGTCGAGAGTTGTCCGCATTGAACACGCGGCGGTAGTGATAGAGATTGTGCTCGTCGCCGGCCGGATTGAACATCTGCCGGATTCGATTGCCCGTCGTGGAATCGACGAAATCAATCATCCGGCGCTGCTGATTCACCGCCGCAGTCGTGGATTCAGGCTCCTGTGCAACTGCGGAAGGAGTGGTCAAGTTCGAGACGAAATGCAGCAGGAAGGCACAGATGAATCGGGTCATCAAAGCCTCTGCCTCATACATTCCACAATACTTTGTGATTGTCAATCAGATCTGACTACTTCCGAATGGACAAGATCCCAATTCACCTCAACCATCCGATTCCTGTAGCGTGCTGTCTGCCCTCGTCACGACTCAGTGGCCGCATCGGGTGCCTGCGGTTTCGCCGGCGGACGGCGCTTGACGAGTCCTGCGCTGCAGATCTTCGACGACTGCCGCCAGCAGCGCTGCATCGGCACTGGTCACAACATGGTCGATGCGGGTCTCGGGAATCCCCAGGCGGGTCATCACATCGCGTGCGGTCTCCCAGTGCTTTTGACGCTGCTTGTCGGACTTCGCGAGGTACAGACTCGTCACCAGTTCGCCCAGCCGCTGTTCGTCGATCTGTTCACGATTCTCGTAGTAACGGGAAATGACCTTCTTCTGGTAGTTCGAGTATTCGGGCATGGAGGTTGTTTCCAGGGGACGTGAGTCAGCAGGACCGTATCAGCTCCACAGGCGCTCCGTGGCGAATCGCAGTCTCGCTGTCCATTCTGGCTGAATGCCGCTTGCTCTCAATTCTTGGGACGGATTCTCGCTGTTGGGAATTATCGGTCACTGGCTGATTTGACGAGCGGCATTGGTAGATACCGCAGTCCGGATGCATAATACTGAGGGCCGCAATCCACTGCGATGGATGATGCAGATTGTCTCCTGAACTCGGGTTGAACCCAACTCCCCAGCGATCGCACCCATGAAGTTTTTCACTTTCCATCTGATGCCGTACCAAGGCCTCACGGATGAACTCGACAAGCTGAAGACGGCCTGGACCTGGATTCCCAATTCGCTGTACGACCCCCAGTTGGGGCATCAGTTGTACAACGAATACCTCGACCAATTGCTGCTTGCCGAAGAGCTGGGATTCGACGGCGTTTGCGTGAACGAACACCACCAGAACGCCTACGGCAACATGCCCAGTCCGAACCTGATGGGGGCCATCCTCGCGAGGCAAACGCGGCGCGTCAAGATCGCAATCGTCGGAAACGCACTCCCCTTCTATGATCCGCCCACGCGCGTGGCTGAAGAGTTCGCCATGATCGACGTCATCAGCGGCGGAAGGTTGATCGCCGGCATGGTGGTTGGTGGCGGTCCCGAGTACTACAGCTTCTCAATGAATCCCACGTTTGCCCGAGAGAAATACGTCGAGGCACTCGACCTCATTCTCCGCGCGTGGACGGAGCCGGGACCCTTCGAACACTACGGCGAACACTGGAAGCTCAAGTACGTCAATCCCTGGCCGGTGCCGCTGCAGAAACCGCACCCTCCCATCTGGGTTCCGGGGGCGGGCAGCCAGGAGACGATCGACTTCGTCGCCCAGCGGCGCTATGCCTATATGGGCATACCATACTTCCACATGGACTTCTTCAAGCGGAACTTCGGCCAGTTTCGCGAGGCCTGTGAAAAGCAGGGATATACGGCGGACCCGGAGCAGATGGGATGGCTCGTGCCGATTTACGTCGCGGAGTCTGACGAGCAAGCCTGGGCCGAGTACGAGAGCCATCTCTGGTACTTCGTCAAGAAGCTGCTGAAGGGACTGCTGGTCTTCCCGCCGGGCTACACCAGTGCCCGCTCACTCGCTCGCATCAGCGGTGCGCTCAAGAAGTTCATGTCGAGTTGTGAAAGCCGGGCAGAGATTGAAGCAGGCGGCTATGCCATCGTCGGCAGCCCGGAAACCGTCCGCGACAAACTGACCGACTATCTGCAGCAGCTTGGCGTGGGGAACATCCTCGGACTGTTCCAGCTGGGCACCCTGCCCGCCGAGTTAACGCGCAAGAACATGACGCTTTTCGCGGAGGAAGTCCTGCCTCACCTGAGGACGGAATTTGACAATCCGACACCGGCCGAGCTGACGACTTCCGCCAGGTGATACGTCCCAATGCTTCAGATCGCGGTGAGTGACACTCGGCGCGTCTGTCACCTCCCATTTGACTCCCGATGACTGAGCATGCCATGACGACTGCGACGTGCGAGACGACATTCATTGAAGTCGCCGGACGAAAGACGGAGTTGATGACCAAGGGGAGCGGTCCGCCCCTCCTGTACCTGCACTCAGCGGCGGGCGAGATGGAGTGGCAGCCGTTTCATGAAGGGTTGGCTCAACACTTCACTGTTTATGCTCCCGCACATCCCGGCTTCAGTGGATCTGAAGGACTGGAGACCATCCGCGACATTCATGACTACGCGTGGCACACGGTTGACCTGCTGGATGTCCTCGAATTGGATCAGGTGCCGATCGTCGGGTTCTCGCTGGGAGCCTGGATCGCCGCCGAACTCGCCGTACTGCGTCCCGAACGAGTCACGCGCATGGTGTTGACCGCGGCAGCCGGACTGCGTGTCGCCGAAGCACCGACGGCGGAGATCTTCATCGATGACCTCGTTGAGCTGCGGGAACTCCTGTTTCATCATCCCGAGGATCTCGAGACCGTGGAGCGGGCCATGCCCCTCTCACTTGAAGACAACCGCATTCTGCAATGGCTGAAGGCCCGCGAAGCGACGGCGCGCGTCGGCTGGAATCCCTACCTGCATGACCCGCGACTGGCCGCACAACTGCATCGAATTCCCTGCCCAGTGCTGGTGCTCTGGGGTCGGCACGACAAGCTGATTCCTCTCCTGCATGGCGAGACCTACACGGATTTGCTGCCCGATGCCCGCCTGAGAGTCTTCGACGACTGTGGGCACATGGTGCCGTTCGAGAAGCCGGATGAGTTCGCTGCGGCGTGCGCCGAATTCCTGAGTTGATCCCAGGGATGCTCCGCGTGCTGCACGCTGTCACGCAATCGGGCTGGGTTCGGGCCCTGCAATCACCGGTCCGGGCCTTCCCGTCGGTCAGACTCGGCCACCCCAGATCGGGGTTTTGAAACAGCCTCGAGTGAGTTGTTACGTCAAAAAGCACTGTCCGGCAGTGGCCATGTTTTGCAGTCGTGACGTCGGATGAAACCGTTTGCCGAGCGCTTCCAACGGCCGCAGCCACTCCAGGAGAGTCACTGCTCCGACGGAATCAGCCCACCCCAACAGGCCGCGATAGGCGGATGTCATCCCCAGTCCGTCACGTAGCGCAGCGTCGATGATCTCCGGACCCTCAACGAGTGCTTCATCCAGGATTCGGGTCGCTTCCAGCAACATCGGGAGAAGCAAGCGACGCTGCACGATCTCTGCGGAATGCTTCCCTATCCCTCGTTGTCGCTCGCGAATCAGTTCCTGCGCATGCGGATCCAGGCATCCGCGCTTCATGTCCCGAGGTGTGGCAAAGAAGCCCGAACCGGACTTACGACCCCGTCGACCCGCCTTGTGCATCGCAATCAGCAGTTCCGAGGGGATGACGCGATCCGGAAAGGCCCAAAACAGCCGGCGACCGACCGCCAGTGCCACATCGATCCCGTACTCGTCGATCTGGCCGAGGGGTCCACAGGGCATCCCGAACTCGAGGGCCGCCGTGTCGAGTTGCGGGACGGTGACACCCTCGAGCAGGAGTTCCAGCGATTCATTCAGATGCGCTAACAGCAATCGGTTGAGCAGAAAGCCGGGACTGTCACGGACAATGATCGGTGACTTTCCAAGGGATGTTGCATAGCGGAAGACGCGATCCATCGTCTGGGCACTCGTCCTGTCGCTGGCGACGACTTCCACGAGCGGCCGCTCATGGACTGGATGGCAGAAGTGCAGACCGCAGAAGCGCGTCGGATCGGCACAGGCATCTGCCAGTGTGCCCATCGGGATGCAGGAGGAGTTGGTTGCGAGAATCGCATCCGGTCGCATGTGTCGCTCAATGCGTGAGAGGACCTCCTGCTTGATGGCCACGTCTTCGGTCACCGCTTCGATGATCAAGTCGGCGTCAGCGAGATCCGCATCACATGCGGCCACAGAGATCTGGGGAAGGGATGTCGTCCGCAGGAAGTGAGGTCGAGGCATGTGTCCGGCATCGCCGACGTCCTGCAGTTCCCGGACCGCGGCCGCCGCGGTCTCAGACTGGGCATCGCTGATTCGAACCGTTCGACCTGCGCACAGATTGGCTGCCGCGATCCCCTTTCCCATCACTCCCGTACCGATGATCCCGACCGTCTGAAGGCGTTGAGCATCAAGCGGCGATCGGACTGCCAGACGCCCCCCCTGGCTCACCATACGGTCTGGTCGGCGAATGCTCATCAGATCATGCGGCCCAGCCGGACTGCACCACATTGGGACTGACCTCATCGTAGCGGGAGACGACCAGCGCGGCATTCTGTCCGCCAAAGCCGATGTTGTTCGTCAGCACATGCCGGCAGGCAAGTTCCCGAGGATGCCGCGGGACGTAATCGAGATCGCAATCGGGATCCGGACGTTCATGGTTCACCGTCGGCGGGATGACACCCGACTGCAGGGCGATCAGGCAGACCGCGAGCTCAATCGCTCCACAGGCGGTCGTCGCATGCCCCAGCATGCTCTTGGTGCTCGACACCGGGATGTTGTAGGCCTGTGTACCAAAGGCCTGTTTGATCGCAAGTGTCTCCACCTTGTCATTCAGCCATGTCCCGGTGCCATGGGCGTTGATGTAGTTGATGTCATCCCCGTTGAGTCGGGCGTCGGCGACGGCCCTCGTGATGGCGGTGGACGTTCCGCGACCCTGGGGATGGGTGTCAGTGACACGATAGGCGTCTTGAGCGGAGCCATATCCGGTGATCTCTCCGAGAATTTCGGCCCCGCGTGCACGGGCGTGCTCCAGATCTTCAATGATGAACGCCGCCGCCCCTTCTCCGATGACAAAGCCGTCACGGTCCGCGTCGAATGGTCGCACCGCCGACTGGGGATCGTCATTGCGGGTGCTCAGGGCGGAGAGCCTCTGAAACCCCGTCACACCAAAGGGGTGAATGGTGCTGTGGGCGCCACCACACAGCATGACGTCGCACTCGGCCTGGCGGATCATCCGCACCGCCTCACCAATCGCCTGTGTGCTGGAAACACAGGCGGCGATGCAGTTGGCGACAGGACCACGGGCATCCAGCATCCCGGCCAGATGGATGGCGGGCATGTCCGGTTCGAACTCACGTTCCGAATCAGGATCGAAAATGCGCAAGGCGTGATGCAGAAACCTCGCCTGGTCGTGCTGGCCCGCTTCCAGTGAATCGTCCACCGACTGTGTGAACGAACCAAAGTCCTCGAACGGTTCTCCACACCCCAGATAGACACCCAGACGCTCGCGATTCATTCGCAAGTCCTCGATTCCCGCCTGTCGGGCGGCCTGCAGTCCCGCTCCGATCGCAAAGGCTGTTTGACGCGGACAGTTGTGCCAGCGTCGCGGGTCGAGTCCTTCAGCACTCAGATCCCAGTCACGAACTTCGGCGGCAATCTGTACGGGAAAGTGACTCGCGTCGAATACCGTCAGTCGGCCCACACCAATCCGACCGGCGAACAGACCGGACCTCAGATCGGTCACACTGCAGCCGATCGGCGTCACACACCCGATGCCTGTTACAACGACGCGTCGTCTCATCGAAACCGGCCTCCTGCCGGGTACTCACGCTTGCCATGTGCCGATGGCGACACAGCTGGCCAGTCCGCGGCCGAACAGATTGAGATTCAGAAACGTGGTCCCAGCTGCTTCCGAGCAACTGGTGACGGCTCGAACGGGACACTGCGGATCGGCCTGATGGTCGCCCCCGATCGCGAACAGATGCTGATGCTTCAGTGCCAGCAGGCTTGCGACCAGTTCCATCGCACCGGCACCGGCGCCGGCGTTGGCCAGTCGACTCTTGGCAGCGACGACGGGAGTCTGGCGACCTGCCGATCCCAGCACGTCATGGATGGCCACAGCTTCCTCAAGATCAGACCGCATGGTCCCCAGACCGTGCGCATGAATGTGTCCGATCCCCGAGGGAGACAGTTCCGCACGTTTCAGGCATTGCCGGACCGCGCTACGCAGCGCCCGACCACAGGCCGCGGACCCATCGTGTCCGACACCTGCAGACGACCCCCATCCCAGAACTTCGCCATAGATGTGTGCACCGCGCTCCAGTGCAGTCTCCAGATTCTCCAGAACCATCGACCCGGCGCCTTCCCCGGGGGCAGGACCCGTGCGTCGCTTGTCGAACGGACGACAGAGCCCTTCATCGTCTCGGGCGACTTCGTCCTCCAGCCAGGCATGCATGCGGTTGAACGTGGTCAGCGTCGTTCCCGTTGCACCCACCAGGACGGCCTGTGCGTCGTCGTCCCGGATGATGCGGCAAGCCTCCGCCACGGCCATGTTGGCCGAGACATCGCGCTGGGTGATGGTGTTACCGGGACCACGCAGGTCGTTGATGATCGCCACATGACAGGCCGACATATTCGGCAGACACTTGAGCAACCACAGTGGGGCGACCTCATCCAGACCCTTCACGCCCCACTGGTCGAAGTCGAACTCACCCTCGCCGTTGCGACAGGCCAGAATTCCCGCCAGAAAGTCGTCCGGCATGATGGACACATTCTCTGCGCCAAAGCACACCCCAATCCGTTCGGCGTCGTAGTGCGAGAGCAGATCGCTGTCCCCGAGTGCCTGCTGCGCGGCGGCGACCCCCATCTGGGTCTCGCGATTCATCAGCTTCAGCGCCTTGCGGATCGTCTTGCGCGTCTGTTCGGGCAATGGGCCGAAATCATCGATCTTGCCGCTGAAGTCGGCCGCCCCCGGTGTTCGACCGGCGTTTTCGTCACTTGGGGAGCAGGCAGTGTCGTCAACAGCAGCCGTGTCCGTCAGTGCGTCCCAGAACGAGGCCGTCGTTCGTCCGATGGGGCTCACGACTCCCAGACCGGTGATGACGATCCTTTGGCTGTGCTGACGATTTCCACAGGTCGTGAAAGACATCGATTCACCTCTGGGCACCGGCACGGGCCTTCTGTGCGTGGACGTCGGCCAACGAAATCTGCGCCCGCCAAGCGTTCATCGCCGGACGCAAAGGGTGCGTGTCTTACGTCATGGGGGCCGTTCTGGTCCAGACCGATGCGCGGGATTCTGCGAATCTGCGTCGGATCGCGGCACGCGCGCGGCCCCAACGACACCCTCGACGGGCCAAGACTGACCTAGCGATAACAGACCGTGACAGACGTTCAGTAGTCTGGGAACCCAGGGAAACTCCCGAGCTTCTCACCCAAAGAGCGCCAAGCGCGACCGCAGACCTTGGTGTCCCCGGTGTGGCCAGACCGGCCATTCGCTCGTCAGGACCGCACTTCGAGAATGACATGCAGCAGAAGATCGACGCCCCCGCAGCCGGGACACTGCGCGGAAACGACTGATTCCCGCGTCCGGACCACGTCAGACCGACAACTCATTGCAGAAGTCCCCTTCCGAACCCGACATGCGATGATGTGCCGCCGGACATTGCGTCAGAGGCGCGGCTCTGCAACCATCTATTGACGACATTTAGATTCAGCAACGTCTGAGGAAAGCCCGCCGGCCGCGTCCAGCGGGTCCTGTCCGCGATGAGTCCTCCAGGCGATTGTGAAACAGTGGACTCAGCCATTGCTGGGCTGTGACTCTTGATCTTCCTCCGTCCCAGGCAGTAACGAATACGCCACACCGCAGACGATTTCTGAAAGCACAAGAAACATGACCGCAATGACGGCAACCAGAACTGCCGGATTCGACCAGGTGACCTTCGAGGACTTCATTTCTGCGCGGAAGGAACCCGACTGGCTGGCCCAGCGACGCCGCAAGGCATTTGGCGTCTATGAGTCGAAGCGACAGCAACCTCTCGACCCCGAGGAGTATAAGCGGGTCGACCTGCGGACGTTTCGTCCCGAGCAGTATGCGATTCCTGCAATCGCCAGTTCGCTGGTTGATCCGGCGACGTCGTTCAGCACGCTGATGCAGGACCGGGGCGATTTTGCCGGCACCGTGGCGCATGTTGATGGACGTTGCCTGGCCTCCTCCCTGCTCCCGGAACTCGCAGCAAAGGGTGTGCTGTTCGGCAACCTCGCCGAGCTATTGGTCAGCCACCGTGACGTTCTGGAGCCTCACTTCCTGACGAAGGCCGTCGACCCGCAGCGTGACCGGTTCTCCGCCTGGCACGCGGCATTCTGGACCGGAGGTATCGTCCTGTACGTTCCCCGCAACGTCGAGATTGAGGTGCCCCTGTACAGCCTGATCGGTCTGTCTGCCGATGCGTCGGCCGACTTCTCTCACACGCTCATCATCCTGGAGGACGGCGCGTCCGCGACCGTGCTGGAAGAGACTTCCTCCGCCAGCCCGGACAGCAACGGCCTGCATGTGGGCGCGGTCGAACTGATCGTCGGGCAGGGAGCGCGACTGCGGTATGTTCAGTTGCAGAACTGGAACGAGCATGTCCGCCACTTCGCCCATCAATCGGGCCGGGTTGCGAAAGACGGCATGCTGCAGTGGACCGTCGGTGCACTGGGGGCGAAGCTCGCACACATCCATCAGGACGTGCACCTGGATGGCCCCGGCGCCCATGCCCAGGTGAACGGGGTGACGTTCGCCACCGACAGGCAGTTGCTCTCCTACTACACACAGCAGACGCATCATGCGCCTGATACTCGCAGCGACCTCTTGTACAAGGAAGTCTGCCGTGACCGTTCACGCGTTGTCTGGCGGGGGATGATCAAGGTCGACCGCGCCGCCCAGAAGACCGACGGCTACCAGCGTAACGATGCCCTGATGCTGAGTCCCGACGCCCGCGTCGATGCCATCCCCGGCCTCGAAATCGAGGCGGACGACGTCCGCTGCACGCATGGGGCAACCGCCGGCCAGGTCGACGAGGAACAGGTGCTCTACGCCATGTGCCGGGGCCTCTCCCGCTACGAGGCGATGCACATGATCGTCGAGGGATTCTTCGCCGGCGTATATGACCGCATTCCGGTCGAACTGGTCCGCACGACCCTCAGACAAGCGGTCGAGCGAAAGCTGGGCATCGGCGAGTGATGGTTAGCCGCTGAGATGGCGGGACTCCAGTGTATCGGTATGTGATAGAATGAATCGCCGGTTCCTCAAACTCGATCGAACTTCATCATGAGCACCGCACTGGAACAGACGATCTGCCTCGGTCCCGATGCCAATGGCATCGCCATGTCGCCCCAAGAGTTCGACGCCATCGACGACTGGGACCGGGACTATATGCGCGACTACATTGAGAAGCACCGGGAGTAACTCGCTCACGGTGTCTAGGAGTACTGGATCATCGACCGTTTTCGCCGGGAGATGACCCTCTATCGGCCGCAGGGCGAACGCCGCATCAGCGAGGAGGAGACATATACGAAAGAACTCTTGCCCGGTTTCGAGTTACACCTCCGGCCACTGCTCCGCAGGGCCGATGCCTAGGCAGAGGATGAGTAATCAACTCGGGGTACTCGCCGGTCGCGGCCGGCGGGCTTGCGTTCAATGACGGCACTCATCCTCTGGGTTCCTTCGCACCCGTGTGTCGGGAAGAACACAGACCAGATCACACACCCAGATCGCGCCCATGTTTCCACAGACACGACTCCGCCGGCTGCGCAGGCATCCTCGACTGAGGGATCTCGTGCGCGAAACGCAGCTCACACCGGCTGACTTCATCCTGCCGCTGTTCGTGCGGCCCGGTGCAGGGGAGCGGATCCCCATCGCCTCGATGCCCGGTCACTTTCAGCTCAGTGTCGATCAACTTGCGGCCGAGGTTGAACAGGTCGCCGCCCTGGGAATTCCGGGCGTCATTCTGTTCGGCATCCCCGCCCACAAGGACAACGTCGGCAGCGACGCCTGCGACGACGACGGCATCGTGCAGCAGGCGGTGCGGGCCATCAAGGAGGCGACGGGGGATCGGCTGCTGGTCAGCACCGACGTCTGCCTGTGCGAGTTCACCGACCATGGGCATTGCGGCATCGTCAACACCAACAGCGGCACCCTCGATGTCGACAACGATGCCACGCTGGAAGTTCTCGTCCAGGAAGCCGTCAGCCATGCACGATCCGGCTGTGACATGGTCGCCCCCAGCGGCATGATGGACGGCATGGTCGACGCCTTGCGGACGGGGCTCGATGAGGCGGGGTTCGATCACATTCCAATCATGAGTTACGCCGCGAAGTACGCCTCCGCGTTCTATGGACCGTTTCGTGAGGCCGCCGAGAGTGCCCCGCAGTTCGGCGACCGGCGCACGTATCAGATGGACCCGGCCAACGGCAACGAGGCCCTGCGGGAAGTCGGTCTCGATGTCGCTGAAGGGGCCGACGTCATTATGGTCAAGCCGGCCCTCAGTTACCTCGATATCATTCACCGCGTGAAGGGCATGTATCCCGAAGTACCACTGGCGGCGTACAACGTCAGCGGCGAGTATGCGATGGTGAAGGCTGCGGCTGCGAACGGCTGGATCGATGAGCAGCGGACCGCGCTGGAGATTCTCACGAGCATCAAGCGGTCAGGTGCGGATATCATCCTCACATATCACGCCAAAGACGCCGCCCGCTGGCTGAGTGAGTGAGGAGACGGGTGTTGCAGGGACTTGTTTGACCTGCCCCTCGAAAGCTCCGCCTGCCGCCGGTCAGAGAGAGACCTTTAGCTTCGCCGCGGCGGCGGCCCAAGCGGTTTCTCGCCACTCATAGACTTCGGCGATCCTGACGCCGCCAGAAATCACCCCCTCGCCCATCCCGATGATGAGCTGTGCAACCTCTGGCCGAACGGGAGATGGGCCCTTGTCATGAATCTCCAGGAGAAAAGCCGCCCTCCCCGCGTCGAATGCGGGCCGATTCTGGGCGAAGAAGTCGTCCTTGAGATCCGCAAAGGCGGGTTTTGGAGTTGCGTTCCATGTCAGGTAGGCTTCCACGAGGGCGTGTTGCATGTCCCCTTGCACATGTGCGGTCACCCCAGTCCTCACACTTGCAGTGATGCCTTCCAGCGACCCCGGTCTTCGCTTCTGGAGCGCGGCCTGGAAATGCAGCTGCCACAAGGGCGACGCCTCGTTCCACTTGTTCGCATCGTACTGCTTGATCGCCGCGTGATACAGGGCATAGAATACGGGAATGAAATGCATCACGAAGCCCGCGTGCGTGAACCGCTCCCGATCGCGGATTTCGAAGTAGGTCATCAGTTCGTAGAGCTTTGCGAACCAGAAAAGGTCCGAGAGGACTGTCTTCTGGAACCCGGTGCGACTCCCGAAGTGGGCGGGGAGGATGAAGTTTCGCGGCGCCACTGCACCGACCATCCGGACGTAGTTGTCAGAGATCTGTCGGCTGAGGGCTAACGTCTCGCGTGCGGCGGCGTATTCTCGGGAATAGTCGGATATGCGTCTGCCCCCTTCCTCGTAGCGCTCACGTCGAACAACAACCTGCCACTCATGTAACAGTCACGACGAACAACAAAGAGGCTGCGTTGTCGACTATCGAAAAGTCGCTCACATTACCGGAGACTGTTGCCATACTCTAGACGTTGAATTACCGGAAGTGAAGCCGCCGCGGGAGCCGACTTGGCCATGGTCAAGCCGGCCCTCAACTATCTTGACATCATACACAGGGTGAAGGACGTGTATCCCGATGTACCGCTGGTGGCGTACAACGTGAGCGGCGAGTATGCGATGGTGAAGGCCGCGGCCGCGAACGGCTGGATTGATGAGCAGCGGACCGCGCTGGAGATTCTCATGAGCATTAAGCGGTCAGGTCCGGACATCATCCTTTCATACCACGCCAAGGAGGCCGCCCGCTGGCTGAGTGAGTGAACCGTTTGGCGGCAAGTCGCAGACGAGCGAGAAGAGGAAAGCCCGCCGACGCCGTCGGCGGGTCCAGCTGGCGAGCGGTGGACGTCAGTCCCCCGATGAAACCAACGAGGAGCATCCGTCCGTGAAAAACCTGCGCCGATTCAGCAATGCACTCCCGGCACTCCTGTGCCTGTTCCTCTCGCTGAGTGCGTCCACCATCCCGGCTCATGCCGCCGACACCGCTGCATCACGTCCCAACATCCTCTTCCTGCTGACGGACGACCAGCGCTGGGACACGCTGGGATGCTACGGCAACACGATCATCCAGACGCCTGTGCTTGATGCCCTCGCGCAGCGCGGTGTCACATTCGACCGCGCGTTCGTCACGCAGCGCCATCTGCGCACCGAACCGGGCCTGCATCCTCACGGGTCAATACGCCGCACGTCACGGCCTGTGGGACTTCGACCGGGAACTCACCGCTGAGCAGCTGGCGCAGACGTATCCGGCCCTGCTGAAGCGTGCCGGCTATCGCACCGGGTTCATCGGTAAGTACGGTGTCGGCAAACCGCCGGGCAAGGACCTCCTCGACTTCAACAAGGCATTCGCCGGCCAGGGGAACTTTGTCATCGAGAAGGATGGCAAGACGCTGCACCTGACGAGCGTGATGGCTGACCAGGCCGAGGAGTTTCTCGCGGGCTGCCGCAGCGATCAGCCATTTCAGCTGTCGATCAGCTTTAAGGCACCGCATGTGCAGGACAGTCCCAGCGTCAAGTCCGACCAGTTCCCTTTCGATCCCCACCCTGAGATCGCAAACCTGTATCGGGACATCGACATTCCCTTGCCCCCCACAGCAACCCAGGCGTACTTCGATCGCTGGCCCGACTTCCTGAAGAACTCGGAGAGCCGCTCCCGCTGGGCCGTGCGCTACTGGGGGCCGCAGCGCACGCAGGATTCACTCAAGGGCTACTATCGGCTGATCTCGGGCGTCGATGCGGCGGTCGGTCGCATCATTGAGAAACTCCAGACCACCGGGTTCGCCGACAACACGATCATCATCTTCACGTCTGACCACGGGCAGTATCTGGGGGACTACGGTTTCGCCGGCAAGTGGTATCCCCACGAGGTGTCGATTCGCGTCCCGCTGATTGTGTACGACCCGCGTCTGCCCGCCGATCGGCAGGGCGTCCGCACCGAGGACTTCGCCCTCAGCATCGACCTGGCTCCGACGATGCTGGACTTCGCGGGCATCGGCATTCCGGACGCCATGCAGGGCCGCAGCCTGGTGCCGGTCGTTCGGGGCCAGACCCCCGCGGACTGGCGCACCGACTACTACTACGAGCATCATTTCGTCCCGGCGGCCGGCTGGAACATGAGCATCCCGCGCAACGAGGGGATCCGCACGCCGCGCTGGAAGTACATCCAGTACATCGACTCCGATCCGCTCTTCGAGGAAATGTATGATCTCGATGCGGATCAGCACGAGACGACGAACCTCGCCACCGACCCGGCTCAGGAGGAGCGCATCCGGCAGTTCCGCGAGCAACTCGTGAGGATGCGTGAAGCGTCGAAGTGACTGTGTTGAACACTCGGCGCGACGTGTGCCGGATTAGTCACTCCGCCGGCGCCGTGCCTCTTTCGATCTCCGCCGCGACATGGGCGACCGCCTCGCCCATGGGCACCTTTCGAGGGGCGGCCTCGGTTCGCCACTTCACCTCGACCAGTCCCTCCGCCAGTCCCTTGCCTCCCACGACCACGCGCAGCGGAATGCCGATCAGGTCCGCATCCTTGAACTTGAATCGCCGGCCGCGCGTCCCGATCGTCCATCAGGACATCGATCCCCTGAGCCAGCAGCGCGTCATACATCTGTTCAGCCGCCGTCATCACGGCAGCGTCCGTCACGTTCAGCGGGATGACGAGCACCTGATACGGGGCAACTGCCAGCGGCCAGATCAGGCCGTTCTCGTCGTACTGCGTCTCTGCGAGTGCCGCAATGATCCGGTTCACGCCGATGCCATAGCAGCCCATGATGATCGTGGTGCCGCTGCTCCTTCTCGTCGAGAAACTGGGCCCCCAGCGAGACGCTGTACTTCGTGCCCAGCTTGAAGACGTGGCCGACCTCGATCCCCTGCACCTGCTCCAGCACGCCCCCACACTTCGGGCAGGGGTCGCCGGCGGTCGCATTCGCGCAGATCGTGCGTCGCTGTGAGCTGATAGTCCCGGCCCACATTCACGCCGGTGTAGTGAGCATCCGCCGCGTTCGCGCCTGAAACTGCGTCCGCGACCAGCGGGACGTCGTGATCGGCAATCAGATCACACTGGATGCCGACCGGTCCGGCGAATCCGACGGGAGCCCCGGTCACCTTACGGATCGGTCGCGTCGTCGGCCAGTTCGAGCTGTCTGCGCCCCAGTGCCCGCCGGATCTTGCCGTCGTTCGCGTCGTGGTCCCCCCGGATGAGTACCGCGACCGGACGTTGCGTCCGCAATGAAGATCAGCGTCTTGATCATCCGCTGCGGTCCGCACTTGAGCACCTTCGATACCTGTTCGATGCGTCGTCGTCCCCGGCGTGTCCACTTTCTTCAGTTCGGCGTGTCCCGCCGGCGTCTTGAGGTCGGGCGGCGTCCGGCCGGTTTCGGCCCGTTCGAGGTTGGCGGCGTATCCGCAGCTCGCACAGCGGACGATGCGGTCCTCACCATTCCCTGCAGGGACCATGAACTCGTGAGAGGCGTCGCCGCCGATCGGTCCGCTTTCCGCCTCGACCGGCAGGTACTCCAGTCCACACCGCGAGAAGATTCGGCAATAGGCGTCGTACATCCGGTCGATAAGACTCGTCGAGTTGTTCCAGCGACGCACCGAAGCTGTAGGCATCCTTCATCAGGAACTCGCTTGTCCGCAGCACGCCGAACCGCGGCCGTTCCTCGTTGCGGAACTTCGTCTGGATCTGATAGAGCGTGATGGGCAACTGCCGGTAGCTGCTGATGTGATGCGCCATCAGATCGGTGACCACTTCCTCGTGCGTGGGCCCCAGTGCCAGGTGCACGCGGCGGTCTCCCCGCGGGAGCTCAAAATTGATCAGCACCGACCCGAACGCCTCCCGCCGGCCTGTCCTTTCAAACAGGTCGATGGGCTGCAGTGCCGGCATGAAGAGTTCGACCGCCCCGGCCCGCTCCATCTCCTCGCGGACGATCGCCTCGGCCTTGCGGAGGGCGCGGTAGCCCAGCGGCAGATACGTGTAGGCCCCCGCCATCAGCTGCCGGATGAGACCGGCCCGCAACATCAGCCGGTGACTGGGAATCTCCGCATCGGCGGGGTCTTCCTTCATGGTGGGAATCAACGTCTGCGTCCAGCGCACGGGTGCGTTCTCCTGCGGTGTGTGGTGAGCGGCCGGATTCTATCAGACGACTCCCTGGGAACAATGCGGTCGGTGACGATTCGTCTGTCGGTCAGTACGTCGGTCGCCCAGACGCGTCAACTCGAAACCGTCGGTGCCGGCGGGTAAGCCTCTCCAGCGGGGTGACACACCTGACCCGCGCTCATTCATTCTTCACCCTCCCCAATGGGGCGTGAATTCAAGTTGCGGAGTGGGCACGCCAATCAAGTACGCCAGCTTCGACGGAGATACGATAGCGAAGGCCCGCGTGTGTTCACTTGCACCGGTGCCACTGCTGGCTTGTCCAGCAGTGTGGGCGTGTATGCGAATGGCAGATGTTCACTCGCTAGCGCTTCGTGCTGGTATCGGGTACTCCGGGCCCCAGGCGTCGATCTGTGTCAGGCCTTTGGCCTCGAGGGCCGCGTAGCAGTCGGGCAGGTCGAAGTGGGCCAGCACGTCCGGCAGCAGTGCCGACAGCGGCCAGCTGTACTCCTCTGATTCCGCAATGGCAGAGTACGACGTGAGTGCGTTCCTGAGGGTCACGCGGGTGACCGACTCGTGCTGCAGAGCGGCGAACGTGGCCGGCAGCGCACCCCAGCCCTTGCCCACCAGATGCACGTCGGTATGCCCCAGCGATGCCAGCCAGTCGAGCACGCGGAGCACATCAAACGTCTTCTGGCCAACAGCGGGACGGTCCAGCATCAGGCCATGAATGGCATACATGAAGTCGCTGCCATAGGGATGATGAAACGAATTGGGCTGGGCGGTATCGGGCTGCGACTCGCCGATGCCCCGCACGTCGCAGGTAAAGAACGGCACATCGGGTGATGCCGCGACCAGTTCGCGAATCAGCGGTTCTTCCCGCAGTTCGGCATCGCTGGAGAGATGAGACACGTACAACGTGGCCTGTGCACCCGCTTGCGGAGGCCGCGACTGCCAGCGTTCCTCCGTGAGTCGATAGACGATCGCCTCGATCCCTGGCTCGGTCTCAACCGCGTAGGCCACCCCGTGAGCCGACGGATAGCCCCGACTGCCCAGGTACTGCCAGATGCGATAGTCTGGCGACGCCGCCCCCAGAGGGGGCATCCGCAACACGCGCTGGACGGCGGGCAACAGATCCTCGGGATGCGCCGCCCGCTGCTCTGCGAGCAGTTGTGACTTCTCCCGCGTGAAGCTGAAGACGGTGCGTGTCCCTTCGAGTGCGGCCACCTGGCCATCGGGGGTGCACAACAGGGTTTCATCGTCCTCGATGGTCAGCGGGGGCTCGGTCTGCGCGTCCGACACTTGCGTGACGCCGTTGAAGAACCGGTACATCGCCTCACGGTTCTCCTGCGAATAGCCGTGGGTCGTAGGACCGGTAAACAGCGCGATGTTGTCAGGGGCCTCCAATAGCGCATACAGGCGCTGCAGCCGGGCGTAGGCCTCTTCTCCGCCGCGAACATCGAAGAAATCCCGCTCCTTCGTCAGGATGATGATCGGATCGGGTGCCTGGGCCGCGAGGAAGTCATCATGATCCAGTCCCAGCGCCAGACAGCGGGGCGGACACTGTTCGGTGTCGGCGGGGAGCTCGTTCTCCAGGTTACGGCGGAACGTGGTGACGAAACAGGCGGGGGCGGCCATCGTCCAGCGGGGCTCGACACCACACAGCCATGTGGTCATCGTCCCGCCGCCCGAGTTGCCCGTGACTCCGACGTGCTGCGGATCGACTTCCTTGCGAGTCAGCAGGTAATCGAGCGCCCGAATGCCGTCCCAGGCCCGCCAGGCCCCCAGAAACTCACCCACGAGAAACTGCTGATTCCCTGCATGCAGATGCTCCGTCACGCCCGGTCGCTTCGCCGGAGAGAGATCCTCCTTCACGTACTGCAGACGCTCACCTTGTCCGATCGGATCGTAGATCAGGCAGACATATCCCTGTCGTGCCAGTCCCTGGGCGAACGCCTGATACGGCTCGGCCGCTTTGCCATTATCGGAATGTCCGCAGGTCCCGATGACAGCCGGGAGTGGAAACTCTCGTCCCTTGGGAATGTACAGGTTTGCCGTGACCGGAAAATTTGGACGACTCTCGAAGATGACCTTTTCGATCGTATAGGCGTCGCGGTCGACGATGCCCGTCACGACTGGGTTGAGCGGCGTCCGCTCGGGTTCCGGACCGAAGCATTGGCGAATCTTCGCCTGCACCGAACGGACATACTTCTCGGCATCGCCGCGCGATTTCAGGGCCTGCTTGATTCGCAGCCCGCGCTGTTCGGCCTGACGCACCTGCTGCACATACCACTCCTGCAGCATGCGTGGATAACGGTTGAGCGGTGAGTACGCTTCTTCATCGCGATCGGCAGCGACTGACCATGCCGGCAGCGACAGTCCGCACGACGCAACCAGTGCCGACTCCAACAAGAACCGCCGCGTCAGTTGTAGCGGGCTCTCCAGTAAACGGCACACAGCCGGCCCTGCATCGCGTTGATCGTGCATCGTCAGAGGCTCCCGGTCACTCGCATTTTGCCGGTTCGACAACGACCGGCGGGCAGATCTCAACCACGCAGTGCACGCTGCGGCATAGCGAGTTATGCCGTCCACATGCACTCACTGGAGTCTACCACAGGCACAAAGCGGGGGCGAGAAGCGAGCGGGCTCCCTGAATCGGAGTCGTGTGCGTCTCGATCAATGCGCTGCAACGCGGGTCACTCACCCGCGATGCAGTACAGGTACTTGTTGCTGCGGATGAACATCTGCCCGTCGCTGACCGCGGGGGTCGATGCAATGCCGCTGTCGTCAGAGGCGAACCTGTTCTCTGCAAGCAACTCGAACTTGTCACCGGCCGGGAAGACGTAGATGGTTCCGTTACCGACGGGGGCATAGACATTGCCGCCGGCGATGATGGGGGAGGAATAGTCACCCGCGCCGCCGCGACTTCCTCCGCCACGACCACCACCTCCCGGACCTCCTGGGCCACCGCCCCCAGGCCCCCCCGGAGGACGCCCTCCAAAACCACCACCAGGCCCGCCGGGGCCGCCCCCATCCGGTCCACCTCGACCCGGTCCGCCACGTCCGGGTCCACCGCGATCTCCTCCACGATCTGCCTGCTGAGGTTCGTCGACCGGTCCCTCACCCGAGAGACGTGCTCGATAGACCGACTCGCCGGTCTCAGCCGAGATGCAGTTCGCGATGCCGTTGGAAATCCAGTAGATCCGTCCTTCGTACAGCACCGGGGTCGCAATGCGCGCCTGAGCCCGGCCTTCCCACACGATGTTCGTTGCGTTGACGTCCTTCTTCCCGCCCACCTTGACGGCGACCGAACGACCGCCCCGGCCGTCGATCGAGTACACGACGCCGTCACCGGGAATCACGCTCGCATTCGCCGACTGATCGTCCGGCCCGGTGGAGTACCACTTCAGCTTGCCGGTTTCAGGATTGAAACCCCAGATCTCACCAGGGACAGCGATCACGAGTTCCTCCCCCGTCTCCGAATCCATCAGCACCGGCGTGCCCCAGGTGTTGCCCAGGCCCGCCGCCTCCGCCTTCCACTTCTGTTCGCCGGTGAGTTTGTCGAAGGACACGAGAGCTTCCCCTTCGTCGCTGGCGTTGACAATCACCTGGTCGCCATTAAGGATTGGGCTCGCCGCCGACCCCCAGCGCATCGGACCGGACTCGGTGCCCACACTCTGATGCCATAACTCGTTCCCCTCCAGGTCGAAGGCATAGACCCCCGACTTCCCGAAGAACGCATAGACCCGCTCGCCATCGCTAACCGGCGTATGACTCGCATAGCCATGCGAAGGAACCCCCGGGCCTGTGTATGGGTCTTCCGGCTGGACAGCGGCGATGGTTTTCGACCAGACGATGTCGCCCGAGTAGCGATTCACGCAGACGAGATGCCGCTTGAGATCTTCGATGCTTCCCGGATTCTCCCGGTCCATGCCATAGCCTGAGTAGCAGGTGACGAACACCTTATCTCCGACGACGATCGGACTCGATACACCCCGGCCGGGAAGCTCAGCCTTCCACTTGAGGTTCTCGGTCTCGCTGAACTTGACCGGGACTTTGTCATCGCTGACTCCGGCACCATTCGGCCCCCGAAAGCGGGTCCAGTCCCCCGCATTCACTGTGGTCACCGTCAGTAGGGCCAGCAGGGTTCCCTGAACAATGCATTTACCGAAAGAACGCTTGTGTTGGTGTCGCATCATCTTCTGTATCCCTCCTGTGGCTGTAGACTGAGCGGGGCCCTGTTCGAGCTGCACCTGACAGATACCGTATTGCGCGCGTTGTGTACACCGCCCGCCTTCCCGCGGGGCCAGTTGTGATCCTGATGTGCACGGCTATGATGAGACCGCCGGTCGCCCGAAGCGCCGGGAGTTTGTCTTCAGAGCGTTTCACTCATGCCACGACCAACCACTGGCCCCCGGCCGCAGTCTTTCCAGCCTCCCCAGGGGGAACTGGCGATCCTGGCAGGATCAGGTAACCCGCGCTTCGCCCGCAAGATCGCCGAAGCGCTGGGCGTACCTCTCACGCCCTGCGAGGCCCACACGTTCAGCGAGGGGAATGTCTTCGTCCGCGTGCTGGAAAACGTTCGCGGACGCGATTGCTTTGTGGTACAGGGCATCCACCATCCGGTCAACGACAACTTCGTGGAACTGCTGTTCTGGATCGACGCCCTGAAGCGGGCCAGCGCCCAACAGGTGACGGCCGTCGTCCCCTACTTCAGCTACGCCAAGGGGGACAAGAAGGACGAGCCGCGCGTCTCGATCCGGGCCCGCGTCTGTGCCGATGCGATCGAGTCTGCCGGTGCCGACCGCTGCCTGTTCATGGACCTGCACTCACCGCAGATTCAGGGGTTCTTCCACATCCCGGTCGACCATCTGTATGCCCGCTACGTTCTCTGCGACCACATCCGCACGCTGAATATTCCCAACCTCATCGTGTGCAGTCCCGACATCGGGTTTGCCAAGGGTGCCTCGGCATACGCCAACTACCTCGGGGTGTCGGTGGTCATCGGCAACAAGACCCGCCGCGATCACAGCGAGACGGCGGAGGTGCTCGAGGTGATCGGCGATGTCTCGGGCAAAAACGTGCTGATTGTCGACGACTTCACGACGACCGGAGGCACGCTGATCTCAATGGCGAGCGTCCTCAAGGATCGTGGTGCCAATGACATCTACGCAGCTGTCTCGCACGGCGTGCTCTCGAAGGGAGTCCCCGAGCGAATCGCGCAGCAGTGATATCCGGCGACTGTTCGTCACCGATACGATTGAAGCACACTGCGACCCGCTGCCGGAGAACATCACCACGGTCTCGGTTGCCCGGCTGTTCGCTGAGGCAATCCAGTCGATTCACGACCGTACCAGCGTGAGCATGCTGTTTCCCGACCCGCCACCGCAGTAATGTGCGAGGTCAGGGGACTTAAGCATCAGGACACTTCACCGGTGTCCCACATCGCAATGTCAGACGTCCTGCGTTTGAGAAAGCTCACACCATCCCACAAGTCGGCGTATTCGGGTGTCATGTAGATGACGAGGATGCGCCGGGGTCGAAATGCGAACGACTCCGTCACGTTCCTCACGACCTGAGCCATCACCGGGCGTCCGAACGGGTTATAGAAGAACAGCACCAGTGGATCGAGAGGCAGTGGATGCTCAGTGGCATCAGCACACACGAATTCCACCTGCGTGCACTTCCGAGCGGAGGCCGGAAACCGGGCCAGATTCTGTCTCGCGATGTCGATCAGGTCATCGCAGTACTCCACTCCCACGATTCGTCGAAACGGATATCCGGTCGCCAGCAGGACGGCTCGCCCTTTGCCCGATCCGAAGTCGACGAACACAAAGTCTTCGCAGCGGATGGACAGTTCGGCGAGCGACCGGGCACACAGCTCCGTGCTGATTGCCTGATACCGCACTCCGTAAATCCAGTTTTTCCCGACAACTTCGGACCTTGGGGCGTAAACCCATCCGCAGGTGTCGGTCCCATAGAGCTGGTCAAACTCCTGGTCCTGCGCGGCTTCCCACTCGCGTGCTTTGCGGACGGCAGGGCTCAGTTCCGCCATCAGGCTCAGAGCTTTGGCGGTGCAGGTGCGCATCGTCCCCAGACTTCCTCGAATGGCCAGCGACTTGCGGATTTTCGTCACAAGTGTCATCCCGGTCGTTCTTGGCAGATCGGAGGAGGGTTCAGAGCCTGAACATGTGGGGCGGGCCGGATCTGTATGGGAACCAGGTCGCAGAGGCTGCCCAGCCAGCAGAACACGACGGCAGACCAGCGTCAAGGTGATTGTTTGATCGCCGTCATCATCGATTGGGTCGGCAATACAACCTGCGTGCTCACTCACGCGGCAATGGCGCACACGACCAGAATCGCCAGCCAGACGATGCCCAAGGCGTGCCAGAACCAGCTGCACACGGTGACACCCCAGAAGTACTCGTGGTCGTAGCGGTCGGCGAAAGCCTTGAGTGTCACGAGTACGATGAACAACACGGCCACCGTCAGGTGCAGACCGTGCAAACCCGCGAGCATCAGCACGAAAGCAATCACGCCAGTTGAGGCGGCCTGCGGCGTGCGGTCGGCGGGCATCAGCGACCACAATGCATAACTCTGCACCCCCATGAACAGCGTCCCCGCCAGCAGTGCCAGCAGCAGCCAGATTCTGAATGGTCGCTGCTTCTCCACCCGCACGAACCGGATGGCCTTCGTGAGGGCGATACTTCCCGCTGCGAGCAACAGCGTGCTGACGATAAACGCCGGTGGGAATGAGAACTCATCGATCCGGACCGGTCGTCCCAGCCAGCGATGCAGCAGCGTCGCGATCCCCGCCACCACCGCCACTACGCCAATCGCGGCGACAAAAAACTTCAGCGCGAGTCTTGTCTGACCTTCCGCATGACGCTGAGGGACGACGGGAGCCAGAGGCCGCGACATTCCACGAACTCCACAACGATCTCACTCAACGATCAGCTTGCGCACCTTGTGATTCTCGCTGTCGCCGATGTACACATTTCCCGTCTGGTCAACGTACACGCCGTGCGGACGTGCGAGCCGGCACTTGAGCGGATCACCGTCAGGTCCATCTCCCCGCTGCCCGTCGCCGACGACCGTCTCGATGAGACCCGTCGCCTGCCGAATGACGCGAATCGTGTGGCTCTCGGTGTCGGCCAGATACACATCACCATTCGGTGCAAGAGCAATTCCCTTGGGGCCGGATAACGCTGCCTCTCGCGCATTACCGCCATCGCCCGTGTAGCCCTTCTGCCCGTTGCCGGCCAGATGATGCATAGTGCCGGCGGCGAGATCGAGTCGATAGACGGCATTTCCCTCTCGCAATGCCAGATACAGGTTGTGGTCGCCGTCGAAGTCGAGCGTCCGGGGACCATTGAGCGGTGTGCCGGCGATCGGTGCCCCGTCCGGCGTCGACTTCTTGTCCCCGGTACCGGCAAACGTAGTGATCGTACGATCCGCGAGGTCGACTCGACGGATGCGATGATTCGCGATGTCGCAGATGTACAGATGGCCGTCGTTATCGAGGGCGATCGAGTGCGGCTTGGCCAGTTGAGCCTCTCTCGCCGGACCGCCGTCTCCTCCAAATCCCGCTGTTCCTGTCCCCGCGATCGTGCTGATGAGACCGGTCTTTGCGTCCATCCGGCGGACCCGCTCGCCGACCATCTCGACAAAGTACATGTTCCCGGCGGTGTCGAAGCGAACTTCGTACGGCTCGTTGAGCTGTGCGTCGCTCGCCGGACCACCATCTCCCTCGGATCCGGCTGCACCGGTCCCTGCCACTCTCGTGATGAAGCCTGTACCGAAGTCGACACGTCGAATCGCGTGTCCCTTGGTCTCGCAGATGTAAAGTGCACCATCCGGGCCGATGGTGATGCCATACGGCTCCCGCACTCCAGCGGCAATCGCAAAGCCTTCGTCACCGAAGGAGTTGTTCTGACCATTGCCGGCGACGGTCACCACTTCGGCGCATCGCACGAGTGACGGCCACCAGAAAACCGCGACGATCAACAGTTGCCAGCAGCGCATCTTGACGACCTCACGCATGTCTACTCAGGCTCACCCACGTCCACCTGCGACCAGTCGATCTCGCTGTCCTCCTCACGGATGCGGACTAGGGCCTCGCGGGCCCGCTGGAGATCCCCCGCCTTGACGAACACCTTCATTTCACCCGGTGCTTCTGCCTTGAAACCGGTGATCGAACCGCCAGCCGGGTGGACGATGATCCCCTCCTGTTCGAGAGCGGCGGTGATCAGCTGGGCCTGGTACTCCAGCTGAGTCGTCGTCAGTACGACCACTTCGTCGGCATCGTCGATCATCATGGTTCTCCAAGGTGGCTTGTGGCTGATCGCTGTTGGCCTATCTTGGCACAGGTCCGTCAGCGACGGACGTATCATATCAGCGCGTCGGAGATTTTCCGCTCTTAGGGCTCATTGCATCGGGCTTGGAAACAGACAAGTACGAAGAGCCATCAGCCAATCGCAAACAGCCGACCCCCATGAGCCAACTGCCAATCATCAAACGAATTGTCTCAGGTGGACAGACAGGTGTCGACCGCGCGGCCCTGGATGTCGCGATCGAACTGGGCTTGGCCATCGGCGGATGGTGTCCCTCAGGCCGCAAAGCGGAGGATGGACCGATCCCTCCACGCTATCCGCTTGTGGAGACCTCTTTCAGGCAATACGGAGTGCGGACGCGCTGGAATGTGCGGGACACGGACGGGACGCTGATTCTCACCGCCGGCGAACCGACGGGAGGAACCGGACTCACGGCCCAGACGGCTGAGCGACTCAGTCGGCCGCTGCTGGTGCTTGACCTCGATCTCGCGCCGGATCCCCAGGTGGTGCGCGAGTGGCTGGCGCTCCACTGCATCCAGGTGCTGAACGTGGCAGGGCCCCGGGAGAGTACGGTCGCTGGAGTCTACGAGCGGACAGCCAAATTTCTGCGAGCCGTACTCTCGGCGAGCGCCGCGAAGTGAAGACCGTTGAAACTGGAAAAGAAAAGTAGCGGAGGAGGGATTCGAACCCCCGACACGCGGATTATGATTCCGCTGCTCTAACCAACTGAGCTACTCCGCCATATACCTTCAACTGACCGAGAATGACGCCCGCATTTCCTGGCAGGTTCACCCTCAGCCGGTAGGGAATATCTCACAAACTTCAGCGGGCCGCAACCCGCCTGCGATGACCCAGAGGCATCAATCAGCACACCGGACGACGCACCGACTCCACTCGCGTTCGCGTTTTGGGAGGTTCATCTTGCCCGAATGGGTCAACTGTCGTAAAACCCGTCGCATCAGGAGGCTGCATCATCCTGGCGATATTCGTACAGCGTCGTGGGGTGGGCGGGCAACGGGGCAAGGGGTGAGAGCGATTCCGGACTTGAGAGTCTTCGAGTCCTCAATACCCGACTTCAGGCCCTCAACAGAAACTTGCAAGGGAGTGCGAACATGATGGGGCCCCAGTGCCGTTTCAATAGCAGCGTCGCCGTCAGTGTGGCTGCCAGCTTCGTCTTGGCCATCATGGGATGCGGTGGTTCGTCATCTTCCACCGACCCGCAGGTCGACAACACCGGAGCCGCGTCCTCCCTCATCGCTGAGGCGTCTCAGCCCGGCAGTGCACAGGCGGCCTCCGCACAACCTCCGACCGCTGCGATCGGCGAACCGTCGGCACCTATTGAGTTTGTCGAGCCGGAGCAAGGGACGCCTACCTGGTTGATTCGCGAGATTCTCAGGATCCGGGGCGAACTGTCGGCGGCTCCCAACGAAGATGGTACTTCGCCTCCGCCGCTGGGGCCCGAGGCGCGGCAGGCGCACCTGAACAAGGTCATCGACCTGGCTCATCAGGTGATAGCAGCTACGCATCAGCAGCCCGACCAGGAACTGATGTTCAACAATGCGGTCAGGTTTCTCACCGATGCTCGCATCGAACTGGCCTTGGCTGGTGACTCTCAGGCGGCCGAACTGCTGGTCGAGGATGCGGACCTGCTGTACCGCCGCAATCCCGAATCGTTTGCAGCGGCCGAGGCAGGCTTTAAAGTGGTGCGACTGGCCCAACTGCAGGCAGAAGGTCACGGAAGTACCGATGCGCGCTGGTTGCAGGAGTATGCCAGTCAGGCACGCTTCTTTGCCGAGAAGTTTCCCAAAGAGCAGAGTCGTGCCGCCGTCGCCCTGCTGGAGGCCGGCCGGGCCTGTGACCGGCAGGGTCTCGTCGACCAGGCCCGCGGTTGTTACGAGACCGTCGCCGGCAAATTCTCGAACAGTCCGTTCGCCGAGCAGGTCGCCGGATACCTGCGCCGGCTCAGCCTGGCAGGGCAGCCGCTGGATCTGGGAGGCCCGACGATTGATGGAGGCTTCGCCAGTATCGATCATTACAAGGACCGCGTCGCCCTGATCGTGTTCTGGTCGGCGTCTTCACCGACATTTCGCGAGCAACTGCCGCTGCTCAAGCAAGTGGAACAGAAGTTCGCAGACCGGGGCCTGTCCCTGATCGGCGTGAACCTCGATACCGATGAGTCCTCCGTCGATACATTCATCAGCGAGCAGGAACTCACCTGGCCGCAGATCTTCTCTCCCGACATCAATCAGCGGGGTGCGGCGAGTCCGCTGGCCCGCTACTACGGCATCCAGACGGTGCCCACGTACTGGCTGGTCGACAAGGCCGGCATCGTCCGCGAGGCACCGGTCGAGATCGAGGACCTCGACGGGAGCGTGACGACACTGCTGAACACTCTCTGAACACTCACTCACGCGCGATGGCCGGGGCGAGGTGGTGGATGGTGTTGCTGATCGACACCGGAGCCTCATTGCCGGCGGCGGTCGTGAGCACGGCTTCGATGTGCATCTGCATGACAGGTGCGATGTCGGGCATGTGCAGGAACACCGTCCTCCCGTCGTCGCTGAGATCGACGCGTGTAATGCGGACGCTGTCATGTCCGATGCGATTGGGCTCGCTGATCGAAAACTCGGGCGAGCCATACTCGGCCGACCAGCGATACTGCCATTGCTCGATCCGCCAGTTATCGACGTTGGTCGCTGACGTTCGCTCCAAGGGTTGCGTGAATGCGACCTGCAGACCGTTCACGCAGGCCTGCAGCGACAGCGGGAGACAACTCTCTGAGGGGTGGTAGCGCACCCGGTGAAAGCAACCATCCTGGGTCGCCGCGGTCTGCCAGCCGTCCAGACCCACGACATAAAGCTGCTGGTCATGGGGATTGAATCGCCCCATGATCGGGCCTGAGAGAAACTTCAGCCCGGGGATGCGTGTGACTCCTCCCTGCCAGGAACCATCGACCTGCTCGGGCAGCACAAGCTGCAACGTGCACCGCCCCCACGAGAGGTGCAGCAGCATTCCCGCAAAGGGCCCCCAATCGGCAGTCGAAGGAACCCACACCTGGCCCCCGCTGGCGTTGTCCTCACTCACCGGGATCCAACAGAGCGGCGGATCGAACTGATCGGGACGATCCGGCTGGTGCACTTCGGGCATATAGCCATGAAAGCTCCCCTCCGAGACGACCTGGATGGATGACGACGGCACCCAGTTGCCCTGATTGTCGGCAGCGGTGATGAGTCCCGTCGGACTGATCCCCAGCCCCACCGGATGACGGTAGCCGCTGGCGAAGGCCTCGAGTCGCCCGCCATCGGGAGAGACGCGCAGCAGTTTGCCTCCGTGCGGCAACGACTGTCCGCACTTGAAAAAGTAGAAATATCCGGCCGGGTCGGTCTCCAGACAGGCGGCATACGCATGCGGCGTGCCGGTAATCTGCAGGTCGTTATTGAAGTTCTCATAGAAGTCGGCTTCATCGTCCTGGTTGAGATCATGCAGGCGCGTGATCTGATCTCTGCCCAGGACATGGACGACATCGTTGACGATCTTGAATCCCAGCGGCTGATAGAGCCCGGTCGCGAATCGATGCCAACGAACCTGATGGAGGGTCTCGTCGAGGCCATCGACGAGCCAGATGTCTCCATGCAAGGTGCAGACGGCGGCCTTCGTCCCGGACGAGAAAAAGTCCACACCGGTCAGAAAGAGCAGGGCCTGCCAGGGATTCTCGAGCGGCGGCGTAATCGAATCGAGCGCCAACGGGCCTTGCGGCCAGTCATCCACGACACCACTGGTGAGGATCGGGGCCCAGCGGGACGGTCCACCGCGCAGCTTCCCACCCAGAGGCGGCGACTCGGGCACATCGACCTTCAGAAACTCATCGAGCCGTGCCGCCGGTCCTGACCAGATGAGCAGTTCCACCTCCGCGCGTCCTGCCGGCACGATCAGCGCCGTATCGTTGCGGGACGTGTTCTCCAGACGAGGGCCTGTGACGGTGGTCAGCAACCGGACGGCAGTAACGATCTCGCCGTGCTTCCCGACAAACAGGTCCGGCTCCTTTCGCACCCAGTCAGAGTGCTGCTGACTCAGCAGTGTGAGCTGCACGGCGGACGCCAAGGGTCGGTCTTGACCAAGCATCAACCGGCGACGAAAGACAGACTCGTCACCAAAGCCCAGTTGTGTGACTTCTTCAAGGACATCTGCTTGATCGACGTTGTAGGACAGGATGGTATCGCTGCCCCGGCGATAGTAGCCCTCGTAGTGCACCCTACATTCGTGATCGGCCGGTGTGCGAACTTGCTCTCCAGGTGTGACCCGCAGCCATCCCTGCCTTGCATCGGCGAAGAACCGTTCATCCCCTTCGAGGACCGGCATCTCCAGAATGCCGAACCTACGCGGTGAGATTCTGATGAACGCCTCGTCGAGCCCGGCGATCATCACGCAGCGCTCGGTGTCGAACATCCCCATCGGTCCGCGCACCGTCGGACCACGCTCACGTCCCAGCGTCAGGGACAGTGTTTTCTTGCCGACGTTGTGACCCGGAAGACCGGTGGAGCAGGCGAACACCCGCCCTTTGTCCATCTGCTGGAAACGCTCGTCGATCCAGTCGTCATCGTCCTCCTGCTCCCACGGTTCGCTGTCGGGACGAGTGGAACGCAAAGGCGTCCACTTCGCGAGGTAGTCACCGGCGGCCTCTTCGAAGTCGAAGTACACCAGTGACTGCTCATCCCGGTGCCAGACCTCGGCAGGTTCGCGCAACCCGCGCGACACTTTGATGTCGTCCAGCCAGCCGTCGCAACCCCGTTCGCCGCTGGCGGCCTGTCCGATCCACAGTCGGTCGGCATCGTCGGCCAGGTAGCCGGGCGCGATGGTCTCATCGGCGATCGTCTGGCGGTCGACCACCAGACGTACACGCTCCGGTTCGAGCAACACGGCGATGTCGTGCCAGCGTCCGTCGGCCAGCGATGGACCAGCGGTGATCCCAGATGTGGAGTTGCCATTCCAGTCAAGGCGCAGTCCCGATTTGGGCGGGACCGACAGCTTCCACCGACTCACTCCCTGGGCTGTCACAGCATCCAGCAGGTAGTTCGCGAAGCGAAAGGAGCGGGGTTCGATGCGCACCCGGAGCTGGATCGTCAGCGGAAGGGACGCCTGCTTTGAGTCGAATGGCACCGAGATGCCGCCGCTCGTGGCCTCCATTGACCGGCCGAACTCGGTCTCCGCAAAGTGCAGTTGACCGGTGGCGGTCGTCTGGGCTGACACCGTCTGCGTCGACAGCAGCAGGGCCAGTGACATCAGCCCCGAACTGCCCACGACTTGTCGCCTCGCAGTGCTCATGAGTTGTAGGGCAGGCTCCCGCCTGCCTTCCTGATGTTGCCCATAATCTCGGATGACATTGCCCGGTAACGACTCGCTCTACTCGGAATGAAGCAATCGTCGCGGTCGATTGGTCCTTACACAAGGGAAGGCAGGCATGAGCCTGCCCTACGGTTGTTGCCCGCAGTGTCACGTCAAGGCAGGGGTCTGAGGCCCAGGCAGGCCCGATAACTGTTGATGACTCGACGTTTTCCCAAGGTGTGAATCGTCGTTCGCCAGGCATCACTTGTCGACTGCAGCACGGTCTCGGGAGTGCGACCCTCAGCGGTCCCCGTCTGCAATTCGTGTGACATTTCGTTTCGCAGTTGATCCCGGCCGGCACAGGGCAGTTCAAAGGTAAGCAGCGGATTAGAGAGATTCGCAGTGACCGCCTGTCGGTAGCTGCTCCACTCCGCAAGAGTGAGTTCCGAACCCGCTGGCTGGGTCGCATTCGCCAGCATGCTGTGATTGACGGACGTCCCCGGCAGTTGGGGGATGGTGCCCTCCTGCTGGAAGTTCTGCAGGACGCCCCACAGATCCCAGGCGGCGGCGATCTGCTCGGCGGAGGCGGACTTCAAAACGCAGACGGTCAGGCCTTCAAACCCGCAGACGGCCGGACGATTGAGGGCACCACCGGGCTGTGCGTCCCACTGACCGGTGTCCCGGTTGAATACACGGTCGGCACCGGGCAACGGGCTGCAGATCAACCGAACCCCTGGGTCGCGGGTTGTTGCACTCGGACGATTCGCCCCGGTATCCGTCGGCTCGCAGGCAATTCCCATCGCGGCTCGCCCTTCGAGCAATTCACGCCGACAGTCGGCGATATCACGAACCATGTCCGCCATGTTGAGCAACTGGCCGGATGACCCGCTGTCCTGCAAAGCCCGCACAAAGGGTGGACCTGCGATCAACGGGTCACCGGTCGAGACATCCAGCGACAACGAATACTGGGCAGGATGTCGGGCTCCGGCGATGGCGCGGGCAAAGAACATGGTGGACCGAAACTCCGGCCCCCAGGGTTCGACCACGGTCAGCCCGGGGGCCCAGTCGTCCAGTGATGAACGCAGAGCGTCGTAGTCGTCCCAGGTTTGCGGAATGGAACGTCCGGACGCTTCAAGCAGATCGGCCCGGAAGTAGCAAACGAGTGTTTCACAAGTTACCGGGAGGATCGCCGGCTCACCCGCCACTGACGTGAGTCGATCACGGACTCCGGGAAGCAACCCGGACCATTGCAGCTGCTCCGATGTCCGAATCTCTGGGGGAATGGGCGCGATCAGGTTGTCGGCGACGAGTTCCGGAACCAGCCGGTGAGGCAGCAGCAGCAGCGTGGGGGAACTCTTGATGAGATTGTCCTGCCAGTCCCCGGACTCGAATGGCGTCTCGACGATTTCATACGATGCACCGGATGCGGCGGCCCAGTCTTCCAGGGCGGCTGTCCAGGTCTCGGTCAGCCCGAGATCGGACGGGACAGCCAGTCGGACAGTCACCCCGGCGAAGGGGAGCGAGTCTCCGTTCGTCTCGCCGGTCGTGCGGGGGCGACACCCCAGCACCAGCAGGAGCAGGGATATCGCCAAGGCAGGGGAGAGTCGAAAACCCATGTACTGATGAGGGCGGTCAGATCGGAGTCCGGAGAGCCGGCGGTTTTTGACCGGCGGGAGCATCGCCTCCCAAGGTGATGTCCACGGTCATCGTCTGCCCCTGCCTCACAATTGTCAATTGCACGACATTCCCCGGCTTCTTGCTCTCGATGTGCTCGAGGAACTCGGCCGCTGTGGAGACGGCGTCACCATCGACGGCGACGATGATATCGGCCCGGCTCCAGTCCGTCCGGCGAAACTCAAAGCGTCCCTGTCGCTCCACGTTCGTGCGAGGCCCCCGCAGCCCCGCTTGCTCGGCCGGTCCACCGGGCGTCAACTGAACGACACGCAATCCTCCGTCGATCTCGGAGACATGGGAAATGCCGATCTCCCCGCGAATCACACGACCGTGCTGAATCAGCTCAGGAACGACCCGGCGGATCAGTGCCACCGGGATGGAAAAACCAATCCCGGCGCTCTGCTGAATCTGCTGGGAACTGGCTGTCGCGATGGCGGTATTCATGCCGATCAGGAGTCCGTTGGAGTCCAGCAGCGGCCCACCGGAACTTCCGGGGTTGATGGACGCATCGATCTGAATGATCGACTTGATGACCCAGTTGTCCCGCACCTGCAGCGATCGGTTCAGACTGGCGATAATGCCCGTGCTCATCGTCCGATTGAGTCCGAACGGATTACCCAGGGCAAATACCCGCAGGCCCACACGCAATGCCTCGGAGCTTCCCAAGCTGATCGGAAACAGCTGCTCGGCCGGTGCATCAATTTTGATGACGGCGATGTCGTTCACGGGGTCGGCCCCGACCAGCTGGGCCACGTATGTTTCTTCGTTGAACAGGGTCACAGCGACCTGTCGTGCATCCTCGATGACGTGATAGTTCGTCAGGATGTGGCCGGCCCGATCGAGTACGGAGCCCGAGCCGCTCCCCTCGGCGGGCACCTCGAAGAGCATCCACCGATCCGGTCGCACCGTGAGTGTCGAAATGTTGACGACGCTGCGGTTGCATTTTTCGTAGACCTTCACGTTGATGCGTTCTTCGGGAGTCAACGCCTCGTCTGTATTCACGGAGGGTGATGCGGGCGGAGCAGCACCTTGCGGAGGCAGAATTGACGGAGCCGGACGAGAAGGCTGTGCCTGAGCACCCGTGAGGACGATGGGCTGGTGTTCAAGCAGGGCCAGCGTCAGCACACATCCTACGCAGCCGCCGGCTATGGTCATCAGCAGTGTACGCATCGGTAAATTTCCCTCCGTTCATCAAGGGCCGGGCGAGACTCTTCGATGGCTCTGGTATAGGGCGTTCTGCAGAATCGCTCAAGGGAGGTTTGGACCTGTCACTACAGTCCATCACCTCCCAGAATGACATCAGGGCGAAGTGTGAGCCGGGCCGAGTGGTTCAGATTTGCGGCAATGTGGAGGAGCCTTTGGCCCGTGACCGGATCGACATAGTTCGGATCAATATCGGCCAATGGACGAGCGACACAGAGTCGCTCCCGAATCAGCGGATTTGGAAGACACAAGTCCTTGGTCTTAATGCATTCCTGGTTGAACAGGACGATGTCGATGTCGATTGTCCGCGCCGCGTTGCGGTTGCCGGGCTCCCGCACGCGTCCAAGTCGTGCCTCAATCTCACGCAGCAAACAGCGTAACTGTTGCGAGGAGAGCGAAGTCGCCAACAGCACGGCAGCATTCAGGTAGTTCGGTGAATCGACATCGCCAATCGCCCGTGATTCATAGACCGGGGACGTGCAGACGATGTGTCCCAGTCCCGCCAGTTCGCGACAGGCTGCCGGCAGATACTTCTCCGGTTGAATGTTGGACCCCAGCAGGAGATAAGCCCGGTGCTCGGGGTGCGACTCAGAAGTCGCTGCGGCTGCGTTCAATCGTCACTCCTACCGAGCGGGCAAACCGCAACGCTCCGGGCTTTCGCAACCGCACGCTCACCCGGGCCACCCGTTCATCCTGCAGGCACACGCGGGCAATTTCCTCCGCCAGTTTCTCAACGAGGAAGTATTGCGTGCTCTCCACAAGATCGATGACCTCCTTCGTCAGCGTGCGGTAGTTGACGGCATCGGCGATGTCGTCGGAAGTCCCGGCGGCTCGCGTGTCGGTCTGCAACCGGATGCTGACGAAGATGTCCTGGAGGTTGACCCGTTCGTCCGGGTTGATACCGATGATCGTGCGGAGCTGTAAGTCGTCGATGTTGACGTAATCGCTCATGGATATCGTTTGCGCCGATGGGTTGCGACGGTCAGGACTGCGACGAAGGACGCTGAAGGTGCTGTCCTCCGGTGACATGGATGATCTCACCGGTCATGAACTCCGATTTGAGCAGAAACACCAGTGCGTCCGCTATGTCGGGAGGTGAACCGGTCCGTTGCAGCGGGATCTGCTGACGGAGTGCCTGCCACGATTCCTCATCTCCGCCCGGCGGCGGCAGTATGGCCCCCGGTGCGATGGCATTCACCCGGATGTGCGGAGCCAGTTCCTGGGCCAGGATCTTCGTCAGGCAGCTCAATCCGCACTTACTGATCGTATAGACCAGATGACCGACAGGAGGAGTCGTGGCCCGCCAGTCGACGATGTTGACGATGTTACGGATGCCCTCATTCTTTGGTTGAGCCGCCAGTTGCTGGCACATCCACAATGGAGTGGCCAGATTGATGTCGAGATGACGTTGCCACTGGTCGGGTGTTGTCTCCAAGAGTCGTCCAGACTCGAAGATGGCCGCATTGTTAATGAGGATGTCGACCTCTCCCCACTGGGAGCGGGCGATATCGAACACATGCTGTGCGGCGGACGGACCTTCGTTCAGGTCTGCTCGGACGGCGATCGCCTCTCCTCCCCCCGCGCAAATCTCATTAACGATCTCGGTCGCAGCGGCTTCCGAATGGCCGTAGTGCACACAAACCCGCACCCCTTCACGAGCCATCCGGAGGCTCAGTTCCCGGCCGATGCGCACCGCACCGCCTGTGATCAATGCCGTTTGGCCAGAGAGATCCACTACTCCACCCTCGTCGATTTCCAGGCTTTCCAAACGCCATCCCCCCCGTGCCGATGGGGCTATTCGGTGTATTGTAGGCGGTGGAGTCGGCTTGACTACGAAGTGTTGAGGAGTCCGCGCCGGTCATTCGTCCTCGCGGCAGTCCTGTCTGGGGCGCATGCATCTGGGATGTCGTGGCCGATGTTGCTCAACATGTCCGCCCCGGAACTTGATCCAGTGTCCCGGAGCGACAAGAAGTCGTGAGTGATGTCACCTTGGTGCGCAGCCGGAGACCATCCCTCAATGCCTCCCTGAGAGGGGGTCATGGACGGCGCGAGAATGTCCGTCGGCCGGACGTCTTCCGGCAACCTCTTGCGGCTGCGCCACTCCGCTTTAAGAAGAGGTGCGACCCAGCGGATGGACACCTTCGCCGGCATCGGGTGGATTTAGCATCCAACACTTCAGACTCCCGCTGTGAGAGTCTGCCGGTTGTAGCGATTGTGCCGATGATGCCGGTTCTCGGGAGGCCGGAGGCGTTACGACCGGACCATTTTTCATTCGAAGGGGCGGCGGGATGTGGAAGTGGGGAACGCTCCCAATGAGGGCTGCAATTTTCGCCGATATCAACACTCGGAGCGTCGGACGGTGAGAAACCGGGCGAGACAAGTGTCGCCGGACTGACGACCTGCAGACTGCGTGACCCGTCCACGCCCATCGAGGTTCGGCCATCGCGATCTGTCGGCTGTCCCGCGCTCGGAGAGGCCTCCGATGCGCCGTGAGGACACCGACATGCGAAGATCGCGCTATACTGCAGGCATCGTGACCGTTCTGGCAGTGCTGACCTCACTCGTCACGCACGCCGCAGACGCCCAGAACTGGCACCACGAATTTGAGACTGCCAAGGCGGAGGCCGAACGCCTCGACAAGCCGATGCTTCTCCACTTCTATGCCGACTGGTGTTTCCCCTGCCGGCGGATGGATCAGGAAGTCTTCTCCCGTCCGGGCGTCTTTCCGTTGATGCAGGAACGGGTCGTCTGCGTTAAGGTGAATGTCGATCGGCGGCCCGATCTCGCCCAGCGTTTCGGCGTCAGTCAGTATCCCAGCGACGTCATCATTCAGCCCGGGGGCGAGCGGATCGTCGCCTCCACTGGATTTTTGGCAGCCGTTCCCTATATGAACTTCATCGGTGCGGGACAGACTCAGTATCTGGCGACGCGCACGCCGACAGTTCCGGTGAAGATCGAAGTCCCCGAGGTCCCCGCTCCCGAAGAACCGGCCCTGATTGCCCTCGACGGCTACAGCCCGGTGACGCTGTATGATTCGCGGTCGTGGGTGAAGGGGGACGAGCACTTCGCCGTCGAACATCGGGGCCAGACCTTCTATCTGGCCTCTGCCGAAGAGCGAACTCTCTTCGAGGAAGACCCCCGCAAGTACGTCCCCTGCCTGCTGGGATGCGATCCGGTCATCCTGCATGAGACCGAGATGGTCGTGCCCGGCAGTGTGAAGTTCGGTGCCTTCTTCGACAACGAACTGTATCTGTTCCAGTCGGATGAGACGCGCACGGCTTTCAAGAAGTCGCCGGACCGCTTCACGCGTACGCGGGTTGTGCTGAGTGCCGATCAGCTGAGGCAAACCGCCCAGAAGTAACGGCAGTCTGTCGTCAGAACGGCCAGATCTGCGGGATCATGAGGATCGACAGACCCCAGAGGATGACGCTCAGCGGGCCGCCGATCCGCAGGAAGTCGCTGTAGCGGTAACCGCCCGGTCCGTACACCATCAGGTTCGTCTGGTAACCGATGGGAGTCGCGAAACTGGAGGCGGCCGCGATCATCACGGCGATCGCAAACGGTGTGAAGTCGACACCGAGTGTGCGTGACGCGGCAAGCGCGATGGGAAACACCAGCACGCCGGCTGCCTTGGCGGTGATCAGATTAGTAAACACCATCGTTACCCCATAGACGATCGCCAGCACCAGGGTGGCATCGCTCCCCCCCAGGCGAATCAGCGAACCGGCGACCGCCTCCGCCGCACCGCTGGCTTCCATGGCATTCCCCATGCCGATGCCGGCGGCCATCGTGATCAGCACGCTCCACTCGATGGACTGCCGCGCCTCCGAGCTGTTCACGCACTTCGAGAGAATCATCAGGGCGGCGGCGATCAGCGAGGCGATCAGCATCTTCATGTCGAAGACCGAGACCAGCAGCACCATCCCCAACAGAATCAACTGAGAGATCCAGGCCCGCTCGTAACGCGGCGGCGTGGAGTTCTCGACCCGGCTGACCAGAAAGAAATCACGTGAGTTGCGCTGCTGGTCAGCGAAGGAGGGATGTGCCTCCAGCAGCAGGGTGTCGCCGGGCAGCAGTTCGATGTCGCCGATCTTGCCCGTCAGCCGTTGTCCGTTGCGCGAGACCGCGATGACTGCCGCGTTGTACTGAGTGCGAAACCGCGCCGCGCGGATCGTCCTGTTGATGAGCGGGCAGGTGTTGGAGACCACCGCCTCGATCAGGCAGCGTTCGGAGCGGGGGCTGCCCAGCTTGAACACCTGGTCGGTTGCGGGCTGCAGTCCGGGCATCTTCTGCAGATCGACGACCGATTCCACAACACCGACGAACACCAGCCGGTCCGCCTCCTGCAAGCGCTCCGTCGACGAGACCGCCGCGATCACATGGCCGTTCCGGTCGATTTCGATGAGGTACATGCCCGGCAGGTGTCGCAGCCCGGCCTCCTCAATTGTCTTGCCGATCAGAGGACTGCCGCGCTCGACAATGACCTCGATGCTGTACTCGCGCGGGTCGTCGAACTGGGCACTCGCCGGGGTGCGCTCGGGCAGCAGCCAGCGACTGGCAAGGATCACATAGACAGTGCCGACGATGGCCAGGGGCAGTCCGACCTGCCCGATCTCGAACAGCGTCAGCCCTGGATGGCCGTAGTCCTTCTGCAACTTCCCGTCGAGAACGATCGTCGTGCTGGTGCCAATCAGTGTGCACAATCCGCCGAGAATGGCCGCATAGCTGAGGGGCAACATCAACTTGGAGACAGACAGCCGCCACTTCTTCGCCCAGTCGCTGAGCACGGGCATCAGAATGGCAACCACCGGTGTGTTGTTGAGAAACGCACTCATCGCCACGGTGGGGACCATCATCCGGGTCTGGGCATCCGCCACCGTTTTCGGATGTCCCAGCACTCGCTGCGTGAGAAAGTTGAGCCCCCCGGTCTGCCGCACTCCTTCGGCCACGACGAACATCACGGCGACGGTGATGAGCCCTTCGTTCGCGAAGCCCTCGATCGCTCGATCGATCCCGACCACTCCGGTCACCAGCAGTACGGCCAGTCCCCCCATCAGCACCATGTCGGGGGCCGCGACAGATAGACCATCGCGAAGATGGCCACCACCAGCACGGACAACGTCAGGGCGATCTCGACCATGTCAGGCGAGTTCCTGCGGGCCCAGCACTTCATTCACGGCAGAGAGTACGGCCTCATGTAGCAGTCCGTTCGTGACCACCACTCCTTGGTTACGCCGCAGTTCGCGGCCGCAGGTCCAGTCGAGCGGCTGACCATGAATGTCGCTCACCCGTCCGCCGGCCTCTTCCACAATCAGCACACCCCCGGCATGATCCCAGATCTTCTCCCGGTAGTCGGCTCGCGTTGGCAGGCGCAGGTAAACATCCGCTTGACCGCGGGCGACCACGGCATACTTCGCCTGGCTGTCGAGCCGCACGGGCGGACCATCGACCCCCAGTAACTCCGCGATCTGTGCCGACTCCCCGTGCGAGCTGTGTCCGGACTCGACCGACTCACAAATTCTCGCAGCCCGCGGATCGCGGGTGGAGGCGACCCGCACCGGTTGTGTCGCCTCACCAGTCTCACTGAGGGCTTGCACACGCGCCCCGGCACCGCGCACGGCGGTCAGGATGCAGCCATGCTCCCGATCCCAGGCGTCGCGTGCAGCGAGGTTCGGGCAGGCCAGCACCGCCAGTTGGATCTCCCCGTCGATGATGAGAGACAGAGAAATGGCATATTGTTCCTTCCGCAGGAAACCCTTAGTGCCATCGATCGGGTCCAGCGTCCAGAACCGGGTGGAGAACTCGCTGACGCGTCCGCGATCGATCCAGTCGCACACGTCCTCGACGCGCGCCCCCTCGTCGATCGACGCGACTTCGGCCTGCACGTGCCGCAGGAATTCCGCGTTCTGCGTTTGCCGCAGAAAGGTCGAGTCCTCCTCGGCGATGACAGGATCGTCCGGAAAGGACAGCTGGAGGGCTTGGCAGATGACCGCCTGGGAGGCGAAGTCGGCGATGGTCACCGGACTGCGGTCCTTCTTCTCCAGGGTCTCGGGGGAAATGCCTGACTGCACGCGAGTACAGACCCGGGCCGCCTCGCGAACTGCACGGGTCGCCACGCTGAGTTCTTGCTCCAAAGGATGAGACATGCAGGATTCCGCTGATCCTTGATTGAGTTTTTCAGGCACAGTTGTCAGTCTGCATTCGGCAGGCAATGGGGTGCAGTTTGCCCGATCGGGGCCTGTCAGCACAACTGAGCGGAAACAGACACGAACACGGACTCCACCATCTCCATGAAGCGCAACCCTGTCAAAGCGGCCCTGAGTGCAGGCAAACCACAGGTCGGCACCTGGCTCTCGTTCGGTAACCTGATGGCAACGCGGCTGATGGCCCGCGTCGGCTTTCCCTGGCTCACCGTCGACATGGAGCACTCTCCCATCGACTGGAGCGAGGCCGGCATGCTGTTCGGGGCCATTGCCGATGCCGGCGGCGTCCCCTTGGCCCGCGTCCCCTGCGGCAACCACGACCACATCAAGCGGGTGCTCGATGCCGGGGCGTTCGGCATCGTGGTGCCGATGGTGGATACCGTCGAGCAGGCCCGAGCGGCCATCGCTGCGGCGAAGTATCCTCCGACCGGCAACCGCTCGATCGGCGGGACGCTGCATGCCCTCAACTTCGGGGCCGCGGCCGGCGACTACTACAAGCGGGCGAATGACGAGATCATCGTCGTCCTGCAGACCGAATCTCCTCAAGGAGTCGAGAACGCCGAGGCCATCTACAGCCTGCCGGGGGTGGATGCAATTTTCGTCGGTCCGAACGACCTGACTGCCCAGATGCGCGGCCCAGATGGCATCGATCCGCCACCCCAGGAACTCGAAGCCATGCTGCAGCGCGTGCTCGCTGCTGGCAAGAAAGTGGGCACTCCGGTCGGTCTGCATGTGCAGACGATCGAGCAGGTGCAGCAGCGGATTGCCGAAGGCTGGCAGTTCATCGCGATTGGCAGCGAGTTGCGGATGATGGTTTCGCGGGCCCAGGAGTTCGTCACGGGACTGAAGTTGAAGGACCAGGCGGGCGATCTCGCGCGGTACTGAGATTCACCAGTTGGTGTACCTTGATGAAGGTGCGGCGGTAGTCAGACAGGCCGAGTCATCATGTGTCATAAGGTGATGAGATGAAGATGAAGCTGAAACAGAGCAGATGCGTGGGGGTGCCACTGCTGGCTTGTCCAGCAGTGCTCGATCCGGTGTGGGGACCGATTCCACGAAAGCAAATTTGTATCGCAATCTTTTTGGTGATGGTCCTGTTCTTGCCGGCGGCAATGCTGCGGGCCCAGAAGGACGATGCACCCCGCGAGCGATCTGCCGACGTCCCGCGTGAGGGGGATCGTGGGCCACGTGATACTGAACCGCGTCCACGCGGTCCGCGTGATGGTGATCGCGTGACAGACCCTGACAGGCCGCGCGAGCCGAGTCGTCCCCCCCGGGGAGATGGTCCGTTCCCGGGCGGGCCTGGGGGGCCGTTTCCGGGCGGACCGCCGCATCCCCTGTTGATGTTCTTTGATCTCAGCCGGGATGGAGAACTCTCCGCTGAAGAGATCACCGGTGCCGGCGATGTTCTCAAGAGCCTCGACCGCAACAAGGATGGCAAGCTGACTCGCGAGGAACTCATGCCTCCGCGAGGGTTCGATGGTCCTCCTCCCGGCTTCGGACCGCCGGTGGATGGCCCGCGACCTGCAACACCGGGGGATGGGCCCCGGGGCTTTGGTGACTTTGCCCGTCGACGACCCGGTGAAGCCGCACCCGCTGATCCTGCTGTCGTCGAACGGATCATGTCACGCGACAAGAACGGCGATGGCACTCTGGACCGGGACGAACTCCCGCAGCCCATGCATCGACTGTTCGATACAGGTGACGCCAACGGTGACGGAAAACTGTCGAAGGCCGAAGTCGAGCAGGCGCTGCAGAAACTGCCCAAACCGCAGGTGCCACCAGCGGGAGCGAGTGCCCCGACTCCCTGAAGAGCGGTTCATGATTCTGCAGCTCACTCGTGGTTCTGGCCTGATCTATCTGTGCTTTATGATGTCTGGTGGGGACGACTCGCATTTCGTCGGCACATACGAAAAGGATGGTGACCGGGATGGCGACAGATCCCATCTGTGGAATGCAGGTCGATGAAGCGACCGCCTTGAGCCATGAGTCCGATGGCCAGATGTACTACTTCTGCTGCGAGCGCTGTCGGCAGAAGTTCGTGGCCAGCGCTGCGACTGAAGCGTCCGCAAGGTCCGCATCGACCTGCTGTCATCACCCGCAGGAGCACACGACCAAGGCGGAGACAAAGCATTCAGCCCCGTACTTCTGTCCGATGTGCGCGGGCGTCGAGAGTGACACGCCTGGCGAGTGTCCTAAGTGCGGAATGGCGCTGGAGCGTGCGCGGCCCGCCGCGCTTACAGGCAAGGTCGTCTATACCTGCCCGATGCACCCGCAGGTCGAGCAGGATGGCCCCGGTTCCTGCCCCATCTGTGGCATGGCCCTCGAACCCAAAACCGTGCAGGCAGGGGCGGAGGAAGACGATCCCGAACTGCGGAGTATGACGCTGAGGTTCTGGGTGGCGCTGGCGCTGAGCATCCCGGTGTTTCTGCTCGCCATGCTGCCCATGCTCGGCCTCCCGGTGGACCGCTGGCTCGGCACGACGGTCAATGCATGGGTGCAACTGCTGTTGAGTACGCCGGTCATCCTGTGGGCCGGCTGGCCGTTCTTTGTGCGGGGCTGGAGGTCCATTGTCACGTGGAACCTCAACATGTTCACCCTCATCGCCATCGGCACGGGAGCGGCCTGGCTCTACAGTCTGGTGGCGGTGCTCTTTCCGGGACTTATTCCGGATGACTTCAAACACAATGGACAAGTGGCCGTCTACTTCGAGGCAGCGGCGGTCATCATCACACTGGTCCTGATGGGACAAGTGCTGGAATTGCGGGCCAGGCGACGCACCAGCAGCGCGATTCGCGAACTGATGTCGCTGGCTCCACCCACGGCCCGCATCGTGGAGCATGGTACAGTGCGAGAAGTCTCTGTGGATGAGGTCACCCGAGGGGACATCCTGCGTGTCCGTCCCGGTGAGAAGATTCCGGTGGACGGGAAGGTCACCGAGGGGAGTAGCGCTGTCGATGAGTCGATGGTCACCGGTGAACCGCTCGCCGTCCAGAAGCGATCGGGAGATGCCGTCATCGGCGGGACGGTCAACGAGACCGGGTCATTCCTGATGGAGGCCGAGCAGGTGGGTGAGGACACAGTGCTGGCGCAGATCGTGAATCTGGTCGCCGAGGCGCAGCGGAGTCGTGCCCCCATCCAGAAAGTCGCCGACACCGTCGCCGGGTATTTCGTCCCCGCCGTCGTGCTGATTGCGATCATCACCTTTTTCGTCTGGGCGATTGTGCAACCCAGGCAGCCGGCACTGGCCTGGGCGTTGGTCAACTCGGTGGCGGTGCTGATCATTGCCTGTCCCTGTGCACTGGGACTGGCAACGCCCATGTCCATCATGGTCGGTGTCGGACGCGGAGCCAGAGAGGGTGTGCTCATCAAGGACGCCGAAGTGCTGGAGACGCTGGAACAGGTGGACACGCTTGTTGTGGACAAGACCGGCACACTCACCGCAGGCCGGCCCCGGTTGACCGAGTGTCTGCCTGCGGATCGGGTCGATGAAGGCGAACTGCTGCGACTGGCCGCAGCGGTCGAACACAGCAGCGAACATCCACTGGCGCGGGCGATTGTGCAGGGAGCACAGGAGCGTGACATCAACATCGCCTCGGTGAATGATTTCAACTCGATCACCGGCGGCGGTGTGGAGGGGACCGTCAACGGGAAGCGGATTCTGATCGGCAATCGGCCACTGCTGGCGGAACGAAAAGTTGAGAACCGCGATGATCTCGATCAGCGTGCGAATGAACTGCAACAACAGGGGCGGACGGTGATGTACGTCGCCATCAATGGGCAATTCGCGGGTCTGCTGGCGGTCTCGGATCCGATCAAGGCATCCACGCCCGAGGCAGTCCGCACGCTGCATGAACTGGGCCTGCGCATCATCATGCTGACCGGCGACAACGAGAAGACCGCAAGGACGGTGGCCGAGACACTGGGCATCGATGAGTTTGACGCGGGCGTGCGCCCGAGGACAAGCACGCGCGCATTCAGTCGCTCAAGGCGGAGGGACGCACGGTCGCGATGGCGGGTGACGGCATCAACGATGCGCCGGCACTTGCCGAGGCAAACGTCGGCATCGCCATGGGCACCGGAACTGACGTTGCCATCGAATCGGCGGGCATCACGCTGGTCAAAGGAGATCTGCGGGGCATCGTCAAGGCGGTGACACTGAGCCGGGGAGTGATGGGCAACATCCGGCAGAATCTGTTCTTTGCTCTGGTCTACAACGCCCTCGGGGTGCCGATCGCCGCCGGTGTGTTGTATCCGATCTCGGAACACCTGCTGCTGAATCCGATGATCGCCGCCGCCGCGATGAGCTTCAGTTCGGTCTCGGTGATTGGCAATGCCCTGCGCCTGCGGACGATGAAGCTGACGTAACACCTGCCCGCCAGCACGTGCGACACTCATTGTTCAGGAACCCCGCCAGCGCTGGCTTGCTTGGATGCACGCCCGCAAACGGTTATTCTGAGGGCACACTCAGCCAATACTCAGGGGGCCCGGCCATGACCACCATTCTTGTCGTGGATGATTCGGCGATGGACCGTCGCATCGCCGGAGGACTGCTCGAGCGCAACCTCGGTTGTGAGATCGACTACGCCAGTGACGGCAAGGAGGCGCTCGCCCGGCTGGCAGTCGAACGACCCGATCTCATCATCACCGATCTGCAGATGCCGAATGTGAACGGGCTCGACCTCGTGCGCGAGGTCAAGCGGACGTATCCGCTGGTCCCGGTCGTGCTGATGACGGCACAGGGGAGCGAAACCATTGCTGTGCAGGCGCTGGAAGAGGGTGCCGCCAGTTATGTCACCAAAACCGAGCTGTCGCATGACCTGTGCGACATTGTGCAGCGGGTGCTGTCGGTCGCGGGTGAACGGCGGTCGAACAAGTTGCTCATGCAGCGGCTGAAGGGGTTCCGGTGCTCCTTTGCGCTGACGAATGACCCCGGCATGCTTACATCGATGGTGGGGTATGTTCAGCAGCTGCTGAACGAGTCCGGACTGTTTGCCGAGGGGGAACGTCTGCGCGTGGGAGTCGCGTTGGAAGAGGCGCTGCTCAACGCGGCGTATCACGGTAACCTCGAAGTCAGTTCGACACTGCGCGAGACCGACTACTCGGCGTACTACGAACTCGCCCGGGAACGAGCGACGCTGCGGCCCTACTCAGACCGCAAGATCCATGTCGAAGTCGATCTGTCTGCCGACCAGATCCGGTATGTGATTCATGATGAAGGGCCGGGGTTCGATCCCTCGACCCTGCCCGACCCGACCGACCCCGCCAACATCGAGCGTCCCTGCGGACGCGGACTGCTGCTGATGCGGACCTTTATGGATGAGATCACGTTCAACGACCTCGGCAACGAGGTGACGATGATCAAGCGCACCAGCCCGACTCCCGCCACCACCGGTGCCTGAACGGCCACGAGCTTCGGGCACATCGTCACTCGCTGGCGTCATGCTTTCTGCCGCTTGCGCTTCCGATTCGGCGAGGTCTCTTCCAGCGAGTGAATCGACAGGATGTCTGATGGCACTGCGCTGCGCGCCACTTCGATCACATGGGCATGGTGCGTGAAGCAGATCACCTGCGTGCGGGCCGACAAATCCGCCAGCAGCCGCAGCGCCGCCTCCAAGCGCTGATCGTCAAAGTGCACCAAAATGTCATCCACGATCAGGGGCACCGGCTCGTGGTGCCGCAGCCAGTTGTCGACACTCGCCAGCCGCAGGGCCAGGTAAAGCTGATCGCGGGTGCCGTCACTCATCCCGGTGACACGCACCTCTTCGCCGCCGGGACGAATCCCCAGCAGCAGGGGCCGACCGGCATCGTCAAAGTCGCGGCTCAGACAGGCGAACGACCCGCTGGTCAGTTCTGCAAACAGGCGAGCGGCATGTTCAAGGATCGGACCCTGGTTTTTCTCGCGATAGCGTTCGATACCGTTGCGCAATGCCCCCCGGGCCACACGCAGCACGGCCAGCTCACGGACCTGCTCGACAATCTGAGCTGCCAGCATCTCGCAGTCCTCGGCCTGGACCGATGCCCCCTGGCTCTGCTCCATCGCCAACGACTGCAGCCGCGCCTGTTCATAGTCCTTCAAGGCGTCGTCACGCTGCAACTCCGCAGTAGAGATCTCCTGCTCGAGTTGCTCCAGATGCGCCCCCAGGTCATCCGGGTTCACGGCTGTGGCCTGGGTCACAAAATCATCCAGTGGAATTCCCCCACACGATGAGTGCAGTTGTTCACGCTGCGACTGCTGGGCGGCGGTGAGCTGGCGATGTCGCTGTGAGCGCATTTCAGCCTCACGCAGCTCCTCCGGGCTGCTGCACCCGGCAAGTTCACACAGAACCTGCAAGTCCACCGCGCTAGCCGCGATTGCCTCTTCAGCCTCCTGGAGCGTGTGCTGTGCCCGGACGAGTTCCTGTGTCAGTGACGCGCGCTCTTGTGCACGCTGTCTGGTTTCATCCAGACGGCGCACCAGTTGACGTACCGCGTCGTCGGCAGACTGCTGCGGCAGATCCCTGGCCAGCCGTGCGACAACTTCCGACACGTTGCTCTGAAACACTTGTGCATCGTCATCGATGCCCTCCACGCGCAGGGCCAACTGTCTGGCTTCGTGGACGTATTGCGACAGGTCGTGCAGCAGTTCGAGAACACTGCCGGCGTGGCTGGTGGAGCTGTTACCGGCAAGGTCCAGCAAGCTCATGGCCGCTGTCCATTCCTGACGCCATTGCTGCAGATCCCTGCGGGCGTTCACCAGGTCACGCGAGGCTGTCTCGGCGTCTCGCTGATGTTGCCGCAGCAGATCGGTCAGCCGCCGATGCTCGGCCCGCTGATCCTGGAAGTGCCCCAGCCGCATTTGGGCATATCTCAGGCATTGCTGTAGCGACGTGCATTCCCCGGGCCCCTCAACCCCCGCGGCCTTCAAGGCGTGGAAGAGCTCGGCCTGTGCCTGGGCGATACGTCCATCGATCTGCTGCCCCTCCATCGTCAATGTGCGAATGTCGGCGGACAGCTTCGCCAGTGTGCTCTGTGCTCGCAACCAGCTTCGCATCTCCCTGGGAGTGAGCGGGTCGATCGCAGCCGATCGCCACTGGGCACGCCAGTCCGCCTCACATGCAGACTCTCGCTCATCACAGGCCGCCAGACGGGCGTCGACCTCGGCACGTTCCCGGCCCAGCTGCTCCCGTTGCTGGTGCAACTGCTGCCACTGCGCAATGCGATCGGCATCTTGCCGCATCCGGTCGGCCAGTTCATCGGCCCGGTCAATCCACTTCCGGAACTCATCAGCGACGTTCCGGTCTGTGGAGTGAATCTGCAACCAGACGCGCTTTCGTTCAGCGGCATCCGGATCATTACGCAGCAGCGCGGCAATCACCTCCCAACCCTGATCGCGATGCTGCCGCGCGAGTCTCAGGTCTACTTGCGTTGGAATGATCTCACCCCGGTCCAGGTCGAGGAGCTTTGCCTCCAGCTGCCTGCGCTCGTTGTCGAGTTCCCGCAGGTCCTGCTGGCACGCGGACCTTTCACTCTCGATCTGCTGGAACGCTTCCGCAAACCGATCGATGGTCTCATCGGCAGGCAGACGCAGACCTTCACAGGCGTCGAGCGTCCCGGACCACAGCTGGAGCTGCTCCAGGCGGACGCGGGCATCCTCCTTTTTCCGCGCGATCTCGTCATCCAGACTGGCCCGGCGGGTATCGAGCGGTCCCTCCTGCTGAAACGTGACGACGGCCGTGCTCAACTCGCTGCAATCCACTGGACTGCCGTTCCTGTGCAGCTGTGTCTCAATCTCACTGATGGACTGCTGCAATTGCTCGCTCTGGGCCGCCAGTGATCGCTCCCGCTGGGTGAGACCTTCGTGCTGGACGACGAGATCCTGAACCCGTGTTCGTGTCTGGGCCGTGATCAGGAGCGAGTCGACATGAGAGAGGTCTGCCGGTCGCCCCAGTCGTTGCAATACTTCCCGAATGAGCCCCTCCGCAAGGGCGTGCTTCGCGGAAAGTTGCGGGCGGTCCTGCATCGCCTTGCGATGACTGCCCAGTCGCTGATGAAGCTCGGCAATCTCGTCGGCACTCGCCAGCAGTTCATCGTCGACTGTGAGATCGTCCCGTTGAGACCTCAGCCGTGCGATCTGCTCCTGGGCACCCTGACGACGTGCCTGGGCACTATGCAGGCCGGCAACCGCCTGTTCGCGCCGGCGACCAAAGTCATCCGGCAGCAGCGAAACCTCTCGCAGTTCTTGCAGCTCACCGGTCGTCTCTTTCCAGCGCGAGATGGTCGGCAAGGCCTGCAGAGTGCGGGCGAGGCGTCCCTGCTCTGACCGCATTCTCCGCAGGCCGTCGTCCAGCCGCTCCCGGCACTGCTGAGCCTGTGTCATTCGCTGGGTGCACGCCTCCCAGTCTTCGGCTGACACTCCGGCCTGCTTCATGCTCTCGCGCGCGTCGACCAGCTGCCTGAGACCGCTGTTGATCTGTGGTTTTTGTGCGCGGGGAGCAAACAGGGCCTCCGCGTCCTTCTGCAGCCGCCGCTCACACTCGCGCAGTTCAGCGACGCCGGCTGCCGCAAACAGGATTTCACCCACGCGACCATTGCCATGCAGGATCTCTTCGCCCCCCTGCCTCAGACGTTCGTGATTGATTCCAAACAGGGAACGGAAGAGTTCCTGGTCGACATTCCCGAGGAACGGCGCGAGCAGATCGTCGTCCAGTGCCTCGCGGTCATCACGATCGCGAAGCGTGGCCTTGTTGCCCTTCCGCCGGACGAAATCGAGCCTCTTCCCGGAACTGTGCAGCAGCGTCCCACCCAGCCGCAATTCCTGGTAGGGATGTACGAAGTCATATGCAGACTGGGCGGGCACGCCATACAACAGGTCGTGAATGGCCGTCAGTGCGGAGCTCTTGCCCGCCTCGTTCGGGCCAAAAATGAGATGCAGGCCCTCATGTCCTGCCGAGAGGTCGAGTTCGTGATCGGTAAAGGGGCCGAACGCCAACAGCCTGAGCGCGGCGATCTTCACAGCGCCCCCTTTCCACCCAGCTGGGCGGCCAGTCGCGACTCGGCCTCGTCGATCACTCCCGCCCACCACCGGTCATCATTGACAGGCAAAGCCTGCCTGAGGTCTGCAGGCAGCTTACTGAGGACGTCCTCCAGACGAATGCCCCAGGTGTCGAGCGCGCCCGGTGTCGAACGCATCTCGGCCATCAGTTCGCTAAGTTCGCTGAGCGGATCATCTCCGGCCCCATCGGAATGGCGTCGGTCGCGCTCTGGGCTGGTGTGAAATTCGACCTTCTCGACCCACAGCCGATCGCGCCCCAAATCCAGTGCCTGCGAGTACACCTCATGCGTCCACTTGTGCCGGTCCGCCGACAATTCTCGATGCAACGGTGTGCGACCCGTCAGCTCCACGCGCACGCCCAAGGGACGTCCCTCGGCAGGTTGTTCACTCTCGACCAGCCGCTGCGAGACCTGCATCAAGACGTCGTCCATGGTCTCTGCCGGCGAAATATCGACAACCGCTCGATCCCAGCGGAAGACGTCCAACGCACGAAATGTCGACTCGACACGGCCTTGAGTGTCGATGGTGCACAGGCAACAGCCCTTGGGCCCCATCTCGCGGATGTGCCGGCCCTGAATGGTGCCGGAGAAAACGATCGGCGGGTCGGTGGCAAGAACTTCATGGGCATGCACATGCCCCAGCGCCCAGTAGTCGTACCCCTTTTCCCGCAGCCCCTCGATTGTGCAGGGGGCATAGTTCTCATGCCCTTCGCGTCCCGTGGCACTCGTATGGAGCATGGCCACATTGACCATGCCCGCGATCGGCTCGGGGTAACCGCGTGACAGATCTTCCATCACCGCCTGTGTCGCGAAACTCTGACCATGAACGGCGACGCCCAGATCATCCAGGACCCGCGTCTGTGCCTGCTCATGCGAGAACATGCAGACGTTATCCGGGAGCCGCAGTTTGCGCGACATCTTGTTGATGGCATCGTGATTCCCGGCGATCAAAAAGACCGGGATCAAGGCCTCCTTCAGGCGAAGTAACTGCCCGACAAACCACAGTCCGGTGCTGTAGTCCTGCCAATCCCGATCGTACAGATCACCGGCGATCAGCACGAAGTCGACCTGCTGATCGATCGCCAGATCCACCAGATTGACAAGCGCCTGCCGCGACGCCTGACGAATCGCATCGACGGGGGCCCCGGGATACTTCGTCAGGCCGCGCAAGGGACTGTCCAGATGGAGATCAGCCGCATGTAAGAACGTCACCATGATCCGCTCATCCCTTCCCGGTTTGTTCAGATCTCAACGACGACATCCGGAGTGACAAACAGTAGCCGGGCGGAGACCCGCTCCAGCGGCAACTGATAGATGCGGCGCGACCGCTTCCCGGTAGGCACTCAATTGTAGTTGGTAGTGTTGCAACGCGGGATGCTCGGCGGTCAACGACTCAGGCGAGAGCCTGTCAGTCTTGTAGTCCAGCACGTCGGCAGCAAGTGGGCCATCCTTTCCGATCAGCAGTACGAGCCGGTCGATCGTCCCGGTCAGCAACGTTCCGTCGCGCTCCACCGCCACTGGCTGCTCTCTCAGCACGCTGGGGACGACCGCTTCGCTGGGGCCCCCTTGATCTGCAATCGGCCAGTGGTTCGGATCGGCATAGGCTGCGCGGCACAACCAGCGGTGCACCTCGCCACACTGCAACATCTGCTGGAACTGCCGCAGGCACTGGTCGAGGTTGAGGGACTGCGTGTCGAGCCGGGCAGCGACTCGCCGCAACTTCTGTGCGTCGGGCGGGCCGTCGTCGAGCCATTCGATCTGTTCAAACCAGGCATGAAACAGCGTCCCTCGTTCCAGTGCCCGGCCTGAGACACTCTTGAGCGATGAAGACAGCCGCACACTCGGACGTTCTTCCAGACGCGAGGGAGCAACCCGCCGCAGGCCCCGCTGACGTCCCTGGGGCATCGACGCGAAGCGAATCTGCACCGGGGCGGAACTCTCGGGCCCGGGGCTTTGATCCGATGATTCTTCGACCGGGTGCTTCGTGGGCCAGTCCCGATCGCCGGCTTCGTGCAGCAGTGCCCGCGATCCGGCTGGTATCGACTGGATACCCAGGCCCGCCCGAATCAGCCCAGCCGCAGTGCGTGGCAACGTCTTCTGGGACTTCGTCGGGGCTGCGATGATCATGTGCAATGCATGCACGGCCCGTGTGAGAGCGACATACAGCACACACAACGCTTCGTTGACGCGGCGTGCCATTGCCTGCTGGAACAGCGGTTCATAGTCGGCCGGCAGCAGACTGCGAACACTCTTTCCCCGATACAGGCAAATGCGGTCGGGCGGAGCCGCTGAGGCGGTACTCGCACAGATAAACGAAGGCACAGGGGTCGCCCACTGCCAGTCGAAATCCGGAAGCACAACGACATCGAACTCGAGACCTTTGGCGTTGTGGATGGTCATCACCTGCACCGGATCGCCGGTCGGGTCCTTGACGCGTTCGGCCTCGATGTGGGCCACGAAGTCGCCGGGCCGCAATGTCGACCCGCCGTCATACACAGCCGCCAGTTCGATCAACTGAGTCAGTCGGCCCAGTTCGCGCCGGCTGCAGTGCGGACCGAGCATTTTGCCCCAGTCCTCGAAGGCCTGACCATATCCCTGTTCGAGCAGAGTGCGGCGGACAGACGCTGCCACAGACTGTGCGGCAGCATCGTCCTCGTAGTCCAGCAGGGCCAGCGGTCCTGCCAGAGGAGAGTGCGCAGATGAAAGCGGGCGATCGTATCTCCCGGATGATCGGCCACTTGCAGCAGCGACATGAGCAACTGCACGGCGGCTGAATCAGTCAGCAGGGTTCCCTCCTTCCTCGCTGGCATCGATCCCCAGGGAGCGCCGCTGGGCGATCATCTGTCGCACGCCGACGTTTCTGCGAAACAGCACGCCGACTGTTCGCCCCGGACACCGACCCACGATGTCAGCCACCTCCCGCGCCGCATGCCGGATCGTCGCCGGAACTGTGTGCTTCTCTTCGCCGGGTTTCTCGTCCTCCGCAACAGCGACCAGGCTCACATAGCCGGACAATTCAGTTTTCGCTGTCGTGTGAACGTCGAATCGTCGGCACCACTCCTGCACGCTCGTCATGTCGTCCCCCAGGTTGGGGTGAGACGACATACCCTCGAACAACGCGTTGACTGTGTCGATGATGACGGGGGCCGAGCGCCGGCTCTCCGAGAGCGGCTGTCGGCGCAATCCGGGCAGCTGCTCTTCGATGGCGTCGAACAGCTCCGCCATGCCTCCGCGCCAGTTGTAGATGGCCTGCTTGATGTCACCCACGCAGAAGAACGAACTGTTCTCACCATCGCCTGTGACCAGTTGTGCCAGCGGCCGCAACACCTGCCATTGTGCCCAAGACGTGTCCTGAAACTCATCGAGCAACAGATGGGATACGTCCTGTTGATGAGGCGATTGCCAGTTCTGTCGCGTCCCATCCGCACAGGCCGCCGCCAGCCGGAGAGTGATGTCCTCAAACCGCACGCCGCGCGCCTCGTGTTTGAGGCGTGAGTACACCGCATGGAAGCGGTCGAGTAGTTCGTACGTGGCCTGTGTCTGCTGGGTCAGCTCCAGCATCAGCAGGGACCGCATGTGCCGGATCAGGCGCTCGTACCGTTCTAAGATCGGCTCGTCGATCGGCTTCTTGTAGTAGGTCAGCTCACCTGAGAGTACCTTCGCGGTGAGCCCCCCGCCGCAGAATCCTTCCAGATCCCGCAGCAGCAGTCGCTGGCAATCGCCTTCAATCGCCTTCCGAAACCTCTTGTCAGACACGTCAAGGTTTCGCAGTTCGCTGGTGATGCTCTGCAACGTCTCGTCGGTCAGCGGCGGATCCGCCGGGGGAAACCATTCCCAGGCGTCCTTCGTTGTCGCCAGGTACAGGTTGTAGAACGTATTGATCGTGTTGTGGAGCAGCCGGTGGACGCTGCGATTGGTGTTCCCCTTCGCCAGCATCCGCGAGAGTCGCACGACAGAGGACGTCGGCTCGGCCTGCAGGAGCCTGGTAATCGCCTCCTGGCGCAGCTGCGCATCGGCCTGCTCGTCCAGAATCTGCCAGCCCGGCGGGAGACCCAGATCGAGCGTCGCGGATGTCGCCAGTCGCGAGTACAGACTGTCCAGCGTACTGATCTGCACCAAATGCAGTTGTTGCCCCAGTTGCTTCAGGAGCGTCAGACCTTCCACCGATTCGAATGTCGGATCACCGATCTCGCCGGCCAGCCGGGCGCACTTTTCGGGGTCGAGGGCCGCCTCGGCCAGGCGCAGGAGGACCCGTTCGAGGATCTCGCCCGCCGCCTTGCGGGTGAAGGTCGTCGCCAGCAATCGGGCCGCGTGCGGCTCCCGGCGCAGGCGGCGAAGATACTGTACGACCAGCTGATACGTCTTGCCGGTCCCTGCGGACGCGCGAACCACCACATGGCTGCCTCGTGAAGGCGTATCGGCGCGGTCGCTGGTGCTCCTCTGCTGTGAGTCCCGACTCTGCGGCGATGGCGAACGTTGTGGCGGATGCGTCATGCAAACACCCTTCGCTCAGTGACGCCAACCTGTCCGATCGGAGCACAATCCCTCAGCACACGCTCATCGTCCTCGGCACCCGCTTCAAACTTCCAGTCGAGGATGTCACGAATCACCTTGCGGGCGAGATTCTCGGCGTCGTTCAGATCGGATTTGGACCAGTCGGCGAACTTCTCGCCCACCTGTCCATCCTCCTTGGACAGCGTGATATATCCCAGCTGGACATCCCCGGTCACATCGAGTGTCTGCTCGGCAATCAGCCGATACAGCGGAAGCTGCAAGTCGCGCCATCCATCCTTGGTGCGATGGGTTTTCTGAGGGGGATCTCCCGCTTCGCCGGTTTTGTAGTCGAAGATCGCCCAGCGCCGGTCAGACTCGTGCCGATCGATGCGGTCGATGCGCCCTGCAAGGGGATCGCCTGCCCCTCCCCCAGAGGGAACTCGATGAGCGTTCCATAATCGGGAGCCTCGATATGCCGGATCGACCAGCCCTGATCGACCCACCGCACCTGCCACTCGGAGAACGCGGCCAGACGCGCCGAGAGCTGCACCTCCTGAATCCGAACCACCGGAAGCGGGTCATCTCCGAAGCGCCGACCGATCTGCTGGTGCAGCGCGTCGATCAGGAACTCGCGGATCTGTGCCGAATTCGACGAGCCACTCAACTCACTGAGTCCGAATTCCTTGAGGACCGCATGGGCCAGATCTCCAAAGCTCCCGCCGGAGATTTCGTCAGCCGCGTCATCCACAGTCCGCAGTTGCAGCACCCGCTCGAGGTAGAATCGGTAGGGAGATTCCAGATAGGCACGCAGGTCGGTCGTCCGGATCTTCTCGAATGTTGAACTCAGACGCTCAGGCCGGGGCACGATGAAGTCGGAGTCATCCCGCGTCGACGAAAATGGACCGGCGGAAACGAGACGTGTCTGGGGAGCACTCCGCGACAGGAAGCGCACGACTCGTTGGGCACAGATCTGTGGATCGGTCGCAAACAGCAGTCGGCTGGGGACCAGCGGATCTCCCCGTTCGTCGCGCCGTCCCGAAATGAGTACCACGTCGGGACGCGAATGCACCAGCAGACTAAGGGCGAAGGCATCGCGCGCATATCGGCGGGAGTTGTCCAGCACTCCGAGTTGCCGGCGCAGTACGTCGGGCAGAAACTGGTCAACGCTGACGGATGAGGGGACGAAGCCCTCATTCAATGACGTCACAATACACGCGGGCGCATCGTCCAGTGGCAGTTCGAGCCATCCGAGCAGTTCGATGGCGTCGTCATCCGCCGCCGGAGCGACCGCCTCCCCGGTAAGTTGCTGCAGCGTGAGGTCGATCGCCTGCGGCGCTGTGACGAGGGGCATCAGGTTTGCGGGGATGGAAGCATGAGCCGCCAACGTCTCCTGCAGTTGATCGCACGCTTCGATCTCCGCCTTGTGTGCCGGGGTCTGGGGATCAAAGTCGCGATCGCCCAGCAAGCGCTTGATCAACCGGAGGATTGGCTGCGACCAGGCAGCGAGGTGCTGTGGATCTGCCTGCAGATCAGCCACCAGACGATTAACGAGGCCATGGATTCGCCGCAGGGTGAAGGTGTGGCTCCGGCTGCCCAGCCAGTGCCCGAGGCGATGCGGCAGGCGCTCCGCCAAATAGTCGTCCAGTTCAGTCAGCCAGTCTCCCTCAATGTCCCGGTGGTTGATCCACTCGGCAATGTCGGGATGACGCACGAGCGCGAGAAAGTTGGCCGGCGAGGCATCGTCCACATAGTCGCCGATCGCCCTCAGCATCCGGAAGAGGAGCGTATCCTGCAGTGACTTGCCCACCGCCCAGCGTGTAGGCACGTCGAATCGCGCCAACGTGCGCCTCAGCCGGGGGACGAGTCGTTCATCTGCCGTCCCGATGATGATCTCATCCGGCCGATACCGCCCGTCGAACGACAGCAGGGCCCGGACGACTGCATCCGCCTGTTCGCGCGGACCATCCACCACGTGAATGCGGTCTTCCGGAATGTCGACCTGCACCGACTGCCAGACGTCCGGAATCACGCAACCATGCTCGTCGAACCGTTCGGCGAGTTCCGGAGGTGCGGGGATGCACGCGGTTACATGTTCAGCCACCTGGTCGAGCATCGCCCGCGTGACCTTGTTGAGGTCGACGGTCCCGATCAGCATGATCGGGCGAGTTGTCTGACATTCCCCCTCATCCAGAGCCACGATGCGGGCGGTCTCCCGGTCCCACAAACCCGCCGCGTCCAGCATTCCCAGGTATCGCTGCTGCGCCTCCCGCAACGCTTCCCAACGGGGTTGTTCCCGCACTCCCACTATGTCTTTGCCCCGCCTGAGCAGATCGGCAAACGACAGACCTTCGGCAGCCAGTTCCCGGTGCACCCGCCACAACAGTTGACCCAGGTCCAGCCACGCGTCGAACTGACTGGCATCAGGCGGCTGGGGCATCAGCCGGCGTGCGGTGTCGTCCGACAGCCCACGAACGGCCTCAGCCCAACACCACTGTTGAACGAACGGACTGGCGAAGAGGCGCTGCGGCTCGTAGAGCAGCTCAGGAAGCTCACTCTCGGTAACGATCTGCGGGGGCAGCAGACGATTGTCGGTCTGCTGAACCAGCAGCTCCAGCAGCCGGCGGCGCAACGTCGACCCGGCACGACCACGACCAACTCCCGCAAGTCGACGGGAGACTGTGGCGGGGCGTTGCCGATGATCAGCTTGGCGGCACTTACCAGCGCCGGCCGGTTCCAGTTCAGGTAGACCCGTGTAATTCCCATCGGTCCGGCGTGGTGGATTGCACAACTTGTTCAAGTGTACAGTATTGCGGCAAAGGGTCAATGGTTGTGGCGGGGCAGGTCGGCAGGGGGACGGGAACGGTCGTCGGCATCCAGAAACGACTGGAGCATCGCTTGGGCTGCCAGCTGGTCCCGCAGACCAGCTCGACGCGACTTGCGAACTCCGGCTTCACTGAGCCGCACGTCAGCAATCGCCGAGGAGAAGCGTTCGTCCCAGAAGGTCACCGGCCGATGCACGATGCGGCCCACCCATTCACCGAAGGCCCGTGCCTCGCACGCGGCCTCGCCTTCGTCACCGCTCATGTGGACAGGAAGTCCCACCACGACACCGACCACAGTGTAGTCATCGACCATCAATCGCAGGTATTCGGCGTCCGCCAGATCGCTGGAGCACGCACGGGTATCGAGCGGACAGGCGATGCGCTGCTCGTAGTCGGAAACCGCCAGCCCGAGACGCTTTGTGCCGAAATCCAGACCCAGCAGTCGTCCCTGCACCGGCACGGTCACCCCGTTCGCCCCCGTTGAGTGTTGCGCGGTTCGTTACAGGAACCGCTCATGTCCAGCCTGTCTGATGCGATCGACGATCTCCCGCACCGCGTTCTCATCGCCCTTGGGGGCGATCAGCGTCGCGTCGGGAGTGTGAACGACGATGAAGTCCTCCAAGCCATAGGTTGCGATGAGATGCCCCTCCTCCGAACGGATGATGCATCCATTCGTGTTGATCCCGCAGTGCAGACCGTCGATCGTATTCCCGTCGGCGTCCGGCTCGTTGAGCCGCTCGACCGCCGGCCAACTGCCGACGTCATCCCAGTTGAACGGAGCTTCGAGCACACAGATGTTGGCCGCATGTTCAAGGACGGAATAGTCGACAGAAATCGACTTCATCCGGGGGAACTCGGTCTGCAGCGCGGAGTTCCATCCGGCAGTACCGATCTGTTCGCTGAGCCGCATCAGGATGCGATGCATGTCCGGTTCGTGCTGCTCCAGAGCATCCATGATCGTCCGGGCTTTCCAGAGGAAGATGCCGCAGTTCCAGTAGAACGTCCCGGCCGCCAGGTATGCTTCCGCGACCTCCTGGACCGGCTTCTCGCGGAAGGAGGCGACACGGTACGTTCGTCCGGTGAGAGGCTCGGCACGTTCGATGTAGCCGAAGCCGGTCGAGGCATAGGTCGGTCTGACCCCAAACAGGAGTAAGCGCGAGGGGTCCTCGTTGATGCGGTCCACACCCTCCTGCAGCGCCTGCCGAAATGTCTCCGCGGGAGAGATGACATGGTCCGCCGGCATGACCGCCATGATGGCCTCGGGGTCCTGCCTGAGCAGATGGATGGCGGCCAGTCCGATGCACGGGGCGGTGTTGCGACCGCAGGGCTCCCGCAGCACATGGCCTGCGGCAACCTCGGGAAGCTGCCGGCAGATCTCGGGGGCCTGCACGTCGTTGGTGACCACCCAAACCCGTTCGGCAGGGATGTCGGGCAGGCCTCGATCCAGAGTGGACTGAATGAGTGTGCGACGGCCCGCCAGCCTTAGCAACTGCTTGGGCATGGCCTTGCGGCTCTGGGGCCAGAAGCGCGTCCCACTGCCCCCGGCCATAATCACAGAATAGATCAAGCGAACTTCCTCCAGTCGTTATGTCGTCGACAGTTGCGATCAGTCCCACCACCAGGAATGCACCTCACTCCGTGGGCGGTCCCGGACCTCCGTCTGAACACCCTCCAGACGCAGGGAGGGATCGGCAGTCTGTACCTCTTTGATGATCGACCGGGGGTTGATCGTCACGCCCCCGACCAGGCCCAGAATCATGCCCCGGGAGGCACGACGCGATGTCGTTTCGGAGTCCACCTCACGAGGAACGGGAAACTCCGGCACCAGCGCCGACGTCGCATCGGCGAACAATGTCAACGTCCACCCCACACGCTGGGCGAGTTGCTCCTGCCGGATCAACGCGGCAATCACAGCCAGATCAATGAGATTCTGCAGTTCCGCGAATATGGGGGACCGCTCAGCCAGCTCCGGGTACTTGAGGGTGAAGTTCTGGGCGAAACGTTCGGTACTGGTTCGTGTGAAGGCGGCATCGCTGCGCTCCCCCTGGAAACCGACAACCTCTTCCTGCGCCATCAGCTGCACACGCTGACCGACCAGTTGAAAGGCCGATCGGTCCGGCGACGCGTACAACCCCTCATACAGCGGTGTGAACCACCAGCGCTGAATGCTGTTGCCGTTCGGTTTAAGCAGCGCGAGATGACTGCTGAGTCCCCGGACGCCCGAAGGTTCGGCCCCCAGCGAGATCCGCTTCATGCGGAAGTCCGCCTCGACCAGCACCTGGGCGAAGTGCGTCGCCGGTTCGACGCCGAACACCGACACCTGCTGGCGACCGAGGATGTTGGCCATCTGCTCATAGCGGCGGGCTGCACCGGCGGGCGACGTCGGACTGCTGTTCGCCCGCACATACTGCTGCATACGGGCGAGCCGTCCGGGTTCCGGGTCGATCGAGCAACCCATGCTCCGGACTCCCGAGAGTCCGCCCTGCAGCGCGACGATCAGATCGTCCAGCCGCAGTGTGGGTCGTCCTGTGGTGACGCCAATCATGCGACCGGACAGATCGGGAACGAAACCCTCAGCCGGTCCCGCGATGACGAGATCGCCGGAGTCCTCATCCACAAACAGGTAGTCGATGCGTTGCAGACCTCCCAGCGACTTGTGCTCTTCACCCGGCTCCTCGCCGCGCTCCATGAGTGTCGCACAGATACGTTCCAACCCAACCAGTGAGACCATCCGTCGCTCGGAGTAACTCTGCAGATCCCCAGGAATCGCTTGTGCGAAGGCCTCCTGACGTTCCCGGAGCAGCTTGGCCGATGCGGGCTGCAGCGTCTGGGGATGGATCACCCCATGGGGATCAATGAAGATGCCGGCGACATTGCCCCCGCCGGTGTTGCCCCCACCTCCACCGATCCCGCCTCCGCCGATGCCTCCACCTCCGGCACCCCCGCCGCCCTGTCCCTGGGCAGGCAATCGGTTCGCGGGAACGAGCAGCAGGACCAGTGCCGCGACGACAAGCAGACCCTGGTGCGAAGTTCTCGACATCATTGCGATTTCACTCCTGACGGCCCTGTCGCTTCCTTGACCATCGTGCTTGCTCAGCGCCGACGACTGAAGTACTGGGTGCCTACGTCCTACTGCCGGACCAACGAGACGCAGCCCGTGGGCTTGGCCCCCCGCCGTTCCGTTTGGAATGCCCGGTCAGAGCATCATCTGCACCATCTCTTCGAGGCTGGTCTGACCCGCCAGTACTTTGTTGATCGCAGATTGGGACAACAACTGCAAGCCTTGCTGTTTCAGCAGGGCATCGATCTCGGCACGTGACTTGCCCGTCAGGATCGCATCGCGCAGGACCTCATCGATGCGCAGGACCTCAAACACGCCCGTGCGTCCCAGGTGTCCTGTGTGAAAGTTGTCGTCGTGCGGGATGCCCCGAACCAGTTCGACATCCGCTGCCTGTTCCGGTGTGAGGTTCAGCATCGGGATCGTGGCTGCATCCGGGCGATACGTCTCGCGATGCCGGCTGCACACCTTTCGCAACAGGCGCTGGGCGATAATGCAGTTGAGACTGTCGGCAATGAACTTGGCGGGAATCCCGAACTGACGGAAGACATCGATCGCCGCACTGGTGTCGTGGGCATGCAGCGTGCTGAGCACCTGGATTCCCGTAAGTGCGGCCCGGGCAGCAATCTGGGCCGTCTCCGGGTCGCGAATCTCGCCGATCATGATGACGTTGGGGTCCTGCCGCAGTACACCCCGCAGCGCCTCAACGAAACCGAACTTGATCCGGGGGTCAATCTGGATCTGCACAGTCCCTTCGACGCGGCGTTCAACCGGATCCTCGATTGTCACGACACTGCGCAGAGGATCGTTGAGCCGGTTCAGACAGGAATAGGTCGTGGTACTCTTGCCGCTGCCGACCGGGCCGACACACAGCACCATCCCATGCGGAGCCCGGAGGGCCTCTTCCACCAGACGCTGCTGATGCGCCTCAAGGCCCAGCTCATCCAGTTGTGTGAGCACCGTACTGTCGGGCATCAGGCGGAGCACGAGTCGCTCGCCATAGATTGTGGGCCCGCCTCCCACCCGGACATCCCGTTGCCGGCCAATGGCTGTATTCGAGAAGTGTCCATCCTGCGCGATCCGCCGTTCGGTGATGTTCATCCCGGCCAGCACCTTGAGACGCGAGATTACGGGCGGAGTAATCGCGGCTTGCAGACGTGCCACCTCATGCAGCAGCCCATCGACCCGCAAGCGGACCTTCAGTCCTTCCGGCTGCGGATCGAAATGGATGTCCGTCGCTCCGACTTCGAAGGCGCGCTCGAGCAGCAGATCTACCAGGGGAGCCGGTCCGACGACATCCACCAGCTGTTTGAGTTCTTCCTGGAGCGCACTTGTGCCTCACCTCCGGAAGACTGCCGGGTGTCGTTGACGAACTGGCCATGAAACATCACTCCGGGTTTCCGTGATCCAGATGAGCAGCAGGTCGCGTCGTTCTCTCAGAAAGATGTGACTACCGCAGAAAGCCCACAGCCGCTGCGGCAGCACAGGCGACAATAATACCGAGGCCCGCCGGACGTCCGAAGGCACTGCACAGTCAGAATGGCATACAGGGCTGCGAGGATGCCTACTCCGGCACCGCCGGCAAGTGCACTCAGCAGCCAGTGCCGGTCGATCGGTGTGGATGTGAAGGTGAGACCGGCAGCGAGGACGGCCACTGCCAGCCCCAGCAGGGCTAGCGTCCTGGTCACGACGGGAGACACCAAAGTCTTGCGGATGCCCAGCTCCTGCAGTCCCCGTTCGCCGGAGTCGACCACCGGCCAGAGCTTGTCCAGCCCCGCCAGCACCAGAACTTCCCGCACCACGTCGTTGTCGCAGACCACCACCAATTTTCCGTTTCGCGCCTTCAGAGACTTCCAGCAGCGCACAATAAGGGCCACGACCGCACTGCCCATGTACGTCATCTCTGAGAGGTCCATGAGCAGGGCCGACGTCCGACTGGCATCCAGTTTCTGGAGCAAGTCGCCTCCCGTGCGTTCGATGTCACTCCACTGGGCCGAGTTCAGCGTAGGGAGCAATCGCACGAGGTCATAGGACGTCTGAGGTTCGTACTGGTAGTAGATGTCACTGGTGGCCAACGGTGCGTCTCCGGGAATGCTTCGTGCTCGTGAAACGCTGCCTCCGGCAGACTGACTTGAGGGACAGTGCAATGCGGGACCGCATCTGCTGACGTTGGCTGCGAATCGATACCGTGAGAGGGGCCCTCATCGGCAACTTCGCCGGGAGAACCAGGAACGATTCTGCCGATACATGCCTGAAACCCGTACATCTATGCTACACGACGCCCCGCGGAACCAACAGCAAGCGACGAGTGTTACGAGGCTTGCGTGAACTTTCGGCCAACGATCCTGGCCCAACCTGGGACACTGCTGCCGGTGACATCGTTGCAAACCTGAGAATCGCACCAGATGGCCATTCGCTGCGATCCCCGCGCTGACCGGAACTCCCGGCATTCGGGTCCCGGTCGCCCGGCAGCCTGCGACATCCGCCTTGTGACAGCCGACAATCTGAGACGTGGCAGACCGGTTCGCGCCTCGCCGGGGAGAGCGTCTCTCGATATCGTGGCGAAACTGGTGATTGACTCCGGAATTCCCGGAGTCCTATGATGACAAATGAATCGGACGTTCTTACCGACAGGCGTCATCGCCGCAGTGTTTCAGTTGTTGTCCGGTGAGTTCCGGCGCAAGCGGATGTCACCCAACCACCTCAAGATCACGTCACAATGACCCGGCTCAGCAAGGCATTGACGGTGTTCCTGGCAGCGGCCGCGATCGCCTTTCTGGGGTTCGCAGGAGTGGCGACGTTTGGCGGCCCCAACTGGCGGGCCATGGCCGAGTCGATGCAGGGGTACAAGTTCGTCCGCAGCGTGGGTGAGAACCCGCAGTGGACAGTGTCGACAGCCCGTGGCGACTCCTTGAAGACCACCGCCGTGCTGCCCGAGGCAATCGTAGCGGCGCTGGATGATCGCATCACCAAGCAGCGTGAAGAACTCGCGGCACTGGGCGAACGGGAACAGAACCTCCCCAAGCGACTGGAAGACATGCAGACGTCCACAGCCGCAGACCTCCAGGCCCTGGACGGTTATATCGCCGCCTGGCAGTCGGAGTTGCAGCGTTTGAGAAAGCAGTATCACGACCTGTCGGTCCAGGTGGTTCAGGCGGCGGAGCAGGCGATTCAGATTGAGGGTGTCGTTCAGGCACGGCGCGGCGATGTGTTTCGACTACAGGACCAGGTGGACGTGGTGCGAACCGATGAGTTTCGCATCCAGCAGATTCAGCGACAGATGCGCAATCTGATCGAGCAGATCAACGGAAGCCTGGACCGCGCGGAGCAACGCCGGGATCAATTGAAGCGACAGCTCGAAGGGTACGCCCCGGCCGCAGGTGGCCAGGGCGCCTGATTCGCCAGAGACAACACACAGTGGAGTGACACCATGTCATTCGTCGGCAAAGTGCTAATCGTCGTTCAAGTGCTGATGAGCATCGCCTTCATGGCGTTTGCAGGTGCCGTGTATTCGGTGCAGGAGAATTGGCGAAACAATGCCCTGAACCTCCAGTCGTCGCTCGACGATCGGGACAAGGAGATTCAGGACATGCGCACCGAGCAGGAACGCCAGGTGACGGCCCTGACCCAGGAGCGTGATGCGGCCAAGAATGCCTCCGACATGGCGCTGGCCGAAAATGTCCAGTTGCAGGGTCAGCTGAAGAATGCCCAGGATCAGAACAACCGGCTGGACGAGGAACGCCGTGTCGCCCAGGGGCTGGCCCAAGCGAAGTCGGAAGAAGCCGCCTTCCGCCAGGAGGAAGCGACGGCCCAGCGAATCGCCAACAAGACCCTGCAAGACACCCTCGCCACCACAGTGGCCGACCTGCAGAAAACTGAGGACACCCTCTTCGGTCAGGAGCTCGTGAACAAGGACCTGCGGGAACGTCACGACAGCCTGCTGGGCCAGACTGGCGACTTGAAGCGCATTCTCCGCCTTAATGGGCTGCCGACCGATCCCTCCAAGATCGCAAGTGAAGAAGATCCGGCACCGCCCGTGGACGGCATTGTCGTCGCCGCTCGAAAAAGATAAGACCAACCGGACCGAGTTCGTCGAAGTGTCGATCGGCAGCGACGATGGACTGCTCAAGAATCACCTGCTGGATGTGTACCGCTCATCGGCAGCCGGCGGTGCGCCGAAGTACCTCGGCAAGATCAAGATCGTCTATGTGACCAACGACCGGGCGGTCGGTCAGGTCGTTCAGGCAGCGAAAAACGGCATTATTGAACGAGGCGACAATGTCACCACGAGGCTCTAAAGGACCCGAACCCCAGCCCGATGTCTATGTCGGACTGCTGTTCGTTTCGGTCGCCGCATTGATTGCCGGGTGCATCTTCCTGGCACTCGAACTCGGCCAGTACAACTGGACGATGCCCTGAGAGGCGTTCGGCAGCGTCCACGATCTGCACCCTCCGAGCCCACGGGCAGCGGCGTGTGGGTAGGAGAAAGTGTTGTTCTTCCGCCGCATCGCCACCGGCGAACGAACGCCTTCTCTCGTCCATTCTTCACCCTCCCTTCCGGGAGCGTCGGACGCGAGGAACGAACGCCCGGGGAGGGCGAGAAGGTAGCACCGCTTCTTCTACTTGAAGCGGTGCGGCGCTGGAGTGCCACTGCTGGCTTGTCCCAACGGTGCCGGGAGACAATCGACATTCCTGGCCCCATGGGTTGCTAACCCGGGGGCATTGTCGAATCGATGTAGTGATCGTCTGCCCCAGCGCAGTCACTCGTCCGTCACACAGCCTTGGCTCAACGACCAGCTCTTCGAGAAGCGTGAAACTTCAACGGCCCGATGCGTGGGGACCGACAGACTCCCTGACAGGTTTCTGACCAGTGCCTGAGCGGCCGCTATTTTCCTGTAATTCGCTTGCGTTTCGGATTCAAAGTTGCTGAAATCACAACAGCGTCAGATGCTGTGGGTCTCTCCAACTGCGTTCAACGTTCCGTTCTGGAACTTTCCATCAGGGGGGGGATTGCGATGAATTCTCACGTCTCACGTTGACATACGCGTCTCTCTTGGGACTGCTGCTTCCGATATCAACTGCCACGGGTGAGGAGTGCGCAAGTTCACTACATCACGTTCGAACAATCGGTAAGGCAGAACAACCAACCGTGAGTTGTTTCAACGAAAGTGAGACAGTTCGGTATCAGTTAGAAGAGACGGTCTCTGGGTCTTTGTAGGGGAGGGTCCGTTGCCGGAGCCTCAGGTTGATCTGTTTCCGTCGGTGCCTGGCCTGTGACACCTTCCGACGACGACGTTCGTGGAGCACGCGCGGGTTCCCCCGGTAGTAATCCACCGGTCTCAGGAACCCCAGCGAGCTGTGCAACCGCTGTGTGTTGTAATGCTTGATGATCCGCCGCAAGGCATCCTCCGCTTCGAATCGGCTCCCCGGCTCCACCTTCTCCAGCGCTTCCCGGAAAGTCCGGTTCGCCCGCTCCATGATCCCGTTCTCCTCCGGACAATGCGGCGTGATCTTGTGGTGCGTCAATCCGTGATACTCCAGCAGCCCGTGAAATTCCTTCGAGATGTAACCGCTCCCGTTGTCGCTGCGGATACTCCGGCCTCACCGCCAGCTCTCCCGTCCCGGTCCGCGGCAGTGTCTCCACCGCCCGCTGCGCCGCCAGGCTCAGCGTCACCCCGTCCATGCTCGTGAGCAGCTCGTGGTGCACAATGTATCGCGAGTATTCGTCGATGAACGCCACGAAGAAGTACATCTGAGCGTTCACCTTTACGTACATCAGGTCGGTCCCCCCGAATCTCGTCCGGACGGCTCGCCTGCTCCCGCTCCTCGCGGTACCGCTTCTTCCGACGGCTCCACGAGGCCATCAGCCTCTGCTCCCGCAGAATCCGGTACACCGTCGAGGCGCTCAGACACGCCACATCCTCGTCGATCATCCGCCACGACAGCTCCCGATGACGCACCTCCGGATGCGCCAGGGCATAGTCCCGCACCGCCCGCTTCTCCCGGGCCAGCACCTCGAACGCCTGCACCACGCGCACCAGCTCGCCAGGCTCCTTCCGACTCCAGGGTTTCTCCCGCAGCCACCGGTAGTAGCTGCTGCGGGCCACTCCCAGCGCCTGCAGGGTCCGGGACACCAGCCAACCGCTTCTGGTCTTCGTCTGTTTCACTTCTTCGTGCACCCGCTGCTGCAGTTCCGGGGGAAGCTGACCGTGGTCCTCTAATCCAAGAGCGTTTTTTTTAGCTCCAGGTTCTCCGCCGTAATCTCCGCAATCACGTCCTTGCAGCGTGACAGCTCCCCCTCCAGACGCTCCTCCTTCCGGGACGGCTTCGGTGCTCGATCGTCGAAGACCCGCGCTGCACTCGACAGCAGCGTCTTCTTCCAGCCGTAGTACTGCGTCGGATTGATCCCCTCCCGCCGGCACAGTTCCGAGACCTCCACGTCCGGCTCCAACCCCGCCAGCACAATCCGTAACTTGTCCTCCGCACTCCACCGACGACGCTACCGCTTCCTCGTCATGGCCTCGCTCCTCGTTCCTGGTCTGCGAGACCGCTATCCTAACTTCACTCCTGTCTCACTGCCGCTGAAGCACTACAACCCCACACAATCGGTTTGTGGCTCGATGCGAATACCACTGGCAATATCAACGGATATGACTGGGAAAGTGCGACGAAGTACAGGACGAACGAAGGTCAACAGAATTGCGTCAGTCCCAAGAAGAACTGCACTGACGCGGACTACTCGTGCGCAGTCGTGAACATTACTACGACGTGGGAACAGGTCACAGTCATCAACGGGCAATCGTTCACATTTACAAATGAGGACGCGGAAGACTTTTGGGATCACATGTATTTGCCACTGGGATACGAGAAGATCGGGACGATCGACTATTCCATGAACTGTCATGGCTATGCATTTGGAGTCGGCGATTGGCCGGAAGACGGGCAATATGGTGCCGAACTCATACTTGAGTGCTGGCAGGCTGACGACGACCAGTGCGACGCGACGGTAGCGGTCACGCAAAACGGCCACGACCACAGTATCAAAGTGATCGGCGCGGAGTGCAACGATGGCTACACGAGTTGGTGTATTCACGAGAATTTAATTGAAAAGTATAAAGAAAGTGCGCTTTACCTTAAAGAAGGTGATTGCCCCGGTGGCGTCAACATCAGCGCGGTGCACAACAATGCCAGCTTCGACTTGTACAAACCACTTTGACGTCGATCAGTGGAACGAACATGCGGTCAGCGAACGGTGCCAGTGCTCTCTTACCGTCAACCGTGACAACCATAGTCGAAAGGCAGCCCCAACATGCCAGCGTCGAAGCGCCTTCTATGGGGAGGGCTAATCTCTGCCGTGCTCGGAGTGCAGGCGCTGGCGATCTGGTACTTCCTGGCTGAAAGTGCACCACAGAATCCGCCGTTAAAGTCCGCTTCAACGAGACCGCACGGTGGTCCCACGCCACCACATCCCGCCCTGTCCCGCCGTCAACTCGAGGCGGGGGTGCCTGTCGCCCGGGCGCGGATTGATGAGTTTATCGATGGAGTATCGAGTTGCGACTTTGAGCAGTGTTCCGCCTACTTGCACCAGCAAACATCTCCGGGTGAGGACCTGGTGTTCGATGTCGGAGTTCACAGTCAGGAAATAGATCCATCGATGCGCTTTGCTCAGGTGCTCGCCGATCGTCGCGTGGCCAAACTTCATGCCCTGCTGAAGGCCATGCCGGCAGCGGTGGCGGCGCAGCGTGCGGATGTGCTATTCGAGGAGAAAGTCGACATCCATGAGTCCGACTGGCTCCGGGCGATCGAACGCCGGCGCGAGGGTGGTGATGGCCCCGGAGCGAATCCACCCATGATCCCGATAAGTTACAACGTCCACGCATTGTCTGCCGCATTGTTCCTGTGTGCGGCCCACTGCGAACCGCAAATCTTGGTTCAGAAACTCGATCGCTGGAATTCGCGCCTCCGCAATGTCGTTGCGATGATTCGTAGAGAACGGGAGCTCATGTGGCTATGGGGGCAGGCGTCGATGGATGCCTTGCCGGAGAACCTATTCCTCCTGAATGTCTACACCTTTGTTCTGGAGCGACACGGCTGCGCACAGGCCGAACAACTTAAGGAGCTTACTGGGCAACCAATTCCCCCATTCACGACCGTTCCATTCTGTGCCTGGGATGCGCATACGAATCCGTTCGATTTCACGCACATTCACAAAGGCGTTCCTGTCGACGAATCCAAGGTGCTGATGAATGTAAGCTGGGCGAAAAGCTGGGGAGGCCTGGACACGAACGAGGAACGGCAACAACAGATCCTGGACGCGGTGCGCGCGCTTGTGGAAGATTGTGCTGGCAAAGTCGATGCGAAGTGACCGAACATGGCCACGCAATACCACTACCGGAGTACCGGGGCGACGTGTGGACCGGTGCGGTTTGCCGATCTCATCCGCTTGGTGCGCGCGGGTGAACTCAACGCCGACGACCTCGTCCGGGCCGACGCGATTGACCGCCTGCATCCTACCCACGGCCCGCGGTGAACGGGGTCTTGACAAGTTTCTGACACGGCTCTGAGAAAGTTCTGACAGATGGGCGACCGGCTGCCCAGATTTTTTGGAACTTGTGAGAAATGCGCTTGTGTTTCTGACTGGGGGTTGGTGAAATCTCATCAGCGTCAAATAGTGCTGGTCTCTCCAACTGCGTTCAACGTTCCGATCTGGAACTTTCCATCAGGGGGGATTGCGATGAATTGCTCACGTCTCACGTCTCACGTCTCACGTCTCACGTCTCACGTCTCACGTCTCACGTCTCACGTCTCACGTCTCACGTCTCACGTCACTCTGATCGCTATCGTCTGCGCCATCGTTACACTGGCCGGGGCCCAACTCCGAGGAGCTGAATGCTCGTCGGAGCCTCCCTATTTCTTGCAAGCCGTTCGCAAGTCAGTCGGTGGAACCATGCAGCCCTTCGGCGTCAAGTTGTACTTGGATGCAAGTGCACAGGGAAATACGAATCAGGATGACTGGGGATCTGTTACATATTACCAGACAAATGAGGGGAACCCGGGCCAGGAGAATTGCGTCAGTCCTGCGAAGAACTGCAACGACGACGACTATTCATATGCGGTCGTGGATATCAGTACAAACTGGTCCGTCACCGTCCCGATCAGTGGGCAGAATGTGACTTTCACGATCTCCGATGCCGAAGCTTATTGGGACCACAAATATGACGGCTATACCAAGATTGGCACGATCGACTACTCGATGAACTCCCACGGCTATGCCTATGGTGTGGGGGACTGGCCGGACGACGATCAGTACGGCGTCGATGTGATTCTTGAGTGCTGGCAGGCTGCCAACGACGAGTGTGACGCGACTGTGGCGGTAGCGCAAAACGGCCACGGCCACAGCATCAAGCTGATTGGCGCGGAGTGTGATGATGGGTACACCAGCTGGTGTATTCACGAAGCCTCCATCGAGAAGTTCCGCGAAAGCGCGCTGTACCTTCAGGAGGGTGATTGTCCGGGCGGCGTCGACATCGGTAAGGCGCACGGTAGCACCAGCTTTGACTTGTACAAGCCGTAACAGGTCTAGCAATGCAACGTGCACGAGAGCGCCACCGGCAAACGGCCCGGGCGCGAACTTGGCCCGGCAGCGACAATCGTCCTCGAAAGGTAGCACCAACATGTTTGCGTCGAAGCGACTCCTATGGGGAGTTTTGATCGCTGCCCTGGTCGGTGTGCAGGGGGTGGCAATCTGGTATTTTCTGGCACGCAGCGCACCGGAGATTCCGTCGCCACATATGGCTGCTACGCGACACAGGGGTGATTCCAAGCGGCCCTTTCGGGTTCTGTCCCGGCGTGACCTGGAGGCGGGCGTGCCCGTTCAACGCGAGAGAATCGACGACTTCATCGACAAGGTGTCCCAGTGTGACTTCCAGCAGTGTTCCGCATACCTGCATGAAATGACATCACCCGGTGAGGATGTCGTATTCGATGTCGGCATTCAAACCCAAGATCTTGTGCCCTCGATGCGTTTCGCACAAACCTTGGCGGACAGGCGCGTAGCTAAGTTGTATTCGCTGCTCCAGGCGATGCCTCCCGGTGAAGCGGCGAGTCGCGCGAAAGGACTGTTCGACGAGAAGCTGGATACGCATGAAAGCGACTGGCGGCGGGCCATGCAGCGCCACCGGGAAGGGGGTGACGCCCCTGAACTTAATCCCAAGATGATCCCAATCCATCGAAATATCCATGCGCTCTCTGCCGCACTGTTTTTGTGCGCGGCCTACTGTGAACCGGCCGTGGTGCTGGATGGCCTGGATCGGTGGCAAGCATCCCTCGGCAACCTGGTCAACGAAATCAACGCCGATCCGCAGATCATGGCCATGGGGATGCAGGCCTCCATGGACGCCCTGCCCGAGAAACTGTTTCTCCTGAATCTCTATGCGTTCAACCTCGAACGGCAAGGCTGCGCGCAGGCGGACCGGCTCGCCGAACTCACCGGGCAGCGGATTCCCACATTCACGACGGTTCCGTTCTGCGCCTGGGATGCCCACACGAATCCGTTCGATTTCACGCACATCCACAAGGGAGTGCCGGTCGACGAGAGCAAAGTGCTCCTCAATGTGAGCTGGGCGAAAAGCTGGGGAAGCGTGGGAATGGACGAACAGCGGCAGCAACAGATCCTCGACGCCGTGCGCACGCTGGTGGAAGAGTGTGCGCACAAAGTCGAAGCGAAGTGAACGGTTATGGGCACGCGCTATCACTACCGGCGGGGCAGGGCGACCTGCGGACCGGTGCGGTTTGCCGATCTCATCCGCCTGGTGCGCCGGGTGAACTCGGTGCCGACGACCTCGTCCGGGCCGACTGGGACGAGGACTGGCACCCGGCGGCGTCCGTGGTCGGACTGTTCTACATGGCGCGGCGGCCTGACGTGCTCGCTCGCTGGGAAGCCGAACATGCAAGAGCGCAGGCAGGCGGCGAATTCAACACGGCGGAACTCGAGGCGATGCTGCATGCCGCGGAATCTGTTCAAGAGGTTGTTGGGCACGATCCGATTGGTGCAGCGCGGATGGTCAACAGCGGATACGAAACCGTGCTGTGCATCGAGCCGCTGTGCCCCGCTGATGAGTCTGCGCTCCCTGCAGCGATCGACGAGGCACTGGCAGCGGCCGAGTCGAAAGACCGCCACCATGCAGTTGTTCGGTCACGACTTTGCTCCCGCGACCTGTTGCGCTGCGGGTTCTGCTGGGGGATGTCGCTGCTCGCGGCCAACCTGGTGGGGCTGGCGGTGGCCACATGGTCCGCAGGTCAGGCGCAGCGGTATCCAAGCGAGTTGCAGCGGTCTGCCGACATCAGGGCCTTTCCCCTGTGGGGTGCGTGCCGTTCGGGTCAGTATGCCGTCCTGCTGGTCGGGACGATGGGTGCGGGCGGAGTGGCCGGCTATGCCGGAGCGCGCCTGCTGGAAGCGAGGTGCGAGGATTGAGGGCGTTAGAAGTGACTTCCAAACCCACATCACCGGAGGGCCGGCGGCAATCCGACCGCAGGCACGCCGGGCTTTCGCTCGTGGAACTGCTCGTGGTGATTGCCGTCATCGGATTGTTGCTGGCGCTGGCCCTGCCCGCCGTGCTGATGGCGCGGGAATCGGCCCGGCGGACGCAGTGCCGGAACCACCTCCGACAGATCGGCGTCGCCCTGCACGACCACCACTCAAAGTTCGGCTATCTGCCGCAGGACAGAGAGAACGGCTGGGGGTTCGACGTCTTCCTGCTGCCGCAACTCGATCAGACACCGCTGTATGAGCAGCTTGATCCGCTGGGGGCCGGCTTCGGGAGTTCACGTGGGGAACTGATCGGGACGGTGTTGCCGGTTTTCCGATGTCCTTCCTTCAGCGGCGAGTTCACATTGTCCGGAGGTGCAGGACGCTCGAACTACCTGGGGACGGGGGACATCTTTGGGCAGCGGACGGAACTCACGGACCTCTATGACGGAGAATCGAACACACTGGCGGTCGGCGAGACGATCATCGACCATGCCTGGGCGCTGCCGCGAACCGGAAGATCGAGAGCTTCCCCCAACAATGGCGGCGACTACGGCAGCATGCATTCCGGCGGAACACACGTGCTGATGTGCGACGGCGCGGCGCGGTGGATTGCCGACGGAATCGATGCCGAAACCTTCCAGGCGCTGTGCACGCCGGCGGGACGCGAGACCGTGGGGGAGTTCTGAATGCGAACCGCGCGTGAAGGCTTTACTCTGCTTGAGCTGGTCGTCGTGATGGCGATCGGCACGGTGCTGCTGGCCCTGTTGCTGCCTGCCGTGACCCAGGTTCGGGAGACCGCGCGAAAGACGCAATGCACGAACAACCTGAGGAATCTCGCGGTCGCGCTCACGCTGTTTGACGAGGCCAACCGCCGTCTGCCGCCATCAGGAAGTTTTCTGCACGATGAGAACCTGTACCCGCAGCCCTACTTCAATTGGGCGGTTTCGATCCTGCCGTTTGTGGAGCGGTCGGCCCTGTACCAGCAGATCGATCCCGCACGACCGTTGACCGATCCGGCAAACGAATTCATCCGGCAGGCGTATGTTCCTGTATTCGTGTGTCCTCTGGATCTGTCCCGAAGCAAAGACCGCCGGGGTGACCTCAGTTATGCGGTTAACGGCGGCATCGGCTATACGGTGCACTACCGTGCAGCCGTGCGCGACTGTCCGGTTGATTCCGGTGTACAGCCGGTCGACTTCAACGGGGACGGGTTTGCCTGTTCGGGTGAACGTGCTGCGGACGATCTGGACCGGAAGCTCTTCAAGATGATGTCGCTGTTCTTTCTGGAGACAGCGAATACGGACGTGACGAAGCGGCACCATATGCTGGCGGATGTCGTTGACGGCACATCGCAGACGTTTCTGGTGACGGATAACGTACGCACGGGAGCTGACCCGGCGAGCATCCGAGGCGGGCTGAGTGATTCCGATCCGCGTCGCTTAGCTTTCTATATCGGGAGTCCGTGCATCCATGGATTCTGCTCGGGCAGCTATGTGGATTATTCGCGATGCAACGCCGGCCACTCGCGCATCAACAGCGGGTTATGGGCCGAAGAAGGGGACTCCGCCGTGCCGAACTCGTTCCATTCCGGCGGAGTGAACATGGCGTATGCCGATGGACATGTGGCGTTCCTGTCGGAGTCGATCGACGGGGTCGTGTATGCGGCGCTGAGCAGCCCGCAGGGACGACTGCTTGACGATTCGCCGCTGCAGCAGACGATTGTTTCGGGGAGCGACTTTTGAAAGTTTCCCGGATTCGTTCTGCAGTGACGTTGGAGTGGTGTGCCCTGGGGATCATCATGCTGGCGGGACTGCTGCTGCGGACGCACGAGATAGGTGCGCTGAGTTACTCGTTCGACGAGAGTTCTTCCTGGAAGACGATCGGATTCTCGTGGCCGGAGATGTTCCGTTCGATCTCACAGAACGTGCATCCGCCCGTGTTCTATGTGCTGCTGAAGTGCTGGGCGTACCTGTTCGGCAACGGGCCAGTCGCGTTGCGCATGTTCAGCGTCACTTTCGGAGTGCTGAGCATCTGGTCCGCACACTGGTTCCTGAAGGTCGCCGGTGCCGAGGACAGGGTGACGAGCTCTTTGCCGGGGGTGATTCCTCTGTTTGGGGCGGCGCTAGTCGCGATCAGCCCGGCCCACGTGGCACTCGGGATGCAGGCGAGGATGTACACACTGGGGATATTCCTCGCCATCGTGTGCGCGACGTTTGTACTGCGCATCGTTCGCTCGGGAGGGATTCTCCTCGACTGGATCGGTTGCACGACGACCGGAGTCCTCCTGACGCTGACGCACTATTATGGGCTGTTCACCGCGGCCGCGTTGGGCACCGTCCTTGGAATCCGTCTGGTCCATGTGGCCTACAGTTGCGGGTGGACGCCCAAACTGAAGCGGTTGCTGATTGGGACGTCCCTCGGAGCGTGGACGGCGGCGATCGTCTGGCGGTACTGGCTGCCCATCTTCCTTGCGCAGCGGGTCCGTGTTGCAGGGGATTACTGGATTCCCGATTTCCAGTGGGCGGACCTGTCGAGAACCGCCACAGTTCTGTTCACGGGATTCTGATGTCGGCGCGGAGGCCATGATGCAGCCGTTGATGTGCCTGATATTCTGGATACTCCTGTCTCTGCTTGCCCTAACGTGCTGCGGTCCTGTTGGGCGCCTGGCCGGTTTGGCATCGCTGCTTCCACTCATTGCAGCGGTAGTCATCAGCCGGCACTCGCAAAGCATTCTTGTCTGGCGGTATCTGATCTTCTCGCAGACATTTGCACTACTGGCCTGGGCCCTGCTTGTTGGCAACCGACCGTCGGCCGACTGGCGATCCCTGTTGATTGGGCTTACGTTGGTGTGGTTTGGTGGATGGGCCTATCGTCATCACACATGGCAATCATGGGCGGCATCAGCAGGGGGCGTGCGATCTGCCGTATTGACCCTCGACGACTGGCGGAACACCGATGAGCCAGTGATCGTGGCTGATCCTCACCTGTATTTTGTCGTGCTGAGATACGTCGCCAACCAGCGAAATGTCTTCGTGTCTGATCTGGGCTTTGACTACACGCATTACCAGGGGGCGCCGCTTCTGCAACACTCCGACTACCGATCACTGGATGCGCTGGCGGAAGGGAAGTCACTCCGATTCTTCGTCATGCACCAGCCCAACTGGTTGACCGAAACCCCCAATGGCTGGTATGTGCGTCGGATGCAGCAGTTTGAGGACCGGGTCGGCCACGTCACGCGCATCATCGTTCGGGAACTTGAGCGTGACACCTCGAAGGAGTGAAAACACGTCGCCGAGCGGCCGGCGCATGTCCACGACCTGCAGGCGACGATTCTGCATCAGATGGGCATCGACCACGAGCGGCTGACGTACAAGTACCAGGGGCGGCAGTTTCGGCTCACCGACGTGCATGGCACAGTCGTCACAGACATCCTCACCTGACGTCCGGGCCGAGTCTTCTCTTCGCTCGACAGTGCCGTACTGTTTTCTGCGGCGGTCGCTGCATGGTAGGATGACAGCACCGCCGTTCGCAGCGATGCGGCGGGCCGTCTCCATCCCAAGCGTCTGACGCCGGGCGTTGCTCACAACGCAGGGCGTCCCCTCCTCGTTATGCCTGTCCATCGACTCTCCGTATGACAAAGGCTTCCATGGACAGCATGCTGACCAACTCGATGACCACGGATTTCGCGGCGGGTACTGATGACGGTGCTGGCTCTGGATGTCGAAGCTGGCAGCTTCGACTACGAAGGACCACGTCGTCCCCCTCCACACTGACAGCAAAGCTCTGCCGGTCCGTGCTCGTCAGTCTCTGCAGTTTGATGATTGTCCTCGGCGGACGAGCGTGGGCCCAGGAGGAACGATCGCCGGTCGTTGTCGCACCGGTTGTTGTACGGGAGCTGAGTTCCGGACATCGCGTCGTGGGAACTGTCATGCCGGCACGCAAGAGCATCGTCGGCAGCGCTGTAGATGGTCGCGTCCAGGAGTATCTCGTGGAAGTCGGAGATGCGGTCACTGCGGGACAAACGCTGGCCCGGCTGCGAACCGAGACACTTGAGATCGAACTGGCTGCCGCAAATGCGGAGCTGAGGCTCCGCGAGGAAGAACTCACCGAACTGCGGAACGGCTCGCGCTCCGAGGACGTTGATGAGGCACGCGCCAAGATGCTGGGTGCCAAGGCTGTGATGGACAACTCGGTGGCCCGGCTGCGCGCAGCGAGTCGCTGTTTCAGCGCAGTGCTGTCAACCAGGAAGACCTGGATGACGTGCGGGAGCAGGCGGTAACGGCCGAGCAACTCTTCAAAGCGACTGACGCGGCCCTCCAGCGGACCATGTCTGGCCCGCGACCCGAGCAGATCGGGCAGGCGGAGGCACGATATCAATTGCAGCAGGAGCAGGTGCGACTGATCGAGGACCGGCTGAAGAAGTTCGTTATCACCGCACCATTTGATGGATTCGTCTCAGCCGAGCGCACGCAGATGGGTGAATGGCTGCAGCAGGGGGATCCGGTAGCGGAGATCATTCAGCTCAGCGAATTGAAGATCGAAGCCCCGGTGCCGGCAGATCAGGCGGTGCAGCTCAGTCCCGGAGCGTCGGTGCGTGTCGAGTTCGCGGAGCTTCCCGGTGACGTGTTCACCGGGACCGTCGATCGCGTGATCCCGGCGGCCAATCTGGCGACGCGAACATTTCCAGTCATTGTCCGCCTTGAGAACCGCATCGAGAACGGTCGGCCGCTGATGATGTCCGGGATGCTGGCGAGGTTGGAGCTGCCGACCGGTGCCCGCGGAGAAATGCCCCTGGTTCCCAAGGATGCGGTCGTGCTCAATGGTTCGCGCCGCAGCGTGTTTGTGGTGGATGTGAATACGGCGATGCCCGAGACCGGCACCGTGCGCGCATTGCCCGTGTCGCTGGGGATCGCTGAGGGCACCCTGGTGCAAGTCGAAGCTCCCCTGAAAGCGAACGACCTTGTTGTCGTCCGCGGCAATGAGCGATTGAAAGATGGACAGGCCGTGTCCTTTCAGATGTTGCACCCCGCCCCGGGTGCCCTGCCGTAACCTTCCGGTGTCCCTTCTCCACAGGAGACAGCCATGCATCTCATCGAGGCCTTCATCCGCAATCCGGTGAAGGTGTCGGTCGGCGTACTGCTGACCGCCCTGTTCGGTGCCATCAGCCTGTACGCGATGCCCAAGCAGCTCACGCCCGAGGTGCAGAACCCGGTGCTCACAGTCGAGACGCGGTGGCCTGGTGCCAGTCCGCAGGAGGTCGAACGCGAGATCGTGCAGGAGCAGGAAGAGCAGCTGCAGAGTGTCGAGGGTCTCATCAAGCTCTCGTCGGAATGCATGGACTCGACCGGCAAGATCACGATGGAGTTCGTCGTCGGCACGAACATCGAAGATGCGATGATGCGGGTGAACACGCGTCTGCAACAGGTCCGCGAGTACCCCATCGATGCGCTGGAGCCGGTCATCCAAGCATCGGATGCGACCGACCAGCCGATCGCGCGCTACATGCTCACCGCCAAGCCTCCCACGGTCGAGGCGATCGCCGCCTTTCAACAGGCACATCCGGCACTGGCTGACCGACTGGAGACGGTGAAGCGGGCGATGAACAGCGGCCTGCGCGTGTATCGGCTGCAGAAGCTGGCCGATGAAATTGGTGAAGAGTTCCCCGAGATTCAGGAGCTGGTGCCTCCCACGCTCGATCTGCAGAAGATGCGGAAGTTCGCGGAAGATGTGATCGAGGCCCGTCTGGAACGTGTGCCCGGCGTCGCGGATGCGAACACTTACGGCGGTCAGCAGGAAGAACTGCAGGTCATTGTCGATCCGGTACAACTCGCGGCCCGGCAGATCACGATCACTGATGTCCGCAACGCACTGAACAACCAGAACCGGGACACATCGGCGGGCGACTTCTGGGAGGGCAAACGTCGCTGGGTCATTCGTACGCTCGGCCAGTTTCGTGATCCCGAGCAGGTGCGTCGGCAAGTGCTGGCGGTGCGCGACGGGGCCCCGATCTACATCGGCGACGTGGCTGAGGTGCGGGTCGGCTTCAAGAAGATGGACAGTGTCTCCCGGCGGTACGGGATGTCGAGCAACGGCCTCAGCGTACAGCGCGCCTCGGGAGCTAACGTGCTGCAGGTGATGGAAGGGCTGCGGGCCGCGACGACCGAACTGAACGAGGGCATCCTGGCTCAGCGGGGGCTCGAACTCTTCCAGTATTACGACGAGACGGAGTACATCGACTCCGCCGTCGGACTTGTGCAGCAGAACATCTTCATCGGCGGTGCCCTGACGATGATTGTGCTGCTGTTATTCCTGCATCTGGGCCTGCGTTCGCTGCTGGTGACACCGCTGATCGCAGTCTCGGCAGTTGCCGCGGCGTACGTCTCCCCGTGGTACTTCCTGGTGACTCTCGCGGCCATTCTGGTGGCCGGGTTCTGGTTCGGGCGGGACGCTCATCGTCGGACTGTCGATTCCGATCAGCATCATTGGGACGTTCCTGCTGCTGCAACTGATGGGGCGGTCACTCAACGTCATCAGCCTGGCGGGTCTGGCGTTCGCCGTGGGTATGCTGGTGGACAACGCGGTCGTCGTCCTGGAGAACATCTACCGCCGGTATCAGATGGGCGAGACACCACTCGCTGCTTCGGCGCGAGGCACGCAGGAAGTCTGGGGGGCGGTCATCGCCTCAACGCTGACGACCGTGGCCGTGTTTCTTCCGGTGCTGTTCGTGCAGGAGATGGCCGGTCAACTCTTTCGCGACATTGCGCTGGCGATCAGCTGTGCAGTGGGACTATCACTGGTGGTGTCGGTCACCGTCATCCCGACGGCGGCGGCACGCTTGTTTCGTGACCGTCAGGAAACTGACCCACACCATCAACAGAATGGTTCAGCGCCCAGACACTCCCGCAATGTTCTGGTGCGGATGCTGGAAGGGGGCGGACGCTGGCTGGTCGACTCGACCGTGCGCATCAACACCTGGACCCAGCAGCGCTTGTGGCGCTCCGCCATGGTGATCGCTCTACTGACCGGTGCATCCATCGGCATCAGTTATGTCTTCTGGCCCAAGGTCGAGTACCTGCCCGAAGGCAACCGGAACTTTGTGTTCGTCAGCATCTCGCCACCACCCGGCTACAACATGGACCAGTTGATGGAGATGGGGACCAAGATCGAACAGGATCTGGAACCCTACTGGAACGTCGATCCCGGCAGTCCCGAGGCCGAGGCACTCCCCTATCCCGTCATTAACTACTATTTCTATGTGGTGCGGGGACGTCAGGTCTTTATGGGCCTGCGCACCGAAGATGAGTCGCGCGTGCGGGAACTGATTCCCCTCATGAAGCAGGTCGGCTCGCAGTTCCCCGGCACGCTGGCGATTGCCGCCCAGTCGAGCCTGTTTGAACGTGGACTGAGTGGAGGGAGGGCGATCGATATCGAGATTACCGGTTCCGACCTCGACCACCTCGTGAAGCTGGGAGGACAGGTTCTTGCCAAGGTGCATCAGATCCTGCCGGAGGCGCAGGCCATTCCCCGCCCGAGTCTCGATCTGTCGAGTCCTGAGATTCATATCGAACCCAAGCTGATGGAATCAGCAGAGATGGGGGTGAATGCCTCCGATCTTGGCTATGTCGTTAACGCGCTGGTCGATGGTGCTTACGCCGGCGACTACTTCGTCGGAGGTGACCGCATCGACCTCACCATCGTCGGGAGCGATGCGTTCGTCCGGCAGACACAGGACATCGCCTCACTTCCCGTCGCGACCGGCGATGGCCAACTGGTGCCCCTCTCGGCACTGGCCGACATCCGGCTCAGCAGTGGTCCAGAGCAGATCAACCGTCGCGAACGGCAGCGCACCATCACCATCCAGGTGAAGCCCCCGGTCACCATGCCGCTCGAAACGGCGATGGAACGCATCCAGCAGGAGATCGTCGGGCCGCTGTATGAGCAGGGGGATTTGGAGGGGGGCTACATCGTCAACCTCTCGGGAACTGCCGACCGCCTGCGCGAAGCGTGGCAGGCCCTGCGCTGGAACCTCGCACTGGCGCTGGCCATCACTTACCTGCTGATGGCGGCCCTGTTCGAATCGTGGCTGTATCCCTTTGTCATCATCCTGAGTGTACCGCTCGGTGCGGCGGGGGGCATTCTGGGCCTCGCGCTGCTCAACCTGTTCGTGTACCAGTCGCTCGATGTGCTGACGATGCTGGGCTTCGTCATTCTGATCGGCACCGTGGTGAACAACGCCATCCTTATCGTGCATCAGTCACTCAATCACATCCGCTTCGACAACATGTCGCCGCGGCAGGCAGTGGCTGAAAGCGTCCGCAGTCGGTTCCGGCCGATCTTCATCACCACCATGACGACCGTCCTCGGACTGCTGCCACTGGTGATCTTCCCCGGCGCCGGCAGCGAGCTGTATCGGGGCATCGGCAGTGTGGTGCTGGGCGGGCTGATCGTCTCGACAGTGTTTACGCTGTTCCTGGTGCCCACGGTGTTCATCGTGACACTGGACATCAAGCACAAGCTGTCCAACATGTTCGGGCCCGAACCATCCCCCAGGCCCCCGTTGCCGCCTGAGCCTCCTGCGGCTGACGATCGCTTCAAGGCAGAGGTCGAACCACCCGTCGAGGTCGCTGTGTAGTGTGGATGTGCTTCGCCGCGCCTCGAAGAGGAGCGGGCATCCGCCTTTTCGCCGAGGAGTAAGGTGGCGAGTTGACGAGCACCTGGCGAGCGGGGGACGTCAGTCCCCTGAGAGCGAGAGTGCTTCCGCTCGGGCCTGCCGCTGCGAAGGGGGGCTTTGAGGTGCCTTCAAAGCGTGACGCGCCCGCGAAGGCGAGTGGAGCGATTGCTCTCCTTGAGTGACACTTGAACACGCCTGACCAGTCCACTTGCCGCTGCAAGGCACCGGCTGCAGAATGGCCCGCGTGTAATCAATGGCCGTGCATTCTGTGCATGGGGGCCTTCTGATAGTCGGCCGGGTTGCCAAAGCGGTTGACGATCTCCTGGAAGATCGCCCCCTTTTCAATGGTCTCGTCCGTTTCCATCACTCGGTGATACAGATCCTCCGGAAGGACGCGCATCACTGTCATCAGGCCCATCAGTGACATCGCCGAAGTGGCCCGCATCCCCATGAACTCGCGGCGGGACCAGATGGCCTTCATGAAGTCCTCGCTCATCGACATGCCCTTCATCCCCTGCGGGTAGCCGGGAACGGCGAAGCCCGGATCGTCGTGAGTCATCTGCACGGAGGGGCGTGCGTCGAGGTTGGTCAGATAGGCGTCGACGTTTTCGGTCTGCCGGATGCGGGGGCCGACATGACTGACCATATGATTCATCATGTGGTGCGTCATGTGACAGTGGAACATCCAGTCGCCGGGGTTGTTGGCGATGAATTCAAAGTCGCTGGCCTGAGCGACGGCAATGAGTTCCGTGTTCCGCGGCACCCACGCAGAGGTCGGCATGCGCGCTCCTTCGTGTCCGGTGATCCAGAACGTGTGCCCATGCAGATGGATCGGATGATGCTGGACTGGCGAGAAATTCATGATCCGGACTCGAACTCGCTCGCCATGTTTGACGACCAGGGGCGTCGAGGACGGTCCGCTGCGACCATTGATCGTGTGCCAGTTCCAGTCCATCGACCAGGAGTCGTTGATCGTCTGATTCGGCAGGATCGCAGAGTTCTGGAATAGCAGACCGAAGTCCCGATCCACTGGAGGACCGATTACCGTGGCGGGATGCACGATGAACCAGCCCACCATGCCGATCGTCTCCTGCATGGCGACGTGCGTATGGTAGAAGAACGTCCCGAACTCGTGGATGTCGAATTCGTACACAAACGTCTGGCCAGGCTGAATCGGATTTTGCGTCAACGTATGCGAGCCGTCATACTGCACCGGCAGTTCGAAGCCATGCCAGTGGACCGTCGTTTCCTCAGGTAACTCATTCGTTACGACAATGCGCACGCGGTCGCCCTGAGTCACTTCGATCGTCGGTCCGGGCATCGATCCGTTGAACCCCCAGACATTCATCTTGCAGCCGGGCAGAAACTCCTGCGCGACCGCCTGCGGCACCAGGTGAAACTCTTTGACGCCGCCCTTCATCGTGAACGGGAGCTTGTCCAGATCGGGTGCGTGAAAGGGAGCCGGACCCTCTTCCGGCCTGCGGAATCCGGGGACGAGCTTTCCGATATAATAGTCACCCTCCGGATTGTTGCCACGAGAGGGAACGTAACGGGAAAACCCTTCGTACACGGCGTCCACATGGGCATGCTTGTGGTCGACCGCCGGCGGAGTCGCCCGTCGGGAATCGGAATGGTTCTCGTGCTTCACGGCGGGCGGGGTATCTTGAGCGATCGCTGTCCCGGATGTCAGCGCGACAGCCGCGAGAGTACCCTGTTTAAGGAATTCACGACGGCCGCTGTGGGTGGAAGGATGTGCCATGACACTGCCCTTTTTTTAAACCACTTGATCGACGCCGGCCCGTCGCGCGAGTGCATCCGCTGAGTCCAACCCTGCCCGCGACAATCCCTTTGGACCGCATCACGCTCGATTGCATCAACGCGGTTTAGGGACGCTGTCAATATGGCCGCCGGGAAGAGGACCGGTGGGCGTCTGCAGTCCGCCGTGAAGGAGATAACCGTCGATCTTCACCTCATTCGTATACCGCATGAGCTGGTGATCGATATACTCGACTCGCGCGAGGGTATATGCTTCCTGGGCATCGAGCACGTCGGGCCACTCGGCCCGTTCGGCTTTATAGCTCTCCAACGCGAGTCGATACGCTTCACGCCTGGCGAGGAGAATCGTCGCCTCGTATTCCGTGACATGCTGATAGGCAGTCACGTATGTGTCATAGGTTTCCGCAAGCCGGCGGCGCAGATCGAGTTGTGTGCGCCGAATCTCACCCTGCTGACGTGACAGGTCGGCCTGTGCCTGGCGGATGGTTCCCTGGTTCTTGTCGAACAATGGAACATCAATCGAGACTCGCGCAGCCGCTGTCGTCTGTTGATCGGCGAAGTTATACCCTGATCCAGCCGAGACCACGATATCCGGAACCCATTGAACGTTCTCGCGTGCCAGGGTGATGTTGTCCTCACGCAGCTTGGCATAGGCGGCCAGCAGCTCAGGACTGCACTCCAGCAGCTGCGCGTAGGCCGTTTCAAAGTCGATGAGCGGGCGATCGGACACCAGCGAACCCTCCAGCAGCGGATTGATCATGTCGATGCCCACCAGAGCCGTCAGCTCGACGAGATGTCGTCGGACATCATTTTCACTCTTGAGCACCTGCAGACGATGTTGCTGCAGCAGGGCGTTTGCACGTTGCACGTCGGCCTGATTCGACTGGCCGAGGTTGTACATCTCGTGCACTGTCAGCAGGTTGTCTTCCGACGTCTTCAGCAACTCCCTGCGCAGCTCGAAGACCTGCAGGGCGGCGAGGGATCTGGCGAAATGAATGCGAACGTCATTGCAGACACGGAACTGCTGCGCGACCGCCAGATGTTCGGCCACTTTCGCGCGCTGGAGGTATTTGTCGCGACTGAGTTCCAGCTTGCCGGCGGTGACGAACCGCTGCTTGATCTCGGCTCCCTGCCATTCTCCCGCCGTGTCATCCAAACCGATCTGCTCCCCCACATAGGAGACGACGGGATTGGGATACAAACCTGCCTGCATCGCTTTGGCAAGTTCGCCGTTGATGTGCAGTTGCGCTTGGCGAATCGTGGGATTGTGTTCCGCCGCCAACTGGAGCAAGACGTCGAGGGTGAGCGGTGCTCCGGATCGGTCGCCTGAGGCCCTGTCCATCCATTCGGGTGTTGACAGACGGGGGATGGAGGGTGGAGACGTGTACTCATGGCCGGGTTGGGCGGCGGATTCCCAGTGCGCGCAAGATCCGGTTGGTTCCTGAGGCGTCCTGTCCGTCGACGGCAGATGCTGGGCGAGGCCCACCGAACCACACCCGATGCACGACGCAATGCATGCCCACAGGCGCAGGATTGACATCGTGGGCCCTCCAGTGGCTACACATTGACCGCATCGGAGTTCGTTCCTGTGCCTCGTATCGACTCTCTTGAAAAGAATGCTGGAAGTCGTTTCCCGTTTTCGATCAGCCCAAGGCATTGGGTGCCTTGAGAATCCTCAGATTCGGCACAACCCGCAGGGCTAATGTTGCTGAAAGAGTTGCTTTGGTGCTCTCAAAGCCTGACGCGTCCACGAAGGCGTTCCAATGAGCCGAGCCGTGACCGGGAACTGTTCCCGATCACGGCTCAAGGGGACCTCGCTTGTCCAATCACTCCCTGACGTCCGCTCATCGGACGCCTCAGAAATTCAGCAGGGGAGGAGCGATGCCATAGGGCAGAAAGTACTGGAAGGCCGGAGCCCGATACTGCCAGAACTGGAACTGTGCCCAGGGGTATGCGTAAGAATTCCACAGATATCCGAATGAATTCGGATACGCCATGGCCGACACCGGAGCAACGCCTTGGCCGGCCTGACACCCCTGGCACCCAGACTGCTGGACCTGGTTGACCGATGCCGGTCGCAACTGCCCCAGCAGGAGTTCCATCGTGGCATCGTGGCGATACCCCGGATTGACGATAAACGCCGAACGACTGAATGGAATCGAGTTGTGAACAGTCCGATACCGCCGGGCTCCTTCCTCGGCGGCGTTGGTGATGGGGTTGGGCTCAATCGCAATGCCGCTGTCGTCACCCTCGGGCGCCGGTGCGGACAACTGCGCCAGGGCGAGCGGCGGGGCGGGGATGTCGCTCGGCTCGGCCGTGGCGTCTTCGGTGTCTACGGGAATCAATTGACGGGCCGGTTCGATGACGATCTTCCACGCGTCGCCGTCAGCGGAAGTGACGTGGGCGACTTCAGCGCGGGCCAGGCGGGCCCCCAGCACTACAGCCGGGATGAGAGCGAACAGAAAGATTCGCCGTGGGGTCAATTGTGGTGCGGACATGTCGTTGTTGCCTTCTCTTCAGTTTCCTTGACGGACTCAGCAGGACTCACAGTTTCGAGGCTAAGAGGCGTGCCAGACCAAAGTCAATCTGCATCTGTGGGAAGTTTGGGGACGACGGGGAGGGCGAAGAGCAGGGAGCACGGAGCGAAGTCGGTGCGTCTCGACGGACCCTGGTGCTGAATGCTACGCGGAAGGGCTCGGCGGTATGCGGCCCCGCTGCACTCCTGACTTAACCCTCCGTGCCGAAATACGGGTATTGCGGGATCCCGACTGCACGCCTAGAATGCCTTGTTCACTCACGACTTGCGCTTATTGAACAAGGCGGACGACATACACGGAGAGTCGCCTGGATACGAACTCCGGAGTCGCCCGGTGGTAGACCGATGAAGCGGGTGGCGATTCTCGGATCTACCGGATCGATCGGGACCAGCTGTCTCGACGTTCTGCGTTCGCACCGCCAGGAGATGCGTGTCGTTGGTCTGACGGCCCATCGTCGCTGGGAGCAACTGGCTGATCAATCTCGTGAGTTTGAGCCGGCACTGGTGGCGATTGGTGATGAGCGACTGCGGACTGAGATTCCGGCGGGCCGATTCGGTGCGTCGGCTAAAGTCTGTTACGGGGCGAGTGGGATCGAAGAGGTGGCCGCTCATCCGGAAGTGGATGTCGTTGTCGCGGGGATCGTCGGTGCCGCCGGAATTCGCGGTGCCTGGGTCGCCCTGGAACAGGGAAAGACGGTCGGCTTGGCGAACAAGGAGACGATGGTTGTTGCGGGACCGCTAGTGACTCAACTTGTCCGGGAGCGCGGGGCGACACTCCTTCCAGTGGACAGCGAACACAGTGCCATTGCCCAGTGCCTGCAGGCCGGACGCCGCTCCGAGGTACGACAGATCATCCTCACGGCCAGTGGTGGGCCGTTTCGTGGGTGGCGGCGAACAACTGGCGAACGTCACTCCGAAGATGGCACTGGCTCACCCGACATGGAACATGGGTCCGAAGATTTCGGTCGACTCGGCGACAATGATGAACAAGGCCCTAGAGATTATTGAAGCCCGCTGGTTGTTCGACATTCCTGTCGAACAGATTTCGGTCGTCATCCATCCCCAGTCCGTGGTCCACTCGATGGTGGAGTTTGTCGACGGGTCCGTCGTGGCGCAGCTCTCGCCGCCTGACATGCGACTACCGATTCAGTACGCACTCACCTGGCCCGAGCGGTTGCCGGGCATCAGTCCCCGGCTGGACATGCACAAACTGTCGCGTCTGGACTTCGAGCCGCCTGATGAGGAGGCGTTTCCCGCACTGACCCTGGGTTACGAGGTGGCCCGCCGAGGGGGAACCTGCGGGGCAGTATTGAATGCGGCCAACGAGGCCGCCGTGGCAAGGTTTCTGGCCGGCGAACTGGGGTTTCTCGAAATCCCCCGTGCATGCCGGGCTGTTCTGGAGAATCATCATTTTGATCCGCGGCCGACACTGGACGAGCTGTTTCGTCTGGATGCGTGGGCGCGAGAGGAGATTGTCAAGTGGAACTCGTTGTCCTGAGTCTGGTCCCGTCACTGTCGTCCGTGCTGAGTGCCCTGCTCGTGGCAGTCGGCCTGGGCCTGGTGATCTTCTTTCACGAACTGGGTCACTTTGCCGTTGCCAAGTGGTGCAATGTGAAGTGTGAAAAGTTCTATCTGGGGTTCGACATCTTCGGATTGAAGTTGTGGAGCCGAAAGTGGGGTGAGACCGAGTACGGCATCGGTGCGTTCCCGCTGGGGGGGTACGTGAAGATGCTGGGGCAGGACGACGCCGACCCCAGTCAGCTTGCCAGCGAGGAGATTGCCGAAGATCCGCGTTCGTACACGGCCAAGTCGGTCCCCCAGCGGATGGCCATCATCTCTGCAGGGGTGATCATGAACGTCATCACCGGGCTGCTGTTCTTCGCGATTGCGTTCCGGTTTGGTGTGGCGTCCACCCCGGCCCGCGTCGGTGCGGTGCGTGTGGGTATGCCCGCCTGGCAAGCCGGTATGCAGAGCGGCGACACGATCACCCGTATCAACGGGCGTGACGCCTCCGACTTCAGCGACATCATGCGTGGCACGGCCCTGTCAGCCGGTCCTGTCCGCGTGGAAGGCGTGCATCTCGATGGCACGACGTTCGATACGACATTGAGCCCCGATCAGTCGGGAACCCGCCGGCAGATTGGCGTCGCACAGGCCCAGGGACTCGAGGTCTACATGCCCCTCAAGCCGGATGACATTCCCTTCATTGTGCCGGGCACACCGGCGGCGCAGGCCTCTCCGGCGTTTGAGGCCGGGGACGTGATTACCGCCGTGAACTCCCAGCCGGTCGAAGACTTCGCGAAGCTGGAGGAGTTGCTTGCCGACTATCGGGATCAATCCGTTGTGATGCAGGTCCAGAGGAAGCAGGAGGGCCTGACACAGGACGTTTCCATCGATGTCGGCCGGGCACCGTTCCGCACACTCGGCATGACGATGGACATCGGAGACGTCGTGGCGATCCAGGACGGCTCCCCTGCCGCCGCTGCAGGACTGAAGGTCGGGGACCGGCTGGTCCAGCTCGACGGGCAGGACATTGGTGGAGTGATCGATCCCATTCGGCTGCCCGACTACTTTGGCGATCGTCCGGGACAGCCGGTTGACGTCCGGGTGACACGGGAGATGGAGAACGGCAAGCGAGAAGAAGTGGAAGTGTCGCTGACTCCCGAGGACCGGCCCGGGTGGACCGAAGCTCCGGATTTCGAGAACACCCCGCTGTCGATCCCCTCGATCGGCGTCGCTTATCGGATTGTCCCGACCGTCCTCACCGTCGCTCCCGGTGGACCCGCCGAACGGGCCGGGCTCAAGAAGAACGATCTAGTGACGCGTCTCGATCTGCTGCTGCCGGCAGGAGCGAAACCCGATGGCCTCTCCAAATCGGTCGAGTCGATCGCCATTGGTGACATGAACTGGCCGCACGCGTTCTGGCGGATGCAGCAGTTTCCCGAGCGCCGGGTCCGGTTAAGTGTCCGGGATGTCGACACCGGCCAGTCGCGGGATGTCGAGATTTCCCCCGAACCCGCACAGGACTGGTTCCTGACCGACACGCGTGGATTGCGGTTCTATGTGCTCACAAGTCCGAGAAAGGCCGAGTCCTTTCAGCAGGCGGTGGCGATGGGCTGGGACCACACCCGCAACTCGCTGATGGATGTCTACCTGACGTTGCGCAGCCTCGTGAGCGGCCGGCTGTCGGTGAAAGAACTGCATGGTCCGGTCGGCATCGTCACCGTTGCGCACAGTGTGGCGAGTGCCGGTATCCCGCCGTTCCTGTTGTTTCTGGGCTTCCTCAGCGTCAACCTCGCGGTGCTCAACTTCCTGCCAATTCCAGTGCTGGACGGTGGCCACATGGTCTTTTTGATCTGGGAGGCGATCGCCCGCCGACGGCCCAGTGAACGCGTGCTCGTCGCCGCCACATACGTCGGCATGCTGTTCGTACTGGGGCTGATGAGTCTCGTACTGTACCTGGACATCACTCGCATCGCGGGAGGTGAGTGACCATGCAGTCGGAAGACGCAGCTCGTGCAGCGCGAATTCGGCAGCTGCACTCGGTTCTGGTTGCGGGAGTTGTGTTCGTCTGGTTGAGCGGTCCCGTTGGCGCTCAAGCCGTTACCGCCACATCTCCGGTTTCTGGCGATGCAACATTGCAGGAGCTGTGGAACCACGGAGAGTTCACCGAAGGAGTGGCCGTCGCTCCTGACGGGACGATCTTCTTCAGCGACATCCCGCGCGGTGATCTGCCCGGACGCATTCTGAAGTTCGACCCCGTCACCAAGCAGACCTCCGTGTTCGTCGCCGACAGCGGCAAGAGCAATGGACTGATGTTCGATCGCGACGGACGGCTCATCGCCTGCTGCGGATCCAATGGAGGACTGCGGTCCCTCTGCCGGGTGACTCCTGAGGGAGAGGTGCAGGTGCTTGTCGATCGCTTCGAGGGACACCGGCTGAACTCGCCCAATGATCTGGTGATTCACCCCGATGGCGGTGTTTTTTTCAGCGACCCTCGCTACATCGGCGGCGAGCCGATCGACGTCGATCACATGAGTGTGTATCGGTACAACCCTGCTGGAGATGTGCTGACACGCGTGACGAGCGACATCTCCAAGCCCAACGGCCTCGCCCTCTCGCCCGACGGGCGAACGTTGTACGTGGCCGAGACCGATAACGCCTGGCTCGATGCCCGACAGACTGCCCCCGAAAACCTGCCGGTCCGCATGACGCTGAACGCGTTTCCCCTGCGAAAGGATGGCTCACTGGGGAAGAGGCGGGTGCTGGTCGATTTCGGACGGCAACTGGGTGTCGACGGCATGACGGTCGACCGAGAGGGGCGGATCTATGCCGCCGTCCGCAGCGACGAGCGCTTCGGCATCGTGGTGTATTCACCAGACGGGAAAGAGCTAGCTTACATTTCCACGCCGTCGCTTCCGACAAACTGCTGCTTCGGCAGCGGTGAGAACGCTTCGACCCTGTACGTGACCGCCGGTGGAGGACTGTACGGCATCCGCCTGAACGCCCAAGGTTACCACCCGGCAAAAGTTCGACCGTAGCAGACCGCCGTCCAGCGCATGCCACGGCTCTGTGAGCCGTGCGGATGCGATGAGAGCCGGTGAATTGCCGCACTGCTCAGAGAGTAGCGTCGCGCGGAGGGACGTTGATGACTGCTCAGAACTTCGGAACTCGCGCGCGTTCGAGGTCCTCGAAGTAGCGTGGGTCCCAGAAGCGGTCGTGGAAAGCCATGCCGAATCCCAGGCGGCGTTCTTCAGCGGCGACCATCGCCCAGGGCGTGTCCGGGTGTTCTTTGATGACCACGTCGTACATTTCCAGAGCGCGGGTGCGCTGCTTCTCCAGCTCCTCCACGTCAACCTTGGTCCGTTTGACCTGGGTTTCGTCGGGCTGCAGCATCGTTTTGGTGTAGTCCAGATCCCAGTAGTTGGACTTGGGGTCCTTCGGTTTGGGGTCGGTCTTAACGTGCTGGTCCATCGCCAGCAGATACTGAAACTCCCGCACGCGGTAGGCGAGCAGCTGGGCATACAGCAAATCAAACGCGGCCCGCCAGCGCTGCTCACTTTCCTGGGCGCGGAGCGGCTTGATGCGGTCGAGCTTTTCCAGTTGCTGGTTGATCTTGGTCATCGCCCGCAGGGCTTTGTCGAACTGCATCTTGCCTTCAACGGCGAACTCTTCGTTGGCGAGGGGATAGTGATGCCAGCGGATGATGAGCTGATCGTCGATGTGCGGATTCAGAGTTAGAATCACGTCCCACAGCCCCTTGCGAAAGTCGCTCTGGTCGCGCAGCTTCGCGTATTCACGACGTTCCACCAGCAGCGGCTCGTACTCCTTCATCGCCAGGGCATCGAATCGCCGCTGCAGCTGTTCGTGCACCGATCGCCCGACGAGATCTTCCTCGTCGCTGGCCAGCAGGAAGTAGATCCCGCCGGTCTCCCGCACCAGTCGCACCTGCGAGTAGGGGCCGAATCCACTGGAATAGGCATCGTACCGGGGTCGAAAGCCGTCGTACTGCAGGCATTCGGGGAACGCCGTTTCCGGACCCCGGTTGACGCGAATCCAGTGATGGATGCCCGATTCCGGATTGATCCAGCGCACATGCGCAAACGGATAGCCGAAGATCGCCTCGCGCCCCAGCACGTAGACCGGCGACTTGATCAGCTGGGCCTTGGCGATGACATCCTCCAGCATTCCCTCGTCGTCGCCGGTCTCATCAGTCAGCACGATCACCACCAGCTTGCGACCTGATCGCGCGGCTGCCTTGCCATGGTCATCGAGAACCTTCGAGATCGACTGAAAAGTGTTCTCGTTGCCTGTTTCATCCACGGGCACCTTGTCGATCGCGGCCCGGATCTCATCGAGATTGGCGGTGGGCTTGGCGGTCAGCGGATGCAGGCCCTCACCGAAGCTGTACACCATTGTCTCCAGCGAATGGAACTTGCCAAGCTTGCTCTGCGAAGCCTGTTCGCTGGCGATGTTGAGTTCCTCATAGATCTTGTGGAACTGGTCGCGAATCTCGCGTCGATCGTCCTTGAGACTGTTGGACTCGTCGAACAACCAGCAGGCGATGACCTGCTGCGTCCGCATCATGCGGATCAGCTCTTGGGAGAGGCGGCTCATCGCCGTGCCATATCCATCGACATGCGCGCCGACCTCGCCGGCAACCTCACCTTCCCCCAGGTCGTCGCCGATCGTGTCGAGTCCCGGCGTCGAGATCTCGCCGATGTTGTAGCGGAACTCAGGCTCGCGGAGTTTGTCGGATTTCTCGATCTTGGTCTGTGCCGCGGTGGCGCTGGCAGCACCGATCGCCGTCGTCTGCACCCCACCGGCCATCACGCTGAGATTCTGGGAGACGGCGGTATCGATGTCGAGTTCCTGGGTGAACTCCTCCTGCTGCCGTTCCTCAGAGAAGACGGTCTCCACCTGAACGTCCGGCGTGTCCTGCATCAGGCCGAAGCGCATGAAGGCCAATGACCCCAGCAAGGCGCCGTGGATCACCAGCGAGATCAACAGTGCGGGATAGGTCTGCAGCATAGGAATGATGTCTCTCTAACTCCGGCTGTTGGTTGCCGGGCAACCCTCACCGGATTTCTGCGGGAGCCTGTCGGTGGACACCGGCGCTCATCGCCCGGGGTGCCATCGTGCTCCCGCGTAACGTCAATTTCGTGTTTGCGTGGGGCGTCTGTGCCCCGCATGCTGAAAGAGGTGAAGGGACGACTTCGGGTTGTCGTTACAGTTTCGGCGGCCGACGTCCCGGAGTGGCCGGCTTGGGTTTGTTGCGATCCCGCTCCTGGCGTTCGTCTTCCAGCAGCAGTTGTGGATTGGCGTTCTGAGTGCCGGCGATGATCGCCTGGATATCCAGAAACCCTTCCTGCCACTGCCAGCCGAGCGGTTGTCGCAACTCGCGTTCGGCCAGTGCGGCCCACGGGGTTCCCGGGTGTTCATCGATGATGCGCTTGAGGTAGGTCTTGGCCTGTTCGGCGAACTTGCGGACGGATGGTCCGGTGTCGATCGTGTCCGATGGCTCCAGTCGCCACAGGTTGTTTTTGGCCTCGGTGAAAGGCTGCGGCGAACTCTTCATGTTGGCGAGCATCACATTGTACCCGTACGCCCTCACGAGAGTGGCGAGAACACGACCCATCGCCAGGTCGAAGCTGGCCCGCCAGCGGGGTTCGGTCAGCGTCGGCCGGGCCTTTTCTCCCTGTTCCAACAACGAGTAGATTTTGTCGAGGTGATACTTGAAATCGGCCAGCGGCTTCTGGGCTTCGGTGATCTGCTGCCTCAGGATGTTGTCGTCGTCCGCCCGAAAAGCAAGCTGCGGAGTCGGCACGCTGTCGATTCCCGCCGCCAATGCCGCCTGGACCAGAAACGACTTCGCCGGATTCTGTTTGACTTCCGGTTCGATCACGACGACCGGACGATAGTCAGGCGCATACTCGCGCATAACCGCCATGTCGAACTTGTAGCCGCGATTCTCCTCGGTGATGAAGTACGTACCGCCGGTTTCTGCACACAGCCGGGTGAGGGCATAGGGACCAAAGCCGGCGGAGACACGCTGCAGACGGATGTCCTCTCCCCCGCCACCCCAGTACGCCAGATGCACCCGCTCGGGGAAGGCGGTTTCCGGGCCCTGATCGACGACGATGTTCGTGTGGACGTACCCGTCCTCCTCCGTGTAGTCGACGAAGCCTTCCCGCCGCCCGAAGATGGCCGCGTTCCCCACCGTATAGCAGCGGACGCCGTAACGTTTGCACAGCGTGATGGCATCTTCCAGCCGTTCGGCGTCGTCACCCCGTTCATCGGTGACAATGAACACCATCTTGTTCCAGCGGCCATCGGTGCGGCGAAACCGTCTCCACTTGTCCACCATCTGATAGACGGCGGTGAACACGTTCTCGGTCCCGGATTCGTCGGTCTGCACCTCACGGACGGCCTTCACCAGATCGGTGACACTGGTCACGGGATCGGACGTCAACAGGTTCGAGCCTTCCCCGAAACTGGCGACGGCCGTGTACAGCCCCTTCGTCTTTCCCCCCGTCTCCAGCTGCTTGTAAACCGTCTCGAACCGCTTGGAAACAGCCTCACGGCGATCACGGAGGGAACCAGACGCATCGAACAGCCACATCACGAGCGTCTGGCGTTCCTTGAGCGAAGCGGCGATCTCGAAGGTGATGCGGTCCATCGCCCCTTCGACACCGCCGGGCACAATGTCGGTCTGCCCTTTGTTCTCGAACATCGAGGCCAGTTGATCCTGCAACGGGACATCGGCCATCGTGTTGAAGTCGATGGCCGTGGGAGTCAGCAGTTCTTCCAGCTGTCCCTTGAATTGCTCGCGATTGGTGCCCGTGGAGGTCGCGGCCTGCATCGTCGGGGTAAGCGAACTCGACTCTCCTTCGTTCCCCACGAGGTCGGTCGCAGAGACATCGGTGAAGTTGTACTCCTGCTGCTGCAGGTCATTGACGACACTGGTGATGGTCGTCAGCGAATTGGTCTGGCCCGATTGATGCACAATGTTGTGCAAAATCAGCAGGATCGTGAGATTGACGATCAGGCTGATGATCCAAGCCGGCAGATCTCGCATGCTCGAATTCAAGTCAGCTCTCCGGACTCTGCCCTCTGGCCCCTGTGCACTGTCAACACCTGGAATTCCGGTGCCACCGGCTCCGCCAGTGCGTCACAAGGCGTGCGATCTCAGTACGTTGCACTGGAAAATCCAGTGGCGCACAACCCCAAGACCGCCGCAATCCCCCACGAGGTCCTCTTTCAGTCTATCCTGCATTTGCGGCCCCGGCAACGTGCTTCGACACATTTGCTTGATTTACAGCAAGTTACGTCGAACTGCCATCCATCGCTTGAGGAACGGTACGCTCCGATCCGATACTCGGAAACAGGTCTCTCTATACCTCGCCCAGGGAGGAAATGTTCGTCGCTTATCCGCAAATTGAGCACACAGCCTTCTAACCTCGAAACAGTGCCGCGGTAATCCAAATCAGCCAGAAGCCCGCGGATGGCAGTCCGTGGGTAGGTCTAGAAGTGATATCCGCAGGCCGCTGCCCGTGGGCATGGACGGCAGTTCCAGGAGTCCCGCACGGAGGATCCACCGTTGCTGAGGATGGTGACGCGACTCAAGACGACCGATGGTATCGCGGAACTGTTTGTCCGGCGGTTCGCCCCCAGCAGCCGTCCTGCCCCCCGCACCCTGGTGATTGTGCATGGGGCCGGCGAGCACGGAGGACGCTACTCGCACTTCGTCTCGCACGCCATCGCGCAAGGGTGGGCAGTGATTGTGGGAGATCTCAGAGGTCATGGCCGGTCGGGAGGGATTCCGACCCATATCGATCACTTTGACCAGTATCTGGCCGATCTGGATCTCCTCTGGCAGCACTTCGAACTGCGGGCCGCCTCGACCGCCGTCTTCGCTCACAGCATGGGGGGACTGGCGGCCGTCCGCTATGCTCAGACGCGGCCGGAGGCGATGTCGGCCCTCGTCCTGTCTGCACCACTGCTGGCACTGAAGGTCCGCGTCCGACTGCTGAAGCGTGCGGTCGGCCGTGTCTGCTCGGTCGTGGCCCCCAGGACGCGCTTTCGGACAACCGTGCAGGCTCACCAGATCACCCGCAGTGTCGAGGCCCTCGCCCGGCGGGCCGACGACCCGCTCATGCGAAGGTCCGTCACTGCACGCTGGTTCTTTCGGGTGCAGTCCGCAGTCGTCACGGCCCATCGGGACGCAGCACGTTTGGGGGTACCCGTCATGCTCCTGCAGGGAGAGGCTGACGAGGTGGTCGACCCGCTGGCAGCGGAATCATGGATGGCCGGCATCGGCTCGACCGACCGCACCATCCGGATGCTGCCGGATCACCTGCACGAGCTGATTCATGAGCCGGAGTGGGAGTCGACAGCCGCCGACATCCTGCAGTGGCTGGACGAACGACTGCCCATGAGTCAGCCCGAATTGCAGACGCTGCGCTGCCTGGAGTTCGGGGTCAGCCGCGCTGCTCAGGCCGCCTGATCTCGACGATCTGAAACTCGGCGAGGCAGGGCTCGGACCGAGAGTCACCTTGCTCTGTGAGGATGTCCACCTCAAACCGGTGCTGACGTGCCGACACCACGAACGCCGCCAGGGGCGAACGTCCGGGATCCCCCAGCCAGACACGGCCACTTTCCGTCAGCATGTGGTCGAACACGTGCAGCAGAGGTTTGTGGTTCGCCGCGTCATAAAGTACGTCGCAGGCCAGAATGACGTCGTATCTGTCTGTCGGCGGGGCTTGCCAGTCCAGCTCGATGACATCGGCCTTCAGTCCGTTGAGCTGCAGGTTGTACCGGGTCACCTGCGTGGCTCGCGGTTCGACGTCGCTCAACACGATCGTTCGCCCGGCCTTGCACGCTGCAATGCCGACAATTCCCAGCCCGCACCCCAACTCCAGGGTCGTCGCATCCTTGGGGCATGGGAGCTCCGGGAGGGCCGCCGCCATGCGAAAGCCGGCGGGCCAGGGAACAGCCCAATAGGGCAACCCCTCGTCTGCGGCGGAGTGATTGACGTACTCATCCTCCAACAGACGGTCCGGGTCCGCAGGCACCGCCAGCGACACGTGTTCCCAGCCCAAGTCGACCTGACGTACCAGCCAGCCACCGGGCAAGGGAGGCAGCCCCTCCACCTCATCGACGGGGCAGCTGGACGTACATCTCGATTGCAGATGCGATGGCATCGGGGACGCTCGACGTTCTGGGGGTGTGTCGTGGGAACCGCTCTTGGACTCATCCGAAAGCGTCGAGTGTACCGGGTACAGCAGTTGGTGACGCCCTCGGCGCCCGCCAAGCCTGCTCGCTCTGAACCGGAGACCTGGTCGGGAAACGGTTGACGTCATCAGGACGCGGCATTACAAGAGTGTCACACAAAACTGTCCCTGAATTGAGGAGTCTGCACGGCCATGGGTCGAGTGGAACGTACGCGAGAAATCGCCCGCCGCCGGGCGCGTCGTGTCCAGCTGAAGAAACTGCGCACCAAGTATGCCAGTGCCAAGAACGAGAGCGAAAAGGCCGACCTGGTCGAAAAGGTCCGCCGGATCAGCCCGTTCGCACAACTGGGCTGAGTGTTGAGTCACAAGTTGGTCTCAGGGTTGTGTGCCACTGGCTTTGCCAGTGCACCCTCGCGAGATCGCGACTCGTTTTTGACGCAACGTCGGAGCCAGTGGCAGTTGGTGGATCTTAAGATCTTGCCATGACCCCAGGCCAGCGGTAGCACCCGCGCGAGATGAACTCGCTACTCTCATCTCAATACTCCCAAAACAACAACAGGCAGCACCCGTGTCCATTGGATGACCCGGATGCTGCCTGTATGACTCGAACCGGCCAGCCCGCCCACCCGGTTCCGAGCGTTGTGGAGACGAGTTCCGGGAGCTTCTGATCGCACCCGTCACTCGCCGCAGCTGAACTCATCTAAAGTCATCAAATCTTCCGCCCGTCAACTCATCTATCCGTCATTTCCCGCTTGGTGTGCGTGTCTGCCCGCCCTGCCAGCGCTTGTTGTCTGCGACATTATTGAGATTTCCCTTTCTTTCCAGAACCGGCGGAGAAATCCTTAAGATCTTCCTGATCCTCAAAACTTCCGCGAAACGTGGGTGAGGGTGCAGATCTGGGATACTTGTGCGCAGCTTCGAACGGAACAAACGTCCGTCCGGCGTAAAGAGTTCTGCCCCTGCAGCAAAAATGAGCATCGGTAGGTACGGCGAAACCGCAAGCGGCTTCAGGCGGGCTCGGACAAGCCGTTGACGGCATGTTGGAGCCGGATGAATCGCCCCTGGGCGTTTTCTGCCGAACCAAAGTCGGCCTGCTGGTGTCACTTGAGGAAAGCGGTCACTGCGGGAAGAAACTGCTCTTGAACATCGAGAGTTTCCTGCAATGATATTGACATCGGGTCGCGCTGACGCAGCGCGGCAGGACTGACGCCCGCTAAGGGGTCGGAACTGGCTTGCCGATCGACGCGGGGTAACCCTGTAGACGAAAGGAGGTGGTCCTGTGGAGTATGACTGTAAAAGCCAACGAGGTGGTACTGTCTAGCCGACAGTCGGCGGGCTGTCGCCCGACAGCCACCAACTCGTAGGGATCACCCTTTGATCAACTGCGAGAAAAACGGCCCGGTTCCGACGCTGTCGGGGCCGGGCTTCTCGCATTTCTGGGGCGATGCCCCACACACGTCGTTGAGTGCACGGAGCCGACTCATGCCTGTCCGACCCGCGCTGGTCATCGCCCATCGGGGAGCCTCGGGGTATCTCCCCGAACACACGCTCGAAGCCAAGGCCCTCGCCTATGCCATGGGGGCCGACTTCCTCGAACAGGATGTCGTCCTCACGCGCGATGACGTTCCGATCGTGCTGCACGACATTCAGCTCGACACCGTGAGCGATGTCGCGGTCCGGTTCCCCGGTCGGTCCCGCGAAGACGGCCGCGACTATGCCATCGATTTCACGCTCGACGAAATCCGCACGCTGCGGGTGAACGAGCGCATCAACATCAAAACCAGAAAGCCGGTCTATCCCCGCAGATTCCCCGCAGGTCAGGGTCAGTTCACCATCCCGACACTGGCCGAAGAGCTGGAGATGATCGGCGGGCTCAACCGCAGCACAGGGCGAACGGTGGGCATCTATCCGGAAATCAAGAAGCCCGCCTGGCATCGCCGGCAGGGAAAGGACATCAGCCGGATCGTACTCCAGCAGCTGCATGAGAAGGGTTACCGCACCCGCGAGGATGCAGTCTTCGTACAATGCTTCGACCCTGCCGAGACGCGCCGATTGCGAGAGGAACTGGGGTCTTCTCTGCGGCTGATCCAGCTCATCGGCGAGAATGACTGGGCCGAAGCTGAAACAGACTTTGTCGACCTACGTTCTCCCGCCGGTCTCGACCACATTTCCGGGTATGCCCAGGGAATCGGCCCGCGCATCGAACATGTCATCACCGGGATCTCTGAGGACGGCAAGCCGCAACTGACAGAACTGGTGCGAGACGCTCATGCCCGCAAGCTGCAGGTGCATCCGTACACGTTTCGCAGCGACGATCTGCCGAAGTTCGCCCCGGACTTCGACTCGCTGGTGCGGATGTGTGTAATCGATGCGGGCATCGACGGGCTGTTCACCGACTTTCCCGACCAAGTGGTGCAATTGCAGCAGCGCTGGAATCGTTTGGGATAAAGCAGCGGCGGACTTGCACGCGGGAGCGGGAGTCGAAACACTCAACCGCGGGCAGTTCCTGCCCGCATGCTCCTTCCCCCGGACAATCGACATGGCAGATAGCTCGACCGCGCTGATCGATCGTTGGCGTGACGGTGACCAACAGGCCGCCGGCGATTTGTATCGGCGGTATGTCGAGCGGCTCTCAGGCATCGTCACCGCGCAGATGTCGCAGCGGTTTCGCTCGCGACTCGATGCGGACGACGTGGTGCAGTCGGTCTGCCGCTCCTTTTTCCGGCGAGTCTCCGAAGGACAGTTTCAGTTTGATGAGGACGACGATGTCTGGAAGCTGCTGGTCACCATCTCGCTGAACAAGCTGCGGAACCAGATCCGCCGGCACTCCGCTGCCAAACGGGATGCGGCCCAGGAAACGCAGCGGCGCGACAACTCGTTGCCCGACGACTTTCACTTGGAGCGGCTCTCTGCAACCCCTTCGCCGGTCGAGGCGTTCATCTTCTCAGAAACGATTGAGAAGGTCAGCGAGCGGCTCGATGAGAAACATGCCCTGCTGCTGCAGTTGCGGCTGGAAGGGCACAGCCAGCAGGAGATCGCCGAGCAACTGCGGACGTCGGATCGCACGATCCGCCGCATGCTGGAAAGTATTCGCCAAGTGCTCACCGAGGAACTGCTGGACGACTAGTATGAGCCGTCGTGACGCTGCCGGGGGGCATCGGCGTGATAGCCGCTCAATGAGGGTGAGCTTATACTGGCCGACATGGCGGACGAACTGCGTGACCTTCCGGAGCTGGCCGACCTTGAGGCGGGGCAGGACCTCATCCGGGTGCCGATGGAGATCAACGTCCCGTTTACATCGCGAGTGCGTGCGATCGTCGATACGACTGAGTTTCAGCGACTCGGCGAGATCAGCCAGTTGGGACTGGTGGTACGGGTGTATCCCGGCGCACGGCACACGCGGTTTGAGCATGCGCTGGGCGTCTACCACAACGCACTGTGCTATCTGCAAAGGCTCCGCAACGACGAACGGTTTTGTGAACTCGTGGATCGCTCGACTGCAGAATTGCTGATCGTCGCGGCCCTGCTGCATGACTTGGGGCATTGGCCGTACTGCCATCCCATCGAGGACATGGAACTGGCAGGACTCCCTTCACACGAGTCCCACGCGAACCGGTTTCTCTCCGAGCAGGGGGAACTGGGACAGGTGTTGCGCAAGTCGTGGGGGATTGACCCGGCACTGGTTCTGGACCTGCTGGTGCCCCGCACGGACAGCCCACGTCTGCGACTGCTGCGGTCGATCTTGTCGGGACCGATTGACGTCGACAAGATGGACTATCTCGACCGGGACAGCCTGCACTGCGGCGTCCCCTATGGACGCAACTTCGATCGCCAACGGCTGATTCAGTCGCTGGTCCTCAATCAGTCAGGGGATGGGCTCGCCATCAGCTCCAAAGGCAAGACCGCCGCCGAACTCATGGTGTTCGCCCGCTATGTCATGTTCAGCGAAGTCTACTGGCATCATGCGGTGCGGTCCGCGACCAGCATGTTCGCCCGGGCCTTCTATGAACTGCACACGACCGTCGACGTCGCGAGTCTGTTCGAGCAGACCGACGCCGGCATGATCGCGGCTCTCAGGCAGGCAGGACGCGGAACAGCGGCCGACGAGTTGCTGGAAGGACTGTTCGGGAATCACCGGCGGCTGCACAAGCGCGTGGCCGAGTTCAGTCACGATGATGCGTCTCCACTTTACGAACGTCTGGCCCGCCGGCCCTTCGGTGAGCTGGCCCAGTGTGGTGTCGCTCTGACCCAGGCGGTGGGTCGCGCACTCGGTCGCAAGCTGCAGCCGACCGACCTGCTGATTGACGCCCCGCCTCCGAGTCGTGAGATCGAGTTCGATATCGACGTCTGGTTCCCGCGGCAGGACCGCTACCGCCGGTTGCAGGACGTCTCTCCCGTCGTGGAGGCATTGGCCCGCACACAGTTCGACGACTATGTGAAGCGGGTCCGAGTCTATGGCAGTCGCGCCATTGCGGGTGAGGTCCGGAATCTGTCCGGGTTTGATGAATTACTGGAGAAGGTCGCCAGCGATCAGCTTGGCTGAGAGTTGCCATCCTGGCTCAGCCCGCCGACAATTCAGTCGGACAAAGCAGTTTCTGAAGGCAACGCATTATGAATCGACAACGCGGCTCCTTGCCGCTGGTGGTCTGCGGACTGATGGTGCTGGGAGGGTGCTCCGGCGAAGATGCCGCGACGTCGCCGCCACCATCGGCCATGCGGGCACCCCCAGCAGCAAAAAGGCAACCGGTCCGGAACGAGGAGCAGCGCGCCCCCAGACAAGCCGCCAACGCGGCGAGTTCTCCGCCGTCCCCTGTGCCCGCGCGGAGATACGAAAAACCTGTACCTGGCCTATGTGGAGCGGCCCAACTTCGTCGTGATCCCGCCGCAGGATGCCGTCCGCAAAGATGATGAGTTTCTCGTCTCTCGCCCAATCTCGGGGGCGGACAGTACGTCCTTCCGCACGGTTTTGCCGGAGTGGGCCGTCGACAAAAACAGTCTGAGCGCCGGCTACCGACCTCCCGAAGGGTTCACGGTGGTGGATCAGGCGGGGTTCACGACCGAAGGCCGTCCACGCCGCATCCGCGCTGATGTGGATGGTGCGGAGATGGTGCTCGTGCCGGGCGGCGTCTTCGTGCTGGGAACGAATGAGGGACCCCCGAATGCCGGGCCGGCCCATCCGGTCGAACTGGATCCGTTCTATATAGACGAGTACGAAGTCACTCTGGGTCAGTATCAGCAGTTCGTCGACGCCAATCAGCAGGCGAAGAAACGACCGGGGCTACCCGTGAACGCCGGTGCGAATGCCGACATGCCGGCACTGGGGATCTCCTGGGGAGATGCGATCGCCTATACAAGCTGGGCTGGAAAATCTCTGCCGACCGAAGCCGAATGGGAACTGGCGGCACGGGGTCCGGACAGCTTCGATCATCCGTGGGGCAATGGCCGGGCGGCGTGGGATCGCAAACGGGAAACCTCCCAGATTGATCCGGTCGGATCGTTTGCCGCCGACCGCAGTCGGTTTGGGGTGATGGATCTGGCAGGAAATGCACGGGAGTGGACCGCCGACTTCTATCACACTCAGACGTTCCGCGATGCGAGCAAGTCGGGAGGAGTCGTCCGCAATCCCACCGGTCCTAAACGCCCGGAGCAGCCGAACTTCAAGGTCGTCAAAGGAAATGGACCGGGCTGGTTTCTGTGGCATCGCGGCAGTGCCCCCATGGGTCATCCCGATCCAGACATCGGTTTTCGCTGTGTGCAGCGACCGTTTGCGTCAACGACTGACCTCGATTAATCGCGATCAATTGCCGGCATGAAAGGCCGAACCGTGTCGCCGCTTGTCTGGGCGGCGAGGACTGGGAAGCGTACATCAAACGCCTGGCGGCCGATCGGCATAACGTCGAATCGAATCTCAAACAGATCCCGCACGGCATGACGACCGCCGCGCGGCGATCTGGGCAATCCACGCGGTCGACAGCATGGCCGCCGCTTCCTGACCCGCCCCCAGTGACGGTACCAGCTTTCAGGTTCGTGTTGGGGTTGGGGTTGTCAACAGCTCAGCCGCACACGGCCGCTGGAGCGTAGCGAGCCACCACCCTACGAAGACCCAGTGACCATCTCTTCTGGCTGACCCGAGACGGTCCCAACTCCGTTGAAACAACTCACGCTACCTCTTCTTCACCTTCTCACCTTTGCGGACTCGGTCGGAGCGGCGTGTCTTCTCCGTGACTCCAATCGGATCATTGGGACGACCATCGTGTTCAAGAAGCGGCGCAGGTAAGCACTGCAGCAAGTCGCTAAAATATGACTTGGCGACGAGGACGTCCTGATCAGTCGAATCGGTCACGTCCCGGTATCCCTCGCCATTGCGGCTGGTACCACAGTCGTAAAGGGACGTCAGCGGAAGCAATTGCCCGCCATGCCACAACAGGCAACTCCCTGACAGGTCCATACTTGGTGGAACTCAGGGCAGAAGTCCTTCGTCGCACCGGGCTGAGAACTCAATGCATCGTCGATGGAGGACAAGGGAGCACAGAATTCGCGCTGATCGCCACGCTGGCGCAAACCACTGCACAATGACGAGATGCACCAGAGAACCGTGGACGTTGCCCGGATTCGTTACCCGGCGCGCCTATTCGCCTTCGCCCCCACGTGCCAGAATCCTCACGACCTGGTTGTCGAACCATTTTCCGCCCGAGCGGGTGGCGAAGCCCTGGGCGTTGAGGTGGTTCGCGATTCTGCGGGCGCCCAGCCGCGTTCCCGGCGGAGGGAGTGGATCAGCTCGACGACGGCGCGTTCATCTTCCCGGGCCCCATAGACGGGACGTCCCCCAGGCGTCCCCAGACGTTTGCGGCTGGCAGTCAGCTTGCCCCCCAGCGTGGCGATCCGCAGTTGCTCGGCCAGCGCCACGGCGCGGTGAATGGCCTTGGCCCCCTCCTGAGGCTCGGCGGGACTCATCGACAGCACACGGCCACCGCGCATCAGGATCATCCCGATGATCGTCTCCCGTTCGATCGGATCGTCCGCGAGCCGGTCCATGCGGTCCACCAGGACTCTCACCGCGCGGTTATTCTTGACCGTATCGAAGACGCCTCCCAGTCCGGGTCGACTGGCGGCTTGGCTGACGTCACTGAACTCGGCCAGGATCTCCAGTCCTTGTGCCTCGGCAAACGTGCGGAGCTGCGCCCGCTGCCGGGCGATCGCCCGAGGACTGGCGGCATGCAGGTACAGGACTGCTCGGTTGCGCTTCGTGGCCATCTGTTTCAGCTCTGGTTGAAGGTTGTTTGGGAGTCATTGATGCTGAGATACCGCTGGACGGTTCTACGGCTGACCCCCAAGGCGGCGGCAATCTCCCCGTCCCGCAGTCCCTGACAGCGCAGCTCCAGCGCCCGTCTGGGCCGGCGCCTTGGTCGTGCCGATCTTACGACCCTGGATAGCGGCCGCGTCCCCAGGCCACGGCAATGCCGGCCGCCTGGCGTTCCCGCAGGGTCTCGCGCTCCATCTCGGCCACGCCCAGGAGCAGCACCGCCACCATCCGGCCCACGGTGCCACTCAGATCGAGTTGCTGGGTGATGCTCACCACGCGCACGCCCTGTTCGCACCACTCCGCCAGGACGTTGACGCCATCCCGCAGCGATCGCGACAGACGATCCAGACGCCAGACGACCACCGTCCGCACCTCGCCGGCGAAGATCGCCGCCTGCAGACGGGTGAAGGCGGGTCGCTCGATCGTCGCGCCACTGGCGGCATAATCGATGAACCATTGCGGCCCGGTGGCGTTGTTTCTTCCCTGGTCGTTGTGGGTCCGGTCCTGGTCCATGAGCCCCTGTCCCGTCAGCCAGCGCTCGATCTCGGTCCGCTGACTGTCGATCGTCTGACCGGCCGACGAGACACGCACATAAACTCCGATGCTCATGTCTTGCGATCCCAGGTGTCCAGTCCATGCCAGATAGGGTTTACTTCAACTGTCACAAGTTTCTGTCCGGCCGATGGCCGGCGGGAGCCGCAGAAAACGACTCCCGCAAACCACCGACCCTAGTTGTCACACCGTCGCTGTCCCTTCACAGTCCCGGTCAGGCCAGCATCTCACCCGCTTCGATCTGCTGGAGCATCATCCGCAGGTTGTTGCGGCACTCCTTGGCCAGCCGCACGTAGCGCTCCAGCGGCTGACCGTCGAGCCCTTCGGCCTGCGCGATCTGCTGGGCCCGCTCGGCGAACGCTTCGGCCAGGCCCCGCCGGCTGAGACTGACCGCAATGCACCGGCTGAGAAACGGGCAGGTATCGGCCACGTCCTCGAACAGCGCCTCTTCCCCATCCACTGTGGTGGTGAAGATCAGTGCCACATGCGCCGGCAGACGCTCCAGGAGGGTGAGGAACTCACCGATCACCCGGGCCGTGAGCAGATGCGCTCATTGACGATCCAGGCCCGACCCGACTTGTCTCCGATCGCCAGGGAGCGCATCGACCGGTCAATCTCATGGACCATGTTGACGCTGCAGCGGCCCGCATCCAGTTCGACCACATTCCCCGGATCGGCGATCTCGACCGCCAGCAGCCGGGCCATGGTGGTCTTGCCCGTTCCACTCTGACCGGTGATCCAGTAGGCCCGACCGCCCAGGCCCCGCGGCCGCAGCCGGTCGATCCGCTCCACCGCCTTGGTCTGTCCAATGACGTCTGCCCAGGCTGTGGGCCGGTACTGTTCGTGCAGTTGCATGGTTGCTTCCCCTTGTGGGATGCTCGTTACTCAGGATTTCCGACAGGCCCGCCAGCCACCGGTCCCCAGACACGAGGGCCGGGACCGGCGGGCCGCCACGCACCACCGCTACACGGACACCGGCTCGGCAGCCGGATGCGCCTGAGGGGCCGTCAGACCCTGGGCCGTCTCCAGCACCAGGGAGACCGCGTCACAGGTCCGCTTGAGCAGCTGCTGACAGGCCACCACCGGCTCGATGCCATCCTGAGAGCACCAGGACTGCACGTAGGCCCAGCAGCCACCCAGGTCGGCAGCAGTCCGCTGGCCCAGGCATTCCAGCAGTACCGCGCCTCCCAGTTCGGCCACCGTCTCCTTCCGCCACTTGGCCTCATGCGCAGACAGCTGCCCCAGGCGGTCATCGGCCGCATGCAGCAGCTCGTGGGCCCAGGTGGACAGGTTGTGGACGCCCAGGGCAATGGTCTGGTGTCCGGAGTGATACCAGCCCTGGGCACTGCGCGGCCGGCCGCTGTAGGTCTCGACTGAGAGACCCCATTCGCGCGCCACATCCACCAGGGGGAGCGACTCGACCCACTTCAGCAGATCGGAATCGACCTCCGGCAGCGGCTGGCCGTCGGTCTGCGCCAGACCGAAGACCGCTGTCCCCTTGAAGCCCACGAGGTACGTCTGCTCCTTCCCATCGTCGGTCGTCCGCGTCTTAAGGATCGGCGAGAGGATGCAGAACGACTTCTCCCCCTTCCGCACATGCCGGGACACCTGCTGCCACTGGCGGAAGCCCCGTACATCGGAGTGACCATGCAGCGCCACCAGCAGCTGATTGGCCCAGGACCAGGCCCGGCAGGGAGAGCCGTCCTTTCGCCGGATGAACACCGGCGCCAGAGCAGCCGGCAGGGAGGAGGGAGACTGGAAAGCGCGCAGGATGCTGTTTGCGGCCGTTTCGGCCTGACCATAGAATCTCATCGTTCAACCTTTCGTCTTAACAGGTGAGGTTGGACACGGCCGCGTGAGGACTGCAATCTTCACGCGGCCACTTTCATGCGCCGGCCGACCATCGGTCCAGCTCCCCCCAGTGTAGCGGGAGCAGCTCAGATATCAACGGAATTAACGATATGTAATGTGATACTATTGCCGAAACTATCGAGAGCCGGGTGAGAACCTCGATCACTGCAGATGCACCCGCTCACAGCCGCCAAAGCAATGGCGTACAAACAGCGCACAAACAGGCTCCCAACAGCCGGTCAACAGCTCGCAAGGACCATGACCACCAGGCAGCGGCCGCGCGACGATGCGCGAAGGTCAGCGCATCACCAGCAGCATCGTCGACCTAAAGAGGGGGGGTGGCGCCCCCCATCGACCTGGGCCCCAGCAGACGTTACCTCCCCCGCGGAGAGTTTTTGGTGAGTTTCACCCGGGGCAACGCGGAGCACTCCTTTCGCCAAAAGCGTGTTTTGCTTGTCTCAGTTGACGATGGCCAACGGCGGGGACGTGCGCACACAGGGCGACTTCCCGGTTCCTCATTGCCGGGATCTCCAATCGTTCTACAGCACTTCTGCGGCGTCGTGTGTTTTCCCCACGACGACAGGCGGATCGTGTGAGTTTCACATTCCGATGATGTCTCGGCACGATGGAGGCCTCATGAGTCCTTGACGCACAGTGGCTCCGAACCTGCGCAGGTGCAGGAGATCGGTGAGAGGAAATGGGTGATGCAGAGGTCACTCCAGGGCACAGATCCGCCCGCTTGAAACGCAGTTCCTGCTGAATGTACGCAAGCGAGTTCGTCCCCATCCAGCAAGATGACTACTTTGAGATTATCGGAGATCGAATTGACCACCGTCTCTGCGCAAGCGAGAGTGGATGGAGTGAATCACGGTCTCATGTCGTCGTCACTATCGAGGAATCGCATGCCCGGACCAGTCTGTTACTTGTGTTCGTCATTCCTGCTCCTGTCCCTGTCGACAAGTTTCACCGGCGCGGCTGAAGTGTCTGGCGACGAATCGGGCGGGCCGAAGATGACTGCGGCCACGTTCTCAGGCCTGAAGCTGAGGTCGATCGGGCCTGCGCTGACCTCCGGACGGATTGCTGATCTGGCCATCGATCCGGTCAACCCGAACACTTGGTACGTCGCGGCCGGTTCAGGCAACGTCTGGAAGACCGTGAATGCCGGCACAACATTTACGCCGATCTTCGACGACTACGGCTCGTATTCGATCGGCTGCGTCACCATCGACCCCAACAACCGGCACACGATCTGGGTTGGGACGGGCGAGAACGTCGGCGGTCGCCATGTGGGCTTCGGCGACGGCGTCTATCGGAGCCGGGACGGTGGAGACTCGTTTGAGAACGTCGGGTCTGAAAGCATCGGAACACATTGCCAGAATCATTGTCGACCCGCGGGACTCCAACGTCGTGTATGTGGCGGCGCAGGGTCCGCTGTGGTCGGGCGGCGGCGAACGGGGGCTGTACAAGTCAACCGATGAGGGCAAGACCTGGATCACAGATTCTGGCGAAGGGACCGTATACCGGCGTTACGGACGTTGTGCTGGACCCGCGGAACCCCGACATCCTCTTTGCCGCGACGCACCAGAGACATCGAACTGTGTGGGCGTTGATCAACGGCGGCCCCGAAAGCGGCATTCATCAAGTCGAGTCGATGGCGGACAGCACGTGGCGGGAACTGAGCGCGGTCTCCCTACCGACGACATGGGGAAGATCGCTTTGGCCGTTTCTCCACAGCAGCCCGGACGTGGTGTATGCGTCCATCGAACTGGCCGGCAGAAAGGGTGGCTTCTGGCGATCAGATGACGGCGGAGAAAGCTGGTCGAAGATGAGCGACTACGTCAGCGGCGGAACAGGGCCGCATTACTACCAGGAGATCTACTGCGATCCTCATCGATTCGACGTCGTGTATCAGGCCAACGTGCAACCTGGGTCGGACCGAGGACGGCGGCGTGACCTGGGAGAGCGTCGAGAGCCCGCACAAGCATGTCGACAACCACGCCGTCGCGTTTCATCCCACCGATCCCGACTTCCTGCTGGTGGGCTGCGACGGCGGTCTCTATCGGTCGCTACGATCGGGCTCAGACGTTTCAGTATGCGGCCAACCTGCCGCTCACTCAGTTCTACAAAGTCGACGTGGACTACGACGAACCGTTCTACAACGTTGTCGGCGGGACACAGGATAACAACACACTGTATGGGCCGTCCCGCACCGATAACCGTTTCGGGCATTCGCAACGCGACTGGAGGGTGATCATCGGAGGCGACGGTCACGACTGTGCCATTGACCCCACGAATCCGAACATCATTTACTGTGAATCGCAGCAGGGATTCCTGCGGCGATACGACCGCCGCACCGGACGAGTCCCTCGACATCCGGCCACAGCCCGGGAGCGGTGAAGTAGGAGCTGCGATTCAACTGGGACTCGCCGATCCACATCAGTCCGCACGACCCGGCCCGGCTGTATTACGGATCGCAGAATGCTTCATCGCAGCGACGATCGTGGTGACTCCTGGAGCACCATCAGCGGCGACCTCTCCCGCAGTCTGGATCGCTTCACGCTGCCGATCATGGATCGCGTGTGGAGTATCGACGCGGTGTATGATCTCTTCGCGATGTCCCAGTACGGCAACATCACGTCGATCTCCGAGTCGCCCGTGGAGGAAGGGCTGATCTATGTGGGAACTGATGACGGGCTGATTCAGGTTACCGAGAACGGCGGCAAAAACTGGCGGACGATCGAGCAGATCTTCGACGTGCCGCAGCGGGCGTTTGTCAACGACGTGAAGGCCGACCTGCATGATGCGGACACCGTGTATGTCGCACTCGACCATCACAAGACGGGCGACTTCAAGCCGTACCTTGTGAAGAGCACCGATCGTGGGCGAACCTGGGACGTCAATTGCCGGCGACCTCCCGGACCGGCATCTCGTCTGGCGCGTCATTCAGGACCATGTGAATCCGAACCTGCTGTTCGCCGGGACCGAGTTCGGCATCTTTTTCACGGTCAACGGCGGTGAGAAATGGATCAAGTTGAAAGGCGGCGTTCCCACGATTCCGTTCCGCGACCTGGAGATTCAGCGCCGTGAAAACGACCTGGTCGGGGCATCCTTTGGCCGCAGTTTCTACATCCTGGACGACTACACGCCGCTGCGGACGGTCTCCGAAGAATCGCTCGCCGATGAGGACTTTACACTGTTCTCCATTCACAAGACACAGCTCTACATCCCATCTCGACCGCTCGGCAGCACCAAAGGAAGCCAGGGAGACGATTTCTTTGCGGCGTCCAACCCGGGGTTCGGGGCGACATTCACGTGTTACCTCAAGGAAGCACTCACGACTCAGCAGCAGCAGCGCGCGAAGCGGGAGGGAGAGATCAGCAAGACCGGCGGTGACGTCAGTCCTCCGGATTGGGAGTCGCTCCGCCAGGAAGAACGCGAGGAGGGGCCTGTCCTGCAGTTCACCGTGTCGGACGCAGACGGGAATCTTGTGCAGCGCATCATCGCACCGGCGACGGCCGGCTTTCAACGTGTCGCCTGGGACTTGCGGTATGCGTCGCTCACTGGTCAAGGCAACGGGCCATTGGTAGCGCCCGGTACTTACTCGGTTCGTGCCGCCCAGCGTGTCGGCGACGAATTCACGCCGCTCGGAGAGGAGCAGACGTTCGAAGTCGTCGCCATTGGCAACCCGACGCTGCCGGACGTCGATCGGCAGGAGGCGCTCGCGTTCCAGACGAGGGCAGGTGACCTGCAGCGGGCCGTCATCGCCGCTGACCGCACCTTGGTTGAGTTACTCGAGCGCGTGCGTGCCATCAAACAGGTGGCCAGGGAGTCGAACCGCGTGCCGGACGAGATGTATGAAACTGCCAGAGAGATTGAGCTGGCGCTGCTCGATCTTCAAGTCGATCTCCGTGGCGACAGCACGCGTGAGGAGCGCTCACAAGAGTCGACGCCGTCGATCCTCAGTCGCATCCAGCTTGCCCTCGGCGAAACACTGTCTCAGACTCACGGTCCGACGCAGACCTTCCGGGAACAATTGGATATCGCCCGCACCGACTTTGCGAAAGCCCGCGACACTCTCAGCGTTGTGCTGGCAGAAGAACTACAGCCACTTGAAAGACGACTCGACGAACTGGGTGCCCCCTGGACTCCCGGCCGGCCGGTTCCGGTCATTGATTAGCGGTTGGCGGGGTTCTGAGTCGAGCGGTTGAGCCGTATTGACGCGCACAATCTGGGAGGCGTGATCCGTTACGTGCGCGAGGACGACAGCAACGATATCGGACTGTCGCACTGATGAATCCGGTCGCGGTACCCCCCGGACCCAATGCTCAACGCCTGACGGCGTCACAGAAGAGATCACCTCACTTCTCGCAAATGCACATTGAATCTCAAGTTACAAGTCTCGGAATCATGCAGTGTCGGCGCGAGGTGCGACCAACAAGCCACTGAGCGGATTTTCAATCCAGATTGCCAAAGAACGGTATCGCTGGCGAGGGTGTCGTCTGGAGTTGCGCCTGGCTGCCGGAAAGTCATGAACGCATTCATCAAGGCTGAATCATAACCGCAGGCACCACAAGCGAGTACCGACGAACCGCGCCCGACCGCATCCGCCACCAAGGGATGCATGACTTCAGCGCGAAACCGATCAGGGAACATCGACTCGCATGTCAAGCCCGGCGATCGCTACACAATTCGGAACGAGGGGAGGTCTTCAGCCCAGTCGGTCTGATCGCCGGTCGAGTGAACCGGAACCTTCGAAGCACACGAAGAGCAGATTGGCATCACGAGCAGGCTGTCTTCAGGGGCCATAATCTCGGCCAGTTCCCAGCGGAGCTTCTCCAGAGCGGGACGATCGCGCCGACAGCGGAAGATACTGTATTGGACACGGGATCCGTAAGCCTCCAGCTTTCGGGCCACTCGTCGCAACCGTTTGGGTTCGCGAACGTCGTAAGCGATCAGGTGCCACATCTTCATGCGAATGTCTCCCCGGAAGCAGGCGAGAGGTCAGCGAATGCGCAGGCGAGCGAACAGTCCGGGGGCACCGCTACATTCCTTCTCCAGCAGCCGTGCCTCCAGCTCGACGAGGCGCGCGTAGCTCATGGCCGTCCCGGTGTGAGGATGCCTAGCGGTCTCCTGCAGCCGCGACTCGAACAGTGAGATCGCTTTTTTGCGTCCGGAATCCGACATCCACACATGCGTGCCGGCCTGGGTGAAGTCGTCGGTAAGATTCCACTGCATCCGGTTCAGGCTGGCGATTACCGGCATGTCGACGAGCGGCACGCGGAAGACCTCCATGAGATCGAGCACGAGCGGAGGGGCGGCGGAGCGAGGCTGATGATAGTAGCCGAGGGCGGGCTCCAGCCCGACGGCGAGCAGCGAACGATGGACCAGTCCGAACAGCATCTGATAGCCAAAACTCAACAGGCCATTGAAGGCGTCTTTGGGCGGATGCTTGCTGCGACCATTGGGCCGGAGGTCGTCCGGAAGTCGGTCGGAGAGAATTGCAGGAATGGAGGCAAAGTAGGACTTCGCGGCCATGCCTTCCAGACCGCGGAGCGTGTCCAGCGACGCTGCCTGTTCCAGTTTCCGTAGCGATTCACGCATTCGCTCCAGTGAGGTTCTGATGGTGACTCTTGGCAATTCACTGCCGCGAGTTGCCCGCAACAGATACTTAAGCTGCCCTTCGATCTTGGTGTGCACCGTCCGCCGCGCGAGATTGAGGCACTGCCCAGGATCGCTGAGCGCCCGATACTGGCGGATGCGCTGCTGGACGCGTCCGGGAGATGCTGTAATGCCGGCAATAAAGCGACCGCCGAAGGACATCCACTGCACGGCGATCCCATGTCCAAGGCGTCATGGCATGCGATGTTCAGCGCCACCGCCTCGGTCGTTTGCTGATCGGTCAGGTCATGCAGCTGCTGAAGAATCAAGGCCCCCAATGCGACCGACAGATCCTTGCTCGGTCACCCCCACCCCTCACAAAATCCCGCCGACATGTGAGCGGTTTGTCGAACGTGTGAACCAGCTTTATGAGCAAGGTGCGGATTCGATCCGCATTGGCGAATACGTGAGACGTTGGATGGTATGGGTGGTTAGTGGTTTAGGTGATGGGGTCAGGACAATTCGCTGGCACGCCATCTCCGATAACCTCCTGCTCCCATTAGCATCGCCACCCCGAATGCAAACATCGTAAATGTTCCGGGTTCCGGCACCACCGATGCCGGAACGGATAAAACGGATGAAATACCATATAATGACAACGCGTCCTCGTGAAACCCAAGACCATGGTCAACCCACGAGGCATCGGACCTGATAGAGAATCCGGTGGAGGGGAACTCAGTAGTGCCCAGCCCCGTTCTATCGCCCAAGATGCTAGGGGCGTGCGCCGTGCCGTCCGGGGCGGTGCCAGTCCAAACCTCCAGCGTGTGGCCGCCACCCACGCCGCCCTCGGTCACGGACAAATCAACATCAATCGACCCGTCCCACAAATCGGCGTTGTTATCGGCCAACTTCGATCCATCCAACAAAAATATAGGAACTCCGGAGCCCGTATTGGGGTCCGTACCCGTGTTCGTCCTCGCATCCACCGCCTCCGTGGATGCAATCGCCTTCCAGTCGGAAGCAATCACAGTGTCGCCCAGAAGATCAATGAAGTCATTGTAATCATCAATGAGGGTGGAAGACGCATTCCTTGTTGTGCTTGATACAAATGCCAACCGGTACTGATCACCCGGATTGAGCGTGGGGGGGACAATGATAGCGGCAAAGGCCGGTGCCCCCGGTGCGACGATGACTAGAGCCATCAGGGTCCTCATTAGGTGGCAGCGAGTCATTTCTGTTCTCCATCCAAAAGGGCGTTTGATACAACGGAACCAAAACATACGCGACGCGCTCAGTACCCCGTATTCAACTTTCCCGTCAACCCAGTTGCAAGCACATTCCGATGAAAATAGACAAAGACTTCTCTCATCGCGGAGCCGATGGGAAGAGTCTCTTGGACAAAGTGCGTCGTCCAATGTCGAAAGAGGTTCCTATCCCGGCGCAGTGCCACTGGTTGCGGGGGCCGAACGTACAGGGCTGTGCATCAAATCCTCGACATAAGCCATGCCAGACGTGTATGTTCCACGAATTCGGCCGGCAAGCGCCTTGCTGGGAGCAGGCGTCGCGTCGGCCGCCTGCATGGAGCGCGCCGATCATGGACGATGCCGGACCGAAGTTTGTCGAGGGACTGCAGCACTGTTTTGCCGACGTCGAAGATCCCCGCGTCGTCGGACGCTGCGATCATCTGTTGCTGGACATCATCGCGATCACCATTCTCGCGGTGCTCTGCGGCGCTCTCATGGTCAGTTGGATAACCGAACTCCGTATCTGAGCCAATGGCGTCAGGGAATTTGTCCCGCACGTAGAGTCGGGCGTGCTGGACGGTGTCGGAATCTTCCACGCGATGCATCTCGGGAATGCGGATCCCCTTGGGTAGCTTCTTTCTGTTGTCGGGATCGAAGCTCCATTTGCCCCCGACCGGCTTGCCATCATCTTCCAGCAGCACGCCGAGCCTTTTTCGCTGGGCGATGTAGAAGTTGGTGAAGAACAGCTTCCGCTTTCCTGAATTGAAGTCGCGAATCTCAGAGATCGGCGTCAGAAAATGCGGGTCTTCGAGAAACGTTTCCGCGATCCTGTGCTCCTTGAGAGCTATCGACAACCTAACCGAGAGCCAGTCATCACTGGGATCGACATACTGCACCGAGTCAATGTCCAGGCGTTTCAGAACCCCTGCGATGTCGGCCGTCTCCCGTAACTGATCCGACGAGACATAATGGACTTGTAGACTCTGCTGCCGTAGTCGTTCGGCGTACCTCATCATCGTGGTCCGGTGCAGAACAAGCTTCTGACGGTGGAAGCGATACTGGGTGAACAGCAGCGGCTCCTCGACCAGCACGACTTGCGAAACACCCTGCAGCGCTGGGTGCTCGGCGAATAGTTGATGTGGATAGATGAGGGCCGCCTGTGTCATGGCTGGCGACTCCAGACGGATGCGGCGGGCACTGAACTTTGGAGGCCTGGCTGCGGAGCAGTTCTTAGAAGTGGCGATGAGGTCACCAGCACCATCCAGATCACAAGGAGGCCACGCAGGCTCCAGCAGATCGTGCGAATCCAGTTGGAGCGTACAAGCCTGCCGTGGGCCTCAACGTCGAAGCCTTGCTCAAGCCGCCGATGGCAGGGAACCTGAATGAGCACGGTGGACAACCAGACAATCAGCAACAGCAATAATCCAGTCCAGGCAGCCCAAGCCGGAATTCCAGCTGGTCGAGTCCAGGTCAGAAGCAGGGCGGTACTGAACTCAAAGAGCATCGGCGACACAACCCTGGTGGTCCGCGTGACATGCTCCCGTTCATATTCCAGGAACTCCGAAATGCCGACCTTTCCGAGCAGAGGATAGTGAACGATCTGCACGAACCAGATCAGCCCGACCATGTACAGCGTGGAAACCAGATGAATCAGCCAAATGCTTTGGATTACCAAGTCATTCACGAGAGATCCTCCAGCACCGCTTCAGCGGCCCGGCGTCCGGATGTCATGGCTCCCTGAATGGATGCGTTGTCCCGGTGATCTCCGCAGACATAGAGCCCGGGCTTCCAACGCACGGATCGTTCTGGCTCATTGAGTGCTTGGGAAGGTTGCGATGGAAGAGCATACGGAATGGAGAACGTCCTCAAGTGCCTCCAGGTGTTGACCTGCGTCCCAAACCAGTCTCGAAGCTGGTCCAGCACGTCGGCCATCAGCAGGTTGGGGTCGGCCGGGTTCCCCAAAACAGTGACTGAAATCAAGCTCTGGCCAACAGGTCCGTAACTCGACGCCACTGTTGTGGGGACGCAGAGATTGTTAATCGGACCCCGACCTTCGCCATTGAGCAACAGGATGGGGCGATCAACAGGCGGCTTTGTGGTGGCGAAATAGAGGCAAGTCACTCCCTGGCCAAGCACCGGTTCCGCTGTGCCAAGAAGTTTTGCTGCGATCGGTCCGTCGCTAGCCACCACGACTGCTTGTGCGGCAATCTCCTGACCTGAGAAGAGTCGAACTTTCGACGGTTCGACCGCTGCGACCGGGGAATTCAGTTGAACTCTGCCGGGGTGCAAATGGTCAGCGATCTGGCGTGGTATCGCCTCCATCCCTGCGGCGGGTAAGCAGGCCATTCCAGACGAAAACATGCGGAAGACGAAGTACAGCATGCGGCTGGAGGTAGTGAGGTCTGCATCGAGGAAAACTCCACCGAGGAATGGTCGAAAGAAGCTGTCGATCATCGGCTCTGAAAACTCTGCAGCGACGAGAGCTTCCAGCGTTGTGGTTTCGGGCCGAGCAAACTGGTCTGCAAGCGTTCCTTGCAGGACTCGGCTGCGAAGTCGCGCTACCCGAAGCTTATCAGTCCATGTTCCAATCGGAGAAAACATGGAGCGAATCGCTGCCCAGGGTCTTCGCCAGGGGTCTGTCAACTCGTGAAAGCGACCTCCATGTCGCACCAGAGCACCGGGTTGAAAGGCTTTCAATTGCAGAGACGGAAAGTCGAGAACCCGCTGTGCCTCGGGATAGCTCGTCAGAACGACCTGAAATCCGCGATCGAGGAGAAAGCCGTCCACCTCGTCGGTCCGTATGCGTCCACCCACGCCGTCGGATGCTTCGAATACCGTGCAGTTGACTTCCTCCTGTTGCAGCCGCAGCGCGCAGCACAGACCCGAGAGACCTGCCCCGACGATGATCACGTTCCGGGACATTAGACTTCCACCTTCGTAACCTCGGGGGTCGCTTCAAATAGACTCGTGGTGGCCCCGGATTCGACCAGTTGCTTTGTCACTTCGTGCCGATAGGCAAACATTGCCTCCAGTTTCCGGCGGACGAGCCAGCCCCCCAGCCATTGTCCGAGCGACCCAAACGGCACAGCGTAATTGACTTCGTCGCGCAGGATCGTCCCGCCCTGACCATCCGGCAGGAAGTGATGCCGGTGCACCCAGACAGCGAAAGGACCGCGCTCCTGTTGGTCCTCAAATAGATGTGGCGGTTGATACTCGGTGTGGAGAGCGACCCAGCGAACCGGGACAAGCCCAACCCGTCCCTTCAGGACCACGCGACTTCCAATCTGCAAAGATCGCGAGGATTCTGCGACACGCATGTTCTCCCACGGGGGGATCAATCTTTCGAGTGCCTCTGGACTTTCGTGGAAACTGAACACGGATTCCGTCGGTGCATTGATTTGAACCTCCCGGACAAATTGCTGCATCGAATGACTGTCGTCCCGAGCGACCGCTCTGGAGCACCAGGCATCTCGCAGGATCAAGCCGAACGGAATCCACCACACCAGATCGTTCGTGAGGATGGTGAGGCCGAAGAAAGGTGGAAACACGCCCCGGGTCATGGCGATCGCGAATCCGAGGGGACCGAAGATCTTGCCGAGTAATCCGACGAGGACGATCGGCCAATGCGTCCGCGGTCTCGTCGCCGCGATGAGATAACCGAGTCCGTAGACACCGACAATCATCCCCACGCACTGCCAGATCTCTGGATAGTTCATCCGCTCCAGGCCAGTGACGTCGAACAACCAGTGGGGCCAAATGATGACACTGGTCCCCCAAGCCAGGTTGTAGACTCCAGCGGCAAAAAGCCAACCAGCTGCCCAGTTGGGAGCCACGCCAGCGATTCTTTGGGTACCTTGCATGTCGTTTAATCCCCGTGAATTCTCAATGCTCTAGATCTACATTCTTCCATCTGTCGGGCAATGAGGTTTCTCCGCTTCCCTCGCGATGTTGCGCAACATCCCTGCGAACACACACTGGTGAAGCGGATAGATGCCGTACCAGTAGGCCAGTCCAGTCAGACCGACAGGATCAAAGATGGCCGTCTGCCGAATCTGGCTACCCTCCGCGCAGGGAGTGACTTCGAATTCGAGCCAGGCACGCCCCGGCAACTTCATCTCTGCGGACAGCCGCAGCAGCCGTGGTGGCTCGCAGGCTTCCACTCTCCAGAAGTCCAAGGCGTCTCCCGGCCGAAGGTGCTCAGGATCGCGACGACCACGCCGGACTCCAATGCCGCCAATGAGCAGGTCCAGGAATCCCCGCACTGACCACAGCCAGTTCGCGTAGTACCAGCCCGCCTTACCGCCGATGCGACGGATGGGGGCGAAAGCCTGATCGACGGACACTGTCACCACAACCGATCGGGAGTCCACCAGCCGCGAGCCAAACCGTGTGCCTCCCCATTGGGGCATTGTCCCACCCGCGGACAGCGCGTCAGACCAGCGAGTTTCAGCAAACTCGTGGTCTTCGTTGATCAGCGCCCGTTGGATTGCATCCGGCACAGCTCGAGGGACGACGTCGAAGGTTCGACTCGCCAGATTGTTCGACAGCAGCGTCGGATTGCGCAGACTTTCGACAAGCTTGCGACCAACCCGCGCGTAGAGCGGCGTGACCAGCCCCAGCCAGAGACTCGACAGGTATGGGGTCAAGAGTGGAACGGGAATCATCCACCTCCGCAATCCACGCTGTCGGGCATATTCTCGCATCAACTCTCCGTAGGAGAGCTGATCTGGACCACCAATCTCATAAACCTGCGAATGACCGATCGGAAGATCCAACGCGGCAACCAGGTACGCGATTAAGTCCTCTACCGCGATTGGCTGCGCCTTTACGCTCACCCACTTGGGACAGATCATGATCGGCAGCCGTTCGACCAGAGCGCGAATCATTTCGAACGAGAGACTGCCTGATCCGATCACGATCGACGCCCGAAATTCGATCACCTGCGGATGGTGCACTGCGCAGGACATCACCGGTCTCCTGCCGACTTCGTAGATGCTTCGAGAGCTGGTGATCCGGATTCCCGAGGCCGCCCAAGTAAATGATCCGTCGCACGCCGGCCGCCGCGGCCGCCTTTGCGAAGTTCTCGGCCGCAATTCGGTCCTGTTCCTCGAAATCCTTTTCGTCGCCCATCGAGTGGACGAGATAGTAGGCCGTCTCAACCCCGCTGAACGCCGCGATCAAAGACGAAGGATCCAGCACGTCTCCGCGAACGATTGTCGTCGTCGCCCCTGCACGATCTTTCAGAGCGTCAGGTCGCCGGGTCAAGCAACGAACATGGTGCCCCGACTGCTGTAAGAGCGGCAGCAATCGCCCGCCCACGTAGCCGGTGGCACCGGTCAACAAGATCTCACCTGACATCCACGCTTCCCATCGAAAATCAATCTCAATCTTCGCCCCCGCTGTCTGCTGCAGACTCGAGCGACATGGATTATAGCCCAGTTTCCTCAACCTGGCTCACACCACATGACGAACCGACTTCCCCTTTGTCTTGCGATCAGATTCTGCGGTTTCCAATGACTTGGAGTCGCTCCCGGCGATGGCCGAAACGAAAGTTGCTGCCAGCACGACGCCCATGACGCAGCATCCGAAGATGAAGATGGTCGTGTCACTCATGGGAACCCCTCCCGAGCATCAGCGTTCCGAAGCTGAGGATGGAAGGCACCCACAGGCCCACGAACATCCCCTGCTCCTTGCTGCCGGTAAACCAGAGCGAGACAGAAAACAGGAATGAAGCACCGGCGGCCAGGATAAATCCCGCCTTCGACTTCTGCAGCCGTGTCATGGCAACTCTCCGATCGTAGATGGGTTGTCGTTTGAGTTCAGTCGCGACAATCGCTCGTTGCCAAAGCCGGCTTGATGGTGACGTCTCGACTGATCCCGAGCGTCACGACGCGTACCAGCGATGCCGTGCTGAAAACAGTCATATCGTTCACGCAGAACCGCAGCGGCCGGGAATGCATAACTGCAAATCACAGACGCCGGCTGATGTGCTCGGGACTGACGTCGGTCGCAGAGTCGATGTCAGCCTGACGTTTCGGCAGTGGCTCTCGGTAACGACCATTCAGAAGCTCCGCAGCAGTCTGTCGCATGGGTTCACAGGTGTTGCAGCGGTGTCGAACGACAGGAACCTCCGTCAGAACCTCTTCAGGATAGTGAACAGGCAGGCAAGTTGGCCCCAGCCCAGAAACATCTCGCCCAGGCGGTCTTTGCGAAGCGCAATTCGCCCGTAATTGTGCAGCCACGCGTTCGTCCGCTCGATGCGCCAGCGATGTCGACGACGGCGGAGCTTGCGACCGTCCTGCATGGGTCGCTTGACGCGATTGGCGCGGTGCGGACAGATCAGGTCGATGTCCCGCGCCGCCAGACGTTGACGCAACGGGTCGCTGCCAGCAGCGCCGTCGTACAACAACCGGTTCTCTGCGGGCAGATCGACCACCGCCGAATCGACCAGGCGCTCGATGTGCCGGCACTCGTGTTCGTTGGCGGGCGTGATCACTGCGCCCAGAGGCGTCCGATCGCCGTCCATCAACACCAGGACGGTCGTGCCGGTCCCCTTGCGGCCGCGGCCGACCACAGATCCCCCTTTTTGCCCGGCAAAACGTGCCGTCGGCAATCAGGTGTTCCAAGTCGATCTCTCTGAGTTCGTCGGCCAAGTCCACGAGACGCGACCAGACTTCGGTCAGAATTCCCCGCTCGGTCCACTCGCGCAGTCGGCGCCTGCACGTGGATTCGGAGGGGCCATGGGCTGGTAAATCTTGCCTTCGGCCGCCGTTGCGAAGCAGCCACAGCAACGACTCGAGGACTGCCTGCGGCGGAACCGGTGGCCGTCCGCCGTCTCGCGAGGGCGGCGTCCACGGGAAGAGATCCTCGATCAGAAACCATTGCTCGTCCGAGAGTTGTTGTCGGTCATCCGTCCTGGACGCCATCACGTATCCCCTGAGCGAGGGGTAACACGCTGGCGTCAACATGGGTCATACCCTCCTTTCTGAGGGATACTCCATGCAATCCGCAGGCCAAACTGTTCAGTAAGTTAGGGGTTTTGACGGAAGCTCCTGCAATCCGCTTGCCAATCTGTTCACTAAACCTAGATGTTTTGAAAGAGCCTCATGGTCGCCTTGGCTGGCGAGACCGATGAAGAATGGCATCTTAGTAAGCACATTAACTAGAAGCTTGACAAGGGGAACAAGTCTCGGCGTCTTGGGATTTAGCTTGCAGAGCGTCGCTTGGAACGCGCCTTGATCGTCTGGGATTCCTGCGACGACGAGTATTGTGCCTCCATCTGTACAAACGGCATTGGGATGCTGGAGTCCGTTCGGCAATTGCATTCTTTGCCAGGAATAGAACGGGGCATTGCTAACACCAAGATATGAGCTTCCGTCAAAACCCCTAACTTACTGAACAGTTTGGCCTGCGGATTGCATGGAGTATCCCTCAGAAAGGAGGGTATGACCCATGTTGACGCCAGCGTGTTACCCCTCGCTCAGGGGATACGTGATGGCGTCCAGGACGGATGACCGACAACAACTCTCGGACGAGCAATGGTTTCTGATCGAGGATCTCTTCCCGTGGACGCCGCCCTCGCGAGACGGCGGACGGCCACCGGTTCCGCCGCAGGCAGTCCTCGAGTCGTTGCTGTGGCTGCTTCGCAACGGCGGCCGAAGGCAAGATTTACCAGCCCATGGCCCCTCCGAATCCACGTGCAGGCGCCGACTGCGCGAGTGGACCGAGCGGGGAATTCTGACCGAAGTCTGGTCGCGTCTCGTGGACTTGGCCGACGAACTCAGAGAGATCGACTTGGAACACCTGATTGCCGACGGCACGTTTTGCCGGGCAAAAAAGGGGGATCTGTGGTCGGCCGCGGCCGCAAGGGGACCGGCACGACCGTCCTGGTGTTGATGGACGGCGATCGGACGCCTCTGGGCGCAGTGATCACGCCCGCCAACGAACACGAGTGCCGGCACATCGAGCGCCTGGTCGATTCGGCGGTGGTCGATCTGCCCGCAGAGAACCGGTTGTTGTACGACGGCGCTGCTGGCAGCGACCCGTTGCGTCAACGTCTGGCGGCGCGGGACATCGACCTGATCTGTCCGCACCGCGCCAATCGCGTCAAGCGACCCATGCAGGACGGTCGCAAGCTCCGCCGTCGTCGACATCGCTGGCGCATCGAGCGGACGAACGCGTGGCTGCACAATTACGGGCGAATTGCGCTTCGCAAAGACCGCCTGGGCGAGATGTTTCTGGGCTGGGGCCAACTTGCCTGCCTGTTCACTATCCTGAAGAGGTTCTGACGGAGGTTCATTCCATTTGTCGAGCGCCTTCCAATTCCTCAATGCCCAGCCGCCGCTGAAACTGAAGTTGAGACTTTCACCGAACGGCTTGTCGACTTGGCGGAGGAAGGCGTGCACCTCAAGTGTACGATCCTCGATTGGCTCAAAGTGGAGTTCGGTATTGAAAAGCCCAACCGCAAACTTCAGGCACCGCTGGACCTCGACTCTGACGGTCTTGTGTCTGAAGTCCGGAAGGTCCGGGGCCGGCGGAATCCGCTCACAGCCGCCGGCCTGAAAGCGCTGCGGGACGAATACGTCCGCACCATCGAGCCGGCCAAAGCGATGGCCCGTGAGGCGCTGACGCTGGAACACCGGCTCAGCGATCTGGTGAATGAAGCCTATGGACTGACGCCCGAGGAAATCGATCTCATGTGGAAAACCGCTCCACCCCGCATGCCGATCTCGCGGCAACAGCCCTGAGTCGGCACGACCTAACCTTAGTGGTAGTGGTCGGCGTTCGGCTGTCCGCCATGTGGCGGCGACCGAAAGCCACGAAACAGATCAGGGATCGTGATGCGACTCGGAGGGGTCAATCCCTGAGTATCGATCCAATGCCGAAAATCCTGTCGAATCACCGGATAGATCGTCGCCGCGGTGCGGTAGAAGTCCATCAGACACGAGTTGAAGATCATCAGAGCCTCGTGCTGCCTATGCTTGGCGATGAACTCCGCAAGTGCAACGTCATCCCCATGATTGGATGAACTGTGCAATAGCCCTGCACCGTACATGAACATCCGGATGATCTCACGCCGCGACTTTCCGTCAGTGTCGTAGGGCGATGGAGGTGAATCGATGAGCGACTCGAACGCTTGCTTTCGCTCGCTCACCCACAACTGCTTTCTTGCATCCCCGACGTGTGCCACGTAAGTGTCACATGCCCTCGACAGAAGTTTGTCGGCTGCGTGCAACTGGCGGAAGTATGCCAAGGCAGACAGTGTGTCCGAGTCACTCGGAATGAGAGCCTCCAGCAGTGTGCTCTTGCCCTCCGCAAGGCGCGACAACGAGGTGATCGATTTCGGCGAGCCATACCAAGTGCTTGTCCGGATGCGTTCGACAACATCGAGGAACTGAGCTATCAGGTTCGCCCGCTCAACCGTCCACTGGTCAAGCTGGTTTGCAGAGACCGCGCCAATCCTCAGCATGCTCTCAGGCATGCCCACAATGACCGGGAATTCCTGTCCCGTGACGTGTTGCATCATCTCGTATTCGGTGACTCGGTTTCCGTTCTCATCCTCCAAATAGTCAGGGGTAAGGCTGATAGTCTCGAATCCCCGGTCCCGTCGCTCCGGACAGTTCCAGAATACTTCAAGGTCGTCATCAGGGATCTCCGTGAACAGGTAGCGGTATCTTTGCATCGACGTGTGGAAGCTGGTGCCTCCAATCGATTGTGTGACCACAGTTTCGTCCAACCCCCCAGGCGAGTGTGGAGACTGCTGGCGTTTCTTTGCACGAACGATCGCAAGGATCTCGACTGTCTGCTCTCCCGTCAGCCGAGACCAGTCAAGCCAGTACCATCGCTGGTAGACCGGCAGCGGATTCTCGCGGCGACGATCAAAGCAGGAGATCGGCCAGAGGAGGATCGGGAGTTCTGGGACGTGACTCATCGATCTCCTTATCGTGAATGGAATCGCGCCGGCCGCCGAATGGCAATAGTGCATGCCAGCTTCATACGGTGCATGGAAGGGATCGCAATGCACCAGTCCAGGAGACCATGTTTGCGCCTGGGGTGCATTCCACTTCGTTGCCTGCCCCCTGCCCGGACTTGTGAGTCGGTCACTCTTCGCTGCTGGCTTCCAGCACGCTGAGGAATGCCTTCTGCGGAATCTCGACCTGGCCGAACTGCTTCATCCGCTTCTTGCCCTCTTTCTGCTTCTGCAGCAGTTTTCGCTTGCGGGTGATGTCGCCGCCATAGCACTTGGCCGTCACGTTCTTTCGCAGCGCGGAGATCGTCTCTCGGGCGATCACCCGGGCACCGATCGCCGCCTGCAGCGCCACCTCGAATTGGTGCTTGGGAATCTCCTGCTTGAGGCGTTTGACGATGCCGCGGCCGCGCCGGTCGGCGAAGTCGCGATGCACGATGATGGCGAGGGCCTCGACCTTCACCCCCTTCACCAGCACGTCGAGTTTGCAGAGATCAGACGGCCGGAAACCGATGATCTCGTAGTCCATCGTCCCATAGCCGCGGGTCGCCGACTTCAGCTTGTCGTGCATGTCGTAGATGATCTCCCCCAGCGGCAGTTCATAGACGAGCTGGGCCCGATCGGTGCCGAGGTACTCGGTCGACTTGTAGATGCCGCGCCGGTCCTCGCAGAGCTGCATGATGGCCCCGATGTTCTCGCTCGGGAGGATGAAGTTCACGCGGGCGATCGGTTCGCGAAACTCCTCGATGTCTCCTGCGTCAGGGACATCCACCGGGTTGTCGATATGCAGGACTTCGCCGGTGTTGCGCTTGACGATCTCGTACGTGACGTTGGGGGCCGTCTGAATGAGATCGACGTCGGCCTCGCGTTCGAGCCGCTGCTGGATGATCTCCATATGCAGCATGCCCAGAAAGCCGCAGCGAAAGCCGAAGCCCAGAGCATCGCTGGTTTCGGGGGCGAATGAAAAGCTGGCGTCATTGAGCGACATGCGTTCGAGCTCGTCGCGGAGCTTCTCGAACTCGCGATTCTCCGTCGGATACATGCCGCAGAACACCATCTGCTGCGGGGGTTTGTACCCCGGCAACGGAGCGCTGGCCTGTTCGGCCTGTAGAGTGAGGGTATCCCCGACGTGAACGTGGGCCACTTCCTTCACGCCGGTGATGACGTATCCGGTCTGTCCGGGTCCGAGCACGCCGGTGTTCTTCATCGCCGGTCGAAACTGGCCGACTTCGAGCACCTCGTGCACGGTGCCGGCCCGCATAAAGCGGATCCGATCTCCCTTGGTGAGCGTGCCATCCATGATGCGCACATAGGTGATGACGCCCCGGTAGTTGTCGAACTTGCTGTCGAACACCAGCGCACGCAGCGGAGCCTTGGCGGTTCCCTTCGGCGGGGGGATGCGCGTGATGATGGCCTCGAACACCTGATCGATGCCGATCCCCTTCTTCGCCGAAATCAGCAGAGCATCGGTCGCATCCAGGCCGATGACCGTCTCGATCTCTTCCAGCACCTGGTCGATTCGCGTGACCGGCAGGTCGATCTTGTTGACGACGGGGATGATCTCGAGCCCGCCCTCGATCGCGGCATAGGCATTGGCGACGGTTTGTGCCTGCACGCCCTGAAAGGCATCCACGAGCAGCAGCGCCCCCTCGCACGCGGCCAGCGAACGGGAGACTTCGTAGTGGAAGTCCACGTGTCCGGGCGTGTCGATGAGGTTGAGTTCGTAGGTCTGGTCGCCCGGCGTTCGTTGTTTGGCGTTCGGTCGAGCTGATGGTGCGGCATCGCTCATATCCCGATTCACTGACGCCGATCCCCGGTGATAGTTGATCGCCACGGCCCGCGCCTTGACGGTGATCCCGCGCTCCCGCTCGACGTCGAGATCGTCGAGCACTTGCTCCTGAAACTCCCGGGGAGTGATGGCACCGGTGCGGAGCAGCAGCTGGTCGGCCAGCGTGCTTTTGCCGTGGTCGATGTGGGCGACGATCGAAAAGTTGCGAATGAACTCGGGAGACATTGGTATCTGGTGTTCGTACTTGGGGTGCGGAGCGGTCCCGCAGCCGCGGGGAGGCGAGGGATTATAGGGACGCGACTCTCCCCGGAGCAATGTGGCCTTTTCGCAGGCCTGAAGGCTGCCGGAAATGCGGCCCGCCCGCCTCTTTCCTTGCTGGACAGCCTCTGGCCCGGCACACTGGGGTCGGCAGGTGCCATTCGTTGCCTTGCAAGTCGCCGGGTCCATTCTTCCAGGAGCCAGACATGTCGACACCAGTCAAACCGATCCCCGAGGGCTATCACAGTGTCACTCCGTACCTCGTCGTCCAGGGGGCGGCGAAGGCCCTCGACTTCTATCAGCAGGCTTTCGGAGCGACTGAGCTGATGCGGATGGAAGGCCCCGGTGGCATCATCGGCCATGCCGAAATCCGGATTGGCGACTCCCCCGTCATGCTGGCTGATGAACATCCCGACATGGGTGCTCTGAGCCCCGAGACCGTCGGCGGCTCGCCGGTCAGCCTGCTGATCTATGTCGACAATGTGGATGAGGTGTTCGCCCGGGCACTCGCAGCGGGGGCAACTCAGATCAGGCCGGTGCAGGACCAGTTCTATGGCGATCGTTCGGGCATGCTCAAGGATCCCTTCGGCCACACATGGTCGATGGCGACCCATGTGGAGGATGTCGCGCCGGAGGAGATGGACCGCCGCATGAAAGCAATGTCGAGTTGAGAGCAAGGAGCAAAGAGCTGAGGGCCGAGTACCGAAGGCCGAAAGAGAATTGCGGAGCGAGCTCAGCTATTCAGCCAGTTATCTAATCCACCAGTCAACGAACAAGCGACCCGTCGACGCCGTCAGCGGGCTTTGCACGACCCACGACCCATCAGCCATCAAATGCACAATCACCGCGCCGTCTCCCTCCTGACCTTGGTAGTCTGTCTGTGTCCGCTCCTCCCGGTCCGGGCTGCCGAGCGACCCAATGTGTTGTTTCTGTTCGCCGACGATCAACGCGCCGACACGATCGGGGCCTTGGGGAACGATGTGATCCGCACGCCGCACCTCGATGATCTGGTGCGAGAGAGCTTTCACTTCGATCGGGCCTACTGCATGGGAGCCATGCAGGGGGCGGTGTGCGTCCCCAGCCGGGCGATGGTCAACAGCGGCCGCTCACTGTTTCACATCAATGACAAACTGGCAGGGATTACCACGCTCGGCGAACTGCTAGGAAACAATGGCTACAGCACCTTTGGCACCGGCAAATGGCACAACCAGCAGGAGTCACTGCTCCGCAGTTTTCAGCAGGGCCGCAGCATTTTTCTCGGCGGCATGAGTGACCACACGCAGGTCAAGCTGGTGGACATCGCGGAGGGCAAGACGAGCAATGCACATGTCGGGGACAAATTCTCCAGCACGCTGTTCGCGGATGCCGCCGTCGACTTCCTTCAGACATACAACGGCGACCAGCCGTTCTATGTCTATGTGGCGTTCACGGCTCCGCATGATCCGCGGCAAGTGCCCGAGGGAGATGCCTGGACGTACGATCCCCAGCAGATTCGCCCGCCGGAAAACTTTCTGCCGCAGCATCCCTTCTTCAATGGCTGGATGACGGGCCGGGATGAGACGCTGGCCCCCTGGCCGCGTACGCAGACGATCATCCGACACCAGCTGGCGGAGTACTACGGGATGATCTCACATCTCGATGCACAGGTCGGTCGCATCCTGCAGGCTCTCGCAGAGAGCGGACAGGCCGACAACACCATCGTCGTCTATTCCGCCGACCATGGACTGGCACTGGGCAGTCATGGTTTGCTCGGCAAGCAAAGCGTTTACGAGCACAGCATGCGGGTACCGCTGGTGTTTCACGGCAAGGGGATCCCGGCGGGTGGGTCGAGCGATGCGCTCGTCTATCTGTTCGACATCTTTCCAACGATCTGCGAGTTGACGGGCATAGCGCCGCCGCAAGGTGTCGATGGACACAGTCTCGCCCCCATCTGGGGCGGGGAGCAGAAGAAGGTGCGGGACAGTCTGTTCCTGGCGTATGAGAAGTTCATGCGGTCGGTGCGCGATGACCACTGGAAGCTGATCCGCTACGCGCACATCAACAAAACGCAGCTCTTCGATCTGGAGCACGACCCATACGAACTGCACGACTTGTCTGGGGACCATCGGCAGGCGAGCCGCATGGCCGAGATGTTCGCAGTGATGGAGGACTGGCAGCAGCGACTGGGTGACGACCTGCCGCTCACGTCGAACGCACCGGAGTCGGCAGACATTGATCTCACGGGTCGCGAGCGGACCGCCGACGAGCACCAGCCTGGGTGGATCGTCAGGAAGTACTTCGACCTGGAGGGCTGGAACTGGCGGGATGAGTAGAGGTTCACAATCAAATCACCAGACCTTGCTAATCCGTCAGCGATTGGACGATCGGCGCAGCTGGTTTTGTTTGAATTCACAACTTGCCTCGTGGCGAATTCCGAGGTAAAGTGTAACTGGCCGTTTCTCCGGAGTTGAATTCCAGCCGGAGTTGAATGGCATGCCGCAGGAACTCGCTGGTGACTCTCCGGTGCACTCAGGAGAAACGGGTGATGTTCGGGCTTTCTCGGACGTTTCATGTTCTGCTGGTTACCTGGCTGACCTTAGGCCTAGGAATTGCCGATACGGCCCCGCTACTGCCGGCGATGTCTGGCCCCAGGGTCCACTGCCCATCCAGTGATGGCGTTGTGACCGGCTGCTGCGTCAATACAGCCGGTCCTTGTTGCGATCGATCCTGCTGCATTCCGTCTTCGCCCGCACAACAACAGCTGGCAGCGACGTTGCCCGGCGGCGAAGACGAGCGGGTTCTGTCGGCTGGTGTGACCGGCAGCGTGTGTGTTCCTACATGTGGCCCCCTCGATTGTGTGATTCCGTGCGTTGAAGATGCCGTGCTGGCGTGGGCCCACCCGTCGCTCATCGCCCTCCATATCCAGCTCAACTGTTGACGAGCTGAGGTGCCGACGCCGCGCGCCGATCGCTGATCGGTGCCTCTTGTGCTCTTGTTGCCTGGTGGTCGCGCGCAGCCTTCGCATTCTGATGCGCATGTTGCGTTTCCGGAGGGTCGCCCGACCGCAGGCATCTCCAACTAAGGAAATCAAGCATGACCAATACCCAGAAAAACTATGTGCTGTGTGCTGCAGTTCTGATGGTGGGATCGATGCTCGTTGCGTCGGCCAGCACCGCTGACCCCGGTCTGCGCTTATGGCAAAGACAGCACCCGGGGAGCACGCCTGGACATCAGACAAACAATGGCGTGACGTCCTTGTATCGCAGCTTCTCGTACGAACCTGCGACACCGGTGCAGAATGTGGTCACACCTCCGGTACCGCCGGTGAGTTCGCAGACGGTTCGCAGCTATTCGTATGAGCCTGCGGCATCGCCAGCTGTGGCTGTATCCCCCACCCCTTGCCCGAGCAGCGGCCCTCAGACGGTGCGCAGCTTCTCGTATGAACCGGCTCCAGTCGCAGTGTCCAGTCCGCAGGTAGTCCGCAGCTATTCCTATGAGCCCGGCATCAATTCGACAGGAACGGTCCGACGTTGGATGTCCGGGACCGGTTCGCATGGGCCCAGCCAGATCCAGCGTCGCCAGCATCCTGGCACGAGCTTTTTTACTCCCTGACCTGGCCGGATCACTGGCGAGTGAAGGATGCTTCACTGATTAAGTCGACTTGAGTGGCTGTGTTCGCAACCTACGGGTCGTCGGACTCAGCCACGAGGGTCGACGTTGCGTCGAGAAGTCCTGCGGTGGCGGCCAATTCAGTGAGGGCGTGGCCGGGATACAATGTTGCCAGGCTGTCGATTCCCCCGATCTGATAGACCTCTCTCAGCGCCCGGTCTTCCTGAGAGTTCAGGACTCTCTCGACGAACTGTGTGAATTCTTCCGGTCCGTTCCGATCGATGAGTAACCGCACAAGTGCCGCGCTTTGCGCATAGAATGCGTCCCTGTACTGCGGCTCCGGAAAGTGTCGCAGGTTGACCAGGAGACTCGTCGAGTAAATGGTCTCTCTCGGTGCGCGCCACTTCGAAGGCCGCGATACGCGCCTCACGCTTGGCTGCGGATTCCGACAGGACGCCGATTCCTTCATCGAGCCAGGGAGGCAACGGGCGGTTGCCGAAACGATCCGCCAGGACCACGTGGGTCAATTCGTGAGGCAAGGCATCGATATGCCAGTTGTCCGCATCGATGCGAATATCAATCCGACGGCTGACGACCCGGCCTCCATCGTACTGCAGCGTGGCACAACCTACGGAATTCCCCACACCGTTTCCCAGCACCTGCTGATACTCCCGAAGCGTGGCGTGCACAATGACATCGCAACAGGGGTACCATTGGCGTGACTCACCCGCCATCCAGACGGCTTCGAGGCGTTCTTTCAGGCTCTCACATGTCGCAGGCAGTGTATCCAGATCGAGGTGAGCAGCCAGCGTGCAGATGCGGAAATGCTTTGTCTTGCGAATCGCCCACTGGCCGGACTGATGAGTGTGGCACGCTGCGTGAGCCGGTGTGACAGCAATTGGTTCTGCCGCGCGGGTGATTGGTGCGATCAGCAGGAGTGATGCGCACATGATCGCGACGACCGCGGCAGGATAAGGTCTCGACACACGACGCTCCATCTGTCCGCCTGGAACAAGCGCACCACAACGCGCCCGCTGACGTGACAGAATCGAATGGCATGCCAGAGCAAAGTGTCCCACGAACTCCCTGCGGTGAGTGTCTGAGCATCCATTGGCCTGCTAAGGATTTATGCGCTTCCCGCAAATCGGTGAACGTGGATAAACCGGGGGCGATCACGTGACGAGTGCCATTCGTGGCGGCAGTATTGCGAGGGAAGTGGGCACTACGACAGCGAGTGGCCTGAAGGCAATGCTTCCGTTTGTTCTGCTGTTCTGCGGGACCGAATGCCTGTGGAGATTGATCTTGGTGGTCAGGCTCGACCGCACTGCAGTTCACCAGAGTTGTCCCAGGCGTCGGGTGAATGACAGGGAACTCACGGGTCAATACTGGAGTGGTTGGACCGAGAAGGCTTTTCTTCCTGGTTTTGCGCGGCATCATCATGACCCTGGCGGGCCAACGCCACGTCGGCGGATTGGCTGCGCCGTTAGGAGCCACCCATGAAGCGTCGCGGGTTCACGCTCATCGAACTGTTGGTCGTCATCGCGATCATTGCCATTCTGATCGCCCTCCTGCTGCCCGCAGTGCAACAGGCGCGAGGCGGCCCGCCGGACCTCCTGCCGGAACAATCTCAAACAGATCATCGTCGCACTGCACAACTATCACGACACCTTCAATCTGCTGCCCTATGGCTGGGATACGCGCGGCATGCTGTGGAGCGGGCATATCCTCCCCTATATCGAACAGTCGACGATCTACAACACGCTCATCTTCCAGGAGAGTGGACTGGGTAATTGGGAGACCGACGACGGTCCCAACGAGCGGGCCTGCGAGACTCTCCTGAGTGTCTATCGTTGCCCGAGCATGGCGGTTCCCGAACATGTCGATGCGACTGGCATCGAGGAGCGGGTCCCCACGAGCTATGTCGGCAATGCGGGTTCCGAGTCAAGTTCGGACGACACCAGCTCGATCGTGATAGCCGGCTCGAAATCGTTCGAAGATATCGATCAGAACGGCATCTTCTATGCCTGCAGCAGCACGCGCTTTCGGGATGTCACCGACGGCACCTCCAACACAATCTTTGTGGGCGAAGCGATGACGGACCCTGACTTCAGCAAGGACGGCCAAAGCATGGACCGGTTCTCGATTGGTTCCACACAGGCCGACCCCTGCCGGTGTGACGGCGGCAACGGCGGCACGGAGTTCTCGGAGACTGTCAGCTCGACGATCGCGAAGATGAACCTGCGGACGCTGGATCCGACAGCCGATGGCCGATTGATGGAAGTCACGTTCGGCAGCTGGCACGAGGGGGGTGCATTCTTCGGGCTGGGGGACGGGGCGGTCCGCTTCGTCAGCGAGAACATTGATCTGGGCCTGTATCAGTCGATCTCCAACCGCAAGGGAGGGGAGGTGGTCGGTGAGTTCTGATTCGACCTTGGATCGTCGACTCGCAACGCCGCTGCTTTGGGTCTGCGGTGGATTGGGGCTGATCATGCAGATGTCGGGCTGCGAGAGCCGGATCAGAACCGACTACAGCAGTCTCGATCTCGCCGAGGTGTCCGGGATGATGACGCTGGATGGCATCCCGCTGTACGGAGCCACCGTCCAGTTCGTGGCGGCGGATGGGACGTACTCTGCAGGCCTCACGAACGAGCGAGGGGAATACACGCTGATGTTCAACTCGGAGAAGGCGGGTGTGCTGACGGGCCCCAAGACGGTCCGCATCGTCACAGGCAGCAGTGAAGGTGACGGCGAGAGTGACGAGGTCCCGGCCCACAGCAGTGGTTCGGCGGAATTCGTCCCCGACTGCTACAATCGCGATTCAAGGTTGACCGCCGATGTTGTACCTGGTTCACAGACTTTCGACTTCGATCTGACATCGGACTGCGGTGAGACCCAAACAGACGGAGATGGTTGAGAACGTGTCGTACCCAATGGATGCAACCTCTCGGTTGTTACGGTCAAGGTGACCGCAGGCGGCTTCGCCGTCCGTCACTACGAGACAGACATGATCGGCTACATCAATCGTGAATGAAGCAAGAATCGACCAAAGGGGCGGCATCCGGCGCACCTGTTCCGCTATGCCGCCTTGGGCATCGCGCTGCTGTTCGCCGCGGTCCTCCTGTGGATGGTGAACGACTTGCGGCGCGACCTCAAACAGAGCGTGCAGGTTGTGAACACACAGCTTCCGGAGATCCTGGAAAACACGCGCGACAGCAGCCAGACCTTGGCGGTCGTCTCCAATGACATCCGGGAGTTGCGGGATCTCGCCGGGATCTCGACAGGCACAGGCGATCGGTCGCTCGTCAGCTATGCCGATGGTGTCCTGGACGCCGTCGAATCTTCGGGTGGCGTGATCGGGCTGAAGGGAAAACTCGGAATGAGTGCGAAGCTCGATGACCCGGTGCCGGCGGCCGAGTGGGTCGTCGGAGCGCGGAAGGAAGCCGTCTATCTGGCCCTCCGCGCTCAGAGCCAGCACGAGTTGCTGCACCGGCTGACGACCTCGTTTCCCCTCCGGCGCGCGTGGCAGATGCAGATTGGCGAGGCGGCTCCTGAGCCGCTGATTGACTGGTTGCGCGTCCATCATGCCGAGTCTGCAGACGTGCTGGAAGAAGTGCCGGATGAGGAGCCACCGCCGCCCTGAAGATGACCAAGCCGAGTAGGTGGACCTCTTGCAGCGAACGTGATCTTTGGCAGCCCGGCGGATTTTCAGCTTCCCGTGGGTTACTGCAACTCTATAATTGGACGGAGCTTGGGAGAGTCCTTCCTGAATGCAGGGGGAATTGATACACTCCCCGACCCGGTCCTAATGACCCGGTGCGCGGGCGGTACATCCTGACACAGCCCCGGCGTGATGATCTTGATCACGCCATCTGTGACTTGGACGTTCCCTTCGCCGGCACCTTCCTTCCATGGGACACGGGCCACGACATGCCCGCCCTGCTGCGCGATGCAGGCATGGCGCCTGAAAATCATCCGCGCGGCCCAGACACTGACACCCTGCGGGGTGAAACCTGACGGACACGTTCCATGCGACGAGACGACATACGCAACATTGCCATCATCGCCCATGTCGACCATGGGAAGACCACGCTGGTCGATGCCCTGCTTCGACAGAGTGGTCAGTTCCGCGACTCCCAGCTGCAGGGGGAGTGCATCCTCGACTCGAACGAACTCGAACGCGAGCGCGGCATCACCATTCTCGCCAAGAACATCTCCCTCACCTACCAGGGAGTGAAGATCAACATCATCGACACGCCCGGACACGCCGACTTCGGCGGCGAGGTGGAGCGTGTGCTGCGGATGGCCGATGGGGCCCTCATTCTCGTCGATGCCTTTGAAGGCCCCCGCCCTCAAACCCGATTCGTGCTCACGAAGGCACTCGAAGTCGGACTGCAGCCGATCATCGTGATCAACAAGATCGACCGGGCCGACTGCCGCCCCGACGATGTGCTGCTCGAGACGATGGATCTCATCCACGAGCTGGGGGGCGACGGTGCGCTGGAGTTACCCTACATCTACGCCAGTGGACGGGCCGGGTTCGCTACGCACGATCCGGCAATGAGAACCGGTACAATTGCTCCGCTGCTGGACCTGGTACTTGAACATGTGCCCGGTCCCGATGTCGATCTCGAAGGTCCCTTCCAGATGATGGTGACCAGCATCGTCTGGTCGGAGTTCGTGGGCCGTGTCGCGATCGGTCGGATCTCCGGTGGCCGCGTCAAGCCGGGACAGCCGGTGTCAATCATCAACTTCGATGGCCGACCGACGACCGGAACCGTGGACTCGGTCGAGTTGTTTGACAAGCTGGGTCGCTCGAAAGCGGATGTGGCGACCGCGGGCGACATCGCTGCCCTGGTGGGGCTCCCGGACTTTGAGATCGGCGACACGATCACCTCGCCGGACCATCCGGTCGCGCTGCCTCGCATCGAGGTCGACGAACCGACACTCTCGATGGTGTTCACGATCAATTCATCGCCGCTCTCGGGACGCAGCGGCAAGTTCCTCACGAGCCGTCACCTGCGGGACCGTCTGTATCGCGAGTTGCAGTCCAACGTCGCTTTGCGGGTTGAGGAGACGGGACAGAAGGAGTGCTTCAACGTCTCCGGCCGCGGCCTGTTGCACCTGTCGATTCTCATCGAACAGATGCGGCGGGAAGGGTATGAGCTGTCGGTCGGCAAGCCGGAGGTCATTCGCAGGCGGGTCGATGGACGCTGGCACGAGCCGTTCGAACTGCTGGAGGTGGATGTCCCGACGGAGGATGTCGGCTCGGTCATGGAGCTGGTCTCGGCTCGTCGCGGTCAGGTCACCGAAATGAGTGCGGGCAGTTGTGGACACTCGCATCTGGAGTTTTCGATTCCGGCTCGTGGACTGATCGGCCTGCGGACCCGCATGCTCAATGCCACGCGCGGCCGGGCCGTCATGCATCATCGCTTCGAGGCGTATCGTCCTGTGTCGGGAGATGTGCCTCGGCGGAAAAACGGCGTGCTCGTCTCGCAAGTGGGAGGGGCCACAACTGCGTATGCCCTGTGGAAGTTGCAGGAGCGTACCGAGTTGTTCGTGGCACCGGGGACCGAGGTGTACGAGGGAATGATTGTTGGCGAAAACTCGCGCGAGAACGACTTGGTGGTGAACCCGGTCCGCGAGAAGAAACTGACCAACATCCGCTCGTCAGGGGCGGATGATGCGATCATCCTGCAGCCCCCGCGGCAGATGTCGCTGGAAGTTGCGCTCGAATACATCGAGTGGGACGAGTACGTCGAAGTGACCCCGGCCACGATCCGGCTGCGGAAGATCTGGCTGACGGAGAACGAGCGCAAGCGCCAGTCCCGAGCCGCCGCAATCGGGTAGTGCTGCGGCACATCGTGGTGTTGGACTTGTGTGGCACTGGCGGAGCCAGTGGCACCCGCGCGGTACGCGACAACGTGGCAGACCTGGCAAGTCGGGGGGACTTTGCCGTCCGCACGATCGTCAATTGTGCGTCTGGCTGACAGAATGCCTCTAATCGCTTCAGCCCGCACGAACGTCCCTGCCGATACGCAAGGACAGGGGCCGCCGCATCCAACCGGTGCCGAGTGCGCTTGTTCAACTGGGCAGCTTGATTGCCAACAGGCCACCGATGACCGCGAAGTGCGTCCTGACGAAGTGTGCCTGATGGGGGAAATGCCATGCGTCGAAACTCCAAGTCGATCCGTCGCCTCTATGTCAAGCTGACCCTCGCCGGTGCGGTGGCGGCCAGTCCCTTGATCTCTGGTTGTGCCCGCAGTCCGCGCGAACATCTGGCGCATCTGTTGCGATCAGAGGCCGACTCGACTCAGACGGCCGAATACGAGAAACCCAGCCCCGAGCAACTGGCGAAAGACACCGGTATCCGGCGGGCGAGCCTGTTTGCTGACGCCGAAGATTCAGCAGACAAGGCGGCTGACGATGCCGGGAAGGGTTCGCTCCCCGGGCGCCTGTTTCGATCGTTGATTGACCGTCGACCCAAGAAGGATGGAGTGTCGCAGGATCCCTTCCTCGTCAGTTCCGCAGCAGCGACACCAAAGGCGAAGCCGGCAACCACCCATCTTCCGCCGGCGACCCATCAGCAGACGTCCGCGCATCAGACGACGGATTCGCCCCGGCAGCGACTATTGGATGCTCTGGAGAGCCGTCCAACCACCAGCGTCGCCAAATCGTCGGCCGACGAACCCTGGTGGCGACAGGAGGCCCCAGCAGCGACGTCGGTAGCCGCCACACCAGCGACACCTGCGCCCGCGACACCGGCGAGCAGATCATCTCGGTCGCGTATGGCCTCGACAACGTCGCAGAAGTTCTCCGGGGACTTTGACAGCCGGCTCGAATCACTGCGGAGTGAGTTGTTGCCCGCTGAGTCGAGTCCTGAATCTGTTGTGGCGACGGCTGATGTACATGGCGCATCGAAGGATCGCGATTTGGATTCACGGGTGATCGAAGCCAGTGCCACGATGCCCGAGACACAGGAGCGGAATCCGTTTGCCGAACTTGCCGCCAGCAGCACTACGCCCGCTACTCAACAACACAAGCAGGACGAAGTTCGCGAATTGATGGACGCTGCCCGTCAGGACCTCGAAGGCTGGCGACTGGCCAGTGCACAACAGCATGCGCTGGATGCCTATCATCGTGCCGCGATGGAAGGTACGCGCTTTGCCCCGGGTGAAGAGAGTCCCGCCGACTTGCTGGCTCGTGTTGTCAAAGAGAAGCAGAAGGACGACGCGACCCGGCAGCTGGCCGAGCAGGTCGCTCCGAAATCACCCGGTGCTCGTGTGGAGGAACAAACGGCTGTCGCCTCGGTCAATACGGCAGCCTTCAAGAACTTCCCTAATGTGTTCGGAGAATCCGGATGGCAGTCCGTCTCGGGCCTGAGGGATTCGTCAACAGTCCGCCGCGAGTCATCGTTGCTGCGGCACCCGTTTGCAGAATCCACGGAATCTGCCAACGCGTCTGAACTGGGTGACGTTCTGGGGGCGGCGCATCTTCCCGACGCAACAACACTGGACGACAAGGCGACCGCGCATTCCGACGAGTCTGCCCGGGCTGCCGAGTGCCCTGAGGTGTGCGCTAATGAGTGTACAGAACTGTCTTCATCGAGCCGCGATGCATTCCTGGCGCACGTCGGCGGGCCGCAGTCGCGTTCTCAGTTTGGCCTCGCGGCCGCCGAAGAACTGGAGTTGACACGCACCAACGCCGCCTCCAATCGCAGCCGTGTCCTGGAACGGGATCCGGCCGACTGGATGAGTGCATCCTCCGGACATGAATCGTCGACATTTGACCGCAGCCGCCCCGTGCGAGTGGCAGCTGCTCCCCCCCTGCATTCCGAGCCGGTTCCGGCAGCAGTGCCGGCCGATGCGGCGTCGACTTCCGATGAGGTGGTCAAAGGTGGTTGGATCCCTTCAGGTAGCTGGATCGTCCTGCTAATGCTGCTGGGAGCAGCAATTGTCGCACGCGTATCACCGCGTCGCTGGCGTCTGAGTCGGTGACGCCCCGCTCCAGTTGGTGTGGGTTGCACCGATCCTGACGTCTTGGCCGGATGAGGAACGGGTGGCCTGGCCGAGCGGAATATCGTTCGCGTGAGGGTGACTCGGCAGGCTGAGTTGTGATCTATACTTCGGGCGACCCACCACGACACTTGGGAAACCTGCGCTATGGACAACGACCCTTGGAGCCGTCCGACACTCGAGGACCTGCGCCATGTCCTCGAGAGCATCGGCAAGGCGGAAGTCGAACATGGGCGAGCGGCGGAACGGCTGGAACTGTCGGTTCCGGCCGAGATTACAACGTCACGCGGGAATACGATTTCAGCGATGACGCGCGAGATCAGTCGCTTCGGAATTGGGCTGCTGCATCGGGGTGCCGTGTCCCCCGGCGAAGTGACGGTGCGGATGGCCAGCGAGACCCGGCAGTTTTCCTATCGCGTGCTGGTGGAGTGGTGCACACCCTGCGAGAACGGCATGTTCATCAGCGGTGGTCGCTTCCTACACCAGAAGTCAGCCAGGTAGGCATGTGGCGTTTCCCACGCCGCTGCGATGTCGAAGTCAGTCAGATGGTGCCGCCCAGCTGTCGTTCCAACCTGTATACAGGTCGTTGAGCAGCGCATTCCACTCAGCCGCTTTCCGCGAGTGTGGAAAGACGATCGGGGGCTCTGGGGCGGTATCCGCCCAGATGACATCGAACTGACCGTCAGACCGGATCCGGCCGATACGCGGTGTCTTGAAGGTATGCTGGGTCTGCGGATCGATGCGGACCTCTCCCTCGGGGGCCATCAGTCGCTGATTACGCATTGCGCGTCTGATGTCGGCCGGCTGCGGCGGTGACTCGGCTGAGATCTCCAGCTCAGCCAGGGCTGCCGCCCAGAGCTTCACACCAATATAGGCCGATTCCATCGGGTCGGTGATGGTCCGCTGCGGACCGTAACGGTCCTTGAACGCGGCCACGAAGTCTTTGTTCTCAGGAGTATCAATCGACTGGAAGTAGTTCCACGCAGCGTAGTCCCCCTGGATCATGTTCAGGTCGAGCTGGAGCAACTGCGCCTCGCCGATGCTGAAGGAAATCGTGGGGGTGGTTTCGGGAGTGATGCCCGCCTTTCGCAGGCTGCGGAACAGTTGTTCGTTGCTGTCGCCGTTGACGGTGTTGAGAATCACATCCGGCTGGGCGCTGAGTATCTGTTCGATAATCGCGTCGACCTCGTAGCTTCCCAGGGGCAGGTAGGCTTCCCCGGCCAGTTCGCCTCCGAGTTCGGTCAGCTGATCCTTGATGATCTCGTTGGCGACACGCGGAAAGACATAGTCAGATCCGACCAGGAATACCTTGCGTCGACCCAGTGATTCGATCGCCCAGCGGACTGCTGGAATGATCTGCTGATTCGGTGCCGCCCCGGTGTAGATCACATTGGGAGACATCTCGACTCCCTCGTACTGGACCGGATAAATGAGCAGATGGTCGTAGCTTTCAAAGACAGGGACGACCGTTTTGCGGCTCGCCGACGTCCAGCAGCCGAACACAGTGCAGACGTGTTCCTCGTTGATCAGACGTTCGGCCTCGCGAGCAAATGTGGACGGGTCCGAGCGACCATCAACGACAATCGGTTCGATCGCCAGCCCACCGATGCCTCCCTGCTCATTGATCTGATCGATCGCCAGCAGCGTGGCGTCGACAACGGGTCCTTCGCTGTCGGCCATCGTCCCGCTGAGGGAATGCAGCACGCCGACCCGAATCGTCGGAGTGCCGGGAACCGCGGAGACCGCCTGTCGTGCACCTTTGCTCCCCTGCGGATCACCTGGGCTCTGAACGGCTGAGTTTCGCAGGAGCACACCGATCCCAATCGCTGCAGCGGCCAGCATGATACCACCGACCAGCTTTCCGATGTGACGGGATCGGTTGGTTCCAGCGGGAGGCAGTGCGGCGGATGAGTTGACGGCAGCAACGGGTGGGCGGATGCTGCTGGACGAAGAGAGCTGTTCCAATCGCGGCAGCGATGTTCCCGACTGGCTGGGGAGAACGACGTTGCTGCCCGACATGGCGGACAGAATCGCTTCCAGGTCACGCTGCATCGCTTCCATCGAGCGATAGCGCTCCTCCGGTCGTTTCGCCATCGCTTGGCGGATGACGTCGACGCAGGCCTTGGGAACAGTAGACGAGAGTTCACGCGGGTCCGGTGCGTCGCTCTGGCAATGGGCGAACATCACCTGCATCACGCTGCCGCTTTCGGCATAGGGGTTCTGCCCGCTCAGCAGCGCGTAATAGGTCGCTCCCAGAGAATAGATGTCGCTGCGGAAATCGACATCGGACGACTGGCACTGCTCGGGACTCATGAAGTGCGGTGTGCCGAGAATCTGACCAGCGACGGTGACGCCACTTCCTGCACCGGCTTGTTTGGCCAGTCCAAAGTCGGCCACCTTCACCGAGCCATCACGTGACACCAGGATGTTGGCGGGTTTGATGTCCCGATGAACCAGCCCGAGTGCATGGGCCGCTCCCAGTCCCTTGCACGCCTCGATCATGATCCGGGTTGCTTCGGCGGGAGCATAACGGCCGCGCTCTTCCAGATGAGCAGCCGCGCTCTCTCCCTCCACAAACTCCTGCACGAGATAATTCGTGAGGCCTTCGTTGCCAATCTCGTACACGGTGACAACGTTGGGATGGCTGAGCTTGCCGGCAGTCCGCGCTTCGACCTGAAAGCGTTGCAGAGCCGTTGCGTCCTGCGACACGGCTCCGGAGAGTACCTTGATCGCCACATCCCGTTCGATGGTGGGGTCGAACGCCCGGAACACGAGTCCCATCCCGCCTTGCCCCAGCAGACTGACAATCTCGTACTTGCCGAGATTCTGTCCAACCCATGCCTCGGGATCAGAGAGCGTGGGCAGTCCGACGACCGTCCGGTCCGCCGCCGCTGATGACGTTTCCGAGGGGGGGGTCGATGGACGTGGCTGTGCAGGAACCGGGGACGACGTCCCCTCGGCATTGCTCATGGGGACGGGATCTTCTCAAGAACTGCGATGAGGTGTACTGCTCGGTGCGGAGGCACGCTCGAATCTCACTCCTGCCCGTGAATCACCCGTCCACTTGAACATGCAGACGTAAACCAGTGTCAACCTCAGTCTAGCGAACACCGCAGCAGCCAGACAACTCGCCATGGTGCGTTCCACCGCAGCGTTTTGGCCCAGGTCAAACAGGGTGGATGCGACGCCACAAGGAGTGGAATCCATGCAGGACCTCGTACGCCTTAGATCAACTCCAACCCGGTCATTGTGCCGGTGCCTGTGGCGAACTGATCGGTCTGCAGCCCCTGCCGCTGCAGAATGCTGATGAACAGATTCGGCAGCGGGTAATTGTGATTGCGGTCGAAGGCAAGATGCTGACCATGCCGGAAGCCGCCTCCGGCAACCACCACCGGCATGTTGCGGTTGTCATGACTGGACGCATTGCCGAGGTTGCTGGTGAGCAGCACGGTCGTGTGGTCGAGCAGACGACTCTGCTGGTCGTCGCTGTCCTTGAGGCTGCGGAGGAAGTCGCCCCAGGCGGACACGATTGAAGTCTCGACAAGTTTGAGCTGGGCGAGTTTCTCCTCATCGAGTCCGTGATGGCTCAGTGTGTGATACCCCTCGTCCACTCCAGGGAGAGGCACGACTCCGCCGGAACCGCCCAGATGATAGGTGACAAATCGGGTCGAGTCGGTCTGCAGCGCCAGTTTGATCATGTCGCTCATCAGGCGTTGACGACCGACAAAGTCGTTGGAGTTGCTAATGTCGGTTGGCTTGCGGACATCGACTTTGGGTTTGGGGCGATGGGCCCAGGCCTCAGAAGCGGCCAGACGCTTCTCCAGGTCGCGAACGCTGGTGAAGTAAGCATCGAGGCGCTGGCGGTCGCCCGCCCCCAGTTCCCGCGACAGTTTGCGCACATCGTCACCCACGAGGTCCATAATACTTCGACCCTGACGCACATTGTCTGCCTGTCGGGCGCAGTTCCTGGGGTGAGTCGTCGACAAACAACTGCATGTAAAGTCGCGAGGGCGAACTCTCTGCCGGAATCATGGCCCCGTTTTCGGTGTACGAAGGGCTGTCGCTCCCGTTGCTGCTCAAGACCAGAGACGGGAAGCGCGTTTCGCCGCCCAGATGTTTGGCCAGATGCTGGTCGAGTGAAACCGTGTTGCGGGCCCGCCCCGAACTCCCGACAGGGTTCGCCGTCAGCAAACTGGCTTCAGCGCGATGTCCACCGGATACGCCCGGATGAGACGACCCGGAGACGACCGTGAACTGCTCGCGGAGATCGGCCAGCGGTTCCAGGTAGGGGCTGAGTTCGTAATCGCGTCCCGGCTGCTTCGGATTGAGGTTGTCCGCCAGTAGCCCCAGTCCCAGGGTCATCGCCACAAAACGATGTGTCGGAGCGGCAGCATCCGGTCCTGCGAAGGCGGACTGCATCGCACTCAGCCATGGCAACCCGAGCGCGACCCCAGACCCGCGCAGAAACGTGCGACGATCCATGTGGCGCTGAAAGTTGAACTCAGTTTTGTGTCTCATGGGGGGGATCAGTCCTGCATCACTTGGTGAGGAAGAGGGGACTTGTGACAACCGCATACAGCAACGATCGCATCCCGTAATCAGCGTCAGCAACCTGAAGGACGATGTCATCCACAGCCGGGCGATCGGCAAAGGAAATGGTCACACCAGTCCCGTACGTCAGCAGTTGTTCAGCGACGTTCCGCGCCAGTGCGGAGGGTTCATCGAGTACCAGTTGGCGAAACCCGTTGATGTTCTCAAAGCCTCGTCCATCGGCGAGCGTGTAACTGGCGTCGATCGGTGCCCCACGATTCCGTTTGCGATTTTCGTATCGGACATAGGTATCACGCCACTGCCCGGCCGGATCAAAGTTCTCCAGCGCAAACCCCGGCGGGTCGATCTTGACATGGCACGCGGCACAGGACGTGTCGGCACGATGTTTGTCGAGCATCTCCCGGATGGTGTGCGTACCACGAATGTCCGGTTCGACCGCAGGGACCGATGAAGGCGGGGGTGGAATCTCTTGCCCGAGCACTCGCTCAGCGATCCAGACGCCCCGAATGACCGGGGATGTCGTCGTGCCGTTGGCCGTGACCTTCAGCACCGCTCCCTGCGTTAGCAGTCCTCCCCGATGATCTTCGGGACGCAAGGACACGCTGCGCAAATGGTCGCCGTCCACGCCGTCGATGTCGTAGTAACGACCGAGCCTGCTGTTGAGAAACGTCACCGGAGAGTCGATGAGCCGGGAGACACTCCGGTCGTTTTCGAACAAATCCGCCAGAAAGGCATGGGTCTCGTCGAGCATGGACTGCTGCACAATGACATCGAAATCCGGAAAGAGCTTGCGGTCCGGTTCGGTAAAGTCAATCAGTCGCAGGTCGAGCCACTCGGCGGCAAAGTCTTCGACGAAATGACGTCCGCGCGGGTCAGCCAGCATGCGATCGACCTGCGCGCGAATCACCTGCGGATCGCGCAGCCGAGAGTCGCTGGCCAGTTGCGAGAGTTCTTCATCGGGCATGCTGTTCCAGAACAGATAGCTCAGGCGTGAGGCGATGCCATACGAGTCGAGTCCTCCCGGAGCCTCGTGGTAGTAGAGAAATCGTGGTGAACAGAGGACGGCGCGATACCCGGCACGCAGGGCTGCCAGCGGACTGCCGCTGTCAGCTAGCACCTGAAGCGACATCTGGATGAACGGTGCGAGTTCGTCATCGGTCACAGGTCGCCGAAAGGCCCGCGAGGCAAAGCGTTGCAGCAGACGGGTGATGTCCTGCGGTGCGTCGGGTGAGTTTAATTCCGCGGGTTGGCGTTTTTGGGCCGGTGAGACTGACAGATAGTCGAACAGCAACTGGCACACGCCCTCATTGTCAGGTCCAAGGTGGATGCGCTCCATGCGGATCGATTCGATGGCGACGCCCGGGACCTTCTGCGGCCCCCCCTCACCTGTTCCGGCCTGTCCACCGGCAAAGCGTGCCATCTTTAGTGTGGCATCGCCCGGCCGGACCTCAAGCATGTGCCCCTTGGGCAGCCAGGTCTCGAAGGTGACCTCACGGAGTTCTTCATCTGCTTCAAAGGCACCAACCCAGCCGAACAGCGGCGCACTGGAGACGCACTTGCCGCTGCGAACGGTGCACCACACCCCATGGTCTGCGGGGGCGTTGAGTGCCGACGCCCGCATGACGAAGCGATACCAGCCATCTTCCCTGGCGGTGGTCGCGGGCATCCGGCCGAAGAAGGTCAACGTGGATGACCAGGTGACGGCTCGTTCGTCGATGTACTCCGGTTCCCGCGTGCGGGAGATGAGTCTGGTGCGAGAAAGGGTTCGCGCATCCAGCGTCCGATTCCATTCGTCCGGATCGCTGGTCGCCCGCCGAAACGCCTCATCCAGCGCGGCATCGATGACGGCCAGCTGACGTTCGAGGTGATAGTGAGACATCACCTGCCCCTGGGCGACCGTCGAAAAGCTGCCCGTGCGGGGATCGTCCGGCAGCTGATTGGCGAGGGGAATATCGATTCCCAAGAGGTCCTGCAGTGTGCGTTCGAGCTGCAGGTTCGTCAGTCGCCGTCCTTGAACTCGACCGTTGGTGTCCTGATCGTGCTGTTGGTACTCGCGCAACCATTGTTCTACTGCCACCAGAAACTGCTGCATCTCCACGGGATCCGGGGCGTCAGCGTCGGCTGGGGGCATTTCTCTGTCATGGACGCGATCGAAAAGGCGCACCCATTTGTCGAACTGACTCTTCTCGGCGAGTTGGATCCCGATTGAGGTCACATCGAGGTCGCCCTCGGCGGAGTCCCCTTCATGGCAGTCGGCACAATTGTGCGCCAAGAACGATCGGAGGATCGGCGGCGGGTCGCTTCCGAATGAGGCAGGAAGGTCACCTCCTACCATCACGCCCCACGAACATAGGGCGAACCAAGCTGAGACAACCATTCGACGCCCGGCGGCGACAGGCATGGATTCATGGTACGAACAGCGGAGTTTCATGATCGGGCGACTCGCTGCAGAGGCGGGGCCACCTACCCGGTCAGCGACCGCAAGCTGGTGGTGTTGAGTTTGGTGGGGGCCACTCGAACTGCCCTGCCCAACCTCAGCCAGCATTACGTGAAGTGCTGCAGAGGCTGCATTGCACGGTTCCCGCAACCTGAGTCGAGCAGAATGCGAGCACCAAATGCCTGGCAACTCGGGAGCTGATGCCATTTTAGGTCAAGGCAGCAGGGATTGTGAAGTTGCAAAGGCTGTTCAGTGAATGAGATCCGCAAAGTCGTCCACTTCGCCGGTCGGGTCAGGGGAGGCTGTGACAGGACGGGGACAACGTCAGGCAATGCAGCGTCGATGGGACCAGTCTATGGGCACATCGAACCTGAATCCTGCACGTCAGGCGGCCTGCAACTATACCGTAACCTGTTACAAGAAAATGCATTGTGGCCATCCACCTCCGGTTGGTTGTGCGGGGCGGGATTTTCAGGAAATGCGACGACCTTCGGCTAGAAAGCGGATTTGGGCCGCTTGACACTCTCAGATTGCCTCGGTACAACAGCGTTCCAAGTTATTTGTATGTTTCGAGTTAGCACTCGGATTGATATCCCGGACAATCGAAGACGGCTGGGAAGCCCGATCGGATCGCTCTGGGTCTGAACTCGCCGTAAATTGTGATTCCTTCTCGGAGAATGGGGACGAATGGAGGGAGCGATCTGCGTCTCACCTCGCGCGAAGCAGGCACCCCGGTAGGCCCCGATGGCAAAGAAACGAGCAACCAAGAAGCGCGTTCCTAAAAAGGCTCGTCGCACCTCCACCAAGAAGGCCGCCCCACGCACCCTGAAGAAGAAGCCGGCCGTCAAGGCAGTCAGGAAGTCGACTGTGCGGAAGAAGCCGGCCCGTGCCGCGGGAGCCACGAGCTCCGGAACCACCGAGGTATCGGCCCCCAAACGCCTCTCGGGAACTCCGGAGCAGAAGATCCGCACGCTCGATCGCGAGATTCTGAAGCTCATCAACAAGCGGACTGCGCTCACCGTGGACACCATGCAGTCCAAAAAGCACGACCTGTCCGCCCTGTGGGATCCGCAGCAGGACCGCGAGTTGTGGGAACGTCTGGATGCCACGAACGCCGGACCGCTGTCTCCCCAGGCGCTGCGCGGCGTCTATCGTGAGATTCTCAGTGCCGCCCGCAGCAAGGTGAAGATGGTGCGAGCCGCCTACTTGGGGCCTGCGTTCAGCTTCACGCATCTGGCTGCCATTGAACGGTTTGGGAAGAGTGCCGATCTGGTCCCGGTCAACAGCATTGCCTCCGTGTTCGAGGAAGTGAATCGGGGGCATTGTGACTATGGAATGGTTCCAATCGAGAACAGCACCGACGGGCGGATCGTCGACACCTTGGATATGTTCACGCGATTGCCTCTGCGCATCTGCGGCGAAGTGCAAATGAGCGTGCATCACAATCTGCTCTCCCGGTCTGCGCAGCGAGATAGTCGAGATCTACAGCAAACCCCAGGCACTCTCGCAGTGCCGCGACTGGTTGACCCGCAACATGCCCCAGGCGCGACTGATCGACGTGACCAGCACATCGACCGCCGCCGCACTGGCGCGCGACAAGCCGGGTGCGGCAGCTGTGGCGAGTCGACAGGCGGCGGTCCAGTATGACCTCCCGATCGTCGCGGAGCGCATCGAGGACAACGCGAACAACATCACACGCTTTGCTGTGATCGGAGACGAGAAGACAAAGCCCACCGGGCACGACCGCACGGCCCTGCTGTTGCAGATCTCGCACAAACCGGGGTCACTCTCAGACGCACTCCAGGCCTTCAAGAAGTCGAAGATCAACCTGACATGGATCGAATCATTCCCCATGCGGGGACCGGAGGCCGGCTACCTGTTCTTTCTGGACTTCGAAGGACACGTTCAGGATGCGCGGATCAAGAAAACCCTCGAGGAACTCGAACCGAAGGCCGTTCGCCTGGCGGTGCTTGGATCGTATCCCCGCAGTGAACCGGTGGAATAAGAGTTGAGTGGCAAAGTGACAGAGTTGCAGAGTTGTGAAGTGCCGTCTGCCGACAGAAGACGCGCCGGACGTAGTCGGCGGGCTTTCTCCTTGCCAACAGCCACCAGTCCTGAGACGCCAGCGTCGCTATGATCATCGTTTTGAAACCGGACTGTTCCGAACAGCAGCTTGAACACATCCTCGAGAAGATCGAGGAGTACGGCCTCCGACACGAACTGAGCCGGGGCATCAAGCGTACGCTGATCGGTGTCATCGGCGAAGAGGACCGGGTCTCGAATGCACCGCTGAAGGCACTGCCCGGTGTGGAGAACGTCGTCCCGGTACTGAAACCCTTCAAGCTGGCCAGCCGCGAGTTTCAGGAGGAGGACTCGGCATTCGACGTCGGCTTCGGCGTCACAGTCGGAGGGGGATCACTGGGCATCATCGCCGGTCCATGCGCGATCGAGGGGGAAGACATCCTGCTGGAGATCGCGCAGTCGGTGAAGGATGCCGGCGCCAACATTCTGCGTGGTGGTGCCTTTAAGCCGCGCACGAGTCCGTACAGTTTTCAGGGCATGGGGGAAGAGGGTCTCAGAATTCTGCGCAGAGTCGGTGACGCCCTGGAGATGCCTGTGGTGACCGAGGTGATGGATCCCCGCCAGGTGGAGCTGATCGACCGGTACACCGACATCTTCCAGGTGGGTGCCCGGAACATGCAGAACTTCAACCTGCTCAACGAGGTCGGACAGACGAACCGGCCCGTGCTGCTCAAGCGCGGGATGAGTGCGACCGTGCAGGACCTGTTGATGTCGGCCGAATATATTCTGTCCAATGGCAACAAGCGTGTGATCTTGTGCGAGCGCGGGATTCGCAGCTTCGATTCATCGACTCGCAACCTGCTCGATCTGGCGATGGTTCCAAACGTCAAGATGCAATCCCATCTGCCCGTGATAGTGGATCCCAGTCATGCCACGGGTCGCCCTGAACTGATCCCCGCAATGTCCCTGGCCTCGGTGGCTGCTGGGGCTGATGGAGTGCATATCGAGGTTCACAGCTGCCCGGAGAGGGCGATGAGCGATGGACAGCAAGCGTTGTTGCCTGGGCAGTTCGCCGAACTCATGCAGCAAATCCAGCGGATGGCGGGGCTCCTCAATCGCACAATCCCCCAACCACATCGATCGTAGGCTTTTTCTCGCCTCTGCGTGTCTTTCTGTTCTTGAAGAAGGAGTCAGCCATGCGACGTCCGTTCGTCGCCGGAAACTGGAAAATGAACCTGGACCTCGCCTCCAGCGTCGAGTTGGCGCATGAGGTGGCCGACGGCATCGCGGCACTCTCCGGCGCTGTGGATGTGGCCGTCTGTCCCCCGTACCCCTACCTGCATGCGGTCAGTGAGACCTTGCGGGGATCCGACTTGCGTGTTGGTGCGCAGAACGCGTATCACGAGGCGTCCGGGGCATTCACAGGGGAAGTCGCGGTTAACATGCTGCTCGACGTGGGCTGCCGCTGGGTGATTCTGGGGCACAGCGAGCGCCGCCACGTCCTGGGAGAAACCGACGAACAAATCAACCGGAAGGTCAAGGCGGCACTGGCCGGCGGACTCCCTGTGATCCTCTGCGTGGGGGAACTGCTTGATGAGCGGCAAGCCAAGCAGACGGAGAAGGTGCTCGATCGTCAGATGCAGGGCGGGTTGGAGGGAGTCACCGGCGAGCAGATGGCCGAAGTGGTGATTGCCTATGAACCGGTCTGGGCCATTGGTACGGGACTGACGGCGACGCCCGAACAGGCAGAATCCACCCATGCTCATCTTCGCAACTGGCTGTCGGCCCGCTACAATCCCGGGATTGCCGGGCAGACTCGGATTCAGTACGGAGGGAGCGTGAAGCCCGACAATGCCGCCGGCCTGATGCAGCAACCCAACGTCGATGGGGCGCTCGTGGGCGGTGCCAGTCTGAAGGCCGACGCGTTTCTGGGAATTGTCAGGGCGGCTGCGGAAGCGACAAACAACTGACCTGTCGCCTTCGCCCGCTGATCCGCGACGAGTTGCGGACTCCCGGTGAAGGTGTGAACGATCAACGGAGGAATCAATCTCGTGTGGTCTACATTCGCGGTTCTGTTTCAGGTGCTGTTGTTGCTGCTGGGCATGTTCCTGATCATCGTGATCCTGTTACAGCGGGGTCGCGGCGGTGGACTGGCCGGTGCATTCGGTGGGATGGGTGGACAAAGTGCCTTCGGAACCCGGGCCGGTGATGTCTTTACCTGGATCACCACCGTCACTGCTGTCATCTGGGTCATCATGGCGGGACTGAGCGGCATCGCCTTGCGTGCGGCGGCGGAGAGTCGGGCACAGGAACTCGGCGAGGCCCTCCCCGAGGTACCGGCCATGACTGCGCCGGCAGACACCGAAGGCGGGTCTCCATTCGACGTTGATGCGATACCTGTCGCTCCAGGGACCACCGCGCCGCCGGCCGATTCTGCTACGGACACATCGGATTCCACCAGCACACCGGAAGCATCCACAACAACTCCACCGGCAACTGATGATGCGGCTACGAAGCCGGAATCAGCGACCCCGGAGCAGCCGACCGCTTCTCCCTCGACACCGCCTGCCGGAGGCGATGCCCCGACCACAACCACTCCGAGCGAAGGCTCGACCAATGCCGACGGAACCGACTGATTTGTCGACATCTCCGCCAGAGGGGAGATCCTCGTGCTGCGGAGTATGACTGGCTACGGCGACGCACGTCGGCAGGACGAACGGCTCGATGTCGCGGTGGAACTTCGCGCCGTTAACAATCGCTTCCTGAAGGTCTCCACGCGCAGTCCCGACGTGTATGCGTCTCTCGAGGGGGACATCGAGCGGCTGATTCGCGAGCGCATCACGCGGGGGACGGTGTCCGTCACCCTTCGCGTCGATTCCCAGGCACACACCGAGCGTTATCTCATCGATCAAACCGTCTTGCAGGGCTATTGGGACCAGCTGGCGCAGTCTGGCCGAGAAACTCAAGACACCCACAGTCACTCAACTCACCGATCTGCTGCTGCTGCCAGGGGTTGTCCAGGAGCAGGAGACCTGGGATGTCGATCCCCAGCAGGACTGGCCGTTGATTGAGCAAGCGCTGCATGAGGCAGTGGATCGCCTGAACGCCTTTCGCAATCGCGAAGGAGCGTCCATGGGCGAGGAACTGCGCCAGCAAAGCCGGTTGGTCACCGACCGCCTGGAGATCATCGCTCATCTGGCCCCCGGCGTGGTGTTGCAGTATCGGGAACGCCTGAAAGAGCGCGTGAATCAGCTTCTCAAGGATGCCGAGCTGCGTGTCGGGGATGCCGATCTGATTCGAGAAGTGAGTCTGTTTGCTGACCGCTGCGATATCAACGAGGAACTGACACGGCTGCGTAGCCATTTCGAGCAGTTCACAGCCTGTCTGGAAGAGGGCGAGGCCCAGGGCCGAAAGCTGGAGTTTCTGTGCCAGGAGATGTTTCGCGAGGTCAATACGATCGGATCGAAGTCCAACGATGTCGGGATTGCGCATGCCGTCGTCGACATCAAGGGGTCCATCGAAAAGATGCGTGAGATCGTCCAGAATGTGGAATGAAGCCGCCGGCTTCAGAAACCGGCTGGTCGGCGGACGCGGCGACGGTGTCTTATCGGGAACATGGCAGAGACCGCAGTGACCAGTGTCCCCACCCCCCCGCCGTTTCGTGTCGTCGTGCTGTCGGGTCCAAGCGGCAGCGGCAAGACGACACTTGTCCAGCGCCTGCTGACGGCTACTCCCATTCCACTGCGGAAGTCGGTGTCGGCGACCACACGTCCACCGCGCCCGGGAGAACGCGACGGAATCGACTACCATTTCCTGCCGCCTCAGGAGTTTGACGAGCGGCGACACCGGGGAGAGTTCCTTGAATGTGCTGAGGTTCACAAGAGCGGATACTGGTACGGAACGCTGGTGTCCGAGGTGGAACGGGCCCGCCAGGCCGGGGCCTGGGCCTTCCTGGAAATCGATGTCGAAGGGGCCCTCAGCGTCATGCAGCGGTATCCCGAGGCTCTCACCATCTTTCTGCTGACGCCTTCCGTTGAAATCTATGAGCAGCGGCTGCGGGACCGGGGGACGGAGTCGGAAGAGGTCATTCAGCGTCGGTTGCAGACGGCCCGTGAAGAGCTTACATTCGCGGGTCGGTATCGATTTCGGGTTGTGAACGATCATCTCGACGACGCAGTGCGTCAAATCTGTGAGATCCTCGCCGCAGAGGCCGGCTAGCATTTTGTCAACACTGGGATTGAAGGTGCCACTGGCTCCACCAGTGGGTCACAGCCGGTGCGATCTCATGATGTTGCACTGGCAAAGCCAGTGGCACACAACACTCACATCAAGGCGGAGTCGGTACGAGACAGAACGGCTTTGGCAAACAAGGCAAGGAACGAGCATGCTGGATGAACTCAAAAAGGAACAGATCGTCAACAAGGTCGGCGGTCGGTTCAAGCTGTCGACCCTGATTCAAAAGCGTCTGGTACAGCTCAATCGCGGTGCCCGTCCGCTGGTAGACGTTGTCGGCAAGCATGGTATGGACACAGTGATCCAGGAGATCATGAACGACAAGATCTACCTCGATACCTCTGACAACGTTGTGATGGCTCTGGACGATGTGCCGGACGTTGAGGATGACGGTCCCTCGCTGCGAGATCTGTGATCCTGGTTGTCAGTTGCCACTAAGCCAGCGTCAACGCTTAATGGCGGGATCTTAGCCTGAAGCGCCAGCGAAGCGACTCGTGAAAGGGCCTTTGCGGGCACTTCGGGCTTCTATTGACGCCAATCCCTTGTTCTCAACTTTGACAGAGCACTACCGTCGATCACTGCTGACCGACGGGGTGATCGAACCGGCGCGTGCAATCCGAAGGTGACGTCATGCAGGGCCGCGAAATCCTGCTGGGTGTGTCGGGAGGCATTGCCGCCTACAAGGTGGCCGACCTGGCAAGCAAACTCGTGCAGCAGGGAGCGCGAGTGAGTGTCGTCATGACGGCCGCAGCCACAAAGTTCGTGGGTCCCACGACGTTTGAAGCATTGACCGGCAGACCAGTTTACACCGACCTGTTCAAGCCGCAGGAACACTTCATCGGGGAACACATCGGCTTGGCACGTCGTGCCGAGCTGTATGTGATCGCGCCGGCGTCGGCGAACATGGTAGGCAAGCTTGCTCAGGGACTGGCGGACGATCTGGTCAGCACGCTCGCATTGAGCATCACCTGCTCGTTGCTGGTGGCACCGGCGATGAACTGCGAGATGTGGGCCAAGCCGGCCCTGCAGAGGAACATCGAGCAATTGCGCCACCGATGGAGCCGTCATCATCCCGCCGGGCGACGGTTGGCTGAGTTGTGGGAGCGTCGGCACGGGTCGCATGGCCGAACCTGCCGACATTCTCACGTCGATCCAGGCTCACCTACCAGCACAGTAGGTCATGTCTGGCAGACCGCTCACCGGCAACGCACAAGCGTCATCAGTGCGAATGCGGTCCCGTATGGTTGATGGTAGTCGTAGAGGGGATAATCCCACCAGGAGCCGTCCTTCTCCTGCCGGTCGAGCATCAGCTTGGCAAGATGCGCTGGTACAGGGGTCGCTGCTCGGGAGGCACCTCTGCGATGCAGCGTGCTCCATAATAGTGACCGAAGTAGTAGAAGTAGCCGGCAACCTGGAACCAGGCTTCGTGCGGAATGGGTCGTTTGCGACCGATGTCGAGCCATCCATTGCGGACGATCAAGCGGTCCAGCCACTCGGCGAAGATCTGCGGAGTGATCGTTTCATCTCCCCACATCTTGAGGGCGAGGTTACAGGCCTGAGAGCGCCCAGACTGCCCCCGGGACGATTGATGCCTCGCCGCGGCTGCCACTTGAGATACTCGCCATAGAGGTAGCTGAAGTCCGGCAGTTGCTGGCGGAGCGTGGCGGCAATGGCCCGCTGTACCAGTCGTTCGGGAGGTGAGTAGCCAGCATCCTTCGCTTCGTGCATGGCAATCAGGGCTGCGGCATTGACGAACGAGATCGAGTCACTGGAAGGCTGCTTGGTCTGATAGCGAAAGTCGTAGTACCCCCAGCCTCCATCCACTGATTCGTAAGCGGTCAATCGATCGAACTGCAGCGCCATCAACTCGTCAATGCGGGCTTGACGCTCTGCGTCCTCGGCGTGATAACCTCTCATCGCGAGCAGGGCCTGAATGGCATACGCGTGCGTCCAGACGTTGTACATGGCATCGCCCGCTGCACGCCGGACATGTGGCAGATGCTCGAACAGCCACGCCTCGGCCTTGTCGAGAGCCGCGCAGCATCCTCCCGGTCTCCACCCGTTTCGTACAGGGCGAGGATCCCCATCGCCGTCGTCGCGGCACGAAATGCATGATGAGCCCCGGGGATCGGAGCGTAGATGTTCAGCCCCTTGGTGCGGGTGGCCGAACCCCAGGAACCATCCGGGTTCTGGTCCACCAGAAGGAAGTCGATGCCCCGGCCGATGGACGCATCGATCACCTCCTGAGAGGGCCCGTCGATCGGCTCGGGGCACTGTACGGCAGGGATGGTCTCGACAGATGGATCGGATTCCGCAGGGACCGGTTCATCACCGATCACGACCGACACCTGCCACACACCCGCGACAGCGAATGTGCCGACCAGCAGGCCGGTACCAAGCGCTCGGCGATGCCTCGCGACTAAACGTTGCACTCTGCACGCTCCTCTCGTCGTCGATGTTATTCGGGCTTTTTCAACAGGATGACATCACCCTGACTGAGGCCTTCCCGAATCTCCGTCTTGTCGCCGGAGACTTCTCCGGCCGTCACCGGTTGTTTGCGGGACTCACCAGCATCTTCGACGTAAACGTACTGACTGTCGTCGGCCTCATCGGTGAAGATGGCTGAGGATGGAACCGCGATGGCGTCATCCTTCTGATAGGGGACCAGTTCGATCTTGCCGGTCATGCCTGTGAGTAACAGGGGGACGGCGTCGCTCGGCTTGAACTCGAGAAACGCCTCGTACACCCCATCAGAGACCGGGATCAGCGACACGCGCGTGACGATGCACTCCAGTTTGTCAGCGGGGTAGGCAGTGGGTGTGACCGCACCTTCCGTTTCCCGTTTCACGTAGCGCACCTTTGGCCTCCGGCAGATCCGTGCGAATTGTCGTGTGAGCGTGTTCGGGAACGATCGTCATCAGCACCGTGTTGGGTGTGACAGAGCCTCCCGGACGCAGCTGTTTGACCATGGTCGAGGCGGTCGTCCATTTCCCGCGGTCGTTCTGTCCGAAATAGACGATCCCTGCTGCCGGCGCTGTGACGGTGAGCTGTTCACGATCGGCACGCATCTCTTTCAGTTTTTCGTCGAGCTGTTCCTGGGTTCGCAAGAGCTTCTCCAGCCCCAGTTTCTCCTTCTGCAAGGTCATCGGGAGTGTGACCTGCGATTTGGCCAGACTCATCGCCGATCGGGCGGCGGCAACCTCCACCTGATGTTTCTCGCGGGGGAGTTCGACTTCCAGCGTCCGTGCATGCCGATCTTGCCCGACTCGAGATAGAACTGGCCCTGTTCGACGGACCGCTTGGCCCGTTTAAGAATGATCTCCTCGGTCTCTTCGGTGAGGTCGTCCGCCTTGTACATCTGTTCGAGCTGATCGAGTTCCTCCTGGGCATACTCGAGGCTGTACTGCGAACTCTTGAGGCTCTCTTCCGCCGAACGGCGCTGGAGGTCTTCTCTCACCTTGAGGAAGTAATCGAGTTCCTCCTGTGCGATCTGTGCCGACCGTTCGGCTTCCTCCATATCGAGAGGGAACGACTTTTCGAGAGCCGCGAGCTCGGCCTCGGCTTGCTTGATGGACAGATATCCCAGTTCGCGCTGCAGCTCCAGGTCCTTGATTTCCTGGTCGATCTTCCGCGTTTCCAGCCAGAGGACCGGATCACCCTTCTTCACACGGGTGCCCGGTTCGATCACCTTGTCGATCTTCAGGGTCGACCAGACATCGGGACGGAGAATGACCTCATGGAGGTCGCCCGCTTCGAACACGCCATCGAGTGCGACCTTCACCTGGAAGGGGCCGGGCTTGATGGTCAGTGTCTCTTTGTTCTGGGACTCTTTGGCCGGTTTGGCGTCATCGGATTGAGCCCGCACCGAGGAACCAATCATCGACACCAGCAGGGCCGGCACCAGCAGGGACATGAAGTTGACTCTCATGCGTGGGTCTCGTCAGAGAAGATCAGAGGAGTTGAGTCCGCCATCATTATGTGAATGGGAGCCGGTCAGCGAATGGAGTCGAACAGCGGTGTCGACAGATACCGTTCACCAGAGTCGGGGAGGACGACGACAATGGTCTTGCCGGCACTCTCGGGGCGTGCAGCAACCTTGAGGGCCGCCGCCATGGCAGCCCCGCAACTGATGCCACACGAAATGCCTTCCTCCCTGGAAATCCGCGGGGCCATCGCGAACGCCTCGTCATCGGTCACCTGCACCACTTCGTCCACCAGCGACATGTCGAGGATGTCGGGAATGAACCCGGCTCCGATCCCCTGAATCTTGTGCGGACCCTTGGGCCCGCCGGAGAGTACGGGGCTGCCGGTCGGCTCGACCGCCACGGAGTGCAAGGGGGCTCCCTTATCTTTCTTCCAGAAGCGCGATACGCCGGTGATCGTCCCCCCGGTGCCGACGCCGGACACGAAAATATCCACCTTGCCCCCGGTGTCCTCCCAGATCTCCGGGCCGGTTGTCGTCCGGTGAATCTCGGGATTGGCTGGATTCTTGAACTGCTGGGGCATGAAATACTCGGAGCTGGCGGCCAGTTCGCTTGCACGGTTGATGGCACCTGCCATGCCTTCGGCCGCCGGGGTCAGAACGAGTTCCGCTCCAAAGGACTTGAGCATCATCCGGCGTTCGATCGACATCGTCTCCGGCATGGTGAGCGTCAGCGGGTATCCCTTCGCGGCACACACATACGCCAAACGCGATGCCCGTGTTGCCACTGGTCGGCTCGACGACCTTCATTCCGGGCTTGAGTTTGCCGGTCTTCTCAGCGTCCCAGATCATCGCGGCCCCGATGCGGCACTTGACGCTGTAGGCAGGGTTGCGACCCTCGATCTTGGCCAGCAGAGTGACGTTGTGGTCCTTCGCGAGACGATTGATTCTGATCAGAGGCGTCCGACCAATGGACTCTGCATTGTCCTGAAAAACCGGCATGTGTGCTCTCCCTGGCGGTGTTGTGTTCGCGGAGTCGACAGGGTCTGTCCCCTGCGTCGGTATTATGTGACGTGAACGACGAGGGAGCAATGCAGTTCGCGGGCGCAACCTGTGATGGGCCTGCGACTTCTCCGCCCCACCGTGTGTGGCGAACCGTCTTGCATTCCCCGGGGTCAATCGATAGAAAACCGGGACGCCGCCACCGTAGCTCAGTTGGCAGAGCAGTGCTTTCGTAAAGCACAGGTCGTCAGTTCGAGTCTGACCGGTGGCTTTGTGTCTGCAGCTTCAATGGGGGAGCAGGACAGACGCAGCAACCAGTGCACCCGGAGTGACGGCTGTGCCCATTCTGCTGTCACACAACGAGGCCATCTTCGAGGACCAGACGGTCTATCTGACCGGGCATGCCTATATCGGCTGCACGTTCCGCCGGTGTACGTTGGTCATGAGATCGGCCGGCGACGTCATCCTCAACAGTTGCCACTTTGAAGCCTGCGTATGGCATCTGGACCTGCTGATCTCCGACCATCATGTCTGGGACGAATTCGGCAGAACCGTCGCTCCGCTCATCCACCAGGCCCTGCCGAGAACCGCCAGCGATACACAGGCCAGTGACGGCGGCGAGTGAGCGACCGATTCCTCCCGTCACCCGAGGATCTTCGTGCGCAGCTTCTCCAGCAGGCGGACCGCATCGCCGATGTCGGCCTTCTGACGCTCGCGGTCATGGGCGATCTCGCGTTCGATGGTCAGGGGGCCGTCATAGCCGACTTCCTGCAGCGTCCGCAGGTAGGTCTCCATGCCGACGTCCCCCTCGCCCAGAGGCACCTCGCTGCCCCAGGCGGTGCCGCGCTGCCCCTCGGGAGCCCAGCGGGCATCCTTGCAGTGGACACTGCAGACCAGGTGTCCCACCTTGCGCAACGCTTCAATCGGGTCCCCGGTCCCGTACAAGATCATGTTCGCCGGGTCGAAGTTGATGTACAGGTTGTCCCGGCCGACATCCTCGATGAACTCGAGCAGATGTTCGGCGGTCTCCTGACCGGTTTCCAGGTGCAGGCGTTGATCGTTGCGGGCGGCGTGATCGAGCAGGTCGCGTGTCGCATCGAGTAGTCCCCGGTAGCTGCTTCCCGACCGGTCCTGCGGGACGAAGCCGATGTGCAGTGCAATCGTGTCGCAGCCGAGCAACCGCGTGAAGTCGGAAATCTCCTTCATTTCCTGGAGTCGAGCGGCCCGTGATTCCTGGGGCACGAGACCCACCGTGCGGGCTGTTGTAGCGATGTCGGCGTAGCTCTCTCCTTCAAACCCTCCGAACACTGCCGTGATGGTGATGTCGGCATCGCTGCAGCGCTCGAGAAACTCGCGCGCTGCCTGCACAGTTCGCGATTTCTGATGGGGGGCATGTAGCTGTACACTGGGAATGTTGAGTTCACGCGCGACCTCGAGATGGACGCCCAGACCGGCGTCCACCGAAGCAAACACGCCAATCGGCCACTCTGTCATGATGCATTCCTCATTCGGGATGTTGTCTTGAAGTGAGACCGCATGATAACCCACGACGCCCGCGTACTCCATTCTCGGTTGCCTGATAACACCCGCTCCCGTTATGACGTGCCGGCATGAGCCAATCCACCGCGTCCTCGCCGCCGACCGATGAATCCTCCGGCGCCGGTTCCGGGGGACACACGCTCGGACTGGTGGTGTCAACGCTGGTGTTCGTGTTGGCGCTGCTGGCACCCACTCCGGAGGGAATGCCCGTTCCGGCGCAGCGCCTGGCTGCCATCACCATGCTGATGGCGGCATTGTGGGTCACACAGGGGGCACCGATCGCGGCGACCGCGCTCATTCCCCTCGCCGCCTATCCCATGCTCGGGATTCAGACGGCGGGAGACGTCAGCCGTTCGTACATCAACGCGAATATCTTCCTGTATCTGGGCGGCTTTGTGATTGCCCTGGGGATCGAGAAGTGGGGACTGCACCGCCGCATGGCGCTGCACATCGTTCGCGCGATTGGCTCGAGTCCCCGGCGCATCGTGCTGGGGTTTATGGTGGCGACGGCATTTCTGTCGATGTGGATCAGCAACACGGCCTCGACCATGCTGATGCTACCGATCGCCCTGGCACTGCTGGCCACACTCGCTGACCTCCCGGCCGCATCCGGAAAGCCGCTCTGCGGCCAGTCATCACCAGTTGGGTGTCGCGCTGATGCTGGCGATCGCCTACAGCGCGAGTTGCGGGGGACTTTCAACGCTCGTTGGGACCCCGACCAACGTGACGTTTCTGGGGCTGTGGGAAGCCAGCGAGCTGTTTCCGGAGGGGCCGGTCCCGTCGATGGCCGAGTGGATGATCTGTTTCGTTCCACTCAGTGTGCTGATGCTGGCGGTGGCGTTCGTGGTACTCACCTGGCGACTGCCTGCCCGCCGCGACAGTGTGAATCCGGGTCGCGCATTCTTTCGCGATCAGATTCGCGAACTGGGACCGCCATCCAACGGTGAATGGGCGATGCTGGTCATCTTTGTGACGACGGCGCTCTATGGATCTTTCGAGAGCCGGTTCACCTGGACAGTGAGCAGCACGGCAGGCTGACGCTGCTGCCCGGCTGGGGACCGTGGTACGGGCAGTGGCTCGTGCGGCATCTGGGAATCAACCCCGACCTGGCCGGAAACGCCATCCACGATTCGACCGTCGCAATGTTGATGGCTCTGCTGACATTCCTGATCCCCGTGAAGACCGCGGCGAATGGCTGGCAGCGACTGATGGACTGGGAGACCGCGGAGCGCGGGCAGCCCTGGGGCATTCTGCTGCTCATCGGGGGCGGGTTCGCGATTGCCGATGCCTTTACACAGACCGGGCTGTCGGAATGGCTGGGGGCGACACTCTCGACCAATCTCCGAGGAGTGCCCGCCGTCGTCCTCGTGTTCACGATCTGTCTGATGATGACGTTTCTGACCGAGTTCACCTCGAACGTCGCAACCGTCAGCACGCTGGTGCCGATCCTCGCGGCTGCAGCTGTGTCGCTCAAGGTCGATCCACGGCTGTTGATGATCCCGGCGACCGTGACGGCCAGCTGCGCCTTCATGCTCCCCATCGCGACACCCCCCAATGCAATCGTGTTTGCCTCGGGGAAGGTCTCGATTCGCGAGATGATGGCCTATGGACTGCTGCTGAATCTGGTGGGCGTGGTGCTCGTCACCCTGGTCGCGTTTGTGCTGATGGTGCCGGTCATGGGCATCTCGCTGCAGGGACTTCCCGACTGGGTCGTGCCGCAGTGAATCGCCGACATCAGCGCGCTTACGACGAACGCCGCTGGTGATACAGCTCCCGAAAGCTGCGGGACGGCGCAGGTGGCAGGTCGCGCTGGCGGCCCCAGACGTTGAAGTGGTTGTACACCACCCAGCGCGGCAGCCAGCGGAGTGAGAATCGCATCATCCGCCCGGAAAGCCGGTACAACCACGGCCGACGGAGAACAGCACCAGTCAGCTTCATGCCCCATCGCTTGGAGGCGGGGAGCAGTCCCTTGAGAACCATCTTGTTGCGCCAGGTGAACAGCTGCTGATGCAGGTCGATCTTCACCGGGCAGACGTCGGTGCACGAACCGCACAGGCTGCAGGCGTACGGCAGCGTGGCATGCTCTGCGGGCATCGCTGAGCCGGGGCCAGAATCGAACCGATCGGGCCGGGAATCGTGTTGTGATAGCTGTGGCCGCCGCTGCGGCGATAGACCGGGCAGGTGTTCATGCAGGCTCCGCAGCGAATGCAGTTCAGCGACCGGCGGAAGTCGTCGCTGCCGAGAATGTCGCTGCGGCCGTTGTCGACCAGCACGATGTGCAACTCGCCGCCGGCGCGCGGGCCGTGGAAGTGCGACGATGTACGTCGTGATCGGCTGCCCGGTCGCCGAGCGGGCCAGCAGCCGCAGAAACACGCCCAGATCGTCCGCCCGGGGAATCAGCTTTTCGATGCCCATGCAGGCGATGTGCAGCCGGGGCAGCGACGTCCCCAGATCGGCGTTCCCTTCGTTCGTGCAGACGACGAAGCCGCCGGTCTCGGCGATGGCGAAGTTGACGCCCGTGATTCCGGCCTCGGCCGCCAGGAACTTCTGCCGCAGCTGCCTGCGGGCCGCTTCGGTCGAGGTACTGTCGGATCGGTCGCCCCGGCTCGGTGCCGAGATGCTCGTGAAACAGCTCGCCGACCTCTTCCTTCTTGATGTGGATCGCCGGCAGCACGATGTGGCTGGGCGGCTCGTCCCGCAGCTGCACGATCCACTCGCCCAGATCGGTGTCGATCACTTCGATCCCGTGCCGCTCGAGATACGGATTGAGATGGCACTCCTCGGTCAGCATCGACTTGCTCTTGACCACCCGCGTGACCTTGTGCCGCTGCAGGATGCGCGAGCACGATCTCGTTGTGCTCGGCGGCGTCGCGCGGCCCAGTGGACGATCGCCCCTGTCGCTGTCGCGTTGCGTTCGAACTGCTCCAGCAGGTCCGGCGAGATGGGACATCGTGTGCTGCTTGATCGCGACGCGCATCCCGCAGCTCTTCCCATTCGGGCAGCGACGCGGCCATGCGGTCGCGCTTGGACGCACGAACCACAAGGCCCGGTCGTGCCAGTGGGCACGCTCGTCATCGGCGACGAATCGGGCCGCCTCGGCAGGATGTGACAGAGTGCTGGCCATGGAGGGGAGCGTTCGTGACGTTGTTATGGGCAGCGAGGGGCTTGATCAAGGGGCGATCGTGAATAGGATGCGCGAGCGGGCAGTGATGACCTGACGCTCGATCTTCTCCACAAGGTCGACCTCAAACGGACGGCCGATGCTGTTCCCCGCGAAGATCCTCGAGTGTGTGATGCACCCGGAGTTCGTAATGTCCCGCGGCCCAAGGCGACCTGGGGGTGAACGACCAGTGCGCCTCGTGATCGCTCACGGCGACTTTCCCCGGCAGCGGTTCCTCCTGTGCGTTGTAGACGACGAGCACCCGTTGCAGCATGGCATGATCGAGCGGTTCGCCCAGATCGATCGTCAGCGGATTGGTGCTGCCCGCCTGCGGTGTAGTCAGTCGCCACTGATCGGGATGCGGCTGCGTCTCATCGGCGGTAGCGGCCGTAAAGGTCTTGCGAAAGCCCGATTCCAGTGGACGACCATCGGCATCACGCCAGTCGGCGTCGATAGCGAGGACATACTTCTGACCAGCTTCGAGAACGGGACCCATCTCTTCGCGTGGCTTGAGTCCACGTTTGATGCGCCCCGGATCGATGAACACGGTGAGCCGAGTCCCGGTCTCGTCCCACAGTTCTTCCCCGAGTTCCAGAAACGGCCACGTGACCTCCGTCCCATCATCGCGCAACAGATGGATGTACTGATAAGAACTCCCCTGGCTCATCGGAGCCGAGAAGTGCAGGTAGAACTTGAGCTGGTTCTCCGGGAGGACATCGGCCGAGGGATACGCCTGTGTGATGTGCGTTGGAGGCCGTTGTGGAAGTGCAGGCATTGTCACTTCTTGATCAACAGGACGAATGTCTGCCACGGGCTTCGGCAGTGCTGCCGGATGCAGAACGACCCGATAGGTGACCCCGGGCGTTAAGGGAAACCGGGGCTCGAACTGCAGCGCCTGGCCGCTGACCCTGTAGTGTCCCAGGACCGGTGGGACATCATCACCGGCGTCTGCGCCGACAGTAACTGCCAGCAGTTGTTGCCAGCGAGAGACATCCCAGTCGACTTTCTTCAAAACACTGATTGCTTCAGCATGAAGTCCTGTGACTTCGATCACAGGATGGGCATAGCCGGTGGTGGCCAGGCAAATTTCAACCGGGCTGTCGCCCGAGGCAGTGGCGTCTTCGCCCGCCAGCAGTTTACCTGGGATGACTGCTGAAATCAGCAGCACGAGCAACCAATGACACGCAATCCGTGCTGAGCCACGAATGAATCGCCGAAGGATGCTGGAAGTGAATGAAATCATGGAGCTCTCAACGCACGCCCCCCTCCCCATCAAGGAGGGGCCGGGAGGCACACCCAAAGCCCACGGGCAGTGGCCCATGGGTATCTTGATGAAAATCACCCACGGGCGGCTGCCCGTGGGCTTTACGGCACCATCGCCAACGACTACGGCAGGTCGATCGTCTGCAGGTCGAACTGACCCGGTTGTCTCTCCACCAGGATAACGGCATGCGTATCGTTGAGCCTGTCGAGTTGCACGACGTTCTGCAGTTCATCAATGGTCTCGAACGACTGTCCGGCAGTCCCGCCCCCCTTGACCGGTTCGGTGATGCCTGTCTTGACGTCCAGTTCATCGGTGCCGATCTTCATCACACCGCGGGCGCTGTTGGACAGCAGCAGGAAGTTCTTGCCGTCCTTCTCGTACACCACCATATCGAGCGGATTATTGCGATTGCCCAGTTCGGCAACGGTCGTTCCTCGCAGTGTGCTGCCGGGCTGCAGTTGCGAAACGGGAAACTTCACCAGCGGCGTGCAGGTATAGGCTGCCAGCAGATGAGGTTCGTTCTCGATGTCGAACGAGACAAACGTGCGGATGGGCGAACGGGTCTCGAATTGCCCATGGGCTCCGTGGTAAATCTCGACACTCACACCTTCGTCAGTTGTCTGGAAGGGGAAGGGAATCGAGCGCAACTTCGAGGCAAACTCTTCATTCGACAGGCCGGCAACCAGCACGCGGCCATCGACGTAGGCAACGTCGGTGATCGACTGCAAGCGGTTGTTGCGCGCTCGCGGGCCTTCTCCGGTGACACGGTCTTCAGGCAGGTTCGGCAGCGTCGCCTTGGCGAACTTGACGTTGTCCAGCGCAACCTCATTGATTTCTCCGGCGGGCGAGACACGCAGCAACACCGGCATCGCCTGTGGTCCATGCCCGCGAGAAACTGACAGGTAGACCTGCCCGGATTCCGGATTCACGGCCACATCATTGATCGTGATCTGCTGCGGCTCGGTCCCCAGTCGCTGCGCCACCTTTGCATTTACCCCCGCGACATCGTAGCGGGACTCCTGGGGATTGCCCGACGTGTCTCCGGTTTCAATGGCAAAGATCGCACCGCCCTGCGAGTCCCCGAGCAGCAAGATGCCGTCCGGAGCGAACGAAATCGGTCCGGCCATCTTCAGATCGGGTGTGCCGGCCTCCAGACCATATCGGTCGGCGGCCGATGCACTGGCCACACACAGCCCCAGAACCGCCAGACAACAACTCAGCTTGCCAATGTTCAACATCTCTGGTTCCTCGCTCCTCTCGACCAAGTGGCAACGTTGCAGCTCCGCGACGGACCACCCGTGAAGCAACGTCCGACTGAGATTATCCAGATTGCCGCCGACAATGCTATCGTCGCGGGCTCTGCCGAGCGATTCGAAGGGCATTTGGTTAATCGTGAAGTTCACTGGTGCTTTCAACGAGGTTCCAGTTCACGCAACAGCGGCCGGTAGACTATGATGTCGGCGACGGTGAGAGAGCGAGTATTCTTCGACGTTTTTCAATAGTCAGGACAGGGCGGATCGAGTCGATTTCAAATGTCGAATGCGGCAACATCACCTATGGATCCTGTGCTACTGGCTCGCCGGGATGAGTTGCTCTCCCTTCTAGCCACCTATGGGCGCGTTGGGGTCGCGTTCTCTGCCGGCGTCGATAGCACCGTTGTGGCCCAGGCCGCTCAGATGGCATGCGGGGAGCAGGCAGTGGCAGTGACCGCCGTCAGTCCCAGCCTTGCCAGTGGCGAACTTGACGAGGCCCGCCGACTCGCTGAGCAGATCGGTATCCGGCATCAGCTGATCCACACCGACGAGTTTTCAAAGGAACGTTATCGAGCGAATGCCGGCGACCGTTGCTTCCACTGCAAGACAGAACTCTACACACAACTGGAGGGCCTGCAGGAACAGTTGGGGGTCGATGTGATTGTCAACGGCGCCAATCTGGATGACCGCGGCGACTATCGCCCCGGCATGCAGGCGGCAAGCGAACACTCGGTGCGAAGTCCGTTGATCGACGCCGGTTTCACCAAGGCCGATGTTCGGGCCCTCGCCAGACAGTGGGGCCTGCCGGTCTGGGACAAGCCCGCGTCCCCCTGCCTCTCCAGCCGCATCGCCTATGGAGTTGAAGTCACCGAAGAACGCGTCCGCCGGATCGATGCCGCCGAATTGTTTCTGCGCACCGAACTGGGACTGCGCGAACTGCGCGTACGCCTGGAACACAATGACCTGGCCCGCATCGAAGTGCCGCTGGACAACATCGCCCAGCTGACAGATCCAATCGTCCGCGAGCGCGTGATCGCTCACCTGCAGGGCCTGGGCTTTCGCTGCGTTACCCTTGATCTCGGTGGTTTTCGCAGCGGCAGCCTCAACGACGTTCTGCCGGTTGAATTGTTGATGCGCCCGCAATGACCACAACTTCCGCGAACAGCCAGCCTGTGCGATTGCTGCCGCTTGCGGCCTTCAATGGAGCGTATCTGCTGACCGCGGCCGCCGTAGCGCTGGGCCGGCGCAACGGGGAGTTCATCTTCTATATCGTGGTGATGCTGGTACTGGCGGCGGCTGTACTGGCGATCCATCGTCGGGTCGGGCTGTCGTCGGGTGTGTTGTGGGGCCTCAGTCTCTGGGGACTGGCACACATGGCGGGAGGGCTCGTGCCGGTTCCGGACACTTGGCCCATCAACGGTGACATCCGGGTGTTGTACAGTTGGTGGATCATCCCCGATCGACTCAAGTACGATCAGGTCGTGCATGCATTCGGATTTGGCGTAACGACCTGGCTCTGTTGGGAATGCCTGCAGGCCATGCTGGCGGACTCCTGTGGCATCGCGCGGTCGCGCATCGTGCCGACGCTGGGGATGGTGACGCTGTGTGCCGCTGCAGGGATGGGATTCGGTGCCCTCAACGAGGTGGTGGAGTTTGTTGCGACGCTGTTAATGCCCGAGACCAACGTCGGCGGTTACATCAACACCGGCTGGGATCTGGTCTCGAACCTAGTCGGATGCATCGCCGCCGCGGTGATCATCTGGCTGCGGGGGCGGTCACAGGCGCAACGCGTTTAGCCGCGAGTCCCAGATGAGCGGGCACAGGTTACCAAATCCGACATCAGCACCCTCACCCGCTGTACTTCACGCACAGTTTCGGAATGTCTCCGAGCCGGGACAGTGTGCGGACACGGCTGCGGAAGGTCCATGTCCCTCCGGCGGGTGTGTACCCGTGGTTGTGGTCGGCGATCGTCAGTGCCTGCACGATGTCGTCGGTCGTCAACTGGTCGTGCCCGGCACTCAGCGCCAGCCAGCGGGCGATCCACAGCACCACCGGATAGACCAGCGCCAGACTGTCGAATCCTTCTACCATGGGCACGCCGTAGTAGGCCCGTCCGCAGAAGTGCATCCCCTGGATCTTCACCCGGAAGTACCGCGCGAACAGTTCGTCGGCGTCATCAGGCAGCGGACTGTGAAACTGCTCGATCTCGCTGAAGGGAACCTCCCGGAAGCAGGCCTGGATTGGCGGCAGCTTGCCCGTCCCGCGAGTCAGTCTCCATGCCGTTCGCAGTAGGTGCATCCGCGCACTCATTGACCGATCGGCAGCATATGTATCCTTGCGGGCGTATTGACCGGCGAGCAGTCGAAACTGCATCTGTCCCAGACTGGTCGGCTCACTTGGTGCGGTGTCGGTCTCGCTCACTTCCGCAGCGGCCGCCTCGCGAATGATGTCGAGAAACTCGCCGAGCCGCTCTCCCTGGATGACGTCGAACTTCGATTGCTCGACGAGCCCCATCCAGAACAGGGACTGCAAGAGACGCTGGAGAAACTGCGCGTCATCCGCTGCAAAGGTTTCGTCGAGGGCGCTTGTGATCCGTAGCACATCCTTCCACGACAAACGAGTGCCGGGCTTGACCTCCGGCGGTGCGGCCGAGGTGATGTTCTTAGGTACGATCTGCCTGGCAAGATCGCGAATCTCGCCGCGCTGCTGAGTCACAGGGCGGCCAAGGTTCTTCACCACCGACGGGCAACTGAACCGCAGACTCACCGTGACTTGGCCTCCCGCCGGATGAAAGGCGTACGGGTAGATGCGGCAGGCGAGCGGTTTGGCTGGTTCGCCAAACTTGCCATGAATGCGGCACAGCCCGCGCTCGTCGAGAAAGACACAGGCACCGTCCGGCTGATGGGCGAGTCGATACCACGGCTTCTTCAGCCAGCCCCCCATCTTGACGAACAGCGGTTGTCCCTCGGGAATGCGGTCAGCACTTGTCCAGCACTGCGCGGTGAATGCGCTCGACGTTCCTCGTCGGTGACGACGATGCCATGCTGCCGGCAGCAGCCGCTGCACGAGTGACAGCTCCAGTTCTGAATGGTCGGCAGTTCGAGAGTGAATTGGGACATGCCCCATTCTACAACGGACGGGCTAACAACGCCCGGCGATTGGACGTTTGTGCGAATGGGTCGCTGAGGGAATGACAGGACGAACTTGCGACGCAAGACGCCTGTCCGCATACTGCCTTGCAAGTTGTTCCCCTACTCCCCAGGAAACGTCCCGTGTCCCTCACTCCGACGAGCTCGCGTACGGTCATCGTTACCGGCGATCTGACGATGGACTGGAATCTGGCTCATGTACCGGTGCCGGAAGGAGGGCCGGTCGGATGGTCGGCGGCGAGCCTCAGCCGTGTCTCGCTGCAACGCGGCGGGGCCGGACTGTTAGCCGAACTGATTACCCGGGTGGCCCGCGATATCGAACCGTCGGCAGGAGACATTCAGGTCGCTTCCTGCCCCGTTCCTGAAGGAACGATCAGCCCCACGGACCCGAGGTTTTATCACTCCTATGCGACGTGGCGCCGAGATGCCGATGGATGCTGGCGGGTGCGGGGTTATCTGGGTGTGGACAGTACCCGCGTGCTCGATCCCTGCCGGGCCGATGTGTCGGAGCAAGTCGCTCCTGAGATCGTGGTGATCGACGACGCAGCCTTGGGCTTTCGCGCACATCCACAGCACTGGCCGCGTGCGATTCGTGAAACGGCGGACCGCCCCTGGGTTGTGTTGAAGATGTCCAGTCCGGTGGCCGCCGGGGATTTGTGGAATCATCTGGTCCGCACTTGTGCGGAGCGGCTCATTGTGGTGCTGACTGTGGACGATCTGCGACAGACGGAGGTGCAGATCAGTCGGCAGCTTTCGTGGGAGCGCACCGCACAGGATGTGGCGTGGGAACTGGTTCACAACCCGAATGTCAACGGTCTGGGGCGGTGTGCCCATGTCATCGTATCATTGGGAACGGCCGGTGCCGTTCTGCATTCGGGCGGTGCACAGACGGGTCCGCGTTGCCGGCTGTTCTTCGATCCTCTGCTCATGGAGGGCAAATGGGAGCAGGCGGGCTGCGGACAGATGATCGGCAACACTGCGACCCTCACCGCCGCGATTGTGCGGCAACTGCTCATCGAGCCTGCGGATCCCGATCTCCCGGCGGCCATCACCAGCGGCATCGGGGCCATGCGGCACCTGTATCGTGTGGGATACGGCAGTCCGGCTCCGCAGAGCAATGGATTGGACATTCAGTACCCGTTCGACGCCGTCGTCGGTGCCATGCGCGATCAGCCCGCCCCTCTGGCTGCGGTCGATGTGCAGGATCCGGTGCGATTTGTGTCTGAGCCCCAGGCCGCCCAGGTCGCTGCATCGCCGTCGGGCTTCTGGACCATCCTGTCGGATCGTTATCGCGATGGATTGCAGGATCTGGCCGAGCAGATTGTCCTGCAGGGACTCGCCGAGAGTCTGCACGATGTACCGATCGGTCACATCAGCCAGTTCACGACCGTCGACCGTCACGAAATCGAATCGCTCCGCTGCATCCAGACGTTGATGACGGAGTACTGCCGGCACAAGCAGAAGCGACCGCTGTCGATCGCCGTGTTCGGTCCTCCGGGCTCCGGGAAGTCGTTCGGTGTCGAACAGGTGGCCCAATCGATCACGGGTGGGGAGATCCGCCCGATCACCTTCAACCTGTCCCAGTTCGACGGTCCGGCGGACTTGCAGGGAGCCCTGCATCAGGTCCGCGACGTGGGACTCTCGGGCAAACTGCCGCTTGTCTTCTGGGACGAGTTCGACACGCCTCTGGGCGGGCGACCGCTGGGTTGGTTGCGATACTTTCTGGCCCCCATGCAGGACGGTGCCTTCCAGGAAGGGCAGATCACGCACCCGATCGGTCGCTGCCTGTTTGTGTTCGCCGGAGGCACCAGTGCACGGATGGAGGAGTTCGGCAGCGATCTCGTCAGCGATGCAGAGCGTAAAGAGGCCAAGCTGCCCGACTTCGTCAGCCGGTTGAAGGGATACCTCAATGTCCTCGGCCCCAATCGTCAATCGGGAGAGCAGACACATGGTGATCCACATCATGTCATCCGGCGAGCGATTCTGCTGAGGTCACTCATTGAACGCACGACGCCACACCTGCTCGTGTCGGCGGGAGGCGTGAGACGATTGCGGATCGATCCCGGTGTGCTCCGGGCGTTCCTGCAGGCGAGCTTGTTCCGGCATGGCATCCGCTCGATGGAGTCGATCCTGGGCATGAGTGAGTTGACCGGCAAGGCGTCGTTTGAACGATCAAGTCTGCCTGCCGAACATCTGCTCGACCTGCACGTGGATGGTCGCGAGTTTCTCTCGATTGTGCAGCAAATCAACCTGACGGACGAGCTCGTGGAACGGCTGGCCGAGGCGGCCCATGATGTCTGGTGTGACGGGAAACGACGAGACCAGTGGACGCATGGCCTCACCAAGGACGAGCAGTCCCGGACGCATCCCTGGCTGGTGAGTTACCGCGAACTTCCGGAAACCGCCCGCGCAGCCAATCGGGTTACCGTCCGGACGATTCCCCAGAAACTGGCATTGGCGGGATACGTCATGATGCCTGCCCGCAGTGACGAACCGGCTCTCGAATTCCCGGGCGGCGATCTCGAACAGCTCGCCGCTCTCGAACATGACCTGTGGATGCGGTCGCGTCTGGCGAGCGGCTGGCGACTCGGGTCGCCGACCAACGAAGATCCTCTGCAGAACGAGTACCTGGTCCCGTATGAGGAGGTACCCGAGGCCATCAAGGAGAGCGACCGCGATCTCGTGCGGGGGATCCCACGCATTCTGGCGCACGCCGGATACGCAGTCGTCCCCCTCAGACAGCGCCGGGAGTCACCTTGAATTCACATTCGCCCGACGCCGATCCCACGCCGACCCCGTCCGCAGCAGTGATGAACCCGCCGACCACCGGCTTTCCGTATGCCCTGCGGATTGGCGTGACCGGACATCGTCATCTTCACGATCCGCAGGCTCTGGCGAGTGCCGTGTCCCGAGTGCTGGAACACATCGATGCGGTCCTCGGTCCGCAGTCGCGGACGCCGCTCGAATGGACGATTGTCAGCCCCCTTGCCAGGGGGGCCGATCGACTCGTCGTTGAAGCGGTCCTTGGTCGTCCCCAGAGCCGGCTTGAAGTCCTCATCCCCTTTGAACTCGATGAATACCGCCGCGACTTTGTCGATGCGCAAGATCGTGAGCACTTCGAACGTCTGCTAAAACAGGCGGACAGCGTTCAGAAGGTTTACGAACACCCGTCTCTCGACACAACCGATCCCGATGCGTTGCACGAGTGGCGCAATCGAGGATACCTGCAAGTCGGGCAGGCGGTGATCGATGCCTGCGAGATCGTCATCGCCATTTGGGATGGGCGACCTTCTCGCGGCCTGGGAGGCACCGGAGACATCATCCCTTACGCGCTCTCCCGAAAGCGGCTGGTCATCTGGGTTGATGCCCTGCATCCTCAGCAGGCACCGCAAGTCATTCGTGTCTCATCCTCCGCAGCCGCTCCACTCCCTCAACCCTTGCCGACGCAGCCGTTGCCCACGACCGCCAAGCAGCTCTCACTCGGCTATCACCAGCTGGACGCCTACAACCGGGACGACAGCTTGTCGGCCGATGTCATCGATGCAGCTCGCCGCCAGACACAGGCCTGGTTCGAACAGCAAGCGCGGGACTGCCTTGTGTCCGAGTCTGAGTTCGCCCCATTGTTGCGGCGGCTGTTGCCTCACCTCAGCCGGGCCGACCGGCTGGCCGTGCACTACCGCGACCGATATATCGCTGCCACCACCGGGTTGTTTTCGCTATCGGCAATCGCCGTCAGTGTGGCGGCCGTGCAGGTGCTGTTCTTTCCGGAACAGTTGTGGATCGTGGTGCTGGAACTGCTGGCGATGGCAATCGCCGTTCTGTTGTGGACGTGGTGCCGACGCGAGGCATGGCATGAAAAGTGGATTCACGACCGCTATCTGGCCGAGCGACTGCGGCTGTCGATCTTCACCCTGTTGCTCGATGCCCCGGATGCCCGCCGGCCGTCTGACCCCGGACGTCTGTTGCCCTTCTACAGCGGCCCCCGACAGTGGCTGCTGGATACGGTCCGCCGCGTCGTCCGCGAGTCGCGTCAGGCCCCGGAGACACCCTTACGGTTCACCCTGGTGAAGGAGTTTCTCACGCGTGCCTGGCTGCTGGACCAGCAGCACTATCATGCCCGCAATGCCCGCCGCAAGCATCAACTCGCGTATCGTGGTCATCGGTTGGGCATGGTGTTGTTTGTCGCGACCATCCTGATGGCTCTTCTGCACCTGGCAGGCGTGGGGCATCATGCGGAGGCACACGCTCCGGGCTGGCAGCGGCTCGATGCCTGGATCTCACTGGGCACCATTTTGTTTCCCGTCTGGGGGGCCGCGATTCACGCCATCATCAACCAGTTGGAATGGGAACGGATCGCCGCCCGCTCGCAGCGCATGAATATCGTCCTCAAGCTGGTGCTGGACCGGGCCCAGGACGCCCAATCGCTGGATGAACTCCGCACAGCCGTCACCGAAGGCGAACAGTTGATGTCGTTGGAAAACCACGAGTGGTGGATTCTCCTCAGCTTCCGCCAGCCCATTCTGCCCACCTGAGGTCTTTGCCGCACTCGTTTTCTCTGGTAACTGCTGGAGATGCCGGAGGTCGGCGATCAGCGGCCGACGTCTTCGTTCCACAGCTTGGGATAGTCGGCGATGAACCTGCGGAAGAGTTGCTGCATCGCCTGGTCTTCGAGCGGCACCATCTCGATGCCGTACTCAGCCAGGAAGTGATCGGTCGAGCGCCACAGGGCGCTGTCGGGGATGTCGACGCCGGAGTCGGCATAGACGATGCGACGGATTCCATAGCGCGCGGCGGCACCGGCGCACATCACACAGGGCCACAACGTGGTATAGAGCGTGCCCTGCGCATACTGCGGACCCGAGAGTCGTCCGGCACGACTGAGGCAGTCCATTTCTGCATGCAGGACAGGGTCACCTTTCTGCACGCGCTGATTGTGCCCCTGCGCCTTGAGGACACCGTCGACGGCGAAGGCGGCACCGATGGGCAGGCCGGGTGTGCCCGTCAAGCGGCGGCCCTCGTCCATGCTGCGCTGCGCCTGGTCGATCGCCGCCTGCAGAAAGATCTGGTCCTGTTCGCTGACCATCGCCGGTCCTTTCGGCACGTCGTTCAAGGCAGGTTGGTGGTCCCCATCAGGTAGCGATCGCACTCCCTTGCGACTTCCCGCCCCTCATTGATGGCCCAGACCACCAGCGACTGCCCACGTCGACAGTCACCGGCGGCGAACACTCCCTCGACACTGGTGGCATAGCGACCGTAGGCGGCCTTGAAGTTGGACCGCTGATCGGTCTCAATCGTCAGTTGCTCGGCGATCGTGTGCTCAGGCCCACGAAAGCCGAGTGCCAGAAAGCAGAGTTCAGCCGGCCATTCCTTTTCGGAGCCGGCGATCGGAGGAGAAAGGCGCTCCGCCGGGTGAAGGTGTGGACCAGTCCAGTTGCTGCGTGCGAACGGCTCGCAAGTGTCCTTCTTCATCACCCAGGAATTCCACGGTCTGAATGGCGAACTCACGTGGGTCGTTGGTGAGGGTCTTACCAGCAACGCCCTTGTAGTCGAACCGGGCTGCAGCCTCGGCATGACCGTAGTCTGTGCGGTAGGTTTTGGGCCATTGGGGCCAAGGGTTGTTGGCCGCCCGGTGCTGCGGGGGCTGGGGCACGACTTCGAAGTTCACGAGACTGCGGCATCCGTGGCGCAGACTTGTGCCAATGCAGTCGGTTCCCGTATCGCCACCGCCGATGACAATCACATCCTTCCCTGCGGCCGAGATGTAGTTTCCATCCCCGTGCTCGGAGTCGAGCAGGCTCCTGGTGTTCGCGGTGAGAAACTCCATGGCGAAGTGGATGCCCTGCAGCCCACGTCCGGGAGTCTTGGCGAAGAAGTCGTTGGGGACGGTGGCGCCGGTCGCCAGAATCACTGCGTCGAAGTCATCCACCAGTTGCTGGGCCGTCACATCCTTGCCGATCTCGGTGTTGGTGATGAACTCGACCCCCTCCGCCTCCATCACCTGAAGCCGACGTTCGACGACGGCCCGCTTGTCGAGCTTCATGTTCGGAATGCCGTACATCAGCAGCCCGCCGATGCGATCGGCGCGTTCGTAGACGGTGACCTGATGACCGGCACCGTTGAGCTGCGCTGCGGCCGCGAGGCCGGCGGGTCCCGATCCGACGATCGCCACTCGTTTGCCGGTGCGGTGATGCGGGGGACGGGGGACGACCCAGCCCTCGTCAAAGCCGCGGTCAATGATGGCACGTTCGATCGATTTGATCGTCACGGGCGGCTCGTTGATCCCGAGGACACATGACCCCTCGCACGGAGCCGGACACACCCGACCGGTGAACTCCGGAAAATTGTTGGTCTTGTGCAGTCGATTCAGTGCCTCGCGCCAGTCGCCCTGATAGACGAGGTCGTTCCACTCGGGAATGAGGTTATGGATTGGGCACCCTGCGGCCATGCCGGCCATCAGGTCGCCTGTCTGGCAAAAGGGGATGCCGCAGTCCATACACCGCGCCCCCTGCTCCTGCAGGACCGTCAACGGAACGGGTGTGTTGAACTCGTCCCAGTCGTCGAGGCGCTGCAGCGGGTCGCGTTCGCGGGCCGTCTGGCGTCGGTACTCTTTGAATCCCGTTGTCTTTCCCATCGAATCAATACAACCGAAATGAGGAACAGAAACCCTTCTTGATCACTCAAGCCGCAGACTTCAATGCGCAACCGCGGTAGCTGGTGACACTTCGCCGGCCGCCTCAGCCGCGGCCTCGGCGGCGAGATCGGCCAGCGCTCGTTTGTAGTCGCGAGGCATCACGCGGACGAAGTTCGGCAGACAATCATCCCAGTTGTCCAGGATCTCCTTCGCCACGACCGAAGCCGTGTAGATGTGATGCTTCTCGATCAACTCTTTGAGTTCGACAATGTCGTCAAGATCCTCGACCGACTCGAGTTCCACCAGTTCGAGGTTGCAGTTCAGACGGAGCAGGTTTCTGTCGGGGGCATACACATAGGCGACACCTCCGGACATCCCTGCCGCGAAGTTGCGGCCCGTCTCACCCAGAATGACGACACGGCCTCCCGTCATGTACTCGCAGGCATGGTCACCCACGCCTTCAACCACGGCGTGCGCTCCCGAGTTGCGGACGCAGAAACGTTCGGCCGCCATCCCGCGAAAATAGGCCTCTCCTTCAGTGGCACCATACAGGGCGACATTGCCAATGATGATGTTGTCCGTCGGGCGGAACGTGGACTGCTCTGGTGGATAGATGATGATCTTGCCCCCCGACAGCCCCTTGCCGACATAGTCGTTGGCGTCGCCTTCGATTTCGATAGTGACTCCGTTGACGGCCCACGCACCGACTGATTGCCCGGCCGATCCTCGGCACTTCAGGCGGATGGTATCCTCCGGCAACCCGGTGGGGCCCCAGGCACGTGATACTTCGTGGGACAACGTCGTCCCGAACGCCCGATCGGTGTTCTGGATCTCGACGTCGATCTGGACGCGCTCAGCACGCTCGATGGCGGCGCGACACTCCGGCACCAGCCGCTGCTGGTCCAGAGTCTCCTCCAGACCATGATTCTGCGGCTTCTGGCAGTAAGTGCCTGCGTTGGGATAGGCGCTCGCTGCCTTGGTCAGCACCAATGACAAATCGAGATGCCTGGCCTTCCAGTGAGATACGTCGGGATTCCACTCGAGCCTGTCGGCCCGGCCGACCATCTCGTTGATCGTGCGGAACCCCAGCTCGGCCATGACGGTGCGGCACTCTTCCGCCACCATGAACAGGTAATTCACGACGTGTTCGGGCTTGCCGCCAAACTTCGCACGAAGTTCCGGGTCTTGCGTCGCGATCCCCACGGGGCATGTGTTGAGGTGACACTTCCGCATCATGATACAGCCCAGCGTGATGAGCGGAGCGGTTGCGAAACCGAACTCCTCCGCGCCCAGCAGGCAGGCAATCACCACCTCACGCCCCGTCCGGATCTGTCCATCGGTTTCCAGGCGTACGCGACTGCGCAGGTCGTTCTTCACCAGCGTCTGGTGAGTCTCGGCGATGCCGAGTTCCCACGGGAGTCCGGCATGCTTGATGGAGGTCAGCGGCGAAGCGCCGGTCCCGCCACCGTCGCCGGAGATCAGGATCTTCTCGGCATGCCCCTTGGCGACACCGGCCGCCACGGTCCCTACGCCGACCTCCGAGACCAGCTTGACGCTGACGTTCGCCCTGGGGTTCGAGTTCTTCAGATCGAAGATCAGCTGTGACAGGTCTTCGATCGAGTAGATGTCGTGGTGTGGAGGCGGGCTGATCAGGCCGACGCCCGGCGTCGAGTGCCGGGTCGCCGCGATGATGCGATCGACCTTGTGACCGGGGAGTTCTCCCCCCTCGCCCGGCTTGGCTCCCTGCGAGATCTTGATCTGCAGTTCATCGGCATTCGTCAGATACCACGACGTGACACCGAACCGGCCCGATGCCACCTGCTTGATGGCGGACCGCTTGCTGTCTCCATTCGGCATGGGCTGGAAGCGTTCATAGTCTTCGCCCCCTTCTCCGGTGTTGCTCTTTCCCTCAATACGATTCAGAGCGATCGCGATCGTCTCATGGGCTTCGGCCGAGATCGAACCGTAGCTCATGGCACCTGTGCAGAAGCGCTTGACGATCTCAGTTGCCGGCTCCACTTCTTCGAGCGGAACAGGCGTGCCGGTCTTGAACCGCATCAAGCCGCGCAGCGTTCCCTGTCGCTGTTCTCCTTCGTTGACCATCTGGGAGAACCGCGCGTAGGCCGACTTGTCGCCCGCCCGTGCGGCCTGCTGGATCTCAGCGATTGTGAACGGGTTCCAGCCATGTTTCTCGGCCCCGTGCCGCCAATGCACCAGTCCGGTGTTGGGCAAGACGGGCAACCGATCCGATTCGTCACGGATCGGGAAACCTTGTTCGTGGCGTCGGCGGTGCTCCTCCGCCAGAATCTCAAAGTTGACTCCCTTGATGCGGCTGGCTGTCCCGCGGAAGCACTTGTCGATGACCTCTTCAGAAAGGCCCAGCGCCTCGAAGATCTGGGCTCCCTTGTACGACTGCAGCGTGGAGATGCCCATCTTCCCCATCACCTTGAGCATGCCCTTTCGCACACCCTCGCGATAAGTCTGAACGATCTTCTCTTCGGTGTAGTCCTCTTTCAGATGTCCATGACCCCGGGCATCGCGCACCGCGTCAAACGCAAGGTACGGGTTGACTGCATCGGCTCCATATCCCGCCAGCAGGCAGAAGTGGTGCACCTCCCGGGCCTCACCCGATTCGAGAACCAGGCCGATGTGTGTGCGCAGTTCCTGGTCGACCAGATGATGATGCACGGCTCCGCAGACCAGCAGACTGCTCAGCGGAATCCGCTGCGCACTCGTGGCACGGTCGGAGAGCACAACCAGACTGTAGCCGTCGTGGATGGCCTGTTCAGCCTCGGCACAGATGCGATCAAGCGTGGCGACCAGCAACTCGCTGAGAGCAGCACCGCCGGCCTCAGCGCCTGGTGAACAGGGCGGCTTTTTGAAGGTGATGTCTATCGTCTTGGTCTTCCACCCTCGGTACCCATTGAGCGACTTGATCGCCGCGCATCTCCTCGTCCGTCAGAATCGGATGGGGAACACGCAACCGGTGACACTGCTCCTTGGTGGTGTCGAGCAGGTTGCCCTCCGGACCGATGTAGCACTCCAGGCTCATGATGATCTCTTCGCGGATCGAATCGATGGCCGGGTTCGTCACCTGGGCAAACAGCTGCTTGAAGTAGTCGTACAACAGGCGCGGCTGGTCCGACAGGCACGCCAGCGAGGCATCGTCACCCATCGAGCTGATGGGATCCTTCTTCGCATTGAGCAGCGGAATCAGCATGAACTGCAGCGTCTCGGTCGTGTAGCCGAACGCCTGCATCTGCTCCAGCAGGGCTTTGCCGGTGATCCGCTGACACGAGTCGGTTCCATTGCGGCGAGTGGCAGTTTCCTCCCAATGGGTGACGACATCGTCCAGTTCAATCCGTTGTTCCTGCAGCCATTCCCGATAGGGCCGCCGGGCTGAGACCTCCCGCTTCAGCTCTTCGTCAGGAATCAGTCGCCCCTGTTTGAAGTCCACAAGGAACATGCGTCCGGGCTGCAGCCGCCCCTTGAACTTGACGTTTGCCGGGTCGATGTCGAGCACACCCACTTCGCTGGCCATCACCACCCGGTCGTCATGCGTCACATAGTACCGGCTCGGTCGCAGGCCATTGCGGTCCAGGCACGCTCCGATGAACTGCCCGTCGGTGAAGGACACACTGGCCGGACCGTCCCACGGTTCCTGCAGGGCAGAGAAGTACTCATAGAACGCCCGCTTCTGCTCCGACATATCGTGATGATTCTGCCACGCTTCGGGAATCATCATCATTGCCACTTCCTGCAGCGATCGCCCCGAGTGGTACAGGAACTCCATGGCATTGTCGAAGTTGCCCGAGTCACTGCAGTGCTTCTCGATGATGGGGAACAGCTTGTCCAGATCCGGACCGAACAGGTCGCTCTGCATCATCCCCTGACGTGCGAACATCCAGTTGGTGTTCCCCTTGAGGGTATTGATCTCCCCGTTGTGTGCCATGAAGCGCAGCGGCTGCGCCCGATCCCACGAGGGAAACGTGTTGGTCGAGAAGCGGCTGTGAATCATCGCCAGATGCGACTCGTAGTCTTCATCGGCCAGATCGGGGAAGTAGTCCAGCACCTGGGCCGGCGTCAGCATTCCCTTGTAGATGATGACCTTCGTCGAGAGTGAGCAAGCGTAAAACTTGAGCGCCAGCGGATGCGTGCTCCGGCGAATGCGGTGACTGGCCAGCTTGCGGATGACGAAGAGCTGCCGCTCCAGTGCATCCTGGTCCAGCCCGTCGGCAGCACCGACCAGCAGGATTTCCATGTCAGGCTCAAGGGCATGGGCCGAGGGACCAATCCCGGCAATGTCGGGCCGCTGCGGCACATCGCGCCACCCCAGCAGCGTCTGTCCCTGCTCTGCGACCAGCTCGGCCACAATGTCCTTGAACTCCTGACGGGCCGCGGGATCCTTGGGTAGAAAGATGACGCCGGCCCCGTAGCGACCTGCCTGGGGAAGTTCGATTCCCAGTTCGTTGCGAGCGACCTTGCGCAGGAAGCGGTCGGGCAGCGCGGTGAGCATGCCCGCTCCATCCCCGGTGTTCTCCTCGCAGCCACAGGCCCCCCGGTGCGTCATGTGCTTCAGGATCCGGTCGGCGTCGAGCACAATCTGGTGCGATGCCTGCCCCTTGATGTGGGCGACGAATCCGACTCCGCACGAATCGTGCTCGTTATCGGGGTGATACAGTCCGTGGGGCTGTGGAAAGCCGTCTGCCATGCTGGTCATCGTCATCGTCTCATCAACTGTGCGTCGGTCGTCAGTCAATTCCTGTCCTCCGAGAGAGATCTCGCAGACAGGTTGCACCTCCCTGTAATCGGCGAAATCCTCGCCTGTTTCGCTCGATTCAGGCGGATGCCCACCTGAACCTCCCCGCCGCCTCGTGCGACTCAGGTCGTGCCGTCGATCTCCGCAGTGACCAGCGCGTGGTCAGTCTCGTCGATCGCCGGCTCTTGAAGCAGGAGCTCGATAAACTTCTCGGCCGCAGCCGAGAGGTGCTTGTTGCGTCGATGAATGATGCCCAGGGGGCGGAAGAAATCCCGACCCTCGAGTGGAATCGTGACCAGGGAACCGTGCTCAACCTCGCGGCGAACTGTGCAGAGCGGCAGAATGGAGACTCCCGCCCCGATCTCGACAGCCCGCTTGATGTTCTCCACGTTGTCGAAGTGATGCACTACCCTGACCGAAACCCCCGCCTCTTTCAAGCGTCGGTCAATCTGCCGGCGGATCCGCAGGTCCGCTGTGAAGCCTACGAACTCCAACTCCTCCAGGTCTTCAAACGACACTTCGTCGGCACCCGCCAGTTCATGATCGGGCGGGACGACCAGCCCCATCTCCTGTTCCTGCCAGAGAATACTGCTCAGGTTGCCGCCATCCCGCGGAAACGACACGATCCCCAGATCGGCTTCATCCCGCGAGATCTGGTCGTACACTTCCTCGGGATTCAGAAAGTCCAGCTGCACACGCACATCGGGATAGAGCACGGCAAATCGCTCGACGTAGCCCGTCATCTGCAGCAGTCCGACCGAATAAATCGACGCCACGCGAACACGACCGGTCACCCGGTGGCCCATTCGCTGCACTTGGTCCTCGACCTTGCGGATGCCGTCAAACAGCCGTCGGCATCCGTCAAAATAGATCTCACCCGCTCGCGTCAGCTCGAACGGGCGGATCGACCGGTCGATCAGCGGCGTTCCCAGGTATTCTTCCAGTTGCTGGACGGCATGGCTGGCGGCAGGCTGCGAAATGTCCCGGGCCTCCGCCGCTTTGGAAAAGCTGCGGTGCGTCACGACCTCACAGAAGATCTCTGCATTCCGCAGCTGCATGGCCGCTCGAAATAAACAAGGGGAATGAACTGTCCACTTCAGGATAATTGAGATTGATCGGCATCGTAAACCAGTCGGGTTGACATGTCAAGCAGTCTGCAAGCGCCAAGTCGTGTTCCCATCAGCTTCTATGCAGATCCCTCGGAGCGACGTCAGCACGCCGTCGTGGCCTGAGAGTGTTGCACTGGGAAAGCTGGGGGCTTTCGCCGCCTTCCGGCCGGTGATTCCCCGCTGACCCTGTGGCGAGAAGCGAGTGACGGGCAGCAAGATGATCTGGTCTCTCGCCGCGCGTCTTGTCGCTCATGGTCTCCACAACCCCGATTGCTGCAGAAAGGCGGGGGTTTTGCCGACAATGACCAGCAAGACACGAGTGATTTGTCAACAGTTCGAATTCGGGTGCCACTGGCTTTGCCAGTGCAACATCAATGAATGACGCTCGTTGTGACACACTGGCGAAGCCAGTGGCAAACAACCCGAAATCCACGGCGTGACAAAGCACGAGCAGTGAGCGGCCAATGGATCTCGTATCTCGCCGCTCCTTACTCGCCACGCGCGTCTCGCCACTCACCGCTCCCTGCTCCTCACTCCGCCAGTCCCGCGACGCAAGCCCGCCGGAGCGACTCCAGTCGTTCGACGACCTCCGGATGCCGGGCCGCGACGTTGGTCGTCTCACCAATGTCCTCCGCCAGATTAACCAGGAACAGCCGGTCGGCGTCCGTGAGTTCACCCTTGTGGCTGTTGTCCTGGGGGTTGCCCAACAGCTTCCAGTCTCCGTCGCGAACCACCCACTGCAGCGAGTTCCCCTTCCCCAGTTGCCAGTAGAACTGCGGATGCGGCGAGGGGGCATTGGCGATGATGACGTCCCTCAGACTCGCCCCGTCGAGCCGTTGGTCGGGCAGCGGGGCCCCGGTGAAGTCGGCGATGGTGGGCAGCCAGTCGCAGCCGGTGACCAGCTGCGAGCGAACCTCCCCCTGGGGAATGACACCCGGCCACGAGACGATGGATGGAACCCGCAGTCCCCCCTCAAACAGACAGCCCTTGGCCCCGCGATACGGCCCGGCATTGCCTCCCCCCCCGAATGCCCGTTCCTCTGTCGAATGTCCATGGTCGGATTGCACGATGACGATCGTTCGCTCGGCGAGGCCCAATACCTGCAGCTGCTTCATCAGCCAGCCGACCCGTTCGTCGATCGTCGAGACGAACGCCGCGTACTTGTCACGTGGATGCTCCAGATGCTCATAACGCTCCCGCCAGATGTCGGTTCCCTGCAGCGGATAGTGCGGGGCATTGATCGCCCAGTACAGAAAGAACGGCTGCTCGCGATGATGCCGGACGAACAGAATGCACTCCTCGACCATCACATCGAGAAAGTAGCGGCCGTCGTCCCAGAACACCTCTTCTCCGTCACGCCACAGGTCATGGCGGTTGGGTCCGGCCCAGTAGAAGAAGTGCGAGTAGTTGTCGATGCAGCCCCCCATGTGACCAAACGACTCGTCGAACCCCTGGGCGTTGGGCATCGTCTCCGGTGAGAACCCCAGATGCCACTTGCCGACGTGACCTGTCGCGTATCCGGCTCCCTTGAGGACCTCGGCGATGGTGACCTGCTCAGTCGGCATGCCAGCGTCGCCCTTTGTGGAGGAGACGTTGCCGGGAACTCCCGCGCGTACCGGGAAGCGACCGGTGAGCAGCCCTGCACGCGATGCTGAGCAGATGGCCGAGGGAGCATACATCTGTGTGAACCGCACCCCCCGCCGGGCCAGTTCGTCGAAATGCGGCGTCACGAGATCCTCCGACCCGTAACAGTTGAGGTCGAGCGAGCCCTGGTCGTCGGTGTAGATGATGATGACGTTGGGCGGCGGGGGGGCGTCAGCGCGACCGGCCTCAGTGATGGCGAGCGACATCAGGGGCACCATGAGGTGTCGCAGCAGCCTTGTGGAGTGAACGGGCATGGATGGTTTCCGCAGTGTGAGTTGGCGAGTGTCGTCGAAGCTGCCCGCTTCGACACCGAAGCGACTGGCGAGCGACGAGATCATCGAGTTCGCTGCCCCTCAAGCGGTGCACACTCCTCACCTTTCAAGTCTCGCCGCTCGCTGCCGACAGCATAGCCGAACAATCACCACACCGTCTGCAGAACCAGACCCCCCCGGTTGTGAGGTTGTGTCGACACAGGTGGTTGTGCGCGGCGGAACACGAGAACAGTGTGAGGTGATTCCTGTCCCTGTCGGCAAAACCCTCTCGTTCTGGACGCCACACGGGGTTGTGCCGGCAGACGGCAGTGAGACGCGAGTGAGGAGACGAGTGATACCCCTTCTCGCTGCTCGTTTCTCGCATCTTCCTGTGCCGGGTCCCACTGCTGGCTTGTCCAGCAGAGCAGCGTGCAGCGAACGATCGACAGTCACCCACTCTCGGCATGCTGTCGGTTGATTGACTCCATGCGGCGTACCATCTACTGCGTCTGGTGAGTCCACCAGACAATACTCTCGGCCCTCCGAATCTCAGAGACTGTAAGTCACTGGCGGTTGTCGAGAGTGTCGCGATGTCAAGAACCCGATCGATGGAGACAGGGAATCCCTCTACCCAGACTGCGACGGTTGCGCAGCAAGTCACGAGCGACGAGTCGCGAGAACCGAGCCGCGAGAGGATCTGGTCGCTTGCTGCGCGTCATTCGTGTCAGTTTGCCGGCATAACCCCGTGTGGCGGCGAAAACGTGGGGGTTCTGCCGACCGCGACACCCACACACGCACCGCTGCAGACCGGTTGTGCTGTTGTGCCGACGCCACGTCCATCGCGACCATTCGCTGGCGGATTCGCCAACAGCCTGCCCGCTTGAGCGATGTCGTCACAACGCCACCGGATTCTGCTGAAAGTCAGGTTGAGTCGGCAGTGTGTCGTGAGCAGCGAGAAACGAGTGGCGAGAAACTGGTCAGTGAAACTCGTTGCTCGGCACTCACCGCTCCTTACTCCTTGCTTCCCCCTCCCTGCTCGACCGGAGCATCGTCGGCCCGGCTCCATTCCGACCAGCCGCAGTAGTAGTTCCTCACCGGTCCAAAGCCTGCCAGTTCCATCACGAAGGCATTCACGGAGGCCCGGCCTCCCGACTGGCAGTGCGTCACGCAGACGTTGTTCGGAGTCAGCCCCGCCTCCTGCAGCAGACGTTTGATCTCGGGCCCTGGCTTGAACCGGCCATCGGCGGCGACGAACTGCGACCACTCCTGATGGACGGCCCCCGGCAGATGACCGCGGCGAGGTCCCGGACCCCCGGTCCCCGTGTGCTCGCCGTCAGAACGTGTATCGATGATGGTAATCTCACGAGTCCCGATCAGCTCACGCAACTCCGGCAGTTCGGACACCCGGTTCGACTGAAACTCGGGCTCAAACTCTGCGGGTGTTGTGTGTGGGACAGTGACGCTGACCGGCCCGTCCGCTTGCTTCCACGCGTCCCACCCGCCGTCGAGAATCCCCACCTGTTCGACGCCGACGTACTTGAGCGTCCACCAGATGCGTGTCGCGGCGGTGACGTTGCCGCCTCCGTACACCACCACCGGTAATGCTTTCGTGATGCCCAGCGCCCCGACCCGACGCCCCCACTCGTCTGCGTTGTGCAGTCCGCCGGGTGCGAGGGCCAGCGCCGTCCAGTCGTCGACATCCACATGCACGGCTCCGGGGATGTGCCCCGCCTGGTACTCCTTGAGCGAGCGGACGTCCGCCAGCCGCAGACCGGGGCGTTCCACCCGCTGCCGCAGCGTGTTCGCGTCCATGAGCAGCGGGACTGTCGATGATGGCGTCGCCTGCGTCTCCTCCGCCGCGCTTGTCAGATTGCACAGGGCGAGGCTTGCGAATGTCAGGAGAACGAACAAGTGAGGGAATGGCTGTCTCATAATGGACCTCCTTTTCAACCTTGGGCAGGTTGATGAGTTGACGATGAGTGGCGAGATGCGAGAAGCCCACGGGTGGCAACCCGTGGTATCAATGGCCGGATACCCACCAGCCGCTGCCTGTGGGCTTGAGTCGTTCTGGTCCAAGCCTTCCGGACAGGCGTGACTCATTCGCAGCCGATATACTATCAGCAAGTGCAGAGAGTGTATCTGGATGACTGAACTCTGGTTATCAAGTGGACGGAGTGTCGGATGCCCAGAAGCATTCGGGAACTGGTTCGCGACCTCGAACGAGCTGGTTTCGTGAATCGTGGCGGCAAAGGGAGCCACCGTAACTTTGTGCATAAGAAGGTCGCGCGGCCGATCACGATCGCTGGTAAACTGGGGGACGACGCCAAGGGGTATCAGGAACGAGCAGTTCAGCGGGCGATTGAGGAGTCACGGTCATGAAAGACAGCGATCGTTACGTCAAGGTGGTCGAGTGGTCTGACGACGACGGGTGCTATGTCGGCAGTGCGCCCGGCCTGTTTTATGGTGGGTGCCATGGGCCCGATGAACAGCAGGTGTTCGCCGAGTTGTGTCAGATCGTCGATGAAACCATCCAGTTGTATCACGAGGACGGCAAGGCACTTCCTCCAGCCACATCGAGCCGTGACGTCGCCAACAGCCTGCCCGCTTGAGCGATGTCGTCACAACCCCCGGGATTCTGCTGAAAAACAGGTTGTGTCGGCAGTTTGTCGTGAGCAGCGAGAAACGAGTGGAGAGAAACTGGTCAGTGAATCTCGTTGCTCGGCACTCGCCGCTCCTCGCTTCCCACGACAAACGGAAACAACCGGCGGCGCTGCGTGTCCGTCAATGGGGCACCGTACTCGCAGGGCTCGAAGGCTTCGATGAACCGGATCGCCTGGCCCCGTTCTGGTCCATAGGTCTCAAGTAGCAGATCACGGTGACGATCAGCAAAGGGAGCGATGCGATCCAGATACCCCTGCCGGAGCCAGTCACGGCGGGCCTGCGGGTCGTCGGGAACCTCCGCCTCGCGGCCCTGATTGTAGGGAAGCCATTCATAAAACTGCGACTCGTGGCAGTCCAGCAGGTCGATCACGCAGTCGATGGCCGGTTCGATGTCCACGGCGACCGCCGGTGAGAACCGATAGGGATGCTCGAAGAAGTCGGCCATGTAGGCGATGACGGGATTCTTCCGCAAGGCGGGCGACTGGGGGACGATCGGGGGGACCGTCACCATGTACGCCGCGTCACACACCAGCTGCGATGTGTAACGGTGGTCGGGGTGATAGTCGTTGGGCCGATGGGTCAGCACGAGGTCGGGATCGTACTCGCGGATGAGGGCGATCAGCTCGAACCGCGTGTCGAGCGTGGGCTGCAGGTATCCGTCCCGATGCGCGAGCACCTGGTAGTCAATGCCCAGTGTCTGACCGGCCCGTCTCGCTTCCTCACGCCGCCGCTGTGCCAGTTCCGGTCCCGACATCTGGTGATGCCCCGACTCGCCGTTCGTCATGCTGACGAACCGCACCTCGTGGCCGTGCTGCCGGTACAGGGCAGCGGTCCCGCCCGCGTGAATGTCGCAGTCGTCCGGATGTGCACCGATGACCAGAATCCGCAATGCTCGATCATTCATCGGAACTCCTCCTGGTACAGGCACTGATTGGTTGTCGAGTCGAGTGGCGAGATAACGAGCGGCGAGAAGCGAGGAATCGGCAGCGAGTGACTGGCAGAACGTGGATCATCTCGCTTTTCACTGCTCACCGTCGACACTACCTCAGTCACACTGCGGAATCAGAATGTTGTGTCGACTCCCTGCTCGCTGTTCGTCACTGCCGTTCAGCCAATGTCAATTGTGCGACCCGTGCGGATGCTCTCAGCCTCCGCATGGCACAGACGCAGCGCATCTCGCGCGAGTTCTGCAGACAGAACGTGCGGGGCCTCGCCTGCCTGGACTCCCTCAAAGGCGGCCTGAAGTTCCGCAGTAAAGGCTGCACACCATTCGCCACTGCCGCCGGGGTCGGGGGTTGTGATGGTTCCGTCGTCGGTGATGAGCGTGAGAGGGCGGTTGACGACCCAGTCGTCTCCATAGGTGCCGGCGTCGAATTGCAGCGTCGCGTGTTCGAGGAACATCTCGAAGCTGCTGGCGAACTTCAGCGGGCCGGCGCAGATGCCGCCGCTGACGCAGCTCACGGTGAGGTCTGGATCGTCGAACACGTATTGTGTGGAGACATGATTGACGAGACCGTCTCGCAACAGGCCGCGCGAGAACACCTGCTTGGGGACTCCGCACAGCAGGCCGATGTAGTGATTGTCATGAATGTGCAAGTCGATGCCCCAGCCTCCCAGCTTGCGAAAGTCGCTGATGTCCTTCGACCAGGTGGGCGGGGCGATGACCCTGCGGAAAGAGGCCCCCAGCAGCTTGCCGTACTCGCCGCTCTCAACACACTCCCGTGCCCAGCGGAATTCGGGGAAGAACGGGAGCACCTGGGCCACCATCAGCAACCGGTCTGCGTCGGCAGCGGCGGCGAGCATGCGATCGGCAGCCGCGAGTTCCAGGGCGATCGGTTTCTCGACCAGCACATGCTTGCCGGCCGCCAGTGCTTCGATGGTCACAGATTCGTGCTGATCGGTCGGCAGGCAGATATCCACGAGGTCGACAGCAGGGTCGGCGAGCAGCTCGCGCCAGTCGGCATAGGTGGTGACGTTGGACAGGTCGGTCTGGGCGGAGCCGCGGGGTCCAAAGTTCCCCTGGATGCCCGACCAGTCACCGGCCCGTTTGCGAGCGTCGCGGGTTGCCAGGGCGACGACCCGCCCTCCGGAGATGTCCCTTGCGCCGGCGAGAGACTGAGCCCCGGCGAAGTGGGTCATCCCCATGAAGCCCAAGCCGATGATTCCAATGCTTGTCATGTGCACCCTCAGCGATCGGGAAGTGTGGGACTCGCTCCGGAGATCATTCAAGGAGAGGGATCGGTCCGCCTCCAAGATGCCCGCCGGGACCTCGAAGTGCAAGTGGCACGGGTAACAGGCACCCGAAGCGCCATTATGCAGACGCCCCATTCTACCGGGGCTTCCAGTGGGTGCGCGTCCCGTGCGCATGCATGCGTGCAGGGGAGGCGAAATCACTGCCTGTTAGGTGTGCAGAGTGGGGCTTTCTGTGTGCCGGGAGTTGTTGATCGTTGCCGGAATCTGCCCGTGAACCTCTGGAACCTCCGGGCCGCTTGTTGTTATCCTTCTGATGACGTGTTCGATTCGACGACAGGCGGCGAGTGGTGCCTGTGGTTGCGGGTGGGTTGTCGGGAAATGACTGAGGGGCCCGAGCACGGGAGCGTGGACCAGGGACGTTGAAACCGCGAGTTGGAGGAGCAGACCATGTTGGTCCTTTCAAGGAAGCCGGGTGAGCGGATTCTGATTGGTGATTCGGTGGCCGTGACCATCGTCCGCATTGGACCGAACACCGTCAGGCTGGGAATCGAGGCACCGCGCGACCTCAACATCGTTCGCGAGGAACTCTGCGATCCTGCGTTGCTGGAGCGAATCACCGGCTCGCACGTGGTGGCCCACGCCGCGGGTGACTGAGCGGCGAGCGCGGAGCGTTGCACACACCGTTGGTTCCGGTCGCGGTGAAGGTGCGCCACGACCGGCGGGAAGTCAGCAGGCTCTGGTCGGTTGTGTCCGCCATGCGGACGTGCTCCTGACTCCGACTCTGTGCACTGTCGACAGTTGGTGTTGATCGGCCCATGAGTGTTCGCCCGACAGTCCGGTTCATTTTTCATGGCGACGTGCAGGGGGTGGGCTTTCGCTGGACGACGCGGCGGATCGCCCGACAGTTTGCCGTCGCCGGGTCGGTTCGTAACCTGTCCGATGGGACGGTGGAACTGATTGCTCAAGGGGCAGCCGCCCAGGTCGCGGCGTTCCGTCAGGCGGTTGAAGCAGCGATGGCGGGGCACATCGAGCGGGTCGATGCCGTCACAATCGACGTGTCGGAGCAGTTGTGCGGATTCGGCATCCGCAGGTGACGCTCAAGTCGTCGTGACGCCGGAAGTTCGGTTTCTTTCGAGGGTCCCAACGGGTACAGTTCAAGGATACTCTCATTCCCTGCACTCCCGGCTGTTGCAGACGTCGCCGGGCGTGTGCCTTGTCTGAGGACGTCGACCCCTGAGGAACTTCGCATGGAGCGGTTGGGTGCGGTGATGCTGCTGGCGGCCGAGGAGTCGGCTGGAATCCCCGAGACCCCCTACTGGGGGATCATCATTGCCGCACTGGTCGTGGCCGTGGGGATGATGCTGTTCAACTATCTGACGCGTGCGGGCACGATCGCCCGGGCGACGATCAAGGAGTCGCTGCGGCAGCCGGTCTTCGTGCTGCTCACGCTGCTGGCGCTGTTCGTGATTTCAGCGAACTACTGGATTCCATTCTTCACGCTGGGGAGTGATACCCTGGTGTTCAAGGACTGCGGGCTGCAGACGATTCTCATCTGCGCGCTGCTGCTGGCCGTGTGGACGGCGAGCATGAGTGTGGCGGAGGAGATCGAGGGTAAAACGGCGATGACGCTGTTGTCCAAGCCGATCAATCGCCGGCAGTTCATCCTCGGGAAGTACATGGGGATTCTGCAGACGGCGCTGATTCTGATTCTGATCACCGGCACGTATCTGGTGGTGTCGACCTACTTCAAGGTCGGGTACGACCAGCGCGAATCCGGAAAAGAAGTCGCGGCGTACGTCGAGTGGGATGCGTGGCGTCCGGTGCTGGCGGGGGAACGTCTGCGGTCGGCCGCCGACAATCTGCCGGCCCTCGCACTGATCAGCTTCGAGGTGGCGATCATGACGGCGGTGAGTGTGGCGATCTCCACGCGCGCCCCGATGATGGTGAACATGGTGACCTGCTTCGCCATCTTCGTCATTGGACACCTGACACCGGTGCTGGTGCAATCCAGCTTCCAGGGTGATTCGCTGGTGTTCGTCCGGTTCTTTGCCCAGCTACTGGCGACCATTCTGCCGACGCTGGACAACTTCAACATGTCGACTGCTGTGGCCACGGGTGCTCCCATCCCGGCGAACTACCTCTTGTTCGCAGCCCTGTATTGTGTGGTGTACTCCACGGCCGCAGTTCTCCTGGCGTTTCTGCTGTTTGAAGACCGCGATCTCGCCTGAGCCATGGCCGAACAGGCTGCCTATACCATGCAACGCCTTCTTCCCCGGCAAACCTGGCTGGGAGGGCCCGGGCGTTGCGCTGGTTGTGTGGTCGCTCGTGACCGCCCTGTCGCTGTGTGGCCTGATCGTGCTGCTGGCCCTGTCGGTCGATCTACTGGCCACCCGGGGCCAAGTCACGATCAGCGGCGACGAAGTCACCAACGTGCGTCAGGCGCTGGATGGCAATTTCCTGCCCGAGTTGCCTGCGGATGCGGCCGACGTCTCACCCGTGACGTTTGTGGGGAAGGGACTCTTGCCGGCAGTCATCAGTTCGCGTGAGCGATTCCTCTGGGGACCGCTGCTGCTAGCCGCCTGGAGTCGTGTGCCGGCCTTGCGTGAGAATGTGTCGGCCCTGTCGGTGCTGGTGATGTGTGCCAGTCTGTTGGGACTGCTCTTCACCCTCTCCGTCTCGCGGTCACGGGCGATGAGCGCGCGGGTGGCCATGGAGGTCGCCTCACAGAAGCGCAAGTCACTGCATCGGCAGGTCCTGCGACTGGGGCTGAGCGATCTGACCGGTGAAACCCAGCGCACGGGATCACAGCTGTTTCTGGAATCTGTCGAGTTGATTCGCCAGCGGGTCTATGAGTGGTGCCGGGTGATTTTCCGCGATCCGCTGCTGCTGGTGCTGCTGGGTTTGCTGGCGCTGAGTGCCGACTGGCGACTGACGTTACAGTGTCTGGTGCCGCTGGCTGCCTGCTGGTGGCTGGTGCACTCCGAGCGCGCTCGTACGGGGGCTGAACGTCGGCTCAGCGAGGCGCGGGCCGGTTCTGTGATGCGCACACTCGCCGAAAGCCTGCGAAAGTCGCGGCTGGTGCGCGGGTACAGCATGGAGGACTTCGAGCAACTCAAGTTCGAGTCGCATCTGGATCGATTCACGAAGGACCTCGCTGCCGGACGTCGCAAGGAGGGACTCTCACTGTGGATCTCGCGTGTGTTGATCATTCTGTTCGTCGGCCTAGTGCTGTACATGATTGCGCTCAAGGTGCTCAGCACACAGACACCGCTCCCCATGTATGTCGCCATGCTGCTGGCATTTGTGTTTGCCTGTCTCATCACGGTCTCTCAATCGCTGTATCGACTGCAGGATGTGCGCCGGGATATCGTCATAACTGCCGACAAGGTGCAGCGGTTTCTGGGTCAGATTCCGGAGGTCGGGCAGGCGGTCGGTGCCAAGTTCCTCGATCCCGTCTCCAAATCGATCACCTACGAGGCCGTGGTCTATCGCCTCAACGGGTCGCCACTGATCAATGGCTTTGATCTGCGCATCCCCGCCGGCAGGTCGACTGCATTTGTGTCGATCAATCCACTCGAAGCGCGATCGCTGGCCTATCTGCTGCCGAGATTCATCGAGCCGCATGCCGGCCGCGTGCTCTTCGACAGCGAGGACATCAACTGGGGCACGCTGGAATCGATCCGTGCCGAGACACTGTATGTCGGCGGTACCGATCCGTTCTTCACCGGCAGTGTGCTGGAGAACATCACGTGCGGCCAGCCGGGCTACAACCTGCAGGAAGCGACTGAGGCGGCCAAACTTGTGCACGCCCACAAGTTCGTCGTCGATCTGCCACAGGGATACGAAACCTCGCTCGGCGAGCATGGCGAGACACTGGATCCTGGCAAGGCCTTTCGCCTGGGGCTGGCGCGGGCCGCGATCCGCAAGCCGGCTGTCCTCATCATTGACGAACCTCACGCTCAATTCGATGACGACACGAAGTCGCTGCTCGATGATGCCTATTCGCGCCTGTTGAAGGACCGCACGCTTATTTTTCTGCCCGCGCGGTTATCCACCGTCCGCCGCTGTGCCCAGGTCGTGTTCGTGCACGAAGGCCGTGTCGAGGCGGTTGGCACTCATCAGGAACTGCTGGCCAAGTCGGAACTGTACCGCCACTGGGAGTACGTCACCTTCAACGTCTTTCGCAGGAAGACGGGCGACGACGGTGGACAGGCGACGTTCTGATCGCTGCCGTGGAGCTTTCCCATCCCATGGATGACGTGCTGGCTCTCTCACCGCTGGTGGAACGTGCCCTGCGTGTCGCAGCGATCGCCCATCAGGGACAGTCTCGCAAGGCATCGTCGGTCCCGTACATCACCCATCCGGTGGCCGTGGCGATGATCCTGCAAAGGCATGGATTTACATCTCCCGAGATGCTTGCAGCGGCACTGCTGCACGATGTGGTCGAGGATACCTCCGTCACGGCGCACGACCTGTCGGAGCAGTTCCCTGCTGCCGTGATGCAACTGGTCACGGCGCTCACGGAGACCAAACTCGACGCGTCAGGTGCCCAGCGCCCGTGGCGCGACCGCAAGGAAGACCATCTGCGAGTGCTGTCGGCCGCTACCTCCGAGGCTTGCACGATTGCGCTGGCAGACAAGCTCCACAACCTCAGCAGCATGCTGTTCGATCTCGATGCCGGGGAGGACATCTGGTCCCGCTTCAACGCTTCGATGCCAGAGGTGCTGTGGTATCACCAGGCGATGCTGGCCGCCTGCGACGGCGGCGAACCGGAACTGCAGTCACTGCTCGCGGAGTGCCGAGTCCTGCTGAATCGCCTGGTCACCCACATCTGGGTTGCGGCGCGCTGCGGAAACCTGACCTGAATCATGTCGTTGGGAGTGATATGGCATAAGAATCCGCGGGCAGTTTCTCCGCATCGATGTCCGTCGAAATCGACCGAACGGCGAAACTGCAAGCACGCGGTTTCGGCAACACTGGTGAATTGAACGAACCCGACTCCGAGTGACTCACGGGTCTCGAGCGCATTTGCCTGCAGGACCCGCAGTTCCTTCGGCAGCGGGAACGTCACATGCTCTTCTCGCACGGTGTGTTCCTGAAGCGTCGCACCGAAGTGTTCCCGCAGCCAGTCGATCGTCTCCTGCACCACGACTTCCGGGGCACTGGCACCGGCGGTGATCAGCACCGTCGTCACCCCGGCAAACCACTCCGGCTGCAATTCGTGCGGTCCGTCGACCAGGTAGCCCGGCTTGCCGGAGGCCTCCCCGATCTCACGCAGTCGGCGGCTGTTGGAGCTGTTCTGACTGCCCAGCACGATCAGCAGGTCGGCCTGCTGCATCAGTTCGGTGACAGCGAACTGCCGGTTCGTTGTTGCATAGCAGATGTCCTCCTTGGGAGGACTTTCAATGTGCGGAAAGTGTTCTTCCAGGCTCCGGATCACACGTCCCGCTTCTTCCACACTGAGTGTTGTCTGCGTGAGATAGGCGATCTTAGCTCCGGGCGGAAAGCTGAGCCGGGTCACGTCCTCCGGTGTTTCCACCAGGGTGATGCTCTGGGGTGCCTCGCCCATGGTACCGATGACCTCGTCGTGACCTTCATGACCGATCAGGACGATGTGATAGCCTTGGCGCGCATATTTGACTGCCTCGAGATGCACTTTGGTGACCAGCGGACAGGTCGCGTCGATCGTCTGCAACTTGCGCCGTCGGGCGTGTGAACGGACCGCCGGAGAGACGCCATGGGCCGAGTACAGCAGGATCGAGCCCACGGGCACTGCATCGAGGTCATCGACGAAGGTGACCCCTTGGGAGGTGAAGCGGTCCACGACATAGCGGTTGTGGACAATCTCGTGGTAGACGTAAACGTCCGACCCGAACATGTGGATCACCTGGTCCAGGCAGTCAATCGCCATATTGACACCTGCACAGAAGCCACGCGGATTGGCAAGCAGGATCTTCATTAGTGGTTTGTACCGTCCGTGCAACTTCAAGACAGAACATCTCAGGCAGTTGATCGCTTGATTCTAACCACATGAGTGCTACAACGAAATCGAGGCTGCCCGCCAGCATTCGTGAGGTCCTGTTCCCGATCGGAACTCGGCGATCCCTCAACCATCCTCACTTGTCTGCGATTCGCGGCTCAACGGTGTGCGCGCGCAGCGGGACGTGCACCCAGCCCAGCATCAGCGGCAGCAGCACCAGGTTCCCCAGTAACCCGCCGAGCATCGCCACGCTCACCAGCACGCCGAAGTACACCAGCGGGATGAAGTTCGACAGCGCCAGCACGGTGAAGCCCAGCACCAGCGCGATGTTCGCCAGAATGAGTGCCAGTCCTACGCCGGCATGCGTGGCCTGCAGTGCTGCGGCATGATCGAGCCCCGCTTCCCGTTCGCGGCGGTAACCGCTCAGATAATGGATGCTCGAATCGACAGTCAGCCCCATCGACACGCTGGCAATCATGGCCGTCCCGATGTTGACAGGCACGCCGAGCCAGCCCATGCCGCCGATGACCAGCAGTATGGGAAACAGGTTCGGGACCAGTGAGATCAGCCCGACCATCAGACTCCGGAAGGCGACGGACATCATCATAAAGATGCCCACCGCCGCGAGTACGAAGCTCGTCAGCTGGTCACTGAGCAGGCTCTGGATGAGGTGGGCCAGCAGCACATACAGCCCGGTGGCCTGCGCGTCGGGAAACGTCTGACGGACCACCTGCTCGGTCCGGTCGATGAGCTGCAGCTTGGCCTCGGCGGGTTGTCGCTCCATCGCCCGCAGGACGATTCGCATCCGTCCTTCTTTCGGATTGTACAGGCTGTCCTCAAACTCGGGATACACCATCCGCAGTGTTTCACCGGGATCGACGATGCGCGACACGACGCTGGGGATCAGATTCAGCCCGTCTGTCAGCGCGACGACCTTCGTAATGCCGCCGGCACCGGTCGAGTTGTCGTCTCGCACCTGCTGAGCCATTCTGGAGACTTGTGAGAGATACTCAGGCGATAACGTGGCCGGAGCCGCGAAGTTCACCTCCCAGTTGCCGACACCTCCCAGATGCTCCTCGAAGAACGCGATCGATCGGACGATCGGACTGCCAGCGCGGAAGTTCTTCGTGAAGTCGGTCTCGACCCGCAGTCGGGTGAAGCCCAGGGCCGCTGCTCCGGCCAGTATGACCATCGCGATCAGCAACAGCCGCGAGTGCTGTTCGACTCCGTGTGTGAGTCGGGCGAGCAAGGTGAGCAGCGGTCCTTCCGCAGGTGTCGAACGGGGGTCGGCATCGCGCCGGCCCAGCAGAATCCCCCCAGGAAGCAGCAACACTGCGGCGACCAGCACCAGCATGGTCCCCAGGGCCGTCATCAAGCCGAAACTGCGCACCGGCGTGACGCCGCTCGTCAGCAGGGCCCCAAAACCGACGGCGGTCGTCGCACAGGTCCAGCCGATCGCCGGCCCCAGATCGATGAACGTCTGGCGGAAAGCAGAGGCTCGGTCGTGGTCGGCACGCAGGGTCCGATAGCGCACGGTCACATGGGTGACGGTCGCGATGCCGATAATGGTGATCAGCGACGTGAGAATGGAACTGACCATGCTCAATGGAATGCCGCTGAAGACAAGCAGGGCTCTCGTCCACACAAGGGCCGCATGGACCACGAGCAGGGGCAGAACCATCCAACGGATACTGCGAAACATCAGCAGGATCACGAGGATGAGCAGCCCCGACGACGCCAGTCCCAGAACTGCGCCGTCCTGTTCAACGTAACGAAATGTGTCGTGAATCTGCACCGGCTCACCGGCGATGGCGGCGGGTGGGGTGTGAGCAGCGGCCAGCCGGCGAATGTCCGCAATTGTTTGCCCGCGCAATACCGGCGACTCAGAAACCGGGAGCAGACGGAGTACGACTGCGGCCGTCTGCTGGTCGTCGCTGATCAGCACCCGCTCAGAGAATTCGATCACCTTCTCGCGGAACACCCGCAGCGCCAGTCGCACCAGCAGCCCCTGCCCCAGCAGTGTGTCAACCGTCGTGGCCACATTATCAAACAGCAACGCCAGATCAAGCGTGCTCTGGGCACGCACACCGGGAACATTGCTCAGCGACTGTCCAAACTCGCGGAGACTGGTGAGGTTCGCCGGCTTCAGCAGATCGGCGTCGCTGTAAGCCACGAGCACGAACTCATCACCCCCAAACCAGCGGCGACTGTCGAGGTAGGCCAGCAGGTGCGGGTTGTCCGGCGCATAGAATGACTCGATCGACTCATCGAGACGCAGACGCGAGGCCGGCCAGATCGCGGCAACGGCCAGCAGCAGTCCAATGATCAGTAACACGCGGTCATGCCGGATCAGGCCATCGGCGAGCCTGGCCAGCAAAGACTTTGTAGCAACTTCTGTCGACAGCATCACAGGGGTCACCGTCACGACCATTGAGCCGTGTGAGGATATCCATCCCCCTTCCCCCGCACCACTCCTGCCGTGACTTCCCATCCGGCACGAGTATGAGACGCGCACCGTCACTGGATTCGGAGGACACCACTTCCCCGATTGCCAGCGCTCGTCTTCGACTCGCGGCTAAGCCCCGATCGTCCGCTGTCTCAATTGAACCAGACCGCGAACCCGAAGAAGTCGCCGCCAAAGACGCGCGTCATGCGACTCCACGCAGCGGGGGTTGTCAGGGGCCCTTCCTCCAGATAGGGGACGGCATCGGTCCCCTGAACAAAGAGCACGAGGTCGAAATCTCGCGGCTCGGTAAAGAACCGCTTGAGGTTGATCCCCGTGCCGTTCGCAGGGAAGTCGGGCGTCTCAAACATCGCCCGCGTGTACAGTCTCCAGAAGGGGATGAGCTTCTCTCCGTTGAGGACCGCCTCGAACTCGTCGAGCACCTCGTGCCAGCCGTCGATCATGCCCCGTGAGACACGAAGGCGCAGCACTCCGGTCTGCATGGGATTGGGGATCCATTCGCGATCATCATCGGTCTCGGCCAGCGAGCGCTCCCATGACAGCCGGCTCTGGGTCACCATACCCAGGAAGTGCTTCCGGGCCGATGCCATGCGGTCCGGCTCGACCAGCGGAAAGTTGAACAGGTGAATGGCCGCGATCAGATCGGCAATCCCGCGGGGGTCAAATTGGCCGGACAGCGACTCCTTCTGCAGAAACTCATACGGTGTATCGACGTCGGGATACAGCAGATGGCCGCAGCGCTCGAACAGTTCGCGGCCGTCGTAGGCCAGTGCCATATCGCAGAATGCCATCAGCACATGGCAATAGCCCCGCAACCAGTGAACGTCCGCCCCATCGAGCGCCACCGAGAATCCGACTCCCTGATCGGGCTGCACGCCGCGATTGATCTGGGCAAACATCTTCCACAGCGACTCGTCTTCGGTGGCCTCGCCGTCGCCATCTATGTCGAAGCGTACTCTCCCCAGGAAGAGCGGCAGTTTGACGTCACTCGTATCGACCTGGGCCAGTGCAGCGTCGGCTTCGCCCAGAATCAGTGAGAAGCGGGAGAGGAGCGTGCGGACATCGTCATAGGAGATCTGCTCAGGATCAGGATTGCGCGGGATGGGAATGCGGACGATGGGCAGGTTGATCATCCGCCCGTTGAGCAGGCCATAGCGGTACTGGTCCTGGGCCAACCCTTCGATGGCCTTCAGAAAACGGACGCATCCCAGTGCCATCTTCGCCTGTTGATCAACCACATTGTTCTGCACGACGCCGGCGAACTCCGCCTCTGCCGCCGTCAATTGCCCCTTGGCCAGCAACTCATTGAACCGCTGCTCATGGTCGGCCCGGAGCACCGCCGGGCTCAGCAAGCTGCCGCACAAAAGACCTGAACAGACAAGGCACATCGGCAAGGCGCGCATCGGGAACCTCTTGGGGTTTGGACCACTGATAAGGGGCAGGGCGTAAACATTGGCGGATTATCACGGTCGAATCTGAAAAAGGCGAAGGAATACCGGCGACACTCATTCCGGAGGGACATCTCCGCCGCAGTCGAATCGTACAGCTTCGACAGGGCCGGTCAGGGATACTGTCTCACAGATGCCGATGCCGGGACCGTGCGTGCTACGGCACTCGAACAGGGGCTACCCGCTGTCCGGCCTCACGGGGTTGTGACATAATCACAAGGACAAAGTCGAGGAATCCCTCCATGTATACCCTCCCTGTACGTGCCGGTTTCATCGGTCTGTGGCTGATCGCTGCAGCGACACAAGCTCAGAACCGGGTGCAGCCAGAGCTGTTTGAGGTCCCCGAGATCCATTCCTCATGGGATGACCTCACCGAGGGCCTCCACACCAAAGCCGACTGGCCCGAGCGCCGCGATGTCCTGCGACAGCGGTTCCTCGATCTTATCCGCGACCAGTACAAGCCCGTGAGACTCCCGCTCGATCTGCAGGTGCATGAGTCGCACGTTGTGGACAACGTCTACACCCGACAGTTGGTGAGCTATCAGGTGGAAGCGGACGAGCGAGCCCATGCATACATCGGGATCCCGCTGGGTCTGAGTGGACCGGCACCGGGCATTGTCGCACTGCACGGGACCTTTGCAGAAGGTAAGGATCAGGCAGCGGGGCTCGTCGACAACCCCGACAAGGCTTACCTCGATCACCTCTGCCGGCGTGGTTATGTGGTGATCGCTCCGGATCATTTCGTCGCCGGGCATCGCATCCCCCCCGAAGGGCCTTACGAGACAGGACGGTTCGCGGCCCGGCATCCGGAGTGGACGGCGGTTGGCAAGTTCACGTTTGAACACTCGATCGCCGTCGACGTCCTGCAGTCGCTGGATGAAGTGGACGATGAGCGCATCGGTGCGATGGGTCATTCACTCGGCGGACAGGGGACGATCTTCCTGGCAGCGTATGACGAACGCATTCAGGCGGCCACGTGCAACTGCGCGGCCCCGTTCTTCCGCCACAACGCCAAAGTGACCGAGTGGTCACGCGACCACTGGTATGTGTACTTCGCACACCTCCGTGAGGGGCTGCTGCGCGGGGAGCAGCCTCCGATCGACTTCCACGAGATCATCGCCCTCATCGCGCCGCGGGCCTTTCTCGATGTCTCGGCCCTCAATGACGGCGCACGCGGCACGCAACGTCAGCGCGTGCTGATGCTCATGAAGGTGATGGACGTGTACGAGCTGCTGGGAGTCCCCGACCAGTTCAGCTTCTATGTTCACGGCCATGGACACGCCGTCCCGCATGAGTCGCGGGAACTCATCTACGGCTGGCTGGATACGCACCTGAAGCCCCCGGCAGCGACCCAGACCCGACTGGTGCATGAAGGAAAGTAGTGCTGTGTCAACACTCGCAACTCGGGTGCCACTGGCTTTGCCAGTGCGTCACAACGAGTGCGATCCCGTGATTTCGCACTGGCGAAGCCAGTGGGACACGACCCTGAGGGCAAGGCGTGACGCTCCACTAGATCACTGGGCTGGCGCTGGGACAAGAGCGTCAACTCAGGCCGATTCCCCCTGCAGTGTGAGCACGAGGGTTCGCCGGCCGGCGCGATTGCGGTGTTCGCACAGGTAGATCCCCTGCCAGGTTCCCAGCACCAGTCGTCCGTCGGTCACCGGCACCGTCACACTGCTGCCGAGCATCGACGCCTTCACATGGGCGGGCATGTCGTCCGGCCCTTCGATCGTGTGGACGAACGGCATGTCCTCCGGGGCGATGAGGTTGAAGGCCGTCTCCAGATCGATGCGGACATCGGGGTCGGCATTCTCGCTGATCGTCAGCGACGCCGACGTGTGCAGGATAAACACATGCAACAGCCCGGTCTTGATGCCTCGCAACTCGGGAAACTCATTGACGATCTGATCGGTGATGAGATGAAAGCCGCGTGAGCACGCCGGCAGTGCGATGTTACGTTGAAGCCACGACATGCTTGCTCACCAGCCGATGACCACGGGACTCACCGCTTCGCTTCTGCTGTAATCCTCATTCCGCATACAGTAGGATCTTTCCGGAGACGCGACTACCGGACTTGTCCCGATCACTCTCAAAACACAGGTCACGGCGATCAGCGACTGTCGGCCTGCTGCTGTGGAAAGCCTGCGATGAAACTGTGCCTGACTGCGTGCTCGCTGTTGTTCCTCACATCACGTGTGCTCACCGCGGAGGTGACGATCACACCCGGCGACGCACCGCCGCTGCGGTGGGTGCAGGCAGAGATCGAACGGGCGGCGCAGGGCCAGCCTGTGCCGGACGTGACCATTCGAATCGATGACGGACCGCCCCAGAGTTATCGGATCGAGCGGGACGGTACCGCGATCCAGGTGATCGGCGGCGATCTGACCGGTGCGATGTACGGCGGACTGGATGTGGCCGAGGCGATTCGGCTGGGCACCCTCGCGCGAACTGTCCTCGCGCGAACACACGCCGTTCATCGAGTTCCGCGGGATCAAGTTCAACATTCCCGCTCGATCTGCGCACGCCCAGTTACTCGGACAACTCCGACGGCAGCGCAGGCGAACATCCCTGAGATGTGGAGCATCGTGTTCTGGCGCGAGTTCTTCGATGAGATGGCGAGGCACCGGTTCAATGTCATCTCCCTGTGGAGCCTGCATCCGTTTCCGAGCATCGTGAAGGTTCCCGAGTATCCTGACGTGGCACTGGACGACGTATTGCGTGCGCAGGCCGGCGACTTTGATGACAGCTACTCTCACAGTGGCCGCGACATGTTCCGGCCGGAACTCCTCGCTGACGCTGAGGTCGTGCGGCGGATGACGATCGACGAGAAGATTGCGTTCTGGCGCGAGGTGATGCAGATCGCACGGGACCGTGGTGTGGACGTCTACTGGTTCACCTGGAACACCTTTCTGTTCGGTGCTGAGGGGAAGCATGGGCTGTCGCGAGAGACCCCCGACGACAACATGATTCACTATTTCCGCGCCAGCGTGCGCGAGACGGTAAAGACCTATCCGCTGCTCGCCGGGATGGGAATCACGGCGGGCGAGCATATGAGTCCGCAGTTGGCCGGGCACACCAAGGAGCAGTGGTTGTGGCAGACCTATGGCGAAGGGATTCGCGACGGACTACGGGACACCACGGACCGTCCGTTCCGGCTGATCCACCGCTTTCATCAGACCGATCTGCAAGAGATCCGGGACGAATGGCGTGAACTGCCGTGCACGCTGGACTTCAGCTACAAGTACGCCGTCGCCCACATGTATGCGTCGACGCGTCCGCCACTTCATTGACCCGCTGCTGGAAGTGCTGCCTTCGGACGAGCGGACATGGCTGACCGTTCGCAACGACGACATCTACAGCTTTCGGTGGGGTGACCCGGCGTTCGCCCGCGCCGTCATCAGCCAGTTCCCGGGCCCCGACGTCGTTCGTGGTTTCTACATGGGACCTGACGGCTACTGCTGGGGTCGCGAGGCCATGGACAGGGAGTCGGCCAGTCCGCGGCAGCTGGTGATGCAGAAGCAATGGTTCAGTTTTATGCTCTGGGGCCGTCTGAGTTACGACCCCACACTGCCGGATGAGCACTTCCAGCGCATCCTCGCCACACACTTCCCTGGCACGCCGGCCGACACACTGCTGGCTGCCTGGAGTGCCGCGTCGCGGATCTTCCCCGAAATCACGCGGTTCTTCTGGGGGAACATCGACATCAAGTGGCTGCCGGAGGCCTGCCTCAGCCACCCGAAGTACCACGGGTTCTATACCGTGCGACACTTCGTGGAAGGGGACACGATGCCCGGCGAAGCAAACATCTCGATCCGCGAATGGCGTCACCGTCTTCAGACGGGGGCGTCCCTGGATGACGTCGTCACACCGCCCCAGGTCGCCGGAAATCTGCGCCGCGATGCCGACGAAGCCATGCAGGGGGTCGAGAGACTCGCGCCGCTGGAGGCGACGCCCGGACATGCGACAGAATTGCGCCGGACGCTGGGCGACATCGAAGCCTTCGCCGATCTCGGCCGGTACTACGCCGCAAAGATCGACGCGGCCTGCGAACTGGCAATGTTCGACTCGACGAGCAATCTTCAACATCAGGCGGCAGCGATTGCACGCCTGGAGGAAGCACTGGTCCACTGGCAAGCTTATGCGGAGACGTACACCCGACAGTACGAGCAACCGTTGCTCTATAACCGCGTGGGCTGGGTCGATGTCATGCAACTGACCGACAAGGTTGCCGCCGACATCGAACTCGCCCGCAACTGGAAACCGGGTTCCGTCCCAAACCGTCCACCCGCAACGAAAGTTGGGGGCAGTCTGTTCGGCCAGTAACGGTTTGCACTGGCACTGCCTCGGACTGGCCTGTTCCAGGAATTCGATGGCACACGAGGCCGGCGCGAGATCGGGTGGCGTCTGACTTTCCAGTGACGCCCTCGGCTATTCGCTGGCGAGGGTGACCTTGGGATCCATTCGATGCCGACTGCGCCCAGCAGCGCCACAACTTGTGTGGTGTGGAACAGGCCGTCTGATCGGGCGCCGTTCAGTTTCCGGCGGTTCGGACAGGCGTGTCAATGGAACGTTTGCAGGGTTGCGAGCAAATCGACTCGCGTCTGATGGTTCCCGGAAGGAGTTTTGGATAAGGTAACGGAGGCGGCGGAGGCACTCTGCACAGATGTCCGGGAGTGTGCTCGCCGCACGTCTCGCGCCGCCGGAGATCCCGCTCATGGTCGCCTTGTATACGAACCATCACGTTGCTGACCACTTCCACCGACGATGGATGCGATGCCTGCTTCCGTGTCTGTGCGCGGGATTTCTCTGCCTGGTGGGCTGCGGCGGCAGCGAAACTGTTGAGGTGGCGGACGACGCAGCCGCGTCAGCGACCGATGAGGGTGGACTCGCGGAGGATTACGATCCCGACAATGATGGCGACTCGACTGCGGAACCAGAAGCACCGGTGGAGCTACCTCCGGGCAAATCGACCATCGACCTGTCTTACCTCCCGGTGGATACGGAACTGGTTGTGTACGCGCGCGTCGGCGAACTGCTGCAGACACCTCTCATCCAGAAACTGATGGCCTCGCCACTGGCGAGTGTCTCGCTGGATCCGCAGCAGCTCGGGTTCGATCCAGCCGACATCGATACCGTGACGCTGGGAGTCACGCAACTGGCGTTGCTGGCCCAGAGCATTCCGGCCGTCGAGGGGCTCGGCATTCCGGCGCCCGGTTTCGGACCACCCTCTGGCATGCCGCGCGGGAGACTGCCTGGGGGTGAGGAACCGACCGACGACATGGAGAACTACAATCCGGTCGAGGAACCCGAAGGGGAGTCTTCTCTGCCGATGTCCGAGATGCAGGTGGCGAGGTTCTATCAACAGCCTCCTGGTTCCTCGGGTCCACCCGGACACGATGCCCAAGGAGGCAGTTCTGGCGGTGCCTCCGGACACGATCCCCAGCGCGGCGGATCGAGCGGTGCTCCTGCGCATGGTGCTCAGCGCGGTGGATCTGGGGGAGCACCCGCACATGATGCACAGAGCGGAGGCTCGGGCGGCGCACCGGCCCATGGCGCTCAGCGTAGTGACTCTGGTGGTGCGCCGGCTCATGGCGCTCAACGAGATGCCTCGGGAGGAGCACCCGCGCATGGTGCTCAACGCGGTGGCGGTTCAGGTGGAGCACCTGCTCATGGCGCTCAGCGGAACGGCCAGCCCGCCCAGGAACCTGCGAACGCGTCCCAACCGGCGGCCGCAAGCGGCAGCACACAGGTCGCTGTCATCCGGCTGCTCAAGGAGTTCTCAGCAGAAGGGGCGAACCTGGGTGAGAGTGCACAGCATGCAGGCATGGCATACTTCAAGTTGGAGTCCCAGGGGACGGAGCAGCTTTGCCTGTTTGTCGTCAGTCCGAAACTGCTGGTTGTCGCTAACGAACCGGTCCTCCAGGGCATCATCGAACGCAAGGACAACCCGACCAAGCCGACCTCCGACTTCCTGTTGATTGATCCCGCTGCGCATCTGTCCCTGACACTGGTCCCTCTCGACCGGAAGGCTCTGCAGGAATGGCGAGCGCAGCAGCCGACATCGGAAGTTGCTTTGGGTCAGGCACTGACGGAACACGCGAGTGGTGTCGCCGCGAACATCTCACTGGTGAGCGGGATCGGCCTGCAGATCGCTGTGCAGTGCGACTCGTCCGAAGGTGTCAGTGTGGTTGAGCAGGGACTGGGAGAGTTCGTCTCCCGGGGGCAGAGCCAATTTGGTGAGGCGCAGGCGATGCTGCCTGCACCGCTGATCGAAGTCGTGCAGCCGCTGGTCGACAACCTCGCAGTCTCCACTCGTGGTGAAGAACACGTCGTACAGTTGGCGACGTCACTGCCGGAATCGGTCCAGGATCGGCTGGCGCTGCTTCCCGGTCTGGTGATGGGCATGATGCTGGCAGGTGCCGGGGGAGAGCAGAATCCCGGGCGGAGTCGACATGATGTCAGGGTTCGATGCCGCCGCACTCACACAGGATGTGCTCGACCAGGGTCAGCCGGCTGCGAACGCCGCACAACTCCCGGGTGGCATGCGATTGCTGGCACTGGCGCGCTGGGGGCAGACCGATCAATTTGGACCGGACGAACCACCCCCGGTACCGCTGGAGGTGGCTTTGGCAGCTGTCGGTGGACCGTCGGCAGAAGCCGTCGGCTTCGGTCATCTCAAGCTGACTTCGATCGAAGTCGGCGATGGGACGCCTCTGAAGTGGCTAGGGGCGATCTCCAGCGACAGCGGTCTGGAATCGCCGGTGCACGACTTCGTCCGCATCGATCGGGACGGAGTATTCTCGATACATCCCGAAGGCGGGCTGTTGAGCGGTTACCAGTTCAGCCGGCCACTGGGCACTGTGGATGCGATCCGCGTTCTGGAAGGAGAGCTGACATTGCAGGTGGCGGCCAATCGCAAGGAAATCACGTTGCCCAACGTGCACCAGTTGGCCGGCGCACCACTCACCGATCCGGATCTGTCGTCTGCCGGTGTGACCCTGCGCATCGATCAGATCGGGGGCGGCGAGACCTTGCAGGTGATGTCTCCTGTCGGCTCGAACCTGGGGAAGATCGAACTGGTAGACGCCGTGGGTCACCCGTTGCCGAACACCAGTTGGACGAACTTTAGCGATGGCGTGCAGGAAACGCATGGTCTGGCGAGTGTTGAGGGTTCGTTGCCCGCTGATGTCGGCCTGCGCGTGACGCTGTTCCAGGGGATCCAGGAAACTCCCGTCGCCTTTCGCTTCGAGAACCTTCCTGTCCCGCCCAATGAGGAACTGTCGGACTCCCAGCGGGCCATGGTGACTTGGACTCCGGTCGAACCTTCGGACAAGCTGCCGGAAGGTCTGGTCGTGGAGGCCCAGGTGCGCTGGGACAGTGAGGCATCAGGAATGTTGGGCATGGCCCCGTCTTTCGGAGGATCGTCTTCGTTCGATACGCAATCCGAGTACAACGGGGATTCCGGCGAGTACAATGGTGGCGAACCGGAGGGAGGATCCGGCCGGCCGCGACCGGGTGCCGGTGGTTCGTTCGGTCAACCTGGAGAGGGTCTGGGGGGAGCAGACGGTCCACGATTGCAGGTCGTGGTCGATCTGCTGGGACCGGTGGCTGAGGCAGCCGAGGCGATTGGTGACCTGCGAGCGGCTGCAGTCAAAACGGGAGAGGACATTAACCTGGAACTGGTGGCGGTGGGCCACGAGATGTTCGCGGACCAGGAGGGCTTCCAGTCCATCGACCGCGCCGATGTGTTTGCCCAGCACCCACCTGATGGAGTGCGGACGACCTTTCAGTTTGCTGCACCAAAGTTGCCGACCCGGGAGATCGCCACCTTCACTGGTTCGCTCAAGCTGCGGACGATCCGTGAGAAGCCGGAGCTATTGATCACCGGAATCGAGGAACGAGCGGGGCATCCGATCACGCAGGGCGCTTTAGCCAAGTATGGGCTGCAGATCGTGGCCGGTGTGGAAGGCAATAACTTGATGGTGCGCGTGCTGAAGGGGGACCCGGAGCGGATACTCCCGGATCGTTCCGATCGACAGTCAGAACATCGAGATCACCGATGTCCAGAGTACGACCGAAGCCACACGCACCGGGGACAAGTTCCAGGTGTTCCGGTTTGCAGAGGGAATTCCTCCGAAGCTGGGACTCAAACTCGTGATGAACGTCGGGGTGAAGGATGTCGAAGTCCCGCTGCGCTTCCGCAACCTGCCGGTTCCGCCGCAGCCCGGTGCCTGATACGAGAGTGCAGACCAGATCCGAACACGCTGCGCGAGCAAGTGCGCCTCACGTGCTCTTGATATCCACAGCACACGCGCTGGCGCTTCGTGCTTGTATGGGCAGCTTGGTCGATTGTCGCTTCACTTGATTGCAGCCGGACTCATCTCTGCGTCTGCTGCGATGCACGGATCCAGTCCTCATAACGGCCGATGACGCTCTTCAGCCGCGCCTGATCGATCTGCGGATTCCCCCGCAGTCGCTCGAGTTGCGTCAGGATGACCCGCGCACCATCCCCCTCCGTCAGAAACTTGACGGAGCTGTCGAACGTCGACTCCTCCAGGTTCATCAGAATCTGCAGCGCAGTCTCCATGATCGCCGGGGCATCCCGCAGCATCACACAGGCATTGAGCCGCATCGCCAGCACCATCGTCGACAGCGAGACTCCGTAGGCCTGGTCGGCCAGCGGGATCGCCTCGGCGGCAAGCTGTTGTCGATTCGGGGCCCGGGTGCTCCCGGCACGCCACGCAGCCCGGCAGCGAACCGCCCGGCCGAAGCAGGCTTTCTCGGGAGAGACTCGGGCCAAAGCCTCATCGAGGGCGGCGATCGTGGCGAAGTCGTCCCGTTCGAGTGCAATGGACGCCCGCAGGACCGTTGCTTCGGGTTGCGGTAACTTCGCGATGATGCCCTCCAGCGGAGGGCCCGGACGCGGATCCTCCGCCAGCGAGGACGCTGCCATCACACACAGATCGAAGGCCGCATCGATCAGCCGGGGATCAAGCTGAACCGCCTGCAGAAACAGGGCGGCGGCCTGCTCACCATTCCCGTGGTCCATTTCGATCACCCCCCGCACCAGCGCCTCCTCGGCGGTCGATGTGCGCGAGTGGCCGAAGTCAATCAGTCGCTTGCCGAACCCCTGCGCGCGAGCCGATGAGCGATGACCGACGGACTCAGAGGCAGATCGGACGGCAGATACAGCTCGCTGTCTTCTTGCAGCAGAACATCTTCCTGCTTCAGGAGGTCATGCAGTTCGCCTCCCGTGGTCGCCGCCCGGTTGTGGGCGGTGGTGAAGGCGAGGCGGTTCAGATCATCGGTGTTGATTGGCGCATCGGCGCACAGCCGATCGAGTCCCGGCGTATCCAGCACGAGTGCGGCAGCCAGATCGTTGACGCCGTTGACGCCGATGATGTGATACGCCTCGGGTGAGGATCGGATTGGTTCGCCAGACTGCCAGAGTTGCCGCTCGATATCCAGCGGTGCCGCGGAGGCCACGAACAACAACTCATCGGTACCGGGCATGTACAGCCGCACGTGTGGAAAGACGCTGAGGAGCGTCTTTCCCAGGGACCGGAACAGCGACGGGTCAATGAACTGGGCATTCATCCACTGCAGATAGACACCCGTGTCGGTGAGGTGATCGGCGGCGATCTGCATGGCCTCTTGCGTGTAGAGGTGCGAGGCACCGGCGGTCCAGGGATGCGATGGTTGCGAGATGATGATGTCGTAGCGCTTGTCGGTGAGCGCCAATGCCCCGCGCGCATCGTTGATGATGATGTTCACGCGGGGGTCGCTGAGCGGATCATTGTCGCGCAGGTCGCCAGTTGCTGGTTCGCCTCGATGATCAGCGGTTCCAGTTCGATCACGTCGATGTCACGGACTGAGGGCGGAATGATCTCGACGGCTCCACCGCTGCCGAACCCGACAACCAGCATCGACTCGGCATCGGGGCGTGCCAGCAGCGGTAACGCCGAGAGCCAAAGGTGCACGCGGCGACCCGATGGGGGTGCCCCGCGGGGACTGATGACTGCCTCCGGCAGGCCGTTATTGGAGACCCGATAGACCGCCTTGTCTTCTGTGACGAGCACCGTCGACGACCGGCCGACGCCCAGGTAGGTCACTTTGTCGCGGATGGGTCCACTGCTGCCGAACGACGATGCTCCGAGGATCCCGTAAGGAGTACCCGGCGTGTAGACGAACGCGAACATCAGCACTCCGACGAGAGCCGCAGTGCGCAAGGGCAGGCGGACGGGCAGCAGCCACAGTGTGAGCATCGCCAGCGCGAGATTGATGCCCACCGCCAGTCGGGCCGTGCCTTCGAAGCCCAGTTGCGGCACGATGACGAACCCGGCGACGACCGCGCCGATCACTCCGCCGATGGTGTTCCAGGAATACACGCGAGCCGAGATGCGTCCCGCGTCTGCGGGGTCATCCGTCAGTGCGCAACTGCAAAGGGAAAGGTCGCACCAATGCAGATGGTGGACGGCAGCAACACCAGCGAACAGCGGACGGCATTCCAGATCGGGCTCACCGGATCGTGCGCTGTCCCTTGAGTGAGCATGCCCGGCAGGCTGTCGATCACCTCGTACATCAACATTGACAGGCACGCGGTTCCCAACTGGGCAATCAGGAATCCCCAGAGGGCGACCTGTCGCGACCAGGCAAGTCGCGAAGCGATCATGCTGCCCAGCGTGATGCCCGTCAGAAATGTCGCCAGCATGGTCGCAAACGCGTGCACACTTCCTCCCACCACATGGCCCAGCAGCCGCGACCACAGTACCTCGTAAGTGAACGACACAAGACCTGAGACAAGCATCAGCGGCAGCAGCCACCCGAGGCCGCGAAACCACACGATGCTCTGGTCAGCGGGTCGCAGCTCCTGTGCCCGGTGTAATGATTCGTCACCTTGATGCTCTCGGGGGCCGATGCGTGTCAGCCAGGCGGCGACCGCGAACACGGCCATGTTGATGAAGACCCCGCACACCGTCGTTGCGAACAACCCCAGTCGAGGCAACAGTACAAAGCCAGCCACGATCGTGCCGATCACCGCCCCCAGCGTGTTGATTGCGTAGAGCAATCCCACGCGGCTGCCGATCTCTTCACGCCGGCGGATCGCGTGCCGCACCAGCAGCGGCAACGTCGCCCCCATGCAGGCCGTCGGCAGGAACAGAATCACGAAGGTTGTGACGACATACAGCAGGGGCTGCATCCACCCGCCGGCATCCGGAGGTGCGGCCTGACCACCCAGTATCTGCACCTGCAGCCATCGCGCCAGTCTCAGACCGACAGGCACCAGCAAGGCTCCGCTCGCAATCAGAAACTCCAGCACTCCATAGGCGAGAATCGGCCTGCGGATGCGCGACAGAAAGCGGCCTGCAAGTGCTGCTCCCGCAGCCAGACCCGCCATGTAGGCAGAAAGCACCGTGGCAATCGCCAGTTCCGACGTGCCGAAGACGACGGCAAACTGCCTCATCCAGGCGGTCTGATAGATGAGGGCCGCCAACCCCGAGAGGAAGAAGCAACTTAACAGCAGTGGAAATTCCAGCCCCTCGCCTTCGCTGAGAGTATCCGAACCGCGCGATGGCACAACTTGCTGCCGCCGCTGACTCGCTGTGCTGGTTGACGTCATCACTGCTGCTCCCACGCCCGGCAGCGAGAGTGTAGCAGGCGCGGGCGGGCAGCCCTACGGCAGTTACGGGAGATGAGTCGAGAGTGTCTCAACTGTGGCGTCGCGACTCTCCGGGCCATGCAAATCCGCGAGCGGTTGCAGGAAGCGGATCCTATGCGGCATTCGGGACGGGGTCATCGGTGGCGAGGCGCACTTCGGCGGCGATCACTTCTTCAACAAGCGCTCCGTAGTCATGAGCCCCGGCTGAATTGCCCGAATACTCGAAGATCGACTGCCCGAAGCTGGGAGCCTCCGCCAGTTTGATGTTCCGGCGAATGCGGCTCTGAAAGACGCGGGCACCCGACCACGGAGCGTCCGGATCGCTCGAGTTCAGAAAGCTCATCAGGTCGTCGGTGACGTCGGCCGCCAGTCGCGTCCCCGTTTCAAACAGGCACAGTACAATGCCCGAGACGCGAAGTTGCTGATTGAGGCGGCGACGCACCAGTGCCGTCGTCTCGAACAGCTTGGACAACCCCTGCAGGGCTAGAAAGTGAGGCTGCAGCGGAATGAACACTTCCGTCGATGCCGTCAGCGCGTTGATCGTCAGCACCCCCAGCGAAGGCGGGCAGTCCATCAGGACGTAATCGAATTGCTCTTCGGCCGTGTGAGCCGCGATGGCCTTGCGCAACACATGCTCCCGGCCGGGGGCGTCCACCAGTTCGAGTTCGGTGGCGGCCAGATCCAGTTCCGATGGTGCGACCCATAGGTTCTGGGCGACGAGTTGTCGGACTTCGATAAGCTGGCGACTCCCCGCAAACACCTGATAAACGGTCTGTGGGCTGCCGGAGGCTTCGATCCCCAGATGTAGCGACGCATGGGCCTGCGGATCGAGGTCAATGAGCAGCACCCGGCGTCCCTGCCTGGCCAGTCCGGCGGCAATGTTGACGCTGGAGGTCGTCTTGCCGACGCCTCCCTTCTGATTCATGACCGCAATAATCCGCATGCCGTCCTCCTCTGTCACTCTGTGAAGGGCGGGGAGTATATCGCCGGTTGGCTGAAGGCGCGAAGAGAGGTTCCGGGACCTTCACTGCCGGGCCGCGCGTCTCCATGGCAGCTTCGGAAATTTCGGGGACGCTCCACGTTTTGGGCCTGCGTCATCACAACTCAAATCGGTGTCATTCCGAAAACGTGGGGTGTACCCTTTCCGAGTGACGGCGGGACAGCGTTAATTCAGGGGCGACTTTGTATCATCGGACGCGCCTTCGGTGGAAACGGCCTCGGCGACACGGCGCTGACGGGCTTGCAGCGTCGCCAGTTGGCCCGCCTGGGAGGCCTGGTAGGTGCGCATGGGCCGCACCAGATAACGCTCCAGCCCCATGCGTCGCCAGTTCCACGAATCGGAGTCGACATCGATCTGCGGACGGAGCAGGTCCATCGCGGTGAGGGCCCGCTTGGCGGCGGTGATACTCTTCTCGGCATTGATCACCTCGAAGCGTGATGAACCGGAACTCTGCGACATGCGCAGCTGGCAGCGATGCTTCAGAATCTCCACCAGTCCGTTGAGTCGGTCCCAGCGTTCCTCGGGATGCGGGATCAGTTCCTCATGATCCAGAATCAGCTCGATGGCCGAAACCACGTTGCGGACAGAGCGGTCCTGCGGCGGAGCGAAGTAAATGGAATACATCAGATGATCGAGCTGGGCAGGCAGGTCCGGATGAGACACCTCGTCGTACAGCCGGGCCGCCTCACGATGCAGAAAGTAGCTGACGAGCGGATCATAAGGCTCGGCAAAGTCGGAAAGGTGCCGGATGGCCTGCGGCGAGTCCTCAGCGGCGGCGGCACCAAGCGTCAGCAGGTATTCCTTGCGCCGTTCATCTTCAGGGTGCAGCGTGCGCTTCAGTCCCTCGTGGCTGACCTGCACAATTCGGGCGCGGGGCCGCTCCGTGAGCCGCTGCTTGAGCGTATCGCGATAGATCCAGAAGCGGTCCGGGTGCCCGGCGATCAGCCGGTGTTGTTCGGTCATGTCGGCGAGGCGCGAGACCACTTCCTCGAGGTCTGAGGACTCACCGACCCAGGCGAGCATCCGCTCCCCATGCTCGATCCAGAACTGGCGCAGTTCCTGCCATTTGGCACCCCAGCGCATCGTCTCTTGTGGCAGGCCGAACGCGAAGCGGCCATTCGCAACCGTGTTGATACGGCCTGCGTCGGAAGCGCCTCCTTCCGCGGGGAACCGCAGAGCACTCAGGTTGAGCATCACCGACCAGTCCCAGCCCACCTGAGCCATCAGCCGGCGGATGTGGGGAGCCTCGCAGCGTTTGATAAGTGCTGCATCGATGATCGGCTGGTCGCTGTTGCTCGCCATCAGCAGCAGTTCACCGGGGGCCACTTCCTGGCAGATCATCTGCGGAAACGCCGACCTCATCGTCGCGATCGCGTCTTCGATTGGCTGCCGACCGAAATCGACGTACGACAGCCGCTGACAGAAGAGGCCGCCCGGCTTCAGGAGCCGCGACATCTGACGGCACCATTCCTGCGTGAAGTGGGCCGACTGCTGGGAAAATGCCGGCTGGCTCGACATGACAAGAATCACGTCATACTGCGCTCGCTCCGCGAGCGCCGCCAGTGTGACATCGGCGGTTCTCAATTGAACGCGATCGTCGGCGAACAGATTGATGCCTGTCCGGGGCACGAGTTCGGAACCGATCGTCTCCAGCAGACCTCGATCCCCTTCTACACACGTGACCCGGCGGACCGGGCACGACAGACAGCTCGACAACGTGACCGTGTTTCCGACTCCCAGCAGCAGCACATCGTCGGGCCGCGGATGCACGGCTAGAGGGACCGCGGCGTGCATGACATCTCCCGCGGGCTGTGGACAGACCTCCGGCAACACGCTCACGTAACCGGCCGGAATGCCATCCCGACGAAACTGCACCCGCACTCCCTGTGTCTTCCAGAGGGTCCAGGTCGCATCGACTCGATCGGCCACGGCGAGCAGGCGTGCGTCATCCAGGTGAGCCAGCATCTCCGGCTCGGTCCCCTGGCTGTAGGCTGCAAACGTATTGGTCGAGAACAGCAGACTCGCGGCAAGATCGGGACGATAGTTGCCTCGCAGCAGGACGGCGAAGGCGACCAGCCCCAGCGCACCTGCCGAGAGTCCCCACGACCGACGTGTGTCGGCCTCGGGATGTTCGAGTCTCCAACGGCTGGCGGCACACAAGAGGGACGCGACCGAGCACAGTACCAGGGTGGTCGCGGGAGCAGGCCACATCGAGCGGATACACAACAGCCCCGCGACTCCCCAGAGGATGCCCGGCAGCCAGAAGTTCCACGCCGTGCGCTGCCGATCTCCGGAGGGGACGTGACACAGTTCACTCCAGGCCCAGCCCAGCGGCATCACGGCCAGCATCAGCACGCCGGCTCGAAAGGCAGTCAGCAGGACAACGCTGGAGAGGGTCGCGCTGGTCCACAACATGGCCTCCCGAAGCAGCGGCATGAACAACAACAGCAGGAGTGGGCAAGCAGCGGCACCCAACGACACACGCAACCGGCGATCGTGCACCAGTCGCGCACGTGATCGTCGCATCGACCAGAAATTCACCGGCACCAATCCCCAGCAGAACGCCTGACCAGAGACTGACGTGCAGATACGCTCCATCCGGCATGAGCTGCAGCAGCAACCGGCTGATGATGGCTAGCTCTGCCCCGAGCAGCAAGGCTAACGCAGCGGTGCCCAATTGTGCCGTTGCCGGATGGCCCGGTTGAGACGTCGCATCTCCCGAAACCTCGGACCATTCCACCGCTGAAGCATCACTGGACTTCGCCAGTCCGATCCAGAACGCTGCGGCTGCGGCGAGCGCTGCACAGAGTCCCACCACGTTCACCCCGACCAGCGGTGCAGCCACGAGCGCGCACAACCACAGCGCGACACCGCATCCTGCCCACGATCCGGCAGGCACACGTGCGGAAGCAATCCGACTTGTGCCACAGTCCACAGGCCACATCGTCAACATGACACACACCGTCACAGGCACCGTTAACAGGCCGGTTGCCAGCAGCGTCAGCAGCAGGAAGGCCGTCGTATCGGAGGTCAGCAAGACCATCGGGCACCAGCGCAGCAGGCCGACGGCACCGTCCAGCAGCCAGGGAAACGCGACCGTCCAGAGCGCAGGGACGAGCCACAGGATACTGAGAGGCATCGTCCGCAAGACCGGCACGCGGACGGGCGTCCACATCCCCAGTACCAGCCCGAAGGCTATGGCGAGTGCTACGCCGGACGTCACCACCAGCGACTCGCCGAATGTCGCCAGAATCTGGTGGATCCAGACGAACAGAAACAGACCGGAGAGACCGCCCGCGAGAAGGGACGACACACGGGTCAGACTCCAGCGCGATGTGGCGGCGCGAAGGGGCGCGAACGCAGACATGGCATCCCTGCCTGATAGAGATCGGGGTCCAATCCACCCGGAATCGAGTGCTCAGGCCGGGGTTGTACCCCAGAAGCGCAACCTGCAGCAATATCGGTCTTTGTGATGCTACCCGCTCGCGGTTTCGCCGTCTCCTCCCTTACCCCAGACCCTCTCTTACCAAGATGACGCACGAATGCAGCAGATCGAGCGACGCCTGGGCCTCGTCGAGGGTCATCGTCAGGGGAGGGCTAATCCGCAGGACCGTCCCGGCCAGTGGCCCCAGTAGGTGAATGCCTGTGCCCTTCTCCCCCAGATAGCACGTCTTCACAATCTCGCAGGCCACCTCACCCGCCGAGAGCCGACCTGCCGGCGCACACTCGATGCCGAACACCATCCCTTCGCCACGCACCTTGCAGATCAGCCCGGTCTCCTTCAGCCGCAGCAGTCGCCCGGCGATTAGCGCCGACAGCTCCGCCGCATGAGTGAGAACCTCGGTACTCTCAAACTCATCGAGGGTTGCGAGCACGGCGGCACACGCGAGCGGATTGGCACTCCAGGTGTCCGACGCTTCGCCATATCTGAGTGTCGCGAACAGATCAGCCCGCCCGGCGGCAGCACTGACGGGGACGCCATTCCCCAGCCCCTTACCCAGGCAGACAATGTCCGGCTCGATGCCATACTTGCTGAAGGCATACATCGGCCCGGTGCGACCGAAGTTCGATTGCACTTCGTCGAGGATGAACACGACATCATGGGCCCGGCACCAGTCCTGCAGCATCCGCAAGTACGCGGGCTGCGGATGATAGCTCCCTCCGCCTCCGAGGTACGGCTCAGTGATCAGACAGTTGATTCTCGGGCCAAGCTCCCCATGGAGCCGATCGAGTTCGGCCCGATAGCGCGACGTGTCCAGCACGTCATTCGACTTCGTCAGGTCGTCGCACTCGGACATCGGGAAGCTGATGAAGCGGACCCGGGGGTCGCGGTCGCGATCATGCTCGGAGCCAGTGACAGCCCCGGCGAGGCCCTTCTTCCCATGAAAACCATGCCGCGTTGCCAGAATGATGTCCCGCGACTCATCCCGATGCAGACAGGCCCACAGCGCTTTCTGGATGGCTTCGGACCCGGACGCCGCCCACATGATCTGTTCGCAGCGCCCTCCTCCGGGTGACGATTGCAGGCTGCGCAGCAGACGCTGCGAGGCGCTGCGCCTCGATCGGCGTCATCGCATTGTAGGCGGTAAGCGCGACTCCCTCGAAGAATTCGCTCGGCAGCGTCTTGCCGGTCTCCAGGGCGAACAGATCCCCGGGTTCCCAGCCCATGGACTTCGCGAAGCGCTGCATCCAGCGACGCGGGTTGTGCCCGAGATTCGCGACCAGCACACCACTCGAGTAGTCGTACAGCCGGCGACCCTCGGGCGTGAAGTGAAACACTCCCGCCGACTTCGCGAAAACCGCCTGTGTGGGCGTGAAGGTCCGCAGCGCCAGCGGCTCGCTGGACGTCAACTCGCGCCTCACCGCGTTGGACTGATCCTCACTGGGGAACTCGATCGCATCAGGCATGCCGGTCACCTCGAACGTCAGCATCAGGAACCGCCCGAGATTAGCAGCGAGGTGCATTCTTCGCGAGCAGAAGTCGTGCGAAAGGGCCTCGTGCGCATTGCGCAGAAAGGGCCTCATCCAAAAAGCGGGCCAATAGGCCCGGCAATGCGAGACCAGGCCCACCGGCCAGAAGACGACAGGTCGTTGTCCTTCTGACATGCGAAACAAGGAATCTATTTCGCGTTCGGTTATGCTGTGAAGGTGAGGAATTCGCTCCACCGGACCGGGATTCCCTGTCCCGCAATCGTCGGGGCGCGGTTTCGTCTGCATGGGCTACAGAATGACCGACGAACCTCTCGACCTCAACGATCTGCTCGCACGGTCCCTGGCGGGTGACGATGACGCACTCCAGCGGCTGCTGGAGAGTTACCGTGACCGCTTGCGGCGAATGGTGCAATATCGTCTCGATCAGCGTATCCAGGCGCGGATCGATGCTTCTGATGTCCTGCAGGAGGCTTATGTGGAGGCCTGGCAACGAATTGCTGATTATCGCCGCCAACCCTCGCTCCCCTTCTTTCTCTGGCTGCGGTTTCTCGTTGTCCAGCGACTGACCACACTGCATCGTCAACACCTCGGCGTACTGGCCCGGGACGTTACACGGGAGGTGTCGATTTACAGTGGTCCTCTGCCGGCCGCGAGTTCTATGGCCCTGGCCGCTCAACTTGTCGGGCAACTGACCACGCCCAGTGAGGCGGCGATGCGGGTCAAGCGCATCTCCACGTCCAGGAAGCCCTGAATGACATGGACGCCATCGACCGCGAAGTCCTTGCCCTGCGGCACTTCGAGCGACTCTCGCGGGCCGAGACTGCGCTGGTCCTGGGCATTGAGGAATCGGCGGCGAGTAAACGATACATTCGAGCCTTGCAGCGCCTGAAGAAGTTTCTGCACCCACCAGGGGAGGTCTGAGCATGACGACCGAGTCTGTGCCGCACGACCTGCTTGATCAACTGGCCGAGTCCTTCCTGGATCGCTACCGCCGCGGCGAGCGACCCCCGATCTCGGAGTACGTCGCACGGTATCCCGAACTGGCGAACGAGCTTCAGGAGGTTCTCTCGGCATTGGTGTTGATGGAGCAGGTCGATCAGGATGTGCAGTCCCCCACCGGTTTACGCGACGAGACAGACAACTCCGCACCACTCACACAGCTCGGCGACTTTCGCATCATTCGGGAAGTCGGACGTGGAGGTATGGGGGTCGTCTATGAAGCCGAGCAGGTCTCGCTCGGTCGGACGGGTGGCGCTGAAGGTCCTCCCCCGGCATCTGCTAACGAATGAGAAGCATGCCAGGCGGTTCGATCGCGAAGCCCGCGCGGCGGCCCGGCTGCATCATACGAACATCGTCCCGGTCTTCGGCGTCGGCGAGCAGGAGGGCATCGCACTACTACGTGATGCAGTTCATCCACGGTCTGGGGCTGGATGAAGTCCTCGTCGAACTCAAGCGGCTGAGGGACGAGTCGGTCCGCAGCCAGACCGGACAACCCGCGACAACGCGAGAGCCGGCCGCAGCCCAGCGGCGGCAGCGAGGCACAGGCGCAAGGTCGCGCATGGTCGCGAAGTCGCTGCTGACCGGCCACTTCGAGAAGACATTGCTCGTGGACGGTCTCAGGGACAGCGGGCCGCTGTCGGCCGTCAGCGATCAGCCATCAGCGGACGAGGGGCAGAAGCCGAAGCCGGAGGTCAGGCCCGAGCGCCGTGTTGAGAGTGGAAGGCGTGTCGCTGCAGAGACCACGCTCGCAAAGCTCGCCGACACGGCTGTCTTATCCGGGACGTTCGCCCTGCCGGGGCAGTCCTCCGCAACACACGTCGCCTCGCGCAGAGTCTTATTGGGAAAGTGTGGCCCGTATCGGTGTGCAGGTGGCTGACGCGCCTGCAGTATGCCCACGGCCAGGGGATCATCCACCGCGACATCAAGCCGGCCAACCTGCTCCTCGACGCTCGGGGCAGTGTGTGGGTGACCGACTTCGGCCTCGCCAAGACGACAGACCAGCAGGACCTGACGCACACCGGCGACGTCCTCGGCACGCTCCGCTACATGGCACCGGAGCAGTTCGACGGGAAAGCCGACGCCCGCAGCGACGTCTATTCGCTGGGCCTGACGCTGTACGAACTGCTCGCCATGCAGCCGGGGTTCGACGAGACCGACCGGCATCGGCTGATCAAACAGGTGACGACTGGCACGCCCTCCCCGGCTGCGGGCCCTCGATCCGCACATTCCGCGCGACCTGGAGACGATCGTCCACAAGGCGATCGACCGGGACCCGATGCACCGCTACCAAACCGCCGGAGAGCTGGCGGACGACCTGCAGCGTTATCTGGGAGACGAACCGATCCGGGCGAGATGGGTCTCGCCGGTGAAGCGGTTCACGCGGTGGTGCAAGCGGAATCCGGTCGTGGCGGGCCTGACCTCGACGATTGTCGTCTTGATCACGACGGCGGCGGTCGTGGCGTCAGTCGCCGCCGTGCGGTTCGAGAAGCTGGCTGAAGACAACGGTCAGCTTGCCGGGGATCTGCAAACGGCCCTCGGCACCGCCGAACACAACCTTACACTGGTGCGGGAGCAGGAGCAAATCGCCCAACAGAACCTGTCGCTGGCCAACAGTGAGAAGCAACGGGCCGAGGAGGCCATGGTATTAGCCAACGAGCGGCAGGATAAAGCCAATGTAAATCTTGTCGTCGGCATTAAAGCCCTGGATACCGTGTTCATTGACTTCATCGCCAGCCGTCGCACCATGGCCCAGATGGAAAATGCAGGAAAACCAAAGGAATTGACATTTCAGGAAAGGGAACTGCTGCAGTTGGGGCTGGCGTTTTATCAGCAACTGGCCGACACGAACACGGATAATGAATCCGCCAGTTTCTCCGCAGCCACAGTGCGCATCCGCATCGCGATGATCCAAAAGTCACTCAACGACAATGAGGGAGCTCGTGCGCACTTGGAGACAGCGATTTCCGTACTGGAGCCGCTGGTTGCGAAGTCCCCTGACAAACCTGGTTATCAGCGGGAATTGGGTCGGGCCTACTACAATCTCGCGATGACATCCACTTGGCCGAAAGGCCAAACGGAGACATTACAAAAGGCAGATCGCGCGATATCTGCGGCGATGCAGCAGGACCCGCAAAACGTGCACGTGTACACGGACCGTGCCTGGATTAGACAATGGCTGGGGAAGGAGACAGAGGCGTTCCAAGACATGTTCCGTGCTGTGGAATTGGGTTCTTCGGATGGAGTACTTCGTGCGCACATTTCCTGGGAGCTACTTTTCGGAGGTCGATTCGGCGGCGAAAAGCCGGACCGCAAGATTGCTCTTGAGCATGCAACAAAAGCAGTTGAGCTTGCGCCACAATCAGGTTTTGCAAGAGCAGTGTTAGCAAGGTGCCTTCTTAATACTGGCAATAAAGATGAAGCGTTCAGGCAGGCCACTTTGGCGGTGGAACTCGAACCAACTAGCTTCTTTGTGTTCTTGCAACGTGGAATGCTTAACAAGTCTGCTGGAAAGCTAGAGGAATGGCTGCGTGACACGACTCGCGCCGTTGAACTGAATGATTGCGAGTTCAGCCGCAGGCACCGTGCGAACGCGTTAACTGCACTCGGTCGATATGCTGAGGCAATAGACGAGTTCGATCTCATTCCGGAAAGTGCACGAGGCAAAGGCTATTGGTACTGGGCAGAACGAGCAGATCCGCATTTTAAACTAGAGGAGTATGATAAAGTGGTTGAGCATCTTACGCGGGCATTCGAGATAGCGCCGCAGTTTCAATACCATCTTTACAAAATGCGTGCTCAAGCATTGTTCGCCACTCACCGTCCCATGGAGGCGCTACAGGATCTGAAAACCGCCTTCGAACTCAATTCGGGCGATCTGTCCACGCTGACCTGGATTCCCCCGGCTCAGGTCGCCGCCTGCCCGAATCAGGAATTCAAAGACGGCATGCTGCAAATGGCCACAAACGCGATTGAGAAGAACCCTGCTGCCCGGGCCTCACGGATGCAACTCGCCGTTGCCCTTGGGAAAATGGACATCGCTCGGGAGGATATGGCCGAATTGGCCAAGACCGAGAATGCGACCTATCGGCAGTTTTATGAACTCGCCATGTACTCCCTTGCTGATGGACGCAATCTGGAGTCGTACAAGTCCGCCTGCCATCAGATGCTCGCAAAGTTCGCCGACAGCAGCGATCTGAACGTGGTCTCGTTCACAGGCTGGACATGCACTCTCGTCCCCGGTGCTGTCGAAGATTACTCACCGGCCATGGCAGCCATGCAGCGGGAACTGGAGAAGGCTCCAGAGAATGCCGAATTGCTCCGCTCGCTGGCAGCTCTTCAATACCGGGCCGGGCATTATCAACAGGCGATTGAGACGATAGCGCCTCTTGTCGGTACGTCAGAAAACCAGGGTGAGGCCAAGTCGTCCCATGCCTACCCGTTGTTTTTTCTGGCGATGGCCCAGCATCGGACCGGCCAGACGGCCGCGGCGAGGGCGACGCTGACGCGGGCGGTTACGTTCGTCGACCAGGAACTGGCCCAAACCAGCACGGTCGCGTGGAATCGCCAGCTGACACTGGAACTGCTGCGCGACGAAGCGACGGCCCTCATCGGTCCGGTGCCGAAGTTACCCCCTGCCCCTCCGCTCCCGGAACCGGTGCCAAATCCTCTCGAGGGGGGACTGATGCGGGCGAGCGAGCAGCAGGCCGCCCGGGCGACCGCGACTGCCTTGCTGAAGCAGGGCCAGTTCGCCGAAGCCGCCGCTGCCTGGGAGGACGTGCTCGAAACGGAACCCGACGATCCGGCACTGTGGATGCAACTGGCTGAATGCCGGATGCGGCTGGGAGAGATCGACGCCGCGGTCGCCGCCTGTACGCGGTCGGCCGATGTGGGCACGGCCACGGCACCGAAGGCCTTTGCGCCTGATGCGGCGCGGCATGTTGCGGATGAAGACCGGCGAATTGACCGCGGCTCTGGAAGACCTGACGGCCGAGATCAATCTTTCAGTGGCCGGCCCGCCGGCGCCCATTATCGAGGCCATGGGGGAACAGCAACGGTGCGTGGCGTGGTTGCTGCAGGGCGATCTGGGAAGTCACCAGCGCCGCTGCCGCGAACTGCTGGTCGAACACCGCGACAGCGTGGACCCGAACCGGTTGAACGCGATCGTCGGTTGCTGCAAACAGCACGCGCAGTCGGTCGACGACTGGTCGGAGATCGTCGAGATCGCGAACCGCTGTGTGCAGCTTAAGCCGGCGACGCGGGAATACCGGTGGAACCTGTTCCTGGTGCTGTGCCGCGCCGGCCGGCCGAAGGAGGCGCTGGAGCGCGTACCCGAGCTGGCAGCGGTGGAAGATACGCCGTCACAGTTGGCGTTGGCCTTGTGCGAGTTTCAGCAGGGACACCTCGATCGCGCGGGGAACTCCGGGCGGCGTGCGAGGGGGCGTTGTCGACAGACTTCAGTATCTTTACGGCCGAACGGCGATGGCGCTGCATCGAATTAGGGCAATTGATTGCGTCGGCAGAATCGCCGCCCGAAGCGGCAACGCCCCAACCCGAATGAAACCGGCGGAGGCCGGGGTCTCAGCATCCTCTGAAACAAGGGATTGCGGTACGCGACAACCGCTGTTGTCGCCGTGGCACACGCGGGCGGAAGACTTCAATCGAAGGTTGGGAACCGCCACCCGCCACCCGTCCCGAAGTGTGTCCGACCCCCTGCGCTCCGGAACCGGCTGCGCAGGATCGACGCCGTAAAGTTTGCCGATTGTTCCGAAAAGGTTGTCCCCTCGCCACGGCGGCGCGCAGTACACGAGATGGATAGCGCAGGGGCCGCAATTGTGCGACCAGCCGGCAGCTTCCCGGGGAGACGGTCCGCGCCCGAACGGACGGCGTTTTGATTGTACTGCGGACCGTTCTCACCACGAAGGGCACTCTCATGAGACGTCAGCGAACGATCTACGATTCTGCTTCCACAGCACCCGCTCGATGCGGCCGGCCTGCAGACAGGTGGGGGTTCACCCTCATCGAACTGCTGGTGGTGATTGCCATCATCGCGATTCTCATCGGCCTGCTCGCTGCCGGCTGTGCAGAAGGTGCGCGAGGCGGCAGCAGGACTCAGATGCGATGAACAATCTGAAACAACTGGCTTTGCGTTTCATGCCTTTCATGACGCTTATCAGGTTTTGCCCACGACCGGAGCACCGACGCTTGTCGTGTATCAGTTCAGGAGATCCGATCGAATATTCGAATGTAGGTACTTTTGCAGCGACTTCCCCGTCCACAGGCTCTGGTTCCCCGCAACCCGACTGCGGGCCGGGGTGCCTGGGGCCGAACAGCAAATGGGGCCCGCTCTTTCAGTTGCTCCCGTTCATTGAACAGGAGAATCTGGCCGAACAAGCACTCCAGTCTTGCGCGGGTAGCTCAATCCGGTTGCGGGACAACGAGTATTGCCACTGTATCTCGTCCGCAATGGTCCGGTGGGCCCGCAACGGTGCTCCTTCCGGACAGTGGTCGGGAACACGGACAGACTCACATTCGCGTTCAACTATGGCACGCGCGAGCAACAGGGGACATCCCATGGCAACTGGGGGAGTACATCGAGCGATCTGCAGGCACCGTTTAACGGGGTGGTTACGCCTGACGGAGTCAGTCTGACATCTATCACGCGAGCTGATGGCACCTCCAACACCATGCTGTCTGGGACCGAAGTTCAGCATGGCCGTTCCCGAAGGGGAGAATCCGTGCCAGTCCGGACATTGTGTCGGCTGGACCACCGGCAGGGCCACGTTAATCGAGTTCGTATATCGACACCGATGTCGGCCGCAAGTTTGACAACATCGATCGGGGGAATGGGCACGAGTGCTCAACTATCGGCAGGACGGGGATATCGTCGCCACCAATGTTCCGTCAGCGGCAGCAGGCCCTGGGCTGGGGCGGGTCCGATTTCCCCAGGGGTGGTTCTTTTGCCCTCTGCGACGGGAGCGTCAGGGAGGTCAGCTTTGACGTCGACCCGGAAGTCTTCAAGCGATTTGCCCATCGGAACGATGGCGAAGCGTTTGAATTTAAATGCACTTTCCAGATGATGTCCTGCTCCTTCGGGCTGGACTCGACCCGTGTCCCCCCTCGACGGGCTGGAGGGGGACGGTACGGGGACCAGGGATCGCTAGACCCCTCACCCCCTTAGGGCCCTGGCCACGCGCAATGGACATCGCCATGGAGAGCCACTGATTGACAGCGAAGACCTCTAAGCACAACCGTACGGCGGTGCGGCGTCCCCCTGCGGGCCAGGGGACTCAGCCTGACTTGATCCAATCCTGGGCCTGAAGATTGAGAGAGGTGTCACCATGCAAGTCACACAACGCAGAACACACGGCGGCGGATGGCGCCCTTACCACGTCACGGCATGTCGCTGGTCGAGATGCTGGTGGTCATCAGCATCATCGCCGTGCTGGCGGCACTGCTGCTGCCGGCCGTGCAGTCGGCCCGGCAGGCGGCCAGCCGGGCACATTGCCAGAACAATCTCCGTCAGATCGGCATAGCGCTCATGTCGCACGCCACGGCTTCGCGGAACCAGGAACTGCCGGGAGGCGGGGGCCCGGCTCTGTATGTGGCCGGCGCGAGCGGATACGACCTGCATCGGCGTACGTTTGACGAGTCGCCTGCGACCGGGAAGGACCAGGCGTGGGGCTGGGCCTATCAGATTCTGCCCTATCTGGAACAGGAGAACCGCTGGCGGAACCCCACCGACGGCGAGGTTCGCGGCACCTCGATCGGCATCTACCTGTGTCCGTCGCGCGAACGGCAGCGACTGGTGTACGGGCAGCAGTACCAGGGACCCCTGCACTATGTCGGCAATGGCTGCAGCAACTGTGATCTGACGACCAGTGCCGTCATTCCACCCCGGCCGAAGCCACCCTCGCCGCCCAAAGGGAAGAAGCCGGAGGCGCTCACGTGGGGCGGGGGGCCCCGGTCGATGACCGACGGCGTGTTCGTTCCCACACAGACGGAGGAAGGCATCAAGTTGCAGTTGCCCCGCTGCCTGGAGGAGTATCACTGACGGCCTGTCGAATACCGTGTTCGTCGCGGAGAAACGCGAGTTGGCCTCGGCGACACCGTGCAACGCATCGACCGGCTGGGTGAGTGGCTTCCCGCTGACGGTGGGGGACGCCGTGGTCGGTCACGACGCCTTGTTCTCGGGACGCGAGGGATCACCCGCCGATGACGAACGGAGCGAGGCGATGCAGTGCACGTCACGCGCGGGGGGGCCGCACGTCGTGGGTGGCAACGTACTGATGGGGGACGGCTCGGTGCGGCTGATGTCGTTCGGGATGGACGACAACCTCTGGCGGGCCCTGCTCTCGGTCAACGGCAAAGAGGACTTCGACCTGGAATCGGAACGGGTTTTGTCACAGTGAACGAGAGGGGCTCCCAGTCTTTGCGTGGGACGTCAGACTGCATCGGCATACAGGACGTCGGATGGCGATGACCCGGGGCGGGAGAGGACCAAGCCGCCCTCCGGGACATTGACATGGACGATGCAGTCCGGTTCCCCTGCCGCTGCGCGTGCGAGGATCGCTTCCATCGCCTGGACGGCGGCGACGACCTGCCGGTCGGCAGAGAGGTCGTTGTAGTGAGAGCCCGCGCATCAGCTCGAGACGATCGCGCCCGGCTCGTCCTGATCGCCGCCGAATTCGACGAAGGCCACTTCGCGCACGAAGCGTTCGATCACTTCGACGCCGTAACCGCGCTGCGACCGCTCGCCCCACGGTTCGAGAAACGTGCCGTTGTAGTGGTTGTTGATCGAGATCTTCATGCTCGATCGGCGTCTTGCCTTCGACCGTGCATTCGACGCCGCGCTTGCGGCTGTGCCCGTTCCAGACGCCGTTGTCGAAGCGGAACTGCACCTCCTGCTCGACGTAGCCGGGGAAGTTGTCGGGCGTGACCCAGCGAGGTGTGAATGTCGAACGCCGCCTCGCGGCCGTCGTCGTACTCGTAGATCATCCGCAGTCTGCGTCGCTGTCCCAGGTCGGGCCGTCGGCCGGACCGACGAGCCCGCGCTGGCCGGTGCAGTGACGCTCTTGAGTCGGCCGCCGAACGTGAAGTCGATCAGCTTGATGTAGTGCACGGCGACATACGTGCCGGGGTTGCGGCCCGTGATCCACTCGGCGAACTGGCTCCCGGAGATCTGCTTCGGTTCCAGCAGCGTGCAGTAGCCGTTGTTCACGTGCCTGCAGTGACGCCGTCCGCGCACCAGCGTGCGGAGCTTCTTGTGATCGGGATCGAGCAGCTTGTGATAGACGACCTTGGCCAGCACGCCTTCGCCTCGGCGAGCGGCGACCAGTTCGTCGAGCTCGCTGCAGCGTTGAGGACCGAAGGCTTCTCGATCAGCAGATGCATGCCGGCTTCGAGCACCTGTCGGGCCGCCTCGAAATGCCGGTCGTCGGGCGTGGCGACGCAGACGAAGTCGACGCCGCGCGTGCAGCAATCGTTCGATCGCGTCCTCGCCCGACAAAGCTGTCGAAGACGATGCACTCTTCCGCCGGCGTGCTGGCGGTACGCCTCGGCCCGCTTGCCGGTCCGCGATGGCGACGGCGACCAGTGGCACCTCGACGACGCCGAACGTCCGGTCGTACAGCCCGCTTCGATGTACCCGCTCGAAGAACGGCCGATAGGTTTCGTCGAAGATCATGCCCATGCCGACCATGCCGGCACGCAGAGTCTGTGCGTCAGGAGTGTTCATGACGGCATGGTAAAGCAGCAGTACGCGGCTGGCGAGGACTCCTGCTCCGAGACAGTGCGTCGCGCCTGCGCCCGCGGCGCTTGCGTCTGTCCAAACGGCTCCCTAATCTGACATCAGCAGAGGTTGGATCGGCTCCTCGGGGCCTCTGACGGAGATCAACGACCGACCTCTGTGGGACCATCGCATTCGTTCCTGTTCTCGGGCGGACCATCCATCTGAAGACCGCTATGTCTCACGTTCGATTGCTGGGTTTGCTCGTCCTGTTCTTGCTCCAGCCTGGTTTTGCCGCCGCAGGAGAGCCGTATTTCGAGTTCGTCCGAGGGCTGCGTGAGCGTGGCTACTACGACATTGCTCTGAGCTATCTGCAACAGATTGAGGGCGAGCCCGATCTGCCCGAGGATGTGCGCACGCTCATCCCTTACGAGAAGGGGCTGACGCTGCTGCAAGGGGCGCGGCTGATTCGCAATCCGGCGGCTCAAGAGCAGCAGCTTGATGAAGCCCAGGCGATGTTCGAGCAGTTTGCGGTCAGTGCTCCGGGGCATCCGCTGCTGGGTCAGGCGAACACGGAACGGGCCCGCATCCTGCTCAACAAGGCGCGGGTCGAAGTCTGGCAGGCGGACGCACCGGCCAACGAAGGAAACCGCGAGGCGTTTCGACAACGGGCCCGGGAGTTGATCGGGAAGGCGCGGGCGGTGTTTCAGCAGGCCCGCGATCAGCATCAGGCGGAGTGGGCGACCTTCGACGCGTTCATTCCCGAGGAGGATCGCGAGAAGCGTGAGGCCCGCGCTGTCGCCGAAGGCCGACTGATGCAGGCCCAACTTGATCTGGGTCGCTGCACCTACGAGGAGGCACAGACATACGACAAGGGCTCGGAGCGCCGACAGGAACTGCTGCTGCAGGCCGCCGCCGAGTTCGACGACATCCATCAGAGGTACCGCAGCCAGATCGCGGGGCTGCACGCCCGGATGTGGCAGGCCAAGTGCTTCGAGGAACAGGACGACATTCGCAAGGCCCTGGGGATCTACAACGAGATTCTTGAACACCCGGGCCAGTCGCTGCAGGATCTGAAGGACCGCGTCCTCTGGTTCCGGCTGATCTGCCTCAATCACGAACGGCGCAAGGACTTCCAGCTCGTCGTGGATGAAGCGACCAACTGGCGCAACGAGGCCAAATCGCGGGCGCGGACCGACGTCGGACTGGGGATTGAGTTTGAGCTGGCACGGGCGCTCGAGGCACTGGGCGACGATCGCAACCAGCCCGAGACATCGCGCAAGAACAATCTCACCCAGGCACTGACGCATGCCCGCACGATCAACCGCTATCCGGGGCCGCTTAAGGCGGCTTCGGGAGCGATGATTCAGCGCCTGATGGTCGCCCTCAATCGCGAGCCGGGCGATCCGACCGACTTCGATACGGCCTATGGCACCGCCAATCTGCAACTGGAAGACACCCGCAAACTCAGTAACGAAGTCGACGCTGCGCAGGCTCAGGGACAGACTCCGGAGGCCGCCAATCTCCGGGACACGCTGCAGGCCACCGCTGCCGAGATGACACGGCTGTATGAACTGGCCTTGCAGCTGGCGACTCCCTCGGTCGATCCGGAGCAGGTGAACATCGCCCGCTTCAAACTCGCCTATGGCTACTACCTGCAGGGCAAGTTCCTCGAAGCTGCCGTGCTCGCCCGATACGTCGCCGACAAGCAGCAGGCGGACTATCCGGACATCGCACTCGAATCGGCCTATATCGCTTTGGCCGCCTTCGACCGCGTATTTGCGGAGGCTCCACCCGACGATCGTGAGTTCGAACTGCAGCAGTTGCTGGATGTGGCGAACCTCATCACGCAGACTTGGCCCGAGAGCGATCGCGCCAACGACGCCCTGATGGCCGTCGCGCGGGTCTATCGGCAGAGTGATCAACCGGATCAGGCGGCGGAGTGGTTTTCCAAAATCCCCGAGACCGCCCAACAGTACGCATCGGCACAGATCAGTGCCGGACAGGCCTGGTGGAATGGCTATCTCACGCGGGCCGCGAAGCCGGCAGATGAACGTCCCGACGCCGAACAATTGCGGGAGTGGAAGCAGAAGGCGGAGACATTTCTGCAGACCGGCATCGATCGCCGGCAGTCGCAGATTTCCGCCGACAGCGAACCGCCTGAGGATCTCATTCTCGCCAAGCTGTCGCTCGTGCAGATTCGCAACAGCGATGGCGTCTATCACACGCAGGATAGAAAGGTGGGCGCGATTGAGCTGCTGGCCGAAGCGCCGCACGCGGTGCTTAAGGCGGTCGAAGTCCCCGAAGGTCAACCGCGGCCCACGAAGGCCGGTGACGTGAAGAGTAAGGCGATTGCCTCGCTCGCCTATCAGCAACTGTTGCGGGCCCAGATTGGAATCCGCGATCTCGAAGCGGCCCGAACCACGCGGGAGCAACTGGAACGCATAGCCGGTGCGGGAGACGATGCCGGGGCACTCACCCAGGTGTATGTCGAGTTTGGTCGCGAGCTGCAGAAGGAACTCGAGCAGCTGCAGGCATCGGGAGATACGGCCCGGCTCAACGATGTTCGCAGCGCTTTTGAATCGTTTCTGGGCGATCTGTTTCAGCGGACCGAGGGGCAGACGTTCAACTCGCTGCTGTGGATTGCGGAAACCTACACCGGACTGGCTGAGGGCTCGTCCGATCAGACGTCCAAGGCGAGTGAGTATTTCGGCAAGGCGGCGAGTACCTATCAGGAGATGCTCCAGCGCGGCAGCAGCGATCCCACGTTTGCGGGCGACCCGGTGCAGCTGGTCGGCGTGAAGCTGAGGTTGGTCAATTGTCATCGACAGAGTGGCAACTTTCCCGAGGCCGAGAGGGTGCTGCTCGAAGTGCTGGCGGAGCGCCCCAGTGCCTTGGATGCGCAGATCGAAGCGGCCCGTCTGTATCAGCAATGGGCCGAGGAAGGTGTCGCAGACAAGTCAGAAAAGCTGACCATGGCGCTGCAGGGCCAGACGAGTCCTGTGGAGGTGTGGGGCTGGGGAACCATCGCGCAGAAACTCCAGCGTTTCATCGACTACGGGGAGGGCAGCCCGTCGCATGTCGCCAAACATATCGATGCCCGCTACAACCTCGCCCGCTGCGAGTTTGAACTCGCACAGGAACAGACTTCAAACGACGCGATGGAGGAGCACCTTCTGAATGCCCGCTACGCCATCCAGCGGTTCATTGCGATCAGCCCGAACTGACTGATGAGGACTGGAACCGCTTCAACAACCTGTATCAGCAGGTGCTCGCCGACCTGGGAGAGCCGGCACAACCCCTGCGGCGACCCAGTGCCGCTGCGTCCGGCGGAGCAGCACAGAATGCAGTCGCGACCACGGCTGCGTCGTCCACCCCAGCACAACAGGGACAGGCGACCACGTCTGCCGCCGAGGCTCCCCCGGCGACCTCTCGATCTGCCAACTACCTGATGATCGCGTTGATGGTTCTGCTCGGTCTGGGCGCAGTCGGCGCCGTCTACTTCATGAATGCCGCCAACGAGAAGAAGCGCCGCGAACGACTGGCGGCTGTCACGGGCAGTTCCACTCCACGAACCAGGAAATCGACGAAGGCTCGTCCATGAACCGTCTGATAACTGACCCCGGTCGCCTCAAGTTCACACGGCCGCACCGAACGTTCCTGTGCACGGCCATCGTCCAGATGGTGGTGCCACTGGCGATGATGCTCATACTGGCACACTCCTCAGTGGCGCTGGACACCATCACCCGCAAGAGTGCCGCCAAACGCGTCGCAGGTGAGATTACCGAGGTGACGCGCACCGAGGTGAAGGTCGAGCCCTCCGTCGGCGCACCGACCACGGTCCCTGCCAACGACATTCGAGCGATCGACTGGGACGGACAGCCTCCCGCGCTCGGCCTCGCTCATAGCAAGGCCCACGCGGGTCAGTATGAGCTGGCACTCCAGGACTACGAAGCGGCGAAAGAGGCAGCCCCGGCAGGTAACAGGAATCTGCAGGCAGAGATCGAGTATGGCATCGCCACCACTCTCGCCCGGATGTCGCTGGCCGACGCTGAGCAGCGCGCCGCCGCCATCACCCGCTTGAAGACGTTTCTTGAGGCCAACCGCGACCACTATCGCTTCTATGATGGTCAGATGCTGCTGGGAGCCACTCAACTGGTCGCCGGTGATGGAATGGCGGCGGAAGCCGCCTTCAACGTCGTCGCCCAGGCCCCCTGGCCCGACTACCAGATGGCCGCCAAAGTCGCGATCGGACGGGTGTTGTTCGAGCGGGGCGACATCGCCGCCGCGCGGTCCTCATTCGACGAGGTCGCCGGTGCCTCCCCTTCCAATCCGGCGGAGGCGTCACAGCAGTTCGAGGCCATGCTGGGACAGGCGATGTGCCTGCAGAAGCAAGCGAACTACGAAGAGGCGGCCCGCATCCTGGGGGACGTTATTCAGCGAAGTGCCGCAGACGACACGCGTCTGCAGGCCGAAGCCTATCTGCGACAAGGAGACTGCTACGTCGCGCTGGGGCAGAAAACCAAGGAAGCGATCATGGCCTATCTGCACCTGGACGTCATCCCCTCGCTCGCCAAAGAGAAGGATCTGCATGCCGAGGCGCTGTACCAGCTGCAGCGGTTGTGGCCGCTCGTCGGACAGCCCGCACGCGCGGCGGAGGCCGCCGGCAAACTGGAATCGCTCTATCCCAACAGCGAGTGGACACGCAAGCTGGGTGAGGGCTGAAATGCCAAAGACGGTCTGCTTCCGTGGCATTTCTGCAGGCGCACTCGTAAAATGCTTCGCATGTCGCCGCGACTCTCGCGGTCGGAATTCCATCAAGTCACATCGTTTCAAAGACACCTTCAGTACGATCGTTCCAGACACGCGCATGTTTGTACGAGGGCTTGGCTCGCTGATCCACTCAGAGTTTCCGATCACCGGACCGACGCCCGTCCGGTGCGATTATCACCCGGACCGCCACACACAGCCACAGCTCGTCGGAGATGAGAATGCCTTCAAGACGTCAATCGACACTCTCGGTCAGCCTGCTGATGCTCGCTCTGCTGTCCGCGGGACTGCTGGGACCCGGCATGCCCGGCCCGGTCTGGGCCTTTCAGGATGGCCAGGACAGCGCACCAGCGGATGATGCCAACGCGGCCGTCCCGCAGCCCGCTGCACCCATCGGTGGGGCCGCACCCGCTGAAAAGACGAACAACATCGGCACCGAGAGCTTTCTGTCCTGGATGATCCGGGCTTCGGGCATCTTTGGGGCGGTGCTGCTGCTGCTCTCGTTCCTGATGGTGGCCATCATCATGATGAACGTCATGCAGGTGCGCCGCGAAAGTCTGCTGCCGGCCGCATTCATCGAAGCCTTCGAGGCCAAATTACTGGCCAAGGACTACCAGGGGGCTTACGAAACAGCCCGTGCCGATGACTCGTTTGTCGCCCGCGTACTCGCCGCCGGCCTGAGCAAGCTCAACCGCGGATACGGCGAAGCGGTCGAGGCGATGCAGGAAGTGGGCGAGGAAGAAGCAATGGCGATGGACCACCGCCTGAGTTATCTGGCCCTGATCGGTACGATCGCCCCGATGATCGGGCTGATGGGGACCGTCTACGGCATGATCGACAGCTTCCGCGTGATTGCCAACAGTCCCACGCAACCCAAACCGTCCCAGCTCGCCGAAGGTATTTCGACCGCGCTGTTCACCACATTGGAAGGTCTCGCGGTCGCGATTCCCGCCATGATCGCCTACAGCATTCTCCGCAACCGCATGAACCGCTATGTGCTGGAAGTGGGCATGGTCAGCGAAGGTCTGATGAGCCGGTTCTCGAGCATGGGCAAGGGCAAAGGAGGAGCAGCCCCGGCGACCGCCCCCGCGATGCCCGAACAACACTGAGGTCGTCGCCCCCCGTCGTTTCACCGGAGTCCTCCGATGCGCATCCGCCATCACCGGCCCAGCTTTGTCGATCTCGACATGACGCCGATGATCGATATCGTCTTTCAGCTCATTGCGTTCTTCATGATCGTCACGAATTTCGAACAAACCCAGGCGGACGAGCGCGTCAAGCTGCCATCGGATGAACTGGCCCGCCCGCCTGTCTCTCAGCGCGAGAATGAGATCGTGCTGAACATCGGCTTTCTGCGTGACGCGGACGGCAACAAGCTCGATCCCGACCCGTTCGTCTTTCTGGGAGAAGACCAGATGCGGGTGCTCGACTATGGCCCTCGGCTCGACCTCGAAGCCCGCGTCGCCAAGGCCAAAGGGACCGATCCGGCGAGCATGTCGATCGTCATCCGCGCCGACAACGAGGTCCCCACGGGACTGGTTCAGGAGCTGATCAAGCTTGGCCAGGAGAGCGGCTTCGTCAACTTCTCACTCAAGGCCCGGTCCAAGACTCTCGACGAGTGAGCTCGCGATGAAACTGCGACAGCGCGGCGAAGCCGCCAAGATCGAAACCCAGATGGCACCGATGATCGATGTCGTCTTCCAGCTGCTGATCTTCTTCATGCTGACGTTGAAGATTCTCGAGCCGGAGGGCGATTTCAATATCAACATGCCGATTGGTCAGGCGGCGCAGAATGCGAACAGCGAGCTCAATCTCGACATCAAGGTCCGCCTGCTGGCCAATCCCGATGGCAGTCTGCAGCAGGTCGTCCTAGGCAAGCGGATGCTCGGCAACGACGAGAAGGTGTTCGACCGGCTCAACTCCGAGATCATTGGCATGGTCGGTCGGCCCGGCACGCGGATGAGCGACGACATCGAAGTCGAAATCGATGCCGACTACAACCTGCACTATGGCTATGCCATTCGCGCGGTGTCGGCCTGCACCGGGAGGATCGATCCGGTGACGAAGCAGCCGGTTCGTTACGTCGAAAAGGTCAAATTCTCGAAGATCAATCGCCCCGGCGAATCAGACACGCCATAGTCGCTCGTCCGCTGGCGGTTTCCCATTCCGACCGAATCTCGGAACCCCCAGCCCGGCGAAACCGCCAGCGGGTCAACGACTCATCAACTCGCTATCCGCGCGGATGGCATTGGGCGTGCACGGCCTTCAGCCGGCTGTGTTCGACTTGTGTGTAAATCTGCGTGGTGCGGATGCTCGCGTGCCCCAGCATCTCCTGCAATGCGGGATCTCCGCTCCGCCCGCCAGCATGTGCGTCGCGAACGAGTGCCGCAGCGTGTGCGGGCTGACCTGCCGGGAACAACCGATCCGCGCCGCGTACTTCTTCACCAGATGCCAGACCATAATCCGCGACAGTGCACGGCCTGTGCGGGTCACGAACAGGGCGTCGGTATCGTCGTGCCGGGCCATGACCGGTCGTTCATGGCGGAGATACGCTTCGAGGGCCGCGACCGCAACTGGGTTCAGCGACACCATCCGCTCCTTGTTCCCCTTGCCGACGCACCGACAGAATCGCTCGGTCAGATTGATGTCCTTGATTCTCAGGCTCGTGACTTCCGACGCCCGGCAGCCGGTTGCGTATAACGCCGCCAGCAGGGCCCGGTCGCGCAGTGGGAAGCTGTCGTGCACTGTGGGTGCCGCCAGCAGACGATCGACACTCTCCGGACTGAGAACCGTGGGCAGATACTGCCAGAGCTTGGGAGAGCGCAGCAGGTCGACCGCACTCTCGGTGAGGACCCCCTCGAGCATCAGATACCGGAAGAACATCTTCAGGGCGACAAGTCTCCGGGCAATGGTGGACGTTGCCAGCTTTTCCTCATGCAGCCGCTCCAGGAAGTTGGCCAGAAGCTGCAGATCAACCGCCCCCACACAGTCGACGCGCTGAGTCTTGAGCCAGGCGATGAACTGCTGCAGATCGTTGCGATAGGCGGCGACCGTGTTCTCCGAGAGTCCGCACTCCGCCTGCAGATACTGCAGAAAAGGCTGCAGATGTTGCGCGGGATGCGACGTCCCCAGTGTCAGCGAGCCGGAGCCATTTTGAGGTCGTTTGCGCGGAGGCATTCGAAAGACCACGTGTTTCGGCCGGAGAATGACTGGCGGCCGCCGTGCCGGCGACGGCCCCTGTTTCTAACATCGGCAGGCATCGGCCTCCGGCGGAGCTTCCACCGCGCACAGGACCTGTTCGCGTCGTCCGCAGTGTTCCGACTGGATGGTCTGTGCGGATTCCAGTGCTCGTGCGGACATCCGCGACGCGCCGGTGGGTCGCCTCCCGACCATGGTTCGCCCACGTTTCGTGCTGTTGTGGATAGAGATTATCGAGTAACTGCGGTACGCTGCCTGAGGGTCATGTGTCGGCAGTCCCGGGAGCAACATCGTGCCGGCAACTCCACAGCCGAACCAGCGGCGGAACATCCCTGCACGGTCACCTGCTTTGCGTTGCAGGGGACCCACCGGTCCGGTGCGCATCGGCTTTGTGCTGCGGTCGTTCACCTATGGTGGTGCTGAGCACGACATCATTCAGCTGATGACGGCAGCCGATCCCGAGATGATCTCGGTCGTGGGAATGGCCATACAGATCCCGTATCCGATCTGCCCCGACCTCAATCTGGACGACCCGCGCGTCTGCCCCTTGTATCAACCCGGAGCGATCACCAGACATGCCAAGGTGATCCGCACGTCAACGTTTGCGGAAGCCGTCCGCCGTGTCGCGTCCGAGTCCGACATTCTGGTGGCGTGGGGAGTTCCCGATCTGTCGGACGAGATGCCGCCGGACTTCCGGGGACACCTCGTCGTCACATCCAAGGCGAGCGGTGCCTATCAGGAGAGCTTTCTGCATGAGAATGCCCTGCTCACAACACACTATGTGGCCAACTCCCGCAAAAGTGTCGAGGCATTTCCAGCCGCCGTACAACACCGGGTCCAGGTGATCTATCCCGGCGTTGATGCGCGACGACTCGCCTCTGAGCGAACCCGTGACGAGCAGCGAGCCCTGTGGCAGATGTACCCGGCGGACCGCGTGGTGGGTTATCTGGGGCGGATCGCTCCAGACAAGGGGGTCGAGCAGATTGTCGAGGCCGCTCGCGGCATGGGTCCCGAATGGTCGGCTGTGTTCGTGGGACGTAACGCGAACTTCCCCGACTACGAGCGTTCGTTCGCGAGGTTGTGCAGGCGCAAGCTGCCGGGGCGACACCGGATTATCGACTGGACGACGGATGTAGCCCCGGTGCTGCAGGCGTTCGATGTGCTGGCTTATCCCACACAGGACGAAGGCTTCTCGAACACACTCGCCGAGGCATGGCTGCTGGGGGTGCCGACGGTCGCGACCGCCGGCGTCGGGGCCCTCATCGAAAAACCGTGGTCACGCTGCTGCATCACTGTGTCCGGCGGATACTCGGCACCTCAACTGCAGCACGCCCTGTTGAGGGCATACGGCCATCGGCGGCTTGTCGCACATGCCCGCTGTCAGGCACAGAGACTGACCGTGCGTGCGACACTCGATGCCTGGCAGACATACTTCACCGGCATCATGTCTGCCCCACGGCGCACACGTGTGATGGTCCTGCTTCCCAATGCATTGATCGGAGGCATGACCTCGTGGTTGATTACACTGATGCGGCACACGCCACTGATCGACTGGTGCTGTCTGTGCGTGATGAGCGAAACCGATGACTATGCGGGCGATGTCGAGGTGCTCGAGCCGATTGTCGCAGGGGGATGCCCGGTGCTGGGAGTCCCGCCGTTGTCTGATGAGGATACGCAGCAGCGCCTGTTGCGAGCCTTGCGTCAGTCACGTCCCGATGTCGTGCTGCAATGCGGCGTCAAGCGGCTCGATGAGCGATATCCCCGAACCGAAGTGCCGCTGGTCAGCGTGTCACACGCTCCTGCATCTTGCGGCTGGGCGCGAGATGTCCTGCGACATTCTTCGCGTGTGGCCACCGAATTGATGGCGGTATCGGCATCGGCCCGCGACTCTTTCCCGGCGAGGGTTCGTTCGCGCGTGCGAATCATCTCCAATGGTGTCGATGTGCCCCCTGTTCGCCAACTGAACGGAGTATCACGACGAGCGGCGCGAGAGCGTCTGCAACTTGACGAGAACGTTATCGCCGTCGGTTTCGTCGGGCGTCTCTCGGCGGAGAAGAATCCACTCATTGTCGCCCGCGCGATGAGATATCTCCCGGAGAGTCACCGAGCCGTGTTTGTCGGACCCGACTGCGGAGGTTTCGTCGACGCGATCCGGAAGATGACTCGTCGGTTCGTGCACATGGGGGGGGTGTCTGGGGCAAACGTCGCGCAACTGATGCCGGGACTGGATGTTCTTGTCTGTCCGTCGGACTACGAGAGTTTTGGATTGGTGATCGCCGAAGCGTGGGCGGCACGGGTCCCGGTCGTCAGTACCCCGGTGGGGATCGTGACTGAACTCGCACCGGAAACAGACGTCGCGGTAGTCGTTCCCGTGTCTCCCGGTCCCAAGGTGCTGGCCAGCGCCATCCAAAGGGCGATCAACGAACGGGACAAGAGGGTTCCCTTGTGTCGTGAGCTGGTGAGCAAACACTACAGCGCGAGGACCATGGGACAGCGCTGGCAGCAGGCGCTTCGTCAACTGGCGGGACATTCGCTACAGTCTCGTGAGACCGGTCTGCTCGTTCCCGTCCATCCGGTCACTCACGGCGAGGTCGCGCCCGCTGTTGCACGCAAGCGACCCAGGCGAAGCAACCGGTCCCGGTAGCATCCACTTCATGGGGGAGTTCGGTCATGAACATGAAACTGTGCGAGGATCGGCCACGCTTTGAAGTTCCCGTGTTACGCGGCGACATGACGGCCCAGTCCCAGTCAGCGGCGGCCTATGCGTCTGCGTCCGAAAAAACTTCGCTGCGGATGAAAGCAGGGACTCTCGTTGCCGAAGCGAGCGAAGTAATACTCGCGGAGGAGTCCGTCAAGGCCCAGGCTCAGCAATCTGCCTACTGAGACAGCGTGTCCACGAGGGGCCGCCTCAGTTTCGGTCCACGGCAGCTGCCGATCGCGAGATGTCCGCAGCCGGCAGCAGCAGTCGCCAGTCGACAATGCGCACGGTGCCGTCGGTGCCCCCCGTTGCCAGCCAGCGGCCATTGGGAGACTGATCGACGCAGAACACTTCGTCGCGATGATCGGTGAACTCGAACAGGGGTTCGTCAGCGGTCTGGGTCAGTGACCACCCGCACACGTCATCTGCGGCAGAGAACAGCGTCTGGCCGTCGCGTGAGACCCGCACACCGTTCACACGTCCCGCCAGCTGTGTGAACTCCCGGACGACTTGGCGCGCCTGCACGTCGTACACCAGCAGCAGCGCACCGCTTGAGCGATAGATTCCCCCCAAGACGATGCGGTTCGTGCCTGGCACCCAGTTCACGCTCCAGATAGCGCAGCCCTGGTCGGTGACGGGAAGTCGGTCAGAAAACCGTTCGTGGCCCGGTTCGAGGTTCCACAGCAGCACGTTGCCGTTGTAGTCAGCGGTCACTCCTTGCTGGGTATCGGGAGAAATGGCGATGGCCCGTACACCTCCTGTATGAGAGTTCTCGAGGCGGGCAAGTTCTTCGCCGGTGTCGGCGTTCCACACGTACATGGCATCATCCCCACCGGTGGACAGCATGCGGACACCGGAGATCCAGGCGACTCCCTCCACCTGGTTCACATGACTTGTGAACGTTCTCAGCAGACGGTCGTTCTTCCAGTCCCACACCACTGCCGTGCCGTTGTAGCATGCGGTTACTGCCAGATTGGTGTCGGGCACGATCGTGACGTCAATGACGTCCTGGCCCACCCGGCCGCGATCATGTTCGAGTGTGTGGACGACTTCGCAGGTGGCGAGATTCCACACTCGCACGATGCCATCTGATCCGCATGCGAGCAGATGCGTACCGTCCTCGGTAAAGTGCACATTGAAGACGGCTCCGCCCGAGCCTGCATCCAGTACACTGGGCGGCACAGTCAATGGACCGGTGTGGGTCTCTTGGGGGGACGCGGAACGCTCATCGACGCCGAAGCCTCCCGAGACCAGTCCCAGCGACTGCTCGTTTCGCTGCGGAGTGGGCGGCCACTTCCACAATACCAGGACCGCGATCGCAGCCAGCAGCAGGCCTCCGCCCACGATGCGGGGCCAACTCCAGGGGGAAGGGCGAACAGGCCTCACAAGCACTGTGGACGGCTGAGGTGGCATTGGTGGGGGGGGAATTGTCTTCGTGTCGGCCAGCAGCGTGCGGGCGGTCTCCTGCAAACTGGAAGCGCCCGACAACCGTTTGCCTCCGTAGATCATCCCCTGCCCCGCATCGCTACTTCTCAACTGTGAATCGAGGTCGTCACGGCATTCCTGCAACCGTTCGAGAACGATTTTGACCGACTGTGGTCGGCGGGCAGGGTCCTTCTGAAGCAGATCGTGATACAGCCGGTTGACTGATTTCGGCAGCGCGATCGGACACCGTCCGCCCAGCCCGGGAATGGGATTAGCGCGATGTGCAATCAAACGGTCCACGCGGGATCCTTCTCCATACACCGGCACACCGCAGAGCAGGAAGTGCAGGCAACACCCCAGTCCGTACAGGTCGGCCCGGTGATCGGTGAGACGGGGGTCCTGGGCCTGTTCGGGGGCCATGTAGTCCACCGTCCCAACAACTTCGCCGGTCGCGGTGATCGGGTCCGCATCGGTCTCATGCTCCAGCAGCATGGCCAGTCCCAGATCCGCGACCTTTACGATGCCGGCATCGCTCAGCAGCAGGTTCGAGGGCTTGATGTCTCGATGGACCATCTGGTGCGAGTGAATGCACAAGAGCGCCTCCGAGACCTGTTGAATTGCCTCCAGCGCGGCTCGCGGTGGCAAAGGACCAAACCGCAGAACCACCCGCGCCAGATCGGCCCCGCGCACGAACTCCATGACGAGGTACGGCACCCCCTCCGCCACCCCGGCATCCGACGAATGCACAACGTGCGGATGTTCCAGCCGCCCGGCCGCCTCCATTTCGCGAAAGAACCGCCGCGACGCCGCCGCGTCCGTGAGGTAGCGCTCGGGCAGCAGTTTGACGGCCACCCGTCGCTTCAGGCGGACGTGGATCGCATCGTACACGACCCCCATCCCACCCCCGCCGATCTTCTGAATCAGCTCATACTCACCCACCCACCTCACCGGTCGTCGATCGGCCGTCAGTTCCGCAGCCGGTTTGACGGCACCGAGTGTGGTGGGATCCGGAATGCGTTCTTGATCAGTCATGGCGAGGTCGGGATCGACCAGACCGCAAAGGTCGAAGTATCAAGCCAGCGTCCATTCTCACCGCTGCGCAGTGGTTTCGCAATCCGCCGGCAGGACTTCGTCCGAGCAAGGAGGACGTGGCAGCGTCGCAGGTTGACTGTTGAGGCCGCTGGCGGTTTCGCCGCACCGAGAGACCCCTGCTTTTCCCCTTTTTGACGCGCGGCGATGCCTCGCGGCTAACGTCCCCGCTCCTTGCTCTTCACTCCCGTCCACCATGACAGGCACGGCCTACGTAGGGCCGCCACCAGGAAAAACGCAGCCACTGGTGCCAGTATCGTCAGCAGCACCATCGCCGAGAGTACCAGACTGCGGCCGTAGTGCATCAGGTTGTACAAGCGGGCCGGGGCGGTCGCCAGACCCGGCGGAGCCAACAGGTAACAGGGCGTGAACTCGAAGTATCCCCACAGGCACAGCACACCCGCTGCAAGCACATGTTTCCTCTGGCGAAGCTGCCAGAGCAGTTCCGCAGCCGCCTGTCGTGAAGAGCTGTCGGGCGAACGAGCCATCAGATCTGCGAGGTGCAGCCCGCTGCGGGGGACGGCGGCCTCGGCCAACAGTTGCAGACACAGCGCCGGGGCATGAGAAAGAGGATCAGCGCAAGCACGGCTGGGGCGATACTGTCTCGCACCGGGATCAGCGGTCCCAACTGCAACAGCCCCATCAACGCCAGACTGATGGCGAGTGACCCCATCAGTCCCGGTAGCGACACAACGAGCGCACTCCACCGTGCACTCTCAAGAGTCCGTCCGCTTCGATCGTTCTGTGCCCTTCGCAGCAGCCAGAATGCCAGGACCGCAGAAGACAACCCCGCGCCAACACCAAATCCTCCAGCTACAAGAATCTCCTGGAGCATTTGCCGGTTTTGCAAGACCGAGGGCATTCCCACGAGCGCTCCGCGAGAAACGATCGACAGCGGAATCAGCGTAACCAGTGTGACGCCCAACAATCCCGTCAGCCACACGCCGGCAGCTTTCCAGAAGCCGACGCCGATGTTCTGCTCGTGTGACGTGGCGGGGACGAACTGGCTGCGGACGGCAAACATCACCAGGGGCACCAGCACTGCCAGTTGACACAGGCAGGGAAGCATCACATGGCGCAGCAGTCGCCCCGGCATCACTCCGCCGACCTGCGCATCAAACATCCAGACGGTCCATGACGTGACGGTCATCAGCGAGGCGACCTCGAACTCCTGGAAGCAGAGCAGAAACACTACCGCCGCCGCCGGGAATGCTGCCCGCCACGGTCCGCGAATCAGCCACGGCCACAACCTGATGTATCGCGCGACTCCTCCCGCGTCCGGGCCCAGTGCCAGTCGGGCACAGTACAGCGCCTCGGCGGAGACGGGCGGCGGCGGAGCGTACCACATCACCAATACGCCGACGGGGAGCAACCTTAAGATGTTCAGCAGCGCATACAGCAGTTCGTTCCAGCCCGGATGCCGGATCAACGACAGCGAGAAGTTCGCATAGCCATACCCGGTGACGAGGGCGGGCGTGAAGAACGGCCCCAGCAACAGGCCCCACAGCGAGGCGCGACCTCGCGCAGTGGTTCCCGCGAGCACCTGGCGAATCCACCAGCACAGCGGGACGGCCACCACCGCCATCGCCACACTCCGCACCAGCGTCCACCCGCACGCGGCGGCCAGGTTCACTCCAGGTACTCCGACATCAGCCAGTCCAGACACTCCCGGCGCAACTGCGCCAGCGAGTTGAGATCATAGCCTGCACCGGCCCAGACCCGAAGTTGCCTTACGTCAGCGGTGAGCTTCGACTCGTCGACCGACCCCAGCGGGATTTGCCGGGATGCCGACTGCAGCAGTGCCAGCTCGACTTCTTCAGATAGCAGAAAGTCGACAAGCTTCTGTGCCCGCTCCAGACGCGGTGTCCCTTTGATGATGGCCACGCTGTTGGGGATGGAGATCGTCGCGCCCTTCGCAATGCGAACCGGCACCAGATCCACCGGCGCACCGACATCGCGGGCTGCGAAGTAGTCGTCGGTGTCGGTCCAGCCGAGGTCGCACACACCCGACGCGACGAGATCCTTGACCTGCGCAGTTCCCAGTGGCCGCCTGCAGTCCGCGCGGCGAACATCGGCATGCCATCGCTTCAGTTTGTCGCCTCCCCACAGATGCCACAACAGGCTGTAGTGTGTGAGTGTCGTCCCGTACAAGGGCTTCGCGATGACCACGCGGGAGAGATCCTCTGCCTGCATCCGTTCGTCGATCGCCTCGGGTGTCGCCGGCATTGCATCGGTATTGACGATAGACACTCGCAAACGAGCTGCGAAACCTGTCCAGTGTCCTTCGGGATCCTTGAACGCCGCCGGAATCCGCTCGTATCCCGGCCCCTGATACGGCTGCAGGACGCCCGCGTCAAGCAGGTCGAGCGTGCCCAGCACGTCGTTGTTCCAGAAGACGTCGCAGCGGGGATGTTCCTTCTCGGCAATCAGCTGCTGTACCAGCCCGAGTGACTTGGTCGCCTCCGTGTCGAACTTGATGGAGACCGGAATCCCGGTCTCCTGCTCGAATCGCCGCAGGATCTCTTCCGAGAAGATCGAGTCGTGGGCACAGTACACCACCAGCGGCTGTGGTCCTGTTGACATGCAGCCGGAGATCACAACAAGCGTGCCAACCACCATGATGAGACACACAGCGTGTCGTGGAAACATCAGTCGAATCATGATTGATCGGTGCGTCAGGAGTTTCGGGAACGCGGGAGGTCACGCCATGACACTCTCGGAGCGATGGCGGACCGAGCAATGGAAAAGCGGACTCTAGCCCGGATATTTCATCCGCTGATTGGTGCTGAGCATGTTGCGATGGTATGAGATTCGGTACAGGAAGGGTGAAACCAACTTTTCCAATCACCGAACCCGGGACAGAGTGTAGCACGGCTGTCATCACCATTTCACGGCTGCCGCTCGCTCCGCCATCGACGTTGTGCCGGCTCGGACAGCGGGTCACCCGCGAAGCATTCGTGGGGATGTCGAAGCTGTTCGTCGAGATCTTTCTGCGATCCCACGAGTCGCTGCCGGACGAGAGCATTCTCGACATTGACGCCACCGACGATCCGATCCACCCTCAGCAGGAGAGTCGGTTCTATCACGGCTACTACCACAATTGGTCTGCGGCTGGACACGCGGGTGACCTATCCGTGTCCTGTTCACCGCGCACCCGTCCGCCACTCTTCGCCATGCCCGTCCGGGGTGAGGGGGGGGCGCGCGCCATCCCCCAGCCACCAACCAAACTCTCTCGCAATCAATGAGCGGATGAAATATCCGGGTTAGCCGCGACCTGAAGAGGAGCGCGTTCGTCGTGTGGCAGACGAGCAAAGTGGCCGGGGGACTCAACAGGCGAGCGGGGGACTCAGGACTCACGTCCCCCGCGTTTAATGTCGATGGACGTCCCCGGACCCACCGGGCGCTGCGGGTGGGCTTGGGGACGCGGACTGTGGGCCTGGTGAGGCCGATATCGGACTGCGATCAACGTCAACTCAGGCGAACAATTCGTTGATGACGTGTCCATCCCGGACGATCATCACCGGACGTCCCGTGTTCGTCTTGTACTCCTTCGTGTGATCGATGCCGAGGGCATGATAGAAGGAGGCCGCGACATCGTCCGGGGTAAAGCCGTCGCCGGCGGGCTGGGTGCCGTTCTCGTTCGACTCGCCGAGCACGCGCCCACCCTGAATGCCGCCGCCGGCCATCAGCATGAACATGCAGCGCGGATAGTGGTCGCGACCGACACGCTCGGTGTTGATCTTCGGCGTGCGTCCGAACTCTCCCGTCACGAACACGGCGGTCGATTCGAGCAGCCCCTTCTGGTCCAGACCGTTCAACAGGGCGGCCAGCGACTCGTCGAACGGAGGCAACAACTTGGTCTTCAGGTTGTTCCAGTTGTCACGGTGTGTGTCCCAGCCGCCGGTTGAGATCGTCACGAAGCGGACGCCTGACTCGACCAGCCGTGTCGCCAGCAGGCAGCTCTGTCCGAAGCCCGACTCACCGAAGGGCTGAGCGAACGCCGGGGATTCCTGGCTGATGTCGAAGGCCTTGCGTGCCCGGGGTGAGGTGATCATCCCCAACGCCTGTTGCGAGAAACGATCGAGCCCTTCGAGCAACTGCGAACTCTTCTCGTAACCGGCGAACGCGGTGTCGAGCTCGTTGAGCAGGTTATGACGCTTCTCGACGTCGGCGATGGTCAATCCATCGGCCAGCGAGATGCCACGCACCGAAAACCGTGTGTTGGGACGCGGAGTGGCATTGGTGCTGAGCGGGGCATACTGGACGCCGAGATACCCGGCCCGCTGGTTGCTGTTGGGAATCGCGACAAACGGCGGCAGGTCGGCCGGTCCTCCCAGCTCCTTGGTGACGACGGCCCCATAGCCGGGAAACTCCAGCGACGGAAGCGGTCGATTGCCGGTGTTCACGTACTCACTTCCCAAGTTGTGGGCAGCGAGTGTGTGCGAGACCCCGCGGAGGATCACGAACTTGTCCATCGCCGAGGCCAACCGGGGCAGGTGTTCGCAGATCTCGATGCCCGGAACCTTCGTCTGGATCGGCGTAGAACTCTCCCCGGTACTCGTCAGATGCTTCCGGCTTGAGGTCGAACGTATCCATGTGCGTTGGACCGCCGGGCAGATTGATAAAGATCGCCGACTTGGCCCGCGCCGCCTCGGGAATCTGGCCCGCTTCGATCAGACGCATGTACTGACCCAGCGTGAATCCGGCAGTGCCTATCGCACCGACTTTGAGGAAATCACGTCGCTGCAAGCCGTCGCAAGTGGTGTGAAGTGCCATTGTCTGTGTCCTTTGTGGTGGGTCGTTGTGAGTGGGCTGATGGAGGTTGGCTAATGGTGATGAGCAGACACAGGAAGTGTGAGCCTGCCGATTCTGTTTACTGAAAACTGATGACTGACAACCTGGTTTTCGTGCAGCGCCCTCGGCCTCCGAGACTTGATACAGTTGCAGCAAGCCGTTCGGGCAAAACACGCTAGTGATTGACGATGAACTCCTTCGTATTCATCAGCGACCAAAGCAGGCTGCGGACTCCCTCGGCGGGATCCGATGCTTCCTGGACGTAGGCCATTGCGACGCCCAGTTCCCGTTCATCCGGGAATCGGCTCAGCGTCCGCAGGTACGCATTCTCCACAATCTCACGCGACTGTACGGAGTCAATCGCAGGGGGAGCTTCGGCTTTGTCCTTGTTCGCGGCGGGATGCTTCTTGCGATAGTCATTCAGGAGTTTCTCGGCTTTCGCCAGTGCCTCCTTGTTCTTCTGTTTACGGAAACGTTCGATCTGCTTCTCCATGCGGGCGACGACGGCTTCGTCGCCACCTCGAGCAGATGCCTGCTTGTCTCGGACGTCCTTAGGGAGGGACTCGCGTGTGACCTCCGCCAGCCAGCCCCCCTTCGGACGATCGATCAGATCGAACAGGTCCGCATCGTTTCGTAGAAAGATCGTCTGCAGCAGACTGGGCTCCATGGAACGTTCGCAGTCACAATTGTTCTCACGGATTGACTTGCCAAACACATACAGCGGGTAGTTCGGACCGTTGTAGCGGGCATTACCACGCGGCACAGCAGGCTCGGCAATGGCGCGATCGTCCATGTCCGTCAGGAACGTATTCGCCCGGCTGTCTGCCGCCGTGCACATCTGCATGGCGTCGTAGGCGACTTCGGCAGGGAGTCGGCGGGGGATCGCCCGGCTGAAGTTGCGCTCGTCGTGCAGGTTCGTCTCATTGGGCTGCCAGGACGCCTGGTAGGCCCGGCTGTTGGCAATCGTCCGATGAACCCACTTCATGTCATAGCCGCTGGCGATGAAGCCCTCGGTCAGATAATCCAGCAGGGCCGCGTTGCTGGGAGGATTGGCCAGCGACAGGTCATCGGTCGGCTCGACAATACCTCGATTGAAGTACGCCGCCCACACCCGGTTGACGAACGCGCGGGCGAACAGGGGGTTGTCCGCCGATCGCATCCAGTCCATCAGGGCCTGGCGGGCGTCATCCACTTCCGTCAGATTCACGACATCGCTGCCCAGCAGCTTGGCGGTCGGTCCCGGCAGGTCGACCTTCTTGCCCTGCTTGCGGGCCGCCTGGGCTTTTCGCATTGCGTCGCCGCTGACACGAGGCTTCTGCACATACAGCTCTCCAAAAGGAATGGTCTTTCCGTCCTTGAGGAGGTTAGTGAACTCGCGGCGGGCATCGTTCCCCTTTTTTCCTTCGAGGCCGAGGTCTTTTATCATCGCTTCATAGGCATCCTTGTCGCTGCCTGTCGTGGCGACGCGAGCGAGATCGAAGAAGCCCTGAAACTGCTCGAAGTCGTTCTGTGTCCACTGGTCGAACGGATGCTTGTGACACTGGGCACACTGGATGCGGATTCCCAGAAACGTGTAGGCAAACCCGACAGCCCGTTCCTCTGCAGTGCGGAAGTTTCTCCGGGCCCAGTAGTGAGGCATTGTCGGTTCGTCGGCGAATCCGTCATGAGCGTCCGGGTGATACCACTCACTCACCCGTTCGCAGTAATCGACGTACGATTCTCCATCCCGCCGGCTGGTGGCAACCACGAACCCCTCAGCGATGTCATCATAGGGGGCGTTCTCGGCCACGCGCTTGTGAATCCAGTTGTACCAGTCCTGGCTGGCGCGGCCCGGTCGGGTGTCACGTTGTTGAGTTGTTCGTCGCTGTTCCCGGTGATGTCGCACAGCTTCTGGGTCCACCAGGCGGCATACGCCGGGCTCTCCAGCAATTCGTCGATCTTGAGGGTCCGTTTGGCGGGGGAGTCGTCTTTCAGGAATTCGCGGACGTCATCGGCAGTCGGCAGCGTTCCGGCAATGTCCAGCGAGACACGGCGCAGGAACTCCGCATCGCTGCTCGTGTCTGAGGGGACAATCCCCAGCTTCTGCAACTTCTGGACAACCAGTTCATCAACCTTCGTCGGTGTCGCTACCTGCGGATACCGCTCGCCTGCCAATTCCGAGACCGGTCGCATCACGGGGATCGGCACCACGCCGTTGTCATAGAACACAACGATGTGCGTGTCGCCGGCTGTGCCCGACTGAATCTGCCCGCGCTCGTCGACGGTCGCAATCTGAGTGTCGTTGCTCTGATACCGGCTCAGACAGGTGACGTCCTCCGATGTTCCGTCCGCCCAGCGCGCGATCACCCGCAGTTGTGATTGTTCTTCGGGTCCCGCAAAGACGATTTCGCGAGGCGAGATGTCGAGGGCCAGCAGGGCCGGGGCGTCATCAGCGACAGGTTTCGCACCCGACTTGATCCAATTCAGAAAGATGTGGTACTCCCAACTTCCGGGCTCCATCCGCTTGCCACCTTCGTGCTCTTCCTGCAGAGTCGGCTTCTGGAGGGCATAGCTGTCGAGCGGTGCTCCGGTGTCGATCCGCTCGGACAGACCTTCGTAGTCCATCTTGAAGTCGTAACCGAACAGTGAGAGCCGAAAGCCCCCCTGGCCCTGAAACGAGCCATGGCAGGCCCGGCCGTTGCAGCCCAGCTTGCCCAGCAGAGGGACCACGTGCCGCTGAAAGTCCGGCGTCTCATCTGCTGACGCGTCAGCGAATCGTTGCTGGGCTGGCGCGAGTGTCTGGTCAGCCGCCTGCGTCAATACGGGAGAGACGATCAATGCTGCCAGGCTGAGGTTGAGAATCAGGCGTCGCATGCATTCCCCTTTGCGTGGACTCGTGTGTTTACAGAAATCAACTGGACGTTGGGGCAATGAATCGTCCCCGGCGTCCAGCACTCAGGTCATGTCATCAGTGCCGGCGTTGTGCGCCGGCCGTTTCTCCGGTGTCCCGGAGCTTGGCTTTAGTGTCTGGTTCTTGTCCTTCGTGACAGGTGCCGGCTTCGGCGACTGCCGTGTTGTCTGGCTGCGGACCTGACGCAACAACCGCTCCAGCTCGCGCTCAACGGTCGCTGTCCGGTCTTTGTCCGTTTGCCTGACGGAATCTTCCAGCTTCTCCAGTCGCAAACGGATGCGGTCCTTCTCGACGTTCATCAGGGCAATCCGCAGGTCGACCCGCTCGTTCAGCAGACCCCGCAGCTCCTTATCGAATGCCGGTCGATCCTCCATGGCGATGCGGGCCGCCAACAGACGAATGCGCGACTCCACCTTCCAGAGATCGAGCTCGATCTGATAGCGGGCGGGTTGGCGTTCCTGCCAGCGATTGATTTGCTCACTCGCCTGCGCAATCTCCCGGAGAGCATTGGCATATTCGTCAGGGTTCTGCTGCTTCAACCGCCGGGCAAGACTCGCCAGCTGAGGGTGATGTTCGGTGGCAAACGCCAGTGCTGCGGCCTCTTCATCGTCGGTCAATGATGCAGGTTTGGCGGTCGCATTGTCCTTGCTCGCCGTTGTCCTGGTTCCCGATGACACGTCTGACGAGCCACCTCCCTCCGGCGACTGCGCACCGGAATCCGCAGTGGAACCTGCGTGCAGGATCTCACCCGCAAGCAAGACGTGCCCCAAGGACACGGCAGCGAGTGCCATCATCAGCAGGGCAGATTGTCGAATTGCACAGCGCATCAGGGATTACAATCGATCGTGAGTCTCTGTGGTCGGATCGGTCGGGAGTCCGTCATGCGGCAGCTGCTCGAAGTCGAGCCGTTCGGCCTCGACCGCCGCCAGCATCCAGCGGGGGATATCCAGATCGTGGGCGGGGGCCAGATCATCCTCCAGATTGTGGTTCGCGGAGAGGACAGGCTCATCCGCCAGTTCGCTCCACAACGTCATCAGTGACTGCGAACCTGTCAGATCAAGCTCCTTCCCGGAAAGGGAAGCACTGCTGGGGGAATTCCCGATGTCAAACTGATTCGCCGGGTTCATGAGCATCCCGGCGACGACGAGCAACGCAGCGGTCGTGACGCCGACCATCACACGCCATCGACTGGCTGGGCGAACATTCGGCGGGCAGGGCACGGTTTGAGCCACCGGCTGCTCTATGGCCGGCCCACGAGACGAGATGGCCAGCACCAGCGGAACCATCTGCGCGAGCGCGTGCTGCGCATTCAGATCGTCGGCCAGTCGGGCGTCGAAGGCCTGCCACTGGGCCGCATCCAGATCACCAGTCAGATACCGGTAAGCTTGCCACTCGGTCTGGGTCAAGGAGCCTGTCACTCGTGCGTGCCCTTATTCGTGTTCGTTCAATATTCTGCGCAGCTTTTCGATCGCCAGCCTCATGCGACTGAGGACCGTCCCGAGGGGAATCTGCAACTCACGTGAGATTTGCTCAAATGTCTTCTGTTCCCAGGTTCTCATAACAACAACGCGCCGTTGCTCGTCAGGCAGCAGGTTCACGGCATTTCGCACTTGGTCCGCCGCCTCCGTCCTGAGAACCTCCGATTCCGGGGACAACCCATGGTGCTCGGCCGACAGGGCCAACTTCTGCAACACTCTGGCATCCAACTGCCGGCGGCGACGAATCGCCATCGCTTCGTGATACGCCACCCGAAACAGCCAAGGCTGCTGCGACTGCGGTGACACGTCGCCACCCACTTTGGCCGTCTGCTCAAATGTCCGCTGCAGGGCCTCCTCTGCCAGATGTCCATCTCTCAGCAGCCCGACCAGAAACTGCCGCAATCGGGTCCCATACTCCCGAAAGAGCCGGTCCACCTCGGCTGAGTCGAGTCTGCGTTGGCCTTCGCTGGTCAAGGCAAACCTCTCACCGGGGCCGATCCCTCATCAATGTCAGATGAACAGACAGGGGTGTTTATTCTTTGAATTCCCGAAGAATGTGTGACATCTTGCCGCTTGGTCGCACTAACCAGCATACTCTCAGGACTTTGCAATCGACAGCGGGTCGAAGATTCCTGGCACGCAAGACTCGGCGGGCTTTGGGTCACATGGCCACGCAATGCAGCCGCGATATCTCTGCGTCCTGTCCGAATCCGGGCAGCGGGCGTAAGATACGTTTCGTCCGTTGTCCGTTCATCCGCAGGAACAGTTCGCGACCCATGGTACTCGATCCGCTGTACTTCCTCTTCCTGGCTCCCGCCATGCTGATGGCGATGTGGGCGCAATCGCGCGTCAAGTCGGCCTATGTCCGGGGGATGCAGATCCCGACTCCCATCTCCGGAGCCGCCGCTGCCCAGCACATTCTTGATACGTCGGGGCTTGGGGATGTTCCGATTGAACAGGTCCCCGGACAATTGACCGATCATTACGACCCTTCGAAGCGTGTGCTGCGACTGAGTGCGGATGTCTATCAGAGCCGCACGGCGACCGCGGTCGGAATCGCCGCCCATGAGGCAGGACACGCTCTGCAACACGCAGCGCACTATGCGCCCCTGGTGGTCCGCAATGCGGCGATCCCGGCGGCGACGTTTGGTTCACGGGCCGCGTTCGTCTTGCTGATGATGGGTTTCATGATGCAGGCGACACCGCTCCTGTGGGCGGGAGTAGCCGGATTCGGCGCGGTCGCGTTCTTTCAGCTTGTTAACCTGCCGGTCGAGTTCGATGCCAGCAATCGTGCCAAGCGACTGCTGGGCGAACTGGGAATCGTGGATGGTGAAGGGGCCGGCGCCGTGCGGAACGTCCTGAATGCTGCCGCCTGGACATATGTCGCGGCGACGCTGCAGGCAATTTCGACGATGCTGTTCTGGCTGGTCCGGGCCTTCTCGGGATCACGTCGCAACTGACCAACGATTCAGCGAGCGCTCTTAGGTTTCCGCCTCTCGTGACCCGCCCGACGCCGTCGGCGGGCTTTGGTCAGCATCCGTCGGCGGGCGTTCGTTGTCTCTTTGACGCGTGTGCCTCTCTGCTGTAATCTCGGCAGCCTGGAGTTCGAGCGAGTATTCACGGACGGTCGAAGCGATGTCCAAGACTTGGCGGTTCACGCCTCATGATCCCGCAGTTGTCGCCCGACTCGCCCGGGAACTGAAGTGCAGCCCCCTGCTCGCCCAGGTGCTGGCCGCACGTGGCTACTCGACCGCAGCGGGAGCCAAGAGCTTTCTCAGGGCCGAGATCGGTGACCTCGCCGAACCTGACACACTGCCGGGACTGACAGCGGCCGTCGATCGCGTTGTCGAGGCACTGCAGGCCAGTCGGCGTATCACCATCTTCGGTGACTACGATGTCGATGGCATGACGTCGGTGAGTCTGCTGTGGCATTGTCTGACTCTCGCCGGTGGCAAGGTCGACTATTACATCCCCAGCCGCATGGAGGAAGGATACGGACTCAACAGCGAGGCGCTGCGTTCGCTGCATGAGGAGGATCCTGATCGACTGGTGATTACGGTCGATTGCGGAATCGCGAGTCTGGCTGAGGCGGAACTCGCGCGAGAGTTGGGGCTCGAACTGATGATTACCGATCATCACACGCCGCCGGCAGTCCTGCCACCGGCGCGAGTGATCGTGCATCCGCGGCTGGGAGAGGGGCCGGAATCATGCCGTGATCTGTGCGGTGTCGGCGTGGCACTCAAGCTGGCATGGGGCATCTGTCAGCGGTTGGGTGATGGCAAGCGGGCCTCGCCTCGCACGTGCGCGAGTTTCTCACGCAGGCCGTCGGACTGGCGGCCATCGGCACGATTGCCGATGTCGTTCCGCTGCGAGGTGAGAACCGGATTCTTGTCAGGTATGGCCTGTCGGTGATCGCCGGCATGCGGAATCCGGGGATGCAGGCATTGCTCAAGGTTGCCAAGCTCGACGCGAACAAGACCCTCACATCCGAGGACGTCGGTTTCGCGATCGCCCCACGACTGAACGCCGCCGGACGACTGGGACAGGCGCGACTGGGAGTCGAACTCCTCACGACCGAGAATCCCGAACGAGGCATGCAACTGGCCGAATACGTCGACCAGTTGAACAAACAGCGGCAGACAGTCGAACGGCGCATCTTCCGCGAGGCCAAGGCTCTGGTTGAGGAGCATCCTGACTGGCTTGAGCACGCGGCCTTAGTACTGGAACACGAGGAGTGGCATCCGGGGGTCATCGGCATCGTGGCCAGCCGCATCGCCGAGCACTTCGAGCGTCCCGCAGTGCTGATCGCCGTCAACTCGCAGGAGGGAATCGGTCAGGGTTCGGGACGCTCGTTCCGCAGCTTCGATCTGCATTTGGGCCTGTCGGCCTGTGCGGAACACTTGGAGACCTTCGGGGGGCATCGGGCCGCGGCGGGTCTGCGCATTCGGCTGGAGCGCATCGATGCCTTTCGAGCCGCGCTGGTACAGCACGCCTTGGAATCCGGAGGAGACGTAAGTTCAGACGGGGAGTTGCAGGTCGATGCGGAGGTGACACTGGCCGACCTGTCACTGCGCAGTGTACAGGAACTGGAGCGAATGGGACCGTTTGGGAGTGAGAATCGCCGACCGGTTTTCGCGGCTTCGGGGGTCGAGGTGGTGGAGCCTCCCCGGACGATGGGAGGGGGCGATCGACATCTCTCCGTGAAGTTGCGTCAGGCCGGCAAAATCGTGCGGGCTGTGGCCTTCGGTCGGGGATTCTGGGCCGACAGCATCGCGACGACAAGTGGTTCCCTGTCGATCTGCTTTGCGCCGACCATCAACCGGTTTCGGGGATACGAGAACATCGAGCTGCAGCTCATCGACTGGCAACCGGACACGAATCCTGCGCCCACTCGGGCCGCGTACTCTGCGTAATCCCGGTTTCGGACTGCCTGTCATCTCTGGCAAGAAACGGGTCGCGATCCATGGCATCAGCGGCGGGGTGAGGTTATTGTGTGCGGCACGCTGGCACGGACTTTGCCTGATGGGACGGACAAAAGAGACCTGCAGAATCTGCCGGTTCTCGGGTTGCCCTCCGGCAGCGCAATGCACACCCAGTGGGCAGTCCTGTTCAGAATGTGGGCATGGTGTCCCGTTCTTTGTCTGAGGAAGGGCATGGAGTGACGGATGTCGAGCCTCTGGGTTTGAGGCTCCGTGAGCTGTGCTGCCGCCTCGCCAACATGGTTCTCTGAGGAGATTCAAGTCAATGTCAAACGCCAAGTCCAAGGTGCCTGCCGGCAATTCCCCCAAGAACTTCTTTGATTTCGCCAAGGAGCACAACGCCGAACAGGTCGATCTGAAGTTCTGCGACATCTTCGGTATCTGGCAGCATTGCTCGTATCCAATTGAGATGTTCGATGATGGCACATTCGAAGACGGCATGGGTTTCGACGGCTCGTCCGTTCGCGGCTGGCAGGCCATCAATGAGTCGGACATGCTGGCCATTCCCGATGCCTCGACCGCCCGCCTCGACCCGTTCTTCGCCGATTCGACCATCAGCGTGATTGCTGACATCGTCGATCCGATCACCAAGGAGATCTATCATAAGGATCCCCGCGGCGTCGCGAAGCGCGGCATTGCCTACCTGCAGTCCACCGGCATCGCCGACACCTGCTACATCGGCCCGGAGCCGGAATTCTTCATCTTCGATGACGTCCGCTACCTGTCGACCCAGCGGGGCGGCATGTACGAGATCGACTCGTCGGAAGCGGCCTGGAACACCGGGCGCAGCGAACCCGGTGGCAACCTCGGTCATAAGGTCGGCTACAAGGGTGGGTACTTCCCGGTCAGCCCGTCTGACACGCTGCAAGACATCCGTGCCGAGATGGTCAATGAGATGCGCCGCATCGGTATCGTGGTCGAAGCTCATCACCACGAGGTGGCGACCGCTGGCCAGTGCGAGATCGACATGCAGTTCAAGGAACTGCTGACGATGGCTGACCAGTTCCTGTGGTACAAATACATCATCAAGAATGTCGCGAAGCGGCACGGCAAGACGGTGACCTTCATGCCCAAGCCGGTCTTCGAAGACAACGGCAGTGGCATGCACACGCACATCTCCTTCTGGAAGGGGAAGGACGCCCTGATGGCGGGCGACGGTTATGCCGGTCTCTCAGAAATGGCACTGCATGCCATCGGCGGCATCCTCAAGCATGGCCGGGCACTCATCGCCCTGTCGGCACCGACCGTGAACAGCTATCACCGGCTGGTGCCGGGATTCGAGGCCCCGGTGACGCTCGCCATGAGTCAACGAAACCGCTCCGCCTCGTGCCGGATTCCGATGTACTCGTCGTCTCCCAAGGCCAAGCGGGTCGAGTTCCGCTGCCCCGATCCGTCGGCGTGCGGATATCTGTCGTTCACCGCCCTGATGATGGCCATGATCGACGGCATCCAGAACAAGATCGACCCGGGCGAGCCGCTCGACCGCGACATCTACGACATGACACCCGAGGAACTCTCGAAAACGAATGTCGCTCCGAAGTCGCTCAGCGAGGCACTCGAGTCGCTGCGCGGCGACCATGCGTTTCTCACCAAGGGGGATGTCTTCAGCGAAGGCCTGATCGAGACGTTCATCAACTACAAGTACGAGAGCGAGATTGATCCGATCCGACTCCGCCCGCATCCGTTCGAGTTCGACCTGTACTACAACTGCTGATTGGTTGACTGGCTGATTAGCTGAATGGCTGAGAAGTAACAGTACCCACGGGCCGCTGCCCGTGGGTACTGAAGCCTTGATTGACCAGAAAGCCCAAGGGCCACGTCCCCTGGGCTTTCTTCGTGCAGAGGGCGGCAGGTGTGGTTGACGGCGGATGTTCTGCACGCGACGCTGCCCGCATGGTCAGTGTCATCGATATGCTCGACGTCTGGGGTCCAGATGCATCGGTCGGCTCGTCGGTGTCTCTGCGCCAAGCACAGGACTACACGCGAGAACTGACCCGCACGCATTACGAGAACTTTCCGGTCGCATCATGGATGTTGCCCCGGGCGCTCAGGCAACACTTCTGCAATGTTTACGCCTATTGCCGATGGGCCGACGACCTGGGTGATGAAGCGGGCGATCCCCGGCATGCACTGGTATTGCTGGACTGGTGGCGCTACGAACTGTTGGAGTGCTATGAGGACCGGGTCCGGCACCCCGTGTTCGTGGCTCTGCAGGAGACGATTCGTGAGTTCCATATTCCTGCCGCTCCCTTTCTCGATTTGATCTCCGCCTTTGAGCAGGATCAGACGCAGACGGAGTACGAGACGTTTGTGGAACTGACAGACTACTGCCGGCGAAGTGCCAATCCGGTGGGGCGCCTGGTGCTCAGTCTGTGCCGGGAACAGCGTGAGGAGAATCTCAATCGCTCAGACAGCATCTGCAGCGGGCTGCAACTGGCTAACTTCTGGCAGGATGTCGCGCGGGATGCCGACATCGGCCGCACCTATCTGCCTCGCGAAGACCGTGTGCTGTTCGACTACTCGGACGACGACCTCGCCGGGCGGGTGACGAACGGGTCCTTCATCCGACTGATGACCTTCGAAGTGGAGCGAGCGCGGGAATTCCTGGAAGCAGGTCGCCCACTGGTCAACGACCTGCGTGGACGATTGCAGGTGGACATCGATCTGTTTGTGCGAGGCGGATTGCAGATCCTCGATGAGATTGAGCGGATCGGATACCGTGTGTGGGAACAACGCCCGGTGATTGGCAAAGGCCGCTTCGCCACGCTCTTTGTGAAGAGTGTCTGCGCCGCTGCAGGGCGGAATCTGCGGCCCTCGCTCATTCGCAGTCGTCATTCGATCTGAGTCCTTCACGTCTCTGCTGAGTCGCCCCGTTATGGATCCTGGGCTTTCCGCCTCCTTTCGCGAATGCCGCCGGCTGGCCCGCAGGCAGGGGAAGAACTTCTACTTCAGCTTTCTGACATTGCCCCGACACCTGCAGCGCGACATGTGCGCCCTGTATGCCTTCATGCGAATCACCGACGACCTGGGGGACGATCCCGGACGTTCGACCGCCCAGCGCCAGGCGGCACTCGCCTCCTGGCGGCGGGCACTGGAGGACGCACTCGCAGGACAAGCCATCTCGCATCGCATTCTCCCGGCGGTGGCAGACATCGTGCGCCGGCATCAAATCCCCGTCGAGTATCTGCAGGCTGTCATTGATGGGGTGGAAATGGATCTGCAACCAACGGGTTTTGAGACATTCGACGATCTGTCCCGCTACTGTTATCACGTTGCGGGTGCGGTTGGATTGTGCTGCATCCACATCTGGGGGTTTGATGATCCCCGGGCGCGGGACCTGGCGGTGGACTGCGGCCTCGCCTTTCAGTTGACCAACATCCTGCGCGATCTGGCTGAGGACGTAGATGCAGGACGCGTCTACCTCCCGCGCGACGAACTCGAGCAGTTCGATTACATGGCCGATGACATCCGGCAGCGCGTCATGGATGAACGGTTCGAGCGACTGATGACGTTTCAGGTGGACCGGGCACGAAGCCTGTACGTTCGGGCCGCACCTTTGCGCGACCTGGTTCACCCACAGGGGCAACCCATCCTGACGGCGATGCTCCGCATCTACGGTGGACTGCTCACTGAGATCGAAGCACGCCGATACGATGTCTACAGCGAGCGCATCTCCCTGTCGACACAGCGAAAGGTGCGCATTGCGCTGGAGAGCTGGTGGCGGCCCCTCTCGACACAATGCATTCCCTGACGATACAGCACCGGGGGCGCTGCGCCAGTTTCTTCCTCGCACATCGAATCGACCCATGGACGCACGTGCAGACCGGAAGACCGCGCCTGACGGAATCCCGATTTATGACCACGACCTTCCTGCCGTCAGGGCGTGCCACTCGACCACCCGTCGGACACACAGCCATCAGTCGAGCTTCCTGAGCTCGACCTTGCGGAACTCGATCGGATGGCTCTCCGACTGCAGGGAGATGCTCCCGCCACTGAGCATGACACCGCCCGCTTTCGCAGCCAGTTCCTTTGCGTGGGCGTCGCGCTCGTCCAGCTGCGGCTGGGTGTATTCGAGCACTGTCTCGCCGTCGATGATGTGCCGGATGCGATCGTTGCCGTGCACCTCGATCTCCACAGTGACCCACTGGTCACCTTGATAAGTCTTGGACCGGGAACTGGTGCAGTGCCGTGTAATGAGTTCCCCATCCATCACGACGTTGGTTCCGGGAGTACACAGGTTGGCATTGGTGCGCGCCTCGGTGCCGTTGCCTCCCAGCAACTGCACTTCGATGGACGCCGGAAAGTCCTGGTCCACCGCCATGGTCTCAGGCGACTCTCCATGAATCATCACTCCGCTGTTGCGGATCGCCCAGCCGGGACCCTGGGGTGCCTGATCGCCCGTGAAGCGATATTCGACCTTGAGCACGTAGTTTGAAAGCGGCTGCTCATAGAAGAGATGGCCGAACTTGCCGTCGAAGCTGTTATAGCCGTCGTACACCACCTTGAGGAGTCCATCCTCCACTCGAAAGGTGTTGGCGAAGTTTTCTCCGAGTGGATAACCGGTGATCTTGGGCGTCCAGCCGTCGAGGTTCTTGCCGTTGAACAACTGGACCCATTCACCCTCGCCTGCGGGTGCCTGCGCCTGGGCTGGAACGACAGACAACACAAAGAGCAACAGGGCCAAGGACCGCCGGAGTGACATGGTTTGTGCATCCTGTCGAGGAGTGTTGGAAAGGGATCGGAAACATCTTACCGCAACCGCAGTCGTCCGTCATTCCTGGGTTGCGATGTGTCTCATCCATCATGCCTTCTTTACGTCGCACCGGTTTCCTGAAGGCATGGACCTAGACGGCACGTCCCTTGTGCGCGGGAATGTCGGCTGAGTTCAATCTGTTTGCCACGGTGCCCGCGATGCCTGCAGTGCGCGATCCCCCAGTCGCTCGATGACGGTCCTGTGGACTTGTTCTGCGAGGTGGGCCCACAGCGTGGCTCGTCCGGGAAAGATGCTCAGGACATTCTCCATGTGCATTGGCTCCTGGGCATGATCGATGATGGTCGGGAGCGGCACATCACCGGGGGCGATCTGGTCGATGTGCATCGCTTGGACGGTAGTCCCCGCCCAATCGTTGATCTGCAGATCGGTGCGCTTCCGGAGCGCGGGGAACAATGCCTCGATCTCGGCGGCCAGCTCGGCAATCTCCGCAGGCTGTACCTGTTGGTCTGAGCCTTTGGTGACAACGCTCCATCGCCCCGAGCCAAACACGGACGCCGCCTGGTGGGGCAGGTGATTCAGGCCTTCCCGATCCACGACGCAAAACGGAACGCAGCCCGTCTCCGGACGGATCGCCCGCAAGTGCGTCTTGAGGCAAATCAACTCATAGTTGGCCTGGTTCCCGGTCCGGTGTGCATACAGCTCACTGAATTCCTGTGCGCTGGCAGCACCTGTGGCCAGGATGACCAATCGGGCACGGAGCTCTTCGCCCGCTCCAATGACGACACCCTGTACGTGGCCGCTACGTTCGAGCAACCGGACCACCGGTGTGTTGGACCGCAACTCGGCACCGGCATTGCGAGCGGTCGCAGCAAGCCGGACCAGGAGCCTGTCAGGACGAAAGGCGCGGTCCGGCAGGCGATACCCATGCTGCATCTGCACGGGGTCCACACCGGGAAGAGACCGTTCGAGTTCCGATCGCGAGAGTTGTTCGAAGGGAATTCCCGCCTGTTCCCAAGCCTGCGTCCAATCGCTCATCCCGGTATCGATCGAGGTATGAAAGTACACCATCGAGTCGACACCGGGCTCAAGGCACTCCGGGCAAAAGTCCAAGGTCCGCCGGTGCGATGCATAGCAGATCCGGGCGAATTCGGGATGTCCCCGCGCGAACCAGGCACCACTTTGGAGCCAGCCCTGGTTGAGCGTGGAGGCCGCGTGTCCGAATTGGGATGCCTCCAGCAAGGTGACAGGCAGCCCGGCCGTGGCGAGAGTGGCAGCTGTCGCCAAACCGGCGAACCCGCCACCGACGATGACAACTCGCTCCGGGGCGTGTGACGAATTCATCTTCCCCTCCTGAGTCGCTGACCCCCGGGGCGTCAGGGCATCACGAACTCATGCTGGCCCGCGCGAACCGTCAGCACCGGACAGGGTGCCTTGCGGATTACCTTTTCCGCCGTGCCCCCCAGCAGCATATGAGCGATGGCACCACGTCCGTGCGTGCCGATGACAATCATGTCGGCGTCCTGCTCACGGGCCTGGCGCACGATTTCAATGAACGGCGTTCCCATGGCAGTGGTGCGCGTGATCTGCAGCTTGTCCTCCCACTCGGGACCGGGCACCGACTTGAGCCGGTTCTCGGACGCCTTCAGCAGGTCTTCCTCGATCCCCTGCACGCCGAGGTAGCCGATGCCGAACTCCGAATAGGCGGCGGCAGGGGGCTCCACGACGTTGAGCAGACACAACTCGGCTTTGAAGGCACCGGCAAACTCGCAGGCGTACCGTACGGCCGACTCGCCGTACTCACTGAAATCGGTGGCGGCCAGAATACGTTTGAGCTGAATCATGGGGTGTCTCCAACAGTTGATTGACCTTGATGTCTGGGTTCTCGAGTGATCCAGACCGAACAGGGTGCATGGGCCAGCACTCCTTGGGAAGTGCTCCCCAGCAGAAACCTCTCGATGGCGCGAGCGTCCGCGCTCACCCATGACGATGATGTCCGCCTCCATCTCCTCGGCCACACCGACAATCGCGTCGGCGGCGTTCTCACTCTGACACAGAATGGACGTGACGTTAGGTGTGGACTTCTTGAGTTCTGCGACGGCCCAGGCGAGTGCCAGTTCGGCCTCCTGTTTCTGCTGTTGCCAGAGTTCCTGGGACTTCTGATAAACCTCCATCCCGAAGTGTGTCAGCACAATCATGACGCTGACCACCCGGATCTCCACGCACTCGCCCCAGTGGATCGAGGACAGCATCCGGATCGTGTCGCTGGATGAGAGCGACCCGTCGTGGGCCACCACGATTCGCAACTGCCTCCCGGAGTCGTGCAGCAGATCCGAGGACCGCAGCACCAGCACCGAACACGGGGCGTGCTTGGCAACCTTCAGCGAAACGCTGCCAAGCAGGAATCGCTGAGTCGCCGTGTGCCCGCGTGCTCCGAGGACCACCAGATCGCTGCGCAGCTGGTTGGCTGCATTCACGATCTCTTCGGCCGGATGACCACTGAGCACGTGCGTGCGGATGACGCCATCAATCCCCTCGAATCGGGACGCTTCCCCAGCCAGCAGCGCCTGGGCATTGGCATGATACTCGTCAATCAGATCACCCACGACACGGGGAAACTCCCGCCGCATCATCCCCAGTTGAGGGACGGCGACGACCGTCGCCAGATCGATTTCGAGTGGCTTGGGAAAGGGCACGCGATTCAGGAACCATTCGGCCTCGCGTGAGTTCGCCGAGCCATCAGTTGCCAGCAGGGCTTTCATGGTATTCTCCCGCGATCATCATGCCCCGGGCGTAACGATGACACTCGATGCACCCCATCGTTGCATCCATCCATTTCAGCGCCGCACGGTCCAAATTATCACCTTGGGCTGCCTCCACGAGCTCCTGCGTCACACGCTGAAAGTCTCCGCTGAACTGCCGATAGATCGGATCGTTGGACACGCGCCATTTCTCGGCCTTGCTCATGGCGTTGAGCTGACGAGCCCCTTGGACGATGAGGCTGAAGTCCTCGATCGCGAGACCTTCCAGAATCTTGCCGGAGGCTTCCAGCTTTACCCGCATAAAGTGGCTGAGATCCTTGTCCCGTTCGACTTTTGCCGGAGGGTTCTCGCTGGGCTTGTCCCCCGGTGCCTGGGCCAACACGTGGTTGCCCCGATTGTTGAGCGACATCGCCCATCCCGCGGCGACCAGCAACCCGCACACACCGATTCCAGCCAGTTTTTGAGGTCCATGCATGACGTTACTCCCTTCCTGTTCGGTTTGTGAACCACCACGTGCACACACCCCGGTTCATTTGAGGTCACGGATGCTGCCGCCACCAACCCCACGACGGATCAACTCCCTCAGCATTGTACCAGTTCCCGCCGTTTCAAGGTATCAGTGCCCGCTCCGATTCGACCCGAATTCAGCGAACGCGCACGGACACGCGCGACTGTCGAACGGACCGCGGATCAGCCGGCGACATCCACGGCGGACTTGAGCACGAGCCCGCAGATGTAGGCGAGTGCTGCTGCACCACTCCCGACGCCCAGTGTTTCCAGACCCGACCAGTACCATGCCTGATCGACAAACCGGGACTTGATCGCGCCGACACCGAAGAACGCGATACCGGTCATCAGTGTGCTCCACACATAGGGAGACGCGATATGGATTCCAGGCAGCAGCGGGATCAGAAACGGCAGCAAAGGGACCGCACCCACCAGTATGAATGCGACGAATGTTGCTACCGCGGCCTTCCAAGGTGAAGGGCCAACGAGCGCCAGACCGTGCTCCTCCTTGAGCATGGTCTCGACCCAACGGCTCCGGTCGGACGTGATAACATCAACGGCCCGCTTGAGGTCGCGGCCTGCGAACCCCTGCGCCTCCATAATCTGCCGGACCTCTTCCCGTTCTCCCTCCGGGATCAACTCAATATGCTGCTCTTCAATCCGCCTGACCTTGAGCCGGTGTTGTTCCTCGGCACGACTGCCGAGAAAATTGCTCGCCGCCATACTGAAGCCGTCGCCCACGAGATTCGCGATGCCCAGGATGACGATGACCCTCGACGAGAGACCGGCCCCCGCCACACCCGACACCACAGCAAAGGTCGTAACAGCACCGTCGATGGCCCCATAGATGAAATCCTTGAGGTAGCTGTGGCTGGGTCCCGCGAGCAATCGATTCCGAATCGCCGCTGGGGAATGCGTGTCGAGCAGAGTCCTCTCAGAGGCATCCGGTTGCGGTTCGTTTCCGTGCGACATGACTTCACCAGATTCTGTTCGCCCGGCAATCACCATGACGGTGAAGCGGCATCGAACTACTTGACAAGCAGGACGGGGCAGGGTGCCAGGACGGAGACCTGATAGCTGATCGTCGCCAGACTGCTGATGGGCTGGGTCCTGTCGAGTGGATGGGAACTCACGACCACCAGATCGACTGAGCGTTCGTCAATGAACGAGACGATTTGCTGTGCCCGTTTGCCATACCGCACGCGGTACTCCGCATCGAGACCGGCTTCCACAAACGGCTGCGACAGCGATTCGAGTTCGGTATCGGCCCGCTCGGTGAGCCGCTGATAGAAGGCCCGCGCTTCGTCATCTTCGGCACCTGCTTCAATGCGTTCGATGACATGCAGCAACGTAACGCGAGCCCGATTGAGCTCGGCCAGTTCAAAGGCGACATCAAGTGCTATCCGATTCTTCGTCGAAAAGTCCAGCGGAACCAGAATGTGCTGAAAGCGAGGGAGCATGGCAAATGTCTCGGGACGACAGAGGTGCGTGAATCGTTGCAAGAAGTAAGAAGTGAGTTGCGGAGGAGCCGGCCATTCTGGCATCACTGACCGAATCCGACGGTCCCCTTAACTGACTGGCGGGCCATGTCCTTCCACCGCCACCGACTGGCCGGAGCGTGCTCCGGGTGCCTGTCGTGTGGCCAGGACTCCCAGCACGACGGCACGTTGATGTTCCTCCGGCGACGGCAGGCGATAGTGCTCGACCGACTGGCCGTCGCGGAACGCGCGGGCGGTCGGCGTCAGCGAGAGTCGGGGTGCAGATCGACACAGGTCCCGCACGAACTCGCCAAAGTTGACAATCGCCGAAGTCGACATCCGCGCCCCGAGGTACTCGTAATTCATCTGTTCATGATTGACATGGAAGGCCCGGAAGGGTGCCTCACACGTCAGCCATAGTTCGACGCTGTAGTGTGTCTGATCGGCATCTGTGCCGGCGATTCCGGGATCGTGGCGGAATACGCCATCGGGAGCATGAGACCTGTCCAGCGTGGCATGGGCGACATCGGCGATGCTGAGCAGGGTCAGGCGATTCCAGGGAACCACTTCGTCAATCCGCGCCGGCCAGATTGAGAATGACCAATCCCTCCGGTTTGCAGCGTGCATGATGCAGCGTTGTGGAATGCTTCAGGTCGGGAACTTCCGCCGCACGCACGACGGTCACAGTTGCCCCAAGTTGCTCCAGTTGGGTGCACGCGGTCCTGGCGATCTCCGCGTCGTAACTTTCCGGCAGGAGTCCGGGGAGATGATGGAGTCTCGTACGGGCGTCGATGCGATTCATCCCGAGTCGCTGCTCGAAGACCCTCAATATGCTGTCACGGTCTCCTGGGAGTGAGAAGATCGCGAGGCGAGCATCCATGTGCGCGACGGGCTCGCTGATCGGGTCCCCGGCGCGGTCGACTTTCAATCGCGGGTCGTCAGGTGGCGGGAGCATGGAAGGCCTCACAATCGTTACCAGCATCACAGATGTCAGCGTTTCCCCCTTCAGGTTACCAGCGAATGCTGATTTGTCGACACGATCGCCGCAGGCGTCTGGACGAAATGTCTGTGAGGGTTATAGCGGCAGCCTAAGTTGCGTGGACGGACAGTTGGGCATCGCTGCCAATTCCCATCGATCGACTTCATCCGATCCGACGAAATAATCCCAACACAGGAACAGGGTTGTTCGTCAAGCGCTCCAGACAGGGAAGTTCGCCATGCGGCAGGGAATGCCACTGACAGTCATCGTGATTCTGGCCCATTGCTTCGGTCTGGCCGCCGCACAGGACGGCTGCCTCCCACAGAACTGCGAGGCTCCGGGGTGTGCGAACTGGCTCACCAGCGACGAACTGGCGTTGCAGTCGCTGCGGCAGCAACCCCTCTGGGGGGATCTGAAGTACTCCGTCGGAGGCGAACTGCGCTACCGGTACATGGACGAGATCAACCGTCTGCGGCCGTTGGGCGAACTCCGGCGCGATACATACCAGTTGTGGCGGTTCACACCGTTCGTCGAGGTCGGCAACGACTGGATCAAGGGATATGTGGAGGCGATCGACGCGCCGATCTTCAACGAAGACCTGCCGAAGCTGCCGATCGACGAGAACCGCACCGACCTCGTGCAGTACTACCTCGATGTCAAGCTGCTGGAGTTTGATGGTGACCCGCTCCGCTTTCGCTACGGGCGTCAGACATTACTCTACGGAGCCCAACATCTCATTTCGCCTCTGGGATGGTCGAATACGTACCGGACATTTGAGGGTGGCAAAGCGTACTACACGAGCAGTGACTGGAATGTGGACGCGTTCTCGGTTCGCCCCTCCAACGGAGCGGCCAGTGCCCAGGTGTTCCGTCCCACCAGCTTCGACATCGCGAACCAGGACATTCTCTTCAGCGGTGTCTATGCGACCTACAAGAAAGCTCCGAACGGTGTGCTCGATCTGTACTGGCTCTGGCTCAACGTCGACGAGCAGGTGCTGACGGACATCGACGGCAACCGGCACACCATCGGGGCCCGCTATGCCGGCAGCAAACCGGTGAAGGACGGCGACAAGGTTCTCGCCACCTGGAACTGGGATCTCGAAAGTGCCTTTCAGTTCGGTGAGGATGACTTCCGCAGTGGCGGGCGTGACCTGAACGTCAGCGCGGGGTTCGTCTCGACCATCGGCGGTGTGACGCTCAATGACATCCCCTGGTCGCCGTCGATCAAGGGAGTGTTCTGGTGGGGTTCCGGCGATCGCAATCCAAACGACGGACAAATCCATACCGTCACGACCCTCTATCCCCTGGGGCATGCCTACTGGGGCCTCATCGACAACTTCAACGGTGCCAACCTGCTGGACTACAGCATCCAGCTGGCGGCAAAGCCTACGAAGAAGCTGACGCTGGGATGTGACTGGCACTGGTTCGACAAGGCGAGCGCCAGGACTTCATTTACAATGTCGGTGGAGCGCCCTTGGGCAACCTGACAACTCCCGAGCGCCATCTTGGAACCGAACTCGACCTGCTGGCGACGTATGCAGTCAACGCCAACCTGAGCGTGCAGGCCGGTTACTTCTGGTTCTGGTATGGAGCCGCGGTGGATGACAACGCCGCGATCCCGGCCCGCGGGAATGCCGAACAGTTCTATCTGATGGCGACCTGGGGTTTCTGAGCGAACTCTCGCTCAGGCAATGGCCTGCTGGTCGTAACCGCGAAGCATGACTTCCGTCGCCAGATGGATGGCCTGGGTCCAGTCGTCTTCAAGTTCTGCTGACCAGCGGTTTCCGTGAAATTGCTCCAGCGTGTCGAGCATGCAGTCGCGCCAATCGGAATACAGCTGCCGAGGGATCCCACGACGGTCGTGCTTGCTTCCGAGGACCAGCAGGTACTGCTCGGCCGCGGGAAAGCGATGGTCGTAGTATTGCTGAATGACCGTCAGCGCCATCTTGAGCAGCACCGCCTGCTGCTGCATCTCGACCCCTTCAAAGTACTTTCGCAGCTCCGGGTAACGGTCGAGATACTTGATGTAGAACAGGTCGGTCACGAGGCCTTCGTGGGAGACAATCTGCTGAATGCTCTCAGAAATCTGCATTTGTCCGACCTCGCAATACGTTCAGCCACTGCGGCCAGTCACGATGGGTCACCCGACGACAAGCGGCTGCCACCGGGAAGCCTACTGCAGATTTCGGCATGGACTTCCTCGGATGGCCGACTGCCGTCGATGGCAATCACCAGCTCCTTCTGACGAAACAGATCCAGGATGGGTTCGGTCTTTTCATAGTAGTCGGTCAATCGCGTATTGACGGCCCGCTCGGTGTCGTCGGGACGTTGCAGCAACTCCCCGCCGCAGACATCGCAGACGCCAGGAACACTCGGGCGATGGTAGATGAGGTTGTAGTCCAGCCCGCATTGACCACACAGCCGCCGCGACAACAGCCGCCGCAACACGACATCGCGCGGCACCTCAATGTTGATCAGAGCATCAACATCGTAGCTTTCGAGAAAGAACACGGCCTGAGGACGGTTGCGGGGAAATCCATCCAGCACAAAGCCATAGTTCCAGTCGTGCTCGTCGAGACGACGCCGCACGATCTCGTCGACGATCTCATCCGGCACGAGGTGGCCATCCTTGACGAACCGGCGGATACGGGCCCCCAGCTTGGTCCGTGACTCGATGTGCCCGCGAAAGATGTCCCCGACGCTGATGTGCACCAGATCGAACCGGGCCTGCAGGAGCTTGCCCTGCGTCCCTTTGCCGCAGCCCTGGGCCCCCATGATGATGTACTTGTGCATCAGTCGCTCACGCTAATCTGTCGGCGGTGTGACGTTCGGTGGTGCAGCCGGGTTCGCCCCGTTCTCCTGATCCGTTTCTGTCTTCTTAGCTTCCGATGCTTGTGGAGGAGTGTTGTCCTCGCGCGGTTCGGCCGCCTCGACGGATGTTGCCGCATCGGATTGTAACACGTCCTTCCTAACGGGAGCGACTTCTGCCACCTCCTTGCCCGGCCGCGAGGGCATCCACTGATGTTCCGGTCTGGCGAGAATCTCGTCAATGACCTTTGTCACAGCGGCTGCCTGTTCCGTCTTTCCTTCAGCCGCAGCGTGGTCGGCGATCTCCCGCGCCTGCGGAATCAGCTCCATATAGAACCGTTCGGCGACTTCGTACATGCCGTGCCAGTGGGCGTAGTCGGGAGCCATCATCGAGGCCCCGTGTCGTGCCCGGCGACCCTCGTGATGCCACAGGTAGAACCAGGTCCATTCGATCTCTTCGTCGAACTGCGCTTTTCGTCATCAGTTCCTGCTTCGACAGCTCGGCCATGATCGTCTGGCCCGGCTTGGCGAACTTCTCGTTGTACAGCACGACGAAGTCGTCGTACTGCTTGTAGAAGCCGTTGATGTAGTCCGGCGTGTGGCAGTGCTGGCAGACCTGCTTCATGTTGGCTCGCTTTTCCTCGGCGGAAAAGACCGTCAACTCGCGACGTTTGGCCGGATCGGTCTCCGTCACGATCTTTGCCGTCGGCGTCCGTGTCGAGCACGACGCTGACCGGCGGTCGATTCGTCCACGAGATCCGCTGGCCCGGGATCATGCGTCACCTTTCCGTCGTTGCGGCTGTGTCCCGACATGTGGCAGGTCGCACAGGTGGGGGCCTGAGTGTAGTCCTTGCCGAGCACCCAGGTGTGGGCGTCGAGATTCATGTGGTCTTTCAGATCGCGAAACGCGACGCCGTGCTTGGATTCCTCATAGATCTCCTTCTGAGGATGGTCGGGGCCGAGGTGACACTTGCCGCAGTTCTCCGGCTGACGGGCCCGACGGGGTGAGAAATCGTGCCGACTGTGGCAGGCCGAGCACGAGCCCTGCGACCCGTCGAGGTTGAGCCGGCCGATGCCCGTGTTGGGCCACGTGTCCGGATGCGAACTTCGGGCGGCCGTCGTCGGACTTCGCGATCGGAGTCGAGGGCGTCGAGATTGGTCGGCTGCCCTTTCGCGTCGGGTTTCAGATCGTCGAAAGTCAATTTGCCGCCATCCTTGCGTCGGCAAGGCGACCTTGCTGCCGTGACATTGCTGGCAGCCGACGAAGGCGCTGGCCATACCGTTGACTTCGGTGATATCCGGGTTGCCTGGCGTCGGCGAATGCGGATTGAAGAAGTGATGACCGCTCTCCTCGTCTGCGAAATCCTTCGACTTCCTCAGCGAGAAAGTTGTCGAGCGACGCCAGAATGTTGCCGGCCTTGGCGTGATGGCTGCTGCTCGAACTCGTCGAACTCCTTCTGATGGCAGCGGGAGCAGTCCTTGGGAGTCACGATCGTCGCGATGTGTGCACCGTAGTGATCGAACCCGTCCACGTCCCCCTTCTGGGCCAGGTGGCACTCAACGCAGCCGACCCCCTTGAGCGCGTGCGTGCTCCCCTTCCAGTGGTCGATGATGCCCGGTGACGACGTCGGTTGCCGTGACAATCGACGCACGACTTCGAGCTGACCGGGACGGCGATATGAGCTGCCGACAATCCGGCCTCCTCGCGGCGTCGGACGACCTCCATGGCCTGTACCAGGACCAGCGACAGCAGGAACAAAATGCCCAGCAGGCCAATGACGGTTCGTTTCGTCTGAAGTTTCATATGGTCCGCGTCTCCGAGTCGATTAGTTTTCATGTAGTAGAGAGATCATCACTTCGATGCCGGGCGCCAGCACTTCGCGCCAGGCGGCCTCGACGCCGTGGGTGTCCATTGGGTCGAATTCCGACACCATCTCCATGAGATCGTCGACCCAGCCTTCATACATCCTGCGGGCTGATGGCCAGATGCCTGCCGCCGTGCAATTTTCCCAGATGGTCCAGTTCCGGGTTGGTTGCCACCTTGCCCTCGCGGCATGGTCGATGAGCGGCCGCAATCCCCTGGCGAACGAGTGCATTCTGCTTTTGCATGTCTGTCTGAGCGAACAATGCACCGACACCTGGGATGCGATCGGTCAGATTCCGAATAGAAGGCATCGAAAAACGCATCTTCCTGTCGACAGCACCGTACAGAAACTCGGCCGGACGATCGCCTCCGCCACGATTCGGAGCAGTCGCCGCTTCGACCGGATTCTCTCGGCCGACGACGCGAATCCATGAGGCTTTCGCGTGCACGGTTCAATTCCGGTCAGTTTCTCCATCAACGATCAGTCAGTGGGCGACAAGGCTTCCCAGGTGGTCAGGCCGACCAGCAGAAACACGCCGACGATGCCGATCCAGAAGCTGATTTCGTCGATCCCGGTGATCCGTCGACAGCCAGGCGTCGATAAACGGCCAGACGAACATCGTGAAGACGATGAATCCCATGCTCAGCACGGCGAACGGTCGCCGAAAACAGCTTCAACCAGCGGAAGGTGGCGTAGAAAAACCACTCCGGCTTGATGACTTCCGGCGTCGTCAGCGGGTCGGCCTGCGGCCCCATCGTCGCCGGGAACAACGTCGCCAGCACGCTGAGCAGAATCATCAGCACCAGACCGACGATCAGCTCCGTGTACAGGTGGTCGGGGAAGAAGTCGAAGTGCTGCGGCCCCTCCTCCGGCTCATCCTCGAACTGCAGCTCCGTCACCCCCTGCAGTCGCAGGATGCCGATGTGCAGCGACGAGCAGAGCCGATCAGTGTCACCGGCAGGACGGCCGCGTGCAGAATGTAGAAGCGCGGCACCGTGTTGCTCGTTGTACGACTGTCGCCTGCCAGCAGCAGCTGTTTGGCATACACCCCGACGACCGGAACGGTGTCGCAGATGTTGGCGGCCACCGTCGCCCCCCAGTAGCTCAACTGCTCGAACACCAGGCTGTAGCCGGTGAAGCCGATCGTCGAGCGTCATCAGCAGCAGGCACATGCCGATCATCCAGTTGATCTCGCGCGGCTTGCGGTAGGCCGCCGTAAAGTACACGCCGCATCTGATGCAGGATGACGGCGGCGATCATCAGCGTCGCCGCCCACTTGTGCACGCTGCGGATGTACCAGCCGTAGTTGATATCTTCGGTGATGCGGCGGACCGACTCGATACGCCGTCTCCGGTGACGGCTGATAGTAGAACGCCAGCAGAATCCCGGTGACGATCTGCACGACGAACAGATAGGCCGGCGTCCCCCCCAGGCACCACCACCAGCGACGCAGGTGATTGGGAACCGGTTCGTTCGTCAGCTCGGCAATCTGCACGCCCGAGACCGGCAGGCGTTCTTCGAACCACCGTCGGATTCGCGAGGGGGGTCGTGTGACCTGGGTCCCGGACGTCATGTTACTTGCTTCCCCTACAGTCTTCTCGCTGCGATACATCTGGTGGAACTGCATCCGCGCGATTGACGGACTAGGCCCTGATCCCAGACGACGTGTTGGCCTGGACCAGTCGTTCCGTTGCCGCATCAATAAACAGCAGGCCCCGTTCGATCCGCAGCGGGTAACGGGGCAGATGCTGCCCGGCATCTTTGGGAGGCCCGGCGATTGCATTGCCCTCGGGGTCGAATGCTCCGTTATGACACGGGCAGAAAAACCGCTGGTTCTGCCCTTCCCAATGCACCTGGCAACCCAGATGTGGGCAGATACTCGACAGAGCGATGAAGTCGTCCACCGACCCGCTGTCGCCGACCCGCGTCAACACCACACGTTCACCGGATGGGGAGACATACGTCAGAGATTCACCGGCCGCGAATCCTCCCAGATCGGCAACGAACTGCCAGGCAGTGCGGCGGCCTTGCGAAGGAAACAGGAACCGCCCGATGATGAGGGCGAACATGCCGTACCCGGCCGTCAGCCCCAGTGTCATCAGCATCGATGGGAACCGCACGAGGAACGATCTCCGCGGCTCGGTATCGGCTGTGGTTGTTTCTGGCTGCTGCATGGTCACAGGGATTTGTCGCCGCCCACCCGGAAAAGGGTTGCTAAGAGAAGTCTGGGAAGGGCTGTGTTCGGGAATTCGACCGTAGCTTATGGAGGCATTAAGTGGATGTCAACGTCCCCTTGTGCATCCAAATGCGATGCGGTATGCACCGCGCCCGGTCGTCATCGTACCACTTCGGGGAAGCGGCATTGCCGCTTGGCGGTACGAGGGCGAGCGATCAGCTCAGCGATCGTCGTGCCCTGCAAAACCTGTTCAAGCTGGGCGAACGCATCATCCAGTTGCGAATGCATCGGACACAGTGCCGCACTGTGCTGAGCCAGTCCCAGCGGACATGTCGGAATGCGCTGGATCGGATCAACGGCGTTGACGACATCCAGAATGGTGATATTGGTCGCAGGCTTGGCGAGCGAAATGCCGCCGCCGGTGCCCCGCTGCGTCTGCACGATGCCCGCCTTTCTGAGCAACTGCAGCACCTTGGTCAGGTACGATGGAGGAACCTGAGTGGCCCGCGCGATCAACTCAGTTGTCTCTGCACCGGAGTCGCCATTGGCCAGAAAGCAGACGGCCCGCAACGCATATTCGGCAGTCTTTGAGATCACTCGGGGACCTTGATTCAGGAACCGCGGCCATGCTCCGTCCGCATCACAGGGGGCGAACGGCGTTCAGTGAGAGCGTATCGAGCCGTCCCCGCAGCGGCAATTGTCATCCGCCACGAGCCTCCATTGCCCACCCTCGATTCGATGTGCGTGAACGAGCGCGGCACAGGGTTCGGATGGACCACGCTCAGGGAGTTTACGAAACTGGTCCCACCTCAGGGCAACCTGTCTGGTTGATCACAGGTACCAGGACCATCGCAGTCGGTCGCTGCGACACGCGAGGCGCAGATCCAGACAGGACCACCCCTGTCTGGATTTCCGCGTTCGCGGGAATGACGCGTTTTGGCTGTATGAGAAACAGGCATTATCCACTGTCTGACCTCCGACGTTCTCCGTGCTTCCGTGTTGAGAATCGTCCCTTGTAACGAGGGCTACGTCGTCTCGTCGGAGTCCTTGCGGGGACGCTTGCCGGGCTTCTTGCGGGGCGGCTTCGTTTTACCAACGGAAGGCTCCGGTCCTGTGGAGGCCCCGCCTCCCTTGGGTCGCTTGAGAGGCTTGCGCCAGTCGTCGAATTGTCGCTTCAGCTCCCGGCGGTTGAGCGTGATGTCCCTCAGCTCGACTTCAGCCGTTGCGCCGGGACGTCCGCCGCCGGAGTCCGATTCGACGCGCTCGACCTCATTTCCCAAGCTTTGCAGCCACTCGGGGACGTCGATTCCCGAACCCCACGAGTCCTGCAGATACTCATCGATTTCTGATTCGAGCTTGGCAAACACGTCCGAACGCTCCTCACCCTGGCGGGCGTCCTCCATCGACCGTTCCACCAGCGCCAGCATGCGATTGACGGCCAGCGGTTTGATGAACCGCTTGTTGAGATGATCGAGGATGGCCGGCATCCGCATCCCGTGGGCCTGCGCCAGTGCGTGGTACTCAGCCAGACATTCGTCAGCCACTTCTGCCGCCTGCTCTTCGCACAATTGCTCCCACAGGTAGGCGGCTTCGGCATGACCCTCGCGGGCCAGCACTTCGTGGGCGATCGTCAGCGGTGTCATGTTCCAGGCCCCGCGGTCGTAACGGGCCTCGAGCCGGAGGAAGTCGAGCAGACAATGAAACCGCTCGCCGTAGTCTGACTGGGTCGTTGTCGTGTTGTATTCGAGGAACCGGTCAAACTTGTCAACGACGATCGAGTAGATCAGTTCCAGACACCACTCGGCATGAGAGCGTTCGATGCGGCCCTGCTCGAGATCCTCGATTAGTTTGACAGGCTTGAGCGGATCTGTTTCCACCGCCAGGTAGTCCAGATAGTCGGACACGCCCTGGTGCAGAATCGTCCGCACGTTGCCCAGCGTCAACTGGCTCGCATGGAACAGGTCGGCACCGTATTCCCGGATGAAGACCTCGATCGCCTGCCAGTCTACGCCGCGACGCGGACCCTCCGTATCGACAGCAGAGAGCCGCATCGTCTCGCTGTGCCTCAGCCAAAGCTCCTGATACGGTTCCACCAGTGCCTTGGTCATTTCGACGAGCGTCTCGTTGAGCGAGGAATGCGATGCGTCGCGGAAGCGCCAGGACGCGACCGACCGGACAACTGTTTCGAGCGAGCGACGCAGTGCGATCTGGAAGGCCCGGTCAAACTCGGTGATGGCCGGCCCATTCGGGCGGGAACTCCGCTCCATCACCAGCACCGACTGCAGTACGTGCCAGGTGGGGGAGAGCAGCCCCAGTTTGGGCAGCGTCCCGAGCAGAAAACGCAGTGTCGTCTGCAACGACTGGGTCTTCAGCACCGACTCCGGGTTTCCCCCATGTTCGAGCGGAACATACAGCAGGTTCTCGCGCCGCTTGATGGTCGTCAGCGAACCGGGCAGTAGACCGAGCACCAGGTCGACATCGCGATGCAGCACTCCCCGATATAGCGATACGATGCCGCGTTCCATCTCGCTCTGTCTGGGTGCCTTGCGCCCCGCAGTCGGATCCGCGACACAAGCTTCGAGCAGGCGCCGGGCATGCACGGAGCTGATGTCGGTCGTCGTGATCTGATGCATCAGGTACAGCTTGATCTGCCACTGCAGGTCGAACTCCACATTGGCATCGTGGTCTCCTGACGAACTGGCAATGGGATAGTGCCAGACCGATTTCATCAGCGCCAGCAGCCCTTCATGCCATTCGGACAGCTGACGGATCCACTCTTGCCGGCGATCGGCACCGGTGTCCTGAGTGGCCTTGTCAGCACCCGGTGTCCCCAGAAAGGAGGCCGCCATCTGCCACATCTGTGCCACGGCATTCAGGAACTTAATACGCGGCTCGATGCTGCGGTTGATCAATTCAAACTCGGTACTCTCAATGCTGTAGCCATCGTCGAGCGTATCGCCCCACTGTCCGTCGTCGGCGCTGTCGCGAAAAGTGACATGTTCGTACGCGGCATCGAAGACATCGTCCGAGTCCCCCTCGGCCTCCTCCTCCATGGCGGCTTCGGCTTCCCAGAGTTCCTCCTCCGTGATCTCTACGTCCGAGAGTCCGCCATCGACGACAAAATCCAGATCGGGGACCGACCAGAAATCCTCGGCATTGGCTTCGAGAAAGGCGAACATCCGTTCGAGGTCGCCCACCGTGGTCGCTGTGGCTGGTTGCCCGGTCGCCAGCCGCATCCAGCGAATGAGCATGGAGAAGATCGAATCACGGGGCGATTCGAAGCCGATCTCGTCGATCTGGCTGAGCCACTGCATGAGCAGCGCCATCGAGGCAACTGCATCTCCCTTTTTGAGCAGAGCATCCACCACCCGCGCATAGGCCTGCGCCGATTGAAACCGCTCGACATGCAGCTTCCAGAACGCAATGTCTCCCGCCGATTCTCCGGCACCGCGCCACTCGGCGAGTGCGGTGGCGACATGCATTGCCGACTCCCAGCTTTCGTGTCCCGACACATCGGGCAGATCGTCGATGACATCGCTGCCGAACCGGTCCCACCACTCGGCCCGTCGCAGAAACTTCTGGGACACCAGATCGCCGATGTCGCCGCGTCCCTGGGCAGCCGACTCGCTGAGGCACCGGCCATACGTGGCGAACAACTCGTCCACAATCGTGAACAACGTCTCAATCCGGGGATCGGGGACAACGTCTTCCCGCGAGGAGAACAGCGGAAACTGCCCGTGAAACCCCAGAATGTTCCAGGGATCCACCAGCGCCCCGCAAGAGACGCCCCGCTCCAGCATGTCTTCCACTTGCGTGAGCGTTTGAGCCGCTGCCTCGACATCCCCCCGGTCGAGTTGTCGGGCCGCCGTCCCCAGTCCGCATTGCAACTCCGACTCGAATCGCACGGACGCCGACGGGATGACCCGCGCCTGCCGGCGACTCGCCGCACTGTACCCCATCCGCGCGAACAGATAGGCGATCTCCCGATGCTGCACCTGTCGGGCTCCATACCCGGCGAGACTCATGTTCAGGTACTGCCGGATGTGTCCGAAAGGCTGCTGTGTGCGTTCGGCCTCCCGCTGCAGCCGCTCGCGTCGATCACCGCCCACCTGCTCCATCAGCCTGAGGTAGAACTCATCCCGCCGGCGCGCGACACCGGGCAGCAGCGACGTCAGCGTCACATTCGAGTCGTGCGTGCCGGGGCCGGAACCACTGATGGACGAGGCCATCAGCATGGTGCCTCCGAATGCGGCGGCGGCATCGAAGAGCCGCTCCGATCGGGGGACGTCGCGTTGTTCCTGTTCGACCCACCGGACGAGGCCATCGAGAATGATCTTCCGCACGATAAACCGCGTGTATCGTCCCTTGATGTCGATTTGATGCGGGTCCCACTCGCCGAACATGTAGTTCGTTCGCTTGTTGACCGGATGCATATGATCGTGCGCACGCAGGTCGACCGCCAGTTCCTCCATATTTTCCCAATAGAAATGGGCCGCGTGCAGCAGGTCCTGCGGTGCATCCTGCAGAAACTGCAACGTGGCGGCCACCAGGTCATGATGCGGACCGTCCGAGACCCCGGCACCCTCAATGAAGATCGGCAACGGGCGGAACCGCTCGTGGTCATACAGCTCCATTTTGCGGCCGTTCTCGAGCACAGCCACCGGGCGATAGCCGACAAAATCATTCAGCTGATGGACGGCTCCGCTCAGGATACGGCCGCGCTCGTCCCACGGTTCTCCCTGCATCAGGACCGCCTCAAACATGCGGCCCAGCAGGAAGGAGCCTTCGAAATCGGTTTCCGCCAGATGAAACAGGAGGTCGGCATGGTGAGCCCGGTATGCCGGCAGACACCCCTGCAACGTCAGATTGATGACGGCCTCGACCTGTGTGCAGTCGGCGAAGGCGGGCGAGGAGCTTCTCGCCTCCCGCAGGGCTTCGCTGAGTAGTTGCTGCAGCTTGCGGGGGCGGTCCTCGGTGCCAACTTCCTGGCACAGAACATTCAGGTTCCGCTGGAAGGCGGGGTCCGGCTTTCCTGAGGAATAGTTGAGGTGTCCCAGAACTTCGCGGGCGATGGCACTCTGTGCCGAGGACGCCTGCAACTTTGCCGATCGTTTTGCCGAACCCATGCAGGGTCTGTCCTTCCTCGCAACGTCCGTGGGGCCCGTGCCTGGAGTCGGGTGGCCCGGGCCGAGTATGGCCCCACTCGGCCCATCCTAGCCCATTGTCTCTCATGGAGGCGATGTGAGTAAAGCAACCCGCACCGGGTTTGTCCGCTTGCAAGTCGGGCAGGCATCGCCACGGCACTGTCAGGGCGACCATCTGCCATGGGTACTTCCAGTTTGCAAGGCACCAAGACACGAAGCGGAAGGCGAAAGTCTCTCCGATGCGCTCGACGTTGCCTCACGGCTGAACCCATCAACTCGTCATCCCGTCAACTTCTCAACTCCCCTCGGTCCTCCATCTGATCCGCCAACAGGGCCGATGAACGGAACGCGGCCTGCGCTGCTGCCGATATCTCCCGGCCCCGGCGGGACATCATCCGTCGCGCGACCTCCATTCCGCGATCGATGTCGAAGGGCCGCCGACCTTCCGCATCGATCCACGCGAAGCTGGGTACAAATTTCGGCGACAGCGGACAGACCACGTTGCTGCACAATCCGACCACGGCACCCGTCGGGAATGCGACATTGATGCCGGTCTTGCTGTGGTCCCCCATCAGCAGCCCGACGAACTGTTCGCCGGTGTCAACTTCACGGCCGTTGATGGGAACCCGGATCGAACCATACGTGTTCTTCAGGTCGCTATTGAGACAATCGGCACCAATGTTCACCCAGCTGCCGAGATAGCTGTGCCCCAGAAACCCGTCGTGCTGCTTGTTGGTAAATCCCTGCAGAATGCTGGCCTCGACCTCACCCCCGACTTTGCAGCGCGGACCCAGCGATGTCCCATGCCGAATGACGCCCCCCGGCTGAACGAGACAGTCGTCACCAATCACTGCCGGCCCCTCGATGAACACATGCGGCTGGATAGTGACGCGCTCGCCGATCCAGACGGGACCGTGCTCGGCATCGATCACCACACAGGGATTGATGCGTGTCCCTGTTCCGATGTGAATCGCGTCGCGGTTGAGCAGATGCACGCCCGGCAGGTCGTCTGCAGCCGACATGAACTCACTGCGGCTCTGCAGCAGTTCGCAATCCTGCACGATCGCGTCGCTGTTGGCATTCACCAGCTCCCACGGCCAGGCGAACAGATGGACGTGCCCGGAGACATCTCGCCGGGGCAAATGGCCAATCGTATCCTTGAGGCGGCTCGCACTGAGCATGACGTCCGGAGTCAGTGACCGGGCGAGTTCGTCGTCAGCAGCGATGCAGGCGATGTCCTCAGACTCACCGATGGTGCCGACCCACGAACGCTCGCCGTCGTCGTACTCGGGCAGACTCCGCCAGAAGCCGCGGCCACACAGCAGCAGCGATCGACTTGTGAGCGGCTGGTTCACGGGTCCCGAGATCTGCTCGGCGACGAGTTCCGCGAGTCCCGGCCGACACCAGTAGCCGAGTACATCGGTCTCGTCGTCTTCTGCATCGCTCAGACGGACGACCCGCTCCCACAACAGGCCCTGTCCACAGCGCAGTTCAAACAACCCGCGGAGGTACACCAGCGGCAGAAAGCGGGACCAGCACTCGTCCTCGAACAGGATGATCGGTCGCGACATCAGGTGGAGGACAGATCGAACAGGAAGGCGAATTCATCCCGCATCCGGGCCAAGCCTGCATTCAGCAGGCGCACGTCATTCACTGCTGAAAACATTGAACAGCCCTTCTCCGCCAGCATCCGGGCATGCTCGACATGCGGCGTAACGGCTCCCCAGGTCTTGCCGTGCTTCCGGCAGGCCGCCGCCACCTTGTCGACAGCATCCAGACACCTTTCGTGCATGAACTGACCCGGAATCCCCATCGACAGACTGAGGTCGGAGGGCCCGATGAACATCAGGTCGACGCCATCAATCGCGGCAATCGCGTCGCATTCCTCGACCGATCCGAGCGTCTCCACCTGAATCGCCACGAACGAGTCGCGATTGGCCTTCTGGATGAACTCTGCCGGGGGCAGCGCGCCGTACTGCCCATCGTAGCCGCCGTTGTTGAGGCCCCGGCAGCCACGCGGTGCGAACTTCGCCCACTGGACGAACTCCTCAGCCTGGGCAGCGGTGTGGATCTGGGCGGCCATCACGCCGCCGGCTCCGGATTCGAGGCAGCGGGTGACGGTGGCATAGTCGGTCGGTGCGAGGCGGACGAAGCTGTCCAGCCCCTGACTGCGGCCGGCGATCGTCGCCAGTTCGATGTCGCGCGGCGAGAAACCGACATGTTCCTGGTCGATCCAGAACCCGTCAAATCCGCCGCGCTGTCCGAGCACCTGGATGATGTTCTCATGATACACGCGGCTGACCGCGAAGACGTTGACGCGTTCACCACTGGCCAGTCGGGTCTTGAGTGATGCTTGCATGGATAGGAATTGTCAAACAGGAATCAGTAAACAGGATCAGGAGTGCCTATTGATCGTGCGTGGCTCTCGATTCAAACTTCATACTTCAGGAGAGCGTCGGTTCCCAGCCCGGTTCGTAGGCGCTTCCAGTAGGCCATCGCCTTTTCGTCGCCGATGATGTGTCCGTCTGTCGCGCTGGTATTGAGCGTACGACCTGTGCGGTGGGCGATGTTTCCCAGGTGACACAGCAGCGTGCTCTTGTGACCGGTCTCGATCTCGGCGTTGCAGGACAAGGGCGTGTTTTCACGGATGGCCGTCAGGAAGTTGGCAATGTGATCGGCCTGATCGAGGCTGCCCTTCACCTCCTCGACAAGCTTGTCCGATGTATCGTAGATGCGATACGTCCCGCTGCCGTCGAGTTCCAAGGCACCATCCTCACCATAAAACGCCACGAAGTCCCCGACTTGTGCTTGTTACAGCTCAGACCGTCCCAGGTAATCTGCTTCCGGCCGTCGAACTCGAAGCAGACCGAGTGCGTGTCGGGCGTCTCCTGATCGTCCTCCCAGCGATAGCGGCCGCCTGAGGACGTCACGCGAACGGGATAGTCGACATCCATACCCCAGCGGCACACGTCGAGGGCATGCACGCCGTTGTTGCCCAGTTCGCCGTTGCCCCAGTGCCACAGCCAGTGCCAGTTGTAGTGTCGACTCAGCTCACCGTTGAATTTGTATTCCTTGTAAGGCACGCGCGGAGCGGGTCCCTGCCAGAGCTCGAAGTCGAGGTACGGAGGCACTTCGGCGGGGACACCCTTGCCGATCGAGGGACGCAGGTTGTTATACCAGGCACGGGAGAGGTACAGCCGGCCGATGACCCCCTCGTGCAGCTTCTGGATCGCTTCGATGTACGTCGGTCCGCTGCGGCGCTGGGATCCCATCTGCACGACGCGACCATACTTGCGGGCCGCTTGCACCATGGTCTCCCCTTCCCAGGGATTGTGGCTGCAGGGCTTCTCGACGTACACATGCTTGCCTGCCTTGCAGGCCAGAATCGTCGCTGGGGCATGCCAGTGGTTGGGAGCCGCACACACGAAGACGTCGACGGCGTCATCGTCCAGGATGTGCCGGAAGTCGCTGATCGACTCGGGACGATGGCCGGACTCCGAGTCGAGGGCCGATGCTCCCGCGTCCAACCGTCGGGCATCAACATCACACACGTACTTCACGCGAACGTTCTTCTCCTTCGAGAAGGACTGGGCGAGCGAGAGCCCCCGGCTGAGGCCCATGACGCCGACGGTGATCGTCTCCGACGGGCTGTTCGAGGCTTCTGGCTGCTGCCCAATCGCTGCGGATGACACAGCGGTTGCTCCCAAGGCGACGCTTCCCAGAAACTGACGGCGAGTGGACGATTCGGTCATCAATCTGTCCTGGACATAGTTGCAGGATGTTCCGGCACACTTGATCGCCGGTGAACCGCGTGCCAGCATAGCAACTTCAGTGACTGTTCGCGCCTCTGGAGATGCCCTGTGGCTGATGTTCGCTCTGGCCGATTGACGTTCCGGGATGATGTCCGGCGCAATCCGTTGTGGGCGCTGGTGGTCGTTGCCGGGGTGATGTTCGTCGCCACGAGTCTGGCGTGGGTCATGGCAGGTCTGGGACTCAAAGCCGGCGAGGTGCGGACGGAGCCGGTGTCTCCGGTACAGCGGTTTCTCAACGAGCGAGGAGCGTTGATGATCGCAGCCGAGGTGGCCGTCATCCTCGCGGCGGGACTGCTGGCCATGGTCGTGGACCGCGTGCAGACGATTCGTGAACAACGCACCGAATCGACCGCCGGACCCCGCAGGTCGTTGACAGATCGCTCCATCCCGAGCCGTGACCTGCAATGACAGCCGCCGTCCGCAAAGAGATGGAGCAGTTGCGCAGCGAGCTCGAGCGGCACAACCGACTGTACTACGTCGATGCGGCGCCCGGAGATCAGCGACCTCGAGTTCGACCGGCTGCTCAAGCGTCTGGAGCAGCTCGAGGCGGAGCACCCCGAATACGATTCCCCGGACAGCCCGACCCACAAGGTCGGCGGCGAGCCGATCGACGGCTTCGAGACGTCGCGACACCGGCTGCCGATGCTGTCGATCGACAACGTCTACGACGACGACGCTGTCCGCGAGTTCGACCAGCCGCGTCCGAAAGCTGCTGGACGTCGACGAGGTCGAATACACCGTCGAGTACAAGATCGACGGCGTCGCCGTCTCGCTGATGTACGAACAGGGACGTCTCGCACAGGCCCTCACTCGCGGCGACGGCCGCCAGGGGGACGACATCACCGCCAATGCCCGCACGATCGGCGGCGTTCCGCTGCGACTGGAAGGTGATGACGCCGCCGGCCATGCTGGAAATCCGCGGCGAGGCCTACATCGCCAACACCGACTTCGCCCATCTGCAGGCGGCAACAGTCCGAGGGGACGCAGTCTTCGCGAATCCGCGCAACACGACCGCCGGAGCCATCAAGCTGCTCGATCCGAAGCTGTGCGCGGCACCGCAAGACTGCGGTTCATCGCCCACGGCATCGGCTATCTCGAAGGGGTGCGATTTCAGACGCACGTCGAGTTCCTGCAGGCGCTCCGCGACGATGGGAGTGCCGGCCACGCCGGACGTCGAGGCCTGCCGCGGCATCGATGCGACGCTCGAACTCGCCACATCATGATCGACAACCTGCACACGCTCGACGTCGAGATCGACGGCCTCGTGGTCAAAGTCAACGACTTCGCGACCCGCGAACAGCTGGGGAGCACGTCCAAGAGTCCGCGCTGGCTCATCGCCTACAAGTGGGAAAAGTACGAAGCGGTCACGCGGGTCGAGGAGATCGGCATCCAGGTCGGCAAGACCGGGGCACTGACGCCGGTCGCGCATCCTCGAACCGGTCGAGATCGCCGGCACGACCGTCTCCCGGGCCAGTCTGCACAACCGCGACGAACTGCGATCGGCTCGGGGTGATGATTGGCGACTGGGTCGTCGTCGAAAAGGCGGGCAAGATCATTCCGCACGTCGTGCGCGTCGAAGAGCACCGACGCGACGGCAACGAGCGGCCGTTCGAGTTTCCCGAACAGTGCCCCGAGTGCGGATCGGCGGTCGCCCAGGACGAAGGGGGCGTCTACGTCCGCTGTCTGAATCCGAGCTGTCCGGCGCAGCTTCGGGAACGGGTCCGATTCTTCGCCTCGCGATCGGCCATGGACATCGAGGGCCTGGGGACCAAGCTGGTCGAGCAACTGGTCGATGCGGGCCTCGTGACGAGTTTCGCCGACATCTACCAGCTGCCCGAGCGACGCGACGAACTGCTGGCCCTCGAACGGATGGGCGAGAAGTCGGTCGATAACCTGCTGGCCGGCATCGAGGCCTCCAAGCAGCGCCCGCTGTGGCGGCTGCTGACGGCGCTCGACATTCGACATGTCGGCACATCGAACGCCCGGATTCTCGCAGCACGTTCGGGACCGTCGATGCGATCGCCGCGCAGTCGGTCGAGTCGCTGGCCGAGGTGGAAGAAATCGGCCCGGTGATCGCGGAGTCGGTCCACTCGTTCTTCCATTCGGACTATGGTCGCGACATCGTCGAGAGTCTGCGGGAGTGCGGACTGCACCTGGGGGAACCGGTCGCCGCGTCAGAGCAGCCGGCACCGAGGCGCATCGCCGCTGTCGGGAAAGACGGTCGTCGTCACCGGCACACTGGCGCGGTTCGGCCGCGACGACATCAAGGAGCTGATTCACCAGCACGGCGGCAAGGCGGCGGGCAGCGTCTCGAAGAAGACCGACTTCGTCGTCGCCGGTGAGAAGGCGGGCAGCAAACTCGACAAGGCCCGCGAACTGGGAATACCGATCCTCAGCGAGGACGAGTTCCTGGCGATGATCGAGGGCGAGTGATCCGTCACGCAAGCCCACCGATGGCGTTCCGTGGGTACCCGCCGACGCCGTCGGCGGGCTTTCAGGTCGAAGCTGGCAGCTTCCGAGTACGACTGTGATTCGGTCTCGCCACGCTCACTTCACCCAGCCACGGGAGTGCTCCACGGCGCGATGCCATTCCTGCTGCCGAGCATCCGCCGTGCCTCGATCGATCTGCGGTGTGAACTCAGCATCGAGCACCCAGTGGTGGGCGATGTCCGACTGATCCTGCCAGTAGCCGACTGCCAGTCCTGCCAGATACGCGGCCCCGAGCGCCGTCGTCTCCTTCACGACCGGCCGGCGCACCGGCACGCCCAGCACGTCGGCCTGGAACTGCATCAGGGCGTTGTTCGCGCTGGCTCCGCCGTCGACCTTGAGCGTCGCCAGCGTCAGCCCGGCGTCCTGCTGCATGGCGTCGAGCACATCGCGCGTCTGATACGCCATCGACTCCACCGCCGCCCGGGCGATGTGGGCCTCGGTCGTGCCGCGGGTCAGGCCGACGATCGTGCCCCGTGCATGCGGATCCCAGTAGGGTGCTCCCAGTCCGACGAACGCCGGCACGAAGTACACGCCGCCGGTATCCTCCACCTGAGCGGCCAGCGCTTCGACATCGACACTCTGCGAGAACATCCTCAGGCCATCCCGCAGCCACTGCACGACGGCCCCGGCGACGAAGACCGATCCTTCCAGGCAGTACGTCACCTCGTCGCCGATCGCCCAGCCGATCGTCGTCAGCAGGCCGTGCTTCGACGCGATCGGCTCGCTGCCGGTGTTCATCAGCATGAAGCAGCCGGTGCCGTAGGTGTTCTTGGCATCGCCGGGCGTAAAGCAGGCCTGTCCGAACGTCGCCGCCTGCTGATCGCCGGCACACCCGGCGATCGGAATCGCACGGCCGAACAGCGATGGATCGGTTTCTCCGTACACTTCACTCGAAGGGCGGACCTCGGGCAGCATCGCCCGGGGCACATCCAGAATGCGAAGCAGTTCGTCGTCCCACTCGAGCGTATGGATGTTGAAGAGCAGCGTGCGGCTGGCGTTGCTGTAGTCGGTCACATGCACCCGGCCGCCGGTCAGTCGCCAGATCAGGAACGTATCGACGGTGCCGAACAGAATCTCGCCGCGCTCCGCCCGTGCTGCGCAGTCCGTCGACCGTGTCGAGCAGATGCTCGATCTTCGTCCCGGAGAAGTAGGCGTCGATCACCAGACCGGTCTTCTCGCGAAACAGGTCCTCATAGCCGTCCGCCTTCAGGCGGTCGCAAATCGGAGTCGTGATGCGGCTCTGCCAGACGATGGCGTTGGCGACCGGCTTGCCGGTGCTGCGGTCCCACAGCACGGTCGTTTCCCGCTGATTGGTCACGCCGATCGCCGCGACGTCGGCAGCATCGCACTTGGCGTCCCGCAGGACCTGCTGAGCGGTGGCCAGTTGCGACTGCCAGATCGCTTCGGGATCGTGCTCGACATGGCCGGGGTGGGGGAAAATCTGCTCGAACTCCTGCTGGGCAACGGCGCGCGGATGGCCGTCGTGCCCGAAAAGAATCGACCGGCTGGAGGTCGTCCCCTGATCGAGGGCCAGGATGGCGGGCATGGTTGCTCAACTGTGGAAGGGATAAGATGATGGCCGCTACAAACGAACGACCGTCATCATGAGGCGGTCGGTTTGAGGAATCAACAGTTCGGCAAGACAAGGCGGTGAGTTCCTGCATGGTCGTTCCCTGGAAGCGCAGCCGATTTCGCTGGCCGATCACCCTCAGTGCCGCGCTGATGGCCCTGAATGTGACGCTGATGGTCTGCTGGATCGTGCTGTTCCTGCAGCTCAACCAGCCCGGGGCCCTGACGATCGGCGTCATCGCCTTCGCACTGATTCTCATCGGTCTGTCGTTCTGGCTGACGCTTTCGATCAAGGAGATCCAGCTCAACCATCGGCAGGCCAACTTTGTCGACAGCGTGACGCACGAACTCAAGTCGCCGATCGCCGCCCTGCAGCTGTACCTGGAAACACTGCGGATGCGGTCGCTGGACGCTGCGAAACGGGACGAATTCCTGGCAATCATGCAGAGCGAAGTGCATCGCCTCGACCAGTTGATCAACCAATTGCTGGAGGTCGGCCGGCTGGACAATGTCGGCGCACAAGAGGAGCCGGAGGATATTGCGCTCCCCGAGTTTCTGGCCGCGTGCATCAAAGCCAGTTGCATCCGTTATCAATGCGGTGAGGATGTCTTTCGCCTGCAGGCGCAGCCGGTTGCCGTTCACTCCCAGCGCATCGTCCTGCAGATGATCTTCTCGAATCTAATCGACAATGCGGTCAAGTATGCGGGCACCCCCCCGCAGGTTGTGGTGAGTACGGCACCTGCGACGGCAGGCAAGGTCCGCACGCGGATCATCAATAACGGGCCCGGTGTGCCGGTTGAGGACCGCAAGAAGATCTTTCACATCTTCTATCGTGGCGGGAGTGAACTGGAACGCCGACACAAGGGGACGGGATTGGGGCTGTACATCGTCCATACACTGGTGAAGAAGCTGCACGGTCGCATCAGTGTGCACGACCGCTACGACGGTAAACCAGGATGCGAGTTTGTGCTCGACCTGCCGGGGCATGCACTTGCTGGCGAAACCACAGGTGATGTGGAACTTAAACCAGCGGCCCAAGTCGAACGCCGAAGAGAGACGGTTCCATGAGAATCCTGATCGTCGAAGACGAACAGGCGATCGCCCAGGGGCTCGTCTTCAACTTTGAACAGGAAGGCTACGACGTCGTGCATCATGGGGATGGTCCCTCGGCATTGGCGTGGTTCGATGCGCATCCCGGCGATGTCGATCTGGTCGTGCTCGACCTGATGTTGCCAGGCATGAGCGGCTACGAAATTTGCTCGGCCCTGCGGGATCGTGATGCCTACATCCCGATCATGGTGTTGAGCGCCCGCACGCTGACGGAGGACAAGGCCCATGCCTTCGATCTGGGTGTCGACCAGTATGTGACGAAACCGTTTGCCCTTCCAGAACTCCTCAGCCGGGTCCGGCGCCTGCTCGATCGTTACAGGCGGCACCGGAATTCGCAGCACGACTCCTCCCCGGACCAGGTTGAGATCGGCCGGGCCCGGGTGAACTTTCGGACGTTCGAATTGCGAACGAACGGCGAGATGCACCAGCTGACCACCATGGAGCTGCAGTTGCTCAAGTACTTCCTCGCGAACGACGGGGCCGTGCTGTCCCGCACCCAGATCCTCCGCAACGTCTGGGGCCAGGAGACTGAAGTGTTGACGCGTACGATCGATAATTTCGTGATGCGGCTGCGTCGATATATCGAGCAGGACCCTTCCCAGCCCCGCCATCTCCTCTCTGTCAGGGGCACTGGATACCGATTTCTCAGCCGGCCAGATGACGCAACTCACGTCCTGGAAGCCACTTAGGGCATTGACAGAACTTTGACAGAAATTTGAATCTGTGCAGACCGAACGCTGCCGATCGGTGTGATACAACTCCTCGCGAAGTGCTGGCCCGTGTGACGGATGATCCGTCAGGCCGGCATCCCACCCGCGACACCTGTTGGCCGAACTGAATCGGCCACGGGGTTGAGCAGAAACCCGAAAGCAGCCTCATGAGTCCTCAACTGCTTGAATCGCCGCGCACACGTCCTTCCCAGACGCTGGAAGAGACCCCTGAACGTGCCGAAAGTGCTCGTGCCCGAGAACGGGCGGAGCTGATCGACAACTACGATCCACGCCACCTTAAGCTGAAGAACATCGACTGGCTGGTGCTGGGGTGGATGGTGGCGATGCATGTCGGCTGCCTGTTCGCACCGTTCTTCTTCACGTGGCAGGCCCTCGGCGTCGCCGTGTTTCTGCACTGGCTGACGGCGAGCATCGGCATCTGTCTGGGGTATCACCGCTTCCTGTCACACCGTTCGTTCAAACTCCGCTGGCCGGCCCGTGTCTTCACTCTGTTTTGTGGAGCGATCTCCGGGGAAGGCTCGCCGCTGATGTGGGCGGCCACGCACCGCGTGCATCACATGAAATCCGATCAACAAGGGGATCCACACTCACCACTGGATGGACCGTGGTGGTCACATCTGCTGTGGCTGTTTGTACGTCACGACGCCCCCATGCGCGAAGCCCTGTATCAGCAGTTCTGCCCGGATGTTCAGAAGGACCCGGTGCTGCGGTTCTTTGAACGCACCTACCCGCTGTGGCTGTTCGGCACCGGTGGTGTGCTCTATGCCCTCGGTGGTTGGCCGTTCGTGCTTTGGGGCATGTGTGTGCGGATGGTGATCGCCTATCACAGCACGTGGTTCGTCAACTCAGCCACGCACCTGTGGGGCTATCGTAACTACGAGACCAGCGACCACTCACGCAATCTGTGGTGGGTCGCCGTGCTGAGCTACGGGGAAGGCTGGCACAACAACCATCATGCCCATCCGACATTTGCCCGGGCCGGTCACAAGTGGTGGGAGATCGACATGACCTGGTACGCCATTCGGACGCTGCAGTTCCTCGGACTGGCCTACGATGTTGACGACCGCCTGCCCGCAGACGTTTAGCGACGGCGGCCTGCTGCCCTGCTGCGTTTGACAATCCTGCAAACAACACGTGACGCCGGCACCTGAGCGTGCTTGGCGTCATTTTTTTGATGATCGCGTAGTCGATCGACGTTCGGATAATGAAGTCGCCACGGATCGCGGCCCCGCCAGCGGTTTCGTAGATGCGAAAACACATGCGGCCTCTCATGCGGCCTGTTGATTCGTCGGGGCACGTCGGGGCAGCCGCAGGCGGAAAGTACTCCCGTGGCCGGGTCCATCGCTGGTCGCTTCCAGCACGCCGTCGTGGTCTTGGACGATGCGATGGCTGATGGACAGCCCCAGTCCGGTTCCCTTGCCTCCCTGCTTCGTCGTGAAGAACGGCTCGAACAGATGTTCAAGCACTTCGGGTGTCATGCCGACCCCGGTGTCCCGGCAGGTGAGGAGAATGGAATCGGGGCATTCCCGCAGACTCAACGTAACGGCCCCGCCCGGATTCGTCGCCTCCAGCGCATTGGCCACCACGTTCAAGACAACCTGCTTGATCTCGCTGCCGTTCACCCAGGCATAGTGCGGCTTGTGAGTGTCGAAGGTGATGGTGCGATCACGGAAACGGGCCACATGCTGCACCATGCCTACGACCTCGCGGACGATGGCCGTCATGTCATACAGATTGCGCTCCGATTCCTTGCCGCGGGCGAAGTCGAGCAGCTTCCACGTGATCTCGCGGCACCGTTCAGCCTCCACCTGCATCATCTGCAGATACTCGCGAATGGTGCGTGCATCGACCGGATCGACCTGGTCGAGCACTTCGTGCAGCCGATACTCGAGCGCCTCGGCCGCTGTGGCGATGGCCTGCAGCGGGTTGTTGATCTCGTGAGCCACGCCGGAGGCGAGGAAACCGACTCCGGCCAATTTGGCAGACTGTACGAGCTGCCGCGTCTGCTGATGGACCTGTTCGTCCAGCTCATTCTTGATGGACTGAAACCGCTCGGTCATGTGGTTGAAGGCCTCAGCCAGCTGGGAGATTTCGTCGTTGGAGGAGACCTCAAGCCGATAATCGAAATCGCCGTCGGCCACGCGAAGTGCCCCGCGATGCAGGGCCTTGATGGGGAGCACAACCCAGCGAAAGGCGCAGACCATCAGGCCGAAGAACAACAACAGGCCGATGGCGCTCGTCACCCAGACCACACTGAGATGGACGCGGTAGTCCCGGCGGGCGTTATCGAGCCGCAACTGCAGATTGTTGGCCGGCTCCGGAGCCTTGCGGATCTCGGCGATCGCTTCCCCCACAACCCGTGTCATGTATTGCAGGGCCATTCCGCGCCATGTCAGCTCGCTGGTCTGACTGCGGCGGTTGAGGTTGGACAGCAGCGGAACCTGAAGTTCGTAATCCCGGAGGTATTTGTCCAGATCGTCCCGCAGGTTGTAATACGCCTGCCGTTCCTGACGCACCTCGCGGAGGCCGTCGGCGTTCAGATCGAGTTCGGCGTAAAACGCATCGAGCTGGGCAAAGTAGTGATCCACGAGCGTGCGCACCTCTCCCAGGGACTTCTCACAATCCTTCTGTTGAATTCGATAGGCCCGCTGTCGGAGCGGTGCGGCCTCATCGGCCACGCTGATTTCCTGGGACAGAGGCATGATCAACAGGCCGATCGAGGCAACCAGCTCGGAGTTTCGCGGAGCCATATCGAGGCTCAGCTCGAGTTCCCGCACCATGCGGCGATAGTTGCTCAGCCCCGAAAGACTGCCCACCGACAGCAGGCAGATCATCAGCAGCAGCAGGCCCAGTCCCAGAGCGAACTGGCGGCGAATCGATCGCGTGAGCAGCACGTCCCCTCCTTGACCTTCGCGCGACCCCGAAATGAGCGGGGGAGAATAGCACGCATGGGAAAAACGGAACAACCCCCATTGCGCTGTCAGGGTCTCTTCGGGCGATGTGGAATCAAAAGGGGAGAGACAAGAGACAGACGTGGGCCGGCGTCAGGCCCCAATCTGCTGTGGCAGCTGCATGCCGGACATCAAGGCGTCGATCACCTTGGCATATTCCCGCAAGGCCCGGGAAGGCCGGTCGGCGACCAGGGCCTGTCCGGCGGCCTGCACGGCCCGGCCATGCCGTTCCCAGTTCACCGTCCAGCCATCTTCCTCCGCTGTTTGACGGAGTTCCTCGCCAATGGCCTTCATCTCTTCAAGCAGTTCCAGTACCGGCCGCGCCACTGCCTGGCGATAAGGCTGCGACACGCGTGTCGGCTGCAGCTCACGAATGCGGGCGCGATGCGCCTCCCGCTCCCTCCATGCGGACAAGCCGGCCCAGACCCCACCCGCAAGCGCACTTCCTGTCAGCAGGAGGCCCTGAACCAGGAATCCAAACAGACACAACGTCAGCCCACAGACCAGGAACACACCGACCGCCCAGAAGGCGAACAGCGATTTCCATCCTAGTGACAGGGGAGGAATTTCGATGGATGGCTCAGTTGGGGGCAGGACATTCCCCGGGAGCTCTGCCACCCGGACGACCACCACCGTGCAGTTATCGGTGCCACCCCGAATATTCGCCAGATGGACCAGCAGGTGCGCCGCAGCAGCCGGTGGCAGTTCGCGTGCGATGACCGCGATCTCTTCATCAAGGACATGGCTCGTCAGACCATCGGAACACAACACGAACAGGTCATAGGGCTGAACCGGATAAGGGCCTTCCAGATCGACCTCGACCCGGGGCTCCGGACCCAGCGAGCGGGTGATGACGTTTCGGTGTTCATGTAACAGGGTGGGGTCAAGCTGTTGCGGGCTGCGGCGCTGCAACTCCCACTGGAGGCTGTGATCGAAAGAGAGCTGTTCAATGCGATCGCGACGGATGCGATAGACCCGGCTGTCCCCCACATGGCCCACCCATGCCCCCTCCGATGTGAGCGCCAATGCGGTGCACGTGGTTCCCATCCGCTGAAAGTCCCGGTTCTGGCTCCCCCGGGCATTGATGGTCGCATTGGCCTGCTCGATCGCCGCTTTCAGGGCGGCGGCGGGAGCCCCCTCCTTCCGCTTGAAATAGGCGTGAGGCAGCGTGTCGGCAGCAATCTTGCTCGCCAGTTCCCCCACCGCATGACCGCCCATGCCATCGGCGACGGCAAACAGGTGGCCGCGCGCACTCCATGTCAACTCGTCACCAGCCAGTTGAACGATCCACGCATCCTCATTGTTCTTCCGCCGGAGACCGACGTCTGTCTTGGCGGCGTATTCGACCTTCTGCTCCCAGAGCATGGAAGCTCCCCTCGATAGGTCGGATGTGTGTAATCCGAATGTGAGACTGATGTTGCTTCATCGTAACTTCATCGAGGTCAACCCGCAATTTCACATGACGATTCCCGCCAGCGGCTCGATCCAGGATTTGTGCGTCGCCCCCGCTTCTCACCTCAGTGCCAAAAGTCAGCGTTGAGCCGCAAGTCGCAGACGAGCAGTCAGTTTCACGCAATTGCAGGCGATGACCACTGGTTTCGTGCCTGCCGATGGTGCATGCCTGTGGCACTGACGAACAGTCGCTCACAGTCGACAAGGGCAGACACATAGCGACGTCTTCCCGCAATTCGAGGGAGTCCCCTCAGCCTTCGACTCACCCCGGCGGTTCCCAACAGCCGGAGTGCTGCCTGTACCTTGGCTGCGTATCACTCGACACGCCAGACACTCAAGACGGGTACCGGACCTACCGCATACGAGACCCGGGCAGCCCGAGACGAGGCCTTGCCAATCATCATAACCACTGCTGTGGAAACGGATTTCCGCGAGTGCATGCCGGCGCATTTCGCTATTGGAGTTCACCGGGCCTCGCCCTACAATCCGCCTCTTTGGTTCACCTCCCGGTCCTCCCGATCGACCCGTCTCCGGTCTGGCGACGGCGACCCTCCATGGTTCCTGTGCGCGATGTGTCGATTCATCGGCTGCTGCTGGCAGCGCTGTGCACCTGCGCCTGTGCGGGTGTGTCAGCCGGCGTATGACCATCCGGTCCAATCCCACCCGGTGCACTCGTTGAAGTAGACGGTCGGCGACTCGGGTTCACGCCCATTTCCTTCGACTTCACCTACTATGCCACCTACGAAGTCACGCTCTCCAAGGTGGGCTATGAAACCGTGACGGTCCAGCAGCCGGTGCCTCCCCCGTGGTATCAGATCTTTCCGCTGGAATTCGTCTCCGACAACTTACTGCCGTATCGTGTGACGAACCGGCATGAGTTCACCTACCAGCTGCAGCCGATGGCCCTGATTCCCGACGATGACCTGTTGGGACGGGCCGCGAATGTGCGCAGCCAGGCGGAAGTGGGGCCATAGTGGCCTGAACCTCCGTCACAACCTCTTGAGAATAGTGAACAGGCAGGCGAGTTGAACCCAGCCCAGGAACATGATGGCCGAGCGATCTTTGCGGAGCGCAATGCGGCCGTAGTTGTGCAGCCAGGCGTTGGTCCGCTCGACGCGCCAGCGATGGCGTCGGCGGCGCAGCTTGCGGCCGTCCTGTATCGGCGGCTTGACGCGATTCGCGCGGTGCGGGCAGATCAGATCGATGCCGCGCGCGGCCAGACGTTCGCGCAGCGGATCACTGTCGGCAGCGCCGTCGTAGAGCAGGCGGTGTTCGTCAGGAAGTTCCACGACTGCCGAGTCGACCAGGCGTTCGATGTGTCGCGACTCATGCTCATGGGCGGCCGCAATCACCGCACCCAGGGGAGTGCGGTCGCCGTCCATCAGCACGAGCACCGTCGTGCCGCTCCCCTTGCGGCCGTGACCGACCAGAAAGCCCCTTTTTTTGCCCGGCAGAACGTGCCGTCGGCGATCAAGTGTTCCCAGTCGACCTGTCCCAACTCGTCGGCCAGTTCGACGAGTCGCGACCAGACCTCGGCTAGGATCCCCTGTTCCGTCCATTCGCGCAGCCGGCGTCGGCAGGTGGACTCCGAGGGGAAGGGGTCTGGTAAATCTTGCCATCGGCCGCCGTTGCGCAGCAGCCACAGCAAAGCCTCGAGGACCGCGCACGGCGGAACGGGAGGCCGCCCGCCGGCGCGGGTGGGCGGCTCCCAGGGAAACAGATCCTCGATCAGAAACCATTGCTCGTCCGAGAGTTGCTTGCGGTCATCCGTCCTGGACGCCATCACGTATCCCCTGAGTGAGGGGAAGCACGCTGGCGTCAACATGGGTCATGCCCTCCTTTCGGAGAGCATCAGCATGCAATCGGCAGGCCAATCTGTTCAGTAGTTTTATGGTTTTGACGGAGGCTCAGGTCACATTTTGGTCTTCGGGTGCCACTGGCTCCGCCAGTGTGTCACAACGAGCGTGATCTATTGATGTTGCAATGGCAAAGCCAGTGGCACACAACTCCAAGTCCACGGCGTGACAAGCCAGTAGGAAGTCCGATGCCAACCGATGAACGCGCCTGATACCTCTGCTGTGACCGCCGCCCCCCTGAGCTTGCGTGCCCGCTGGATCTTTCCCGTCGATGCGCCACCGGTTTCCGACGGAACACTGCATCTTCAGAATGGCCGGGTCGTGGGGCTAACGAGTGGCACGGGCCCCTGCGACCGGGACCTCGGCGACGCTGCCATCATTCCTGCACTGGTCAACGCACACACGCATCTTGAGTTCAGCGAACTCAGCTGCCCGTTGCCCTGTGACGGTCGCTTCGCGGAGTGGATTCGGGCCGTTGTCGATCATCGTCGTCGTCGCCTGGTGACTCCGGCCGACGCGATACAGCGAGGCTATCGGGAATGTACGGCGACCGGGACCAGTACCATCGGCGAAATCGCGACCGATGCCGCCTCAGGGACCTCTCTTTCGGGACAGCAAGTGCGGGCGGTCGTGTTTCGGGAGCTGCTGGGAAGACGCCCCGGTGATGTGGAGACGCAGCTCGCACTGGCACGTCAATACCTCGCTGCCGGAGACGCCGATCCGCCGGGGCTCCGCCGCGGGCTGAGTCCACATGCCCCGTACACGGTGCACCCTGATCTGCTGCAGGGAGTCGTCGATCTGGTAAGGGGCACGCCGGTTCCGGTGGCGATGCATCTGGCAGAGACCCGGGAAGAACTCGAACTGCTCGATCGGGGAACCGGTCCACTGGTCGACCTGCTGCGTTCGATGGGCCACTGGGATACATCGCAGCTGCCCCGCGGCACGACGGTTCTGGACTTCTTGCAGCCGCTTGCCGCCCTGAATCGCATACTGGTCATCCATGGCAACTATCTGAATTCCTGCGAAATCGACTTCCTCGCTCAGCACCCGCAGTTTGCGGTCGTCTATTGTCCACGAACGCACCACCATTTCGGGCATCCTGAGCATCCCTGGAAGGAGCTCCTGGATCGAGGTGTGATGGTCGCCCTCGGCACCGACAGCCGGGCGTCGAATCCCGACCTCAGCCTCTGGGAGGAACTTCGCTTCCTGCGTGAGCATCACCCGGATATCCCTGGCGAGACCTTGCTACGACTGGGAACACTGGCGGGGGCCGAGGCGCTCGGCTGTGCGGATCAAACGGGTAGTCTGACGCCCGGCAAGTCGGCTGACCTGTGTGTGATCGAAACTTCTCAACCGCTGAATTTGTCCCCTCAGTCGGCTACTTACGCGGCGCTGTTCGCCCCCGGCAGCTTCGTGGCCGCCACTATGCACGCCGGGCACTGGGTCAACGCATCATCGGCTTTGTAGATAATTGAACCGCTGCCCATGTCCGCCCTGCCCGGAGCGATCACGGGCAGCCCCCAGGGGGCAATTGGAGGATGACGTTGGTTGCAGGCCGGAGCGCAATCCGGGACACTATGAGCGTCAGTTCTTGACGCGAGCCTCCCCCGGGCCAGCAGGTTCTTCTGTTACACACCGGCGAGTCACACAGGAGTCGGATCGTGACCTCCGTGGCATCTCCATCGCGAGCTGTGCCTCCACCCCCAGCATGGTTCCGTGCGCAGTCTTTCTGCCGAGGTGCCGCCGCCGATCGCCGATCCCGCAGAGTTGCCCGACGAACTGCGTCAGCAGCGCCTGTTTCGCGAACTGGGTGACGGGGGCATGTCGATCGCCATTTCGCTGGGGTTGCACCTGACACTGTTGGCGATCCTCAATCTGTGGTGGTTCTTCCAGCGACCGCAGGCGTCGGGATATGTAATCAACTGCGAGATTCTGACAGACGACTTGGGGGCCCAGGGAGCCGTCAATGCCGTGGTGGATGTCGCCGTCCCCGATGAGCCGCCGCCCGGTGAGGAAGACGTCGCTCCTCCGAGTACCGGCCATGGGGCGGGCGAAGGGGAACATCCGGTCGTCGGCAACGCTCGCGGCAGCGGTGAGGGGACCGGTGGGGGGGGTGTCGGGTTTTTCGGCACCAAGGGACAGGGGAACTCGTTTGTGTTCATTGTCGATCGTTCGGGGAGCATGAGGGGGGATCGCCTCTCATTGGCGAAGGTCGAACTCAGCAAGGCCCTGGGACAACTGCAGCCCCATCAGCAGTTTTACGTCATCTTCTACAGTGCGAACACGTACCGCATGCTGGGTGCCCTCGCACCAGATGGACTGGTCCCGGCGACGGTCGCGAGGCGCGAGGCTGTCCGTGCCTGGGTCGATGGCCTGTCGGTGGATGGAGGCACCGAACCGTCCGAGGCGATGCAGATCGCCCTCGAAATGCAGCCGGATGTGATCTTCTTTCTCACCGATGGCGAGATCCCCGAGGGGACACGGGATATTGCGCGCCAGCACAACTATCACGGGACGGTGATTCATACCACGGGACTGATCTCAAAACAGGGAGAGCCGATTCTGCAGGCGATCGCGGAACAAAGCGGGGGGACGTATCGTCATGTCACGGGTTGGGAACTGTCTCTGGAGGAGCTGGATCGGCTCAAACTTCCGGAACTGGCCCGATCCGTCAGGCAGGAAGAACGGGCGGCGACGGCCAAACTGACGACTGCCCAGCGCTTCCTGCGGGAGAACCGCCCGCTGACCGCCCGCAAATGGCTGGAGGTGGTCGTTAAAGACTACCCGCACACGCCGCAGGCCGAGATCGCGAGAAATGCGTTAAGTTCCAAGTAGGACAAGAAACGCATCAGGGATTGTGTATCTTTCCCTCGGCACGGGCGGTATGCTCAGGGCGACTTTCTGCCGCTGAACCGGATGCTTGGGCATGCAGACCTCGGTCAAGACAGAATCTGTCGCAGCAGAACATCGCGAACGGCCGCTACCAGGTCGGCGAGCGGCTGGCGAAGGGGAGCATGGGTCACGTCTTCCGGGCGTTCGACAGCCGGCTGGAGACCGAGGTCGTCATCAAGGTGCCGACCGATCAGCGGCTCGAAGACCCCGAGTTTCATCAGCGGTTCCTCCAGGAATCGCGGATGCTCAGCAGGCTGAGCCACTCGCGTATCATCAAAATTCTGGATGTCGGCGAGCATAACGGCGTGCCGTACTTCGTGATGCCGTTCCTCACGGGAGGCAACCTGCAGGATCGGTTCCGCGATGCGTCGGGACACGCACGTCCCATGTCGCCCGAGTCGCTGCGCTGCTGGTTGCGGGGTATGGCCGAAGCCCTCGACTTCATGCACGCCAAAGGCTTCATCCATCGCGACATCAAGCCGGCCAACATCCTCTTCGACGACCAGGGACACGCCAGCCTGAGCGACTTCGGACTCTCCAAACTGACAGCCGGTCCCTCGGACGAAGCCAACGGCATGACGGCCCCGAATGCCGTCGTCGGCACGCCGAACTATGTGGCTCCGGAGTTGGTGCTCGCCCGCGAAACGTACGACGGAGGGGTTGACCAGTATTCGCTGGCAGTCACGGTGTATGAAGCACTCGCCGGACGGCCTCCGCTGGAAGGGGGCTCGCCGATGGCCACGATGGTCAACCAGACGACCAAACATGCCAAACCGCTGCACGAGGTGAATCCCCAGGTACCGCTGGCGCTCTCCTCTGCCGTGCGGCAGGCGATGTCGAAGCGCCCCTGGAAGCGCTTTGGCAGCTGCATCGCGTTCGCCGACGCTGTGCTGGTCTCTCTGGAGGGAGCCGTCGACGTACCGACGTCCGCATCATCCCGCAGTTCGGCGACGACATACTCGACGATCGTCACCGAGCGTCCGCGCTTCTCGATCGCCGGCACATCGCGCGGCAAGGGAGGCTTGATCGACTGCCCACGCTGTGGTGAGCAACTGGTGTTGAAACCCCGCTACGCCGGTCAACGGGGCTCGTGTGTGCATTGCGCCGCGAAGTTGATGATCTCGGCGGATCTGTGCGAACTGCAGTGGATCAAACCGCTGGAGCTGGCCGACTCCGACTGCCTGTCGCATGCATCACCCCCAGTGACGGCTGAATCGGAACTGGTGGAGACTCCTTCGGCGGCACAGTTGTTCGGCATTCACTTCCACAACCGGCGGAGCCTGGCGGTCACCCTGCTGATGCTGGCCGCGCTGCTGGCAGGAGCGGTGTTCGCAGGCCGTCAGAGTGCCGCCTGGACCGGTGCCGGCGCTGGGTTACCTGCTGGACAGGTCGACAACGCCCCGTAGTCGAAGCTGCCAGCTTCGAACTCACACCGCCATCCGATCTCTCCACTGCCCATCGCTGGCAGTTTCGCCGTACGCACGGGTGTTCGGTGCCAACGAACGGCGAGGCCGCAAGCGAGTTGGCGAGCCACTGAAGGACACAACGTCCGCAGGGGACAACATGCGGGCTTTCCTGTTCTTGTACCAGTGCGATCAGGTTGACCGGTGGGCTTTCGTTCTCATCTGCCCAGTGGTGCGAAGTGACGGACGATCTCGCGGGCACTACGCAGGCCGTCGACCGCCGCACTGACGATGCCCCCCGCATAGCCGGCTCCTTCACCCACCGGGTAGAAGCCCGGCATCCCGGGAACCTGCCGGGTCTGGGGGTCGCGGTCGATGCGCACGGGCGAACTCCCCCGCATCTCCGGTCCTGTCAGTGTGGCGTTGCGGAGAAACTCGCCACGCCAACGGCGGTCCATCAGCGGCAGACCGTCATGCAGCGATTTCAGGACGGCGGGAGGCAGCAGTCCGTGCAGGTCGGCAGTGACCACGCCGCGGGGGTAGGACGAGGGCACTCGTTCCGACCGCGCCGATGATGACGCACCGGCCGGGGCACGCTGCTGCAGGAAGTCCTTCGCCCACTGAATGGGGGCCAGATACTCCGCCCCGCCCAATGCGAAAGGCCTCCGCCTCATAACGCCGCTGCAGTTCGACCCCCGCCAGCGGGTGATCGCTGCCGAATTCCTGCGGCTCGATCGTCACCATCAGCCCGCTGTTCGCGAAGGGCGTGTCGTGACGCGAGTTGCTCATGCCGTTAGTGCAGAAACACCCCGGCTCTGAAATGCTGGGGATGACGATGCCACCCGCACACATGCAGAAGCTGTACAAGTCGCGATCACCTTTGGCGACGAGCGAGTAGTCGGCGGCCCCCAGCAGATCGAGGTACTCCGCCTTGCCGTACTTCCAGGCATCGACCTGTGATTGCGGTTGTTCGATGCGCAGACCCAGTTGGAACGCCTTCGCCTGCATCGGCACACCGAGTCGATGCAGCATGTGATATGTGTCGCGGGCCGAATGCCCTGCACCAAAGATCACTTGCGTGCAAGCGATGTGTCCCCCGGAGGTCATGAGCCCCTGCACCCGGCCGTCCCGCAGATCGATCCCCTCGACGCACGTATCGAAGCGGTACTCGCCGCCGGCCGCCTCGATCTTACGCCGGAAGTTGCGACAGATCATCGGCAGCTTGTTGCTGCCCAGATGCGGTCGATGTTCCCATCTGAGCGATTCGCGTCCGCCGCAATCGACGAACGACCGCAGCACCCATTCGACATCGGGCCCCGTCATGCGGCAGGTGAGCTTGCCATCTGAGAAGCAGCCGGCCCCGCCTTCGCCGAACAGGTAGTTGTTCTCGGGATCATGCGGCCCGCCGGTGTCGAACGAGCGGATCGCGGGCACCCGTTCTTTGACCGCCTTGCCCCGTTCAATAATGACGGGCCGATATCCCCGCACGGCGAGAAAGTAACCGGCGAGCAATCCTGCCGGACCCGAGCCGACGACGACGGGCCGCTGTTCCAGAGGCTCCGTCCCTGCCGGTGGGTCGTCGAAAGATGCCGGTATGAAACGTTGAATGTCGCCGGACTCGTCGAGTGATTTCAGCGCGGCCGGTTCATCATGCAACTCAATGACGACGGAATACACAAAGCGGATGTCATGCTTCGAGCGGGCGTCGAGACTCTTGCGGAGAATGCGCCAGGAGCGCACGTCGATGTTGCTGACCTTCAGTCGGCGTGCGACGAGCGGGACCAGAGCCGTCTCAGGCTTCTCGACAGGCAGACGCAGATTGTTGACACGGATCGGCATCAGAGGCATGCGACTTCAGATCAGAATACACTCGCACGTGGCACCAGTCAGTGAGTCCCAGTGCGCACTCGCTAACGCTTTGTGCTGGTATTGCATCAAACACGTCGCCCGCGACTGTTCGCCTGGCGGATCCTTCCGGTCACTTCCGGCTGTCATGGTGCCTGTTTCAGATAGCGATCGAAGAACCGCTCCATGAACCACACGCAGCGGTCGTTGACCTCCTGCGAGAGGTCCATGGCATGGGGCCAGCCGGGGAGCCGATCGTAGATGTACGGAACCCCAATCTCCTTGAGCCTGGCGGCCAGCATGTCCGACTGATTGATCGGGACGATGTCGTCAACGGTTCCGTGGAGAATCAATGTCGGTGGATCGTCCTGAGTTACATACACAATGGGCGACGCCTCACGATAGAGGTCGGGCTTCGTCGCATAGGTGACACCAAAAAAACGGGCCGTGAGTGATGAGGCCGTGTCGTTTTCGCGGACGAAGTCCGTCGTCAGATCGACGGGGCCGTAGATGTCGACGACGGCCTGTACACGACTGCTGACGCCGGCATGACCGCAGTCTCCTTCGAGCGCAGAGACATCTGAGGAATAGCCGATCAACAGTGCCAGGTGTCCACCTGCCGAGCCGCCGGCAATGCCAATGCGATCGGGAATGACGTTGATCGCCTCGGCCTGGGACCGCATCCAGCGGACAGCGGCCTTCACATCGTGCACCGCCGCCGGGTACTTGGCATCATCAGAGAGCCGGTAACCGACGCTCGCGACCACGTAACCCTTTGCGGCGAACATCTCCCCGTAGATGCGATAGTCCTCCTTCTTGCCCCCCTTCCAGCCGCCGCCATGGACCAGCAGCAGTCCGGGGACTGGCTGTTTCAGGTTCTCGGGCGAGTACAGATCCAGTGTGAGTGATCTTCCCCCCGCGCGGCCGTATTCGACATTCGTCCGGATGATGATCCCGGGCGGTGTCGGCGCGAACAGGTTGACGATGCGGATCTGCCCCCGCTGCAGGGCCTGCATGACGGCGTCGGAGGATTCGTACCCGGCCGGTGGGGCGGGAGGCGTCTCACCGAGTGCGCTCAGCGCGGAGCCGGTCGCAATGGTCTCAGGTTCGGCTCCTCTCACCGGGAACACAGGAACCAGCGCGACGCAACAGACCAGTTCTATCACAAGCAGCTTCGAACGCATCGAATGGTTCCTTGAGCCTGGGTTCCCGCGAGTATCCCTGGGGGGTGGTCTGATGCATCCAGCATACTGTCATCGCCGCGTGCAGGACACTTCAGCCGTTGATCTTCCCTTCAGGGGGGAACTGTGTCTGTGCGGCCGTCATCCGGCTTCGATGACCGTCCGGAACTCGGACTGAAAGGCCTCGACGCGCGGGAGTGACCAGGCGGCCGCGAACTCCGAGACTTCCCGTTCGAGTGCAGCCTGCTCCTTCCGCCGTAATGAAGGCAGCAACTCGATCATCAGCGGATTGTCGAGCGACGTGAGCCAATTGTCGAAGTGACGTATCGCGACGGCATGGTCGTTGACACTGCCTAATCGATCCTGGAGCGAGACCACTTCACGGTAGAGACGTTTGCGAAATCTGGCAGGGAATGCCGGGGCCAGCAGTTCCATCAGGTATCGCAGTTGCTTGCCGGCGATGCGAAACTGATGCAGCTGACTCACATCGGCCGGATCGCCGGGCAGGGCCTCGCTGAACCGCTCGAGGGCGACCCCCGCCTGTTGCCGCGCCCAGTCACCAAAGCGCTGGTGTGAGGCTTCGTTTTGGGATCGTCGGTCCAGGTGCCGATAGAGGCGTGCGATTCTGCGCCTCCAGTTTCCCCGTTGCCATGAGGCGATCGTACACGGCCTGCAGAGGTCCCTGTGCATCCCGGCGTTGTTGCTTCAGGAACTCCAGCAGCAGGGATGGTGACGTATCCGGCGAATCATGCGAATACCGGTCGATGAGTACATCAAGGTCTCGTGCGTTGTTGGCCGCCTTTCTGATGCGCTTGAGGTTCTTGAACATCCAGTCGGCGCGGTGCCGGGGAACAGACTCCTGATAGAGGTGCAGGACGGCGGTTGTTCGTCGCGTGTGGACTCGCAGTTCGTGGACGGCCGCAGAATCGGCAGTCTCAGCCTGTGCGGCCTGCGGGAGAAAATGCCGAACGGCGTCGAGTCGCGATCGAATCGACACCGCCGCCGCCAACGCGACAGGGTCGCGGGCATTGATCCCCTGAACCCATTTGTCAAAGTGCGGAGTTTTCATGGTTTCGAGGAACTTGTGTGGCCTGAGCGCTTCGGCTGATCGCCTGGTACAGCGTCACAGCTGAGACTTCGGGTTGGGTCGATCAAGCCCCCCCCCAGGCACTGCTGGACGAGCCCGCAGTGGCACCCGACATCCAAGCTGTGACAAAGCACCAGACCGACTTCAAGTGGCGGCTCTTCGTGTGGAAGTCCCCAAAGTGGCGGGTTGATCATTGCCACTTGTGGATCATCCGAGTATCAACAAGTGAGATGAAGTTTTGAGGAAGACACCCGCTGCCGGAGCTTCCTCGCCGCAATTTCCCTTTCAGGCGGTGGACACGTCCTCCGCGGGCCCAATAGCAGTATAACTGCTGCGCGAGAACTGTCGTGCTGTTCGCGAACGCCGCTCGAGCGGTCCTGATCGTCGTGCTGGTCGCCGCCCCGTGGTGGTTTGGCGGCGTCACCGCTGTGGCCCAGTTCTGGCTGGGGCTGGGGGTGCAGTTGGCGATGCTGCTCTGGCTGCCATCGCTGCTGACGGACAAGAAAGCGCGTCCCATGCCGAGTGTACTGGTCCCGATTGGACTGATGCTCCTGTTTGGCGCGGTCCAGTTGATTCCGCTCCCCGGTGGTCCGGGAGTCCTCCAGCATGCTGAGTTGTCCAGCTGGCTGACGGGCGGTCTGGTCGCCAAGCCCGCCGGCGGTCCGATCAGTATCGATCCTTCCGGGACTCGTCAGGAACTGTGCCGATTGTTGATTGCCGCTTCCATTCTGCTGATGGCATCGGACCTGTTTCGCACGCGCACATCTCGTTTGTGGTTCTATACGCCGGTGGTCATCAACGGCACGGTGCTGGCCGTGTTCGGCATCGTCCAGAAGCTGAGCTGGAACGGGCTGATGTTCGGCCGTGTGCCCATCACCATCGGCCAGCCCTTCTCATCGTTTGTCAACCGCAACAACGCGGCGGGCTACCTCAATCTGTGTCTGGCGTGCGGAGTGGCCCTGCTGGTGCTGACATTTCGCCGCAGTCGGTCGGACGGACACTCGCGACCGCTCGATCAGCACTGGGTGCCCTACTCGCGCTTTGACCGGTTCTTGCCGCTGGTCATCGTCGGGCTGCTGGGGACGATGACACTGGGTGTGTTCGTCTCGACCTCACGCGGGGGCATTGTTTCGCTGGTGGCGATGGCCCTGGGTGTGGCGGCGTTGTCGGGGCTGACGCATTACCGTCGTCTGGTGCTGGGTGGGCTGGTACTGATCGGAGTCACCACAGTCGTGATGCTGGCCTGGCTCGGGGTCGGACGAGCGGTCGGTGCCCGGTTATCAACGTTGCGGGACATCGAACGCATCAGTGATGCGCGGCCTCTGCACTGGAGTGACTCGCTGCGAGCGGTCCGTGACTTTCCGCTGGCAGGGCTGGGATTGGGAACGTATCACTACGCCAATCGACCTTATCAAAGTCACGTCTCGTCCGGCTGGTACTACAACGCCGACAATGAGTACGTCGAGTGGCTGGTCGAGGGAGGAATCATCGCCGCGGCGCTGGTCGTCTGGTTGCTGTTCCTGCTGACAGGGGCGGCTGTGCGACTGATTCGCTCAGTGCATGGCGTGATTGATGCGGGCGTGGCACTGATGCTGGTGCTGGTCGGTCAGTCGATCCAGGCGCTCACCGACTTCGGGATCTCGCTGCCGGCCAATCAATGGCTGGCGGCGGCCATTTGCGGACTCGCGGTGGGCACCACGTTTCGTATCCAGGAGAGCCGTCAGCATCCCCGCATGAAGTTGAAACTGGCCCCTTCCTGGAGTGTTGTGCTGCTGGCCACCCTCACTGCCGCGACGACCGGACTGGCGCTGAAGGAGCTCTGGACCCTCTCCCGATTCGAAAGTCTCGCACAGTCGACACCGCAACTCAACAGCCTGGAGCAGCCTGATCCCTATGCGGTCGAAGTGAGCCTGGGTCGCGCCCTCGAGCTGCTTCCCAGCCGTCCTGACGATGCGAGCCTGCACTTGCTGATCGCACAGTTGTATCTGCACCGTCTGCGACAGGCGTTGCTCGATTCCACGCAGCAGGAATTCGCCGGAGAGGTATCGGATGCGAAGGTGTGGGAGATGACCAGGCCCTTTGCCCTGCACTACCTCTCCGTTACGCGCGCCGTCGCCGGGAATGACCGCACGACACCGCTTGCCGACCAATTGCCCGCAGGGGAGGCACCCAGCGATCTGGAGCAATGCGTGGACCATCTGCGACAAGCACAGGCCGCCTGTCGCTTGCTGCCGGATGTGGACAACCTGCTGGGATGCCTGGATGTGGATCCCCAACATCGCCGCGAGCAGGCGGAGTGGCACTTCCGTCGCGAAGTGTGTCTTTCACCGACCGATTTGGGTCTGCTCCATCGGACAGCGGCAGCGGCCATCACATTGGGGATGACGGAACTCGCCATCCTGTCACTGCGGCAGGAACTGCAACTGGATCCCGATCGGACCGACGAGGTGCTGAAGCTGGCATTGCCGGCCCTGGGCGAATCGACGGTGCTGGATGACATCATACCTCACGACTCCCCCCAGGCACTCGTCCGGTTTGCTGATCAGGCAAGCGTGCGTCGATCCGATGCCCTGGAGATGGCGCATGCGCCGATTGCTGCCAGTGATGATCCGCAGGATCTCTTTCTGAAAGCCCGCATCGCCGAACTCACCGATCGGACGGACGAAGCGATTAAACTTTATCAGCAGTCGGTAGCCCTGCGTCCGCTCGATGTCGACGGGATACTGAAACTGGCCGAGGTGCTGCAGCAGGAGGGACGCCTGGACGAAGCTCTGGAGCAGACTCAAGTCAGCGTCGCGACTGGCACCGCAGCGACGCGGTGAAATCACTGCCTCGCTACGACGAACTCATCCGAATGCTACGCAGAGCAACTCGCGACTTCCCCGGAGAGTTCCACAGCCCTAACGAGTTCAGTCCTGGCGGTTCTGCTGCGGAGTCGAGACCTGGTCGCGCAGAAACAGACGGTTGGTCTCCCCGTGGAAGATCTCCAGCGGCTGCACCTTGAGCGGTGACTCCTGCAGCGGATCGACATTGGGCTTGACCACGACCAGCACCGCGTTCTGCTGCCACTGGTCGAGGAATTCCGGAATCGGCGTCCGCACGTTGCCGCGTGCAGGGTCGGCAAGGTACACGTAGTAGCCGTCCGTTCCGCGAAAGACCACAAAGTGATCGAACTTGTTGATGACGATGCCGACAACCAGTGGAACCTTGGTCTCGCGCAGCTTGTCGAACGACAGCTTGCCGATGGAGGCCTGATAACCGACGCGCACGGCTAACCGACGGAGGTCCGTGAGCGACAGGCCGTGCTCGATCCGGTCCTTCATTTCCTCCGGCGTCAGCATCGCCAGCACTTCGTTCAGGAGTCGGGTCTCGGTCATCTCATCACCCCAATGGTACTTGATGAGAGTCGCGAGTGCGGCAGCACCGCACGAATAGTCGCGTTCCTGCATGACCACATTCTGATTGCGAATCTCCAGCCAGCTCTTGGGATAGCGGCGAAAGATGCGCTCTCCGTCGCGAACCGGAGCACGGGTCTGCCGTTCGGTATCACCGGCGCCGGCCGGGAGCAGCGAAATCGCCCAGACCACAGTGAGCAACCCGCACACAACCAGGCGGCAACTGCGTTCGGTTCGTAAAGCCCGGTGATGCATGAGACGCTTACGCAACGAATGACTGGGACTGTGGCGGAGCCGACCAGACCGATCGACGCTGCGAGTCAGTGTGTGAAGGTGATTCCGAACAGGACATCGACGGCATCCTCGTTCAGGCCGAAGTTGACGAACGGTTCGATGATCTTGACGGAACTGTGTGTGTCCGACGGCTTGCGGCGAGAGATGGTGGTTGCCAGTCGCAATTGCATGGGCTCCTGCGTACTGCCACCGACCTCCACATCATTGACCTCGCTTCTGCCAATGTACGAGCCGAAGAAGGTCGTACTAAGAGTGACGTTGGGATTGACCGCGAAGCCGGCACCGAAGCGATAGGTCAGCATTTCACCCGGATCGACATAGAGGTTGTCGCCGAACTTCTCCTTGAACCGGGCGGTGTATCCCAGTCCGTAAAAGATCACGAGCGGATCATAGTTCTGAATGAACGTCAAGTTCGTCGAGAGAGTCCAGAAGCCCAGGCCCAGTGCGGAGCCGGGTGCCAAAAGGGACGTCGCCACCGATGCGTCACCCGTGGGTGCGGAGAACGCTGTCGTCCACAACACATCCGGATAGAACTCGTTGCCCACGATGATCTGTTTGGTGACTCCGGCACTGATGTCGCCCAGGATTCCCGTATCCTCGAAGTCATCCTGCCCATTGAATGAGATCTCGCTGTTCGACCAGCCGAAGGGCACGCGTACGAACCCCTGCATGTACTTTGTGAGTCCCACCCGCATTTCCAGCGGCACCATCACGAGTCGCTGCCGGCGGATGACCTCGCCTACGAACGCATTCCCGTTGTTGATGGACAGTGCTGAAAAATCGATCTCGTCGTTCAGGTACTGCAGGCCGACATCGAACTGAAACTCGCAAGGGTCGAGCAGTACGGTCTGCTGCCTGAGGAACCGCAACGTGTTGCTTTCAGGTTTCTCGCCCAGGGTCTGATCGTCTTTGGCAGTGGACGAAGAACTGGCCGGCGCATCGCGATTGATCACGTCGTCAGGATTGGAGAGCTGACCGCTCGATACAGGATCGCTCGCCGGCAGGTCAGTCGGATCAGCCGGAGTCGGCACACTCTGCGATGCATCGTCGAGGAAGGCGATCGGCCCCTGTAGAGGTGGCGTCGCAGATACTGTGATTCCTGCTTCTGGCTTCTGAGCGCCGACTGATGAAGCACCCAGCAGTTCTGTGTAGTCCGAGTCCGAATCTGCCCTCAGCAGCGCAGGTACCGCGCCGGTTTCCGTGGGAGTCGTTTCCGCGTCGACATGCGTGGTCGCGGGATCTGTCCCGGTTGAGGGAGGAAGTGGCCATTCTCGCGGGACGCTCGCGGCAAAGTCGAATTCCGGCGCACGATTCCCCGTGCCATCCGTCGGATCCTCATCAGACTCTGACTCATCCGTCGCCGACGGTGCCTGCAGGGCGCCCGGCAGTTCGTCGACCGTCGGAGGCAGCATGGGAAATGGTTGGGCGTCTGAAGTAGGCTCTTGTTCTGCGGGGCCAGTTATCCCGGACGCCATTAGAGCGTCGGCAGCAGTCTCGTCGTCAATTGACGAAGGAGGTGCCGACAAGGTTGCGCGACCAGTCTGCGTGTCTGACTCTGCAGCGACATCCATAGACTCGACCGGGGGGAGTGGAATCTCTGGCAGCGGCGGTGGCTGAGGTGCAATGATCGTGACGTTCAGGGAAGCACTCGCCGACTGTCGGACAGGTGGCTTGGCCGGTGCCACGATGATCGTCGTTGCACTCCCTGAAACCGCCACCGAGCGTTGAGGCGCGGTACTGGCGGAGTGAATGGCCGTTCGGGTCGATGTCGTGACCGGCGCGAGAACCGGAAGCTGCCCTTCGAATGAAGCTCTGCCGTCCGAGGCGTCATCCACAAGTCTCGTACGACCGATCTCGGTTCCCGCCTGCGAGATGTGGATTGACACCGGGAGTTCACCACGGACCGGCAGAGCCAGAAGTCCGGTCAGCGTGGTGACCAGTCCGGCCAGTAGCCGGTGCTTCCAGGTTGATTGTCGCCCGAACATGATGAATGACTCCGCGTTTGTTTCCTCGAGACGCTCGTTGGGCGAAGTCGAATCAATAGGACCAGTTCAGGCCCATCACGAGGCCGATCAGATCCAGATCGCCATCATGAGAAAAGGAACTGGCATCGGCTCGACCACCAAACGCCGGAGGACCTCCCTGCAGGAATGCAAACGAATCACTCTGCGACCGGGTGTCGCCAGTATTCCAGTACTGGTACTCCAGACCGACGCGGAAGGTGAAGAGACCGGGACATCGGCACAGGCCGAAGTCGTATCCCAGGCCCAGCTGCGCATCCGTGATCCAGACGGTCTCGGAATGATCGACCTGGACGAACGCCAGATCGCGGGAGTTCGCCACTCCGGGAGGATTGTTCGTGATGGCGGTGGCGTCGGTCAGAGAGGAGGCCGTCGCATCGGCCCACAACACCGATCCCCGCAGGTTCCAGAAGAGGTGCCAGCCGCCGCATTCACAGAAGTTCCGACGTCCTCCAATCGAAGCGGTGACGCCGGTTCCCTCAATTTCATTGGCCCCGAGTGCGAGTCCGTAGACATCCACACCGTTGCCCAACTGGCCGTAACCCAGGACGGTCGCATTGCGCTCGAGGTCAGCATAGCGGGCGCCGAACGATGTATCCAGCTGCCAACACCGAAGGTGGAAGCGCTGGGTCAGTTCGAGGTCGAACACATTCGCTTGCAGTTCGTAGGCTTCGTGCAACGTGGGAAAGGCATTGGTCGGGACGACAGGCTGGTTGTCGATGTTGTCGTTACCGAAGGTCCAGTAGCGGGCCCGAATGCCCCAGCCGTCACACTGCAGACCGATCCAGGTGCGTACCCCGGTTCCCAGACCAGGATCCGCCTGACCCGAATACGAGTTGCCGACGACGAGGTCGGACAGCACCACCCGGTTCGTGGGTTCGTCCAGCGGCGCGAGAAAGGTGGCCTCAGCACCCATGTACAGGCCCGAGGGGCAACAATTGCACCAGTTCTGACACGTGGCTTGCCACACGTCTCCCCAGCCATTCTGGATGAAGATCGGCCCACACCCGTTGCAGCACGGGTCGCCACAATTCTGGCAGCCACCCGGAACGCAAGTGCCGCCTGGGGCGCAGGAGTTGATGTCGCATCCGGGACCATAGATCGGCCCTGGGCCAGGAATGCCGGCGTCCATGGCCGGCTGTGGTACGGTCCCTTGCGAAGCAGCCTCAGGCAGTGTTTCCTGTGAGGGAGTCGCCGCATCAGGTGATTCATGCAGGGGGACCGTCTCAGACGGAGGTGCAGGAGGCACCGGTGGCGCGGGCCCCACTTCCTCCTCGTAGGCCGTCAACTCGACGCCGGTGATTTCGAGAATCTGCCGGTCGTCCGACTTGCCTTCGGCGACGAAGAAGAACTCTTCACTGCCATTGAGTGAGGCCGTACCGACGTCATCTGCGCGAGTGATTCCCAGTGAGACACTGGCGCACACGATCGCCTGGATCGCGGCGAATTGCCATGCCCTCGTCATCAGCTTGTCCCCCCCGTTGCGGTGACGAACCGATCCTGCGATCAGTCGTCACATCATGCCCACCTGTCTGTCCGCCCGAAGCATCCGTGGCCTGAGTTGCATCCGCCCGGATCGGCTCAAACGGCGCTGTTAATCTGGGTCTGCTGCGTCGACAGGAAGCTCCAATCGCATCCTCCCGGCGAAGCAGGCATCACACCTGGAAGTGCAAGGTGGCCGCACAATTCGCACGACCCTTGCGACCCCATCAAGCGGTATGACGTGTCTTTCGGGAGTTATCGTCACAACCGGGGCATTCGCTGGACCCAGAATGACCGGTAGTCCGCGAATCTTCGCTATAACCGGCACAGTCGGGACAACCGTTGGACGTCCAGCGGAAGAGCAGGGGCAGGGAATTGAGCGCAATGATCGCCCCACGAATGACGGCGTGAGGAAGTTGAACCGTGACTCGCAGCGGAGCGCAGACGGAATCAAAACCCACGGGCAGCGTCCCGTCATTCCTTGTCGTTGCCGGAGGGAAGCTCGGGGGCATCGGTTCTCGGCAGAAGCCCGGCCAGCTCCTGTTTGCGGGCGGCTTGGGAAGGGTCGTCCGCCAGATTCGTGTACTCCAGCGGATCGGCCGAGTCGTGATACAGTTCCTCGTCGCCATTGGCGTAGCGAATGTAGCGCCAGTCCTCCGTACGCACCGCATGGTTCTTGAAGCCATGCGTGGTGATGGCCGGCAGATTCCAGGGCGCGTCGGGATTCTTCAGCAGCGGCACCAGACTGGTTCCTTCCAGGTGGGCAGGTTTTGGAACGCCGGTCAATTCGCACAGCGTTGGATAGATCGACAGGAAGTCGACCGTTCGCTGACACACACCACCGGGATGTGTGACCCCGGGTGCGTTGAAAATCAGTACCGTTCGTGTTGGCTCTTCCCACAGGGCGAACTTGCGCCAGTGCGACTTCTCGCCCAGGCTCCAGCCGTGATCGCTCCAGAGGACGACAATGGTGTTGTCCTTGTGCGGGGACTTGTCGAGCCCGTCCAGCAATCGTCCGACCTGTGAGTCGCAGAACGCGATCGTTGCCAGGTACGCCTGCACCGCTTCCTTCCACCGGCCCGACTCGAGCATCTTCGCATGATCGCCATCGGGCCCGGCCATCTTCACACCGGCCGGAGGGATGTCGTTGAGATCGCTGTCGTCGTGTGGAGGCAATTCGATGGACTCCAGCGGAAACATGTCGAACCATTTCTTCGGAACGCTGAAGGGCATATGCGGCTTGACGATTCCGATCGCCAGAAAGAACGGCTCATCACTCGTCTCCTGCAGCCGCTCAATGCCGTAGCTCACGACTTTGTAGTCGGCCATCTCCTCGTCGCTGTTGGCGAGCGGGAAGAACTTGATGCCTCCCACGCCATCGTTTGGCGCATCGGGATGCCGGCGCTGGCTGCCGCCCCCCTTGAAGTAATCATCCCACTCACCGCCCGGCTGATAGGAGCCGTGGTAGATCTTGCCGGCACCGTACACGCGATAGCCGGCGTTCGCGAACTGCGTGTTCATCAGCTTGTCCTCGCTGATGCCCGGCCGCCAGTTCTGACTGTTGAGGTAACAGCCGGTCGTGCTCGGTCTCAGCCCCGACATCAACGAGGCCCGCGACGGATTGCAGGCTGGTGCCGTGCAATAGGCGCGGGTGAACGTCACGCCGCTCGCAGCCAGGCGGTCGATGTTGGGAGTTCGCGTCTGTGGGTTGCGGCCCAAATGCCCCACCCAATGATTGAGGTCATCGATGGCGATGAAGAGGACATTCGGCCGCGAGTCGGCAGCAAACGCCACACTGCACAGGCAGACAATCACGAAGCAGCAATGAATCGCGAATCGCATGGAATTCCCCCCTGAATATGCCATCGGCAGTCGATCGAGTAAGCGCCAGGCACATCCGTGATCGGCGTTAACGGCCATCACTTGGTTGTCAGAGCGATGTCGATGGTATTGGATTTCGATTCCACCGTCACCACGACCGGTTCTTTGGCGTATTTGGCCGGGACGCGCTCAGGCATGAGCTTGGCATCATCGTCGTAGTTGCCATCCGGATCCGTCTCCTGCACCCTTGTCGAAATTTTCACCGTGCAGGAACCAACCTCCGCCCCTCCTTCATGCATGTTGTAATTCAGTGTGTACTTGCCGTTCTCATCGGTCACGCCAAACGAGGGGCGTCCGCCCGCATCCGGCTGAAACACGACGGACGCTCGTCCCAACGGTTCACCATCGAGGGTCACCGTTCCCGACACGGGCGCAACCTTCATATCACTGCTGCCGCAGCTGCTGAGCGATGCACACAGTAGTGACAGACCGAACACCCCAAGTGGGTGACGAACCAGTTCAGTCCATAGCATCTTTCATTCCTCAATGATTCTGTGGATCGAATGAGTATGGAGGAGGCGAACCGTGGGCGAGCATTGACTCTAGCCCGCCCCCTCCCATTGATAGCTTGCATGAGTTGACAGCTCGCAAACAGGCCGCCTTGGCTTCTCATGCCGATTCAGAACTCCCCGACGACCTGGCCGTCTTTCATGGCACCCAGCCGTTCGAAGGTGCTGTTGATGGGGTTGTCGGGGACCCAGTCGATATTCTCGCTGATGAAGCGGACCGAGCCATCACCCATCGCAAACTGGGCTCCACCTTCATGGTAGCTGGCGGCACCGCGGGCGCAGATGGCATTGCAGTTGGCTCCAGGTGCGGTTGGACTACCGGTGAAGATGCTGTTGATGTGTCCTTCGCCCATTCCCAGCGTATTCGTGTTGCCGTACCGTGGATTACGCCGAGAGTTGTTGTAATTGTTGTTCCACTCGTTCGCGAAGATTACGGCTGCATTGCAATTGATCGTGCAGGTTCCTGACACGAACGACTTGTACATCCGCTCGCCCACCATCAGCGTGTTGCTGAGTCCATCGGTGCAGTCACGAAAACGGGTATTCGAATTCAAGGTGAAGAATCCCTGGCGGTCTTGCGGATTCCCTTCCATTGGCAGCCACCCCAGGGAGCCGGAGTTCCAGCCCACGTAATTGGACGTGGAGAGGTTTCTATTTGTACCGGCAAACCCAGCCACGCGGCGGGTGTTGTTGATATCGGGAGCCGTATCCGAGGGACACTTGAACGCCGGGAACCCCTGTTGCATGAGCTTTAGGCGCGGCGGATCGTCGAGGGCGACGCGAATGTCCTGCCCGACCAGCAGCGTGTTGTACAGGGGTGCCTGATCGACATACGGCAGCACCAGTGCCGGCCAAGCCCAGTTGCCTTGGCCGTCTACGCCCGTACCAGTCGATCCCCTGCCGCCGGGATAGGAGTTTCCATCCGCGCCGATCCAGCCCGGGGGCAATAGCCCATGCGTAGACTCGTAATTGTGCAGCGCCAGCACCAATTGCTTGAGATTGTTCTTGCACTGGGTACGACGGGCCGCCTCCCGCGCCTGCTGCACAGCGGGCAGCAGCAGGGCAATCAGGATGGCGATGATCGCAATCACCACCAGCAGTTCGATGAGCGTGAATCCCGAAGTGCGCTGCGACGTGGTCAAACTCGATTTGGGCTGTGACATCGGCTTCTCCACCTGGGTAACAGAGAACAGAAGAGCAAGGGATACCGCTCTGAGCAAGCGGTTTGATTCGCCAACGTTCTTCAGACAGGTTCGGCGCTGCCAACCGTCGAATGACAACTCTCAGGACGCTCTCTGGGTTTCAGCCAGTCCCCATGTGATGAGACCTCACACGGCTCCGCGACACGGTCTGGAAACCGACACGCGTGGTGTGTCGGACTCTTAATCTGGAGCAGGCCGCACTCCGCAGCACCGACTAGATTCACGCAGAGTATCACGATTATACAGGCAGAATTCAATCCCGGCCATCGATAATGCCGCCTGACCAGAGTTGTATTCCATCCACATGATTTGCGATGTGGGGGTGGCAGGACCATAATGAGCATCAATCTGTCGGGGGTCATGTACCCCGTCGAGATGCAGGTGCAGGGACGTGCCGAGTTGTCGGAAGGACCAAGCACGAAGTCACGCGGAAGCTTTCAATCACCGCGGTGTCATGGGTAACAGCAATTGTTCGTGAGAGGACGAATACACCAATGATCGAAGAACTGAAATCACCGACCGACAAGGCCCTGGGCTTCAAGATGTCGGGCTGGCTGCATGATGACGACTACAAGACCTTTGTCCCGCGTGTGGATGAGGCCATCTCGCAGCATGGCAAGACCTGCATCCTGGCGTGGTTCCACGACTTCAAAGGTTGGGACCCTCACGCCCTGTGGGACGACACCAAGTTTGCCACCACACACTGCACCAAAATCTCACGCATCGCCCTGGTGGGTGAGAAGACGTGGGAAAAGTGGATGGCCAAGGTCTGCAAGCCCTTCACGATGGCGAAGATCGAATACTTCGATGCCAACGACATCGATGCCGCCTGGAAGTGGCTGGGCGAAGACGCAGATTGAACCAGCGAGCCTGATTCTGAACGACACTCGCCATTGTCGAAGCACCCTGGCGGCTCAAAGCAGCCGGGGTGGTGTCATGCAACCTGGCTCGGTTGATCAGTCAGGTGGTCGAGTTGTGACCGCTGGCAGAGGTGAATGTCAGCGACGGTCTCAGGCAATGTCGCCTGCGGCAGTTCTCGCGCTCGGTGTCGACAGCGAGTCCCGTTCCGTCGATGCGAAGCAGCTGCCGAGAACCTCGAGCAATTCATCCAGATCGACCGGCTTGAGCAGATGATGGGTGATCCCAATCTGGGCAGACCGGCGACGATCGTCCTCGGTTCCCCAGCCGGTGACGGCGATGATCGGAGTCGCGGCCGTCTGGGGGCGGCGTCGCAACTGACCGGCGACTTCGTAACCGTCCATGCCCGGCAGTCCGATGTCGAGCAGAATGACATGCGGTTGGAATTGCTTGCTGAGGTTGATAGCCGTCGCTCCGTCGGCCGCGATCAGCGTCTTGCAGCCCTCGAAGTTCAGAATGTGCGAGAGCGACTCAGCGGCATCGGCATTGTCGTCGACGATGAGCACGCGGCGTTCGAGGGTCGTCGGCTTGAGCAACTCCCTGGGAACGGTCATCCCGACCACGGAATCGCCGAATCCACTTCCATTGGCGTCGGCTGTGGTATCAGCTGCGGTATCAATCGGGAGGTTGAGGACGAACCGGCTGCCATGCCCAGGGCCGCGGCTGTGGACGGTGATGGCTCCGCCGTGAAGTTCGGTGAGCCGCCTGACAATGGCGAGGCCCAGTCCCAAACCGCCGAAGTCGCGACTTTCAGACGTGTCGACCTGGGCGAACAGTTCGAAGATGCGTTCGCGGGCCTGTTCTGAAATGCCGATGCCATTGTCGATGACGCTGAGTGATGCGGTGGGGCCCTCCTGTTCGAGCACCACACGAATGCGCCCTTGCGTGGGGTGTACTTGGCGGCGTTGCTCAGCAGGTTGGAAACGATCTGGATGAGGCGGACCCGGTCACCATCGACGACAACGGGGGTTTCCGGCAAGAGAACGCTCAGCGAATGCCCCTGGGCATCCAGCTGGGGCCGCACGGTCTCGAGTGCCATCTCGACGATTTTGCGCAGATCGATGGGGGCCTTGGTCAACGTGAGTTGTCCGCGGATATATCGCGACACATCGAGCAGATCATCGACAATCTGGACCAGCTGGTCGACCTGGCGTGAAAGCATTCTGCGAATGCGATGCACTTCGGCCGGTTCGTCTTCGCATCGGGACAAGAGGTCCAGACCAGTGCGAACCGGTGCCAGTGGATTGCGCAGTTCGTGGGCCAGCATGGCGAGGAACTCATCCTTTTGACGATCGGCCCGGCGGAGACCGTCGTTGAGAACCGAGTTTTTCGAGGCGTGTGCTTCCGCCAGCTCGCGCTGCGCTGACAACTGGTTCATCAGGCCGATAGCCAAAACCCCAATCCCGATGTAAATCATCAGCGCCAGGAGGTCGGCGGGGTGATTGATCGCCAGACTCCGTTCGGGCGGAATGATGTAGTGCGCGGCACTGAAGACTCCCAGTGCGAGGGCGAACAGCGCAGGGCCTCGGCCACCGATCCAGGCCGAAATGAAGACGGACACATAGAAGAGTCCGAACGGCACGCGCTGTTCGAGAATGGGCTCCAGTTCGACTCGTGCCCAAGTCGCTCCGAGCGTTACAAAGGCTGCGAAACCATAGCGCAACAGCCAGTCAGCAAGGCGTCCCTGCATGGTGTTCAAGATCCATCTCTGGCCAAGGGATCGCTGCAGGCCACTCCACCTGCAGACGCGTGCGGGCAGGCCCGCCGCTCACCCATCGTTGTATCGGGCGAGGGCCGAATGTTCCAGCCTGCTTCCGTCAAGTGGCTGGTTCCGAACGTGCAAAGGGTTGCAGGTAGCCGGGGACACACCTGAAATCGAGCTGCGCGCCTCCGATCAAATGAAGTCCGGAGTTCCCTTTCCAAATTGCAATGGGCGACTAAGATACCCCACGCAAGCATGGCCGCAGCGCCGGCGGCATGTAAGGGGCCGCAAGACGTGCCCGACGAGACCCACCGATCCCGAATCATGATCCAACTGCGCAAAGGACTCGACCTCCCCATCGCCGGAGTGCCGGATCAGCGAATTGATCCCGGTCCCGCCGTGCACCGGGTGGCCCTGATGGGGCGTGACTATGTCGGCATGAAACCGACGATGGAGGTCAAGCCGGGCGATCACGTCAAACGCGGATCGTTGCTCTTCACCGACAAGAAAACCGAGGGCGTGCGGTACACGTCACCGGCCGCGGGCGAGGTGGTCGAGGTCAATCGAGCGGCCAAACGGGCCTTCCAGTCGGTCGTGGTCGAAGTGCAGGGCAACGAGGAGGAGTCTTTTGCCTCGTATGCCAGCGGGCGCTTGTCGGTGCTGACACGTGACGAGGTGGTCGAAAACCTGCTGGCCTCGGGACTGTGGACCGCGCTGCGGACACGTCCTTACAGCAAGGTTCCGGCACCATCGTCCAAACCGCATTCGCTGTTTGTGCAGGCTATCGATACCAATCCGCTGGCAGCCAATCCCAAGGTCGTCATCGGCGAGCGAGAGCCTCATTTTATCGATGGTCTGCATGTGCTGCGGCATCTGACTGCCGGAGCCCTCTACCTGTGCACGGCACCAGGGGCCAACATTCCCGGGCGGGATCTGGGGTTCGTCTCCCATGAAACGTTTGAGGGTCCGCATCCGGCCGGGCTGCCCGGCACCCACATTCACTTTCTCGATCCTGTCAGCACGAAAAAGACGGTCTGGTACATCGGTTACCAGGACGTCATTGCCATTGGTGAACTGTTCACCACGGGCAGGCTCTGCGTCGAACGGGTCGTGTCTCTGGCGGGTCCGCAAGTCGCTGAGCCACGCCTGCTGCGAACTCAACTGGGGGCGAATCTGTCAGATCTGACTGCAGGGCAGCTCAAGCCGGGCGAGAATCGGATCATCTCCGGGTCAGTTCTTGCGGGATGTGCGGCGTCCGGTCCGCTCGACTACCTGGGCCGCTACCACACGCAGGTTTCTGTGTTACGGGAGGGGCGGGAGCGTGAGTTCCTTGGCTGGCAGGCTCCGGGCTTCGACAAGTTCTCGATCAAGCGAGTGTACGCCGCGGGGTTTGCGGCTGATGCCCGACGCTTTCCCCTGTCGACGAATCGCAACGGCAGCAAGCGGGCAATGGTGCCCATTGGCATGTATGAGCAGGTGATGCCGCTCGATATCCTGCCGACGTTTCTCCTGCGGGCACTGATTACGAAAGACAGCGAGCAGGCTCAGGCGCTGGGCGTGCTGGAGCTGGACGAAGAGGACTTGGCCTTGTGCACGTTTGTCTGCCCGGGCAAGTACGAGTATGGTCCGCTGCTGCGCGAGAATCTGACGTCGATTGAACGCGAAGGGTAGTCGCGGGAAACAGGGCTCAGGAATTAGGAAGTAGCTGACAAGTGCTGATGACAATGGCCAATCAGCCAGGCAGCTAGTTAACGAGTCAACCAACCAGATTCCCGGCAATGAAGCCACTTCGACGATTTCTGGACTCGATCGAGCCAACCTTCAGGGAAGGCCCGCTGAAGCCGCTCTACCCCGTGTACGAGGCGGTCGATACCTTTCTGTATACACCGGCTGATGTCACCAAGGGCCCCTCGCACGTCCGCGATGCGATGGACCTCAAGCGGATGATGAGCATCGTGGTGGTGGCGTTGGGGCCCTGCATCCTGATGGCGATGTACAATACGGGCCTGCAGGCCAATCGGGCCATGGCCCAGATGGGGCAGACGAACTTGACAGGTTGGCGGGAGGCCGTGCTCAGCTGGCTGGGCGTCGGTTTTGACCCCGGCAACATCTTCGCTTGCCTCGCTCACGGGGCGCTGTACTTCATCCCGGTTTACCTGGTGACGCAGATTGCCGGCGGCTTCTGGGAAGGGCTCTTCGCCAGCATCCGCAAGCACGAAATTAACGAAGGGTTCCTCGTCACCGGGATGCTGTTCCCACTGACGTTGCCGCCGACCATTCCACTGTGGCAAGTGGCTTTGGGGATCAGCTTCGGCATAGTTCTGGGCAAGGAGGTGTTTGGGGGGACGGGCAAGAACTTCCTCAACCCGGCACTCGCGAGCCGGGCCTTTCTGTATTTCGCCTATCCCGGACAGATGACCGGCGATGCGGTCTGGGTGGCCGTGGATGGCTACACGGCCGCCACACCGCTGGGGGCGATTGCCAACGAAAACGTACAGGCCGGGATGCGGCAGGTGACCGAAGGCCTCGGCATCAGCTGGAGCGACGCCTTCCTCGGGACGATTCCTGGATCGATGGGGGAAACCTCGACGCTGTGCTGCCTGCTGGGCGCTGCGATCCTGATCATCACGGGCGTCGGATCTTGGCGCATCATGCTGTCCGTGCTGCTGGGAGCACTAGGGATGTCGCTATTGCTCTGGAGTATTGGCAGCGAGGACAATGCCCGATTCACCATGAGCCCTGCCTGGCATCTCGTCACCGGTGGCTTGGCCTTCGGACTGGTGTTCATGGCCACCGATCCGGTGTCGGCATCGATGACCGACGTCGGCAAATGGGTGTACGGAGCGCTGATCGGCATCGTGACCATCCTCGTTCGCGTGATCAATCCCGGCTATCCCGAGGGGATCATGCTGGCAATCCTGTTCGGCAACGTGTTTGCCCCGTTGATTGACTATTTCGTCGTCCAGGCCAACATCAAACGGAGACTGGTCCGCAGTGTCGTCCGAGCCTGACAATGAGAAACGCCGGCTGCTTCAGCCGAACACGGTCAGTGGTACGCTGATCGTGGCGAGCGTGCTGTGCCTGGTCTGTTCGTTGCTGGTGTCAGCGACGGCGGTGCTGCTGCGACCAACCATCGACCACAACAAGGAACTAAGAAAACAACGCAACGTGCTTTCGGCCGCCGGCCTGTTCGATGAGCAGACGAATACCGATGCCGACGTCCCGAAACTGTTCGAGCAGATTGAGACGGTATACGTCAATCTGCCCCGGCAGCCCGCCGACGGAACAGAGGCGGCGGCCGGCGAAATCAATACTGCGGTCAGTGCGCAAAGCTATGATCCTCGCAAGGCGGCCAAGGATCCCCAGCAGCAGGTACCCATTCCTGCCGAGCTGGATCGGGCCGGCATCAAGCGTCGCGAACCGATTGCACCGGTGTATCTGGTGAAGAACGACGCGGGAGAGGTGGTGCAAGTGGTGCTGCCCGTGTATGGCAAGGGGCTGTGGTCAACGCTGTATGGCTTTCTCGCCCTCAAGGCCGATCCTGCCGAGGGTATGCCGGTCACCGGCATCACCTTTTACGAGCATGCCGAGACGCCCGGCCTGGGAGGTGAGGTTGATAATCCGAACTGGAAAAGGCAGTGGCCCGGCAAGCGACTCTTCTCAGAGGATGGAGGCCCGGTTCTGGATGTGACCAAGCCGGGCGGGGCGCACACCGATGCGCAGATTGACGGCCTTTCGGGAGCCACAATTACGTCCAATGGTGTCGAAGGGTTGATCAACTACTGGCTGGGATCGGATGCTTTCGGACCTTTTCTGGATCGTTACCGCAAGGGTGAACTCAAGCTGGGGTCCAAGGACCAAGTGGTCGCGCCCGCCTTTCTGGTGCATCGAAACTGAAAAGCCTGTTCCGGTCCCGGCAACTCGGGATGCGGGATTCCTGATCTGACAAGAGAGGACGAGCCGATGGCGGCTCCAAAAACCAAAGAGGTTCTGCTCAATCCGGTCTTTAAGAACAATCCTATCGCCCTGCAGGTGCTGGGAATCTGTTCGGCACTGGCCGTGACGACACGCCTCGACAAGGCACTGGTGATGGCGATCGCCGTCACGCTGGTGACGGCGTGCTCGAATGCCGCGGTCGCGGCACTGCGGCACGTGATCCCCACGAGCATTCGCATCATCGTGCAGATGACCGTCATCTCGTCGCTGGTGATTCTGGTCGACCTGTTTCTGCAGGCATTCCTCCCCACGATTGCCGCCGAGCTGTCAGTCTTCGTCGGACTGATCATCACGAATTGCATCGTCATGGGCCGGGCTGAAGGCTTCGCGATGAAGAACGACCCTTGGCCCAGCTTTCTGGACGGTATCGGCAACGGGCTGGGGTACTCGCTGATTCTGGTGCTGATCGGGTTCATTCGGGAGTTACTGGGTTCGGGCACGGTGCTGGGGCACACTGTTCTGCCGCTGGCTTCTGACGGAGGCTGGTACGTGCGCAACGGTCTGATGCTCACACCTCCCAGTGCATTCTTCCTCATCGGCATGTTCATCTGGATTCTGCGAACGGTGAAACCAGAGCAGGTGGAGTCGGAATGATTCCCGCTGGACATTGTCCTCACGGAACGCAGCCCGCGGGCTTTGTGAATCAGTAAGCACTGAACACTGATAACTGTGAACCTTTCCACATGACTAATCTCGTCGAACATCACCTGTCGCTGTTCTTCACCTCGGTGTTCGAGGAAAACCTCGCGCTGGCGTTCTTTTTGGGGATGTGCACCTTCATTGCCGTCTCGAAGAATGTGAAGACCGCGCTCGGACTGGGGATCGCCGTCATCGTCATTCAGTCAATCACCGTCCCGGCGAACAATCTGATCTATCAGAAGCTGCTCAAGGAGAATGCGCTGAACTGGACCGGGATCTCCGCCCTGCAGGGGACCGATCTCCGGTTCCTGGGGTTGATCAGCTACATCGGCACAATCGCGGCGATGGTGCAGATTCTGGAGATGGCTCTCGATCGGTTTTTTCCGGCCTTGTACAACACGCTGGGGATTTTTCTGCCGTTGATCACGGTGAACTGCGCCATCCTCGGGGGGACGCTGTTCATGGTCGAGCGGGACTACAACTTTCTGGAGAGCGTGAACTTCGGGTTCTCCGGGGGACTGGGCTGGGCCCTGGCAATCTGCACACTGGCCGGTATTCGCGAGAAGCAGAAATACAGCGATGTCCCCGAGGGATTGAGGGGATTGGGCATCACCTTCATCACGGTCGGCCTGATGGCGCTGGCATTCATGGCCTTTGCCGGAATTGATATTTGAATTGGTTGTTCAGTTGTCAGTGTTCAGCGAATTGATACCGGGCGACTGAGAGCTTCTCACTGATGACCGACCACTGAATACTGAAAACTAACGACCATCCCCATGGAAATCCCACTTGGAGTTCTGTTCTTCACGGCCATTGTGATGGCCTTGGTCGCGCTCATCCTCGGGGCGAAGCGCTTCCTGGTGCCCAGCGGCCAGGTGTCGCTGCTCATCAATGAACAGAAGCGCCTCAGTGTGCCGGTCGGAGGCAAGCTGCTCGGAGCTCTCGCGGACAACGGGATCTTCGTCTCTTCGGCGTGCGGTGGGGGCGGAACCTGTGCCCAGTGCAAGGTGTGGATAGACGAAGGGGGGGCGACATCCTCCCCACCGAACGTACCCACATCAACAACCGGCAGGCGCGCGAAGGGATGCGGTTGTCCTGTCAGGTGGCCGTCAAGCAGGACATGGAGCTGCGCGTTCCCGAAGAAGCCTTCGAAACCAAAAAGTGGGTTTGCGAAGTGGTTTCGAACAACAACGTCGCGACCTTCATCAAGGAGTTCGTGCTCAATCTCCCGCCGGGCGAACAGGTGCATTTCAAACCGGGCGGTTACATCCAGATCGAATGTCCTCCGCATACTGTGCGTTACAAGGACTTCAAGATCGAGGAGCGTTTTCGTTCTGACTGGGACAAGTACGACGTGTGGCGATTCGTCTCGAAGGTCGATGAGACGGTGACGCGGGCCTATTCGATGGCGAACTATCCCGGGGAGGAGGGCATTATCATGCTCAACATCCGCGTGGCGAGCCCCCCGCCGCGCGCTCCCGAAGGCACCCCCCCGGGCAAGATGTCCAGTTACATTTTCGGCTGCGATCCCGGTGACAAGGTGACGATCTCCGGGCCCTACGGCGAGTTCTTCATCAAGGACACTGATGCGGAGATGGTTTACATCGGCGGCGGAGCGGGCATGGCCCCGTTACGCAGCCACATCTTCGAGCTGTTCAAGAAGCGCAAGACCAAACGCAAGGTCTCGTTCTGGTACGGTGGCCGCAGCCTGCGGGAACTGTTCTATGTCGACCAGTTCCGGGAGATTGAGCGGGAGTTTCCCAACTTCCAGTTCAACATTGCCCTCTCTGAGCCGTTGCCTGAGGACAACTGGACCGGGTACACCGGTTTCATTCATCAGGTACTCCTCGAGAACTACCTGAAGAATCATCCCGCGCCCGAGGACATCGAGTACTACATCTGCGGACCGCCGATGATGAACGCCGCTGTTTTCAAGATGCTTGATGACCTCGGCGTTGAGCCGGAGAACATTGCTTACGATGACTTCGGCGGGTAAGTGCTTTGTCAACACGTCGACTTCGAGTGCCACTGGCTCCGCCAGTGCGTCACAACGAGTGCGATCTCGACACATTGCACTGGCAAAGTCAGTGGCACCTACACCTGTGACCAAGACATGACGCAGCACGAGTTGCCAGCTCGACAGCCTCCTCACAGGACTGGCCGATGACCGCTGCAGATCCGGCTGCGGACGAGCTGATCATCACAATGATGCGGGCGGCCGATGTTCCGAGGCCCGCCATCAATGCCTTTGTGTCATCCGTCCATCGGCTGCGCCGGGGAACAGGGACTCATCCCCGAAGCCGACATCGCGCCGGTCGAGGAAGTCACGACCTTCGAGAATCTTCCTGCGGAGGACAGGTCCGACCCATCGCTGTTGAAACAGCTCGCGATCGTCAAGCTCAATGGCGGACTGGGGACAGGCATGGGGCTGGCCGGTCCGAAGTCGCTGCTCAAAGTGCGCGGGCAGGACACGTTTCTGGATTTCATCGCCAGACAAGTCCTCAGTCTCCGGGATTGCTCGGGGACACGGGCTCCCGCTTTCTACCTGATGAACAGCTTCAGCACGCGCAGCGTATCGCTGGACTACCTTCTGCCGCGCTATCCGAAACTGGGCAATGTCGATGGGTCGCTCGACTTTGTGCAGAGCCAGGTCCCCAAGCTCGATCCCGACAGATTGACCCCCTGCTTCTGGCCCTCCGATCCTGCGCTGGAGTGGTGTCCGCCGGGGCATGGCGATCTGTATCCCTCGCTGCTGGGAAACGACCGCCTCCTGGAACGCTGGCTCGCTGCAGGCATCCGGATTCTGTTCGTCTCCAATGCCGACAACCTGGGCGCGACGGTCGATCCGCGCCTGCTGCGGCACTTCATCGATTCCGGGTCTTCGTTTCTGATGGAGGTCGCACAGCGGACCGACATGGATCGCAAAGGCGGACACCTCGCCTGCAGAACGAGCGACGGCCGTCTGGTGTTGCGGGAACTGGCCCAATGCCCCGGCTCCGACGTGAACCAGTTTCAGGACATCCAGCGCCACCACTTCTTTAACACCAACAACCTGTGGATCAATCTGGAACACCTGCAAGACGAGCTGTCACGTCGCAGCGGAATACTGTCGTTGCCCCTGATTCGCAACCTCAAGCCAATCGATCCGACCGATGAGCGCTCACCCCGGGTACTGCAGTTGGAGTCGGCAATGGGAGCTGCAATCGAATGCTTTGACGATGCCCAGGCGGTGGTCGTGCCCCGCAGCCGTTTCGCACCCGTGAAGACCAGCAGCGATCTGCTGACGGTGCGGTCGGATGCCTACGTCACCGATGAGGATCGGACGGTCCTCACGCTGGCCCCCGCGCGTGGCGGGATCCCCCCCGTCGTGTCACTGGATCCCGCGCACTACAAGCTGGTGGGGTCGTTGGACTCGTTCTTCCCGGCAGGGCCACCGTCGCTGATTGATGCACGTGCGCTGAGGGTATCCGGCCCGGTACGATTCAACAGCGACACCGTCGTTCGCGGCGATGTCGAGATCGTCAATCAGTCTCAGGACGTGCGCCCACTCCCCGCCGGTGCGTATCACGACGAACGCATCGTCCTGTAGTCAACCCGTCGAAGGCGTGCCAAGACTTCACCCAATTCCGGTCGATGTGCCGCTGGGTCCTCCAAGGTGCGACCGAAGCTGGCAGCCTCGGCTACGGTGCATGTTCGGATCGCCTTCCTTGTGCTGAGACTGCTGTTCATCATAATGAAGAGATTCCCCGGTTGTGCCCGCCTCTTTCCGGAGTTCCGCAATGCGTCCCTCCCATTTCGTTACCACTTTTGTTGCGCTGTTGATTCTGGCTGACGTCACTCACGCTCAGTCCGATGTCCAGAAGCGGGCCGAGGACATCCTGCAGGCTACGGGCGTCTCCGGCGGATTCGTAGTCCATCTGGGTTGCGGCGACGGGGCCTTAACGGGTGCACTGCACGTCAACAACCGCTACTACATTCAGGGACTCGATCGCGATGCAGCCAATGTCGCGCGGGCACGTCGGGCGCTGATCGCTGACAACCTGTATGGCCCGGTGTCGGTCGACCGCCTCTCGGGGAAGACGCTGCCGTATGTTGACAACATGGTCAACCTGCTCATCGCCGCGGACCTCGGGGGCATTTCGCAGGAGGAGGTGCTCCGCGTTCTGGCTCCACGTGGTGTCGCCTACACGCAGTCGAACGGTGCCTGGACCAAGACGGTGAAGCCGGTCCCGGAGGACATCGACGACTGGACACATTATCTGCACGATCCCTCGGGCAACGCAGTGGCTCACGATGACGTGGTTGGTCCGCCGCGACATATGCAGTGGCTGGGCAGCCCGCGCTGGTCGCGGCATCACGATCGCATGGCCAGCATGAGTGCTCTGGTCTCCTCAAACGGGCGGCTGGTATACGTCATGGACGAAGGATCGCGTATTTCGATCCAGACCCCCTCGGACTGGAAGCTGGTGTGTCGCGATGCCTTTAACGGCTCGATTCTCTGGAAGCGGCCGATCAGCGAATGGCACGACCATCTGTGGCCGCTCAAGAGCGGTCCAACGCAACTTGCCCGTCGCCTGGTTGCCGTGGGAGATCGCGTGTATGTAACGATGGAGCTTCATGCGCCGCTGAGTGTAATCGATGCCCGTACTGGCGAAACGATCCGGGAACTGGAGAACAGCAAGTCCACCGAAGAGATTCTGGTCGCGGACGGGCTTGTCCTGGCGATGGTGAACACCGGGGCCTATGAGACCGACGAGTACATCGCGGGCAACAACACGGGGGACCAGGCGCGCGTCCGCACCGAGTTCCGCTGGAATGAGAAGCCTCGTCGCATCCAGGCCTACGATGCCGACTCCGGACAACTGCTGTGGGGGATCGATGCGAAGATCTCACCGCTGACATTGGCTGCCAACGACAGGCACATCTTCTACTTCAACGGACAGCAGGTCGTGGCGCTGGACCGAACCAGCGGATCCGAAGTCTGGAAATCAGAAGATGCGGCCATCAAGAAAGAGGTGACCATGAACTTTGGTCCTCGGCTGCTGGTGTACGGCGACGTCGTGTTGTTCGCGGGCGGCGATCGCACGATGTCGAGCTTCGACGCGGCCACGGGAGCAAAGCTCTGGTCCGCGTCCCACGAGACGTCCGGGTATCAGAGTCCCGAAGACCTGCTGGTGGTCAACGGATTGGTCTGGTCGTGGCCCACGACGTCGGGCAACCAGTCAGGCAAGCTCACAGGCCGCGATCCGCGAACCGGCGAAGTGCAGACCGAATTCGAACCGACGGTCGATACCTACTGGTTCCACCATCGCTGCTATATTGCGAAGGCGACCGACAAATACATCATGCCCTCACGCACCGGAATCGAATTCGTGGATGTCGCCCGGAAGGACTGGGAGATCCATCACTGGGTTCGTGGTGGTTGCCTGTATGGTGTGATGCCCGCCAATGGATTGACGTACGCTCCTCCGCACAACTGTGCCTGTTATCCGGAGGCTAAGCTGTACGGTTTCAACGCTCTGGCCGCCCGTTCCCCGACGCGACCGCTGCCTGCTGAGGTGAGTGACGAGGGCCGGCTCGAACGAGGCCCGGCGTTCGGCGAGAACCCCGCCGCCCCACCAGCGGGCGAAGAGCCTGTGGCGGAATGGCCCACGTACCGCCACGATCGCGAACGCAGTGCGCGCTCACGGATGTCGCTGTCTCCCCGACTGCGGGAAGAGTGGGAGATCAGCCTGGGAGGGAGACTCTCGCCGGTGGTCGTGGCCGACGGTCGTGCATTCGTTTCGCAGGTCGATCAGCACACGGTGCACGCTCTGGATGCCCACACAGGTGAAAAGCTGTGGAGCTACACGGCCGGTGCGCGTGTCGATTCACCGCCGACGATCGCACGAGGACGAGTCCTGTTCGGATCGATGGACGGCTACGTGTACTGTCTGCAAGCCGATGACGGCGAACTGATCTGGCGGTTTCGAGCCGCCCCCGAAGATCGCCGGTTGATGGCCTTTGAGCAACTCGAATCGGTCTGGCCGGTGCATGGCAGTGTGCTCGTGCAGGAAGGGACGGTGTCGTTTGTCGCCGGTCGCTCGAACTTCCTCGACGGCGGTATCCGCATCATCAAGCTCGAGATCGCCACGGGTGAGAAGCTGTCCGAGAAGATCATCGACGACAAGGATCCGGAGACGGGCGAGAACATCCAGGTGCGACTGCAGACGCTGCAGATGCCGGCCGGTCTGCCCGACATCCTCTCCAGCGATGGATCGTACGTATACATGCGCTCGCAGCGATTCGACCTCGACGGGAACCGGCTCGAGATCGGTCCGAACTCCGGCGACGCGGCGGCCCAGGGGGCGGCTCAGCAGGGAGACGGGGCGCATCTGTTCGCCCCGATGGGCTTCCTCGATGATGAATGGTTCCACCGTTCCTACTGGGTCTATGGCAAGAGCTTTGCGGGCGGGCACAACGGCTACTACCAGGCCGGGCGCTTCGCGCCGTCGGGCCGCATCATCTGCTTCGACAAGGACACGGTGTACGGCTTTGGCCGCAAGCCCGAGTACTACAAGTGGACAACGACGATGGAGCACCAGCTGTTCGCTGCGAGCAAACAGCCTCCCGAAACGCCGGAGGCTGAGAAGAACGCCCGGCGCGGCAAGACCAGCATGGTGAGTCTGGCCCGTCCGAAGAAACTGGACCCCACCGGCCAGGGGATTGTCGTCGAAGCGTGGGTGAACGCGAGCAAACCCAATGGAGTCATCCTTGCCCATGGAGGCCCCACGCAGGGATATGCTCTCTTCCTCCAAGGTGGTAAACCGCAGTTCATCGTTCGCCAAAAGGACGAGACGAACGCTGTCAGCGGAAAGGAGAGCATCGAGGGGCGCTGGACCCATGTGCTGGGGCAGCTCAAATCCGACAAGAGCCTGGAATTGTTCGTCGACGGTGAGCTGGTCGGCTCTGGGACCTGTCCCGGTCTGATTGACGCCAATCCGACGCAGGGCCTGGAAGTCGGCGCTGACGACCAGGGGGCTGTTGGTGACTATAAGGCTCCCAATGGCTTCAGCGGTCTGATCGACGACGTCCGGCTGTTCCATGGGGAAATGACGGCCGAAGAAGTTGCTGCTCTGCACGCCGACCACGCCGCGCCGACTCCGGAGTCTGTAGAACTCGTGCTTTCCTGGACGTTCGACGATGGTACGGCGAGCGACTCGTCGGGGAACAAACTCGCCGGCAAGCTCAACGATACCGAGCCGGTCAAAGGGAAGTTCGGGCAGGCCCTGTCGTTTGCACCTCCCCCCAATCGTCAGGGAGGCTCATTCGTCGAGCACGACTGGAATCAGGACATTCCGCTGCTCGTGCGAGCGATGCTGATGTCGGGAGACAAACTCGTGGTGTGTGGTCCTCCCGATCTCATCGACGAGGAGGACACGTTCAAACGGATCATGGCAGGAGAAGAAGCGGTTCAGGCCCTGTTGAAAGACCAGGATGATGCGCTGCGTGGCAAACAGGGGGGCATCATGCAGGTCGTCTCCACGAAAGACGGGGAGACGCTCTCCAGTCTCGAAGTGACCGGCCTGCCGGTCTGGGATGGTCTCTCAGCCGCCGAGGATCGCGTCTTCATGGCCACGACTGATGGACGCGTGCTGAGCTTCGTTGCCGGCGATCAGTAGGAGTAGGGCGACCCGCCGGGCAGCCTTGCAGGTGATTCCGCTTGAGTCGTTCCCGCCGACGAAGCGGGGTGGTCTACCGGGGCACGTCTCAGGGTTCGCTCTTGCGGATTGTCGGGCGACTCCGGCCGTGTTACGCTGGTGACGTCATTCGGCCCTGAACGCGGGATGGTCCATGTTACGCATCCTCGGCTCTTCACAGCGATTGTGCGACGGGATTTCCCGGCGAGAGATGATGCAGATCGGCGGGATGACGCTGGGCGGCCTCGGTCTCTCGCAGCTGCTCCAGACGCAGGCCCTCGCTACCACGCCGGTTCACGACGCCGGGCGTCGTTTCGGGCAGGCGAAAAACTGCATCGTGCTGTTCTTGTATGGCTCGCCGAGTCAGCTCGAAACGTTCGACATGAAGCCCCAGGCTCCGGTCGAGATTCGGGGAACACTGCAACCGATCGCGTCATCGCTGCCGGGCCTAGATGTCTGCGAATTGCTCCCCCGCATAGCGCAGGTGATGGACCGCACAACGGTGGTGCGCTCGTGCTCGCATCCATATCCACTGCATGGGGTCGCCTATGCGACAACCGGTGTGTCGAACATCGATGTCGCGATGGAGCTCAACCCGCGCGACGCCCGTCATCAACCGTACTTCGGGTCGTGCGTGGAGTATGTGGACCGGCAACGTCGCGGCGGGCGGCCTGATGCCTTCCTGCAGAATGTGGCGTTACCGTTCCCCTTCAGCAGCAAGCGGTCGGATCAGCCTTTCCGCGCGGGACCGTATGCTGCGTATCTGGGGGGAGCCTACGATCCGGTCTGGACCGAGTTCGTCGGCGACGGGACACAGGTCATCCGCAAGGAGCGGGCCAAGGGGCAGTTCTGGTTCGAAGGGCCGGAGCCGTATCTGGGATGTACGCCGGACAGCCATTTTCGCCTGTCGGCGTCGGCCCCGCTGCAACAGATGACACTGGATCGGCTTGATCGCCGCCGCAGTCTCCTGGAGCAGTTCAATCATGCCCGCCAGGACCTGGAGCAGTCGGAGGCGGGACAGACCTGGTCAACCTATGAACAGATGGCCCATTCACTGATCGGCTCGGTCGCCGTGCGCGATGCGCTGGATGCACGGCTGGAACCCGACGCCATTCGAGAGATGTATGGTCAGACGTTGTTCGGTCAATCGTGTCTGACGGCCCGGCGACTGATCGAGGCTGGCACGAGGCTGGTGTCGGTGTTCTGGGATGAGTATGGACTGGCGGCCGATGCGTGGGATACGCACGAGAACCACTTCCCGAGGATGATCGATCAGCTCTGTCCGCCGCTCGATCGGGCAGTGTCGGGATTGATTCTCGACCTCGAACAGCGCGGGCTGCTGGACGAGACACTGATCGTGCTGATCAGCGAGCATGGACGCACGCCGAAGCTGAACAGGGCCGGCGGAGGAGGACGGGACCACTGGTCGCGGGCCTACTCGACAGTGCTGGCCGGCGGCGGCATCGCGCACGGCAATGTCGTCGGTCAGACCGATGCGATTGCCGGGGACGTCGTCGATCGGCCGGTCTCACCCAAGTCGCTGCTGGCGACAATGTATCACCTGCTGGGCATCGACCCGCGGATGACGATTCGCGACCACGCCGGGCGTCCGATCCCCCTCGTTCCCGATGAGGCCGAGGTTCTGCCCGAGCTGCTGGCCTGATCGATCGTTCAACGGGGTGAATTGATTGGTTGTGAGCAGTGCCAGCTAATTCCATCAGTCAGATGCACAGTTAGCTGCTTGACATGTGCACAAACATGCCGGTACCTTGATGTTACGCATTCTCAACGGAGATTGTGGCAGAGTGATGGGGCCGATCGGCTCCCCACTGATGCCTGCGGGGTGATCGCTTCGACCGCGAGGCCTTACCGGTTCGGTTCACATCTTTTCGCCGGTGCAGACCTCGTGAAACATCTTCTGTGGCAATTTCAGGACGGGTTACAACGAAGATTGCGAGTGAATGTGGTCAGCCGACCAAGGGAAGGGTATGCTTATCCCATTCTCGACAGCGACGGCCACAGAAGATTCGCATGGACACAGACCACGATGGTCTGTGTGCGGTCGTGACGGCGCTGGGAACGCGGCCGCAGGAAGGAGCCGGCAATGCGTCGAGGATCTCGAAGCGGCGAACCACACAGATCGCAGAACATCGAGCAGAGGTATTCCCCGTGCTTCGATTGATTTTCTCACGTCAGACTGCATTCGGAGGTCGGAGAACCGGCACCGATCCCTCATGCCGATTGCGCGTTGCCCGGGGGTGGACGATTCTGTTCGCGCTGCTCGCGGTCTGTCGCGCGGTGCCGGCACAGCCGACGACACCCGCGACGACGGCAGATGAACCCGAGGTCATCGGTGTCGAGATCGCCAATTCCGGGCTCGATGTCATCGGAGATCATCCTCCTAACCCGCTGATGACGCTCAGCGAGGAGAAGGACTTCAACAGGCTGATCCGCCAGTACACCACACAGGCACTCAAGTCGTCCAACCCTTCTCGCGACGAGGAGAACCTGATCGATCAGGGGGTTCGCTACCGCATCTTTCGGACGACACTCGAAGAAAACGCCGGCAATCTGGCCAACCTGTCCAAGGATCTGGTGTCGGACCTGGAGGTATTTGCTGGTGACGATCACCCCCGTACCCGTGCCGTGGCCCTGCAATCCGCGGTCAAGTATCTGGAACAGTTGCTCATCGATCAGCCGCGCAAGGTAAAGGTCAATGCCGTCTACCTGCTGGGCCGGCTGACGGAGAAGAACGAGCGCCGCATCACTCCGATTGTGCCGGCTGACATGTACAATGGGGTCGCCGCGCCATTGCTGAAGGTCGCCACAGAACCCTCGCAGTCGATCGAGATGAAGGTCGCTGCCCTGTACGGTCTGGGACGAATCCTCAACGATTTCGCGCCGCCTCCCCGGTCGCTGAAGGATGAGATTTCGCAGGGGCTGATACAAGCCCTGGATCAGTCCGAGAGTCTCCCCAAAGGAGACGGTCGCGACTGGCTGCAGTGGAAGATTGCCGAGACGCTGGGTCTGGTGAAGGAGCCCCGCACGCTCGACCAGAAACCAATCGTCGTCGACACGTTGTGGAAGGTCTGGCACGATCCACAGAAGCAGTGGTGGATTCGCACGCGTGCCTTCCGCTCGCTGACCCAGCTTGATCTGGACAGCAGCTTCAACATCCCGTTGCTCGTCTCCGAAGTGGTTCGGCTGACGGGGAGACTCGCGGTCGATTACAACGGGAATCCGCGGCCGCCGATCTGGAGAAACAGCTTCTTCGACATGTACTTCGGCATGTGGGCCCACGAGCAGGAGGAGCGCGATCGGGGCTGGGGACTTCGTAGCCAGGCACAGAAGAACCTGCGCACCCACGAGCGCATTATCAACGGTGCCTATAGTGCGATTCTCCCCGTCATCAATGATGTCGTGAGCAATCCTCCCGGTCAGCCCAAGCCGGTGACTGGGTCTTCACTGAAATCGGCCGTCGAGTGGTTGCGCAGCAATACGCCCACCGACCTCAAGATTCACGACCGTGCGATACCGCTCGATCTCAACGACAAGCCCGCGAGTACCGACGCGACGTCGAAGCCGCCGGAAGTCAGCGCCACTGCCTCGCAGACGGCCTTGGGCAATTGAGTGCTCACTCTGCAATGTTGACTGATGTCCGTGCGGTGCTGCCCTTGCATGGCTGCGGGCCATCGACGATAAGATCAGTCCGGCCTGCACTTGCTCAGGCCATTGACAAGCGCGACGCTCCGGCGAGGGTGAGTCCCTTAGTGTCTCGGCGTCCACTCGCTGGCGCTTCGTGCTTGTACGCCGCGTAGTCGATCGGCTCTCGTCTCACAGACAGTCCCTCTCGCCCAGGAGCATGCATGACTGACACTCCCGCCGACTTTCAGATCGAGTGGCACGGCGAAGCGGTTGTGGTCACGCCCACCGGTAACATCGAGGCGATGAACTGGGACCTCATCGAACAGGCCGCCGACATGGTGATGGGTCCATTGCAGGACCAGAAGGTGCCGCTTGTTATTTTCGATCTCAGCGATGCCGGCTACTTCGGCTCGGTGTTTCTCGCACTCCTGCTGCGGTGTCACAAGTTTGTGAAGAGTCGCGGGGGAGAACTCGTGCTATGCGGGGCGAGTGACTTGGCGCGAGAGTTGCTGCGTATCACGGCACTCGACACGTTGTGGGCCATCTACGATGATCGCGACAGTGCGCTGGACGCCTTGGGGGCTTGAGCAGGTTGGTGGTTGATCGAGTTCCGCGCGTGATCAGCCATCGGAGACCCGCCAGACGTAGCCGGCGGGATTTCCAGCAGCCATAGACCATAGCCATAGACCATCTATGACACGCAAGGATCAGCGGACGCGGCCCAATGTCTCTGAGGCGGACCCTCTCCCCACCGAGCACAGCCCGGTGCTGACGGGGACCGACTCCCTCATCGAGGACATCAAGGAAACCGCCGAGAAGCTCCGCCGTGACAATGCGACCCGCGGCGATCTGAAGATTCTGGCCCGGGCCCTCAAGGAGCTGCGATACGCCTTCAAGGTCTTCACACCCTATCGCCGGCAACGCAAGGTGACGGTGTTCGGTTCGGCGCGGCTGAAGCCCGATCACCCCGCGTATGTTCATTCCGTCGAATTCGGCCGGCGCATGGCGCAGGAAGGCTGGTACGTCGTCACCGGTGCGGGGGGCGGCATCATGGAAGGGGCCCATGTCGGTGCCGGCACCGGGAAGTCATTCGGCGTCAACATCATGCTCCCCTTCGAGCAGGAAGCGAACTATGTGATCGAAGGGGACGAGAAACTCGTCCACCTGAAATACTTCTTCACCCGCAAGCTGCTGTTCGTCAAGGAGGTGCACGCCGTCGCGCTGTTTCCGGGAGGATTTGGCACCCAGGATGAAGGCTTCGAGACCCTCACGCTGGTGCAGACTGGCAAGCGCGACCTCATGCCGCTCGTCTTCATCGACCAACCAGGCGGAACCTACTGGAAAGCCTGGCGAGCCTTCATCGAGGAAAACCTGCTGAAGACGGGGCTCATCTCCCCCGAGGATATGTCGCTGTTTCTCGTCACCGACAACATCGAAGAGGCGGTCGACGAAATCCTCGACTTCTACTGCGTCTACAACAGCATGCGGTATGTGCGCGGCAAGCTGGTGCTGCGGCTGCATCGTGAACCGACCAATGCCCTGATGCAGCGGCTCAATGACGAGTTCGGCTCGATTGTCGAAACGGGACTGATCAGCAAGTGCGAGCCGCACGAACTCGAATCGGACGACGAGCATCTCGACAAACTGCCGCGTATCTCGTTTGACTTCAACCGGCGAGATATTGGACGCTTGCGGCAGATGGTGGACGTGATCAATCGCGAACTCGGCCCCTGCGACGACTGAGACGTCGTCGAAGCTGCCAGCATTCGACAGAATGCCTGATCGCGTCATTCCCGCGAATGCGGGAATTCAGAATTGTGTACGATTTGTCTGGATCCCCGCCCCGCGCCTTCGCGGGGGCACGTACTGCGCGGGGATGACGAGGAATGGGCGGGGGGTGGCTCAGATTGCAATCCGTTGCCATCTGGGGCGGCGCAGCCGCAAAGAGGTGACATGCTGGGCCTCCCTCCGCCAGAATCAGGTCCACTCTGGAAGCATCCCCGCAAGGAATGATCGATGCCCGATGAACTGCACGATCAAGCGGACGGTCCTCTGACGCACGAGAAGCGCCGTCGCTGGACTGTCCACTTGCCGCCCGTCTGGGTACTGACACTGTCGGCGGTCCTGTTCGTCATCGTCGCAGTCGTTTTGCCGCTGTGGATCCCCTGGTGTCAACGGGCCGCCGTCCTCCGAGACATCAAGTCCCTCGGTGGCGGCGTCGTTCTTCACGAGAATGGACCGGCTTGGATCCGCCAGTGGTGCGGGATCGTTGGCCCGTCATACAGTGGACGCGGACCTGCGAACATCGGCCCCTTTAACGAAATCATGGAGGTCAACCTCAGCCGGGGGAATCGGCAATCACGTACTCCAAGAGAGATCACGCCCCAACTCATAGAACGCCTGAGTGTCTTCCCGACACTCGCATCACTCGATCTCAGTTACAGCACGGTAACCGACGACTGGATGCCGCAGATCAGCAGGTTGTCGTCGCTGGAAGAACTCGACCTGTCGCATTGCCGGGTGTCGGGCCGGGGCTTTGCTTGTCTGAGCCGAATGCCAGGACTCGAACACATCGACCTCACCTACTGTCCCATGGGGGATGCGCACCTCGATCATCTCGCGAAGATCCCCAGTCTCAAGTATGTCGGACTCGTCTACTGTTCGCGGCTGACGACCGCAAGCGTCGACCGGTTCATGACGTCGCGACCCGATCTGCAGGTAAATCTCTACGGCTTGCGTCGCATCCAGCTGGACCTGAACGGACTTGGCTACACGCTCAGTGCCACCGGGATGAAGCCCCCCGGCCCATGACGACAGGGACAGGCATCTACTCCCAACACCGCGGCAACCGCAATTGGGCAAACGCAGCCGCATGCCAACCGATCGCCGGCCCTCATCGGACATGTGCGTAGTATCTGGCGAGTGTCGCTGGAGACACCCCACCGTGGGCCAGCGCGATGAACAGCCAGTTGCGCAACGACTGCCGCACCGGACCGGTGTTTTGCCAACGTCGCGGATGGACGTGCAGCGAATGATCGATCAGTCGCACGCGCCCCTCGCGTTTGAGGCGCTTCATCAGGTAGAGATCTTCCATCAACGGCAGTTGAGGGAAGCCCCCCACACGTTCAAAGATATCACGGCGCACGACGATCCCCTGATCGCCGTAGGCCCATTGCACCGTCCGCACTCGTAGCTTGTTGCCGGCCTCGATCAGTCGGTAAATCATGCCGGTGCTGTCGATTGTCTGTCGAAAACAGGCGCCGATTGTCCGGGGATCGTCGAATGTGGACCGCACCGCAGCGAGTGCTCCCGGCTCCAGCCAACAATCCGCATGCAGGAAGATCAGCAGGTCGCCCCGGCTGGCTCCGGCACCCCAGTTCTGCTGCAGGGCACGTCCCCGACCGGACGAGAGGCGCAAATCCGCAGCCCGAGCCGCCTCCAGAGTGCCATCATCACTGCCTCCATCGACCACAATCACTTCGCAATCGCCCAAGGCCCTGGTCCGGGAGATTGTCTGGGCAATCACCGCGACTTCGTTGAGCGTGGGGATGATGATCGACACCCGCATGCCGGCGTCTACCTCGACAGCCAGCCGCCGTCGATGGCGATGACGCTGCCATGGACGTAGTTGGAGGCGTTGGATGCCAGAAAGACGATGAGGCCCGCCAGTTCATCGGGGTCACCCCAGCGACCGGCAGGAATGCGATCCAGGATCTGCGGTCCACGAATGGGGTCGTCCCTCAGGGCACCCGACAGGTCGGTCTCGAAGTAGCCCGGCGCGATGCAGTTGACGTTGATCCCCCGGGAACTCCAGGAATTCGCCAGCGATTTCGTCAGCCCGGCAAGCGCGTGTTTGGCGGCGGCATAAGCCGGAATGTTGAGGCCCCCTTCAAACGTCATCACGGAGCCGATGTTGATGATCTTCCCCCGGCCGCGCTCGATCATGTGAGGGGCGACCTGCTGGGAGAGATCAAAGGCTGCATGCAGATGGACCTGCAGCAGTTCCTCGAAACCGCTCAGAGGGTATTCCTCAGGAGGGAAGCGATGGGAGATACCGGCGTTGTTGACAAGGATGTCGATCGGGCCACATTGGGCGGCAATCCGCGCGATAATCCCCGCACGCTGGGCCGGTTGCGCGAGGTCGCAGGCGACATCGAAGAAGCGGCGCTGCTGGTGGGACTCCACGAGGCGCGCGTGTCTGCGGGGAATTGCCTGTGCGGGTCACGCAAACGATGTCGGCACCGGCCTGCGCCAGCCCGGCAGCCATCGCCTGTCCCAGTCCCCGGCCCGCACCGGTCACCACCGCCAGTCGATCATCGAGTTTGAACTGATCCAGAATCATGAGAGGCACTGTGCCGAAGTGAAGATACAGGCTGTGACCTGGTCAGCAATCGCTGGCAATGTGGCTTTCTGCGTTGGTAGGATGACGAATCTCTGAGACGGCGTAAACGCTGCTGACACGCACAGGTGCTGATCCATGGGCCCGGGTCTGGCCGCGACCGACAGTCATGTGAGCAATCGCCCCGACGCGGGCGTTGCACCCGAGGGGACCGGTCCCCCCGCCGTCGAAGCGATTGCTGCTGTCCAATCGTCCCCCTCCTCTGCCAGTGTGAAATCCGAAACGTCTGCAATAACCACGCCTGCTCCCGGTTCGGCAACTCAGGCGGAAGAAGCGGGACTCCGCGAGAGCGATCGCTGGCTGCTGTTCGGAGGGACTGTGATTCTCGTGGTGCTGGTGCTCGCCCATGCGGTGCGACTGCGCGGCTGGGGTCTGCAGCCGATTGACATCATCCGTCCGCAGGGTCACGAGTACCATTTCGTCCTCGACATCAACGAGGCGACATGGGTCGAGTGGATGCAGTTCGATCGCATCGGCGAAACACTGGCCCGGCGCATTGTCGCGAATCGGGAACAACTTGGTCCGTTCTCGAATGTGAACGATCTGCAGCGCATACCGGGCATCGGACCTAAGACGCTGGAACATCTGCGTCCGTTCCTTCGCGTCAACATCACTCAGGTCCGGCAGCTCCCTGAGTCGGGCGGTGCCTACGAATGACGCCGCCCCGCCCCCACCGGTTCGGAAGCACCTTCAATCCGTCCGAAGATCATGCGTCCGGCACTATTCTGCAGCACGCTCGTTACGGTGATGTCGACATCGGCACCAATATCGCTGGCACCGTTCTCGCAAACGACCATGGTGCCATCGTCCAGATAGCCCACACCCTGTCCTGGGGACTCTCCCGCCTTGATGAGGCGAATCTGCACATGCTCACCTGGGATAAACCGCGGCTTGAGGGCATTGGCCACATCGTTGAGATTGACGACTTCAACCCCTTGGACGCCCGCCACCTTGTTCAGGTTGAAATCATTCGTGATGACTCGACCGCTGAGCTGCTTGGCGAGGTCGACGATGCGCTGATCCACCGAAGTTCGCACCGGTCCCGTCTGGTCGCTCTCGTGCACGCGAATGTCGACTTTCGGATCCTGCTGGAGTTTGCGAAGCACGTCCAGACCCCGGCGACCTCGGCTGCGACGGAGCTTGTCGTGGCTGTCGGCAATGTCCTGGACTTCCTGGATGATGAACTGCGGCACGACCATTTCGGCATCGATGATCCGGGTGTCCACGACGTCGGCGATTCGGCCATCGATCAGCGCACTGCTGTCGAGAATCAACGGACGCCCCCCTTTGAGCTCGCGCGAGAACTCGACATACGGAATCACGAAGCGAAAGTCATCTTTCGTCTGCAGCAGGAAGGAGATGCACAGATAGGGCAGCATCAGCAAGCCCAGCATCGCCGCCCCTCCCTTGAACTGCTCGGTCTCGCCGCCAAAGAGTTGCGGCATCGAAAACAGAGGATTGAGCGCCTGGTTCAGCAGATAGCTGAGGAGTACGCCGATCAGCAGACCGAAGTAAACCGCCGAAAGGACCTCGATGCGCTTCTTGCGAAAGAGCATGTCGGCGACAACGATGGCCTGCGTGGCAAGCATCAGCAGGATGAACGAGACGACCGGGTTGTCTTTCACCAGTCGCGGTGCCGCGGCTCCTTGTCCGAGTGTGTAGGTGGCGATCGCACCGGCACAGATGGCAAGATACACGATTCGCACCACAATCAGCAGAATTGAGTCGCCTTGTGGAAAAAGCCACGTGCGCTCGCCTTGCTGCCGATCCGCAGTGACTTGAGTACGGTCGTCATTTACATCAGTTGACAAGGAATCAGCCAGCCTTTCCGAATTGTTTGCGGGCAGACGTGTTGGGGGGTGCCAGAAGGGTGAAACGACTCTCCCCCTCAGCCCTCGATGCGAACAAATGTGCACGGCCTCGGCCGATCGACTGAACTGCCGGTGCACTGGACTCCCGCGTGGGCCGAACTCGCCCCCCAGAAGGAGACATCCGCCGGTCACCTCCACCCTCTTCATGTTACGGGTGAAGGACGCCTAATTCCAGTGAGGCGGTATCGCGAAGACTCCGAATCGGTCGGCGATTTCGGATGTGAGCACGCGCCGAGTGGCGGCAAATGCGCCGGGAGTCCCGGATATCTGGTCGACATTCGTAGCCAACCTCGACCTCGTCGACGGGCGATAACCCCGCCGCCGAGGCGCTCATACCGGTACCGAGCTCCCCACGAGAAGTGATCACATCCGAAAGTTCTCGCCCCGAGCGAAGGGAGGAATTCGCTGAGCTTCGCGCGCCATCCAGATGAACGCACCATCAACAGACGCGTGCCACGGCTGTGGCAGCGGTGCGATCGCGACCGAGAGTCGCTGCTTTCTCGCACTGCCGCGACGGCGGTGGCACACGAAGTCGCGATTTTGACGAACTGTTAACGTCCGCACTGGCACAGATTGCCGTCCTTGCGGAAGAAGTCGCTGGGACCACGATGGGTGTAGTACGGATAGACGACCGCTCCGCCGGGCATCTGCCGGCCGTCGGTGGTCTGCGGATAGACCAAGTCATTCGGCCTGGAGTAGGAGTAGCTGTGATTGTGGTGCGGACACCCTTGGCCGCATCCGTCACCGCAGGCTCCCGGCGGACACATCCCTGGGGGGCAGGCACCGTACCCGCCCGCACCGGGAGGACACATTCCGGGAGGACATCCGGGCCCGTAGCCAGCGACACCATAGCCCGCAGCCCCGTAGCCAGTCGGACAGGCTCCGCTGGGGCAGGTCCCGGCATCGCACGGGCCGCCTGCCGAGCTTTCATAACCGGGAAATCCGGTGGTGCTGTGATAGGAAACGTGTTGTGAGTTGTGATCGTGGAAGGCATCCTGCACGGTGGTGAGGTTGCCATTCCGGGACTGTCCAATCTGGGTGGTATGAGCGCTCTGCCCGCGCACCGCGGCTTGGGGTGCCGCACAACCCGTGACGGCCAGCAGCGAACACGCCAACACTCCCGCGACCCAGTGAGGGTACTTCGTCATGATCCACCCCTTGTGCTGAAGGCGGTCCGCCGGAGCGAGAAGCCGCCAAATGTGTATCCTTTGTTTTCCCGAGGCCCCTGCGGAATCGGCATGCACGCCGGGCGACAACGATTCCGTGACCTGTGTTCTTTATCGACCGATCGGGCGTCAGAATACGGAGAATCCGACGAAAACAAGTAATCGCTTCTCCGTGCAGAATCGCTCGATCTTGCACGAACCCCCCGATCCGAATAGATTAACGACGTGTCCTCGTGACAATGGAATACACGCACAAGCTTCGGTCTGACAATCAGTTAGGGTCTGCCAGTCCAGTGTGAGTGCCCTAGGCGCACATCGTTTGCACTGGCGGCGTGGATCTTTCATGGAGTGGCACGACTGCCACGCTGGTTCGATCGCATCACACGAAGGGATTCATCACGTGTTTGTTGCCGCGTCAACCGTCTGCTTCGCAGACAAGTCCTTCGAGGACGCCTGCCAGTTGCTGGCTGACCTCGAGTTTGACAAACTCGAACTCTGGCTACATGAGGGGTCACCCCAAATCCAGCCCGCCGAAGTAGCCGCTGATCCAGAGGCTTTCGCACTGCACTATCGCGAGACGACCCGGATTACTCCCGCCGCCATCTGTCTTGCAGATGACATCGCAGCGGATCAGTTCGCAGGCATCTCCAGGGCCGCCAAGCTGCTGCATGTGACCCAGGTCACGGTACCTGCCGCCCCACTGGGGACGCCGTTCAATTCCGAGATCGAACGACTGCGGGAACTCCTGGGGGTCGCCAGTCGCGATGGCATCCGCCTGTCTATCAAGACGGAAACCGGCCGATTGACCGAGGACCCTGATACGGCCGTCGAGCTGTGTGGTTCCGTCAAGGGCTTGGGACTGACGCTCGATCCCAGCCACTATCTTGCCGGCAGTCGCCGCGTCGAGTCCTTCGAGCGACTCGCACCGCATGTCTACCACGTGCATCTCCGCGACAGCTCGTCCGACAGCCTGCAGGTGAAGGTCGGTCTGGGTGAAATTGATTACAGCCGGCTGATCATGCAGCTCCGCAGCGTGGGTTATTCGCGCGCACTGTCGGTCGAACTGATCCCGTCGTTGACGGATTCGGAAACACGCCCCCTGGAGATGCGTAAGCTTCGCATGCTGCTCGACTCCTTGTTGTAAGTCGTGCAGTGCGAACTACGCACGTTCAGGGGGCCTCGGAATGGTGTTCCGGGTGTACAGAGGGATCGATGGCGGGAAATGACAACACGAAGCGGGTGCCGCAGCCTGGCTCGCTCTGGCATGTGATGCTGCCCTCGTGCGCGTCAACAATCTTGCGAACTGTCGGCAAGCCCAGTCCACTGCCCCCGGGACGTGTGGAAAAGAACGCCCGGAACATTCGGGCCGCAGTGCGTTCATCCATACCCCGGCCATTGTCAATGACTTCGAGGATCACGCGATCATCCTGCGCGTAGACCTGCAACTCCAGCACCCCGCCGTCGGGCATGGCCTGCTGGGCGTTACGCGTCAGGTTCATCAAGACCTGACGCAGCAGGTCCGGATCGCCATTGATGCACGGGGGATCGGCGGGAAGGTGCGGGCTGATGTCGATGCCCCGTTCCAGAGCTTCGACTTCGTAAAAGCGAACAAAATCGGTGACCAACTCACCCAGATCCAGCGGCTGTCGCTTGAGCTCGCCGAGCCTCGCAAACTGCAGAAAGGCGTCGAGGATTTCCTGGAGGTGCCGGCACTCCCGCTGGATCGTGGAAACCTTGTTGAGCATCCGGCGGTCGCGGGCCGAATCCGCGGCCTGCAACTCTTCGAACAACAGGTCGAGATTCAGACTGATGGTCGAGAGCGGGTTGCGGATTTCATGAGCCAAGCCCCCGGCCAGCGCTGCCATTTCAGCGTACTGATCGAGGAGCCGTTGCCGTTCTTGCTCGTCAAACTCGGCAGCCAACTCACGCTCACCAGTCCCGAGGTACCCACCCGCCGAAAGCATGACTTGTCGATCAATCGAGATCATCCATGTCATCATCGGCATCGCCATCATCGTCGGCGTCATTCGAATCGGCCACTACGGCCTGTGCCAGCACAGCCTTGCGCGACAGTTTGACCCGATTCTGTTCGTCGACGGCGATCACTTTCACATCCATCTTGTCGCCAATCTTGCACACATCCGACACCGATTTGACAAAGCCTTCTGCCAGTTCACTGATGTGACACAGCCCGTCTTTGCCGGGGGCAATCTCGATGAACGCACCGAAGTCCTTAATCGAGCTGACCGTTCCCTTGTAGACGCGACCGACCTTGATTTCCTCAGTCATCGCTTCGATGCGTGCCAGTGCCTGCTGGGCACCTTCGGCCTGGGAGGAGGCAATCGTCACCGTGCCATCGTCCTGGATATCAATCTGGGTGCCGGTCGACTCTTGGAGTTCGCGAATATTCTTGCCGCCCGGGCCGATCAACAGTCCGATCTTGTCGGAATCGATCTTCGTCATCAACAGCCGCGGAGCATACGGGGAAATGTCGGCCCGCGGACGGCGGATCGTCATCAGCATGGTCTTGAGCAACTCGCGGCGGGCGTCCCGGGCCTGTGTCAGCGTTCCGCGAATAATCTCTTCGTTGATTCCGGCAATCTTAAGATCCAGCTGGATCCCGGTGATGCCCTTCTGGGAGCCGGCCACCTTGAAGTCCATATCGCCGAAATGGTCCTCGTCCCCCATGATGTCGGTCAGCAGCGAGTAGCGATCTCCCTCCTTGACCAATCCGATGGAGATACCTGCCACAGGCTGGACGATCGGAACACCTGCATCCATCAGGGAGAGCGTGGCACTGCACACCGACGCCATCGAACTGCTGCCGTTCGACTCGGTGATGTCGGAGATGACGCGCACCGTGTACGGAAAGGCCTCGCGGGCGGGCATGACCGGCTGAACCGAACGCTCCGCCAATGCCCCGTGTCCGATCTCACGGCGACCCGGGCCGCGAATGGGACGGCATTCTCCGACGGAATACGACGGGAAGTTGTAGTCGAGCATGAACGCCTTGGAGTAGTCCTCGAACAGGCCATCCACGCGTTGCTGGTCACGCGCGGTCCCCAGCGTCACCGTGGCAACGGACTGCGTCTCGCCACGTGTAAACACGGCCGACCCGTGAACGCGCGGCACACAATCGACCTGGCATTGCACACCACGCAGGTCGTTCGGCCCCCGACCATCGAGCCGCCGTCCATCCAGAATCAGGTCCCGGCTGACACGTTTCTTCAGGCTGGAAAAGGCTTCCTTGAGCTGACCGATTGTCCGTCCATCGCTCGTCTGCTCGGCACCATCTGGGAAGTGCTTGCCAATCAGTGCCTGCCGAATGGTGTCGGCACCCTCATGACGTTCCTGCTTCTTCGTGCTCTGCAGGGCCGACTTGAGTGAGTCGTACACCTCTTCGCGAACAATTCCTGTGAACGGATTCTCTGTCGTCCCCTGCCATTCAAAGCGGGAGACTCCCGCTTTGTCGCGCAACTCCTCCTGCACTTCGCACAGGGTGCGAATGTGCTGGTGACCAAACTGCAACGCCGCGATCATCTCGTCTTCAGGCAGCTGATCGGCAAAGCCCTCGATCATCAGGATCGAGTCGCGACTGCCGGCGACCACGAGGTCGAGCCGGCTGGTCTTCATTTCCTCCCAGGTCGGGAAAAGGACAAATTCCCCCTCAAGCAATCCGACACGCACGGCACCGATGGGGCCATCAAAAGGAACCGGTGAAAGGCACAGCGCAGCACTTGCGCCGGTGATGGACAGCACGTCCGGGTTGTTCTGGCCGTCACATCCCCAGACGGAAGACATGATCTGGACTTCGTCGTTGAATCCATCGGGAAACAGCGGGCGAATTGGGCGGTCGGTCAGCCGGCAGGTGAGAATCTCCCGCTGTGTCGGCCGTCCTTCCCGCTTGATGAAGCCCCCTGGAAACTTGCCGGCAGCGGCCATCCGTTCCCGGTAGTCCACGGTCAGGGGAAAGAAGTCGATTCCGGGCCTGGAGGGGCCTGTCTGTGCTGCAACAAAAACGGCCGTCTCACCATGCTGGATGAGAACGGCCCCGCTTGCCTGCCGTGCCAGTTCGCCTGTTGTCAGAGAATATGTCCGTCCACCCAGCTCGCGTTCAACCGTTACTTTCACCTGCTTGTCCTGACATGTCTGTAAGAAAACCGACTTCCATCTTGTGTGAATTCACCTGTGACCATCACTTCAGCGGCTCGCCGGGAAGTCGACAGACCGGCAGCACACCCATTAACTCTCACTCATCCGCGGCATTACTTGCGGATGTTCAGTCGCTCGAGCAGACTCAGATAGCAATCCGAATCAATCCGGCGTACATAGTCCAGCAGCCGGCGGCGACGGCTGACGAGCATCAGCAACCCGCGACGACTGGCATGATCCTTGGGATGCATCTTCAGATGTGACGTCAATTCGTTGATGCGGTGAGTTGCGACCGCAATCTGCACCTCAGGAGAACCGGTGTCGGTGTCCGATCGACGGTATTCCCCAATCAGTTCGCCTTTACGCTCTTTCGTCAACGACATAGCTGATCCAAACTCCTGCCCGGCAGTCCGTTACGCCGCCCTGCCCTCAGGGAGCGCCTGTTCCACGGCCGGGAACTGGGTGTCCTCGGTAATTGCAATGGTGAATACTGTAGCAATGCCCGTCGAATATGCAACGCAGGCACCTGGATGCCCGAATCCTGGGGAAGTCGTCCGGCAGACTGTGGCGATGTTGCCCCAACCCTGCCGATTCATCACACTCGCATCGTCCCCTGCGAGTCACTCCTGCTCTTCCCCCACGATCTGAAATCTGACGGATGGACCATAACGGAAAGCTCTACATCGAAACCGTCGGCTGCCAGATGAACGTGCTCGACAGCGAGCTGGTGGTGGCCGCCTTGCGGCAACAGGGCTACGAACTGATGCGACGACCTCCAAGAGGCCGACACCGTCCTGTTCAATACCTGCAGTGTCCGCGAGCATGCCGAGCACAAAATCTACAGCTCCGCTGGGACGGCTGAAGTACGGCAAACGCAGGCATCCCCAGAAGGTCATCGGCGTCATCGGCTGCATGGCCCAGAAGGACCAGAAGCTCGATCTTTCAGCGGGCCCCGCATGTCGATCTGGTTGTCGGCACGGGGCAGCTGCGCCGAGATTCCCCGGCTGGTCGCGGAGGTTCGCCGCACGCGCGAGCAGCAGGTCGCCGTGTCGTCTGGGGCGTCGCGAGGGGAGCCGCGATCGACGTCGCCGGCAGCTTCGAGAGCTTACGATCCGCTGCGCGAACCGGAGATGCGCCCCTCGCCCTGCCAGGCGTATGTGCGGATCATGATCGGCTGCGACAAGTTCTGCACCTACTGCGTCGTGCCGAGCGTCCGCGGTCCGGAGCAGAGCCGTCCCGCCGCAGGACGATCCTGGCCGAGGTCGCGCCAACTGGCCGACGAGGGGTGCCGGGAGATCACGCTGCTGGGGCAGACGGTCAACAGCTATCAGCTACACTCGCGACGGTCGGCCGCATCTGGCGCTGAGCGATCTGCTCGCACGATCTGCATGACCAGACGGGGATCGAGCGGATCAAGTTCGTCACCAACTATCCCCAAGGACATGACCGACGACCTGCTCGAGGCCGTCCGCGACCTGCCCAAGGTCGCCCGGTATCTGCACGTGCCGGCCTCAGGCCGGCTGCGACGACGTGCTGCAACGCATGAAACGCGGCTACACTGTCGCCGAGTATCGGGAGATGCATGGGCCGCATCCGCGAGATGATTCCCGACTGTGCCGTTTCCAGCGACTTCATCGTCGGGTTCTGCGGCGAGACCGACGCTTCGTTTCAGAAGACGTCGCGATGCTCGTTGCAGGAGTGCCGGTTCAAGAACAGCTTCATTTTCAAATACAGCCCTCGTCCGGGGACAAAGGCTCACGACCTGTATGCCGACGATGTGCCCGAAAACGTCAAGAAGTGGCGCAACAACCAGTTGCTCGATCTGCAGAATGAGATCAGTGCCGAGGACAATGCCGAGTTCATCGGCCGCACACTGCAGGTACTCGTCGAAGGCCCCAGCAAGAAGGCCGGTGCCTTCCTCCCCGGTACCGCGGAAGGAACTCCAGACGGGTCCGCTCTGCCCGGCTGGCATGACGGCGCGTCTGTCGCAGCCGAACCGGCCCTCGTCGCTCTCGAAGTGCCTGCGGACGGTCCCGCGACACCGACCCGGATGCAGCTGGTCGGCCGCAGCAAGTGCGACCGCATTGTGGTGTTCGACGGCAACCCCCGCTTGGCGGGAACGCTGGCGGATGTCACGATCGACGATTGCACAACCACAACCCTGATGGGGTCGATCGTGACGAAGCAGCTCCAGCATGGTTCTTCCGACCTGCTGCCGATCCTGTGCTGAGATGCACTCGAGCGCGCTTGATCGCCCATAGTGTCTTGATGTCGCCGAAGCGTCGCCCGATGGCCGCCGGTGCGGTTCTGGTTGAAAACGGTTGATCGACGTGCGATAACCATAGTGGGCCTCACCACGACCGGTGGGGAGCAGTGAATCCCCGCGTCGTGAGTCGGGCATGTCCCACGACCCTTCCGCTGAGCCATCCGTGCCCCCGTCCCAGAGCCGACCCGCTCTGGATGACGCCCAGACGCGGCAACTGGCCGCACAGGCACATGCTGCCGCCGAACAGGCGCTGCAGCTCGCCAGGCTCGCACAGGAGTCGGCGGAGTTCGCCCGCAAGCTCAACTCGCAAGTCTTGAAGCAGACGGGCCAGGCACCGGTCGAACCGATGACGGATCGCACCGGGTCCGTTGACGCAGGAGCCCTCGGTCCCAACGCGATGGAGCCGGCGGGGACACAGACTGTCCTTCCGTTCGTCACTGCCGGCGAGCACTGGAAGACAAAGGTACGTCTCCGCCGGTCGTCGGCTCACCGGCCCCCGGGTCCGTTTGCATCACTGGAGTCATCGGGAAGCGATACTTCCCAAATTGAACCTGTGCAGCCGGTGCGCATCAAGGTGCGCGAGCAGGACAGGCAATCGTCCAGGACTGATCGCACCTGGAGCGACCTGGGACGCGACTGGAAATCGATGCTTATCAGCACCGCCCTGCATCTGCTGGTGCTGGTCATGCTGGGAATCGTCACGTTTGGCATTCCTTCTGAGAAGGCCATCAACACGATCATCGCCTCCTTTGCTGACGAGGATTCGCTGCTCGACGACGTTTCGGAAGAGCCACCCGCCGAGGATGCAGGAGCGCAGCTGGAAGAACCGGTGCCTGTCGAAGATCCACCGGCGGAGCCTCCTGCCGATCCGCCTGCTGTTCCCGATCCTCCCCCCGAACACCCCATGCAGGAGCAGCCGGAATCTCCCGTGGAGTTGGTCAACGGCGAGATCCCGGAACCTGCGCCGGTTACTCCCGGAGAACTGTCATCCGCCATCGACCCGGCCCGTCTCAGTCAACGTACCGGAGTGGGCAAGGCCTACCTGCTGGAGAAGTACGGAGGAAGCGCAGCCAGCGAGTCGGCGGTCGGTCGCGCACTCGACTGGTTCGCCAGCGTCCAGCGTCGCGACGGCAGCTGGAACTTCACCGACATTGGCAGCGCCACACAGCCGGGTAACGCCGACAGTCCCATGGGCGGCACGAGCTATGTCTTGCTGTGCTTCCTCGGAGCGGGAGAGACGCACCAGTCTGGACAACATCAGGAAGTCGTCAAACGGGGCATCAACTTCCTGCTGCAGAATGGGCGGACCGTTCCGGCGGGTGGTGACTTTCGCGGCCGGGTGGAGGAGGAGAAACACAACTTCTATGTTCAAGGTGCCGCGACGATGGCACTGGCCGAGGCGGCCTCGATGACCGGCGATCGTCGTCTGCGGGCGGCGGCCCAGGCGGCTGTGCGGTTCATCATCAATGCACAAGACCCAGGGAGCGGTGGCTGGAGATACGAGCCGCGCACGACAGGATGCACGTCTGTCACAGCGTTGCAACTGCTGGCCCTCAAGAGTGCCGAGCGGGCCGGCATCCCGATCGCTCCCAAGGTGTATGCCGGCGTCAGCCACTTCATTGATACGGTGAAATGCGATCCGGAGCCGACGGGGCGGTACTGCTATCAGGCGGAAGCTCCCTCCTTCAATTCGCCATCCACCTCACAGGCGCTGCTCTGCCGGATGTATCTGGGGGCACCGCTTGATGAAGCCGACCTGCAAGCCGGTGTGGCGATTCTGGATGACAAGGGTCCGTACACCAATCGCTACTTCTGCTATTACGCCTCGCAAGTCCTCAAGAACTGGGGCGGTCGGGAGTGGGAGCGTTGGAACGAAAGCCTGCGTGAGGAACTGCTGCGCACACAAGTCACTTTGGAGGGACCCGAACTGGGGAGCTGGGTGCCGATGGATCAGACGTTGGCCAGCGTGGGTGGCGGGCGGCTGCTCAACACCTGTCTGTGTACGCTGACACTCGAAGTCTACTATCGCTATCCTCCCTTGTATGAAACCCACGAGGCCCCCGAACCGATGGGCGAAGCAGGCAAATGATGGTTGAGCGATCGTCGTCGAAGCTGCCCGCTTCGACCGTTCCGATGGCTGATGGCAAACTGGAACCAGGAAGCACCCACCGATGCACGTCTACTTTGGCACCTACACCCAGGGCGACAGTCAGGGGATCTATCGCAGCGACTTTAATCCCGAAACCGGTGCGCTGTCTGACCCGGAGCTCGTGGCCGAAACCCTCAATCCGTCTTTCCTCGCCCTGCACCCGACGCGCAGCGTTTCTGTATGCAGTCAACGAGGTGGACGAGTTCCAGGGCCAACCCGGTGGCGGCGTCTCGGCCTTCCGCATTGATGAAGCCAGTGGAAACCTCTCGCTCCTCAATGCTCAGAGTTCCGGCGGGGCGACCCCCTGTCACCTGAATGTGGATCACAGCGGACAAAACTTGCTCGTCGCGAACTATGGCGGCGGCAGTCTCAGTGTCTTGCCGATCGATGAGGACGGGTCGCTCGTCCCCGCGAGCAGCGTCATCCAGCATGAGGGATCGGGTGTCCATCCGCAGCGACAGGAAGGACCGCATACGCACTCGGTGAATGTCCCGCCATCCAATAACTATGCGGTTGCGTGCGATCTGGGGCTCGACAAGCTGCTGGTGTATGGCTTCGACGCCGACCATGGCACGCTCTTGTCGCACGAACCTCCCTCGACGTCGATCAAAGCCGGCTCCGGACCCCGGCACTTCGACTTTCATCCCGGAGGCGAGTACGCCTATGCCAACAGCGAGTTGACCTCGGAAGTGACTGCTTTCCTGTATCATCCGGTGGACGGCGTGCTGTACGGGATCCAGACGGTGAGTACGCTGCCCGAAGGTTTTGAGGGCAGCAGCTTTACCGCCGAGATGCAAGTGCATCCCTCGGGTCGCTTCGCCTACTGTTCCAACCGGGGACACAACAGTATCGCCGTCTTCCAGATCGATCAGTCCACAGGCCGATTGACCCCTGTGCAGCATCAATCAACGGAGGGTCGTGTGCCCCGCAACTTCGGTATCGATCCGTCCGGCCGGTTCCTGCTGGCTGCCAACCAGGAGACCGACAACGTCGTTGTGTTCCCCATCGACCAGAAGACCGGTCAGCTCACGCCGACCGGGAACTCCGTCACTGTCCCGACGCCCGTCTGTGTCAAGTTTCGCTGAGCAGCTGAACCAGATGGTGAAAGAGCACCCGGACTGCCCGAAGCAGTCGGGGTGACTCGACCACGACGAGTTCGTTGCAGAATCAATCTCGGCCATTTCGACGGTGGCGCCTGCCGGGAGGGTCAGGCTGCGAAACCTCAATATCCAACGAGAGAACTTGTGATGCTCGTCACAGGTTCAGGCCGGTTGCAGTTCGACCTTCAAGCCGGCCAGCGACAGATTCTCCTCCACGAACTGCGCGTTCCACAGATTCGAGATCACTGCCGATAGGTTCGGATTCTGCAGCGCCCAGACATAGGCCTTCATCGGTGCCTTCATGTCACCAGGGACGACCTGTTCGACTTTGTCAATCCGCCACTGGGGAACCGGCTGCAGCGACTTGTGATGGGTCGCCACCGCCATGGCCACCTTCATGCCGATGACGCCGATACCGCTCGCGGCGGCCTGCTGGATCGCATGCTCCAGGTAGCCGCCATTGATGACGTTGTAGGCCATCATGACCACGTCGTAATAACCGACCTCGGTCGCGGTCCGCAGAACTCCGGCCGGGTCGTTGTGCGATGTGACACCCAGGTGACGCACTTTGCCCTGCAGCCGGAGTCGGTCGAACGTCGCTTTGATCGCCGGATTTCGCAGCTGGGCGGCTGTGCAGGCACCATGCGGACACATCATGATGTCGAAGTAGTCGGTCCCCACACGCTGCAGGCTCTCTTCGATGGAGGTCGTGATGTGCTCGGCGAAGCGCGGACTTTCTTCGACACGATGCCCGTAGTCGGCCATCATCGCATCGCTGAGATAGGACGGGCCGAACTCGTTCTGCTGGCCCGGCCAGTAGGTCAAGTAATAGCCCGGTTTGACGACCCCGGCGGCCTGCAGTGCTGCCTCCGCCTGCTTCATGATGCGGGCCTGCTTCTCCCCGGGCAGTCCGTCGAAGATTTCCTTGTAGAGCGTGTTGCGCAGCTCCTTGAAGCCGCTGACCTTGGTGGTGAGGAACACCTTCTCACGCAGGGACGACCCGGCGAGAAACTTGCCATAGGCGGTCTCACAGTCTCCGCGCCCATAAGCTGGTGCCATGTCGAGGTAGTTGAGACCCTTGTCGAGGGCGAGGTGCAGGTGTTCGTAGTTGTCCGAGCGGATCGGATCACCGCCGTTGACGACTTCGGAAATCATCAGCCCGGAGCGACCCAGCTGACGATACGCCATGCCGGACTGCCGGTTCCGCCACTCACCTTCGGCAGGAGTGGCAGGGGCCGCAACTGGTGAGGTCTGTCCCCGGGTGTGAGACGCACTGCAGGCGGCCCAGGCGGTTCCCGCGGCAGCACTGCCCAGAAAGGTTCGGCGATCCATCACTGGTCTCCCGTTTGGTGAAGTTTCGGGACTTGACACCTCGTCAACACGATTGTCGTCCGATCGTCCCAGGGATGCAAGAACCAGCTCCGGTTGATGATATGCAGGGTCAGTTCTTGCTCACGACTCGCACACGATCGAGATCGTAGACACGGATACGTCCCTCAGCGCAACTGGCTGATTCCTGATGCGCCGTCTATCATCGGGTTGCCGAAAACTCCTTGGCCCGCATCTCGTCTGCCCGGTCTGTTCCGCGCATCCTCCAGGCCTCAATGACTCCGCCCCTCTCCTCCCGCGCTACACAGCCCTCACGGAGCACCGCGTCGACCGCCCGCTACATCGCCGCCGGTCTGTTGCTGGGGATCGCCTGTGGATTGTTCTTCGGTGACTACTGCGGGCGCTGGAACCGATCGGGCAGGCCTACATCGGGCTGCTGCAGATGGCCGCCCTGCCGTATGTCGTCTTCTCGCTCACCGGCAAGCTTGGACGGCTGAACTTGCAGGAAGCCGGACGCCTGGGGCTGGTGGGTGCCCTCATCCTGCTGGGCTTCTGGGCAGTCGGCGTGCTGGTGATCGTCGCCGTCACCCAGATCCTGCCGGCCGCTCAGGCCGCGTCGTTCTTCAGTGCGCCCGAAGTTGCCACTTCGGAAGAGCAGCAGCCGTTCGTCTCCATGTTCATTCCGACAAATGTGTTTCGCTCGCTGTCGGATGGAGTGGTTCCCGCCGTCGTGGTGTTTTGTCTGCTGTTCGGCATGGCACTGAGCGCGATGCCAGGCAAGGGCGGATTGCTGGACCTGCTCGATCTGTGCGCGGAGACGATGGCCCGCATCAGCCTCTGGCTGGTGAAACTCGCTCCGCTGGGACTCTTCGCCCTCACTGCGGCCGCGGCCGGCACACTGCAGATGGACGAATTGGTCCGCCTGCAGGCATACCTGGTGATGTTTCTGATCGCCTGCCTGTTCGTAGCATTCGCACTGTTACCGCTGGTGATTCACGCGCTCACCGACATCCGTTACCGCGACTTTCTGCGAGCCGCCTGGGACCCGGTCCTTACCGCCTTTGCAACGGGCAAACTGCTGGTCGTGCTGCCGCTGATCGTCGAGAAGTGTGATCAGCTGCTGGGTGCCTCGGGCGACGAGGCGACGTCTCCCGATTCCTCCACCGCCAGCGTGATGGTGCCGCTCGCCTACCCGTTCCCGCATCTCGGCAAGACGCTGGGATTCGTGTTCATCTCGTTTGCCGCCTGGTATGTCGGGCGCGATCTCTCGTTCGTGGAAACGGCGGACGTGGGTGGCGTTGGTGCCGTCTCCAGCTTCGCCAGTCCACTCGTCAGCATGCCGTTTCTGCTCGACCGGTACCGGCTGCCCCAGGATTTGATGTCGCTGTTTCTGCTCCCCGGGTTTTTCACCATGCGCATGGCCGATGTGGTCGGCGTCGTGCACCTGATGACATTGACCATTCTCTCGACGCGCGCTGCAGGGACGGCTGATATTTCGCCCGCAGGCACTGGCCATGGCTTGCCTGGGATCGGTACTGGTGCTGGCTGGCATGATCGTGACCGGCCGGATGTATCTCGCGTCGGTCCACATGGATCGCCAGAGCGATCGCCGCATTCTCGCCCTCGAGATCCCGCATCCCTGTCCCGACGTGACGGTGTTCGCGGAGCGACCCGAGACGACCCCGGCGAGTGGAGCCGCGACGTCCGCCCTCGACCGCATTCGCCTCCACGACGTGTTGCGCGTCGGGTATCACCCCGACCATCTCCCCTATTCGTACCTGAACGACCAGGGGCAGCTCGTCGGTCTGGATGTCGAGCTGATGCATCACCTCGCCACCCGCTTGCAGATGAGGCTGGAGTTCATCCCCTGGACGTACGCAAGCGTCATCGAACAGCTCGACTCGGGTGAGATCGACCTCGCCATCGGCGGACTGGTGCTGACGCCGAGCGCGCCCTGCGAGCCGGCTTCACGGAGCCCTACCAGGACGCGACACTCGCGATGGTGGTACCCGACCGCCAGCGCGATCGATTCGTTTCCTGGGACTTGCTGATGAACGACAGGGACGTGCGACTGGGCGTGGTCAGCCCGGATCTGATGGCACCGGCCCGACGTCAGTTGCCCGCCTGCGAGATTGTGCCGATCGAGTCGATCAGCCAGTTCTTCGAGGGACAGGTCACCGACATTGACGGACTGATCATCGCGGCCGAGGAAGGTGCCGCGTGGAATGTCCTCTATCCGGCATACACCGTTGTCATGCCCGAGCCGATCATCCGCCGCCAGGTGGGCATCGCCGCACGCCAGGGAGACGCGTCTTGGCTGCGGTTTCTGGACCGCTGGCTGGAGTTCGAGCGGTCTGATGGATCGCTCGATCGGTTGCGGGCGTTCTGGATCGAAGGGGGACGGCACGCACGTGCAACCTCCGCGCTGGTCTGTGATCCGCGACGTGCTGCACTGGATACAGTGATCGGCGCGGCGGCCCGAGGCCTCCTGTCCCCGGCAGACCGCGTCGCCCCTCTGCCTTTGGCGAGCGATGACTCTGTTTTCGAAGCCTTCGTCCCGCCGCTCGCCCTAACTGGGGTTTCTGGTACGATGGCGGACGACCTCGCATCCCCCGCTGAGTCCACTGCCGGGGGGCCGCACGCCGCCATCCCTCCGGGAACCAGGCATGTTTCGCACGCACGCCGCTCATCATCTCCTCTATGCCGGCTTGGTATTCCTGCTCCTCTGGCGTCTCGCCAGGGCCGATGACACTCCGCCAGCGCCGGCGTCACGCGATGTCTTCCGCGAAGATGTCGCCGGGAATGAAGATGTCGAGAAGATCATCCACACCTTTGAAGGCAAGGGAGAGGTGGGCGACGACTCTCAGCCCACGCCGGCCGAGGTAGCCGTCAAACTGTTCAAACCGGCCGAGGGACTGCAGGTCGAACTCGTCGCCTCGGAGCCGACGGTCGAACAGCCGCTCTTCATACACTTCGACGACCGTGGGCGGATGTGGGTCGTGCAGTACCGGCAGTATCCCTTTCCCGCCGGGCTGAAGGTGATTCGTTACGACCAGTATCTGCGGGCGGTGTTCGACAAGGTTCCCCGCGCCGCCCCCGCATCATGTACCGGGAGCGGACAAGATCACCGTCTTCGAGGACACCGACGCCGACGGAACGTACGACACCCACAAGGATGTCATCACGGGACTCAATATTGCGACATCCCTTGTCACCGGTCGCGGGGGGATCTGGGTACTCAACCCGCCTTATCTGCTGTTCTATCCCGATGCCGACCGGGATGACGTTCCCGATGGCGACCCTGTGGTGCACCTCTCGGGGTTCGGACTGGAGGATACGCACTCGATCGCGAACAGTCTGATGTGGGGCCCTGACGGCTGGCTGTACGGAGCGAACGGCTCCACAACGACCGGTAATGTCTCGTCGGCAGTGACGAAGAACGTCCGCTGGCTCGGGCAATGCATATGGCGGTATCACCCCGCCACGCAGGTGTTCGAGATCTTTGCCGAGGGGGGCGGCAACACCTTCTCGCTGGAGATGGATGACAAAGGGCGCGTGTTCTCCGGCACCAACAACGGCAACACGCGGGGCATGTTCTATCCGCAGGGCTCGTACGGCGTGAAGAACTGGGGCAAACATGGCCCGCTGACGAACCCTTATGCGTTCGGCTTCTTCGAGCACATGCGGCACGAGGGCGACACCGACCGCTTTGCCCAGACGTTCGTCATCTACGAAGGGGGCTCGCTGCCGCAGCGGTATCATGGGAATGTGATCGCGGCCAATGCCCTGCATAACCGGGTCTGGGGCAGCGAACTGAACGCCGACACCTCTACGTACCGCACCGTCGACATGCCCCCGGTGGTCGAGACTACCGACCGCTGGTTCCGCCCGGTGGGGCTGACAGTCGGACCGGATGGCGGTGTGTACATAGCCGACTGGTACGACACGCGACTGACGCATGTCGATCCCCGCGACAACTGGCACAAGACCAGCGGCCGCATCTATCGAATTGTCAGCACGGAGCGCGGACGAGGCGCTGAGTCTGGAAAGCCCACGGGCAGCGGCCCGTGGGTACCGACCGACCTGACGGCACTCCCTGATACAGAACTCATCGGACTGTTCGCGCATCTCAACAAATGGTGGCGGCAGACCGCCGTCCGCGTGCTGGGGGACCGCCTTGATCCGACCGTTCCCGGTCATACCGATGCACAGGCTGCCTCCGCGACCCTGAAGCGGCTGCGCGAGATCGCCCTCGATGCGCAGGACGGCCGGTCGCTCGAGGCGCTGTGGGTGCTGCATCGGGCCGGTCTGTTCGATTTCGTACTCGCCGGGAGGCTGCTCACTCATGACGACGAGCATGTCCGCCGGTGGACGATCCGGCTGCTGGGCGACCAACGAAGTCTCGATGACGCACTCGGGCGGCAACTGGCCGGACTCGCCGAAACCGAACCCTATGTGCAGGTGCGCTCGCAACTGGCCTCGTCGGCCCAGCGGTTCGAAACGCAGTATGCCCTGCCGATCATCACCGGCTTGCTGCGGCGGGAAGAGGATCGCAGTGACCTGCAAGTGCCCCTGCTGCTGTGGTGGGCACTCGAAGCCCATACGGAGCAACCGGCGGCAGTCGTCGACTTATTCCGTGATCCCGACCTGTGGAGCGTTCCGCTGGTTGACGATGTGATTCTGTCGCGGCTGATGCAGCGGTTCGCCCTCGCCGGGTTGCTGGAGACCGCACCGTCTGGGTCATCCTCCGCAGCCGGGGGGGGGGCGTCCGCGAATCTCGACGCCTGTGCACAGCTGCTCGAACTGGCACCGACGGCCGACCATCGGGCCCGCCTGATGACCGGGTTCCTCGAAGCGTATCAGGGGCGTGAGATCGCTCATCTGCCCGCAGCGCTGCAGTCGGCACTCGACGATTATCAGCAATCGCTCGGTCAGTCGGATCTGGCACTGGCTCTCCGACTGGGCAACGATGACGCCGTCGATCAGGCTCTCGGCGTCATCACCGATGAAGTCGGCCGACACTGCGGCGCGGCTGGCCTACCTCGACATCCTGGGTCAACTCAAGGAGCCGCGGCTGGTGGCGAAAGTGCTGGGGCTTTTGGGGTCTTCGCGATCACCGGCCATCAAACGGGCGGTGATGCAGGCTCTGATGAACTTCGACGACCCGCGCATCGGCGTGACGATCTGCCAGCGCTACCACACGACCCTGCCCGCCGAGCACGACCTGCGTTCGACCGCTCATCGTGTCCTCGCCAGTCGGCCGGAGTGGACCCGTCAGTTTCTCGACGAGATTACCGCTTTCCGTATCGATCGGCAGACGATTCCGCTCGACATCGTACAGCAGATGCGTCTGCATGAGGCCCCGCAGATCCAGGAGCTGCTGGACCAGTTGTGGGGCCGAACCCGTGCGACTCCTGCCGAGAAGCAGCAGCAGATCACGCGCCTGCAGTCGCTGATCGTGGCGAGCGGGGGACGTCAGTCTCCCGATGATGACGTGCTACCGACTGCGGGCCGCGACCTCTTCAAGAAGCACTGCGGTGTGTGCCACACGCTGTTCAACGAGGGGGGGCAGACCGGCCCGAACCTGACGGGCTACGAGCGGACGAATCTCGACTTTCTGTTGCTGGCTGTCGTCGATCCCTCCGCTGCGATCCGCGAAGAGTTCACGCAGTTCAAGGTGCTGACAAGGGATGGTCGCGTGCTGACGGGGTTGATCGACGTGCAGACGCCGACCACGCTCATGCTGCGTGGGGCTGATAACCAGACGACGCTCCTCAATCGGGACGACATCGAACTGTTGCAGGCGATGGAGACCTCACTGATGCCGGACGGCTTGACCGAGAAACTCTCGGATGAAGAAGTCCGCCAACTGTTCGCGTACGTGATGTCCCGCACGCCACCGCAGTAGGCGTGTCGACGCACCTGATCGTGATGCGCACTTCTGTGTGATTGCTGGTGTCTCCGCCGTGCGTCCCGAGAACGTTGAAATCCGTAACGACTCGACGTCGCGTCGATAGCGCTGCCGTGTGGTAGCAGGTTCCGGCTCACGGGAATGCTGGTGAAATGTTTCCGTGATCGTCTGATACTTGAACAGATTCTCAGCGGCTGAGTCGGGAAACAAATCTCTGTGAAATCGTTGAGAATTCTGACGAAACCGTTGACGACTTCCGATGGGGTGGATAGATTGTCCACCGGCGTGGGGAATAAGCCCAATTGCTAATTATATGGAGCTGTTTGCTGGGTTTTCTGCCCAAATTGGAAAGTGAGAGGCCGCGACTGATTCGCCGGTACGCGATTCGATTTGCGGAACAGTCATGGCAGAGCGGACCGATCCCTTCATCACGGGTGAGATCCGGCGAACGCTGGACGAACGATTTCGACTGACCTTGCCGAATGAGTTCGTCGAGGCGGTCACAGACACTGCCGGCGACACAATTGTCGCCAAGGAGCGATACGGATGCCTGAGTCTCTGGCGTGCCGCCGACTGGCAACAGCGGATTGACGATGGAGTCTCACTGATCCGCGAGAAGATCGCTCGCGGCCGAATGGAGCAACGATGGAACGACGTTCAACGGCTGGGACGACTGCTCTCGACGCGCTATCGCACGGTGCGACTCGCCAACCGCTCGCGTCTGAGCATCCCCGAGGGCTTTCGGGAGTTCCTGGACGTGCCCGCCGGCCAGGATGTGATGGTCATCGGTGCGGTGATCTGCGTGGAAATCTGGAATCCCGCCGCCTGGCTGGACCAGTTGCGTGATGACATGCCCCAGTTCAGTCCTCTGTTCAAGGAGCTGACCGAGTAACCAGACAATGCCGCCCATGCCCGGAATGGCGTGGAGAGAAGGACGACTCACTCAGTACCCTTTCACCGAGCCCCCAATCTCGGTACCAAGGACGGCCGTCGGCAGGGAAGCCACTTCTCTCACTCGCAGCCGGGCATGGGCGTTTATTTGCCCCAACGACATTTGCGGTGTACATGTTGACAGTGCAGTGATGATGTCGTGGGAAATTCCCGGGACTCTCTCCTGCCATTTTCTTTCGTCATTCCCGCGCAAGCGAGGATCCAGTCAACTTGTACCGAATTCTGGATTCCCGCCTTCGCGAGAATGACGGGGCGAATGGATATCCGGCACACGCTTGTCCCGCAGCACGGCGAACAGAGTCGCTGCCACCAGATCTGCCGACGTGCCCGGATTCCGTCGGTGACCATCCGCCCGCAGCCATCGGTCGAAAGTGGCCAGCATTTCTCGGGCTGCTTGAGTCTCGGGCCAACCTGCATCCAGGATCTGCTGGGCCTGCCCGGCCGCTTCTGTTGCAATGTCAGCGCCACACTTACGAATGATGAGTGAGTCAGGGTAGCGCGACATGAACCACAGGTGCAGACGGATCGTCGCCGTCTCCCAGCCGTTGGCTTCCAGGTCCCCCACCAGACGGGGCACTCCCTGCTCCAGCACTTCGTGATATCCGCAGGCAAATTGACGGGCGACCAGATCCCGATCGGCGGCCAGGCGCATCGCCTCGCGAAGTGTCACACGCGGCGGCTGATGCACATCCTCCTGGCTCGACTGACCCAATCCGCCCGGGTGGGCCAGGCAGATCGCCTCGTAGCACTCCCGCGCATCATCCACACTCAGCCTGTCGAGCACATCCGTGATTCCCGTAAGCAGATCCCCCTCGGGCGAGGTCGCCGCCAGCGGTGCCAGCAGCAGGATAATCCCCAGGTTCGTATTCCGGCCGACGGCCTGCTGCGTGCAGACGACGGCCTGCCGGATGGCGACTCCCACTCCGAGTCGTCCTGCCTGGGCCAGCACAGGAGCCGTGACCTCGGCGGATCGCACGAAGTCGGCGAAGCAGACATCGTCAAAGGCCGCGTGGGGATGCACGTTTCCCGGCTTGCGGGCTGTCGCTTCGAAGACGCAGGCATCATGGATGCACGCCTCCAGAAATCGGTACCACTCGTCTGAGTGCATCACGCGCTCACACACTCTCCGAGTCAAACCGACGATCTTGCAATGCCTTGCGATAGTCCCCGATCGTGTCCAGATCGTCAACGATCGTCGGATCATCAACGTCCAGTTCGCACAGCAGTTGGCTGTGCAACTTCAGCAAATGATTGACACCCACACCAGCGGGCAGTTTCTGTACGTCGGCAGCTATCCGCCAAGGAAAGATCGTCGGATGTCCACGACGTCCATTGTCACGAGGCAGCACGATTCGCTCCGGAGTCGCTCGCCAGGCATCGAGGAGACGTGTCAGCGTGGCGGGCCGCATCAAGGGATGATCGCCCGGAATCAGCAGCCAGCCATCCTCGTCCCCTGGTTTCGCCCGTTCACCGACAGATTGCAGCAACAGTTCGACGCTGTCGCGCATCTCCTCGGGCGAGTCGTCGGGCTGGACGGAAACTCCCCCCGATTGTTCCACTTCCGCCCGCAGCGCTGCGTCATCGGGTCGGACAAGGACCCAGGTACTCACAATCTCCGCGGCCTGCAGCGTCTTCAGCAAGTGACCGATGATGGTGTCATCGCCCCACGGCAACAGCAACTTGGGTTGTCCCATGCGTCGGCTGCGGCCGGCAGCAGGCACGATGGCAAACACTCGGGGTGAGGAAGGAGGCAACACAACGGCAGTCCCCGGCACATCGGCACGACGCGCGGTCAATGGTTAATCATCAGAAGACGATTTCTGAAGTCGCAGTTCTGCGGCAATGTAACGATGATCGGAGCCGTCGGAGGCACCGATCCAGCATCGCGCAACGTGCCAGTGCTTGTTGCAGAGAATGTGGTCGATCCGCAGCCAGGGAGTATTTGTCGGCCAATGTTCCCCGGTGTCACACGGAGACGTGTACCCGAATCCCACGCCGGTGGTGTCGAAGGCGCTCGTCATGCCTCCCCAGACCCGTTGAAACAGCCGGCTCGTAGAGGGTGTGTTGAAGTCACCGATGGTCAGCAAAGGCAGCTCGCCGGTGTGACCCTGCAGAAACTCCAACGTCTCCTGGGACTCCCTGGGTCGCAGCAACTGTTGGCTCATCAGGCCGTCGACGCCGTGTTCGGTGATGATCGAGTCGGGCTTCAGGTGCATCAACCCGAAGCGAATTGTCATCAGGTGCGTGTTGCTGAGGAGGAAGGGGCCGTCGGGGCCGTCGATGCGGCACAGCAGTGAAGTGTAGTGCCCGAAAGCTTCGGATTTGAACCGTTCAACAATCTCGACGGGGTACTTTGACGTGACTGTGAACGGTCCAAAATGGACGGTATTCCAGGTCGAATAGTCGTCCGCCAGCGGACCCAGGCCGGTCGGGGCCTCCTGCAGCACGATGATGTCGGGCCGGGCAGCTGCGAACTCCGCCCGCAGTTTCTCGACATCCCCATCCCACCCCTCGACGTTACACGAGAGGACTACCAGCGGCGACGTTGGTGGAGCGGCGGTGAATCGCGACAGTCCGAGCCGGCCTCCCATGATCGGCCCGGCAACCAGCAACGCGGCGAATAAGTTCACGGCGAACAGCCAACGCCTGCGCATCATCAGGCAGAGTGCCACCAAGACCAGTGACGGTACCAGATAGGGCACGCGCGGCAGGTAAGTCAGCGCGACAGTGACCCACCAGTCTTCAGAGATCACTCGCAGCAGCAACAGCACGGCGAGTACGGCGAGCAGGTTCAGCACGCTCAGCCCCCACAGGATTCGCGAAACTAGCCGCCTCCCTCTCGGGGGAGGAGCTATGGAAACCGGAGGCTGATGGCTGCTGGAATCCAGTTCGTTTCGGCGCGACACGGCGACCTTCGGTGGCATGTCGGACTCAGTCAGGTGCATGACGGCTTTCGTCAACGAGCGTGATCGTGAGACAGCACCCCGGCTGCTCCCGGCAGCCGGGGTGCTTGGGGTACGGATTTCGTGTCTCAGAATCTGGCTCGGTAGGTTCGATGGGATAAACGTAGCACATCTCCCAAGGCACGACGAGATGGACTCTCCGCATGTGAAGGGCTCGCGAACCTCAAGTGTGCCAAATGCCGCAGACGCTTACCGCAGGCCATGTTCCGACAACAGCCGGCTCGTCGATTCATACGCTTCCTGGACCCAGTCTTCGATGCGGTCGGGATCGGGCGAGTACTCCAGTTCGATGGAAATCGCTCCGTCGATGTGCAGGTCGCGAATCTCATCCAGGTACGGGCCGAAATCCACCACCCCCCGGCCCGGGGGGAGATCGCCGTGGACCTTGCCGTCACAGTCGGAGATGTGCACATGGATGGCTTTGCCCGCCAGCCGACGCAACTCCTCGGGAGCGACCCCCGCCAGTTGCAGATGCGAGATGTCGATGTTCGCAGCGAGGGCCGGATGCCCCACCTCGTCCACGAACGCCGCCATGCGGTCCACGTTGTTCAATAACGACAGCGGAAACGGCTCCAGTTCCAGGGCGATCTGTACGCCCAGAGTGTCCGCGTACTCAGCGAGACGACGGCAGTTAACCACTCCGGTCTGCCATTGTTCTTCGGGGGGAATCACCTCCCGGTTCCAGATGTACTCACCCAGCACCAGCAACAGGTTGTGGGCCTCGAACTCATACACCAGATCGAGGAACGCCTCGCAGCGCCGCAGATGGAACTGCTGCACACTGGGGTTGAAGTCGATCAGCCCCGTGGCCACACAGCAGACCGACACAATCGGCAACTCCGCTCGCTGGCATTCCCGGCGGATGAGTTGTCGCTCCTGCACATCGATCGTCAATGGATCGGTGAAGATGTCGATCGTGTCGAAGCCGATCTCCTTCGTCTTCGCGATGCCCCACGCCGTGTCACGACCTGTCTGGGCCCATGCCGAATTGATGAGTCCGAGTTTCATGGAGACTCCCCGTTGCGTACAGTGGGCTGTCTGGATAGCGACATCGTTCCGCTTGCCCTCACCCCATGGTAACGCCGCTGAATCGTGCCGGGGACCCAGTGACGAGCGTTGGACGAGACGAACGGCAACTGGCACCCACACCTGCTGAACTACGAGCCCCTCATGGCCGATACGCTGTACCTGGTTGACACGTTCTCGCTAATCTTTCAGGTGTACTATGCGATCCGTCAGCCGATGACCGGCACGCGGGGTCAGCCGACCAATGCCGTCTTCGGTCTCGCCGGCGATCTGCAGCACCTGATCAAGGAGAAGCAGCCCTCGCATCTCATCTTTGCGATGGAGTCCACTGAAGATCAGGAACGTGTCCAGATCTATGCTGACTACAAGGCGCACCGCGAGGAGATGCCCCATGATCTGCGGGCCCAGATCGACCTCATTCTGCAACTGATCGAGGCCCACCGCATTCCTGTCATCAAACACGCGGGATGGGAGGCCGATGATGTCATCGCCACGCTGGCGGCGCGGGCCGCCGAACAGGGCATGGATGTTCGCATCGTGTCGAACGACAAGGATCTGCGGCAGCTGCTGGGGCCCCGGGTCCAAATCTACAACATTCGCAAGAAGCAGTTTCAGGATGCAGAGTTCCTGATGAAGGAATGGGACATCACGCCAGCACAGGTCATCGATTTTCAGTCGCTCGTGGGGGATGCGGTTGACAACGTGCCGGGGGTCCCGTTGGTCGGTCCCAAGAAGGCCAGTTCCCTGCTCAAACAGTTCGGAAATCTCGACGAGGTGCTGGCCCATGCTGACCAGGCACCGGGAAAGAAGCTCGCGGAGAACCTCAAGACGTACGCCGACCGGGCACGCCTCAGCCGGGATCTGGTCACGCTGCGCACTGACTTGCCGATCGACATCGACTGGGACGCTGCGCGCCTTGCCACACCTGATTACGCCCGACTGCTGGAACTGTACGAGGACTTCGGCTTCCGGCGCTATGCGGATGATACACGGGCAAGACTGGCCGAGTCTCAACTCGAAGATGCTGGCGCCCACGAACGCCGCTGGCAGGTCATTCGCACCCGGCCAGAGTTCGAGGCCTTCACATCGAGGCTGCGGGACCAGCGTCGTTTTTGTGTCGATCTGGAAACGACCAGTGCCAATCCGATGGAGGCGGATATCGTCGGCTGGGCCTTCTGTTGGGAGTCGGACGTCGGCTCGTATATCCCGGTGGCCGGACCTCCGGGGGAGCAAGTCCTCGACCCGCAGGAAGTCAACGACGCCCTGCGACCCATCTTGGAAGACCCGGATCGCGAGATCATCAACCAGAACATCAAGTACGACATGCTGGTCATGAAACGGGCCGGGATCAGCATCGGCGGACTGGGACTGGACCCGATGATCGGCGACTACCTGCTCGATGCCGGGGCCCGCAGTCACGGACTCGAAGAACTGGCCAAACGCTATCTGTCGCGTCGCATCATTCCGATCACCGATCTCATCGGCAAAGGGAAGCGGCAACTCAAGATGTTCGAGGTTGATGTCGAGGACGCCGCCGAGTATGCCAGCGAAGACGCCGACGTCACCTGGCAGCTGGCTACGGTCATCACCGACAAGCTGCAGGAGCAGAACCTGTGGGATCTGTACTGGAACCTCGAGCGGCCACTGATCCCGGTGCTGGCTGACATGGAGTGGGCCGGGATCCGGGTCGATGTCGACGAACTGAAGCGGCAAAGCACCGCACTGACCGGTCGCCTCGATGCGTTGGTGCATGAGATCTATGCAGACGTGGGGCACGAGTTCAACCTCAACTCACCCAAGCAACTGGCCACCGTACTCTTTGAGGAACTTGGGCTGCCGGTTCTCAAGCGGATGAAGACCGGCCCCAGCACCAACGAAGATGTGCTGCAGCGGCTGGCCGTCAACCATCCGCTACCTGCGAAACTCATCGAGCATCGGCAGCTCACCAAGCTGAAAGGTACCTACCTCGATGCGCTGCCGACGATGGTGCATCGTCAGACGGGCCGCATCCACACGTCATTCAGTCAGGTGTCGGCTGCAACGGGTCGACTGGCGTCCAGCGATCCGAATCTCCAGAACATCCCCATTCGCACCCAGGAAGGGCGGCAGATTCGGAGGGCTTTCGTTCCGGGTGAGCCCGGCTGGAAGCTCGTTTGCATGGACTACTCGCAGATCGAGCTGCGGATGCTCGCCCACTTCTGTCAGGACCCGGCCCTGATGGAAGCGTTTCGCAGCGGTGAGGACATTCATCGCACCGTCGCCGCCCAGGTCTTCGGTGTGTCAACAGAGGAGGTCACCAGCGACCAGAGGCGCGTGGCCAAGGCGGTCAACTTCGGGGTGATCTATGGTCAGACTCCCTGGGGACTGGGAGCTGCGCTGGGCATTCACAAGGACGATGCGGCCGCGTTCATCGACGAGTACTTCCAGCGGTATGCGGGGGTCGCCCGTTTTATCGACGATGTACTCACCGAATGCCATAACACCGGTTTCGCGAAGACCATTCTGGGACGAAGACGCGAGATCGTCGGCATTCGTCCCATGCGGTATGGAACTCTCAATCTGCCGGAGCGGACGGCGGTCAACACCGTCATTCAGGGATCGGCTGCAGACCTCATCAAGCAGGCCATGATCCAGGTGCACCGCCGACTGCGGGACGAACGCTCACCGAGCCGGCTGCTCTTGCAGATTCACGACGAACTGGTGTTCGAGGCACCCCAGGGGGATGTCGAGGCGCTCATTGCACTGGCCCGGACCGAGATGGAGACCGCCCTGGAGCTCGACGTCCCGATCGTCGTCGATGTCTCGGTCGGCGACAACTGGCTGGAGACGAAGCCGGTGTGACTCAGTACTCGTCAACATTGACATCGCCACGCGGTGGTGAGCGCGTGCCCGATTCAAATGGGAAACTGGCGGGTGTTGGTTCTGACGGAGCAACGGTGGCTGAATCCCTGCTGCGCGCGGCCTGGGCCATTGCCACATTGCGAATGACGAGAGCCTTCTCGGCCGAGAACGTCTGAGGATACTCATCTGCGATCGAGTCCAACTTCGAGACAAACTCCCGAACCGCTGTCTGCAGGGCACCTTCGGCAGTCGCATCGTCGACGGCCCGCTGTCCCTGCTGGATGGCGTCCTCCAGCTCTTTGTCAGTCATCCGTTTAGCCTGCTGTTGCATCAATTTCAGTTGGGCCCCCATCACCTGCTGGTACGACTCTTCAAGCTCAGTTCGGCGATCAGTACCAGAAGGGACTACGACCGTCGTGGTGCTTTCTGAGATGGGAGCCATAGGGATGGCCTCCGCCTCCTGCGACCGCAACTGCGAGATGCCCGCCAGGAACACTCCGACAACTCCAACGGCCATGAGCGTGATACGACGGGCTATGTCTCTGCCTCCCTGTGTGATGCGTGACCGGACGTCCGTATGGTGCAATTTCCCGCAGGGAATCGTCAATGCCGTCCCGTAATCACGACGCATGAGCGATACTCACCCGGGCGTCCCGCAATGACCTCGGGTGACGTCCTGATGATCCGCGTAGCCCGGGCATCGGCAGAATGTACCCGCGAGATGTCGTCTCCCGCAGCGTCCTGATACCACACTCCTTGCTCACCGGGCTGCAGCAGCCGGCGGAATCCCAGACTCAACCGTCCCATTGTCCAGCGGGCGTTGATGTCCTGCAGTGGCCGGACATGGACCTCTCCCGCTGAGTCCCGATACTTCATGGCGTCGATCCCCAGCGGGCCGAAGTACCCGGCATCTCTGGCGCAGTGGGCGGCGTGCAGTGCCGTATCGATGGCAGACTTCCATACAGGGTCGTACTCGCTGCCGGGGGTGAAGTCGCTGCCCCGATACTGTCCCGCCGGATCGCAAATGAGAGATGTGACGCCTTCGAGCCGGGGCTCCGCGCCGGCGTGCACCGTCATCTGAATGCCGACCTCGGCGAGTCGCTCAATCCAGGGTTCCACGAACAGACACTGTCCGCTCGTGAGTCGTCGCTGCGCCCACGCCAGCAGGCGATCAATTGTCTGGGGTTGTTCGTTCCGCTGCTGGAACTGCTCCCGTCCGGCGTTGCCATACTCGGACTTGACGACCGAGTCACGATGCTGACAGGTGAGCCTCTCGACGTGAGTCTGCAGTTCATCGAGGGTGCGGACCATGGCAGAGCCCGGCAAACCGACTCCAAGATCCTGCTCCAGCGTCCACGAAAACTGGCGCGAGTTCAGCTGCCGCACCACATCGGTCGGTGGAGCATCGACGACGGCCCCCAGCGACTCGCCCCGCCGGATCACCGCAGGTGTCCATCCCCAAGGCACCAGCGTCAGCCCGGCGGGAATCTGCGATCGATGCCCCACCGGCCGGATCAAGGGGAGTCCTTGAGCGTGCATTCCTTCCAGTGCAGCAGGATCAATGTGTTCCTCGCACCACACGAAATCGCCATCCTCGGCCACCGCGACCCAGCAGCACACCAGCCCAGCCAAGAGCCGGGAGACGGAACTCGGGAGATTCCGCTGGTCGCCACCGGCCAGTTGCATCTCGAAGTCGAAGTTGCCGAGGAAGAGGCGGGGCATCGGGGGGGCAGGCTGGTCAGATATGACGTGCATTGTCTCCGAGGTTCACGCGCGATCTTCGAGGACGGTGACTGGCCAATTGGCACTGAGTGACTACGATGCCCAGAGGCTGTCCCGCAATACTACATTGCCGAGCCTGATTGTGAGACAGCACTTCGGCGACTTCGAGCAGCCGGGGTGCTCTGAGCTGAAAAATGGCGCCGCACAATCGCGCTCGCCGGTATCGCGGCATGAGGGAACCGTGTCCCCGCTGTCGCCATGAGAGTTCCGAGGCACCTTGACCGCACACTCAGGGGTGAATCACATCAGCTTGTCGAACGATTACGATGCCATCCTGATTGTCGGTTTCGGAGGGCCGGAGGGTCCCGACGAGGTCCTGCCGTTTCTGGAGAACGTGCTGCGGGGGCGGAATGTCCCCCGGGAACGAATGCTGGAAGTGGCCGAACATTACCAGCATTTCGGTGGCGTCAGCCCGATCAATCAGCAGGTTCGCGACCTGCTGGCCGTACTCACGCCTGAGCTGACAGCGGCTGGGATCAACTTGCCTGTCTATTGGGGGAACCGCAACTGGCATCCGCTGCTGGCTGATACAATGCAGCAGATGGCCGACGATGGAGTGCGGCGCGCACTGGGACTTGTCCTGGCAGCCTACAGTTCGTACTCGAGTTGCCGCCAGTATCGCGAGGATATCGAGCGGGCCCGGAACGTTGTCGGCGCAAGCTCCCGAGGTGGACAAGATCCGTACGTTCTACAACCACCCGGACTTCGTCGCTGCCAATGCGGCGCGCGTCCTTGGTGCCTTCGCACAGCTTCCCGAGCGCGTCCGGGCACACGCACACATCGCCTTCACCGCGCACAGCATTCCGCAATCGCTGGCGGACCAGTGCGACTACGTGCGTCAACTCACCGAGACCTGCCGTCTGGTGGCCGAGGCGGTCGGCGTCGACACCGGACGATGGAAACTGGTTTACCAGAGTCGCAGCGGTCGGCCCTCGGATCCCTGGCTGGATCCAGACATCTGCGATCATCTGCGGTCTCTGAAGCAGGCCGGCGTTGAATGCGTGGTCGTTCATCCCGTCGGGTTTTTGTCCGATCACATGGAGGTGCTGTTCGATCTGGATGAAGAAGCGCAGCAGGTGGCGGACGAGGTCGGCTTGCAGATGGTTCGCTCGGGGACTGTGGGGACTCATCCCCGGTTTGTCAGCATGCTGTGTCAGTTGATCGACGAACGACTGAAGGATGGTGCCGAGCGACTGGCTGTTGGAGAGTACGGTCCAAATCACGATATCTGCCCTGTGGACTGTTGCCCGGCTCCTGTGCGTCCTCAACGGCCCACCTGACTTGCCTGTGAACGATGCTGCGTTGGGTCACGGTTGGGGCGGCGGATGGAGAGTCTGGGCACCTTGTCCCGATGCCGCCGGGTCGGTGGGTTGCAAGGAGATTGTCGTCACGGCGCCGAACACTTCATCGTCTGAGAGCTCCCACACGCTGCGCAATACAATTGCACGACTTGAGGCGCATCTGGGGAACAGAATCTGGCGTACCCAGGAGGGGCCGGTTATCATGCACGCATGCACGGATATCTGATCCCCTGCTCTGGTGGGCAAACGATTGCCTTGGCGAAGTCCCGATTGTTTCTCGGGCGTACCAAGGGTGCTGGCTCTGCCGGTCCTCCCGACCAGACGAGTGCCCTGTGCCAGCTTGAGTTGATCGACGGCTGGTGGCACATCGAGGATCTCCATTGCCCGCAGGGACTTAAGGTCAATGGCTATCCTTGTAAAAGGATGCGGCTGAATTCGGACGATGAGATCGGCATCGGCAGGCATCGCTACCGCATCGCCTACGATGCTCCGAAGTTTCCCTTGGGACGCTTTCGTAGTGGAGCACCCGCTGCGACGCCGACCAAGGCCGTCTCCGCCAAGACGGAGTTGTTCCGAAAGCAGCTGGCCGCACAAGCTGCCGGTGTACTCGCCCGTCTGATTCCCTCCGGAGGCGGTGAGGACATTCCCATTCGCAAGCCGCGGGTGACGATCGGTCGCCGTCCTCCCTGTGACATCGTGTTGAAGCATGCCACTATCTCGTCCCGTCACTGCGAGTTGGGACTGGAAAACGGATACTGGCGTGCGGAGGATCTCGGGTAGCCGCAATGGCATTCGCGTGGATGGAGTTCGCTGTGTCGCCTCCTGGGTGCTGCCAGGGGTGCGTCTCTCCATTGCCGAGCATCAGTTCGAACTGAGCTATCTGGGCGATGGCCCTGAACCGATCCCGGACATGGTGGAATCGGGTCCGCGCAAGTCACTGATGTCGAAGCTGGGAGTCTCGGATCGGGAACTCGACCGTGCGATGTCCAAGGAGCCTCTGCGAGATGCCGAGGAGCCAGCGAGTCGCCGCTGGAATCTGACGGAAGACGCGTGATTGACCTTGTTGCCGGCGACCCGTCGCGTGGCCCAGGTCTGTGGGAGAGCTGAGATGCCGAATGTTCTCGTAGTCGATGATTCGGCGATGGATCGCGGGCTGGCCGGCCGGCTGCTGGAAAAGGAGGGAGAGTTTGCCGTCACTTATGCCACGAACGGTCGCGAGGCGATCGATCAGATCCGGGCCGAGCGTCCCGATCTCGTCGTCTCCGACCTGCAGATGCCCGAAATGAACGGGCTGGAACTGGTCGAGGCCTTGCGGCGCGACTATCCGTCTCTGCCGGTCATTCTGATGACGGCACGAGGCAGCGAGGCGATTGCCTCAGAAGCCCTGCGCAAGGGGGCGGCGGGCTATGTTCCCAAGACGTGCCTGGCGCTCGATCTGCCGGGCATCGTCGGGCGAACATTGACGGCGGCCGATGCCGACCGCAGGCACTCGCGACTCATGCATGCCCTGCAGTCCGACCAGTGTACCTTTCGCCTGAACAACGACCCGGAACTCATCGAGGCGCTGGTCGCCCATGTCCAGCAACTCCTGCGGTGTCTCCCGCTGGGGGATGAGGCGGAGAGACTTCGGGTCAGCATGGCCGTCAAGCAGGCGCTGTGGATTGCCCACACGCATGGCAATCTCGAGATTCCGCTGGGTGATTCTCTGAGCGACCGCGACGTGCGCGGGCTCATCGTGCAGCGACGGGATGCGTCTCCCGGCTGCGAGCGCAGTGTGCTGTTCAAGGCGTCCATCAATCGTGAACAGGCCGCGTTCGTCATTGAGTACGAGGGGCCCGGAATCGATATCACTCAGCTCCCGGCCAACCTCGAAGAGATGGCCGCCGAGCACTCCTGGCTCAGTGGCTTCGTGCTCGTTCCTGCGGTGATGGATGACGTGGAGTACCGGGGCGGAACGAGGCAGATCGCCCTGCTCAAGCGTTCCGCGGCCGAGGATCTTGACGAACTCGATGTCTCCGAGGACCTGTCGGTCTCATAAACGGCTCGACGGGCGCTGGCCATGCGATCGTGCGGTCTCATGCTCGCTTACAGCGCGGTCAGCGCTTTCGGGGAGACTTGAGTCGGTGTGGCGGTTACCCCAGGTAACGGTCGTGTCAGCATCAGAAATCGCGTTGGCGAGTCGCCGCGGGAGCCGGCAGGTCAACCTGACGCGGCTGTCCGTGTACTGTCGCTGCGTGACGTCGGCGTGTTCGGCCAGCCAGGCGAACAGACGCCCGTTCCCGACACTCGTTTCGATCTCGGCATCGAGATAGCCATCACCCAGTCGTGTGGCGACGGCTTGAGCCAGTTTCTCGAGACCGGCTCCGGACTGTGCGCTGACGACGATCGAGTCCGCATGGCGTGCCCGAAGGACGTCGAGGACCGATCGATCGGCGATGGCATCCGCCTTGTTGAGCACGACCAGGGGATCGTGGCTGTCGACGCCGATCTCCCGGAGTACCTCGTTGACTGTGGTGATCTGGCGTTCGGCCTCCGGATGCGACGCATCGACCACATGCAGGAGCAGTTCGGCGTGACGCGCTTCTTCCAGTGTGGACTTGAACGAAGCCACCAGATGGTGAGGCAGATTGCGAATGAACCCCACCGTGTCACTGAGCAGCACGTCCCCCCAGCCCGGCAGGGTCCACTTCCGCGTGCGCGTATCGAGCGTGGCAAACAACTGATCGGCAACGAGCACATCGGCCCCGGTGAGGGCGTTCATGAGCGTGCTCTTGCCGGCATTCGTGTAGCCGACCAGCGACACGGTGCAGTGATCGCGTCGACCGGCAACCTGGCGCTTGCGCCGTCGCTCGACATCCTTCAGCTTGCGTTTGAGTTCAGCGACGCGGCGGTCGACGAGGCGACGGTCGGTTTCGAGTTGCTTCTCGCCCGGCCCGCGACCGCTGCCGATGCCCCCCTCGATTCGTTCGAGGTGTGTCCACATGCGCTTGAGTCGAGGCCGCATATAGAGCAACTGCGCGAGTTCCACCTGCAGGCGAGCTTCGTATGTGCGGGCATGCGTCGCAAAGATGTCGAGGATGATCTCGCTGCGATCCACGACGACGGTGCCGGTCTCATCCTCGATGGCCTTGCCCTGTGCCGGGCTGAGGTTGTTCTCGAAAGCAATCAGGTTCGCATCCTGTTCCGCGATCAGTGCCTTAAGTTCCTCAATCTTTCCTTTGCCCAGATAGGTGCCGGTATCGGGCTTATCACGCACCTGCACGATCTCTCCGACGATCTCAGCACCCGCCGTGCTGATGAGGCCTGCCAGTTCATCGAGGGCCTGCTCGCGGGAGTTCCGCGCGGCCGGCGGGATGACGGCTGCGAGGATGGCTCGTTTGGCGTGGACCTTGAGTTCCTCGCGCTTGGGTTCAGCCACAGGCGGATCAACCTCCGGAAAATGCGATGACAACAGACATCTGATGGGAACTGCAGGAAAGGACCGTCCCACGGAGCGGACGCGCGGGACTCGACAAGGCGCAGCGAGGACAATGCACCACAGGCAAGACACCTGGCTGACAGGCAGGTTCGCGCGACAACATCGACTGGTCGCACCACGTCGCTGCTGGGGTGGATGTGCCGATCAACAAGAGTGACCGTTGTCCTGGTGCCGAAGTTTCAGAAGCGTCACCCGATTTCCGGAATCGCTGTATTCGACCGAGGTCATGAAGGACCGCATCAGCATGATGCCGCGACCGCTGGGTTTATCGAGATTCTCGTCGTCGGTTGGATCGGGCACCGCAGCAGGATTGAAGCCAGGCCCCTCATCAGTGACCTCGATAAAGACACGCTGCGGGCACACTTCTCCCTCGATATGCACTCGCTTGAGAGGATCGCACCGATTGCCATGCCTGATGGCGTTGACCACCGCCTCCTCCAGTGCCAGCCGGATGCCGAACAGGTCTCGCGGGGAGTATTCGCACTGTTCGACGAGAGTGATGATGTGTTCCTGGACTTTCGCCCCCTCCTCGATATCACTGGGAATGCGAAACTGGAACGCTTGACCTGACGACATGAGCTTACGGTCTAGTTCGAGAGGGCCGTCAAGTCACTCCCAGCCGGGCACGGTTCGCAATTCATCGAGAGCATGGAGCACCGACCAGGGTACTCACCACAATCAAAACCCTTCCAGGGCCTGATCCTGGTCGTCCTTGATGTCAAACACCTTGTTGAGCTTGGTGATCGCAAAGACTTCGTAGATATCGGGGCGAATCGAACATAGCCGCAGTTTGCCGCCAGCCGTCTTGACCTTCTTTTCCATCGTGATCAATTTGCCCAATGCGGCACTGGACAGGTATTCGACGTTGCTGAAATCAAGAATGATCCGCTTGCGTCCATCCTCTTCGACCAGTCCGAACAGCTGATTGCCGATGATCTGGATGTTGTTTTCATCCAGAATCTTCTTGTCGACGAACTGGGCGACCGTCACGTCCCCAATCGTTTCGATATCCAGACGGCGTTGCCCGGCAGACATAGACTTACTCTCGACCTGATGAATGGACTGAAGGCCGGGCTGCACTTCCTTGCGCCACAAGACTCGACTTGCGCCATGGAACTCGCCATGGATTCGTGATGGCACGGGAGTTTCCCGACCATTTCACTATCCCCGGAGCATGGGGCCGTGTCAAGCCCGTTCGCTCGTATCGAGCGCCCTTCTGTTGTCCTGCGATCCAGTTGCGTAAACTCTGCCGCACACGTTTGGAGCATTGTGCATGGCGGATGCGGTCGATCAACCAGTTCTCATTCTCGGCGGGGGCATCAACGGATGCGCGCTCGCCAGGGAACTTGCCATCAATGGTGTCCCCGTGTCCCTGGTGGACAAGGCCGACATCTCCACGGGTGCCACCGCCGGATCGTCGCGGCTGATTCATGGGGGCCTACGTTATCTGGAATACGGTGATGTCAGGCTGGTCCGCGAGTCGCTCGCTGAGCGCGAACGGCTCCTGCGACTGGCTCCACAGTTTGTCCAGCCACTGGCTCTGCACATCCCCATCCGGCAGCGCTGTGGAGGGCTGCTGCAGTCGCTGGTGCGCTTCCTGCGACTGGATGCCTGGCGGGGGACGCGCTGGATCATGCGCTGCGTCCCGAAGAATTCCGTCCGTGGCCTGACGGTCGTGCGATTGGGACTGGGGCTGTACGATTGGCTCGCCCGTTCACAACAGCTCCCCGGGCATTCGGTCCTGCGTGTCGGTTCAGCTCACGTTCCGATGGTCGACCCGGCCCAATACCGGTGGGTGTGCACCTACTACGACGCACAGATGCTGTATCCCGAACGCTTCGCGCTGGCCCTGCTGGCTGATGCACAGGCCGACGCGGACCGGCAAGGTATCCCGTTTGAAGTGTTGACGCATCATCGTGCCGAGATCTCTCATCGGCGCGTCCGGGTCTTCAAAGGCAACGATGATTCACAACCGGTCCGCGACTTCCGACCCGCAGCCATCGTCAATGCCACTGGTGCATGGGGTGATCTGACGCTGGCCGATCTGAAACTATCGTCCCCGCAACTGATTGGGGGCACCAAGGGCAGCCATATCCTGACCGACCAACCTGCACTGCGATCCGCACTGGGACATGCCGGTGTCTATGCCGAGGCGGCTGACGGTCGATTGGCCTTCATCCTCCCGCTGGCGGACCATGTGCTGGTGGGAACGACGGATATCCGCTTCCACGAGTCGCCCGACCTGGCCATTGCCGAAGAATCGGAGGTGCTCTATCTCGTCGGGCTGGTCAACGAAGTCTTTGCCGATGTCGCACTCACCCGGGAGGATGTGTTTGCCCACTACTGCGGCGTCCGGCCGCTTCCGTACGTCCCGGAGGGCAAGACCAGTTCGATTCCCCGAGGGCACTGGGTGCACGAATCGGCGATCGACGCCTTGCCACTCTACACATTGATCGGCGGAAAACTGACGACCTGCCGCGCCTTCGCCGAAGAAGCCGCCGACCGGCTCTTCGCACATCTGGGAGTTCAGCGCGCCGCATCGTCGCGGGATCGACCGGTTCCTGGTAGTGACGGGGCCCCGGAATTCTCACCGATGGTGCTGGCACAATGGTGCCGCACATGCGCACAGGAAACGGGTTTCACCGATGAACAAATCGCCGCGCTCTGGCCCATGGTGGGAACACGCGTTGGCGAAATCCTCTCTCGGGTGGACACGCGTGATCGTTCATCGATCGCCGGCACCTCGATTCCGCGCAGCTTTGTCGACTGGTCAATTCAGCATGAGTGGAGTACCCGGCTCAACGACGTGGTGATCCGGCGTCTCATGCTCGGCCTGCATCCCCATCTGAGACAATCCACACTGGCGGACGTAGCTGACCGGTTGATCGCCGCAGGGCACCTCACCACGTCTGACCGCGACGCGGTGATCGATGCCTGCATCTTCGAGCTGCGTACGCGGCATGGACTGAAGATCACCTACTGACCTGACTTGGGGAAAGTTGATCGGGTGTAGGGAAATCTGGGGGCGACATCGGGGCGGCGTGTGGAACATCTGGGGCAACCTCGCACGTCCTCGACTTCGGCAGCTGACAGGCAATCTTTACGGAAAACGTTTGACGATGGGAACTTCAGTGGATAGAGTCGATCTTGAGAGACCGACCTGACCCCGCCAGTGCCGAATACATGACCACCACGTTGCGGCCGTCGGAGAGGTGAGCCTGTCTCGCTGCTTTTGCTGCAGTAAGCAGCATCCTCGCCATTGAGGTCTGATCAGGAACCGCGTCAGGGAGGATTTTGTTCGTCGGTGAGGAGGCTGGCGGTGCCGGTCCCGAGCTGTCCGCTTGGCAGGATCGTCCGGAAGTCGTCTCTGGTTATCGATCGCGGGCCAAGACTTATTCAAGGAGGATGACATGTCCATCGAACTTTCGTCTCAGCCCCGAGTTGAGTCTGACTCGCTGCCGTTGCTGACAGAGCAGATCGAGCAGATCGTCCGCATCAGAACCGCGGGGAGAATCCGGAATCTGCGCGTCGACGTGCAGGGAAGCGGCGTTATCCTCACCGGAATTGCTCCGACCTACTACGTCAAGCAGCTCGCGACGCACGCGGCCCTCGACGAAATCGAGCGACGCACGCTCACCAACGACATCGAAGTCGCCTGAGCGTTCACCCTGCATCCGCCGGCGGCGGAGGAGGTTCGCGGAGGCGTCCCTCTTCCCCACGCAGCAGCCGGCCGATATTCGAGCGGTGCCGGATCACGATCAAGAGCGGTACTGCCAGGGCGAACAGCGCCAGACTCCAAGACTCTCGCGAGAACGGGTGCGGCCAGAGTTGAACGAACTCGCAGACGGCAAACGCCAGTGATGCGAGCATCGAACTCAGCGACACGTACGCGCGATACTCCGAAGGTGATCGCAAAGACGATCAGCGCTGCCAGCGAGGCCCACGGGGCGATCACCAGTACCACGCCGAGCGCAGTGGCGACTCCCTTCCCGCCATGGAATTTCAGCCAGCAGGGAAACATATGACCCAGAATGGCTGCCAGTCCGCAACCGACGGCAAGATGACTCGCAGACACCTGGAGTTGATCCGCCAGCAGCTTGGGAAACAGCCAGGTCACCAGCAGACCCTTCAGCGCATCGAGAACCAGAACCAGCGCTCCCCAGCCTTTGCCAATACTGCGAGCCACATTGGTCGCTCCAATGTTCCCGCTGCCGACAGTGCGGATGTCGATCCCTTTGACGATTCGGGCAACAAGCAATCCGAATGGGATCGATCCCACGAGGTAGGCACCGAGCAACGCGAGCACGATCGGTATCAAGAGACAGGCACTCAGGAAGGCTTCTGCGTGTGACACTTGATGATCACATCAAGACCCGCCCAGTCTCTCGCCCAAGCCTTTGGAACGCAAGACGCTCAGCCGAAGCCGGCAGCGAACATCTCGCATCATCCGGCCTCGGGAATCCGTTGAGCATCCGTGCGGACCGAATGCCGCTCTGCCAGCTGGACGACCCGCTTCAGGTTCTCACTGGTTGATAGCCCCCGCACATGGTCCATGATCTTGACCTGCCCGCCATAGGATTCGACGACGTCACGGCCCATGATGCCCTCAGGGCGATAATCTCCCCCCTTGACCAGCAGATCTGGCCGCAGCTCCTCAAGAATCCGGTGGGGAGTGGTCTCGTCAAACACAATCAGGTAGTCAACCACAGCCAGTGCGGCGAGCATCTGCAGGCGCTCACCTTCGGAGTACACGGGACGATGCGGCCCCTTCAGCCGGCGAATGCTCTGATCACTGTTCACAGCGACAATCAGACAATCCCCCTCTGCCGCTGCCTGCTGCAGGCAGGCGACGTGCCCAGCATGCAGTACATCGAAGCAGCCATTGGTCAGCACAATCCGTTCGCCGCATCGACGGCGCTGGTCCAGATCCTGCTTCAACCGTCGGATGTCCGTCAGCTTTTCCGGGCATCCGGCTTCTGCCAGGACCAGCCGCTCACGCATGTCGCGACGGTCAATCATCCGGGAGCCCTGCTGTTCCACGAGCATCCCCGCAGCGAGATTCGCCATCTGACACGCTGAAAACAATTCCATGCCCTCACCCAGTCCGATCGCCAGCATGGCCGTCACCACGTCACCTGCCCCGCGGGTCCCGACCACACTCCGGGCCTGGGCCGGCAGCACCAGCGACTGGCCGTCCCTGGTGACGACCGCCAGGCCGTCCCGATCGAGCGTGATGGCCACGGCCTCGATGAACAGTTCATTACACAGTTGTTGCCCCACGCGCAGCGCCTGCGCGGGGGTCTGGAGTTCCTGACCAAGGATGTCACTGGCCTCCATGCGATTCGGAGTAAGAACAGTGCAGCCCCGGTAATGGCGGAAACCCGCAGTCCGCGCCGGGTCAACGACGACCGGACGGGAGTGCTGAGCAGCGGTCTCAATGACGAACTCGACCAGTTCCGGTGTGCAAACTCCCTTGCCATAGTCGGCGATGACGACGGCATCACAACCACTCATCCGACTGACGACTCCTTCGCGGACCTGGTCCAGGACGTCGCCGCTCACCGCACACGTCGACTCCCGGTCGATCCTCAACATCTGTCGGGGAGCACTCTCCTGCGGAAACGACAGGATTCGCTCTTTGAGCGTTGTCGGACGCGAAGCATCGGTGATCAGCAGAGGCTCGACGTCGCGAACCGACAGATGCTGCTGCAGCATCCGACCTTCGTCATCATCGCCGATGACCGCCACGACACTGGGGTGCGCACCGAAGGCCCACAGCGCTTCCACCACCAGCGCGGCACCACCGGGACTTTCCTGGATCTGCTGCTCTCGCGTGATGACGGCGGCAGATTCCGCGTCGACGCGATCGGCCGAAACGTGCCGATCTCGATCCAGCATCACATCGCCCACGACGAGAACTCGCGGATCTCCGAGCGTCGCAAGGACGTCATTCAGGGATTGGGGCATCGTGCCGCACTCCATTGCCTTGGCCGTCACATGATCTGTTGAGCATCCGTATGGATCGAAGGCTCGCTTTACCCAGGACGATTCCTCCAGTCATTCGAGAAAACCTGGCATGCGTGACCGCTGAGCGCGGATCATCGGTTCGAGCTCTTCCACAAAGTCGTTGGCGTCCTTGAATTCGCGATAGACCGAGGCGAAGCGGACGAAGGCCACCTGGTCGACCTCGCGCAAAGCATTCGTCACCAGTTCGCCAATGTAGCGGGAGGGTACCTCCCGTTCAAAGTTCTCGTACACGCTGGCTTCAACATCGCTGATGATCTTTTCCACCTGGTCGGGACTGACGGGACGCTTGTAGCAGGCCTTCTCCAGTCCCGAACGAATCCTCTCGCGATCGAAGGGGACGCGACTGCCGTCCTTCTTGATGACCTTGAGTGGAGATTCCTCAATCTTTTCGTACGTTGTAAACCGTCGCCCGCACCCCAGGCACTCGCGACGACGCCGAATGACGAACTCCTGACTGCCCCGGGAATCGACGACCTTCGTTTCCCCTTCACGGCAGAACGGACAGAGCATGACAATATGCCTCCAGCGCCAAGGGTGCCCTTTCGGCGAGTCCCCAGTTCACGAGAATAGCCGATGCCGGAGGCACCCGCCAGCCGCCCTCCACCGCGATACCATCCGAACGCCCTTGTGCAACACGACTTCGGTGAAGTGAATCCGGCACTCCGTACCTGGAACGAGCGGAGCGCCTGGCACGCGCCATGCGGTTGCAGGCGACATGGCCAAGAGTGATCCTGTCCTGCTGTCCGGGCTGTGGAGCGGACAGCCGGCGTATCAGATGTTCCGGAAATTCTCCGATACGTGACAGCTCTCGTCAGGTTCTCTTTACTGATGGTCGAATTGAGATTATAAAAAAGGAGTTCAGGCCTCGGGAACGACCTTTCCGAGGGAGGCGATTTAGTCCTAGCCATCAGGATGGGCAACGACACTCCTTCCAAAGAGGCATCTGTCACGATGGCAGTCGGATTCGCGCACAATCCCATGCCAGTCTTCAGCCTCAAGAGACTGGCCTCCTGTGAAGCAGACGCCCACAAGTGGCTGCTCAGTGAACAGACTGGGCGGGATGTAGGTCCCCATGGGCGCCGCGACTGGTATTGTCGCTTCTGGCGCCCGTTCTGCCGCTACCGCCTGCTGGAACACCTGCAAGGTGTTTGCTGGTACGAGGAGTTCAGCGCCGAGAGCTTCGGCCGGCTGCGCGACCCCCACCTGATTCAAATGCCCGCCATGCAGTTCATCATCACCTACTACCTGGAGTACGGGTGGGAGAACCTGCAATTCATGGTGAAAGCGCCGGAGCAGGGGTTCACGGCTCCCGAACTCCACGAGCCGCTGAAGATTCTGGATGTGAACTCCGCACACATCGATCCGGACGGCGTCTGACCGATCGGTGATTGACGGGCAGACCCGACGAGGGACGTGTTCAGCACGCCCTCAAGTGAGAGTCTATACGCGACCCGTGATCCTCAGCAGCGCTTCGCCCTCGTTAAGCGTCGGTCGCTCCGGCCGGCCCTTGTGACGATACACCAGCTGCATGTGATCCAGTCCCAGCAAATGCAGAATCGTCGCATGCAGGTCGTGCACATGCAGCCGCTCCTCGACGGCATGGAAACCCAGGTCGTCGGTCGTGCCGATCGCCTGACCTCCCGCGACCCCTCCGCCCGCCATCCACATGGTGAAGCCGGTCGGATTATGATCGCGTCCATCACCTTTTTCGCTCATCGGGGTTCGACCGAACTCGCCGCCCCAGACCACCAGAGTCTCGTCCAGCAGTCCCCGCTGCTTGAGATCCTTGAGCAACGCGGCGACTCCCTGGTCCATCCCCTGACACAGCCGCGTGTGATTCTCCTCGATGTGGCTGTGTGCGTCCCATTTGCTGCCTGAGCCAGAATAGAGTTGCACGAAGCGAACACCCCGTTCCACGAGCCGTCTGGCGAGCAGACAGTTGCGGCGGAAGTTGCGGCCCACGTCGTCGGTGTCTTTACCTTCCAGACCGTACAGTCGCTGGGTGGCGTCGGTCTCTTCGGCAAGATCGACCGCTTCGGGGGCATGCGACTGCATGCGAAACGCCAGTTCGTAGCTGCGAATGCGGGCTTCCAACTCGGTCTGCTGCGTACGATTCAGTGCATGTTCCCGGTTGATTTCATCCAACAGTCTGAGCTTGTCCCGTTGACGTTGCTCGCCGACCTCACGTGGTGGATTGAGATAATGGATCGGATCGAGGCCTGATTCGAGCTTCGTCCCCTGGTACCGGGCCGGCATGAAGCCGGCACTCCAGTTGCGGGGACCGTTGGTGGGATCGGACGTGTTGTCGTTGATGATGACGAACGCAGGGAGATTCTCGTTCTCGGTGCCCAGCCCATAACTGACCCAGGCTCCCAGCGAGGGGCGGCCCGCCAGGGGAGTCCCCGTATTCATCTGGCACACTCCGCCCGAGTGATTGATGCCATTAGTCCAGCACGAACGGATCACGGCGATGTCATCGGCACAGGTGGCGATGTGGGGCAGCCAGTCCGAAATCCACAAGCCACCCTCACCGTGCTGCTTCCATTTGCGTTGCGACGCCAGCAGGGGCGAATTGATCTCCCCCATGGCCGTAATCACTCGTTTGTATCCCGGCGGGAGCGACTGACCGGCCAGCTCGTTGAGTTTGGGCTTGGGATCGAACGTATCGATATGGCTCGGCCCCCCTTCCATGAACAGGAAGATCACGCTCTTGGCCGATGCCCGAAAATGCGCTCGACCTTCCCTGGCCGTCGTCTCGCCGGGGGCCGCAAACAGCGGGTCGTGTTGCAGCAGCGACGAGAGGACGATGCCGCCGAAGCCGGCCCCGCCCTTCAGCAACATTTCGCGTCGTGAAACGTCATATGACATGCGCTCACTCCTTCCGCTTACGATTCGCTCAGTCGATATACAGAAACTCATTCGAGTTCAGCAGCACGTGACAAAAGTCGACCAGTCGGTCTAACGCCGATGATGGGACCATCTGTGTCGCCGACAGGTCGTGACCCTGTCCGCTCTCGTCGGCCAGGTGCTGATGCGGGTCGTCGAACGCCCAGTATCCGACAACGTGCGGATCCTCACCGGCTTCAACCGTCCGTAACCCATTGACGTCGCGTGCCGCCGCCGTCAGGTACAGGTCATCAATCAAACCATCCCAGCGATGCAGCAGTGTACCATCGCGCCCGCCGACGACGAGCGCGCGGTCGTTATGGAATCCCGAGACGACCTGGTGCGGAACGCTCGCGACTTCGTCCGGTGATTCCACCTTGGACAGATCTCTCACGACGAACCTGATCCCCGCCAGCGACGTCTCACGCGGTTGCACTGCGAACGAAATCAAATACGTCCGGTCCAGTTCGAGATGAATCCCCGAAGGAATGACCTCGTAGGTCAACTGGCCGTCCGCGTTGTCCCCCACAATCTGCAGGATGAGATTCCCGGACCGGTAGCGCGATTTCGCACTGGTCACTCCCAGTGACCAGCCACGATGCGTCGTGTCTGAATCCCACTGCGAGACAATCGTCCGCACCTTCGCATCGGGATAAAGCGAATTGAGGCGGACAACCGCCGAGATCGAGTACTCGTCCTTGGGAAGCACGTCAAACTGAGGCATGCGTGGGGGGGCAGCATCGGCGTCGGTGAGTACCAGGGCTGCACTCCCGGTGCCGGGCATCGTTGCCGTCCTGGTCGTCTCCGCCCCCTCATCGCCACCGGGCTGAGAAGAGAGGAAGTTGACGGCCCGCGAGCGTTCAGCTTCGCTCGCTTCCCGGCTGAAGGCAAGGAGGCAGGCCTGACGTACCAGCGAGTCATCACTGCCGGGAATCTCCCGCTGCAGCCGTTGTGCAAAGGTGCGGGCGCGGTCGATCATCCAGGGACTGTTGATCATCAGCAGGGACTGCGACGGCGTTGTGGTGACGTTTCGCTCACCGGTGCTGGTGATGCGGTCCGGCAAATCGAAGGCTGTCAGAACTTCGTGACGCTGGTTACGCAACAGCTTGGTGTAGATCGTGCGCTGCATCGATGTGGCAGGGTCGGTCGGCGGCTGTCCGGCGTGAATCGTCAACTCGCCGGTGACGGCGAGCAGACTGTCCCGGATTTGCTCCGCCTCCAGCCGGCGGATGTTCTGCCGCCACAGCAGACGATTGCCGGGGTCGACTTTGCGGGCCACGGTCGGCGTCTCGCGAAGGGCCGACTGCCGCCACGTCGCAGACGTGAGAATCTGACGATGCAGCCACTTCAGGCTCCAGCCCGATTCGATGAATCGCGTTGCCAGCCAGTCCAGCAGTTCGGGGTGAGACGCCGGCTCTCCGAGTCGTCCGAAGTCGCTGGGAGTGGCGACAAGGCCAGTTCCAAAATGGTGCTGCCAGACGCGGTTGACGATCACCCGCGCGGTCAACGGATGATCGGGACTGGTGAGCCAGCGGGCCAGTGCTGTTCGCCGCCCACTGGACTGCGGTGCCGACGGCAACTCTGAAATCGCTGCCGGCCCGTCATCCAGCACGCTGAGAAAACCGGGCTCAACTTCACCCAGTCGCTCCTTGCCGGGAATGAAGACGGCGGGAACCACTCGGTCAATGTCAGTGACACAGCGCAGTGCAGGCAATGGTTGCGGACGAAGTTGGTCGAATTGGGCCAGTTGTTTCTGAAGTTCATCCCATCGCTGCTGCTCGTCCTTGGTGAACTTGGTCTCAAGTTTCGCGTCACCACCGATGATCTGTAATTCGACCAGATGGGCAATCTGTCGCTCATAGGGCGATCGGTCTCCGGCCGCCTTGAACATGATCGCCTGGATTTCCTCGGGGAACTTGATAATCGCCTGATGGGCGGCGTTCTTGCGCTTCTGGGCTTCAAGGGCGTCAATCTGCTCGCGAATTACGGCGGTCTGTTCCTCCCATTCTCGCAACTGTTTCGCATGGGTGTCGCGCTCCGCCGGTGTGGCGAAGGGGACGTCATCGCGTAACGAGAGCCCCGCAAAGAATGCCTGCAGACGGAAGTAGTCCTTCTGCAGGATCGGATCGAACTTGTGGTCGTGACACCGGGCACACCCCATGCCCAGTCCCAGAAAGACATCGGCCGTCGTGTCGGTGATGTCATTGAGCATGTCCCGCCACTGTGTGTAGGCGTCGCGCTGGTTGTATTCGTAAATCCCCTGCCGGAAGAATCCGGTGGCCGCGAGTGCCTGGGGATCGTCCGGAGCAATCTCATCCCCGGCGAGTTGTTCGAGCACAAAGCGATCGTAGGGCTTGTCGTCGTTGAAGGCCTGGATGACATAGTCCCGGTAGCGCCACGCATCGGGGCGGAAGTCATCGGCCTTGTAACCATCCGAGTCTGCATAGCGCACGAGGTCGAGCCAGTAGTGAGCCATGTGCTCGCCATAGCGCGGGCTGTCGAGCAATTCGTCGACACTGCGAGCGTAGTTGGCATCGGTCGGTTCACTGACGAACTCGTCGACTTGTGCCGGCGTCGGCGGCAAGCCCACCAATGTCTGGGAAAGTCGCCGAATGAGTGCCGACGGAGCGGCCTGCCCGGCAGGTGTCAGATCAGCTTGTTGCAATCGCTGCAGGATGAAGCGGTCGATGTCATTGCGGCACCAATGGTCGTCGTCGTCCACGCGCGGAGGCTCCGCATGCTGCAGAGGCTGGAACGACCAGAACTGTCGGTCGTCGTCCGAGAACTTCTCCACAGGAAGACGCGGCGCGAGGTCGCGGTCCGCCCCGGGCCATGGAGCACCTTTCGTCACCCAGGTCGAGAGGATGGCGATTTCGTCGTCACTGAGTTTGCCGTCAGGAGGCATCTCGAATGATTCATAGTTGATGGCCTCGATGAGCAGGCTTTGCTCAGGATGGCCGGGGACGATGGCCGGGCCGCTCTCTCCGCCGGTGAGCAGCGTCCGCAGGCCATTCAACCTCAGACCGCCTTTCTGCTTGTCGTCTCCGTGACACTTGAAGCAGCGCTCGGTCAGCAGCGGACGCACCTGGGTCTCGAAGAACTGCTCATCATCCGGTTCCGCCGAGCGCACTGTCGCGCTGGGGGCAAGAACCGCGATTAGAGAGGCTGCAATGATGCAGAAGGAGGGCAGCTTGAGGTGGGGCATCGTGTCGATCCGGCAATTCGGTCGGAGAAACGACTCTCTGCCAGTATAACGCCCAGCACAGCCGAGCGGAATGAGGGCGCGGAAGTCCGACACAGGATGAACACAAGTCACGACGGCATCACCGTTGCAGGCCCTCTGTCCGTCAGCGATGAAGCATTCCGGCTGCCTTGAGCAGCCGGAATGCTCTGAACACTACGAATGGGGGGGCATCAATTGAAGCCTGAAGCGCAAGCGAATTTCAAAGCTGCTTCGCTTGCGCTTCAGGCTGTTATCCCACAAGCAAGCGCTGGTGCAGCACTACCGGGTGTTGTGCAGCAACTCGACCGAATGCGTTTCGCCCGTCGCCACCTCAGCCGAAACCGCCTTCCGCAGATGATCGAGCAGGATCGACTCCGTGTATGGTCCCGGCAGCAAGATCGGCGGTGCATTCGGTTCCCCCTGACGGAAGATCACCGTCAGAGGCACACTCGTGCTGCCGAACTTGTGCAGCCACGATTTGATCTCGTCATCAGGACGTGTGTAGTCGGCGACCAGCGTGATCACGTCGTGCTTGCGGACGAAGGTTGAGGTCGCCGCCGTGTTGAGGGCGATCGCCTCATTCGCTTTGCAGACCGCACACCAGTCGGCGGTGAAATCGATCAGTACGGGGCGTCCCTGCGCCAGCAGGACATTGAGCAACTCGGGGGAGAACGGCTGCCAGGGCAACTCGTGCGAGTCGGTCTCTGCGCCGCGTGATGCAAGCGTTGTCTCAGGACGCTGTCCGTAGGTTCCCGTGGCCCGGACAATCGCGAGTTCGCGACGGTCGGTCCGGTTCCGCTCTGCCAATGCAAGTCCTGACTCGTACTGCCCAAAACCCCACCAGCCCACCATGAGCATGACCGCGAGGGCCAGTGCCCGGACCGTCCACTTCTTCGACGGCGGAGACGAATGCTCGTACAGCCGTCCGATCATCCACAGCCCGGTGCCGATGCCCAGCAGGATGACGAGCGACGGCACGACGACTTCATCATCCATGCCATACAGCAGCCAGATGACCGCACCGAGCACCGCCAGGCCGGCAAACTCCTTGAAACGCACCATCCACATGCCCGGCTTCGGCAGCCAGTTCACCAGTCTTGGATTGAGGGCCACCAGCAGATAGGGCGAGGCCATGCCCAGTCCCATCATCCCGAAGATGAGAAACGGCACCGAGGGCGCTCGTGACGGGTCCACGGACCAAGCCAGGGTGCTCGTCATGAATGGGCCGCTGCACGGCGTTGCCAGCAGCGTCGCCAAAATGCCGGTCGTGAACGCACCGAACGGTCCTTCCTTATGGTGTCCACCGGACGACCCGATCATGCCGGGGATCGGAATCTCGAAGACCCCCAACAGGCTCAGTCCCATGGCAAAGAACACGCAGGCCATCACGAGGACGAAGTTCTGGTTCTGGAACTGTTCGCCCCAGCCAAGCCTTACGGTGGCCGCCAGCGTCGCCAGCACCAGGAAGATGCTGATCACCCCCAGGGCATAGCAACTGTTGAGCAGCAGTAGTCGTCCCCGGTTCTCGCCGGCCTGCTGGACCAGCGTGAGCAGCTTGATGGCCAGCACGGGCAGCACACAAGGCATTACGTTCAGCAAAAGTCCGCCCAGAAATGCCAGCAGGAGATACCACCCCAGACCGGCTTCTGCCTCCGCCTCGGTCGCCGAGCCGTCCGCGGGTACGGTCGAGGGCATTAGTGATACCTGAGCGACATCCGCCGGAGGTGACTCCGCCGACGTGATGAAGGATTCACCCGCTGACGACGCCAACGCCAGATGCGTCGGATCCTGCATCACCCCGAGGGAGAAGGACACCGTGTGCGGGGCCAGGCAGCTCTTCTCACAGATCTGGTAGGTGACTGCTCCGGATGCTCCATAGGGTCCGGTTGCTTCAACCTCGAACTGCCTGGTCCAGGTGACGCGATGATGATGGATGGCTTCGGTCACATTGTCGAAGTCCCACGCAAACACTTCGGGAGACTGCTGTGGCTGAAATGCGTCCCCCACCGGCCGCAGATTGGTGAGCGACGTCACGTCAATCACGGTGGGCCGGCTCACCTGGGTCGCCTGAGGCACCAGCCCGAATGTGTGCCAGCCGTCCTGCAACTGCATGGTGACGGCGAGTGTGACCGTGTCTCCGGGCTGGGCATCAGCAGGTTGCAGCTCGAACTGCAACGTGACCGGATCCGCTTTCTGCTCGGTACCTGAAGAGCGGTGCGGCGTCGTGACGTAGGCATTCTGCAGCGACGACTCAATCGGCATTGGTTCGGGAACTGCGCCGGCGAGCGGCATTGCCGGCGCGATGCTCCCTCCCTCGAGGAACGCCTCGAACGGGTGCGTCAACATGGTGCATCGCATCGCGTCGCAGACCTGATAGCTCAGTTCGCCGGCGGCAGACACCAGATCGGGTGCCACACTCCCGGTGTAGCGATAGGTCCGCGACCAGGTGACCTGACCGGTAAACTTTTCGACACGACCCAGATAGGGATCGTCAGCGACCGTCGGAGCGCGATCCGGAACAAATGTCTCCTCAATCGGCTCGAGTCCCGACAGCTCAGAGACCGCGACCTTGGACGTCGCCCGCGAATCCGGGATTCTGAGAATAGGTATGGGCACCGGCCGGCAACTCCACCTGGATCGACAGTCGAACCTGGTCCCCCGCTTGCAACGTGGTGGCGGACTTGACCTCGAGCGGAGTCAGCGCCACAGAGACCACCGGCTCGGGTGCCTGTGTCGGCGGGTTGAGGCTGAAGGCCGAGTCACCTCCGCCGAGCAGGTCGTTGAAGTTCTGTCCCGGCGCTGGGATCGTACGCACCAACAGCCCGCACACCAGCGCACTGGCGAGAGCAGCCCTCCGGGCCATATGGGAAAACCCGGTCCTGGTCATCGGATCACCCCTGAGAAAGACGTCGATCCCCCGATCGGGCGCATCATCCACGATTCGACCGAACTCAAAGCGGGCGAACCATATCGGAATCCCACAGTCGCGACAATACGAAGTATCTGTTGCCTGCGAAAGCGCGTCTGTGGAACACCCCACATTGTACGCGGGATTGTGCAGAATCCACAGCCGAGACCCGGTCGAAACGAAAAGGGGACAGGTCCGCTGGAACGTCCGGCAGAACCTGTCCCCGAATGTGTGCCACTTCAGCGAGGCCTTACTTGATGTCGACCACTTCGACCAGGAAGTGCAACGTCGCATTGGGGGGGATGGTGCCGGGGATGCCTTGTGGGCCGTATCCCAGTTCACCGGGAATCTCCAGTTCGATCATGCCACCTTCGCCGACCAACTGCATCCCCTCCGTCCAGCCCTTGATGACGCGGTTGAGTGGAAAGGAGATGGTCTCGCCCCGCTTGTAGGAGCTGTCGAAGACCGTTTCATCGTCCAGCCAGCCCTTGTAGTGGACCTCAACAGTGTTGGAGGCCTTGGGCATCTCCCCCTTGCCCTTGCGCAACACGCGGTACTTGAGGCCCGATTTCGTTTTGGTGAACTCCTTGGGTGCGTCGGGATCTTTCGCTCCCGGTTGAACTTCTTTCACGGCGGCTCCCTGGGCTGTCGACAAGAACACCGCGCGGCCGGCACCAACGCACAGCAACGGGGCGAGAAACAGACTCAGCAGTCTTCGACGATCCATCAACAACTCTCCTGTTCAAGGTTTGACATTCAGGCCAGGTGAAATGGCCAATGTGCCATCGCACCAGCCACGACAGCCTCAGTTGACTTTGTTCAACTCCACAATGAAATGCAGCGTGGCGTCCGGGGGAATCACCGGAGGGGATCCTCGCGATCCGTACCCCAGTTCGCCGGGGATCTCCAGTTCGATCTTCCCTCCTTCTCCGACGAGTTGCATTCCCTCGGTCCACCCGGGAATGACACCACCCAGCGGGAACGAGGCCGGCTCGCCGCGCTTGTAGGAGCTATCGAATTCGGTGCCGTCGTCCAGCCAGCCTCGGTAGTGGACGGTGACCTCGTCTCTGGTGGTGGGGCGGTCCCCTTCTCCTTTGCGGAGGATGCGGTACTTCAACCCGGTGCTGGTCGCGGTGAATTCCTCGGGGGCATCGGGGTCGGAAGGCCCTTCCGCGGCAGCGGACGATGCGCGTCCGGCCTCGGGAATCTCCGGCTCACTTGTTGTGGTCGTTGGTGATCCACCACAGCCCCACGTCCATATACACAAAGCAGCCGCTATCGTGAAACGTCCCATACGCAACATGCACGTTCTCCGTCTTGAAACGAACTCATGTGTCTCTCCGATGGTGCGCAACCTTGGCGGGCCGCTCTCGATCGGGGACCGGTCGAAAGTCTGGCAGCGACCTCATGCCTGGTCAATGCTGCGAGCGACTCGGGACTACATTTCCCGTATAATCCGGCTCCGTGCCCGTTCGTTGTCACCCCGGTTGTGCCGGTCTTATGCCCAACACCATTCTCGATCGCGAAGAGTACATCGAACAGGCGTATTTCTTCCGGGTGTTCCGCGAACGCATCGAGGAGAATCTCTCGTCTCAAGAGGTGCTGGAAGGACTCGCCGAGGAGATTCTGGCAACGACCAATCTCCCCAAGGCCATCGGTGTCATGCGGGGCGAGCTGAAGCAGACCGGTCGCTTCAGCGTCGCGATGTCTTTTCTCCCGCACTACTTCACGGCGTTTCAGACCTTCGTGATGAGCCGGGCCGAAGATGACCATGCCCGTTTTGATGCCCGCATTGCCCTGGAGGTGCTGGAGAAGGAAGCGGAATACCGGGCCGCTGATCCACAACCCGCCGCGATGTTTGTGTATCAGTTCGAATGTGTCGCCCGGAACCGGCTGGGATACGACCAGGGGATGCAGGCCATCGCTGCCGACCCGCTGTACGATGAAGACTGGCGTGTCTGGATCAGTCGACTTCCCCGGTTGCTGGGGGCCCATGATTTCGCCGATCTGATTGACCGACGGTCGCAGCACCATGTCGACGACATTCGCCGACGCACGCACAATCCCGACTGGCAACCTTCGTATCCCATACTGTTCGGCGTGCAGGAAGGTCGCATCGCCCGCGCACACATCCGCAAGGATCCGCTGTATATGTTCGCGGCCCTGCAGAGACAGCTCGGCTACCCGAAGGTTCCACGTCCCAGGCCGCCCCGGTCCACACCCCTGTTCGACCCGGCCGTCGAAATGCGCTTTCAACGTCTGGAAGCCCGGCTGGCCCTGATGGAACAAGAGGCGAAGGGAGGTCTCGACCTGTCGAAGTTCGTGCCGGGGACTGTGAAGTAGGAATTGGGAATTGGATCAGATGATGAACGAATGTTGGCGCGTGTGTGTCGTCGTGGGCGGACTGTGGTGCGCCAATGGAGCGCGGGCCGATGATGTGCCCTTGCCGAGCAATGGGCAAACATTACCGGCGGACATTCCACCGACTGGCGTGTCGGAAAACGACCATCCAGATGTCACCCTTGAATCGCTGGTCGCCGATGTCAAGCGCAGCGTCGTGGTGGTCAGCTTCTCCGGACGGGACGGCGGTGAACAGGGACTCGGCAGCGGCTTTGTCGTGAGTGCGGACGGGCTGATCGCCACGAATCTGCATGTCATTGGTGAAGCCCGGCCCATCACGGTCCAACTTGCCGATGGCCGTCGCTTCCCCGTCACCCGCATTCATGCCACCGACGGGGCAGCCGACCTCGCACTGATCCACATCGACGCAGAGAATCTGCCGGCTCTCGAAATGGGAGACTCCGACACCCTGCAACCGGGGCAGGAGGTCGTCGCCATTGGCAATCCGCTCGGCCTGGAACACAGCGTCGTCAAGGGTGTCGTGAGCGGCCTGCGCGAGGACGTCGACGGCCGCGAGATGATTCAGCTCGCCATACCGATCGAACGGGGCAACAGCGGTGGCCCTGTTATCGATCGGCAGGGACGCGTGCAGGGACTGCTGACGCTCAAGTCGCAGTTAACCCCCAACCTGGGTTACGCTGTCGCCATCAATGCCCTCAAGCCGCTGTTAGAGCAGCCCAACCCGGTCCCCATCGACCGCTGGCTGACGATCGGCCGGTTGAACTCACGGCTGTGGGACGCCCCCGGCGATGTCCAGTGGCGGCAGCGCGCCGGTCGCATCACTGTCTCTGGAACTGGCGCAGGATTTGGTGGCAGGTCGCTGTGCCTTTCGCGTCAGCCAGTGCCGGAGCTTCCGTGCGAGCTTGCCGTCAGCGTGCGTGTGGATCAGACAGATGGGGCCGCGGGGCTTGTGTTTCATGCCGATGGAGCGGACCGTCACTATGGCTTTTATCCCAGCAGCGGGAACCTGCGCTTCAGCCGGTTCGATGGTCCCGATGTCTACTCCTGGCAGGTGCTCGAAGAGACGCACTCCCCCCATTATCGGCCGGCAGAATGGAACCGCCTCAAGGTGCGTCTGGACGACGGATTGATCCAGTGCTTCTGCAACGATGCCCTCATCTTCGAGTCACGCGACACCCAGTACACCGGCGGGCGGGTGGGACTCGCCAAGTTCAGGCACACGACGGCCGAGTTTAAAGGATTTGAAGTCGGTAAGCAGGTCCGCACATGGCGCGTTTCGCCAGAGGTTCAACAACAAGTCATCCGGCTCGTTGGCAACTTGAAGGCGTCACAGCCTCTGGCCGATGGACTGGCCGACGAACTTCTCAGCGTCGCCGATGCGGCAACTTCCGGCCGAGTTCTGCAGGATGAGGCCCGTACTCTGGAACTGCGTGCCGAACGACTCAGGCAACTGGCCCGTGACGTGCACGAACGTGAGGTTATCGAACACCTGGCTGATGTCCTCAACAAGACCAATCACCCAGCCGACATTGTGCATGCGGCGCTGCTGGTGGCCCGGCTCGACAATGCGGACCTCGATGTCGAGGCCTACCGGCAGCAGGTCGACGACATGGCCGCCGAAGTGAAAATGTTCTTTGTCCGCAGAGGCCTCGGCGAACGACCGTCGCGCGGCACTGGACCGGTACTTCTTTGAAGAGCTGGGATTTCACGGCAGTCGCACGAACTACCACCATGCGTCGAACAGCTACATCAACGAAGTCATCGACGACCGCGAAGGCCTGCCGATCACGCTGTCGGTGCTCTATCTCGGTCTGGCCGAACGCATCGGGTTGGAGGCGGACGGCATCGGACTGCCAGGGCACTTCATCGTCCAAGTTGACGCGGGCCACGGGGATTCGACGTTGGTGGACGTGTTCGATCGCGGCCGGGCCCTCACGAAGGCCCAGGCGGCCAAGCAAGTCCTGCAGATCACAGGACTGGCATGGGACGAGGAGTTTCTCGCGCCTCAAACTTCGCAGGACATTGTCATCCGCATGCTGAGGAACCTGATCCATGGGGCGAATGATGATTCCGATGCTCAGGCCGCACTCCGCTATGTGAATGCCCTCCTGCGGCTGGAGCCTGAGTCCCCTTCTGACCGGCTGTTCCGGGCCGTGCTGTGTTACAACCTGCAGCGCGTCGAACAGGCCATGGCTGATGTCGACTGGCTGCTCGAACACGAGCCGGACGACATCCCGCTGTTTCGCGTGCGTCAACTGCAGCAACTGCTGGAAGAGCTGCAGCGTGCGACTGCAGCGGAAGATCAGTAGGGCGGATTCACGTGCACAGGTCTGTTGAGTGGCACGCAGAGACGACGGTCTTCGACGCAGCGCTATGGCACCTCGGCAGTGACCGTCGGTGGACCTTCGAGATACCCCAGACCGGCGAGGAACTCGTCCATTCGCCGCAGTGTGTCGTAGTAGGGGCGCTTGTCGGGGCGATTGAAGTTGAAGAACCCGTGTTTGTGTCCCTCGTAACCGACGAGTTCACAGCGGTTGCCGCGTGCGTCATCGCGGCTGCGAACGCTTCCTCCTGCGCATAGGGGACGGTCGTGTCATCGACACCATGGAAGATGATGCACGGAGGCAGACCCGCCTTGATGTGTTTGATGGGAGAGAGGCTGTCGAGATCCGCCCCGAGTCGATCGAGCATCTCCTGATCCTTTTCGGGGTCGTTCGTGCGTTCCAGACCTTCGGGTGACAAGATCCACCGCAGGATTGAACAGCACCATCGCATCGGGGACACAGCTGACGGACGTGTCATCCTGCGGATCGTCGTGACCGGGGAGCAAGGCCACGGCCGCGGCAAGATGTCCGCCGGCTGATCCCCCAGCCGATGCGATCCGCTGCGGATCGATGCCCAGCTCACCCGCATGACTGCGGACCCAGCGCATCGCCGACTTCGCATCAGCGACGCACTGGGCGACGTTCACTCCATGCCGCGATTGCACACGATACTCGACACAGATCGCCACCATGCCCCGCGAGGCCAGGTACTGAGCGTGCGTGGCGAACTGCGTGGGTGACCCGCTCCGCCACCCGCCGCCGAAGTAGAACACGATCGCCGGCCGATGATCGCTGGCCTGACAGCCCTCCGCCTTGAAGACGTAGAGCGGCAGCGACACGTCGGCGACGGTTTTGTAGGTGAAGATTTCCGCCTGCTGCAGTTCGGCCGGGACGGCGGCTTCCGAGGTTGCGGGCGTTGCGTCCTGGGCGAAAGCGGGGGGGGGCCTCAGCGACATCAGACCAGCGATACAAAGTACGGCGAGTGTCCGGGTGAGCGACGTGATCTTCATGCGAGAATTCCCTGAATTGCAGCGGAAGTGAGTGACCCGGGATGTCGGCGACTCGACCAACAGCGTAAACCCATCAGCACCTGTTCGCCAGCCACACACCCGACCACAGCAGGAGTGAACAGTCGCACGGCTACCATTTCATGCATGCGATGGCCGGGCCGCACCCTTCCTTGTGACCACTGCACTGCTGGCCTAGAATCTTGCCACTCGAACACACCGAAGTGAAACGTGCGGAAGGCTTTCGTTCATGTCGCGACAGTACGTCAATACGCTGGCTGATGGAGAAAACATCGATGAGGTCTATCTGCTGGCGGACAAGCAGTTGCGTGCTAACCGCAATGCCGAGACCTACCTCTTAACGCAACTGCGCAACAAGACCGGGCAGATCAGCGGCCTGATGTGGAATGTGCGCGAGGACGTTGCGGCGGGCGTCAGCCAGGGGGACTGTGTGCGCGTGCGCGGACGGGTGCAGTTGTTCCAGGGCAATCTGCAGATGATCCTGACGCACATCACCTCCTCCACAGCCAACGGCTACGACGCCAAGGAGTTCGTACCATCGTCGGGGGCCGACACCGAGCTGTTGCAGCAGACGCTGCGTGACATTCTGTTGGCGATCGAGGATGAATCGCTGCGGTCGCTGATGGAGTGCTTTCTGAATGACTCGCGGCTGATGGACGAACTCTCGCGGGCACCAGCCGGAGTCCGGCTGCATCATGCCTGTCACGGCGGACTGCTGGAGCATGTCGTGAATGTGCTCCAAACCTCGCAGAGGATTCGCGACCTGTATCCAAAGATTGACTTCGACCTGCTGGCCGCGGGCATCTTCCTGCACGACATCGGCAAGACGCGCGAACTGAGTTACGACAGCACGTTCAGCTATACCGATGAGGGGCAACTGATCGGGCATCTCGTGCAGGGTGTCGAGATTCTCAACGAGAAGGTGACGCGACTGGAATCACAGACCGGACAGCCCTTTCCCCGCGAGACGTGGTTGCGGCTGAAGCACATGATCCTGAGTCATCATGGCTCCTATGAGTACGGCAGTCCCCGGTTGCCCATGACCCTCGAGGCCGTGGCACTGCACTATCTTGATAATCTCGACGCGAAGGTCAACGAGTTCCTCTCGTTGATCCAGGGGGACCCGAACAGCGAATCGGGATGGACCCCCTATAACCAGAATCTGCAGCGCAAGATCTTCAAGGGAGAAACGGGCAATATATGAGTGAACTGCCCAGAACGATTCTGGATTTCGTCAGCCGACAGAGCTACGAGCCGGTCAAGCCCAAGGCATTGGCCAAGAAGCTGGGCATCACCAAGAAGCGACAGGCCAAGTTCGATCACGCCCTCGATCAACTGATTGCCGATGAGCGGGTGCGGCTGCTCGACACGGGACGCGTGGCGGCCAAGACACCCGCCGGTCTGGTCGTGGGGGTCCTCAAGAAGACCGCGAGCGGTGCGGGGTTTCTGATTCCGCATGAGCCGCGCCCCAAAGATCTCGTGGGCGACGTCTACATCGATCGACAGGACGTCGGCGATGCCCAGAGCGGGGATGAAGTGCTGGTCCGGCTCACACGCCGGCGTCGTAGCGGCGGGCAGCGCTGCGGCGCCATTGTCGACATCGTCGAGCGCGCCACGAACACGTTCGTCGGGACGTATCTGGAAGATCAGGGCGCCGGCTGGGTCCGCATTGATGGCAGCAACTTCAACGAACTGATCTGGGTCGGAGACCCCGGTGCGAAGGGGGCACAGGAGGGAGACAAGGTCGTCATCGAGATGATCCGGTTTCCCGGACATGGACAGGCCGGCGAGGCCGTACTCACCACCGTGCTGGGTCCCCGGGGTCAGGTCGGTGTCGATACGCTCACGGTCATTCACGAATACGGACTGCCGCATGAGTTCCCGGAAGCCGTTCTCGAAGAAGCCCGCGTCGAAGCCGAGAACTTCAGCGACAAGGTTCCCGAGGGCCGGGACGACCTGACGGAGGAGACGATCGTGACCATCGATCCCGCTGACGCGCGGGACTTTGATGATGCGATCTCGCTCACGCGATCGGACGACGGCCACTGGCACCTCGGTGTGCACATCGCCGATGTCTCGCACTTTGTACAGCCGGGAACAGTGCTCGACCGCGAGGCCGAAAAGCGTGGCACCAGCGTGTACCTGCCAACGCTCGTGATCCCGATGTTGCCGGAGGTGATCTCCAACGGATCTGGCGAGTCTGCAGCAACGGCGCCTGCGGTTCACGAAATCGGTGTTCATCGAATACACGGCCGAAGGGGTTCCCGTTCATACACGACTGGCCAACACGGCAATCCGGGTCACGCAGCGCTTTGCCTACGAGCACGTGTTGCCGATCATCCGGCAGTCCGCAGCCCCCGACGTCAAGGTGTCGGCGAAGGTTCGCGACGTGCTCTCACGCATGTACGAACTGGCGATGATGCTGCGTAATCGTCGCTTTGAGAAGGGGGCGCTGGAGCTCGACATGCCGGAGATCCGGCTCGACTTCGACAAACAGGGGCGCGTGACCGGTGCCCATGAGCGGGAGCACGACGAAAGCCACCAGATCATTGAGGAGTTCATGCTGGCGGCCAACATCGCCGTTGCGGTCGCTTTGAGTGATCGCGGTCTGCCCTTCCTGCGTCGCGTGCATGGTGAACCGAGTCCCGTCAAGCTCAAGGCGCTGGGGGACTTTGTCACCTCCATGGGCTTCACACTGAAGACATCCCGAAAGCCGGCCGCATCTGCAGGCCCTCTTGCACCGTGTGCGGGGAGAGCCTGAGCAGCCCGCCATCAACTACGCCGTCCTGCGCAGCATGAAGCAGGCCGAGTACTCCCCCGTGGACGAGGGGCACTACGCACTCGCTGAAGAGGACTACTGCCACTTCACCAGTCCCATTCGCCGCTATCCCGACCTGCTGGTGCATCGCTTGATCGATGGCATCGTGACCAAACGCAAGTCGCATCACGGCCCGGCACCGGCCGACCTCATCCGGCTGGGACGCCACTGCTCCTCGACCGAGCGGCGGGCCGAAAAGGCCGAGCGGACACTGACCAGTATTAAACTGCTGACATACCTGGAGTCCCGCATCGGCATGGAGCTGAAGGCTGTCATCACCGGCGTCGACCGCATCGGCTTCTTCTGCCGCGGCATCGAGTTGCCTGCGGAAGGATTAGTGCACATCAGTTCGTTGCCTTCGGGCGATCAGTACGATGCCGACCGTGCGACGATGACCATCACCGCACGGCGCTCAGGGGAGAAGTTTCGTCTGGGCGATCTGGTGGAGGTGAAGGTCGCGCACGTCGACGTGGATCGCCGGGAACTCAGCTTCCATTTCCTAAGACACCTCTCGAGTGCCAAGCGGAAGTCGTCGCCGAAGAAGGAAACCGGGACGAAGGGACAGAAACAGGGTGCCGGCGCTCGAGCAGAAACCTTCAAGCGGATCGAAGACAGCGTCCAAGTCGTCAACGAAGTCGTCAGCCGGTCGCCGGGGACGCAAGCGGCGGTCATAGGTCGGCCGCACTACTTGCGCTGTTGCCATTCTTGTGGGCCGTGTCATCCACCTGCGGGAAGCAGCCGGGGCGATCGACGCGGTAGTGATGCGCCAGCACGCGACGCCAGTCCGCAGTCGTTCGTGCTATGGCGAACTGGTTACGGACCTGCTGGTGGTCAGGATGCAGACGGGCATACTTGACGCCGAACTTGCACATCATCGTCACACACCGCTCGGGTCCATAAGTCAGTTGAGACAGGGCGAAGTGCTCACAAAGGACATCTCGCTGTTCCACGACTGACGGTGGCGGAGGTAACGCTTCCCCTCGCAGCAGCGACCGCACCTGGGCGAAGATCCACGGGTTGCCAATCGCACCCCGGGCAATCGATACACCGTCAACTCCCGTCGTGCGCAGCATTCTCAGGCAGTCCTCGGCACTGAACAGATCGCCGCTGCCAATCATCCGCCGCGCACCCAGCATGCGCCTTCACCTTCACCAGAAACTCCCAGTTGCTCGGCCCATTGTAGCCCTGCGTCACCGTGCGACCATGCACAGTCACGGCGGCGACACCCCGTGCGAATGCACCATCCAGAATCTCATAGAACTGGTCCCGGCTGCGTGATGTGTCATCGATGCCGCGACGCATTTTCAGGGTGACGGGAATCTGCGGGGGAACTGCGTCACGTACGCGAACCACGATGTCAAGGGCCACGTCGGGCTGGCTGAGATGGAACCCACCCCGGCAGCGGCCCAGCACCTTCTTCACCGGGCAACCGAAGTTGATGTCGACGACATCGAACCCCGCTTCGACCAGTTTGCGGGCTGCCGGTCCGAACTGGTCCGGATCAGCCCCCATCAGTTGCCCGCCGACGGGGCGTTCCTCGTCGGTGACGAGCAGATGGTGCTGCGTTCGCAGTCGTTCAGGTCGATGTTCCAGGACGAACCTATCGAGCATCACCTCGGCCATGGTATAGGCGGCTCCGTGCCGTCGCGCCACGACGCGCATCGGCCAGTCGCTGTATCCCGACAGTGCGGCCTGAACGACCGGTGCCTCAAGCTCCACGGAACCTAGCTTCAGCGAGTGCATTCGTCCGGCGGAGGTCTGCGCAAGATCTGCGGAGAGGGATTCTCGGGTCGGAGCGGAAATGTCCGCACGCAGCGTCATCAGATTTGACCCCTGTGTGGGACGTGGTAGACTCGCTGTTGCCCAACGAGGCACGAGTGCCTGACGACTGACCTGGTCGAACGCCGCATGGCCATAAGCTACTTCAAACGGTTGCGGATGGAAATCGATCTGCGGCGGGTGCACCTGCCCGTTCCGGTGCTTCCGGATGGTTACGGTTTCCGCCCTTGGCATCCAATCCTGACCGATGCGCACGCCCGGGCCAAGTTTGCCAGTTTCCGGGATGAAGTCGATGCCGTCATCTTTCCGTGTCTGGGTGATGTGAGCGGTTGTCGTCGCCTGGTGCGCGACATCTCGCTCCGTCGGGGCTTTGTCCCGGCGGCGACATGGCTCATCTGCCTGGAGGCCAGTGCGATTGCCAACCTCGTCCCCTGCGGGACGATCCAGGGGGTCGTCCAGCACTGGTGGCAGGGGGCCATTCAGAATGTGGGTGTCGTCCCCCAACATCGCGGCTATGGACTCGGCCGAGCCATTCTGCTGCAATCGCTCCACGGGTTTCGCACGCGCCGGGTGAAGCGCGTCTCGCTGGAGGTGACCGCCGAGAACACTCCGGCGGTCGAGCTGTATCGATCGATCGGATTCGAGCACAAACGCACCTCCTACCGGGCTGCTCAATTCCCCGAAGAGCTGGAAACTGCCTGGTAAATGGGCATTTTGACGCCCGTTGCAGGGCCTCTGTGGTTGTGCCATACTCGGCCCCGGACATCGCAACCCGACGGCACATCGACCTCTTCCGGCATGGCATCCCAGGAACTCCACATCCACGTTCTCAGCAACGGCTTCACGCTGATCGTGGAGCCGATGAGAGCCGTGCAGTCGGCATCATTCTCGCTGGCGGTCCCGGCTGGTTGCATCTACGAGGAGGAGGGAAAGAACGGCACCGCAGCAGTGCTCTGCGAACTCATCACGCGCGGTGCCGGAAGTCTCGACAGCCGGGAACTCTCCACCCAGCTCGACTACTTGGGACTGCAGCGGAGTGAATCGGTCGGCTGGAATCACCTGTCGCTCAATGCAGCGACCGTCGCGGAGAACCTGCTCCCCGCATTGAAGTTGTACGCCGAGATTGTCCAACATCCCCACTTGCCCGAGGACCAGTTTCCGGCAGCCATCGCCGGGGTCGAGCAATCGCTGCGGGCTCTCGAAGATGAGCCGCGACAGAAGGTGATGATTGAACTGTGCCGGCGGTGTTACCACTCCCCTTGGGGACGCCCCTCGGAGGGCGATCTGGAGGAGCTCCCGAATATTACTCCGGGTGATGTGACCTCCCATTTTCGGCGACATGTTCGGCCGGGAGGAAGCATTCTCGGGGTGGCCGGGAACGTCGAGTTTGAGCTGGTCCGCGATCTGGTTGAAGAGGCGTTCGCCGACTGGGCAGCCGGTGAGCCCACGACGATCCAGCGCGGGCCGCGCGGCGTGTCCAAGGATCATCTGAATCTCGAATCGACGCAGACGCAGATCGGTCTGGCGTTCCCATCGGTCCCCTATCGAGATGACCGCTACTACGCAGCGTGGGCCGCCGTCAACGTCCTCAGCGGTGGGAGCAGTTCCCGCTTGTTTACCGAGGTGCGGGAGAAACGGGGGCTGTGCTACTCCATTTATGCCAGTTTGAACTCGCTGCTCGATGAAGGGCGGGTACTCGCCTATGCCGGCACCACAACTGAGCGCGCCCAGGAAACGCTCGACGTGATGGTCCGCGAGATTCAGCGGCTGGGAGAAGGCATCGAGGAGGCGGAACTGGATCGCTGCAAGGCCAGCGCCAAGAGTGCCCTCATCATGCAGCAGGAATCGACGTCGGCTCGGGCGGCATCGCTGACACGGGACTGGTTCCACCTGGGTCGGGTAACCACTCTCGATGAAGTCCATCGTCGCATCGACGCACTGAAGGTGCCCGAAGTTCTGCACTATGTGCAAATGCATCCTCCCGACGACCTGACGTTGTTGACGATCGGACCGGAGCCTTTGGAGATGCCTGATGGAGTTTCATGAGCATCGACTCGACAACGGTTTGCAGATCGTTGCCGAGTTGAACCAGGACGTCTACAGCACCGCCGTGGGGTTCTTCGTCCGCACCGGTTCCCGCGATGAAACGCCTGAAGTGGCGGGTGTCAGCCACTTTCTTGAGCACATGGTGTTCAAGGGGACCGAACATTACTCGGCCGAAGACGTCAATCGCATCTTCGATGAGATCGGGGCCCGCTACAACGCCTCGACCAGTGAAGAGCTGACGCTGTTCTATGCGGCTGTGCTGCCGGAGTACCTGCCGCGGGCCTTCGAACTGCTCTCCGCGCTGATGCGACCGAGTCTGCGTTCGAGTGACTTCGACATGGAGAAGCAGGTCATCCTGGAAGAGATCGGCATGTACGAGGATATGCCGACGTTCACTGCCTATGAGAAAGTGATGGGGCAGCACTTCGCGGGGCATCCGCTCGGGCAAAGCATTCTCGGCAGCGTGCAGAGCATCTCGGATCTGGCTGTCGAGCAGATGCGGGCCTATCACATGGACCGTTACAGGGCGGGCAACATCACGCTGGCCGTGGCCGGAAACTGCCAGTGGCCCGAGGTGGTCTCGCTCGCCGAGCGACACTGTGCGTCCTGGCCCTCCGGAACGTGCGAGCGACCGGTCCCCGAGGCGCAGCCGGCAGGTGGAGTCAACGCATTGGCGCGGGAGTCGAGCCAGCAACAGCATCTGATGCAGATGGCGGCCGCGCCCCCCGCCTCAAACCCGCTGAGATATGCCGCCGACCTGCTGGCCGTGATTGTGGGTGACGATTCCGGCAGTCGCTTCTATTGGGAACTCGTCGACCCCGGACATGCGGAGGCCGCCGACCTTGCCTACAACGAATATGATGGCAGCGGCAGTTGGCTGACGTACCTGAGCTGCGGCCCCGATCAGGTGCAGGAGAATCTGGACCGCATTCGCCGGATCTTCGAGCAGATTAATCGCGAGGGCGTAACGGCCGACGAGATCGAGCAGGCCCGCAACAAAGTGCTCTCCCGTGTCGTCCTCCGCAGCGAGCGTCCCATGGGCCGGCTGGCCTCGCTGGGGAACAACTGGGTCTACCGGCAGGAATACCGCACGGTGGAGGATGACCTGCGCTCCTATCGCCTGGTGCTGCCGGACGACATCCGCGAACTCCTCGAACAGTATCCGCTCGCCCAGACGACAACGGTGGCCGTCGGCCCGCTGACGGAACTGTAGCCGGTTGGGATCTATCGCAGAACTGCGACTTGTTGGACGGCGTTAACCGCGCTGGGGCGCTGCCAGATTGCCCAGATACGCTCGGCCGCTTGTTCTAGTGCGACTCGGGTCTCGCTGTGGCTCGAGCCACCTCACGAACCAGCCGCGACGGTCGACGTCGCCATTTGTCGTCGTCGGTGGGTTTATCTCGTCGCCGGGTGCCGGTTCATCAGCCACAGCAGAATCGGGCTGGCGATATAAATCGTGCTGTAGGTGCCGACCACAATACCGGTCACCAGGCAGAAGGCGAAACCGTGAATTCCCTCGCCGCCGATCGCATACAGCACCAGTACCACCAGCAGCGTTGTCAACGACGTCAGCAGCGTGCGTGAGAGCGTCTGGTTCAGACTGGTGTTGACCATTTCGACGGTCAGTGCCGGATTCTTGCCGCGGTTCTCGCGAATCCGGTCAAATACGACGATGGTGTCGTTGAGCGAGTAGCCGACCACCGTCAGGAAGGCGGCAATCATCGGGAGGTTGATCTTGAAATCGTCGAGTGCGAGCAGGTTGCCGATCGGATTGCCACTGAAGTACGACGCGATCGCGACCAGTCCGAGGACGACGAGCACGTCATGCACAACGGCGGCCACTGCTGCCAGCCCAAACGTGACGCGCTGAAACCGGAACCACAAGTAACCGACAATCGCCACCAGACTGAAGAACAGCGCTGGAGCAGCGCATCGGTCTGCGTTTCCCCGGCCACGGCCGAGTCGAAGTTGTTAATCTCCTCGAAGTTCGGCCGGGCGGTCAAATCTTGTCGCATCGTCTGGAGGGCACCTTCCAGGTCAGCCTGCGGAATGAGCGGGCTCGCCTTGACCTCGAAGGTCGTTCCTCGATCGGTCTGACTGCCAGGAGCAGCCAGATTGGTGGCCTGTAGCAGCGTCGTCGGATCGTCGTACTTGGTCGCCCCATCGGCGGTCATGATGGCGGCAGTCGCCTCGGCGAGGACCTCCAGGACCGACAAGGCATTGACTGGCTCTCCGAACGTGAGCTTCACCTCGTGTCCCCCGGCGAAGGAGTTTGCAGCGGTAGCGGGTGTCTCGGCAGCGCCATCGCTGGAGGGTTCTGTTCCGGGAATGGCCGCGATGGCGCCGATCTTCATCTCCTGGCGGACGAGTTCGTGCCCCGAATCCTGGAACGCCTCGTTGATCAGATCGGCAACTTTTTCCGAGTCCTGTTCGGTGGTGCGCATCCGGAAGAGCGTAGCAGTGTTGCCGTCCTGGCGATCCACCTGCAGTTGCTCCAGGGTAATCGACGAGTCAAACCGTGAGGCCAGTGCACTCCGCACTTCATCGACAGTCGGCTGATCGACGAAGCGGAACGTCACCATGGAACCACCACGAAAGTCGATGTCGAGGTTCTCGGCACCGCGGGCGAAGAAAGAGCCCATGCCCACGACAATGACAGCGGCGGAACAAATTGCTGCCATCGTCGACTTGCCAATGAAGTTCCAGTTGGTCTTGCCGATGAAGCTCCCCATCTTGATCGTCTTGATCCAGCGTTTGCGCTCCATGATGTCGAAGATCAGCCGACCCACGTACAAGGCCGTAAACATACTCATCACGATGCCGATAAACAGAGTGACGGCGAATCCCTTCACCTGGTCGGTGCCGATCATGTACAGCACCACGGCCGTGATCAGTGTGGTGACGTTGGCGTCAACAATGGTTGAGAAAGCGCGGCTGAAGCCGTTGTGGATGGACATCCGCAGGCTGGAGCCCTTCTCCTGCTCTTCGCGGATTCGCTCGAAGATCAGCACGTTGGCGTCGACGGCCATGCCGATCGTCAGTACCAGTCCGGCGAGTCCCGGGAGTGTAAACGTGGCATCGATCAGCGCCATGATGCCCAGCACGAGGACGATGTTCACCAGCAGACACAGGTCCGCGACGAAGCCGGCGAGCCAGTAGTACGCCAGCATGAAGACGAACACAGCAGCGGCAGCGACCACAATGGCCGTGATTCCCTTCTCCTGCACATCAATTCCCAGCAGCGGACTGACAGTAAACTCGCTCACCGGCTCCCGGTGCAGCGGGACATCCAGGGCTCCGGCGTTGAGCACGTTCACCAGTTCCTCGATCTCTTCCTGGCTGAAGCGCCCCTGGATAATGCCCTGGGCACCGATGACGGCGTTGATGGTCGGTGCCGACTCGATGTGATTGTTCAGAATGACAGCCAGACGGGCCTTGTAGTCTGCCCCCTGCCGAGGCTGGTACTGCGTGGTCAACTTCTGGAAGAGTTGTCCGCCCCGGGTGTTGAATTCGAAGCCCACCACCATTCCCCCCTCGGCCATCGAGGGATAGCTGCGGGTCAGCAGGCGTCCTGTAATCCGGCGATCGGGATCCGGTTCCAGGACGACCAAAAACTCGGGCACCTGCTTACCGTCGCGCTCCGCCATGCGCATCTCCACATCGTCATGATTGCTGGCCTCCTTGGGGACGCCGTTTTCATCGAGTGCGCTGGGGATCCACTTGGCCTGCAGCCGCCCGTCGGCATCGCGAATCTCGTTACCAGGCTGTGATTCGGCCGCCTTGATGATGCGGGCGTGATCGTGACTATTGGCCAGGATCGCGAACTCGAGCTGTCCGAGGTTCGTGATCTGACGCTTGATCCGCTCCACCTTCTCGCTGTCGGCACCCGGCACAATCACCTCGATCCGGTCCGGTCCCACCCGGCGTACGGTGACTTCCTCGGTACCTGCGGGATTGATCCGCCGAACGATCGCACCCACCATGCGATCCATCAGTTGAGCATCGACGGACTTCTCCATCTCGGCCGTCAGTTCGTGATCGACCGCGAACACCATGTTGGTGCCTCCCGCCAGATCGATGCCCAGCGGAATCGCATCCTTCCAGCTCCGGCCATGGGAGATCTGTGAGACGAATGGCCAGATTCCGAGTGTGATTGCGAACAGTACCACGCCGATCCGGAAAGCGAAGTCCTTCAACTTCAGCGCCCGGGCAATCAGTTGCCCGGCGACGAATGGCAGCACGACGGCTGCAATCGCGATGAGGACGTTGACCCATATCGGCAGGCCTGCAGAGGATTCTTCCGCAGCCAGCAGCACGTTCGTGTTGAGCATCGACATCATGGGATTATGAGTTCCCTCCCTGGAGGCCGCATTGAGTATTCAGTCATCAGTTCTAAGAGGCCGAAGGCGATCACGTCGTGAACGCCGTCCAGCACGTCACCACGGGCTCTTGTCTCTCCGCTCTTGACTCCTGCCGCCGTGTCAAGTGCCTTGTTCGTTCTTCTCCTTGCCAATCACTTCACGAATGGCACTTCGCCGCACGCGCAGCTTGGTGTCCTCATCCACTCGCAGCGTGACTTCATCGCCACTATCGGAGATATTGACCACTGTTCCGATGATGCCGCCGATGGTGACGACCGGGTCGTTCTTCTTCAGCGACTTCAGCATGTCGTCGTGCTTGGAGCGCTCCTTCGACTGTGGCAATCCGAACAGCAGATACCAGATCACCATGACCGGCAGAAAGATGACCAGCATGCCCCAGATCGGGTTGGGCTGCTGAACGGGAACAACAGGGGCGTCGCCACCCTGCGCGAGCATCCAGATCGAAAGCCAGGTGCTCATTGCGGCAGCTTCTTCATGACGGATGTCCCGGTCTGGGGCAACGTGGGTCGTTCGGGGTCGGGCGGAAGTGGGCGTATCTTAGAGAGCCGTCGATTTGGCGGCAAGCTGAGACGAGCGAAACTCTTGCGTCCGATCCTCTGCGATCGCCGCCCGCAGATCACTCATCAGTTTCTGGTAGAACGCGAGGTTATGCACCGAGACCAGCATCGGCCCCAGCATCTCGCCGCTGAGGAACAGATGCCGCAGGTAGGCCCGCGTGAACCCCCGGCAGCACGGGCACTCGCACGCTGGATCGAGGGGGGTCTCGTCCCGCTGATGACGCAGATTACGCAGCCGCACCGGTCCTAAACTGGTAAAGGCCATCGCGTTTCGTGCATTCCGCGTCGGCAGCACGCAGTCGAACAGATCGACTCCCCGCAGCACCGCCTCGATCAGATCGATCGGCCGGCCGACCCCCATCAGGTAGCGGGGACGATCGGCCGGGAGCAGAGGGACCGTGAAGTCCAGGGTGTCGCGCATCTCCTCGGGTGTCTCGCCCACGCTGAGCCCTCCAACCGCATAACCGGGGAAATCCAGTGGACGGAGCCCTTCCGCCGATCGTTCCCGAAGAGTGCGGTCGATCCCTCCCTGGATGATGCCAAACAGCGCCTGGTCGCTTCGTCGCTGTGCATCCCGGCAGCGCTGGGCCCATAGTGTCGTGCGATCGACAGCCTGTTTCATCCGCAGGGCGTCCACGTCGTGCGGCAGGCACTCGTCCAGACACATGATGCAGTCGGCTCCCAGCGACTCCTGGATGGCGACGGCCCGTTCGGGCGAAAGCTGCAACAGGCTGCCATCGATGTGCGAGCGAAACACCACCTGCTCGTCACTCAGCTCCCGCAGGTCGGCCAGGCTGAAGACCTGGAACCCGCCGCTGTCAGTGAGGATCGGACCGTCCCAGTTCATGAACCGGTGCAGCCCACCGAGGTCGGCAATCACGTCCTCCCCCGGCCGCAGCGCGAGGTGATATGTATTGGCCAGCACCATCTGGGTGCCGATCTCCCGCAGTTGATGCGGCCAGACTCCCTTGACCGAGGCTTTGGTGCCCACCGGCATGAAGGCAGGTGTCTTGACCATTCCGTGCGGAGTCACCCAGCGCCCGGTGCGAGCCTGCGATCCCGCGTCCTGTCGGTCGATGTGCCACTCGAACATTCAGTTGAGCTCACTCGCCAGACGATTCATCAGTCCCTGCAGGATTGCGATCGTACCGGTCCCCAGCAGCAGCGGAATGATCGCCATCAACGACGTCCACAGCACCCGGCCCCATAGGGAGCGAATCGTCCCGAAGGCAAAGGCGTTGATGGCAAACAACAGAGCCAACCCGGCAGGGATCAGACCGTACGCGTAGTTCACAAAGAAATCACTGGCACTGATGACCAGCAGGCCAGCGTCCGAAACCTCCAGACCAAAATCAGCGAACACGCTCTTCGACTTCGGAACATAGAAATACAGCAGCGCCAGAAAAGCCCCCCAGGTCAACGACTCCAGCAGCGTCGCTGACAAGGCGTCGAACGCATGGTCCGGAGATTCCGGCGGGCGACTGAGTGTGGCGGTCATGATTTCCTGAATGCTGGTGCCGGCGATCCGTCAGAGTCCCTTGAGTGCATCGTTCAGCATCCCGACATACCACAGGGCGATGCTGAAGATCACAAACACAATGAATCCGGCGACTGCCGCCCAGATGGCCCAGCCCAATGCGGTCGCCATCGCTTTCAGGCTCCGCCGCGCCTGGTCCTCGAACTGCGGACTCATGCGCTGCAGGGCCTCGGGAACGGTCCCCGAGGTCTCCGCCACATGCACGATGTGCACGAAATCTTCGGGAAACAGGTCGGTGCCGGCAAGGGCATCGGACAGATCCGCCCCGGCCATCACTTCGCGAATGATGTGCGGACTCGCCGCCATGTACGCCCCGTTGGCGGTCGCCTGCAGACTCTCCTGCAGACTGGCGGCGACCGGCATACCGGCCTCTTGTGTGAGATGGTACGCCCACGAGAAGCGGGCGATGGCGAAGTCTCTCAGGCAGGCACCGACGATCGGGACCTTCATCAGCAACTTGTGGACGAACGCCTTCCCCTGCAGCGAACTGGTGATGAGCTGATACCCGATGAATCCGCCGGCGAACGCCATCCCCCAGCCGATGAGCCACTTGATCGCCCCACCGGTTCCCGTCAGCCCCCAGCCGAGCACGTCCAGAGGTTCACCCCCCTGGGACGCGGCGATCATCCCCAGGATGAAGATCAGAAACGCGATCAGCAGAATGGCCGCCAGCAGCTGAATGACGGGAATGGTGATCTGTCCGATGAAGTCCTTCCGCAATCGGAGCGTGTTGTCGTAATGATCGCTCAGGGAGCGCAGCACCTCCGGGAGTGCACCCGACTGTTCTGCCACACTGACCATGTCGACCATCAGCGCGGGGAAGCGGGTTCCCTGGGCGGCAAGCGCCGCATGGACATCTTCTCCCTGCTGCAGCCGGAGGACGATGTCATCCATCGCTCCCCGGACGCGCGCATCGGACGACTTCCGCCCGGCGAGTTCGAACGCCTTGACGACCGGAATCCCCGCCTGCAGGCTCGTCCCCAGCGAACGACATACCAGCGCCAGCTGCTTCAGGGAAATGCGCTCGCTGAACATTCGGTCGATGTCTCTCCCACGCTGCGTCGACGGAGTCTGTGGTCCAAGTTGTCACACACACGAGCGTGACGATTCCACTGTGTTGCAAACGCCCTGTGTGAGTCTATTATTGGTCAGGTCAGGGTCGGGTTCCGCCTTCAGAGCACTCCTGAGGGTGTGCAGTGCCCGGCAACAGGGATCTTAGCGAAAGACGTCAGCGTGAGCAGCACACTCGATCAACTCGTGGGAGACGCCCGAAAACTCCTCGATGAGCACACGGTGGCCACCGTCCAGTTGCACTTTCATCCAGAGCAGGGGGCGCCCTTCTGGCTCGAACTGGCCCGCTCCTACAAGTTTGATCCGCTGAAGGACATCACCTGCTTCGATGACCTGAAGAAGTTTCCTCTGTTTGAGGATGACGCACTTCGCGGCGGACCCGTCACGCGCTTTCTTCCGCAGAAGTGGCACACGCATCCCAGGTACGTGTTTGAGACCGGCGGAACGACAGGCATTCCCAAGAGCCGGTGTGTCGTTGCCGATCACTGGATCGACTACGAGATGTTCAGCGAGACGCTCCCCGACGAGTTCTTTCCGCCGGGCAGCAACTGGCTGATGCTCGGCCCCTCGGGACCCCGGCGACTGCGGCTCGCAGTGGAACACCTCGCCCATCATCGGGGCGGGATCTGCTTCTGTGTCGATCTCGATCCCCGCTGGGTCGTCAAACTCCTCAAGAAGGGGGACGTGCAGGGGGCCAAGGACTATAGCGACCATGTCATCGATCAGGCGGTCACGATTCTCGGTGCCGGTCACGACATCAAGTGCATGTTCGCGACCCCCAAGCTGCTGGAAGCGCTCGCCCTGCGGCTGATGGACAACGGCTCCAGCATCGCCGAGGAAGGCATCACCGGCATCTTCGCCGGCGGGACGGAGTTCACGCCCCAGTGGTATCGCTTCTGTCGCGAAGAACTGCTCGGCCCGGGCGTCTACATCACCCCCACCTATGGCAACACACTGATGGGGCTCGCCTGCGGCAAGCCGTTCGACCCGGCGGACAATTACAAGATTACCTACTACGCCCCGCAACCTCGCGCGGTCGTTGAAGTGGTCGCGTTCGACGACTACTCGCAGGTCGTCGCGTATGGCGAGACCGGACGGGTGAAGCTGTACACCATGACCGACGAGCTGTTCATTCCCGGGTTCATGGAGCGGGATGAAGGGGAACGGGAGCGGCCCCATGAACGTTACCCCTGGGATGGAGTGAGCGGGACCAGGCCATTCCACGAAATCGCCAAGACTACGACCGTCGGGGTCTACTGACGTCCACGACCACAGGAGTGTTGGCCGGATCCCTGGAAGGGACTTGTTGCCTCGGAGGGAGATGGCGCGTTGACAGTGTGCGGACCCGGTGAGGTGCGTTGACGCAGCACTCATCAACAGGGGCGACGACTGCACTCGCGAGAGCCAGCACGCATGACAGTCCCACTGCGAACCGCGCTCCTGGGGATCGACCATCCGCACGGTCATGGGTGGCGCAACTGCTGCGCAATTTCGAGTCGGACCTGGAGATCACGGCGATCATTCCCGGGTTCGGCGGGGCACTCACGTCACTGGAGGAACGACTGGCGCATGTGCCCCGCTTCGAGACGGTGGAGGATCTGGTTGCCCGCGGGGCGTGCGATGCGGCCCTCGTGTGCCTCCCCAACGACGAGACACCTGCGGCGGTCGTCACTCTGGCCCAAGCTGGCAAGCATGTGCTGGTCGAGAAGCCTGGTGCGGCGTCGGCATCGGCGGCACATCGGATGATGCAGGCCGTTCGCCAGAGTGGCGTCGTATTCCAGTCGGGTTACATGTGGCGGTATGACGAGGGGGCAGACCGCATGCGGCAGATGGTCGCGGAGGGACGCTTCGGCAGGCACATCAGCACCGAGGTGACCTTCGTGACCAGCGACGTCAGGTACCGGGGGGCCGACCATTATCTGTTCGATGCGGCAGTGAGTGGCGGCGGCTTCTTCAACTGGCTCGGGTGTCACGTGCTGGATCTGCTGCTCGACATTCTGCAACAACCGGTCGTGGGAGTCACCGCGCGGTGTGGCGTGTTCGGGGCCACTCCGGTCGATGTTGAAGATGGTGGCGTGGCCATTCTCGACCTCGCGGATGGCAGCCTCGCGACTGTGCTGGGGGGCTATTGGATTCCCCGGTGGGAAGGGGAGTTCCACTGGTGCACACGGGGCAACGAGCGCTGGGTGCAATGGGAGCCCAGTCGTCCAGGGACCGATGGGGTGTTGCAGATTCATGGGCCTAAGCCCCAGTGGATCGCCATGGAAGACGAGTTCATCATCCCGCAAAGCCCGTGCCTTGGATACGGTGGTGGTCGGGGGCAGAGGCTGGTTCAGGACTGGCTGGAGGCGATTCGAACGGGAGGACGCCATTGCCGAAACACCCCGGAGTCGGGGACGCACGTGCTCGCACTCATCGATGCGATCTATCAGTCCTCTCGCGAACAGCGACGGATTGCGTGCGACATTGGAGACTCCGAGTGAGCGGCGAGATTGCGGAAGTCTTGCCCCTCACGATGCGACTTATCGTGCAGGGCATCGAGCAGACGCTTCATCGGGGCGTTCAGCTGTATGTGTCGCGCGCAGGCCGCGTTGTTGTTGATGGTGCGATCGGGGAGTCCCACGCGGGCGTTCCTCTGACCGCCGACACGCTCAACCCGTGGCTTTCCGCCGGAAAGCCGCTGACAGCAGTTGCCGTGCTGCGACTGGTCGAAGCCGGGCGACCCACGCTCGATGATCCTGTCTGCGAAGTGATTCCTGAGTTCCGACAGGGTGGAAAGCAAGCGGTGAGGGTCCAGCAGTTGCTGACTCACACCGCCGGTCTGGAGGATGTCATCTCCGGTTGGCCCAATGATTCGTGGGACGAAATCATCGCCCGGGTTTGCCGGACGCCACTGATTGAACTTTGGGATCCAGGACGACGCGGAGCCTACGATCCGGGCCGGACCTGGTTTGTTCTCGGCGAGCTAATCCGCCGTCTGACGGGACGACCGGTTGAGGAGGTCGTGCGGGACGACATCATGCGGCCTCTGGGGATGCGCGACTCGTGGATGTCGATTTCGCCCGACGCGCATCGGGCTTATGGTGAGCGCATCGGACGGATGCATCAGGCTCGGGGAAGTGTGCTCAAGGAAACTCGGGGACACACCACGTTCATCTGCGCGGCGACATCACCCGGTTCCAGTTGCCGGGGACCCATCCGGGAACTCGGCTACTTTTACGAGATGCTGCTCAAAGGCGGTGAGCGCAAAGGAGTGCGACTGCTGTCCCCTCAGATGGTCGCCATGCTGAGGACCCGGCAGCGCGAGGGAGTCTACGACGAGACGTTTGGGCACATCGTCGACTTCGGACTGGGCGTCATCATCGACTCGAACCGCTATGGTGCCGAAACTGTGCCCTATGGCTTCGGTCGCTATTGCTCGCCGAGCACCTTTGGACATGGCGGGGCGCGGACGTCGGTTGCCTTTGCCGACCCGGCACATGATCTGGTGGTCGCAGCCTTCGCCAACGGAGCTCAGCCGGAACCGGTCCACAACGACCGGTTTCGCAATCTGACCTCAGCGATCTATGAGGACCTGCGGCTGGTCAGGTAGACACATGTCCCGCTGCAGTGTCACCCTTCAATAGTCGAGACTGGCCCCGCCGTCGACCTCCAGTCCCTGCCCGGTGATGAAGCTTGAGTCGTCGCTGGCCAGAAACAGGCAGACGCGGCCGATTTCCTGCGGTGTCGCCATGCGTCCCAACACCTGCAGCGAGGCGACCCGCTCGAGTGCCGAAGTCGGGTCGTCCAGTGTGGCGGCCCACTCCCGCATGAGCGGTGTGTCGACATTGCTGGGGAGGACGGCATTCACCCGCACCCCGTCGCGTCCCAGTTCCAGAGCCAGGGCCTTCGTCAGACTCAGCTGTGCCCCTTTCGTGGCGGCATATGCTGAGGAGTTCTCCTGCCCCAGCACCGCCGTCATCGAACTCATGTTGATGATGGTGCCACGCGTCCGGCGCAGGTGAGGGGCGGCAAACTTGCATCCCGCATACGTGCTCACGAAGTTGATCCGCATCAGTCGCTCGAGGTCTTCGATGGACGTTGCGTCGATCGACATGGCCGGCGGATGGGCCCCGGCATTGTTGATCAGGCAATCCAGTCGGCCGAAGTGACGCACGGTCTCCTCTATCGCCCCGGCCAGCGCGCCGACATCACTGACGTCGCAAGCACGATACAGGATGCTCTCGGGTCGGCTTCCGTTCAACTCCCCGGCCAGTTGTTCCCCGGTGGAGCGGTCACGATCCAGCAGGCCCACCTGCGCCCTTCCGCATGGAATACCTCGACACACCCGCGACCGATCCCCTGGGCCCCTCCCGTGACGATGACCACTCGCCCGTCGAATTTCATGCCGCTCTCCCACGGTGCAATACTCACGATGCTCGCGACCTGAAGCTCTCGCCCCGACCGGCCGGTTTCAGCGATTTGACCCATCGGCAGGCGTGACGTAGCGTTTGCGAGACACCTCATCATAGCAGACCCCCTGCCCCCGATCGCTCGTCGGATTATGCGAGTTGCAACGATTCGTGTGGCTCCAGCACGTCAAAACAGGTAACTCACGCGATGACTGACTTGCACGGCGACCTGTCTTCCATGGAGTTCCTCGAACAGCTCAAGGCGGAGCTCGAACGAGGAGCGTCTACCGCGGGACTGATGGAGGTCGCTGAGCCATCCGAGGAGGAAGTACGCGCGGCAGTTGCAGAAGCGGCGGCCGAATTGCTGGAAGCGCTGCCGGTCGATCGTGACGAGCCATCCGCCGACGCCGATCTGGATGAGCCAGCTGCAAAGCGAGAGAAAGCGCGCCGTCCTTCTCCGGGAGATGATGACGACGACGAGCGCGAATTGACCCCGGGGCGAGGTTCAGTCACGGGTCCCAGACCCTTCTCGCTGCCCGAAGCGGTGCGCAACGACTCGCAACTCGCCGAGTTGTTCGAACGGGTGAACAACCTGCTGGGTGGAAGCCGGGCCGAAGTGGGGGAGTTTCGTCCTCAGGTACCGGAGAGCCTGGAGGAAACGGGGCTGATCGCCGAGGACATTGAACGTCTGGCGCTGAAGTATCTGCTGAGCAAGGGCGCGGCGTCCGGTCGACAAATCTGCCATCAGCTGCGGTTGCCGTTCGGCATTGTCGAACCGCGGCTGAAGGAATGGAAGAACGAACAGCTCATCGCTTACAAGGGGGCGGCTGAAGTTGGTGACTATGTCTTCACGATCACGGACAAAGGGCGTGACCGGGCGAAGCGCTACAACGACGAATGCTCCTATTTTGGCTCCGCTCCGGTTGCGCTGGAGGATTACCTGAAAGCGATGAGTGCCCAGAGCATCGCCAAGCAGAATGCGACGGAGACCGACCTCAAACGCGCGTTCGCCGACCTGCTCATCCGAGACTCCATCCTCGATCGCCTGGGTCCCGCCGTGAACTCCGGTCGCGGCATGTTTCTCTTTGGTGAGCCGGGCAATGGCAAGACGAGTATCGCCGAACGGGTTACCATCGCCTTCGGGTCATCGATCTGGATACCCCGCACGCTGGGAATCGACGGTGACATTATTCGACTGTTCGACCCCGGCGTGCACCAGGTGGTCGATGTGCCTGTCGAGGGGGAAGGGCTCTTCGACCTTTCAGGCATCGATCAGCGCTGGGTCTGCATTGTGCGACCGACCATTGTGGCCGGCGGCGAATTGACCATGGATGAACTCGAAGTTACGCAGAACCCGCAGACGAAGATCTGCGAGGCTCCGCTGCAGCTCAAGAGCAACTGCGGCACACTGGTGATTGACGACTTTGGTCGGCAGACCATGCCGGTCGATGTCCTGCTCAATCGCTGGATCGTGCCCCTGGAGAAACGCTACGACTTTCTCAACCTGCCCAGCGGCAAGAAGATCCAGGTGCCGTTCGATCAGCTGATCATCTTCTCGACGAATCTGGAGCCGAAGGACCTGGTGGACGGGGCCTTTCTGCGGCGCATCCCGTACAAGATTGAAGTCGGGGACCCATCCGAGGAGCATTTTCGCAAGCTGTTTGAGATCATGGCCCCCAAACTCGGGCTGCTGCTGGATCACGAAGCCGTCGATTACCTAATCGAGACGCATTACAAGGGGGTGGGTCGGCCATTCCGTGCCTGCCAGCCCCGAGATCTCCTGCTGCAGATTCGCAACTACTGCATCTACAAGGGGCTCGAGAAGCGGGTGACGAACGCCGGGTTCGATTTCGCGGTCTCGATCTACTTCTCGGTGATGTAGTCGTTGCCGACAAGGTGTGGTCGTCGGCCGTCGCAGGCCCCAAGCACACTCGACCTGCACCTGGCATGTGGCGGGGTCTGAGCGTGCGAGCGTGACCCCCAGTCATCCCCGACTCCGACACGTTCAAACACTCACACCCTCACCCAGTCGGAGACGCCAGTTCTCCCACGCGCGGGCGAAACCGATAGCCGACTCCCCGGACGGTTTCGACCAGTGCGGCATGCTCGCCGAGCTTCTTGCGCAACGATCGGATGTGCACATCAATCGTCCGTTCCAGCGAGTTCGCGTCCTCACCGCGCGAGCAGTCCATCAGCTCGTGACGGTTGAATGTTCGCCCCGGCTGGCGGACGAATGTCCACAACAGGCGGAACTCTGTCGGCGTCAGGTCCAGTTCCGTCCCCTCGACCGAGGCACAATGCTGGACGCGATTGATCTCGATGCCGTCGATGGAAATGATGTCGCCGGTCTTCTGCGTGGGCACGGGTCGTCGCAGCTGGGCCTTGATGCGCTGGACCAGCGGCTTGAGTCGAAACGGCTTGGCGACATAGTCATCAGCACCGAGGTTGAATCCGACCACCTCATCAGTCTCCTCATCCTTGGCCGTGAGCATGAGGATGCGGATCTCCTGGGTCCGCGAATCGGCTCGCAGCTGACGCGCCACCTCCAGCCCATCCATCACCGGGATCATCAGATCGAGAATCACCAGGTCCGGGAGCGAGCTGCGTGCCCGTCGCAGCCCTGTCTGCCCGTCAGAGGCTGTCAGCACCTCGAAGCCTTCGCGCTCGAGGTTGTACTGCAGGATCTCGACAATCGAGGGTTCGTCTTCAATGATCAGAATGCTCTGTTTGCTCATGACGGGATCTGGGCTTCGCTCCGCAGGAGATGTCGTCCGTGGCGGACGATGATGCCATCGACGAGGTATACCACGTCCTCGGCGATATTGGTCGCATGGTCGGCGACACGTTCCACCTGGCGCGAGGCGGAAAACAGATGCAGCAGGGGTTCGATGCGATCAGGAGTCCGATGCATCTGCTCAATGAGACCGTCAATGATGGAACGATTGACCTCGTCAATCGAGTCGTCTTCGCGACAAACCCCGCGGGCCTTCTCGGTGTCCATTTCGACATAGGCATCGATGGCCCGATGCAACATGTCGACGGCCCGATTGGCCATTCCCTTGAGTTGGTCCGGGACAGCGACGTCCTGGGCGGAACTGAGTCCGCAGGCCCGCTCAGCGATGTTGACGGCGAGGTCAGCGACCCGTTCCAGTTCTCCCGAAATCTTCATGACGGTCGCGATCCGGCGTAGGTCGATGGCGACCGGCTGATGTAGCGCCAAGACCTTCAGGCAACTGTCTTCAATCCGCACGTCCCAGTCGTCAATGGCATCGTCTTTCTTGGCCAGCACTTGTGCGTCGTCAAAGCTCGGATTATCCAGCTGGGCGACTGCCTGATGTATCATCTCCTCGACCTGCGCGCACATCGACAGCAAATCCTTGTGCAACGCCTCGAGGTCATGTGTGAGATGCAAGGACATACGGGGGCTCTCTGAAGGAGATGCGCGATTGTCTGGGATCAGCCGAAGCGACCGGTGATGTAGTCTTCCGTCTGCTGTTTGGCCGGCTTGGTAAACATCTGCTCGGTCACACCCATCTCGATGAGCTGACCCTGATAGAAGAATGCCGTGCAGTCGCTGACGCGGGCCGCCTGCTGCATATTGTGCGTCACAATGACAATGGTGTAGTCCTGTTTGAGCTGGGCAATCAGGTCTTCGATGTGGGCAGTCGACGCGGGATCCAGGGCAGAGGCGGGTTCATCCATCAGGAGGACGTCGGGGTTCGTCGCCAGCGCCCGTGCAATGCACAGCCGTTGCTGCTGGCCCCCCGACAACGCCATCGCCGACTCCTTCAGCCGGTCCTTGACCTCATTCCACAACGCGGCCCGTTGCAGCGAGTGTTCGACAATCTCTGCAAGTCGTTGCTTGTTCTTCTGGCCGGCAATCCGCGGGCCATAGGCCACGTTGTCGAAGATCGACTTGGGAAAGGGAGTCGACTTCTGAAACACCATGCCTACGCGTTTGCGGAGGGCGACGACGTCGATCGCGTCCCCGTAGATGTTGACATCCTCCAGCAGGACTTCACCGAGAATCCGCGCCCCCTCGATGATATCGTTCATGCGATTGAGCGTCCGCAGGAACGTACTCTTGCCACATCCCGAGGGGCCAATCAGCGCTGTCACCGATCGCTCCGGAATCTTCAGCGACACATCGAACAGCGCCTGCTGGGCACCATAGAAGAAGTCCAGGTGCCGGGTCTCCGCCTTGACGAGCCGGGGACGGGATGCTCCGACCGTCGCATCTGCATCGGGCCGCTTGACGAGGTCTGAGAAGGAGTGGAGCACCGGTGCCATGATTTTCACGTTGTGCGGATCGAGTGTTACGACCGCAGGTGCCTCTGGAAGTGATTGCGGATGTAGATCGCCAGACCGTTCAGCAGCAGCAATCCCGCCAGCAGTACGAGAATACCGGCAGCGGCGGCATGACGGTAGTCGTCTCCGGGTTGCTTCACCCAGTTGTAGATCTGCATCGGCAATGCCGTGTATTCGCTGAAAGGAGCCTGCAGGACGCCTTGCGGATTGGTGATGAGCTGAACGGGATTGGTGATGCCTCCGGGGGTGCCGCGATAGAACACGGCAGCCCCCACCATCACCAGCGGCGCTGTCTCACCAATCGCCCGTGAAATCGCGAGGATGACGCCCGTCAAGATGCCCGGCAGCGCCATGGGCAGTACCTGATGTCGAACCGTTTCCCACCGCGTGGCTCCGAGGGCCAGGGACGCATGTCGAATCGAGGGAGGCACCGCGCGGATCGCCTCCTGCGAAGCCACGATGATGACGGGTAACACCAGCAGGCTCAGTGCGAGGGCTCCCGAGATCACCGTCTCGTTGAACGGTAGCGGGATGCGGACACCCAGAATGGTGAAGGCACTCACCTGAGCGCCGGTCCATTGCTCCAGCAGCCCGCCGGGTCGAAAGACGCCGAACATCCGCACGAACGCCGTGAGTCCGAGGATGCCGTAAACGATCGAGGGCACACCGGCCAGATTCGAGATGTTGATGCGGATCAGCCGCGTCAGCCAGTTGTCGCTGGCATACTCCTCCAGCGACAGGGCGGCCCCGACGCCAATCGGTACTGAAAAGAGCATGGTCAGGGTCATCAACCAGAAGCTGCCCCACAACCCACCGAGAATGCCGGCCTTCGATGGATACACCGCAGAGTCGTAACTGCTGATGAACTCCCACCCCACGCGCCCCCAGGCCTGCGTGATTACGCACAGCAGCAGGACGACCAGCACGACGACGCCGAACCAGGTCGAGACCAGGCAGATCGAGGCGAAGACCTGTCCCAGCCGCTGCCGTTGATGGTGCGACGCGAGGAGGCTGTTAATGATACACCTCCCGATAACGCCGCATGACCCATTGGGAGATGATGTTCATTACGAGCGTCACGGTGAACAGACACAGCGCCACCGCGTACAGGCTCTTGTAAATGAGATCGTACGCCACATCCCCACCCATCACGCTGACGATGTAGGCCGTCATGGTCTGGATGGAATGAAAAGGATTGAGCGTCAGTCGCGGGCTGTTCCCCCCGGCGATCGTGACCGCCATGGTCTCGCCAATGGCCCGGGAGATTGCCAGCAGAAACGAGGCCACGATTCCAGAGAACGCCGCCGGCAGGACAATCCGCACCGAGACATCGAATTTCGTCGAACCGAGGGCATAGCCGGCTTCACGCAAGGTGCGAGGCACGGCCCGCAGCGCATCCTCACTGAGTGAACTCACCATCGGGATAATCATGATTCCGACGACGATGCCTGCAGCCAGGGCATTGTAGACATCGACATCGAACCCCAGCAGATCCTGAAACACCGGCTTGATCACATAGGGCGTAACGAATATCAACGCGAAGTATCCATAAACGACCGTGGGGATGCCGGCGAGGATTTCCAGCACCGGCTTGATAGCGCCCCGCAGTCGCGGACTGGCGTACTCACTGAGATAGATCGCACTGGCAATTCCCAGCGGCAAACCGATCAGCGCGGCGATGCCGGTCACGAGCAACGTAGCCGTCAGTAAAGGCAGGATGCCGAACTTGCCCTGTTCCCAGCGCCATTCGTTGCCTGTCAGAAAGTCCCACAAGGGTACCTGCTGGAAGAAGGCTTTTTCACCGGAGAACGAGAAGACGCTCTCCTGCAGCAGCACCACGATGATGCTTACCGTGGTGATGACCGACAACATGGCGCAGAAAAACAGCACGCCCTGAATCAACTGCTCTTTGGCTCGCTTGGCCGTAAAGCGCCTCTCCAGGGAGGAGGATTGGCCTCCCCCCTGTGGCGTCGGCGTGTTCAGGACGCTTGCGACCACCAGTTTCCCTCTGCGAGGCCCTCAGGCTGAAATGGTGCTGCCGGGTGTCACCTCTGCGAGAACTTCACTTTGCCGCCACTGTCCGCTTGGCCAGTGCCTCCTGGAGCCGCGCTCGTGACTCGGCGAGCTGCTCGGCATCCAGGGGAATGTACTTCTTGACCGACACCAGCTTCTGACCTTCATCCGACAGATAGAATGAGACGAAGTCCGCGACCTCCGGACGCTCCAGCGCATCACGGCGCACGTAGATAAACAGAGGTCGTGACAGCGGTGTATAGGTACCGTTCTCGATGGTCTCGGGTGAAGGTTTGACTGCGTGGGACAGGTCGTCTCCGTCGGCGATGCCAAGCACTTTCAGCTTGTCTGCGTTCTCAGCATAGTAGGCGAACCCGAAGTAGCCCAGGGCGAGCTTCTCCCCGGCGATCCCGGTCGCCAGCACGTTATCGTCGGTGTTCTCCTGATAGTCGCTGCGAATCAGTCCGTCCTTGCCGACTGTTACCTCGCGGAAGTAATCGTAGGTTCCCGACTTGGTGTCGGGGCCGAACAGCTTGATCTCCTTGGCCGGCCACGCGGGATTCAGGTCACTCCACAGCTTGACTGAGCCGTCTTTTTTCCAGAGCTCGGTGAGCTGCGGAATGGAGAGGGCGTCGCACCAGTCGTTCTCCTTGTGCACCATCACCGAGAGACCATCGGTGCCGATCTTGAGTTCGACGAACTCGATGCCTGCCTCTTTGCAACGATCCATCTCCGCCTGCTTGATGGGACGCGAGGCATCGTTGATGTCCGTCTCACCGCGAATGAAGGCATCAAACCCGCCGGTGGTCCCGGAGATGTTGATGCGCGGCTGTACGTGGGGATGGGTATCACCGAACACCTCGGCCACCGCAGACGAGATCGGTGCGACCGTGCTCGATCCATCGATCTTGATGGACTGCACGTTCTCATCCTTGGAGGAAGTCCCTCCGCTCTGCTCGACAGAACAAGAACACAGGGAGAGTGCGGTCAGTGCGCTGCTGGTCAGGAAAACAAGCGATTTGCGGGACATCGGTGAGTACGATCCTCTGTACGAACGGAACTCCAGTCAACGTAACGATGTCCGCGACGGTACGGGTGAATTGTTAAGATGTCAACTTGCCCCATGTTAAGAAGACGTTAAGGTGCGGGCGGTGCTGCACTCGCTGACTCACCGATCTCCTCCGTCACAGCCAACGGCAGGTAGACCGTGAAGGTGCTTCCCTGTCCGAGTACACTCTGCAGTTCGATCCTGCCCCCGAAGACCTGCACCAGATTCTTGACGATCGCCAGCCCCAGCCCCGTTCCCCCACGTTTGCGGTCCCGGGCACGGTCCACACGGTAGAAGCGCGCTCGAACACCCGCGACTGCTGCTCGCGGGCGATGCCCATCCCGGTGTCGCTCACATCGATCCGCACCTGGGCGTGGTCCTCAACCCAGGCGATCGTCACGTGTCCACCTTCACCGGTATAGGCAATTGCATTCCCGATCAGATTGTCGAGGATCGTGCGCAGGTCGCGTCGACCGACCAGAGCACAGACCGGTTGCGTCGGCGGAATGGTTTGGACAGTGATCCGCTTCGTGTCGGCGATGTTGGCATGGGTCTCGCAGACCGCATCCACGACTTCGCGCACTGCAATGCTCTCTGCCACAAACGAGTCGGCTTCCGACTCCACCTTCGCTAATTGCAACAGGTCGAGGATTAACCGATACAGGCGATCGGACTGATCCATGATCCGTTCCAGAAACTCGCGTGACCGCTCGGGATCATCGACCGCACCAGAGAGGAGCGTGTCGGCATAAGCCTGAATGGATGTCAGCGGCGTCTTCAATTCATGCGAGACGTTCGTGACAAAGTCGCGACGCATGTTCTCCAGTCGCCGGAGTTCGGTTACGTCGTGGAGCACCAGAACAACACCAGGGACCGGGTTGGCGGGCAACGGGGCCCCATTTAGCGCAACGATCGAGCGGGTCCGCTTGAGCTCAAACTCTTCCTGTACCGGCTCCGAGGACCCCAGCAGCGTCTCGACGATCTCCTGGATCTGTGGTGATCGTGCGACCTCCCAGATGTGTTTCCCCAGGACATTGCGCGTGCGAAAGTCCAGTAAGGGCCGCGCCGCGTCGTTTGTAAACAGAACTCGCTGATCGGCGTCCACGACGACGACACCTTCGACCATCGTCGCAAGAACGGCCTGCAGCAGCCGGCTGTTCGATGTATCAGTTTCACTGCGGCGACGTAGCTCGCTCCGCTGATCCTGCAGCGTGACTCCCAGCCGATTAAGTGCTGCGGTAATCGGCGCGGTCCCGTCTGATCCCTCGACGAGACGGTCTGCGAGACTCCCGGCGGTATACGACTCCAGCGTCCGCGCGACCTCATGGAGGTGTTGCTCCATGGTGCGTGCCGACCACCAGAGGAAGAGAACAACGGGGAAGGCACACAGGAGCGCTATGGTGATTCGGGCGACATTCGTGTTTAGGACCGGCGTCAGCAGACCCGCCAGGACGACCGCCACAATCACCGGCACAGCGGTCAACCAGAACCGTCGTGGACACCACCACATCATCAGCCAACCTGCATCTGCAATCCTGGTGAGAGAGGTCCTTCGCCTGAGTCGCCATGCTAAGGGGCTCGTGTTTCCGAAACAATCGTGAGAACCCCACCCCATCAAGCGGCAGGAGGTGTCGATGTGCAGGACGCGGGGAGACGTGACGGACGGGCAGGATCGACAGGCGGCGGGTTGCTGTCGACCGATCCCGGTCGATGTGGCCCGCAGGAATCCATTGCCAGCACGAATGGTATTCTCTTCACCACAAGACCAATCGGCGGCGATCCGGAGAACTCCGGCGGAAATCGCCGGACTGCTGCTGGACAAGTCCGAATGATTGCCGATACGGAACTAAGCTTGCTCCACAGCAGTGGTTACACGCGCCCTTCTCTCGTTTCACCAGTGGCGGAACCTTCCGGTACCAGTGAACTGTAACCACAAAACTGGTCCTTGAGCGGCCCCCCATAATGGCAGGGGCTTTGGGAATGGAGCTTGCATCACAGATTCATCGGTTCTGTCATCCTTCCCTTCCAGTTTCACCGTGATCTACGAATTGATGATGGGTAATCACCTTGCATCTCCACTGGACGACCGGGTGCGGTACTCACTCAGCAGCCTGCTTGGCTTGCTGATCGTCGCCGTATTGAGCCTGCAGGGTGTCACGCGCGCCCAGGACGGCTGGCCCACTCCCAGTGGGCCAGTTCTCGAATCGATCGTTCCCGACGCCAACGCTGCTCCGTGCGTCCCCTGTTACTGGATCGCCAGCAGCCGGCGCCTCCCGCAACAACCATCCGACTGCCGGGCCTGGAACCTCGACTACTTTCAGCGTACGCCCGATGGAGCCTTGTGTGGGACACAACTCTCGACACTGGTCAGCCAGTTGACGCCCGGCGTTCCGGTGTGCATCTTCATTCATGGCAGCTTCGTCGATTCCGAGTCGCACCAGATCGAAGCTGCCTCGACATACAACTGGATTCGCCGGGCCGCTCCGCACCTGCCGTTACAGGTCATCTTCTATACCTGGCCGAGCGATGCGCCACGCACCTATATTCCACAGATCGATGTCAATCAACGGGGGCGTTGGGCCGCCAACAATGCGTTCTACCTGACGGATCTGATCGCTCAGCTTCCGGTCTCCTGTCCGGTGTGCCTCGTGGGGCACAGTCATGGAGCCCGATCGGCTGCGGCCACACTGCACCTCATTGGCGGCGGGTCCGTGGCGAACTATGTCTATCCGACGACTCCTTTGCTGCAGCGCCGATACCGGGCCGTATTTGCGGCGGCGGCCATCGACCGGGACTGGCTCAATCCCGGCGAGATGTATGGTTGTGCCTTGTATCCAGCTGAAGGGGTACTCAATCTCGTCAACCGCGGACTGCATCCTGCACTTCTATCCGCTACGCCAATGCTTCTCAAAGAAAGCCCTCGCCACAACTGGCTTCACGAGGTTCGACCGCCGGGACCTCGGGTGTCTCAACCCCAAGGCGATTGATCTGGATGTCACGGACTTGATTGGCTGTGGCCACTACTGGCCCCACTACGTCGCCTGTCCACAGGTTGCGTCGGCCATTGTGCCGTTTGTCTACTTCCCGGACCAATGGACACATCAGGCCATCAGCCAGTCAGGCCCCGAAGAACCTGTCTCGGTCAGCATCAGCTCGGTCACCGATGAAGCGACGGCTTCGCAGATCGTGATGATCTCAACAGCATCCGCCGCCGACTCAACGATTGTCCCGGCCATATCGGAACGGCTCGCCGGTGACCTCATATCCCGGGCGCAAGCTGATGTTGATCAGCAAGCCGATCGCCAGGCAAAACGTCAGTAGGCTCGATCCTCCGTAGCTCACCAGCGGGAGTGTCAGGCCGGTGATGGGCATCAGTCCCACGGTCATCCCCGTGTTGATCGTCACCTGCGTGGCGATCAAGGCGACAATGCCCACGGCCATCAACCGGCCGAACGGTTCGTGAGTGGAGGACGCGATCTTCAGTCCGCGCACAAAGAGGACCAGGTACGTCAGGAGTACGCCCAAGGTGCCCAGGGTGCCCCAGCTCTCGCCGATCAGACAGAATATGAAGTCGGTGCGACTGGCCGGCAGATGATAGGCCAGCGGATCGTCCACCCGCATGCCGGCGGCGTCACTTCCCCAGAACCCTCCCAGTGCGAGGACCTGTTTGGACTGATGCAGATGGTATCCGTCCCCTTGGGGAGTGGCCCCGCCATCCTGCTGAGTGAACAACATGGTGATGCGCGACTTCTGTTCCGCACTCATGTGCGTCCACAGGGCGGGAAGAGCCGCCATCCCCAGCAAGGCGACGGCGATCAGATGACGGGGCCTCGCACCCGCCGCGAACAGCATGGCATACAGCACCGGAAAGAACAGCAGCGAGGTGCCCAGGTCCGGCTCCCGCAGAATCAACAGCACGGGCACCAGAGTGAGTAGAAACGGGACGACCAGCCCGGCCAAGCGACGATAGTTGCTGCGGTACATCAAGTAATGGCTGAGAGCCAGAATGTAGGCCAGTTTCGTCAATTCCGAAGGTTGTACATCGAGTAATCCGGTGGGAATCCAGCGATGGGCACCGTTTCTGGCCGGAAACAGGTACACGAGACCCAGCATCAGGAGGCAGACCGCAAACAGGGGGTAGCTCCATCCCCGGAGTCGCCGATAGGGGTACCAGGCACTCACCAGTAGCACACCCAGTCCCAGCACGACCCAGATGGCCTGGCGATGGCAGATGGCTGCACCTCCCCCGAGTTCGTCGCCCCGGGCGATGCCACGCAGGCCCGCCGCCATCAGCCCGATGGCACTGACTACAACCAACCACGGTATGCGTACCAATAAGCGATCCATCGCCCTCCCTCCCCAGACGCTCGGAGTTCTACAGCATCCTGCAAAGCACGGGAACAGCAGCCCTCCGCAATTGGGTTGCCAATTCGACTTGTCGAGGGACGCAACAGACGGCACACGAGGTAGAATGGGCCTGTGATGCATGACAAGAGGGGGAGGAACAGCGTCTTGCGAGGGGGATGGCGAATCGCCGGAAGCACCAGTCTGATGCTGTGTGGACTCAGTCTGCTGCTGCTGTGGCTCAGTCATCGACCGTTGTGGCACACCGATCTCTGGGGCCACCTCAGCTATGGCCGCTGGATCTGGCAGCACCAGACGTTACCAGCCACCGAACCCCTGATCCCGCTGGCCGCGGGTGTGCCGGTCATCGACACCGCCTGGCTGAGCCAGTTGATCGCGTATGGGCTGTACGAGCGATTCGGTCCAGCATCGATCCAGTTTCTCTACGCCCTTAGCCTTACCCTGTCGGCGGGAATGCTGGTGTTCGGTGTCCGGACCAAGTCTGGCAGCGTGACGGCGGGACTCCTGGCGGCCCTGATCTTCGGTGGCGTCAATCAACAGCAGTTGCTGATCGTTCGTCCGCAACTGCTTGGACTGGTGTGTTTTGTGGCCCTGTTCGTCTGGCTGGCGTCATCCCGTTGGCAACGATGGGTTTGGATCGCCGTGCCGATGCTGTTTTGTCTCTGGGCCAATCTGCATGGGTCGGTGATTGTCGGACTGCTGATGTTGGCCACGTTTGCCGCCGGCCGAGGTCTGGATGTTTTGCGCCGAACCGGGCGACTTTCCCGCGTCTTTGCCGATCAGCGAGTTCGACGTCTGCTCGTATTGCTGGGACTCTCGACCGCCGCAACATTGGTGAACCCCTACGGTGTGAACCTGTACCGCGCCATCTTCGCCATCACAGACAATGCCAATGTGCGGGACCTAATCGAGTGGCAACCGCTGACGTGGCACATGAGGCAGGGGCGGGCGGCGTACCTCGCGGCGGCACTGCTGCTGCTCTGCTGGATCCGGACGCCCCGGCGAATCACATCAGCCGAAGTACTGCTAAGTGTTGGATTGGGAGGAGCCGCCTTGTGGTCGTCGCGGATGATTCACTGGTGGGCCCCCGTCGTCGGCTATTGGATCGCCGTGCATGTCGCCGCCTGCGTCCGTCAGTGGAGTTCACAGCGAGTTCGCGCAGCTTCGGTCGCTCCCAACGGGTGGTGGACGGCCTTCGCGGTCATAAGTGCCGTCATTTGCCTGATGGCGACACCGCTCGCTCAGAGTCTCCTGTTCCCGTCCGCCAGCACGGCTGCTGCGGCACAGCAACTGCGGCACAGTGTCTCGCCCGGCACGCCGCTGGACGTTGCCGAGTATCTCGGCGAGCATCCTCCCCAGGGACTGGTCTTCAACACGTTCGAGTGGGGAGACTATCTGCTTTGGGCCGGACCTCCATCGCTTCGGGTGTTTGCCGCCTCCCATGTGCATCTTCTCCCTGAGCCTGTATGGCGAGATTACCTCACGATCGCTCGGGCAGAGTCCGGCTGGCAGGACCTGCTGGAACACTACGAGGTGACGACGCTCATGCTCGATTCCCGCCTGCATCGCCGGCTGCTGGGCAAGCTGACCGACATTGGGCAGAAGTGGCAGATCTGCTGGCGAGAGGGATCGTCAGTCGTTGTCTCGCGTGAAAGGTGTCGCTAAGGGCGATGACGATCTCATGTCCGACAGTCCGGCACCGTTCAGGACTTCCGCACCACGGCTTCCGCAGAGGTGGAATCGGGTATCGAGGAGGTATTTTGCGGGAGTGAATTCAAATCCGGGTCAAGATCCTGTAACGGACCCATTGCCACACATTTGCGTTCGATGACTTCTCCCAATGGACCGGCGAGCAACGCCGGCAACAGGATGATGTCGGCCAGCAAAGCGGCTCCGATGATCGCGGCCATCAGCCACCCGAACCGACTGATCAGCAGCAGATCAGATCCGCTGACGATCAGCATCCCCAGACCGATGATCGCACTGGTCTGCCACATGGCCGGGCCGCAATGACTCAGAGCCAGCGAAATGGCTTCTTGGCGCGAGAGGCCACGCTGCAGGCCGGCGCGGAACCAGGTGATCAGATGCAGGGTCCCGTCAACGGCAATGCCCAGCGCCACCGACGCCGTGATCATGGTGCCGATATCGACTTTGATTCCTGCCCACGAGATCAGACCGAAGACGAGCACGACCGGCAGCAAATTGGGCAGCATGGTGATGAGGCCCCCCGCGACGCTGCGCAACAGAACCATCATCACGACTGCGATGATCAGAAAGGCGATTCCGAAGCTCAGTACCAGGCTCTCCAGCACGGCTTCCTGTGTCCGGAGAAACAGAGGGACCGTCCCCGTTACGACGTGCTGCAAGCCGGGGACCGTGGCCAGTGTTTCATCCACCACTCGATTCACATCGTCGCGCATCTGGCTGTAGTTGGCATCCGAGAGTACGGCGGTCTGGGCGCGAATCCGCCACACTTCGTCCCCCTGGGAGATGGCGACTTTGTCCGCCCCACGAGCAAAGTTGACCGGCGTGCGCGCGTGACCACAAAGCCGTCGTCTGTCTCCGTTTCCGCCGATGCCAGGTACTCATCCAGGCCGCGAACCGTGCGATTGTACCGGGCTTTGACGGCAACCGAGGAACTGCGCGGCGGGGGCTCCATCTCCGGGCGGAAGTCCGCCAGCGACAGCGTCCCGCTGATTTCGGGGTTCTCTTCCAGACGCCGTTCGACCCGGCGGATGAGTTCAAGCCGCTCGACCGAATTCATCTCGGCAACGACAGATTGGGGGAAGGCTACGACGACCTCCAGCGGCAGGATTCCCGAAAGTTGGCTCTCCAGATACTCGTAGTCGTGCACAATGGGCAACGTCGGGCGGAAGTAGCGGATGACCTTGGTCTGCGTCTCAAAATACCTCAGCCCCCAACCCGAGCCGACAAACAGCAACAGGCACGACAGAGACACCAGCATGGAGTGCCGCGACAGCCAGTGTCCCAGCGACACCCAGCGATGTCGGTTCGTCTCGTGAGCCTGAGCCGGTTTCCCAGACCAGAGGATCATGAGCGCCGGGAACACCCCCAGCACCATCACCAGTGACAACAGACAGCCAACTGCGGAGAACAAGCCGAACTGGCGGACAGGCAACAACAGGCTGGTGGCCAGCGACGCCAGTCCAATGGCGGTCGTCACACCTGCAAGGACGCACGGCTGCATGGCCATTTTGACGGCCCGGCCGACCGGGTGGTCAGCATTCTGCTGGGCCGCATGCTGCCAGTAGTTGGCGACATGAATGGCTCCCGAAGTCGTGAGCACGAACAGCAGGTTGGGCATGACGACCAACACCATGTTGAGTGCGGTGCCGGTGATGGGAACCAGCGCCGTTGCCACAAGTGCCGCGTAGAGCGATGTCACCAGTACCAGAATCGCCAGTCGCACGCTGTGCAGGACCAGAAAGGCGAACAGGACGGAGACGAGAACCGACAGAATGACCGGAGACCGCTTGTAGGCATTCCATGCCGGATAGCGGGTGTTCCAGATCGAGGCGACCGCCTCCGTGTTCAACTCGCTGCGTCCGACTGGCGTGCCCCCCATGTGGAGGGCCTCTGCGGGCACGCCGGCATCCAACGCCGCCTGTCGTATCTGGCGGAGTGTCTCGTTGACATGTTCGTCTCCCTCCGGTGTGAGACGGATCGAAACGGCGACCGGCGCGCCGGATCGAAAAAGCACTCCTCCACCAGCGGGGTCGTGCCCTCCATCAGATTGACACAGACGTCGCGCACCTGCCCTGAGATGGGTGTATTGGGACTCTGCCCCTTCCAGGTGATCTGCAGATCGAACGGACGGCGCGGGTACGGGTCGTCCGCCTGTGGACCGGCGAATTCGTCACCTTCAAACGTGACTGCCGCGCCGGCCCCATCTCCCTGTGGGCCCGCCGTCGTCTCGGCTGCGGATACTTGGACGTCAATGCCGATCTGCTCTCGGAGGGCGGATGTCAAACGCTCGCTGACCCGCGAAGACTGCGCTCGCCCGGCGTCGGTCAGTGTCACCTTCAGGGGTCCCGGACCGATGACGAGTCCGACCAGGCGCTCGACCGCAATGTCCCGGTCGATCTTGTTCTCCAGCATCTTGAAAATGACGTCATGCGGGCTGCGGGCCTCGGCCACTCCCTCCAACTTACCGGGGCGCTCACCTTCCGCATCGCGGGGACCGACCAGTGCCGTCGTGAACCGGTCGACACGTGGATCGTTGAGCGACGACCCTTCCCACGAGACGAGCATCCGGGTCTCATCGCCAAAATGCTGATGAAACCACTGCAGGACACGTGCGTAAGGATCGTTGTGAGGCAACCAGGTCTCGACGTCGTTCTCGACCTTCAGGCCGATCAGCGGAATCACCAGAAACGGCAACAGCACGACCAGCACCGCGCCGACCAAGGCAGCGCGGCTCCGGGTCCAGCCCGTCGTCGACTTGGCAGAAGCATCGATCATAGGCGCATTCGCCTCGGTGGCGATTACTGGGAGGTTGTCTCAAAACGAAGCCGGGAGCATAGGCGATCCCTGCCGGGAACGACAGGCAGCCCCTTTCCGGAGAATCACGCCGGGATGGGCCGGTTGACGCCCGCCTCCACCAGTCTGATAATCGCTGGTCACCCTCAATCCTTGACGCTACCACCCCGTGTGTACCGATGTCGACTGCCTCTACCGCCGTACCCGATCAACAAGGTCGTTTCGGGCCCTATGGACGGCGCCTTCGTCCCCGAAACGCTGATGCATGCCTTGGAGGAGTTGACCCGGGAGTATGACCGGGCCCGCCAGGATGCCGGCTTCCAGCGTCAACTGGATGACCTGCTGAAGAACTATGTTGGGCGTCCCAATCCGCTGTATTTTGCCGAACGTCTGACGCAGCACGCCGGCGGTGCACGCATCTATCTGAAGCGGGAAGATCTGAACCACACCGGCGCCCATAAGATCAACAATACACTGGGACAGACGCTACTCACACTGCGGATGGGGAAGCGCCGGGTGATTGCAGAAACTGGGGCAGGTCAGCACGGAGTTGCCACCGCGACGGCCTGTGCCCGCTTTGGACTGGAGTGTGTCGTCTATATGGGTGAGGAGGACATTCGCCGGCAGAAGCTCAACGTCTTCAACATGCGGACGATGGGTGCCGAGGTCCGCCCGGTGACGTCCGGTTCGCGAACGTTGCGGGACGCGATCAACGAGGCCCTGCGGGATTGGATGTCGAGTGTTGAGACCACGCACTACATCATTGGTTCGGTCGTCGGTCCGCATCCGTTTCCGATGATTGTCCGCGACTTCCAGTCGGTAATTGGTCGCGAGTGTCGCGAGCAATGCCTGACGTCGGTCGGGCGGCTGCCGGATGAGGTCATCGCCTGCGTGGGAGGCGGCTCGAACTCCGCCGGTATGTTCTATCCCTTTGTTGAGGACGAGAATGTGAGGCTCACCGGTGTCGAAGCCGGCGGACGTGGCAGCGGTCCGGGCGATCATGCCAGTCCGCTCTCCTATGGACGTCCCGGTGTCTTGCACGGCAGCTACAGCTATGTACTGCAGGATGACGATGGGCAGACGCTGGATGTCCACTCGATCTCCGCCGGTCTCGACTATCCTGGAGTCGGCCCGGAACACAGTTACTGGAAGGATACGGGACGCGTGCAGTACACGACCTGTGGCGATGAGGACGCTCTGAAGGCGTTTCAGCTCATGGCGAAGCTGGAGGGGATTCTTCCTGCAGTCGAGAGTGCTCACGCCGTCGCGCATGCCCTCAAGGCGGCGTCGGTTCGTGACGCGGACGACGTCGTGGTTGTCTGCCTGTCGGGACGGGGCGACAAAGACGTCTACGAGGTCGCCCGTCTGACCGGGCAGGAGTTCTGAGCACGCGTCACTTGCGACCAATGTCGCGGGGACACTTCGATGCAATCCCGACCCTATTCACACGACCCAATCAGTGACTGATCCCACACCAACAGCAATGACCTTCGCCGAGGTGCGTGCGAAGCGGCACATGGCCTTCATGCCCTTCGTGACCGCCGGCGATCCCGACCTGTCGACAACGCAGCGGCTGATCCGCCGGCTCGCCGGTGCAGGTGTCGACCTCATCGAAGTCGGATTCCCCTACAGCGATCCGATCGCTGATGGTCCCGTGATCCAGGCGTCCTACACCCGGGCCCTGAAGTCCGGGGTCACTGCCCATGCGATCTTCGAGGCCATCGCGTCACTGGACCTAACGTCGGTGCCTCCGCTGGTGGCGATGGTCTCTTATGCCATCGTCCTGCGGCATGGAGTGGACTCATTTGCACATGAAGCGAAGTCCGCCGGATTCTCGGGCTTGATCATTCCCGACCTGCCGGGCGATGAAGCTGCCGACTGCTTTGAGATCATTCGCCGCACAGGGCTCGATCTCGTGCAACTCATCGCGCCGACAACACCTCGCGAGCGCGTGCCGACCATCCTCAAGCACTGCAGTGGCTTCGTCTACTGCCTGGCTGTGGCCGGCATTACAGGTGAGCGCGCACAAGTAGCCCGTGAACTGCTGGATCAGCTGCAGTGGCTGCGTCAGGAAACCGACCTGCCTCTGGCGGTGGGGTTCGGCATCAGCAAGCCTGAGCATGTCGCGCCGCTGCGGAAGCTGGCTGACGGAGTGATCGTCGGTTCCGCGATTGTCCGCCATCTTCAGCAGGTCGCGGACGGAGAGTCGGATATCGACTCAATGCTGTCAGCCGTCGGTGAACTGGCCCATTCCATGGTCTCAGCCGTCCGGTCGTGACCAATCAAGAGCCGCGCGTGCCTTGTTGCGGGCCACTGCAGCAATCTAATGCGCAGCCGCCCAAGCACTGGTGCGATCTGAGACACTCGGTTAAACCGCGCGGTGGCGGGTTTGCTGCCAGCCTGGTTTGCCAGCCCTCACCCACTGAGAACTGCCGAAGTTCGCTGACGGCTGCTGTCTCGCTTGGCGGCCAGTTCCTCACTGTCTGTCGAACCACTTGCTGCGGGCTCGTGATCGACAATCTCCGCTCGCATGATCCGGCAGGATTCGGGAGCCGTAAACCCGATACGGACCCGCCCTTTACCGATATCCAACACGCGGACCACGATCTCATCACTGATGATGATCTCTTCGCCCGGTTTCCTCGAGAGCACCAACATTGCTCATCCTCCCTGAGTCTGCACGATGACGTTGAAATGACAAGGGTCACCTAACTGTAGACGCCTCAACGAGTGGGTCAACGGGCATCTCGGTGAACTTTTCGCAAGGAACGTGCCACGGCGCTGAACTTTGGGCATTTGGTTCGGTCATTGACGCATTCGAGCCGGCCAATCTGCCCCACTCGAGGCAAGATCACCGCCGGTGAGAGTTACCGGACAACAAAACCCGCGATTCTGCGAAAGTCGCCCTTCAGCGAGCGGTACAGGCCCTGATAGATCGGGAAGCCGGCGTCATAGACTCGCTTGTCGCTGAGAGAGGGGGAGGTCGTGCTGACAACCTCAATCGTTGCCTGACAGGCCTCGACCACGTTCTTGTAGGCTCCCGTTCCCGCAGCCGCCAGCAGCGCCACTCCATACGCAGGGCCTTCACTGGCATTGATGGTCACCACTTTGTGGCCATACACATCTGCCTGCAGTTGCCTCCAGAATGTGCTACGCGCACCACCTCCGGAGAGTCGGATCTCGCGGACCGGGATCTTCATCTCCTTGATGATCTCCAGGCAGTCGCGCATCGCATACGTGGCTCCCTCGATGACCGATCGCGCCATGTGCGATTTGTTGTGACGCAGACTCAGTCCAATCCACGCGCCGCGTGCATGCGGGTCGGCATGAGGCGTACGCTCGCCTGTCAGGTAGGGCAGGAAGAACAACCCTTCACTACCTGCCGGGGCCTGACTCGCCTGCGTCATGATGAGTTCATAGGGATCCACCCCCATCGGACCGGCGGCGGCGACTTCCGACTGTCCCAGTTGATTGCGATACCACTGCAGGCTGCCTCCCGCCGACAGCACGCACCCCATCACATGCCACTTGCCCCGGACCGCGTGGCAGAACGTATGCACGCGACCACCCGGGTCGATCTGCACCGCATCGCTGTGAGCGAACATCACCCCGCTGGTGCCCATCGTGGCCGAGATGATCCCCTTGCGGACGATGCCATTCCCCACAGCACTCGCTGCCTGGTCGCCTCCGCCCCCCACGACAGGCACGCCCGCCGGCAAGCCCAGTGCCTCCGCCCCTGTCGCCGAGAGCTGTCCACTAATTTCCTCGGATTCGTACACGGCCGGCAGCAGTGTCGGATCGATATCGAGCTTCGTCAGCAGCGCTGTGGACCATGCTCTCGCCTTGACATCCAGCAGCAGTGTCCCGGAGGCATCGCTCACTTCGGTCGCGAATTCACCCGTCAGGCGGAATCGAATGAAGTCCTTCGGCAAGAGAATCTGTGCGACACGCTCGTAGTGGCGGGGTTCGTGATTGCGCAGCCAGAGGATCTTCGGAGCCGTAAAGCCGGTCAGCGCTGGATTCGCCACCAGACGGATGAGAGCCGCTCGACCACCGGCACGTTCTTCGATCTGCTGACACTCCTCGGCGGTCCGCTGGTCGTTCCATAACAACGCAGGTCGGATGACCGCACCCACCTTGTCCAGAAACACGCTCCCGTGCATCTGCCCCGACAATCCAATGCCCTTCACATCACGCGGCTTGAGCTTATGCCTGGTCATCACCTCCCGAACACCGACACAACTCGCCCGCCACCAGTCCTCGGGATTCTGCTCTGACCAGCCCGGCCGAGGACTGGACAGGGGATACTCGACCGTCGAGGTGCCGAGGATGTACCCATCCTCCTGCATGGCCAGGGTTTTGGTCCCGCTCGTGCCAATGTCGATGCCCAGATAGATGCTCATCGCAGGTCAATCAATGAGGAATGGTTGTGAAGTGGAATGAACGACTGCACTTCTCGGAAGATGCGGACTTGCACAAGTATCGACGTAATTCTCTCTCAGTTCTATGTGGCGCAATCTCGTCGATGCAGTGCGAGTCGCGGTGGTCCAGGCGGGGCAGGTCGCCGACGGAAAACAGGTGGTTGTACTTCAGCCCTGAACCGGTGTTGAACAACACAATCTGCTCGTCCGGCGAGAGCCAGCCAGCCTCGGCCAGTTGCTGAGCGGCAGCCCAGACGGCACCACCTTCGGGGCAGGCGTAGATTCCCTGCTGCGTGGCCAGATCGTATACGCCCTGCATCAGCTGCTCGTCCGTCACCGTGATCGCGGTCCCCTGCGATTCCTTCAGCACCCGCAGCATCAGAAAGTCTCCCACCGCTGCCGGCACACGCAGTCCGGCTGCGATCGTATGGGCGTTGGGGAACAGGTCCGCGTGATCAGCACTATCCTGGAACGCCTTGACGATCGGCGCACAGCCTTCCGCCTGCACCACCACCATGCGGGGTCGCTCCGGGCCGATCCAACCCAGCTGTTGCATCTCGTCAAAGGCCTTCCACATGCCGATCAGTCCGGTCCCGCCGCCGGTCGGATAGAAAATGACGTCGGGCAACTGCAGCGCTGTTCGTCCCGGCATGATCGGCGAGGTCGAAGGCAAGTTCGTAGCCCATCGTCTTTTTGCCTTCGAGGCGGAACGGTTCCTTCAGTGTCGACAGATCGAACCAGCCGAACCGCTCGCACCCCTGTCGCACCAGCTTGCCACAGTCGCTGATGAGGCCGTTGACCAGATACACATGCGCCCCGCCCACCACCGACTCGATGATGTTGGCCGGCGGCGTGTCTTCCGGCATGAAGAGGTAACATTCGAGGCCCGCCTGTGCTGCATAAGAGGTCGCAGCGCCGGCGGCATTTCCCGCCGAGGGAGAGCGCACCACCTTCGCTCCCAGGGCCGCCGCCCGGGTGATCGCCGCCGACATGCCCCGCGCTTTGAAGCTGCCTGTCGGGTTGAACGCTTCGTCCTTGACGAACAACTGTGAAAAACGGGCGAATGCTCCCCGCCGCTGCATCGGTAACAGAGGCGTGCATCCCTCCCCCAGACTGACGGCCTCATCCGGCGAATCGACCGGCAGTACGTCCCAGAACTTCCACATCGACCGGATGGCTCGTGCCTGCACGACTTCGGGTGTGAATTGTTCTCGCAGATGCTGCAATTCGTACTCGGCGAAGAGGGGTTTCCCTGCCCGGCTCAGGTTCTGCAACGAGTGAATGTCGTACGACTCGCCGTGGAGCGAACAGTGTAATGCCGAATGCACGGGTGCCTCTGAGTCGTCTTGTGGGTGAAAACGTGCGTTGTTCGCACCAGCCTATCGCCTGTCGTTTCAATTGCAATCGGTGCAGGGGCATGCGCTTGTGTGTCGCCAGGACGATCGCTTCCAGAGTTATGCAAGTATGACAAGTGTACCGATGGGCCAGTAGCCAGTCGGCGTTGCCGATCTTATAATCCCGCGACTCGCAGGACTGCCCCCCGAGAAATCCCCGATTCTCCCACCTGACCTTCCTCCAAAGGACTGATATTCATGAACCGAGCCGCCATGACAATCGTGCTGCTGATCACCGGATTGGCCACGCCACTGCTCGCGGAAGACTGGCCGCAATGGCGCGGGCCGAACCGCGATGGGCGCTCTGCCGAGTCCGGAGTCGCGCAGAACTGGGATGTCCGCCGCCCCAATCTCTTGTGGATGGTGGACGGCATGGGTCAGGGGTACGCCAGCGTGGCCGTCGTGGACGGAGTTCTGTACACGACAGGTAACCAGATTGGTACGTCGACAGCGACTCCTGCCCCGGCGACTTCCAATTCATCTCGGCGGCGCAACCGTCCACCTGCCGCAGGTGCCCAGACGGTCACAGCGGTCGATGCGAAGACTGGGAAACGACTGTGGGCGACACCGCTCACCGAGAGTGGGCCTGATCACAGCTATCCGGGTGCCCGCTGCACGCCGACTGTCGACGGCGATCGCCTGTATGTCATCACATCCAATGGCAGTCTTGCCTGTCTGAAGACGGGGAGCGGCGATCTGGTCTGGCAACGGAGCTTTCAGGATGACTGGCAGGGCAAGATGATGTCGGGTTGGGGTTTCTCAGAATCTCCTCTCGTTGATGGCGACGCAGTGCTGTGCACTCCGGGGGGCCGGGATGCCATGATCGTCAAGCTCAACAAACTGACGGGCGAGGAGATTTGGCGAGCACCGGCACCGCACGCTGACGGCGATTCGGGCAAGGATGGAGCCGGCTACTCATCGATTGTCGTATCCAATGGCGGTGGCGTGAAGCAGTATGTCCAGCTCGTCGGCCGCGGGCTGATGGGTGTCCGAGCCGAGGACGGGAAGCTGCTCTGGAGCTACAACCGCATTGCCAACGGGACGGCGAACATCCCCACTCCCATTCCGGTCGAGGATTACGTCTTCGCATCCACCGGTTACCAGACCGGCGCCTGCCTATTGAAGCTGACCGGTGATGCACGCGGCGGCGTGGATGCTGAAGAAGTGTATTTTCTGGAACCGGGGACCTTCCAGAACCAGCACGGGCAGATGATCCGCATCGGTGACTACGTGTATGCGGGCCATCAACACGGCCAGGGGTTCCCGACCTGCCTCAACTGGCGCACCGGTGAAATCATGTGGGGGGGGAAGCTCCGCGGACCGGGTTCGGGCTCCGCCGCGATCTCGTGTGTCGGCGATCTGCTGCTGTTTCGCTATCAGGACGGGACGATCGGGGTCATCAGCGCCAATCCACAGGAGTATAAACTGCAGGGAACGTTCACGCCCGAGTTCCAGGAGGACAAGTCCTGGTCACATCCGGTCGTCGTCGACGGACTGCTGTACCTGCGCGAGCAGGACAAGTTGATGTGCTATGATGTCCGCGACTCATAAGTCGTTGAGGGACCCTGTTCGTCATCACTGAATCGTACGGTAATCTGCACACGATTGTTTGAGTTCAGTCTTCAGGCTGGGCCTTCCATGCGGAAGCATGAACATCGACGCAGCAATGTCGAAGCTGGCAGCTTCGACTACGTCTTACCTACGGACGTTGGGGGAATGTCCCCGCGCCACTTGTCATCCTGATGCGCATGCATCAGTCGGCGAATCCTTCTGACTGAGGTCCGATGCCCGACTTCGAGCTGCATTCCGAGTTCGCACCGGCGGGGGATCAGCCCCAGGCAATTGAAGCACTGGTGGCCGGCATCCGAGAGGGTCGCCGGTCCCAGGTGCTGCTGGGGGCGACGGGCACCGGCAAGACCTTCACCATGGCCAATGTCATCGCCCAGGTGCAGCGTCCTGCGCTGGTGCTGGCACATAATAAGACGCTGGCAGCGCAGCTCTATGGGGAGTTCCGCGAGTTCTTCCCGCACAACGCCGTCACCTATTTCGTCTCCTACTACGATTACTATCAGCCCGAGGCCTACATCCCGCAGCGCGACATCTACATCGAGAAGGACTCGAGTATCAACGAGGAGATCGACCGGCTGCGGTTGCTCGCGACCAGTGCCCTTGTGTCGCGGCGGGATGTGATCGTCGTCGCCAGCGTGTCTTGCATCTATGGACTGGGCTCTCCCAAGGACTACCTGGAGATGATGGTCCCCCTGCATGTGGGGGCAGAGGTCGCGCGCGACGAACTGTTACTCAAGCTGGTCGATATCCAGTACGAGCGCAACGATTTCGAGCCTTCCCGCGGCAAGTTCAGGGTGCGGGGCGATGTCATCGAGGTGTGGCCCGCCTACGAAGAGTTCGCCTACCGCATTGAACTCTGGGGAGACGAAATCGAACGGCTGTCGATCATCGATCCGGTCACCGGCGAAAGCGCCAAGCCGCAGCAGGAGATCTACATCTATCCGGCCAAGCACTTCGTCCTGCCGCAGAGTCGCATCGACGAGGCGATGACCGAGATCGAGCAGGAGCTCAACGAGCAACTCGTCCGCTTCGCCGAACAAGGCAAACTGCTGGAGTCCCAGCGTCTCGGGGCCCGCACACGGCACGACATGGAACTGCTCCGTGAAGTCGGCCACTGCCCGGGAATCGAGAACTACTCACGCGCGCTCGCCAAGCGCAAGCCAGGAGAGCCGCCATTCACCCTCTACGACTTCTTCCCCGATGACTTCCTGTTGTTTGTCGATGAGTCGCATCAGACCGTGCCGCAGGTCCGGGCCATGTTCAATGGCGACCATGCCCGCAAGACGACGCTGGTCGAGCACGGCTTCCGCCTGCCGATGGCCCTCGACAATCGCCCGCTCAAGTTCGACGAATGGAACGAGCGACGCAATCTCGCCATCTTCGTCTCTGCGACTCCGGCTCCCTGGGAACTCGAACAGACCGACGGCGAGATCGTCGAACAGATCATTCGCCCCACCGGACTGGTCGATCCGGTTGTTTACATCCATCCGGCACGTGGCCAGGTCCCACACCTGATCGAACAGATCCGGGAGCGGGCCGAGCGCGGCGAACGTACGCTTGTCACCACACTCACCAAGCGTCTGTCGGAGGATCTCGTCGGCTACCTGCAGGAAGAGGGCATCCGCTGCGAATGGTTGCATTCCGAACTCGACGCCATCGAACGGGTCGAAGTGCTCCGTGAACTGCGTGAAGGCAAGTTCGACGCACTGGTCGGGGTTAACCTGTTGCGAGAGGGTCTCGACCTGCCCGAGGTATCGCTGGTCTGCATTCTCGATGCGGACAAGGAGGGCTTCCTTCGCAGCGAAACCAGCCTCATCCAGACCATTGGCCGCTCGGCCCGCAACGTTAATGCCGAGGTCATCCTGTACGCCGACCAGGTGACCGACAGCATGCAGCGGGCGCTGGACGAAACGTCCCGCCGCCGCGCCGTTCAGATGGCATACAATGCCGAGCACGGCATCACACCGGAGACGATCAAGAAGGCAATCCGGCGGGGGATCGAGGAGGAGATCAAGGCGCGGCGCATCGAGCGGGAGGCTGCGGGCGACGTCATCGCGACCGATCGGGCCACTGACGAGTACCTGAGGGAACTGGAAGCGGAGATGCTCAAGGCCGCGCAGGACCTCGACTTCGAACGGGCGATCCACCTGCGAGACAAACTGGAACAGCTCAAGACAGGCGCGCGTCTGACGAGCGGGGGACGTCAGTCCCCCGATGGCAGTCGCGACACTGTTGGACGATCCAGCAGTGGCACTCGCCGAGGGAAAAGGAAGTCCCGCCGGGGCGAACCTCGCAGGTCCGGTGGCCGTGTCCCCCGTCCCAAACGGGCCGATCCGTAGGTCAGCGGCGGGCAGGCGACCTTGGCGTCATGTCGAGCATGACCGCAACGATTCTGCTTGTCTGGCTAGGCACCGGGGTCAGACGCTTCCTACCATAGGCAAACCTGTTTGGAATTGAAGGACCGCTGGAGAGTGGGCATGAGCGATTCAGAGACGATTCAGGCTTCCATCGACCGGCTGGGTCACGCGTATTCGTCGATCCGCGAACAGATGAGCAACGTCATCGTGGGTCAGGAGGCCGTCATCGATCAGTTGCTGATGGCGCTCTTCAGCCGCGGGCACTGCCTGCTGGAAGGGGTCCCGGGGCTTGCCAAGACCCTGATGATCAGCACGCTGTCGCGCTGTCTGTCGATGTCGTTTGCGCGAATCCAGTTCACCCCCGATCTGATGCCCGCCGACATCACCGGCACCGACGTATTGCAGCAGAACCGCGAGACCGGGGAACGGGAGTTTCAGTTCATCCACGGGCCGCTCTTTCACAATGTCGTGCTCGCCGATGAAATCAACCGCACGCCGCCCAAAACGCAGGCCGCCCTGCTGGAGGCGATGCAGGAGAACCAGGTGAGCGTGGGCCAGAACAGACACCTGCTGCCCGAGCCGTTCTTCGTCCTCGCCACGCAAAACCCGATTGAACAGGAGGGCACCTACCAGCTGCCCGAAGCGCAGCAGGACCGCTTCATGTTCAAGGTCTTCGTCGAATATCCCAGCTTCGCCGAGGAGCGACAGATCGCGAAACAGACGACCGGTCTGCAGACGGGCAGCATCACGCCGATCCTCACCGCGGAGGAGATCCTCGACCTGCAGCGTTCGGTCCGACAGGTGCCGGTGACGGATCACGTGGTCGACTATGCTCTGGCATTGGTCCGTCAGACACGCGTCGGTGAGGAGGGGGCACCGCAGTTCGTCAACGACTGGTTGAGCTGGGGAGCCGGTCCCCGCGCGGTGCAGTACTTGTTGCTGGGCGGCAAGGCCCGGGCTCTGCTGCATGGCCGCACATACGTCTCGACCGACGACATCCAGGCCCTCGCCGCCCCGGTGCTCCGGCATCGCATCGTGACGAACTTCTCCGCCGAAAGCGACGGAATCACCGCCGATGCCGTGGTCGACAAACTGATCAAGGAAACACCCTCGAAAGAAGGGGAACTGACCAGCGATCCTCGACTGCAGAAGATCTTCGCCGCATAACTACAGACAGTCCCGGCACGTCTCGTCATGGCACGGAACACGCATCAACTGCTCGACCCGGATGCCGTCAGCCGCATCTCCCAACTGGAGATCGAGGCGCGGCATGTGGTCGAGGGATTTCTCTCCGGGCAGCACAAGAGTCCGTACTTCGGTCAGTCAATCGAGTTCGTACAGCATCGAGAATACGTCCCCGGGGACGATGTCCGCCGCATCGACTGGAAGGTCTGGTCCAAGACCGACAAGTTCTACCTCAAACTGTACGAGGAAGAGACGAACCTGCGCACCACGTTGCTGGTGGATGCCAGCGAGAGCATGCAGTTTGGTCAGCGCGGACGCACCAAGTTCGACTATGCCTGTTCGATCACCGCGTGTCTGTCGTACCTGCTGCTGCGGCAGTCGGACGCCGTGAGCATGACGACCTTCGACGAGGGGCTGCGGCACCGCGTTCCCTCCGACAGCCGCCAGAAGCACCTCAACGCGATTCTGGCGGCGTTGTCGGCCGAGAGCCCGGCCCGCAAGACCGATATGTATCAGATTCTGAGGCAGGTGGCCGAGGAGAAGTCGCACAAGGGCATGGTCGTGCTGATCTCCGACCTCTTCGCCCCGCGTGAGAACCTTTTTCGCGGCCTGCGACTGCTGCGGCAACGGGGGCATGACGTCCTCATCTTTCACGTCCTCGATGACCAGGAGCTGGATTTCGAGTTCACCGGCACGACACGGTTTGAAGGTCTGGAGTCGACGGGTGAGCTGATCTGCGACCCCCGATCGCTGCGCGACGGCTACTTGCGGGCCATGCAGGAGTTCCTCGATGAGCTCCGCCATCGCTGTGCCCGCAACGTCATCGACTACCAGACCATCCGCACCAGCGAACACCTCGATGCCGTGCTCAGGCATTACCTGAACCATCGCGTGGGCCTGCGGAGCAACGGCAGGAACTGAGTGCTCCAGGACAGAAACGGCGACGAGGTGTCTCCAAGGCTCGCCGGCCACGCCTGGCGGGCAGTGCATCGAAATTAGGCAAGTGTCATGCAACCCGATTCCCTGTTCTCGGTCGAGAACCAGGTCGTGCTGGTGTCGGGGGGCAGCCGCGGAATCGGCCTCGCACTCGCGCAGGGCTTTGCCGAGCGCGGCAGTCATGTCGTCATCACCGGACGAGATGCTCTCACGCTCGCATCAGCAGCTGCCGCGATTTCAGTTGCTGCACATCCGGTTCAGCCTGTGGTGTGTGACGTCGCCTCTCCGGAGCAGATCGGAACCGCGGTCCAGCAGGTGCTCGAATGCCACGGACACATCGACACGCTGCTGAACGTCGCCGGTGTCAACATCCGACAGCCTACCGATCAGTTCACCGAAGAGGAGTTCGACTTTGTGCTGGATATCAATCTGCGCGGCGCATTCTTCATGGCACAGGTGGTGGGCCGTCACCTGTGTGAGCGTGGCACAGGCAGTGTGGTCAACATCGATTCCCTCAACAGTGCCGGGCCGCTCACGAATGTCACTCCTTATGCGATGAGCAAATGCGGGCTGAACGGCATGACGCGGTCTCTGGCAATTGAGTGGGGCCCGCGCGGTGTCCGCGTCAATGGACTGGCACCGGGGTTCATCCTCACCGACCTCACGCAGAAACTCTGGTCGGATCAGACGATGCGTGAGTGGGGAAACGTGAATACGCCGCTGGGAAGACTCGGCGTGCCGGACGATCTTGTGGGGACGGCGATCTTCCTCGCCTCGCCGGCATCTGGCTTCATCACCGGTCAGACGCTGTATGTCGATGGAGGTTTCAGTGCCGGCCGCCTCTGGCCGATCCCAACCGATGGTGGACAGACACAAGAGTGACGGTTGGTCTCGGCGCATCAGTCTCAGGGCGTGCGGGCGTTGTTCTCGTACCAGATGACACCTAGGTTATCGCGCTCTTCGCACGTCACAACGTCGAGATCGCCGTCACCATCGAGGTCGACCATCTGCAGCAGGTCGAACTTGACACCGTCCTCCGTCCCGCTAACGTCGTGAACAACCCAGTCCTTATCGACTGTGGAGGCGTTCGATGAAAGCCAGAATACGCCGCGACGGCCTTTCGCATTCTCGCAGGAGACGACGAGGTCCGCAGTTCCATCGAGGTCGACGTCGGCAATCCGGACGGACTTGCCGGTGCCGGTGTTGTCCGGCATGGCAACCTCCCGCATCGTCCACTCGTCGCCCGGAGAACTCTGCTGGAACACAAGCACACCACCATCACTTGTGGCGACGGCGATTTCTGGAGGGGCGTGTCCGTCGAGATCCCCCTGATCGAGAAACATCACCTCCCGGTCGAGACCGCCAATGTCATGTGACTTCCAGGCGCCGTCCTGTTGATTCTTCTCGCCGGGGTTCTCCAGCCAGTGACAGCCCCGGTGCGATCCTTTGCGGTCGGTGTACAGCATGTCCGGATCGCCGTCGCCGTCCATGTCGGTGCCCACCAGCGACATGATCCACCCGGCCTCAACCAGCGGTTGCAGGGTCCAGCGGGCGGTGTCCCGTTCTCGGGGCGGGATCGTCAGGCGGCTGATCGTCGCCCCGCGGCCCTTCGACCCGACGATCAAATTCAGGTGACCTCGTGCGTCTCTCTCCAGCGGCAGGCAGAACATCCACATCTGCCCATCCGCCGCTACGACACGCTGTGTGACCCACCGATCTGCAACCCACAGCATGTCGGATGAATCCGGGGCCCAGTGCACATGGATCGCCTGTGTTTTGCCTTCACAACAACTGATGACGTCGAGACGTTTGCCGCCGTCCACATCCACCAGCACGGCATCTTCAGGCGAATTGACGCGGCCGACCGTCACCGCCGGCCACGGATCACGCACGGCGACCGGGCCGGGATGATGATAAACCCGGACGATTCCGCCTTCCTCCCACCCGGTCACAATATCGGGATGACCGTCCCCATCGATGTCAGCCAGCCGTGCGCCGTCGGCCCCTTTGGAATTGGCATCGATCGTATGCCTCACCCAGGCATCGGCCTGCGCGGCGGACGAAGTCAGCGCGACAATCAACACGAGCAGACCGATGAGTGAGATCCGGGACATGCTGCGTTACTCGTCAGGGGACTTGTCGAGGGAGTCGTCCAGAGGCGCGTCGGTCGGGGCTGCATTCTGTTTGGCGTCCGTCGGCTCTGCAGGAGTCGACGGACGCCGGAACATCGACGCCGCTGCCCGAAGATCGTCGCTGGAAGCACCTCATGAGACCTTCATAACATCTGGATCAGATTTTCAAAGGCGGACGAGGAGAACAAAGCGGCAGTGTCAGATTCTCGTGCGGGTCGACACGGGACACTGCCGGTGGCATGATGGATGTCTTAAGAAGTAGAAAGTCACGCCGATGGGGGTATTGCGGAGCCGCAGTCGGGGGTTCCCCAACAAGAACAAGAGGGACTCATGCGTATCTGTTTGATGTTCATGGTCTTCAACTCGCTTGCAGCTCTAACGTCTGTGGCCATGGCAGAGTCTGATTTGCTTGTGGCTTCAACGGATGCGCCTCTTTATCGGTTGAGCAACTTCCGCATGGAGACGGATAGTCTTGGCAACGAAACGATGCTGTTCGATTTCAGTCGTACGCGGACGGGATCAAACACAATGGACGTTAGCGTCCACGGCAAGTCACCGCGCGGTCATGTCTCGATCGCGGCGTTCCTGTCCAGCTCAGTCGAATCGGGCACTATGCAATTGAAGAGCCTTTTTGGCGGCAACCGGCAACTCGATCTTGAGATCGTCCTCGTCCAGACTCACAGTTGGGGTGACGGAAAGACGCGCTACGCGGTTGTCTCCAACGCGGTCAGGATCGGCAATCCAGGCAGTACACTCGAACCGCGTGCTTGGACGGCGGGCGAAAAGAAACAGTATGAGGACTACAAGCGCATCATGGGTGATCCAAATGCGCAAGCCGCCGAAATCGTATCCAATCTCGATCGATGTTCCCGATGACTCGCTGTTGGTTCCGGAAGATACCGAGGTCGCACCCGGCACGCGGTTGGAGGCTTGCTATGAAGAGAAGTGGCATCCGCTGACAACCTTGTCCGAAAACAAAGACGGCACGGTCAACGTTCGCTGGGATGCGTACGGTGCAAAGTATGACTGCAGCATGCTGCGTGCTGAGCTGATCCTCAAGAAGGTGTTTCTGGTCAAGTCACCAAACGGTCGAATGACGACTCTGGCGCTCACGGAAGCCATAAAACTCGGACTCGTGACAGACCCACCGCAGCCACAACTGAGCGACAAGCCGTTGAAGAGCTATCCCGTGTCAATCGCCGTGCCAGCGCACTCTCTGTTTGTGCCTGAAGACGCGAAGCTGAGCGCTGGTACCAAGCTGCAGGCCTGCTACGCGGGCAAATGGAATCCGATCACATACCTCGCACACAATGAAGACGGGACGTTGACGGTGAGATGGGATGACTACGGTCCCGTGTTCGATTGCCGCATGGTACGCAGAGAACTGATTATTCGCAAAAGCACCTTGAAAAATCTGCGGGAGTAACTTAAGGGCAGACTCCGGCCTGACGTCAATACGCCGGGGTGCCACTACTGGCTGGTCCACCAGTGCGGGTGCTCGTCGAAGCCATGCGATCGATCGAGGAGACATGAACAATCAATGCGGCGGGCAGCGGCGGAGCGATTATCCAGACGCTGGTGACGCACCATGCGAGCAATTGGTCGAGCACGGCGACGGGTTGCTTTGAGCGTCGTGACGCGTCGACTCAGTTCAGATCAGCGACCTATGTCATCTCACCGGTGGCTTCTCGGGCTCGTCAGTCGGTTTCGTTGCAGGCACCTCAGCCGGCTTCTCAGTGGGGGCAACCGGTTCGGAAGTAGCGGGCTCGGTTGATTCGGGCGTATCGACAACAGGTGGAGGTGCGAAGAGATCGGCTTCTTCGATCGTCGTTGATTCCGGACGCGGGCCGATGTCTTCGCCAGTCAGCAGCTTCAGGTAGACGCCCACCAGCGCCCGCAGAGGCGTCTGTGGATTTCGTTTGAGCAGCTGTTCGAACAGGTCGATCGCCTGCTGGTTCTTGCCGGCCTCCATTGCAATCTGAGCCGAGCGCAGTTCGTTGAGTGCCAGTTGCGGGTCGATCTGCTCCAGAAAGGCCCGGGCCCCTTGGAGCTGCCATTGCACTCCCGTCGCCAGCGAGGCCGGCCAGTCGGGTGACAGGTCGCGGGTGAGCATCGGCATGGGGGGGCCAAGGGGTGAGACCGCGGTGAGCAGACTCGCCGTCGCCTCGGCCAGCCGTTTGTACTCGTCTGCCAGCACCGACAGCGCCCTCTGCAGGTTTCCCTCGCTAACTGCGGCAAACGCTGCTGTGGCCGGCCATTCCGTGAGGTTGCTGGAGACAGCGATGCTCTCAAGCCCCTGGATCTGGTCGTTCGCCTCTTCGATGCGGCCTACCTCCAGCAGCAACCGACCGTAGAGCAGTTGCAGGGCAGGATTCCCGGCGGTCATCGTGAGATCCTCCTCGATGACCTCCAGGGCGAGTCCAGGACACCCCACCTCCAGCAGCGACTGTACGATGGCCGCCCGGTCAGCGTCGGGCGTCTGCACTTGGGTCTGCTTCTGCTCGCGAATGCGATCGACCGCGTCTGTCAGTTCGGAGAGGACGGCATAACCTTGCTCCTGTGCGCTATTGAAGTCGGGTGAGTCGCGAGAAACTCGCGTCAGCGAGCGGGTGAGCCCCTGAAAGGCCAGCAGATGCTCGAGTGCCAGATCGATGCGATTGTGGGCCAGATAGACTTCAAACAGGCCATAGTGCGCGAAAGAGTCAAATGGATCGCATTGCAGGGCCAGATGGTAGCTGGAGATCACCTGGAAGTACCTGAGGGAATCGGAGAACTGCACGCTATCCGACGCAAGAATGCCGCGTTCGACCTCATCGACAATCTGATACAACCGCGCCTGCGTCTGATACGCCTGGCTTTCCTGCGGTGAATCATGAAAGCCGGCATGCGCATGACGCAGTGCATCGTATGCGAGCGCGAGAACCCGATCGATCGTGAGTGTGCCGCTCTCGATCATCGCGGCCCGATGCTGCATCATCTGCAGATCGTTGGCGATGGGTGTCGAGCGGAGGAACATCACCTGGTCATAGAACGAGGGAGGTCTGGGATTCGCGGTCCGAAACTGTGTGACTTCCGCTTTCTCCAGCGGTGATCGGAACACGTGGTCCACGATGTTGGACTGGTCGTGCCGGGCGACATACTCCGCAAGCGCAGTATCGTCGCGGAGGTCGGTCCGGTAAAAGCTGGCGGCAGTGGCCCCCAGGCGCGTCAACCTCCAGTCGGTGCTTGCCAGCAGATCGCGAAACGTTACGTAATCGGGTGATGGTGGAGACAATCTCGGCAACACGTGTGTGATGTCATAGCGGTCGAAGATCTTTTGCCAGGTGGCTCGGTCTCCAGTCCCCGGCATGCCTTCCCGCGACAGACGCAGGGCCAGCCGGGCCTGTTGCAGTTCCTCCAGGATGGAGGGGGACTTGGCGAACAGCCGCACGCGCGTGTCGGCAAAGGGGCGTTGTCCCACCCAGATGAGCTGGTCCCCCTGCGAGAGCACGAAGTTGAAGGGGCGGTCATCGAGGGAATCGCTGACGACCTCACTGAGGCTGCTGATCTGGTTCGTGAGATCCTGGGAGAATCCCATGCCCACGCGCCGGCCATCCGCACCCATCAGGTGACCGCCGACCGCCGCAAAGCACAGACCGAAACAGGCCAGGACCGTCAATGCCCGCCCTCCGCGCGAGAACAGCAACTCGCTGAGTTCGACGGAATACTCCTGTCGGAAGTTCTTCAGGTACCACGCCTGTGCATTGAGCGTCGCCAGCACACAGTTGATCAGGCTCGCCGCCGGAAGTTCGTGGGCGTTGGCGATCGCCAGACCGTTGGCGAGCACAAACAGCAGCCAGTGACTGCATCGGACCTGCCGGAAGCTGATCAACAGAGTTGTGAGAGCCACCACCATCAACAGCAGCCCCGCACCGCTGAAGTAGTTTAGCGACGTCCAGAAATCGACACTGGACATCGGCAGCCAGGTAAAGCGAAACGGAGACCGCGAGTTGCCAAACTGCCGGAGGGCCGGGTATTCGAGGGTGTACTGCGTGAGAGCTGACGTGATCGCGTGAATGTGAAACGGGTTGACAAGGAGACAGGCTGTCGCCACGCCAACGGACGTCAGCAGCGACTTCAACGTCAGTGACGAATCATAGGCACTCGATTTCCGCGACTGCACCGCTTCTCCGACGGTCCACGCGATCAGCAGGGCGACTCCCAACCAGGCGCGGGGGTCCAGATTCGTCCATGCGACCATGAGAACGGCAAGGGCCAGTAACGAACGGGGGTGATCGTCGTCTGGAACGCGATGAATCCATGCCAGCATGAGAGCGACCCCCAGCAGTGTGACGATGTCGGTTCCGGCAGTCAGAAACGGGAAGCAGGCAATCGCTGCAATTACGGCACATACCGATCCCCACCAGGTCGACACGCCCGGGAGACTGATCCGACCGAGAATCCAGAACGTGATTGCCGCCAGCACGGCCGCCGTCACAGACAGCAGCGAGTCCCCACCTGCTCGCCAGATACTCGCCCACGTCAGGTCGTTGACCCAACTGAGATTGATCCACGGGCGTTCTCCGGCTGTCGAGGAAAAGACGTCGGTTCGTGGCGGAAGTACACCGTGGGCGGCCATGTACTCGCCGCTGCGAATCTGCACCAGAATGTCGGTACCGTCGATCACCGTCCAGCCGAGCAGCATCGCGATCAACACGCTCGCCCAGCGGAGCATGAAGTCACCCCGGATGGCTTCATCCTCGACAAGCTCGGGAGTCAGAGGCTCGAAATCCGGAAGATCGTCGGTGGGAGTGACGACCTTCTTCGAAGGGTCACCGGTTAAAATCTGGTCGGAAGCGGCAGAGTTCGGCGTGGGCAGATCATCGGCGGCTGCGGTCGGTTCTTGGGCGAGGTCACGATTCATCTCGAACGGGACGATGGGCGCAATCGCTGCCCTCAAGGACACTTCCGGCAAGCAGACGATACAGCCTCCGGTCACCGGCATGCTAAACCCGGTGCGCACGGGGGGTCAAGGAAGTACCACCAATGCCGGCCCGCGTCAGGATCGTGCAGATCACTCCATCGACATCGACGCACATCTACTGAGACGAGAACCACCCACGCGGTGCACCAGCATTGATACGCAGTTCATTGGCACTCGCAGGAAGGAATCTCGCACGCGAGAGGTGATGAGAGGGGAATCAGGCTTTGCACTCTCTGGGCTGCCATCTAGAATCCGGTGCACGACACGGGCTCCGGCCTTGTGTCTGCCCACTCTGCCCGGTGGTGTAACGGTAGCACGAATGACTCTGGATCATTTAGTCGGGGTTCAAATCCCTGCCGGGCAACTGCTGATCCGGGCGTGACTTACGCTCACCCGGGAATCGCCGGCGCGTGACCCTTCGCCGGGGTGCTATCTCCGCAGTCAGGCTGGTTTGTTTACACGCGATCCATGCCAACGAGTTGAAGCCGGCAGGTTCGACCACGATTCCGACACGCGACTACACACGCGCCACGCGGTGGAAGTGCAGCTCGACCTCCCGGTCCACAACGCGGCGGACCCCTTCGGCCAGGCATTGCGGTTCGTTGTCCGTCTGTCCCTTCTGGATTACCTCATCCAGAGGTGTTCCAGGAAAGACGGTAAACGTGCTCTGGTGGATGATCTGGTTCCCCGCATCCAGTTCCGGCACGATGAAGTGGATGGTCGCTCCGTAGGTGAGCATGTGATGCGTGTGGGCGTCGTGATACGGCCGAAAACCCGGAAACGACGGCAGCAGCCCGTGATGCAAATTGACGATTCGCCCGCCGGCGAACTCCCAGCAGGCGCGAGGGGGAGGATGCGCATGTACCTTGCAAGAATCACGTAATCGATCTCGTACTCATCCAGCAGCGATACGAGGCGCACGTTGTCAGGCTCACCGCGGGCATCACCAATATCATGAAAGTCGACACCGAATTGCTCCGCGACCCCGCGACAGGAGCTGCGGTTGCCGATGATGACCGCCGCCTCGGCCTTGAGTCGCTTGTCGCGTATGTCACGCAGCAAGGCGAGTGCCGGCTCCGGACGATAGGTCGTGCAGATCGCCAGTCGGGCGCGTGCATGTTCGTCGCGCGACCAGGTGCGGATCGTCAGCCCCTTGAGCTCCCCGATCTGGTTGAGCCGCTCGCGCAGCACAGCGACCGGTTCCTCGTCCGCAGGCCATTCGATCCGCAACATCATGGCGAACAACCGCTCGCTGTCGCGGTCGTACATCTGGATTTCGTGGATATTGGCCCCTGCCGTCGCCACGTAGTGGACAATCGGGTCGGCGAGGCCGCGATGATCGGGTCCGACGGCAGTGATGGTGACTTGCATGGCGGAACGGTTGTGGGCTGTGAATGGAACGACCCGCGATGATACCACATCAGCTTTTGGTGTGATGCCCCGATCATCACGACCGCGTCTCGGGCTGGGTGTACACGCGGATTGTTGCACGACCCGCTCGGGCATTGAGACGAAGCAAGTCGGTCTGACTCAGGGATCAGGAGTCAGGGGTCAGATCGCGGACACTGACTCCTGAAACCTGATCCCTTGTGAAACCCCAATTCACCCAGCGTTGCCTGAACGTGCAATCAAACGCGGCTGCCACCCGACCAGTCCGCCTTTGCGGGTTGGAGTGATTCTGCCACCGAAATCTCACTCGCGGCACGATGGTCGGACCATTTTTTGAGGTAAGTTTCACAGACCGGACTCGTCGCAGGCCAGGTGGCTGGGCAAGCGCGCCAGTTTCGGGCCCGCGCACCGAGCACTCAGGAGTCAACGCATGGCAGATCAACAGGTGGCACGGCCAGACCCGATTGCCACGCTTGAAAAGTCCCTCCAGGAGAAGGAGTCGGTCATTCTGGCGCTGACCACGCAGCTCGAAGATGTGGCCGAGCAGCTCGATCGCTTCCAGCGCACGGGAGGCGATCGCAGTGGACGGGCCGCAGCTGCAGACGGGGGCGGTTCACAACAGGCGCTGCTCACAGACCTGTCGCGCGTCGTCGAAACCTGGAAAGAACAGCAACCCGGCGAGCGGCTCCAGCGCCTGGAAACTCGCCTGGATGAAATCCACCACCTGCTCCGGCAAGCGGTGAGTGATGGTTCCGCACCGGCCGTGCTTGCGCGAAAGTCGGCTGAGGCAAGCCCCCCGCCTGAGAAGACTCGCACCGAATCCCGGAGCAGCGAGCCCGCGAAGTCCGAACCTGCCAAGTCAGGAGGGGGCGAGAAGGACCGCCGCGCTGACAGCCTCTCCGCCTGGGAAGCCATGAAGGCCCAGTTGATGGCCGACGGAGACAAAGCAGCCGCTGCCAAAGCGTCGAACAAGTCTGCCGCAACTTCCAAAAAATCCACAGAACCCGCCGCCCCGACACCTGCTGCACCACTCGCAGCGGAACCAACGGTCATTCCGCCCAAACAGCCGGCTCCGGTCCTGGATCACACTCCTATAGTCGAGCCCGAGGCCCCGCAGCCAATTGCCGTCGACATCGCCACTCGGGGAGAACTTGTGCAGGCCATTGAGGCGCGGGAAGAGTACATTCACTTTCTGGTGCGCCGGCTCCGCAACGTCGACCAGAAGTCCACGCAACTCCCCGATTGGGAGGCCCTGCAGCACGTCCCTGAGGATCTCCGCAGGCATCTGCAATCGCTGGCCTCCGAACTCGAGGCAAGACTGCGCATCTCCGAGGTGGACCTGTCCCTCGAGCGTGCGCGACTCAGCCGGATTCAGGCCAACATCGAGATCACGCAGCGCAAGATCGAGCAGCACGTCAAGCAGCAAGTGGGACGTAAGCGGCTCGAAGAGACGGAGGGCACTGCACCCGACGATGCCCGGAGTTGGTTCGGTCGCAAGAAGAAGTAGGTTATCGGGAGCGAGGACCGATCGGATCACTCGCTGCGCGGACCGTCTGGGCCGGATACGCCTCGATGGTCGTCACCGTCCGCTTGTGCTGGTCGAACTCAATACCCCCGGCCACCTGCACCTTCATGTCCACCTCACGGACGAGATGCGCGTCACTCGGCAGGCCGGTATCGCGGAAGATCGTGCAATCTCCGTAGCAGCGTCCCCCGGTCACCGTGATCTGTACTCCCCCATCGTCCGCACCTTCTTGGTCGGTTGGGGCGAGCGGCTGGATGCGTCCGTCCAGTTCGACCTCAGCCGTCTGGTCGGTCACATTCCGCAGCGTACATACGGTATTGACTTCCATCGGCAGGGGGCCGGCGATCCGCTGCGGTCGTTCCCAGGAATCTCCGATCGATGTGTCCACGTCGTAGGGGAGCAGCCCGATGGTGCTGTCCACGAAGTCTTCGATGCCCTGCTCGCCTGAGCCGGCTTCGATGTCGCGCATGACCTGGCCGCGCTGCTCCTCGGGGACGAACCGCAGGCAACGCTTCAAGAAGTCGCGGAACCCATCGACCCCATCGATCTGATTCTCCCGGCTCAGCCAGAATGCGAAGCCATCTCCCGGCATGCCGTGATAGGCCAGCACTGCAGGGGGAATCTCGGCGGGAGGTTGAGAGGAGTCGTACTCGACAACCTCGCCGTTCACCTCGTGCGAGTAGCGGACGCGGTCGTACATCACCTGCAGCCGGGTCCGCCCCTGACGCACTTCATCGACCGTGATGGTCAGCAGCAGTTCCAACTGGGACCAGCTCGTTTGTGGTTCCCCGCTGAGCGACGCCTGGGTCAGCTCCTGTTCAACCACCTTGCGGAGCGGGAACCGGTCACCCGGCCGCAGGTTGAGTTCGAGCCTCTCCGGTTTTGCCGACGTGACATCGGAGGCGAACGCGGTGGCCTGAGGCTCCGTCGACGCGCCCTCGTCTTCCTCGCTCAGCCATTCAGGCAGTTCGAGCTCGGAGTTTTCATCGTCGCTGCCGAACCAGCCGCACCCGGCAAGGGGCATCGTCACCAGGAAGGCAAACATCAGACTTGGCAGAAGTGATCGCATTGCAGGTCCCTGACAAAGCACAAGGGGACACGCGGGAAGGAGGCAGAATGCCCCATCCGAATGGGGGCGGGACCATAGCAAGTCCTCCCCACCCAGCCTAGATCGATCTCAGGCGGCCCGGCGAACCGGGGTAATCTGCGGGAGATCGCCGGCACCGGACGTTTCAACTGCCCGGCTGCGGCGTTCCAGGGAACCCAAGTACACAGCCAGGAACCCCGCCAGATACAGCTCCTTGAGTTCCCCGGGGTTAACTCGCGCCAGCGTCGGCAGGCCCAATTTCTCCGGAAACGTGATGCCTATCGCCGCCAGACAGACTGGCCAGCAGACCGCCGTCGGGGTGTACCAGCGCAGGTCACTGAAACTTTCCAGTTTGTCGCCCCCGATGCGCGAGACGAGAGGCATCATCATCGCGGCCAGTGCGGCGAGCGTCAGCAGGGTGCGGGGCCACTGGTCGAACAGCGCCGACGTGTTGTGCAGGTTTGTCTCCTGCTGATCGTTGACCCGCTGCCAGAATTCGGGAGTCTGCCAGCCGGCCAGGTGCTGTCCCCAGCTCAGCTCCTCGCCGGCAAAGTAGACGCACCCGGCGATGATGAGAACTATAAACAAGCGGCGACGAGGCTGTTCACAGACAACCGGCCTCCTGAGCACCCGACATCCCCAAACGATCCCGGCGAGCAGCGTGACGACCGTCAGGTTCTCCACCAGACCCCATTCGCCACAGAACCAGCGACGGTAGATCTGTTCGTCGATCGCTCCCGCAATGCCCTGCACGGCGAGGAATCCAATGGGCAACCACAGCCAGGCCAAGCGAGGCAGATCCTCCCGACACCGGTTTCCCGCCGGAATCTTGATGTCGCGAATCATGGACAATGTCCGCACAGGTACGGGAACTCCCGCAAATCCGCTGTGCACAACGTTGAAGTCCGGCACTCGTGATGAGTCGGGGCGCGAAAGCTATCGACCCTGCAATCCCGAGGGCAAGGCGAATCTGACCGAGCCGGCAGTACCGGAGGGGCTACCCGGTCCATTGCTCGACGATGCGATTGTGTTCGTCGAGGACGGCGACCCGGGGACGCAGCGACTCCACCTCGTCGGGCGTGGCAAACGCAAAGGCCATCACGATGATGCGATCCCCCGGCTGTGCCAGACGAGCCATGGCCCCGTTGAGCTGCATCGAGCCGCCCCCCGCCGTTCCGCGAATGACGTAGGTTTCGCCTCGTTGCCCGGTCGCACTATTGCCAATCAGCACCTGCTCATAGGGGAGCAGTCCCACAGCATCCATCAGATCAGAGTCGATGGTAATGCTGCCGTGGTAAGAGACATCGGTCTGCGTGACCTGAGCCATGTGCAGCTTGGATTTGAGCAGTCGCAGCAACATCGGCGGAATACCAGCAAACGAAGGTGGACAGGTGAGTCAGAGTGGACGTGTGAGTCTAGTCGTTGCGTGAAGCACGGATCAACCAGACTATTTTTCGCACTGGACCATGGGAGAGGAAGCCCCAGCAGGCCGAAAGCCGCTTGACGATTCGTCCGGGCAAAGTGAGAATCGAAGCTGACATGGCAAGACGCCCTCGTGAGTTCCCAATCGACAGTGACCAGGAGATCGAAGTCATGCGGACATCAGCATTTCTGACAACCACGGCACTGCTGCTGGGGAGTGCCCTGTCGGCGCAGGCCGTAGAGATTCGTGGTCAATACCTCGAAGCCCGCACCTGCGACGTCTACACTGGTCCCTGCTTCGCCAATGGAGAGATCGGGCTCGCCGGCCGTGAAGCCGTCGCCGCCTGGAAGGTCGAAGAAGGTTCTTGGAAGGGGGTCTCGCTCGCCGGTCTGGGGGCCGTGCTCGTCATTCGGGCAGACGACACCATCGGCGAAGACGGTGTCTTCCCGATGAACGCCGCCCAGATGGATTCGGTGATCCTCATTGATGAACAGGCCACCCCAGAGCAACAAGTCGCTCTGGTCGACTTCGTGAAAGATGCCGCCGGCAAGTACACACACAATGTCAAGAAGGTCGAGCGGAGCCCGATCTCGCTGGAGAATGATCATTCGACGATGGAAGGCGTTCTGAAGGCTGGCAACCTCGCCGAGATTCGCACCCGCAAACTCAACGACTTCGACTGCGTCTGCAGCAATGAGCAGGTGTTCTATCAGCCGCTGACGGACGTGCACTACGCGACGCCGGCCTACTCGGTCACGCAGTCGTTCACAGGTGACGGACTTGACAGCCGCTGGACATCCCACAATAGCCGGTCTGCATTTCTGGCGATCTTCAGAAAGTAGCCGGACCCTCGCGACCTGAGTTCGACACCTGTTGACACCCTGCGGAGTTGTTGTGATGACCTTGCTGAAGCTGGCTGGGACCTGTTTGTTGATCGTGACCGGCTTTGGTCTTGCGGCAACCCGTGCGGACGATAGGAAGCTGGAGGCAATCGACACCTTGCCAGAAGGACTTCCGGAGGGCCTGCAGAAGGCGCTGAGTGCCAAAGGGCAGCGGGTAAGCGGACCGGATGGTCCGGCCATCGAAATCTGGTTCACGAAATCGCTGCCGGTCATCGAGGGCTTCCAGCCCTCACTGAACGTGAAGTACCCGCTTACCTCCGGCCAGTTTGTGGGCGTCCTGCGTGTCGCGCCGGACGCAGAATTGACAGATTTTCGCGATCAGGAACTCGAAGAGGATCACCTGTATGTGCTGCGCTATGCCCATCAACCGGCGGACGGTAACCACATCGGCACGAGTGAAACCTTCGACTTCCTGCTGCTGACACCGGCGCCCGACGATGACAACGCTGCCACGATCGAGAATGTCGAGAAGCTGCAAGAACTCAGTGCGGCAGCTTCGGGGACAACGCACCCGGCGATTCTGTCGCTGCTCCCCGCCGACGATGCACCGCCAAAGTCCGCGACTCTGACACATGACGCCGGGCGTGACTTCTGGATTCTGCAAACTTCAGTGGGCGAGCAACACCTGCCTCTGAAACTGGTCGTGATTGGCGTCTCGGCCGGGTAGGTCTTCACACCGCAGACAGCGACCGCACCATGATGATGTGGCAGGCCATCCTGACGAGCAGCGTTGTCGCCCTCTGGTTGAGCGGCGGCGAACCTGCCGCGAAGTCGCGATCTGTCGAGAAGACTCCACGGCACGAGTTGTTTTCCGGTCGCGTCGTGCTCCTGAAGGACGCCCTCGAGAAAATGGACATCAAGGTCGCCGAAGAGATGCACGGCCAAGTGGTGCTCGAAACGGACGACGGCGAGCTGCTCCCCATTCTGGCGGACTGGCGGGGGCGGGCGTTCTTCCAGGATCCCCGGCTGCGTGAGCGCCGGGTCGAGCTGGTCTGCTTTCGCCGTGAGAAGATGCCTTACTTGCAGGTCCAATTGATCTTCACCTTTGATGAGGCAGGCGAGCGGATGTACACCGACTACTGGTGCGACATCTGTGCGATCCCGATGTACGAGATCAAGCCGTGTGAATGCTGTCAGGGACCCATCCGGCTGCGGTACCAGCCACAGGATCTGCCGGACTATCTTCCTCCCTCCACCCGAGGTGAGAAGCCGAACACTACGGAGTCCCGCTGACTCGTTCGTCGAGCCGACGTCCGTGAGCGTCGTACAGACTGAGATCGCGGTTCGTCAGGATCTTCGTCGCATACACGATCTGCCCCGTGTGCAGCGAGAAGTGCTCGACCACGTGATAAACCGCCGACAGCACGCTGACTTCGTAGCCCTGGATCTCCACCATCTCGACCAGACGATCTGCCGAGATCTGGTCGATGATGCGGCAGGCTTCGTCCAGTGTGGTGCACAGTGGACCGGCGAGTTGCTCCACCGGGAGCGGTTCGCGTTGACTGAACTCCGCCGGCCGGTCGCGATCAACAGTTTCACCAGCAACACCGCCGATGATCCACTGCCGCACGTTGCCGGTGAGATGCAGCACCAGATTCCCGATCGCATTCGAGACTTCGTTGAATCGAGTCCACAACTGCTCTTCGCTCAGCAGTTCGAGACAACGCTCGATTTGGGTCTGCGAGTCCCTCAGCCGGGAGATCGAGTAGATGACGAACTGCGATCTGATGAGCTGCACATCAGCCACCGCTCAGCCTCCTCACGCCGGTTGCGGCTGCCGGGCCTCGATCGTGGCAAATGAGGCATCGCTCTGGCGACGGGCATCGCGCGATTCGAGGATGAGGTGCCGCAACCGTTCAGGTCTGGGCACGCCCGGCAACGTCAGCAGGGGATCTCCATTGGCCTTCAACAGGACGAGGTTTCCCGCATGATAAAACGACTGGCCGGGCTCGACCTGGATGGCGATCTCGTCAATGTCGCCGAGGCTCACCGATGCGAGCCGGCGGGCTCCGATGGCCTTCCAAATCTGAATGTTGCGGTTGGTCAGCACATACTTTTTACCAGTAACCTTGAGCTGAAGGTAACCGATCAGCCCGAACGGCAGCATCAATGGGGCGAACAGCACATGCGAGAGCTTGATGCCTGCGATGGAAATCGGCAGGCAATCACACAGCATCCCGATCAGACGTCCGGGGACACTCGCCGAGATCGAAGGGTACAGCGTCTCGATGAGGGCTTCGTAACCGGCACTGACACCGGAGATGGGCTGTGGCTTTCCGGCAGGCATTCCGCAGACTCCCGTTGAATTGTCTTGTCCCGTGACGCTGGATCTCTTGAAGGCGGTGAGCGTACCACAGGCGCAAGGGACGTGCCAGCAATGCGGAAATCACCGCATCGCATCTCGCTATTCAGTGACCTGTCCTGCCTCAGTTGAAAATGGAATCGGACGCTGGTCGGGTTATTACAACCTGACCGGAGAGAGATTCCATGAGTCGCACCCGAAACCGCTTCACTGCCGAGCAGAAGGCGCAGATTGTGCGCAGGCATCTGGCTGGCAAGGAAGCCGTTTCCGCACTGGCCGGGGAGTTCGGCCTGCAGCCGAGCCAGATTCACCTGTGGGTCAACCAGGTGCTGGCTCATGCCGACAAGGCGTTCGAGCGGTCCGCCGAGAACAGCCGCACTGAGAAGGCCAGGGACCGCCGTATCGAACTGCTGCAGGCCAAACTGGCCAACAGGAACGAGGTCATCGCCGAACTGCTGGAGGCCAACGTCCAGGCAAAAAAAGAACTTGGGGAACTCTGAAGGGACGCTGGGTTCCCCATGACGTGCGGGACCAGATCGTGGACTACGTCCACTACTGGACCGGCCGTGCCGAACTTTCGGCCAAGCAATTGCTGGGCTGGCTCGAACACGGACAGGGCAAGTTCCACACCTGGAAAGGGCGGTACGGCAAGGTGAACGAGCACAACGGCCAGATTCCTCGCGACCACTGGCTGGAGGACTGGGAACAGGCCGCGATCATCGACTTCCACGACCGCCATCCGCTGGAAGTCTACCGGAGACTGACGTTCATGATGCTTGACGATGACGTCGTGGCGGTCAGCCCTGCCAGCGTCTACCGCGTGCTCAAGGGAGCCGGGCGGCTGGACCGCAAGTGGGCCGCGCCATCGAAGAAAGGGACCGGGTTCGCGCAGCCGCTGCAGCCGCACGAACACGGGCACATCGACGTGTCGTACATCAACGTGGAAGGGACGTTCGACTACCTGACCAGCGTGCTGGACGGAGCCAGCCGGTCCATCGTGCACTGGGAACTGCGCGAGTCGATGACCGAACAGGACATCGAGGTCATCCTGCAAAAGGCCCTGGAGCAGCACCCCGGCGAGAAGCCCAGGATCATCTCCGACAACGGGCCGCAGTTCATCGCCCGGGACTTCCAGGAGTTCATCCGGCTGGTGGGGATCACCCATGTCCGGACCAGTCCCTACTACCCACAGTCCAATGGCAAGCTCGAAAGTTGGCACGGCTCGCTGAAACGCGAGTGCCTCCGGCCGAAATGGCCGGCTTCGCTGGAGGAGGCCCGGCGGCGGGTGGCGGCGTTTGTCGAGCATTACAATCAGGTGCGGCTGCACTCGGCGATCGGCTACATCACGCCGGCGGACAAGCTCAATGGACTGGAGCAGGTGATCTTCGCCGAACGGGACCGCAAACTGGAAGAGGCCCGTCACCGCCGTCAACTCGCCCGTCAGCGCGCGGGAACTGCAGGAGTTTGCCTGATGCATGGCCTCCCGGCACAATCGATATCGACCTGGGCGGAGGACAGGGCACCGCTGAGCGGCACACCCGCGAACGGTGCAACAGCGAGGAGCGACCCGAGCGCCGTCCCAGGGGTTGGAGTGGACGACCGGGCCGGATTCAACTCCGGTTCGGTCTCCCTTCCTCCACTTCAACGCCAATGCGAAAAACCTTCGCGGCACGACGCCGCGACCCTTGGGCAGGATGTCGCCACTGTCACTCACTAACGCCGACCGCTCCACATTCCAATTCCCGCTGAACTAGGACAGATAAACCGTTCAACCACATTACGGAATGTGTATAGTGTCTTGTTATAATGTGTATAGTGTCTTTTTATATCGACGACCCCGCGAGCCTTTCCTGGCTGGAATCACGGGCTTGGCACCCTGCCGGCTGATGTGCTGACGGAGTGGGTCGCCGTCGTAGGCTTTGTCGGCAATCACGTATTGCGGCGACAGATCTTCGATCAGCGCTTCGGCTTGGGTCATGTCGTGTCGCTTCCCACGACTCAGGCGGAATCGAACGGGGCGCCCACATCCCGTCACAGCCGTGTGTATCTTTGTGCTCAATCCGCCACGAGAGCGACCAATGGCCTGTCGATGTTGCCCCCTTTTGCGCCGGCGGCGTGTTGATGGGCTCGAACAATCGTCGAACTGAGCAACAGTTCCTCGAGTTGAACGTCGCCGCCCACCGCCTGAAGAATGCGCTCCCAGACACCCTTCTGGCACCAACGGTTGAAGCGTTGAAACACCGAGTTCCACTTTCCGAACCGTTCCGGAAGATCCCGCCACGGTGCTCCCGTTTTGGCGATCCAGTACACCGCATTGATAAACAACCCATTGTCTTTGGCCGTCACCCCCGGATCCGATTCTTTGCCCGGCAGGACGTGTCGCAATTGTTCCCATTGTGAATCCGTGATTTCGTTTCGCCGCATTGTGCCGCTCCTCCTTGAGCAGGGATTCGTCAGACACACTCGTAACAAAAACCGAGACTTGCGATCAGATGAATGTCAACACAACCTAGAAGCGCGCGATCCTGAAGTCATTCGGCAAGTCCTCGCGGCCCATACCGACCCGCTGCTTCGAACCGTGGACGGCCCGCTGCTGGCGTCCGTCATTCAACTGGTAACACAATACGATGTCGCCGTGCATGATCAGGAGATCGCCTCCTGGGCGAGAGATGCCACGCGGCCACTGGAGACGCGAATCGAGTCGCTGAGGTTGCTAGTCTCCCGCCGGTCAGAGCCCGTCGACGAAGTGCTCCAATCCTTTCTTGCCTCCGACGAGCCGCTGTTGCGTGCGTCGGCACGTACGCAATTGGCACTGCTGGACCCCGAGGCAGCGATCGGGACCATGCGGGAATCGTTCGAGAGCGAGCTGACGAGTGCCGGGGAATGGCAGTCCACCCTTGAGGTCCTGGCGTCATTGGAGACCCAGGCCGCGGATCAGCTGATCGCATCCGCGCTCCAATGGCTGATCGACCCGTCGCACGCGGCGCTGGCCGTATCGCGGCACTTCGCGAGTGTTGAGCTGGACATTGTCGCTGCGGCCGAGAAGCGTGCGGGCCATGGGATCTCCGAACTGTTGGAGACCTATCAGCTCCAGTTGCAGGAGGCTGACAGGAGCGACGCCTTGGCGCAGTTTCGCGCAGCGCTCTATGGTGGCAGCACGGCACGGGGTGAGCGGGTCCCGATTTGTCCCAGGTCGCATCGCGGGCCGATCGTGAGTATCTGCTCGAGTCCTTGATCAACCCCAATGCCAAGATCGCCAAGGGCTTTGGCGTGATCACACGGCTGAGGACAGACGGCCGCGTCATCTCCGGGGTAGTCCAGGAGGAGGATGACGATCACACGGTCGTGAAGACGGGAGACGGTCAAACCGTGGACGTTGCCCAAGCGGATATCGAAGCGCGCACGTCGGCAGGATCACCCATGCCTGCATTCGGGAAGATGTTGAAGAAACACGAAATTCGCGATCTGATCGAGTTCTTGAGCACGCAGCGAACTGAGGAAGCAGGAAGCAGGAAGCAGAAATTAGTGACAGAAGTCTGACTCCTACCCGCAGAACAAAGGTAACACGCATGATTCGGTTGTTGATTTCCAGAGCATTTCTACTGGCAATCTGCCTGGTGTTCCCGTGGCAGATGAGCTCAGGAGCAAAACCCTTCGACTGGATAGCTGCGACGCCCGAGAGTCAGGGCATGTCGGCCGAGGCGCTGGGGGCACTGCGCGACTCCATCGCCGCCGAAACCAACAACTTGCTCGTCATCCGCAACGATCGCATTGTGCTCGAATGGTATGCGGAGGGTTGGGGACCCAGGGACCGTCACTCCACAGCCTCCTTAGCAAAGGCGATTGTCGGAGGACTGTCGCTGGCGGTCGCGATGGAAAATGGACTCATTGCCCCGGGTGATCCAGCCTGGAAGTACGTGCCGGCGTGGAAGGATGACCCGCTGCGCTCCCGGATCACGGTCCGTCATCTGGGGTCGCATACGTCAGGCATCGACGATTCTCACAACCGCGAAGAGGAGGCCCAGGGCATCGACCAGGGGAGCTACACGGGATGGAGTGGCGAGTTCTGGCGGTGGCGAAACGGGGATCAGCGTCCCCCGCACGACGCCTTCACCATCTCGCGGGATTCTTGCGCCGATCCTGTTCGAGCCCGGAACCGACTACCAGTACAGCAATCCGGGCATGGCGATGCTCACGTGGTGTGTCACCGCGAGTTTGCAGGGGACCAAACATCCCGATCTGCGTTCGTTGCTGCGTGAGCGCATCATGAGACCGATCGGTGTTTCTGACGACGAGTGGTCTTGCGGCTACGGGATGACGGAAGTCGTCGATGGACTGCCGATGGTCGCCAACTGGGGCGGAGGCAACTACACCCCGCGGGCCGCTGGCGCATCGGCCGGCTCGTGCTGCGGAAAGGGGACTGGGATGGACAGCGTCTGCTGTCACCAGAGACCGTCGTGGCGATGACGAACGACGCCGGGCTCCCGGGTCACTTCGGCATGGGCTGGTGGACCAACTCCGACGGACACTTTCCGGACTTGCCCCGCGATGCTGTGTGGGGGGCGGGGGCGAAGAACCAGATTCTGCTGGTCGTCCCCAGTCTGAACCTGATTGCCGTTCGCAACGGCAATGAGCTGCGAGCGTCAGGGGGTCAGGGTTCCGAAATGGAACCGATCACACCGGTCTACCAGCGGCTGTTCAAACCGTTGGTGGCCGCCGCCACACAGACCACAGCCGTCAGCACGTCGGCCGCCGACGCGTCCATCACTCCCTATCCTCCGAGTCAGGTGATTCGTGGAGTCGAGTTCGACTTCGCCACCCATCATCGCCTGGCAATCGGCAGCGACAACTGGCCGATGACCTGGGCTGGCGACGGACATCAATACACCGCGTGGGGAGATGGCGGCGGCTTCGGCGGCACGAATCACGATGGCCGTGTCCTGCTGGGCGTGGCCCGCATTGAAGGAGATGGCAACCCATACACCGGCCACAATGTCTGGGGAGGCAAGAACTGCGAACATCCCGCACAGTTCGGTGGCAAATCCTATGGCATCCTGAGTGTTGATGGCGTGCTGTACATGTGGGTCGCCTCGCAGCCCGTCAAAGACATGACGTATTGTCAGATTGCCACGTCGAGCGACCGGGGAGCCCACTGGAAACTCGCCGACTGGAAATTCACCTACTCCGACGAACTCAGCGTGCCGACGTTCCTGAACTTCAACCGGGACTATGACGGCGCACGGGATGATTATATCTACACTTACTACATTCACCCCACCTGGGGGCCTGAACCGGTGACGACGGGAAACTACGGTTTCGATGTTCATCGTCCTGGCCGGTTGTACGTGTCCCGTGTGCCGAAGGATCAAATTCTGAACCGTCCAGCTTATGAAATTCTTCGCGGGACTGGGCCAAGAGCGCGAGCCGCTGTGGACCAGGGACGTCGTACGCAAGTCACCGGTGTTTGCAGATTCCAGCGGTGTGGGATGGAACCTCAGTGCCAGCTTCGTACCACGATTGGGGCGATACCTGTTGTGCACCGAACACACCGCGACGCATGTCGGCAAGCTGGGAATCTTCGAGGCTCCCGAGCCTTGGGGGCCCTGGTCGACGGTGGCTTACGAAGATGCTTGGGGGGAGGGACACATCGAAGTCTCGACGTTCTTCTGGAGTTTTCCGACGAAATGGCTGCGTGACGACGGCCATTTCACGATGACGTTCACCGGCAAGAACTCGAACGATTCGTGGAACACGGTCGACGGGCGATTCCTCACGAGTACGCAACCAGTTTCGATGGATGCCAAGGCTCCCTGTCCGCCGAGCGAGGTCATCACAGGCATCCAGTGGGCAGATCCTGACACGATCAGCAGACAGGCCGAAGGGAGCGACAACTGGCCGATGACCTGGGCCGACGACGGGCATCTCTACACGGCGTATGGGGATGGCTGGGGATTCACGCCGAAGGTGGAGAAGAAGCTTAGTCTTGGGCTGGTGCGCGTGGAGGGTGATCCGCCCGATGCCCGGGGAATCAACATTCGTTCCCAGGACGCCGAGCGGATTGGTCAGGGTGCCGAGGGTGTGAAGGCCAGCGGACTGTTGATGGTTGACGGCGTGCTCTACATGCTGGTCCGCAACGCCGGGAACTCGCAGGTCGGCTGGTCGAAGGATCACGGACAGTCGTGGACATGGGCCGACTGGAAGTGGACGACGAGCTTCGGCTGTCCCACGTTTCTGAACTTCGGTCGCAACTATGACGGTGCACGTGACGAACACGTCTACATCTATTCCAGCGATTCGCCGAGTGCCTACGATCCGGGCGATCGGGTGGTGATGGCCCGGGTCCCCAAAGATCGCCTCAGGGGCCAGTCCGCCTATGAGTACTTCACACACCTTGACGACGCGGGGACACCCCACTGGTCGAACGACATCGCCGAGCGCGGCGGAGTGTTCGAGGATCCCGGTCGCTGCTATCGGTTGGGGATCACGTACAACGCCGCGCTGAAGCGCTATTTGATGTGCCATGTGCTGCCCGAGAGCACCGACGAGCGCGGACCTCGCTTTCAGGGAGGCTTCGGTGTGTACGATGCTCCCCAGCCCTGGGGGCCATGGACGACCGTATTCTATACCCAGACCTGGGATGTCGGGCCCGGTGATACAAACTCGTTTCCCACCAAATGGATGAGCGACGACGGGCAAACGCTGTGGCTGGTGTTCTCCGGCGACGACTGTTTCTCGGTTCGCCGGGCAGAATTGATGATTGACACGGGAGTCGCAGGTGAGCGCTGATGACTGCGGGACTGCCCCCTGGAGCAATCTGCTGGGAGGGGAGTCACCAGTCAGGCGCGGAGCAAAAACTGACCATCAGGAATTGTGAGATGACACCAACCACAGCGGCGGAGATCAGTCCGCGAGTCTCAACGCATGGGGAACACAGGCACGGCGGACGACTGTCCGGCAAAACGGCCGTCATTACCGGCGCGGCCCATGGCATTGGCCGCGCCATGGCGGACCTGTTCGCCCGGGAAGGCGCGCACGTGGTGATCGCCGACCTCGATGGACTGCAAGGAGATGTCGCGGCCGAGGAAATTCGTCATCGCGGGGGCCGGGTCCAGGCGCTGACAGTCGACATCACCCGTCCCGCCGACGTGCAACTGCTGGTCGACACGACCCTGGAGCAGTGTGGTCAGCTGGATATCCTGGTCAACAATGCCGGGATTGGACTCAACAAGCCGTTTCTGGAGACGACGCTTGATGACTGGCACCGGTTGATGAATGGAGTGCTGACGGGCACTTTCCTGTGTTGCCAAGCGGCGGCTCGCGCCATGGTCGAACGGGGGCACGGTGCGATCGTCAACGTCGCCTCGATTTCGGGACAGCGTGGCGCCCAAGGACGCACCGCCTATGGTGTCGCCAAGGCGGGAGTTATCCAGCTCACTCGGGTCATGGCGGTCGAACTTGGCGAGCGGGGCATTCGCGTCAATGCGATCTCTCCGGGTCCGGTCGACACGCATCAGAGCTGGCAAACCCCTTCAATGAAGGGGTCGAGTACGCGCCGGGATCGATCATCGTGCATCAGGATTCGGCGTGGGTTGTGAGGTAATGCTGACCGGCAAATTGGCGCGGTAACAGGCGACTGAAAAGAAGTTGCCCACTTTCAGTCCGCCTGCCAGCGGCGGGCCAGGAGTAGCGCCAGGATCCCGAGCACCACAGCCATTCCGCCGAGGACGCTGGCCTCTCTCAAGACCGCAGTTGCCGCCTCATCCCTCCAGAGCAGCTTTACAAAGCCGTCAATCGCCCAGGCGTTGAATGTGAATTGACCGATCCGCTGAAGTTCATCGCTCATCAGGTAGCGCGGGACCATGCTGCCACCCAGGGCGGACATCACGAGCACTGTGGTGAGACCGATACCCTGCAGTTGCATGCGCGTTCTACAGATCGAGGCCAGGAACAGACCCAAAGAGGCCGAGGCAGCGACCGTCGCCAGCGTCATGATCAGCATGCCTGGCAGGTGTCTCGAGACTTCGACGTGGAATACGACTTCCGCCCACGTGAGCATGACCGCCATCTGCAGACAGCCGACACACATCAGAAACAGCCACTTCCCCAGCAGCAGATTCCCCAAGGTTAAACGACTGGAGAGCAGACGTTCGAGGGTACCCGCCTCCTGCTCCTCCAGCAGCGTGCCTCCGAAGTTGGCAGCAGAGAACAGCAGAAACATCACCGCAATGCCCGCGGCATACATCGCTACAGACGGGTTAGCCGACCTCTCCCCCAGTACGTCGATGGCATGTACCTCGACGGGGGGGGGATCGTCCACTTCGAGAGGAGATTCATCCTGCGAGGCCCGCAGTCGACGCTGGAAAATGTCCCCGAGGCCTCGAGCTTTTCGTGCCTGGCGCCGGCCTTTGACGGCAGACACCGACTGCCGCAACACGACTCCGAGGATGTTGGTCGCAATCGGATCCGAAGAGTCGTGGAGGACCTCGATGCGGGCGATCTCACTGCCGCTGTCCACCTGATCTTCAAAGCCCTGAGGGATGAGAACAGCCGCGTCCATCTGCCCCAATCGAACCAATTCGCGTACAGCCTTGCGCGATGCCTCAAACTGAGGATCCTCGGACGTTGCGCTCACCACGATCTGCACGGCATCGATGCGCTGCAGAAGCTCGAGCAAGTCTGCGCTGGCCGATGAACTATCCTCGTCCACGATGGCCACTTCCAGTGCCACTCCGCGATTGCGCCCGATTCCGCGTCCAAAGATCAGCGCAAAGATGCTGAAGAACACGATGGGCACAAGGAAGGTCAGCGCCAACTCAACAGGGTTGTTGCGCAGACGCAAGAGTCCGATTCGCATCACCGTCAGGCTCATTCGCGCAGATCTCTTCCTGTAAGGTGCAAGAACACGCGATGCAGCGTAGGCCCTTCCACTCCGCAACGTTCGACACGGCCGCCCACGGCCTCCAGTTGTTGGAGCACAGTGCCCAGTTCCCCCAGTCCGCCGGGCAGAAGTCGCTTCACAGTGAGAGGATCCTCCGGGGACCGTTCAAATCCCGCAGGAAGCCGTGCGGTGTCTTCCAACAATGTGATCTGAGGGCTAGCGCGCACTCTGGGTGGCTGTGGCAGACTGGGTGACTCGCGCCCGGCGGCCTGATGTGGTAGGACATGCTCCGTGCGATTGTGTCGAACGACTCACGGAGGATGTGCGATGGCGAGGGAAACGCGGATCGGACTGGACGAGGTCGTTGGTCATTTCGCCGAGTTGGAGGATCCACGGTCCGAGATCAACCGGCGGCATCCCCTTCTCAGCGTGGTGGTCATCGCGCTGATGGGCGTGCTTGCGGGGGCCGGCGGGCCGACCGCCATTGCGAAATGGGCGCTGATGAACGAAGAATTGTGGACGGGGCTGCTCCCGCTGCCGCACGGCATCCCGCGCAAGGACGTCTTTCGACGGGTGCTGGCCACACTGCAGCCCGACGCATTTCAGGCGTGCTACCGGAACTGGCTGGAGGCGTTGCGGGAGAAGGCGGCCGCCGTCACCGGAATCGATCAACCGGTGCTGGCGATCGACGGGAAGACCGCACGGCGGAGTCACGATCAGAGCAAGGGACTCGGCGCTTTGCATTCGGTCAGCGTTTGGGCCAGCGAATACGGCTTGAGTCTGGGACAGGTGGCCACGGAGGAGAAATCGCACGAAATTACGGCGATTCCCGTGCTGCTCAGGCTGGTGGACATTCGCGGTGCGATCATCACCATCGATGCGATGGGCTGCCAGACGGAGATTGCCGCACAGATCGTCGACGGCCAGGCCGAGCAGTTCGCACTGACGCCGAACGCTGATCGTGTGGTGTTCCGGTTCGATCCATGTCCTCAGTTCCTCTCGAGTCAGTCCAGCAGCTGCGACTTTTTTTTGAGCCACTCCACCTCCATTTTGAGGCGGCCGATCTGCTCGTACAGTTCCTGCTCATTGGCCCCCTTCTCCTCGGCCGACTTCCGCCGGCCATCGGCAAACAGCTCCGTGACGCTCTCGCTCAGCCGTTTCTTCCAGGCCGTCACCTGAGACGTGTGCACCCCGAACTCCGCGGCCAACTGAGCTGTCGTCCTGTCTCCCCGCACCGCCGCCAGGGCCACCTTCGCCTTGAGCGCCGCCCCCAAACTCCGTCGCTTCCTGCTCATCACTCTGGACCTCCTATCCGGCTCCCTCAGGGGCCAGATTCTACCTTATTGGGCTGTCCAGTTTTCGGGGTCCACCTCAGTCAGCATCAACAGACACGAGTTCAGCAGTGACGACTCCAGTTTCTTTGGGACCTTCGATTCGGAAAACGAATACATCCTCGCCGTCTGCTCGTGCCGTCGCAGTGAAATCCACCTCGATTTCATCGACTGCACCTATGTGTTGATGGATGACGGAATTGTCGTTGAAGGCTTCCTTGGCCTGGTCCACGAAGAGACCCCTTCCCCAGAAGACAAGTCCTCCAATTGCGACAAGAATCAAGAGGGTGAACCCAGTGATTCCGATGACGACAAGCTTGCGTCTGCCGATCTGGCTCCCCATGAGTTTCGCCTCACCAGGTTTGCGTCTGCGTCCGTTCCGTTGTAGTGTTGCACGCCCAACGTCGCTGTTCACGGAGCCGCCCCAACAGCGACCGCGATCATGACGACACCAGCGACGACCAGTAGTCCCGCAAAAGCGATGGCAGCCAAGCGGGCATAGCAGGTGCGTTCTTGACCATCGATCGTGAACGAATGGACTTCAAGGTAAGGAACCGGCGACCGTCGGAACCAGCCCGTGGCCGAGACCTGTTTGCCAGCGAAATCTCCCGTCCGGAAGAGGCCAAAGAACAACTCCCAGATTCGCAGCGGCTGCCGGTAGTCGAGGAACAGAATTCCCGTCTTGTCCTGCATGACGACGTCTTCCGACCAGAGTAGTCCCGGAACGCCGCGTCCCAACACTGTTCCCGTGACTCGCGCGGGGATTGGCCGAACGGCCGACACTTTCACTTTGTGGAGCAGGCCGGCGACCGACATCGGGGCGAAATAGTCACTGCGATAACGGAAACGCAGTTTGATCAGTGATCCACTGCCGCCACCCACCGCTGCTGCCCCGAGGATGCCCATGAGTCCGTGCTGGTCAATCTGCCCCCCGAGCACGGCAAAGGCTGTGAGAGCGCCGATCATCGCCAGTGCGAACGGCAGCGTCAGAATCGCCAAGTCCACGAAGAACTCATCCCAGAACGACTCTGGCTGCCGCCTGTCAAAGACGACGTATGGTTGCTGCTCCAGGCTTGCCGCCTGTTCCGCAAGATACTGCAATCGCTTGGCGACCAGCGGATGCGTCGAGTGCAACTCGTAGTAGCTCGCCCAGGGATTCCACAAATCCCACTGCATGGCGCTCTTGATGTTCTCTACATCGAGCGTAACACCACGTTCTGTGCCTGCGGGAGTGGCGGCCGTGATGACTAGTGAGCGCGCGGCGCCGGCATTGAAGATCCCCAGCGCACCGATCGCTTCCAGATCGTTGCGTTCTGCGGCGTCCTTCGTGCGCTCCCGCTTGCCGCCTGCCGCTAGGCCGTAAGCGATCTTGACGAGTGCTGCCGCCAGCGCGTTGGGATTGTTGGTGACCCGTCCGGCAAACCGATCGGCGTGATATTCACGACAGCGGCTGAACCAGAGGACGACATACTCACTCACGACATACAGCACGTAGGCGCCAACGGCGATGGCGAATCGATATGGGGCCGACTTGTCGTCTTTGCCACCTCGATAGTGAATGAGCGTGCGGTACACGTAGTAGAGGAGCATCGGCACGAGCTGAGCCACGGTCATGAGCGCCATGTCCCAGTGTTTGCCGTGTCCTATCTCATGAGCGACGACGGCCTCGAACTCAGCCGGTTCCAAGAGTTCGAGGATCCCTTCCGAAATCACAATTCGCATATTGCCCGGATGGTGACCGTACGTGAAAGCGTTCGGCGCGCTGTCGTGGATCAATCCAAACGAGGGAGGCGTCATGGTCTGCTCGTCGCAGACGCGCACAACGAATTCACCCAGGTGGGGTGGCAACTCGTCGACCGTCTTCCAGGTGAGCTGATAGCACCAGGACAACGACAGGTCCATTAACCATGGACCAAGCACGTATTGGGCGACCACGATCACGCAAAACAGGGGCACGGCCCAGCTGGCCTCTATCTTCCCTATTTCGACCAGCGTAATCAGGATCAGACCCAGCAAGCTGTAGAGCAGCACCAACACGCTCGCCGATCGGACAATCAGGTTGGGCAGCGGCAGACTCCCGGCAGTGATTGACCGCAGCCGCTCATGCGGTTTTTCGTTCCGGCGGAGCGGCTCAGACGCTGACGGGGCTTCGACATCATCGAGAGGCAAGTCGAACGTCTGCCGATCAAGATGGATCGCCTGCTTGATCTCGCCTTCATCAAACCATAGCCCCTCACATTCAGGACACTGCTCGACTTCGAGTTCCGGATGGAGGAGCCCGCCGGATTGCAAGGCGGATTTACAACGAGGACACAGGCGTTCGGAGGGCCGTGGCTGCCGGAGTCCGCCACGGAGCTTGGCCTCCAATTCACGCGGCATGTTGCTGAGCAAATACAACTCCCCACCGTCGAGCCAGATCCCTTTGCAGGCTCTGCAGTAGTCAACGACTAGACCGTTCTTGCCGTTCCTTTCAGCCAGTCGTTTTGCACGGCAGTTGGGACACAACATAGATCAGTTCCTCGCGAGGCGATGACGGAAGGACTAGACAGTCATTTTCGGCATACCCGCCCGAGTCGTCTCGTCTGCTCCTGCGAAGCCCATCCCACGCGGCCGGCAGCGAGCCCTGTGGAGTTCCTCGCCGGCTGCCGAGACGAGTTCGGAGCAGGGCCACCGCCGGAAAGGTGCGCAAGAAGTGGAGCAGTTCTCCTTCGATACGCTCCATCTGCCGGGAAAACGTCGAACGTGGCGATCTCCGAGAAGTGCATGTCCCACCAGTTAGCAGCCGAATCAGGTGCATCATTGGCCGGTCGGGCGATAAAGAATTTGGATTTCCGGACGGGACTCCTGGAGACCTTTGACGCCCATGTCGGTTACGCGCGCTCCAAGAAGCATCACGAGCCGTAGATTCGCCATGTCAGCTAGGACCTTCAGCCCCTCGTCCGTGACCTGCGTGGACATGAGGTCCAGCGCCTGGAGAGCGCCAACATCCTGCAGGTGTTTTAGGCCTTCGTCACTGATCACCGCAAACGACCGAAGACTCAGGACGGCCGGGTTCTGCGGCGCATGACCCGTGCGGATCGTGCTCTGGTCCTCCCCGAGCACCTCGTCACGCACCCAGTGCAACCCGTTCTCGATCGCTCCCCAGTGGCCGCGAGACAGACGCAGCAGGTCCTCCGGGCCGGCCAGCGTGCGCGGCAGCGAAGTGATGTAGTAGACCGTCTGGGTCTCACGCTTCGCGCCCTTCCAACGTTCGCGATCAATGCGGCAGACCTGCTGCAGCCCTGGCCAGTCCAGGTAGCCGTTCAGGATCGTGGTGCTCGTCAGCGTGCGCCGCTCGACGCGGCCGTGCCCCTTGTCGAGCGACGTGGCGCGTTCACGTTCCGAGCGCCGCTGGCGCTGAATGTAGGGGGGAAAAGGCCCCGTCAGAGGCTGAGAGTTCCAGGGCGATTTCCCGCTCTAAACCGGCCTGATTGCCCTTCACGGTGATCAGGTAATGCCCACCCGAATCGATGACCTGCTGGCACAATTCGCGTTGACAGAACATCGCGTCGCCGACGACCACGCGTCCTTCCAGCGCCAACGTCCGCAGCAGTTCGAGCGCAGTGATGTATTCGTTCGTCTCATCCGCGACACGGCACTGGCTGAGGACACAGCCGGTCTGGTGATCGACGGCGGCGAGCAGATGCACGGCGCGCGCGAAAGGACGCAGCGTGCCGCAGAGCGTCTTGCCGTCGATGCTCACGGCCTGCAGCTGTTCGGGGTCAAGTTCGATGCCCAACGCCTCAGGGATCCAGGCGGCCAGGGCTGTTTCCAGTGTGGCCGGATCGATCTTCATCAAGAGGTCGCGGAAGCAGTCGAGCTTGGGTGGCCGGCGGGTGTATCCCATCCAGTGCCAGACGGCAACAGGCAAACCGTGCAGCCACTCGACAAGCTGCGTGTAGCCGCGATTGCCGCAGAGCAACCCGCAGACGACCGCCGTGAGCATGGCGGAGAGAGTATGACGTCGTCCCTTACGCCCACGTGGGTCCGGGAGTTGCGACAAAACTGCCAGCAAACTCCCGCCAGGGGCGGATGACACAGATCGACCTCCATGAATGGGATGGGAACCTCCTACTGCTCCGCCATTCTACGCAGGCGAGTCAAGGGGTACTTGGCGATAGCCCTGCTTGTGCGGCTGAGCTGTTGACAACTGAAACCCTAACTTAAATGCTGGTACCATCCCCGGGGGCAGGTCAGAGGTCGGATGTGCTTCTCAAAGTAGGTGGTTCCCGCATCCGGTTCAGCGCACCGAACTGGTAATGGGACCTACAGCACCAGCAGCAGCGCGACCGTCAGGACTCTCAGCGGGAAAGACGACATTTGGATATCGGTGAGCCTTGAGGAGTTGTTGAGAATCTCCTGAACGAATCGACCTGTTCTGTGGGATAGTATGCGATTGCAAGTCGACGTTTCAATTATCAACGTTACAGTACACATGTTACAAGGTTATTGAAGGGTCGCGACGGTCGACAGGTGTCGCATGCACATGCTCAATGGTCCGGCAACCTCTTGCGGTACCTGTCCGCCGATCGGGTACTGCCGTCCATGGCCTCGGCTTCCGGGTCGAATTGCCTTTTGCCATCAAACGAACACGATCGAGTGGTCCGACTTGTTGTCGACTCTCACTTCTCACTGTAGCGATGCGGCAGTCCTGTTGATTCGGGTGTCGGCATGTCTTGGAGCGATCAGAATGAGGAGCCACGCGGACGAAGCCGCATGGACAGGATGCTGACGACGATGCTCACATTACTCACATTTGCCAAAGAGGGATCAGTGCGGTGACACAAGGGGCTGCTCGCGTCGAACAGGCTTTTGAGATCGCCAGTGAAGCGTATTCCTCGTGGCAGGTCGATGTAGAGGCGGGCCTCCGACAACTGGCAGCGGTGCCGATTTCGTTGCATTGCTGGCAGGGTGATGACGTCAAGGGATTTGAAGGACTCGGGAAGGACATCGGAGGTGGCCTGGCCGTCACCGGAAACTATCCCGGTCGAGCACGGACGCCTGTCGAGTTGCGCACCGATCTGGAATGTGCTTTGTCGCTGATCCCCGGACGGCATCGGCTCAATCTGCACGCCAGTTATGGGGAGTTCGCCGGCACGAAGGTCGAGCGAAATGCGATCGAGGTATCGCACTTCCGGGGCTGGATCGGCTGGGCCCGGGAGCAACAAGTGGGACTCGACTTCAATCCCACCTTCTTCTCTCATCAAAATGCCGATGACGGCTTCACGCTCTCGCATCAAGATGCAGGGATTCGCCAGTTCTGGATCGAGCACGGGATGGCCTGCCGCAGAATCGGAGCGGCCATGGGTGCCGCGCTCGGCACACCCTGCGTGACCAACGTCTGGGTTCCGGATGGCATGAAGGACACTCCGATCGACCGCCAGGCCCCCCGCGAGCGGCTGGCCGAATCACTCGACACAATGTTCGCCGAGGATATCGATCCGGCTCACAACCGCGATGCCGTCGAGTGCAAGCTGTTCGGCTTGGAGTCGGAAAGCTACGTCGTCGGCTCGCACGAGTTCTACCTGGGGTATGCGATTACCAGGAACAAGCTGCTGTGCCTGGACTCGGGGCACTTCCATCCGACAGAGGTGATCTCCGACAAGCTCTCTTCGGTCATGCTGTACGTTCCTGAGTTGTTGCTCCATGTGAGCCGCGGCATCCGCTGGGACAGCGATCATGTCGTGGTGCTCTCCGACGAGTTGCGGGCCATCGCACAGGAACTCGTTCGCGGAAACCTGCTGGAGAGAACACACGTCGGCCTGGACTACTTCGACGCGAGCATCAATCGGATCGCAGCCTGGGTCATCGGCACTCGCTGCCTGCTCAAGGCGCTTCTGATGGCCATGCTGGAACCGGCCGACCAGCTTCGTCAGATCGAGTCGGACGGTGATTACACATCGCGACTGGCATTGCTTGAGGAATTGAAGCTGTTGCCGTTTGGTGCCGTTTGGGACTACTACTGCCTGCAGAACGACGTACCCATCGGCCGTAGCTGGCTGGACCGGGTGCGCGAATACGAGAGCGACGCCTTGAGTCGCCGTGGCTGAGTGACATCTCAGAGCGAGCACCTATGAGCAAACAACAAGGTGGGGCCCGTGGCGAATACGAGCGTGAACCGGTTTCGGAGCAATCCCTCCTGGGAGCTGGCAAGTTCTGGGGCATGTATGCGGGCGAACATACGGCAGGCACGGAATTCATGATCGGCCCGCTGTTCCTCGCTGCCGGCGCGAGCCTGCAGGATCTCGTCCTGGGATTGTTGCTGGGCAATGTTCTGGCCGTCCTGACATGGCGCTACCTCGTTGTGCCGATCGCAATGTCGAAACGACTCACGCTCTACTACCAGCTGGAACGGATTGCGGGCGGGTGGCTCGTCAAACTCTACAACGTCGTCAATGGCGTGCTGTTCTGCTTTCTCGCGGGCGCCATGGTCACGGTTTCTGCCAGTGCCATCGGGATTCCGTTTGGCATCCATTACGAAGTTCCCGAAACGATGCTGGGACTCGGAGCACCGTCGTTTACCGGCCTGGTCGTTCTGGTCGGCGTTTTGATTGCCGTCATTGCCGCAGCCGGGTACGAAATGGTCGCCCGGGTGGCGAATGTCGCGGCCCCGTGGATGATCGCCATTTTCGCTGCATGTGGCATTGTGTCACTCGTCCAAATGAACGCGACAACGACGGATGCGCTCTCCAATGGTGTATTCTGGACCGACGCGATTGATTTCGTGCAGTCCAGGAATGGCCCGCAGACGTTCGGCTTCTGGCAGATTGTCGTCTTTGCCTGGCTGTGCAACGGAGCCATGCACTTCGGTATGGCGGACTTGTCGATCTTTCGCTTCGCCCGCAGCAAGTCGTCTGGCTGGGCACCAAGCATCGGCATGTTTCTGGGACACTACATGGCATGGATCGCGGCCGCACTGCTGCTGGCTGCCCTAATCAAGGTCCAACCCGATCTGGCGGTCGGCAGCGACGGAAAGGTCAATGCCAACCCGGGTCTTCTCGCGTTTCAATCGCTCGGTTGGGCGGGGATTATCTGCGTCGTGATTGCCGGCTGGACAACGGCCAACCCCACGATCTATCGAGCGGGCCTCGCGTTTCAGGGAGTTCTGCCGACGAGTTCCCGCGAGTCGATGACACTCGTGGCCGGAGGCGTCGCGACGCTCGCCGGTGCCTTTCCGAATCTGTCGGCGCAATTGCTCGGATTCGTCGGCACCTACGGGACGATTCTGGGACCGATGGGTGCCGTCCTTTTCGTCGACTTTCACCTGATGCGAAAGTTCGGCCTTGCCGATGAGTATGCCGCTCGCACCGGGTCGAGCATCAACGTCGCGGTGCTGATCGCGTGGCTGCTTCCCGTAGCCGTCGGGTTGTATTTCATCTTTGCCCGGGGACTGTTCGCCGCGTATGCAGTCATCCCGGCGTGGATCGCATGTGGAGTGATCTACGTTCTATTGAGCATGGCAGTTCAGAAGCCAGTTGACGAACACACCGTTGCCTGATGTCACCGTAACCGGCGGGCATCGTCTTCCGACGATGATGGAATGAATCATGAACGTGACAGCCAAGGTGACGTCACTGATCGCGCTCGCGTCGACAATTGTCCCGAGCCTGCTGTACTTCATGGGAATGATTGGTCATGACGTGGTCAAATTGGCTGCGATTGTCGGATCTCTCGTGTGGTTTCTGGCGACGCCGATGTGGATGGGACGTGAATTGCCCATTGATGCAACGGAGGTTGAGATCTGACGTGGACTGGTCTGCGATGGAAAACCTAATTCATGGTTTATAGGGGATATCCCACAAGTTCGGTCTTAGTGAACATGGGCAAGCCAATTGCGTGCCGGGGTGTGTGTTCGGAGTTCATGCACACACATCTCACGGAGGCGCGGCGATGGCTGGTAGGAACATTTCCAGGGGGCTCATCTATGCCGTTGGAGTGGAACTGACGGACGAACAATGGCTTGCGATCGCCGACCTGTTTCCCGATCCGGCGGCGGATCATGCGAAAGAAGAGTCTCACCCCGGATCAGACCCGACAGATTCCGCCGCGTGTGGCTGAGCCTGTCCGAGTCGTATCTGTATCAGGAACTCTTTGCGAATCCTGCTCAACCTGCAGCAGCAGCGCCTACTCCCGTTGCCAGTTGACGTGCCTGGGCGACCGACGTATCGACCGACAGCCGAATCGTCACCGACCACCGGCCCGTCTCGTCGGCCACGAACTCCCAGTGCGGCATCACGACGCTGCTCTGGTGGACCAGTTCGAAACCTCCCTCGGACTGGCTGACGGTCTGAATCGGGAAAGTCCAGATGCTCGCCTGCTGTGAGAGATCGAGCGAGACATCGACCCCCAGCCATTCGTCGACCAGACCGATGCGGTCCATGTGCGAAAGCGACTGGACCGTCTGCAACTGGCCAAGCTGTCCCCCGTCGCTGCCATAAAAATAACGGTCGTCAGCACCGGCGGCCATGCCGGCAAAGTTGAACTCCACTCCAAACCGGACCACTTCTCCCGGGGTGAGGTGTTCCAGCAGGTACTGCACCTCGAGCAGACCGCCGGATGACGTATCGAGTGCGATCGTCTTGGTGACGTGCGGTTGCAGGTGGCCGGCCTGTCCACGGCGGGAAAGGATTGCCTCCACGCGGCGATCGGAGCGACGCAGCCGGGTCTCATACACGCCGGTGAGGAAGTCGCCGATCTCGCCTTCGCCCCGCTGAAACTGCTCCAGCGTCGTGTCGCGGCCGATGAAGTGATCGACCAGACTCTTGCGCGGCCAGTTGTCGTAAGCGAGCTTCTGATCGAGGTCGGGTTGTTTGAAGTGTACGAGGTCGTGGATGCTGACGGCTCCCCCCTGTCCGTCCTGTTGGTGCTGCTGGCCGGCGGCTTCCCGCACCTTGGCGTGATACGGTTCGGGCCGGCGATTGAGAGTTGCCAGCAGGTTGAGCCGTGTGCTGCGGATGTCCAGTTCGTACAGATGTCCGCCACGTGCCGGTGCCAGGAACGCGACGAGACGATCGCCGGAGATCCGGACTTCCTTGCGGGCATCGAGGTTGAAGTCGTCCGCTTCGACATGCACCCAGCGCCCTTCGCGACCTGCGAGGGCCTCGACCGCGGAATCGGCTGCGATGAGATGGCGATAGATGGCATTCCTCAAGTGCGGGAGGTAGAGGCCGCCGAACGCCCCGTGCCAGTACGGGCAGTTGCACTGCCCCCGATACAGTTCCGTACGCGCCTGATGCAGCAACTCGGGCTGCAGCCGTGCCCCTTCCGACTGTGAGATGCGGTGCAGGCGTTCGCTGATCTCGCGACCCCGGCAGTACATCTCGTTGCTCTCAGGGTACTTGACGAGGAAGTTCCTCCAGAATCCCGCGCGGACAAACTGTCGCAGATCCCCCCAGTCGGGGTCATGCTCCTTGCGGTGGACCAGTTCGTGATACACGATCTGCTGCGGGGTCGGGAGAGCCCACTCAGTCATCTCCCGGTAACTGGAGTCGGGCAGATAAACGCGGCCGAGCGGGCAGACATTGTCGACCGCTTCGGCCAGGGTGGCGACCTTCAGCCAGTCGCGGTTTTCGAGCAGTGCGTCAAAGAACCGCCGCAGCCAGCCGTCCCGATACACATGATCCTTAGTGCCGGGCCAGGTGCCGAACTTCTCCCCGTCGTCTCCAAAGGCGACGACCGCATTGGGGGTGTGCTCATAGATCTCACGCAGGTAGTCGATGGTGGCCTGCGGATCCTGGAAGGGGATGGTGTAGCGCAGCCGTTCGCTGCCGGGGAAAATCTTCAGCAGCCGGCCTTCATCTTCGGTGAGGTAGAACCCGTGCAGCCGGTCTTCGGGCAAACCGGCACCGCGGAAGTGGAAGTCATCGACGATCGTGTATTCGATGCCCGCGTCGGTGATGTCTCCTGTGAACGTCTGCTCCCAGACGCGTTCCGGCACCCACATACCGCGCACGGGCTGTCCAAACGTCTGTTCGAGATAGCGTGAATAGGCCCGGATCTGCCCGATGCGATCCCTCCGAGGGATAGATGCCAGAATCGGCTCATAAAACGGGCCGCCGAGGATCTCGATCTGTCCGCGTGCAACAAACTCGCGCAGGCGATCGACGTATTCGGGTCGGTGGTCGACGATCCACTCGAGCAAGCTGCCGGAGTTGTGCAGACTCACCGGCAGATCGGGGTAGTCTTCCAGGACATCCAGAAACGGGGAGTAGCTGTCCTGGTAGGCGGCTTCAAAGACACCGTCGAAGTTGCCGACCGGTTGATGATTGTGCAGCGCCAGGACGAGTCGAAGTGGGGGCATATTCGGGATGGGTCGCTGAAGGTGTTAAAGGACCGTTGATGAATACAGAAAGCGGTTCCACAATGTGCCGCGACTCAAGCAGTCTCCGCAAATGTGCAACCCCGTTGGGACAGATCCTGCTGCCATGTTAACGCTTGATCGTGGGATGGTAGACTGAAGCGCGAGCGAAGCAACTCGTGAATTGTCCTTCGCTTGCGCATCAGGCTACTGTTGAGTCAACCTCAATTCGTCACATTGACGCAGCACGACATTGTCCCGACTACCCCCGGGCCGCTGCCCGTGGGCTTGCCTCGTCCGTCATCCATTCGTCGCAACCTGTGGACTGACAAGTGATACCGAATTGCCCCCCGTTTACTCAACCCCGACCTGCGTGTCGCGGAGGACGGCGGCGGCGGTCTCCGGAGTTACCGGATTGATGTAGAACCCGCTCCCCCACTCGAAACCGGCCACGCGCGTCAACCGGGGGAAGATCTCCACATGCCAGCAGTAATGGGCCACCTCCTGCACATCAAAGGGAGCGGTATGCACAACGTAGTTATACGCCGGATCGTCCAGGGCGATTTCGAGTTTGCGCAGAGTCTGCTTCAGTACAGTCCCCATCTCTTCGACCGCCTGCCGCTGAATGTTCTCAAAATGGCTGCCATGCTGCCTGGGGACGATCCAGAATCTCGAAGGGAAACCGGCTGGCAAACGGGCAGAACACCACGAAGTTGGGTGAATCGATGACGATGCGGGAACCAGTCGCCAACTCCTGTTTGATCATATCACCGAAGATGGACCGGCCCCGCCAGCGGTAGTAGGCCTCGGCCCCCTGCATCTCTTCCTCGATAGAGATGGGGATGATCGGGTTGACAATGAGTTGCGAATGGCTGTGCTCGATCAACGCGCCTGCCAGCGCTCCTTTGTTCTTGAAGATGAGCCCATGCACCAGTCGCCGATCGCGCTTGAGATCGACCAGACGATCGCGGTAGACCCAGAGCACTTCCCGAATGTTCTCAACCGGGAGGCGGCCGAGATTGGTTTCGGAGTGTGGACACTCGATGATGACTTCGTGCGCTCCGATGCCGCTCATCAGGTCATACATGCCCTCGCCGCGATTGTCCGCCTGGCCTTCGATCCGCAGTGCAGGAAACTTGTTGGGCACGACGCGCACCCGCCAGCCGGGACCATCAGGCTGCGTATGCGATTCCCGATAGGCCAGAATCTCGCCCGGAGTCGCCGACTCGTTGCCTTCCAGAAACGGATCAAATGCGTCAGCAGGCGTCTCCACCACTTGATCGCGAACGTTCTGCGGTCGCGTCAGGCGATCGGGAGAAATAATCACCCAGCGACCCACAATGGGATCTTTTCGCAGTTCGGGCATGGTCGAAGTCGATGGTTTCATCAGCGTCTCGCGTAACGATTGCGGTGGACCACACTCCGGTCAGACCTGCCAGTGGATGCGCTCAAAGTCGGCGTTGGGAGTGCGTGTTTCGATCGTGCCTTCACTGGGAGCACGGTCGAGGCTGTGCCCGCCATCAAGTATCTCGACACACCAGTGCAGTGCATCCCCCGGCTGAACCCCGAGGTCGGAAAAACGCATTGCCAGTTCGATGATTTCGTCGACGGCTGCGGTGACGTCCGCCCCCTTCACTGGAGTTCCGTTCTTGTTCAATCGGGCCCGAGGTCCGCCCGCGTGGTGCAGCCGGTCGACCGTCACCTGGGTCGCTTCGGGGGAGAGGAAGTCGATGCGCAGCGACGCGTCCTCCGGGAGCGCCATGCGTGCGGAACCGGCCGTGTCGATCCGCAGCAGCAAGCGCTCGGTATCGAAACCGAAATACAGATCCTGAATGACTCCCGCACTGACGAGCGTCATGGTGCCCCGCTGGTTGCCCGCCTCATAATGCCCGGCATCAAGCCATTCGAAGAACGTCTGACGGCCATCGACCTTCACCGGCGAGAATCCTCGCGGCTGGGAATGGGTCAGCCGTCGCCCCGACCGCGCAATCGGTTGATAGAGCGTCACCGGGATGACTTCGCCCAGCAGCGTGTAGACGTTCTGCAGATGCCGGCGGAACAACTGATCGAACAGTCCGTCCTGGGCCGACGAATGGTCGTCGCCGTACCACCAGTACCAGTCGCTTCCCTCGGCGATGAACAGCTCCTCGCGCACGCCGAAGTTGTTCGACGGGCAGCCGTTTGGCCGCCTCGGCCGCGATCAGATGTTGCCGGGCCTCATGCACCGCATCCCACGCAGCGTTGTCCTCGCGATGCCCCACCCAGATGGCAAAGTTGTGAGAGATCCAGCTGCCCGCAAACAGCTTGGAGATACGATCAGTGGCCGGGAACCGCTCCAATGCGTCCCTGATCCGAACTCCGCTGAGTCCCTTGCGTCGCGAGGCCTCCTGATACAGGTGCCGCAGGAACTGGACACCTCCATCGGGGTAATACTCCCAGCAGTTCTCCCCATCCAGAATGATGGGGACCAGCGCGGGACGATCTCCCATGCGACCGTCGACGGCCCGCCCGATCGACTCGACCCGCTCGAGCAGGTCTTCGGCAGCTCGTAGCGGATCGCTGCGCTGATAATGAAAGCCGATCAGGTCGCTGAGCCCATGATCGCGGAAAACAATCTGCAGCTGCCGGTCCCCGTCCTCCACGCGCCACGGCCGGTACAGCATCTCCGGATGACGCAGATGACCATGCGGATCGCGGGAGACGAAGCCGTCGGTACTGTGGCCCAGAATCTCTTCATCGGTGGCAATCCATTTGATGCCGGCGTCGGCAATCGCTCCCACGATGTCCTGCGAGACTGACCCCTCCGAGGGCCACATCCCCTGCGGCGGCGTACCGAACAACTCGGTATGAAAGGCGACGCCGCGGCGAATCTGCTCGATCGCATCCTCGCGATACGAGTCGGGGTGCTGTGGCAGTTCGACCCCCGGCATGGCCTGCCGGGCCGATCGCATGTCCCACAACAACGGCAAAATGGGATGGTAGAACGGTGTGGTGGTCAATTCGACCTGACCCCGGTCGCTGAGCTGTTTGTGCAGGGGGACAATCTGCCGCAACAACCTGAGTTGCTGGCCCAGCAGCCATTGCTTTTCCTGTTCCGTCCACCCCCGCCCCTTGTCCCGAAACGCGGCCAATTCCGGGTCCTGCTCGAAGGCGAGATCGTGCATCCACGTGAGATTGCTCCACACCTGCAGGTCGCGGAGGTCAGCCGGGGAGAAGCGGCGACGCGCCTTCTCCGGGCTGTCGATCCCGAAACCCCGCTTCTGATACAGCTCGAAGTACCGCCGATGGGGGCGAATCATGTTGTCCACATTCGCCATGAAGAAGTTTTCCAGCAGATAGAGCCCGTCTTCGCTGGTCAGGTCGTCGGCAGCGCACCGCGAGACGTCCAGATGCCGATCGCTGCCCCCTTTGTCGGTGTAGCGCTGAATCTGGACAAGCAGGCTGGGGACCAGGTTGATCGTGCAGTGAAACTCCGGCACCTCCAGCAGGTGCATCGCCATGCCCCAGTAGTCCTGGGTTCCATGAAGACGGACCCACGGCATGAGCGTCTCCCCCGAAACGTCGTCAGGGTAGTACGGCTGATGTTGATGCCAGAAGATCGCCAGTTGGACCGGTCGCATAAGGTTGTTCGTTACGCACGCAGCGGACAGGGACGCTTAAACCAACCGGCGCTGCTGTCGTTGTGAGCTGCAGATTCACGCATGATGTGGACGCATCGACCTGGGCGGGACGTCGCGCGGCCGGGTCAGTGAGTTCTGTGCCTGATGATACACGTCCTCGTACTGGGCGGCACTGCGTTTCCATGACCAGTCGGCAGACATCGCGGCCCGGATGAGCTGCTTCCACGCCGGCGGTTGATGATACACCGCGATCGCCTCACGCAAACGTTTCAAGAATGCAGCGGCCGTATACTCGCCGAAGTGGAACCCTGTCGCGGTCCCCTGAACACTCGTTTTCGGAGTGTGATCGATAACGGAATCGACGAGCCCTCCTACGGAGGAGACCACCGGAATCGTCCCGTAGCGCTGACTGTACATCTGATTGAGCCCGCACGGCTCGAACTGGCTGGGCATCAGAAAGATGTCCGCCCCGGCTTCAACGCGGTGGGCCAGCCCTTCATCAAAGCCAATGTGCGCGGCGACCTGCGTGGGATGGGAATCAACCAGCTCCCGGACGAACTCCTCGTATTGCGCTTCGCCGGTCCCGAGAAACACAAACTGAATGTTTGTCGCCAGCAGTTCAGGGACGATCTCGGAGATCAGATCGAACCCTTTCTGGGAAGTCATTCGCGAGATCATGCCACACAGTGGGACATCCCCCTGTTGCGGCAAGCCGCACTCCTGCTGCAGGGCCCGTTTGCAGGCGGCTTTGCCTTCCGCGAACGTATCTCGATCGTAGTATGCCGGAAGTTGCGGATCGGTGGCGGGGTTCCAGCTTTCGATATCGATGCCGTTCAGAATCCCGTGGACCGATGCCTGGCGATGCTGCAGAACCCCCTCCAGACCGTAGCCGCACTCGGGGGTCTGGAATCTCAAGGGCATAGGTCGGGCTGACGGTGGTGATCGCGTCGGAGAACACGAGTCCGGTCTTCAGGAGATTCAGCTGGCCGTGGTGCTCCAGTTGCCGCCAGTTGAAGTATGACCAGTCGAGCCCGGTCAGCTCCATGTCGATGCTCCAGAAGCTTCCCTGGAATGCCATGTTATGGATTGTGAAGATCGCCCCCGCCCATTCGAAGCCGATCTTGTTGCGGTATTCGATCTGCAGCAGGGCGGGGATCAGACCGGTCTGCCAGTCGTTGGCGTGAATAACATCCGGTTGCAACTTGAAGACGCGTACGGCTTCCAGCACGCAGCGGCTGAAGAAGCAGAACCGTTCGCAGTTGTCGGGATAGTCCTTCCCCTGCTCCCCATACAGCCCGCCGCGGTCGAAGAACGCCGGCAGGTCGACCATCAGCACCGTGATCTTCGTACCCGGGATTCTCGACTGCACGAGACCCGCACGCACCATCCGTCCACGCATTCGCACCTCGACGAACCGGCTGGTCGGCTGTCGCGGCAGATCGGAGGGAATGAGTTGCCGATAGTAGGGCAGAATCAGGGTGACCTCATGCCCCCGCTCCTCGAGCGCCTTGGCCAGTCCGGTCACCACATCGGCCAGACCACCGGTTTTGACCAGGGGAACAGCCTCGGAACTGGCCAGAACGATTTTCATGACAGGCACAATGCTGGACATAACGGGGAATCGACGCACGCGACGTCGAAACAGTATCGACTTGGACTCCGGTTTTCCAACGGTTCGCGCTCACTCGCTTGCCGATTCGCCGTCTCGAACGTCTCAAGACGCTCACAGAATGGCGAAACCGCAAGCGAGCGATCATTTCCCCACGTCCTCCCACCAGCGAACATAGTCACGATACTCGCGATCGAGTCCGGTGGTGTAGGACATCATCGTCACGGGCCAGGTCCAGTACCGCAGCGGTCTATGAATCACGCTTCCCCTCGGAACGTGATGGGAAGTGAGGTAGAATACCGGCCCGATGCTTGCCAGATACAAGACCATGGCCAACAGGAGGTAGGGGAGCCACCAGAAGGAGACGTACGGCGTGGGGCCCTGCTGCTCGTTGCTCATCGACGCATCCTGAGTTTTGGGAGTCCACGCATCACCCTTCCCGCCGGTCCCGGTTATCAGCCGAATCCATTCACCGTGTCACTTGAAACGTCATCTCGCGACAATTTCAACTGGGATCTGCCTGCCGAGGCGATCACCATTCGCATTCGCTGGTTCGGGCTGTGCGTCGGATACGTGCTGGTCAACCTGGTCGGGCCATCATCTCACCAGGCCGAGTTGAACGCCATTCTGACGCTCGGGGCGGTGTATGCCGTCGTCGATACCTGGGCGAGCCTGAAGGGACAGGTATTCCTGCAGCGGTTTCCGTTGTTCATCTCGCTGATGGAAGCGGTGTTCATCGGGCTGCTGTGCCACTACGACGCCGGGCTGGAGAGTCCGTTCCGCTTTTACTACTTCCTGTCGCTGCTGGTCTGTGCCATCCGCTACGATCCGCGGGTCACCTGGGCGACCTTTGCCCTACATGCACTGAGCTATGCCACCCTCACGTTGTCCGATACCGGCGGCGATCCCGGTTCTTGGCGAACGCTGTTTCTTATGCTCGTGCTCATGGGCTGGGTGACCTGGGCCAGTACGGCTCTCGCCACGTTGATCAAGACCGCCTCTCGGCAAATGTCCCTGCTGAACTCGGAACTTCAACGCAATCAGACGCTGCTGGAGGACCGCATCGACCATCGCACGCGCGAACTGCAGGAATCGCAGGCGCTCCTCGTGCAACAGGAGAAGCAGGCCGCATTCGGACTGCTGGCTGCCGGCATCGCCCATGAGGTGGGCAATCCGCTGGCCGCGATCAGCTCTTTGGTGCAGATGCTCAACCGCCGCGAACTGGACGACTACACGCACGAACGCCTGCGGATGATGGACGACCAGCTGCATCGCATTCAGCGGACGCTGCGGGAACTGGTGGACTTCAGTCGGCCCGCGACTCATGCCGCCAGTCAGTGTGAGTTGCTCGAAGCCGTCTCCGAGGCCCTGAACATCGCAAAATACTACAAGCGACGCAAAGGGAAGCGGATCGTGAGTCGCATCTCCAACGACCTCCCCCAAGTCCTGGTTGTTCGGGATCAACTGGTCCAGGTGTTTCTCAACCTGATTCTCAATGCGATGGATGCGACGGACGAAGGCGGGACGATCGAGATCACTGCCGAGAAGTCAGGACGCTGGCTGCTGGTGAGTGTGCGGGACGACGGCTGCGGCATTCCGGTCAACCAGCAGCCACGGCTCTTTCGTCCTTACTTCACTACCAAGTCGACCGGCACCGGACTGGGGCTGTTTGTCTGCCGGCACATCATCGAGAACTCGTGCGGCGGGAGGATCGAACTGAGTGAGTCCTCACCCGAGGGGTCGACGTTCACCGTGACCCTGCCGGTACCCAGGGAGAACGTGGAACCCTCGTTGCACACCAGGCAAGTCGAAGCTGGCAGCTTCGACAACGGTTTGCGGACCGAGGTTGGCGAGGATCTGGTGCTCAACAAGCAAAACATCCCGGAAGCACAGGCTCCCGGGATGTCAGGTTGACATATTACTCAGAGTCGTCGTTCAGAAGCCGATCAGTGGCGGCGTACTCCCTGTCGACGGGCCTGGACTGAACGGGCTGATGATGGTGGGGCTGTCCTCGTTGTCGTCGGCAATTGCTGCACCAATCGCGGCTCCGAGGGCTCCGCCAATCAGAGCTGCGCCGATGCCGCCTCCTTCTCCACCACCGCCGCCACCGCTACCACCACTGCTCGAACCGCCGGTCCCGCCCCCTGTGGGAGCACCGGTCTGGGGATCGAATCCGAAGTCCCCGAGGCCACCCAGCCCCAGCTGCTGGAGCAGGTTATCGAGTCGCTCCAGGGCCGCGGGCAGATCCTCAGGCTGGATAGTCGAGGCGAAGATGTCCTTGAGTTCCTGGAACTCCTGGGCCGGATCCACCTGTGCCAGCGACACCGGTACAAACAGTTCGTTGGGAATGTCGCTGCTCGCGAGAGTGTTCGAGACCGCTTGGATGGCGAACGTGGCAAAGCCTTCGATGCCGGCCGAGACGAACGAGTACATCCCCGGTCGGACGTTGGGAATCGAAAAGACCCCTTGCTCATCCACCTGGGCTCGACCGACAACGGTGTTGTTCTGGACGAGGAAGACATTCAGGCGGCGGATGCGCGTCGGCTGACCGGTGCGCGGATGGATGCGTCGCATCCGTCCGGCGATTGATCCATCGGCACGGATGAGTACCTGGTGACGCCGGAGGTCGGAGGACGCGGCGAGCGACTGCGGAGAGTTGTCGGCGGGCAGTGGGGCACCGGGCGCGGTATCGACCGTGGGACCCGCATCATTGGACGAAAACAAGTTGGCGGGCAGGTTGGCACGCAGCAGACCGGCGACCGCTGGCAGATCACTTGCGGGAATGGCCAGCGAGTCGATCATCAGTCCGTCCCGAACTTCCTGGTACAACGCCACCTGGCTGGGATCGACGATGCCCGGGGGAATCTCGGGTTCCAGGGCAGTACCATACCCCATCACTTCCAGTCCATAGGCGATATATCCGGCGGGACCGGAGCCGACGACCGAGTAGACGCCCGGCTGAAGATTCGCGACCTGGAAGACGCCATCGACGCCCGGCCGGGTTTCGGACGCGACTTCCCCGTTTCGCAGGAAGGTGATCGTCATGTCGCTGGCCGGAATGACCGAGCCTGTCTGCGGGTCGAGCACATTCAGACGTCCAGGGAGAAACCCGTCCGCCGACAGTTCAACGCGATAGTTTCGTAACTGCTGATCCAGCGCTCCTTCGGTCTGCATGGCGACCGGCTCGGCCGCCATGCTGATGCTGCCTGCAGCCAACAGGGCGAGGGTGACATGAATGACAGATCCAATCCGCATGGAAGTCTCCCGGTTGTCTTGCCCGATTTGGGCGCACGTTCAGAATGGACCGCGACCAATCGATGGACGAAGTCTGTTTGTTTTTGCCGTTATCTGACCCTAACCCTCGTTCAGAGGTCGGGCAAGCAGAATGCGGAGCGATTGCGCTCTCTCGCCGGGGCGCGCATCGGGTCGTACCGGATGCGTGCACCTTGCGACCACAGCGCCGGTGCTACTTGCGGCACTCCAGGCAATGTCCGCACAGACCGCAGAATCAGCGCCACCAGAGTGGTTCGCGGAAGAGTGTCCCGACTTCCAGACAGAAGTCACTCAGCACAGGTCCGGCAGAAATCGACTCGTCAACGGAGGCTCTCAGCGTCTCGTCACCGCTGCGGGTGACCTCAATCATTCGGGCCGCCGGGTCGATTACCCACACCAGTTGCACACCACGATCCAGCCAAGCCTCGGTTCGTGCGGACATCTGCTGACGACGATCGGACGACGAGGCTAGTTCGACAACCCAATGCGGCAGGGTGTCGGTCATCTCCCTGTCAGCTTCCGCAAAGAGAGGGCCGCCGACGAAGTAGCTCACGGCTGGAAATCGCACAGTATCGGGACTCCGCCCGATCCTGATCCCCAGATCGAAACAAGCATACCCGCTCGCCAGCGGACGCGCCGCATCCGCCAGCAGCTTCGAGAGGTTGAGAATCGTGGTGCCGTGGTCGAGGTCGGGTGGCTGAAAGTGCGAGACCACTCCCGCCTCCAGCTCGGCCCACTGACCGCTCTCGGGTAAATCATACCGGGCGGCGACGAACTCCTCGGCCGTCATCAGCGGTGTGGACATGGAGATCTGGATCGACTCTGATTGGTGCCTGTTCACTCATCGACTCTCAATGGTTGGAGTGATCGAAGCTGGCAGCTTCGACTACGACTAACCTCATCAACCTTCCCCCATCCCCAGTTCCTTGACCAGAAACGCGAACTGGTCGGTGATTTCCTCGATGATCTTCGAGGTCGGCTTGCCCGCTCCATGGCCTGCCTTGGTCTCGATACGGATCAGGATCGGTTTCTCGCAACTCTGCGCCCGTTGCAGGGCCGCGGTGAATTTGAAGCTGTGCCCAGGCACCACGCGGTCGTCGGTGTCGGCAGTGGTCACCATCGTCGGCGGGTAACAGGTCCCCTCTTTGATATTGTGATAGGGCGAGTAGGCATACAAGGCTTTGAACTCTTCGGGGTCATCGGCCGATCCGAAGTCATCCACCCAGTAGCGACCGGCGGTGAACTGATGGAAGCGGAGCATGTCCATCACGCCCACCGCGGGCAGACAGGCCCCGTACAGATCGGGCCGCTGTGTGAGGCAGGCCCCGACCAGCAACCCGCCGTTCGAGCCCCCCTGGATGGCGAGCTTCTCGGGCCGCGTGTAGTTGTTGGCGATCAACCACTCGGCCGCCGCGATGAAGTCGTCAAACACGTTCTGCTTCTGAAGCTTGGTGCCGGCTTTGTGCCATTCCTGACCGTATTCGCCCCCTCCCCGCAGGTTGGGCATTGCGAACACGCCCCCCATTTCCATCCACGCCAGCCGACTGATCGAGAAGTACGGCGTGAGCGCAATGTTGAAGCCTCCATACCCGTACAGCAGCATCGGGTTTTTGCCGTCGAGCTTCAGCCCCCTCTTGTGCGAGATGAACATCGGCACGCGGGTGCCATCCTTGCTCTCGAAGAACACCTGCTTGACCTCGAACTGCTCCGGATCAAAGTCCACCTTTGCCTGCCGGAGCACCTGGCTTTCTCCGGTGATGATGTCGTAACGGTACACGCTCGGGGGCGTCGCAAAACTCGAGAAGTCGTAGAACGTTTCGGTGTCGCTGCGTTTGCCTAAAAACCCGCTTGCGGACCCGATCCCCGGGAACTCCACAGTACGAACGAACGTTCCGTCCGGCTTGTAGAGCGCGATCTGCGTCCTGGCATCCTTCAACGACTCGACGATGAACAGATTGCCGACGAGGCCGACGTTCGTCATCACCTCCGCCTGTTGAGGGATGATTTCACGATAGGGAGGGACCGCGCTCGGCGTTCGTTCTTCGGCCATCGTGTTCTTCGTCGAATCTTCAATCAGATCGACACCCGAATCCCGAATCCCGATTCCCGATTCTCGCACATCGATCGCGATCACACGCTTCCGCGGCGCTTCGAGATCCGTCTTGAAGTAGAACACCGGGCCGTCGTTCCCGATGAACGTGAACTCGTGATCGAAGTTGTCCACCAGCGCGACCGGCATACCATACGGCTCGCGCAGGTCCTTGTAGTAGATGCGGTACCGGTCGTCGGTTCCCAGGTGCACGGTGAGGATCAGGTACAGGCCGTCTTCGGTAACGGTGGTCGAATAGCCCCAGTCCGGCTCATCCGGGCGGTGAAATACCAGCACATCCTCACTTTGCGGATCACCCACCCGATGGTAGTACACCCGCTGGTTCTTGTTGAGGTTCTGGAATGCGGCCCCTTCCTGCGGCTCCGGGAAGCGGGCATAGAAGAACCCTGCGCCGTCCGGTGTCCAGCCCGGATCGTTGAACTTGATCCAGCGCAGCTCATCATCAAGCACCTTGCCGGTCGCGATCTCCATGATCTTCCACACGCGCCAGTCAGACCCGGCCTCCTGGATGGCGTACGCCACATAACGTCCGTCGTCGCTGAACGCCGTCCCGCCCAGCGCCACCGTCCCATCCGCCGACCACTCATTGGGGTCGATGAGTACGCGGGGCTCGTCGGCGAGCGAGTCCTGCACATACAGCACGTACTGGTTCTGCAGTCCGCTGTTCCGGAAGAAGTAGATTCGTCCGCCAGCCTTGAACGGTGTGCCGAACTTCTCGAAGTCCCACAGTTTCGTCAGCCGCTCGTTGATCTGCTTTCGCTGAGGAATCTGATCCAGATAGGCGTTCGTGTACTCGTTCTCCCGTGCGACCCACTCGGCGACCTCCTTCGATTCGCGGACGTCGTCCTCCAGCCAGCGGTACGGGTCGGCGACTTTGGTGCCGTGATAATCGTCGTGATGATCGATGCGTTTCGACATGGGTGGTTCAGCGGCCACTGATGACGACCAGAGCGCCAGTGCGGTGGCGAGAACCATCAGAAAGCGTGTCATGTTCTATCCTGATTCAATGACAGAGTTGCGAGAGAATCGGTCGTCGTCCGCTACATCACACGGTCTTCCGCCCAGGCAAGACGGCGACCGGTCTTGAACTCCTTGTACGGCAAGCTGGTCGGCTCATGAATCGTCTCCCGCTTGAAGGCGGCGTTCAACTTGTCCAGCACAATGACAATCTCCGGCTGAAGATATCCCAGTCCAATGATGGCAAACGAGTCCTGGTTGACGTCGTACACTTCCAGACGTTTGGGCCATACCTGCACGAAACGCAACGTGCGGAACTGCCCGCGCATCTGCTTGAGGAACTCCAGCACTTCATCGAGCTGATCGGGCGCGAACTGGCACGTCGGTCGCTCGATGGGCATCTGTGCGTCATCCACCACCGCTCTGCTCCTGATCACAACTGTGTGATTTATGCATCGTCCGGAAGTTCCGCCCAATCCCCGCAGTCCGTCTGGTCACATCCGCAATGGACGAGCCGTTTGACTCGCAGGCGCTCCCGCAGTGTAATCACTTGCCGCGATCCATTCAGCGCCACCTCAACCGGGAGCCACCAGTCATGACCACACCAGAGTCCACAACTGCAAACGCATCGCGCCCTTATGAGTTTGATGCCGGGCAGAACGAAGTCATCCGCGAACTGGCCAATGCGATGCGGTGGGTCGCCATTCCCCTGATGGTCGCCGGACTGATGTACGTGATGCAGACCATCATGCTGCTGGTGGCGACTTGGGGTAACTGGCGGCTGGCGCTATTCGCCCTGATCATGGCCGCCGGGGCGTTCATCTTTCTCTCACTGGCGAGCTGGACCAATCGTTCCGCAATGGCCTTTGCCGAAGTCGTTGCCACACAGGGCAATGACATCCCCTACCTGATGACGGCACTGGACAGTCTTCGCAAGACGTACTCGCTGCTCAGCCTGTTCGTAAAGCTGTATATCGCGCTGATGGCGATCACCCTGGTCGCGATCATCATCGGCTACTTCACCGGGTCGCTGCCCCAGCACGCAGTGTGAGGTTCACAAGTGCGTCAGGTTGCCATCATCTTGCGAATTCCGACAGGCGTCCCACGCCGGCACCTTGGGTGACGATCTCAGGGATCATTGCCGCATCGTCGAGCTGATACGTGTACTTCAGGGCCTGTTCATCAACGGTGCCGCGCGACTGTGGCGGGCCGCTGCGAACGAACTGGTTCAGTCGCTCCAGGAGTCGACCGGGATCGGGTGAGTCGCCGTAGGCTGTCAGCGTCGGTTGTTCAACATCCTCGAAGCAATTGCCTTCGACCAGCACACCGGCGTCCATCACCGACGCCACGCCGTATTCGTTGCCGCGATAGTAGTTGTTGAAGACATGCACCGGCTCCGCGAAGCGGACGCGCGGATGACGAGTGAGTGTGCCGTCGAAGAAGTTGTGATGGTAGGTCACGCGCAGATGTCCGGAGTCGATTTTGCGGATGTCGGGTTTGTCGCTGTGTCCCAGCAGGCAGGTCTTGTGATGATCGTGAAAGTGATTCCACGACACCGTGATGAAGTCCGACCCGCGCTTGATGTCCACCAGGCCATCCTTGCAGTGGGAAAAGTCGCAGTGATCGATCCAGATATGCTGCGACTCTTCGATGTTGACCGCATCAGGAGCCTCGGTAATCGTCAGGTTGCGGACGATGACGTTCTGGGCTTTGCGAATATGCAACCCGCCGCCGCGCAGACCGGCATCTGCACCCACTCCCAGCAGACTCGTGTTGGAACCGACGCGGAGAGGGTCCTTCAATGAGATCTTGCCGTGGATGCGGATCGTCTTTGCCTCGTCGGACTTCACCAGGTCCAGGAGCGTCTGGGCATCGGTGACGTCGTGAGTCGATCCACCCGCACCGCCGCGTGTGCCCTCGCCCTCAGTAGCCCAGCCAATTGGTGAGGAACCCTCCGCTTCGGCGCACCGGGACTTGGGGACTAAACCCAGTACTTCCAAAACAATGTATAGGACCACTGGACCGAGAAAGTGTACGGAGTATTTCATTGTCGATGCTCTGCATGCTTGATCAGGGTGACACCTCTTCCACTGCGCACCCCCCAGTGCGTCACGGCGGCGGATTCTACCCGAAGGATTCACACGGTCGGAAGTCACCAGACACCCGGCTCGCATCAACGACCAGGCTTCATGCCTGCTGACAGAGATGCAAATGCGTTGCACTCCCGCCTGCGCAGTGCCGCATGGTGGTGCGACTGATGGTCGATGATTAACATTCGCGGCGGTCACTGCTATGCATCACGGAGGAGCCAGGACGATGGCCATCAAGACGACAAAGGTCCGGCGGCGGGGAGCCTCCTTTCGCGAACGCCTGAGCCGGCTGACGTATCATCAGGCGTGTCGGCTGCTGGGGGATGACGGGGCCGGGTTGTTGCAACGCGGGCAGCAGCGCTGGGAGGTCGATCCGGACGAGCATGTGTACCTGGGCGGCGACCTGTTCCGGGTCCGCGTGCCGGACGACGAGTCTCGCGACGGCAAGGCCATCGTGGTGATCACCGGGATGACCGGCAAGTCGCAGGAGTTGCATGTCCGCTGCGACCAGTGCGAAGGAGCGTGCGATCATGCCGGAGCCGCGCTCGGCCTGTTGCTCAACGAGAAGCTGGCTCTGGGACTGGCCGCCCCACCCGATGAGTCGGTTCCCCTGGAGCTGTTGACTCCAGACGAACTCCGGGAGCGGGCGCTGGCCGAACGTCAGCAGCGGGCGAGCGAAGAGAAGATGACGCTCCGCGCGACGGACCCGTCGCAGCCCTGGTCCGACTACGTCATCACCAGCCATACTTCGGGGAAGAGCTACCGTGTGGCCCTGCGCGGGGAAGAGCCGGGTTGGTCGTACTGTTCGTGTCCCGACTTCCAGACGAACCGGCTGGGAACGTGCAAACACATCCTGCATACACTGGAGAAGGTCCGCAAGCGGTTTCCCAAGAAGGAGCTGCGCAAGCCCTACCAGAGGACGAACGTCTCGTTGCGGGTCGACTATGGCGACACCATAGGGCTGCGGTTCAATGTCCCCGTCAAGCCGGACAAGGTGCTCGAGAAACTGGCAGTTCCGTTCGCGGAAAAGACGCTGACCGACGCCTCAGACGCAGTCGAGCGTATCCATAAGCTGGAACAGGCGGGACACGATGTGCATATCTACCCGGACGCCGAGGAGTGGATCGAGGGACAACTGACCCAGCAGCAGTTGCGGGCCGCCACTGCGGAGATCCTGGCTGACCCGGAGGCCCATCCCCTCCGCAGGGACCTGTTGAAGACCGAGTTGCTCCCCTATCAGATGCAGGGCATCGCCTTTGCCGTCGCGGCTGGTCGAGCCGTTCTCGCGGACGACATGGGTCTGGGCAAGACGATTCAGGGAATCGGTGCGGCGGAACTGTTTGCCCAACTGGCGGGAATCGAGCGCGTGCTGGTCATCTGCCCGGCGTCGCTGAAGAGCCAGTGGCGTAACGAGATCCGGCGCTTCTGCGATCGGGGCGTCCAGCTCATCACGGGACGTGCCGACGAACGCGCCTCTCAGTATCAACACGGCGAGTTCTTCACCATCTGCAACTATGAACAGGTGCTGCGCGACCTCTCGGCGATCGAAACGGTCCCCTGGGATCTGATCATTCTGGACGAGGGACAGCGCATCAAGAATTGGGAGTCGAAGACGTCGCAGGTGGTCCGGTCGCTGCGCAGTAGGTTTGGGCTGGTGCTGAGCGGCACGCCCCTCGAAAACCGGCTCGACGAGTTGTACACAGTCGTCCAGTTCGTCGATCAATCACAATTGGGCCCGGCGTACGAGTTCTTCCATCGGCATCGCATCGTCGGTGACACCGGCCGCGTGCAGGGTTACCGTCGGCTTGATGAGCTGCGCGACAGACTGCGACCCATCCTCTTGCGCCGAACCCGCGGCGAAGTCCTCGAACAACTCCCCGAACGGACGACATCGCTGGTCCGTGTGCGGCCCACGGAAGAGCAATTGGAGCTGCACGCGGCCCACATGCAGACGGTCGTGCGGATCACGCGGAAGGCCTACCTCACCGAGATGGACCTGCTGCAGTTGCAGAAGGCGCTGCTGATGTGTCGTATGGCGGCGAATGGCACCGTGCTGGTCGACAAGGAGGAGCCAGGTTACAGCAGCAAACTCGATCGTCTCGCCGAACTGCTGGAAGGTCTCATCGATCAGCCGAATCGCAAGATCGTCCTCTTCAGCGAGTGGCGGCGGATGCTCTCGCTGATCGAACCGATTCTGGAACAACTGGGGGCCGACTACGTTCGCCTTGATGGGCAGGTCCCGCAGAAGCTGCGGCCGGCTCTCGTCAAGCGATTCCAGGAGGACGAGAGTTGCCGCGTCATCATGATGACCAACGCTGGAAGTATGGGCCTCAACCTGCAGTCAGCGAATGTGGTGGTCAACGTCGACCTCCCCTGGAATCCCGCGGTTCTCGAACAGCGGATCGGCCGGGCTCACCGCATGGGCCAGAAGAACCCGGTGCATGTCTATCTGCTGGTGACGGAAGACACGCTGGAAGAAAAGCTGCTCGGCACACTGGCCTCGAAACAGGATCTCGCCCTGGCAGCACTCGACGCGCAGAGCGAGACCTGCGAGGTGAAGCTCGAAAGCGGGATGGAAGAAATCCGCCGTCGACTGGAGCGACTGCTCGGTGCGATGCGCGAGGCACCGATCGACGAGTCTCAGCAAGTGCGCGTCATCTCTCAGACCCAGCGGCTCACGCAGCGACGCGAAAAGGTCGCTGCCGCCGGGGGACAGTTGATCGGAGCGGCTCTGTCATTAGTCAGCGAACTGATTGATGCGCAGAACCGCCCGGCACCGGATCCGGCCCTGGTCAACCGGTTGCGGGAGGGACTCGCTCAAAGCGTGGAGCGTGACGAGAGCGGCAGACCGCAACTCCGGGTCACCCTGCCAGACGAGAACGCACTGACGGGCTTCGCCGAAACGCTCGCCCGTCTGCTCATCACGTCGTAGCGCGGCGACATGCATTGCCACTCCACAAATCCGCTCATCAACTCAAGAGATGGGCCGGCCGGCCCCAAACTGTGTCGAGGGTGCATTGCTCCCGGGGCATCGTGGGCCCGCCTGAACTGCTGGCGGTGATGCGCATCTGCCTCCGAACGGCCATGATCCGTTCGGGGAGGTCTGCCATCGTCCAGGCTCGCAGCAGGACATCATCCGGCTGCGAAGGGAGGAGCTATCTGCACCCTCTACACGGAGGGCGAAGGGTTGCGCGTGGCGATCAAACGGCCGCCTGCGGTTTCGCCGTACAAACGGGTCTCGAAACCTGCGACACAGGCAAAACTGCAAGCGAGAGGGCGCGTCAATCGCCAACCTGCTGCATCACTCCGTGGGCGCAGCGTACGACAGCGCCAGCAGGGCATACGCTGTCACGAGGTTGGGATCTCCCTCGTACCAGCGATCGGTCCGATTGACCCAACTGCCGTTGTCCTGCTGGACCTCACGCAGATGTGTCGCCAGCTCCTTCCGCCAGTCGTGACGAGACCCGTCCGCATCCTCGAACTCCTCGACCCCCATCACCGACAGGGCCTTGGCGAACGTGTGGTAGTAGTAAAACAGCCCCTGCTGTCCGAGTCCCGGATTCTCTTCAATGCTGTAGAAGCGTTTGATCCAGTCGGTCGCGGCCTTCACGCGCGGGTCGTCGGGAGTCAGACCCGCATGAATCATGCTCTTCAGGCCCGCATACGTCATGCTGCCGTACGATCGCAGCCCGCCATCGGGATTATTGCCCGCTTGTGAGCTGCCACCCGCCGCAACCGAGTAGTAGAATCCGCCATCCTCCACCATCGCCGCGAACGGTGTGGTGTTGTGCTCGGTCTCGAGGTTCTGACACCGCGAGACGAACACCAGCGCCTTCTGGACAGCCGGGTCATCCTTTGACATGCCGGCCTCGATCAGCGCGTCCAGAAAGAACGACGCGTTGGACAGATCAGGCCGCGAACTTCCGCCGTATCCGGCACCTCCATACGAAGTGTGTGAGGAATCAATGCCCTCGTCCTCGTCCCACTGCAGTCCCTTGAGGAACTTGACGGCGTTCTGCACCAGTTCGTCGTAGCGGCCATCGGTGTAGGCGGCATTGAAGGCCATGAGCGCGATCGAGGTTTCGTAATTGCGGTGCTTGCTCCCCTCAGGATAGATGCCACCGTCATCATGGACGAACGTCTGCAGATGATCGAGGGCCTTCTTCACGGTGGGATTGTCGGGAGTCAGCCCCGACTTAAGCAGGGCTGTCGTCACCAGTGCGGTGATGCCGACGGCATCGGGCGACGTCCAGCTGCCGTCATCTCCCTGCGTCGTGCGAAGGAAGTCGATCGCCCGCGTGCGGGATTGTTGCCAGTCGGCCCGCTCGGGACCGGCCGCAGATGCCGAAGCGACCATGTTGATCACAATTGTCAGAGAGAGAATCGCTGCGGTCAGTCGCTGACAGAACATCGCAAACTCCAAGAATCGTTCATGACGTCGAGGCACACCGGCGTGCCCCCATAATTGCATTGTAGCGGGAACCGTTACGAGGAACATGGCCTCGATCGAAACAGAATCGCTCGGGAACGAAGCGTACAAGCGACTTCTCTGTCACTCGAAGAGCATCAGCAAGGATGCCGAAGAAAAAGCAGATGGCACCTTGCAGTGTAAAGGCCGTAGCCAGGGTCGCGGGAATCGGTGGAGCAGATTACAGTAGCTTTCTGGCGCAGGCTGAGGCACGCACCACAGATCAGAGTCCATTTCAGGGGTACTCCATGATGCCTTGGCGTTTGATGCGATGCGTGATGTTGCTGGCAGTGGCGTGCTGCACGACGCTTGTCGAAGCGCAGCAATCGACGGATGACATCGTGCGGACGGATGACATCGTGCGGGTGATGAGTTTCAATATCCGCTATGGAACAGCCAGCGACGGAGCGAACCACTGGGACGAGCGCCGTGACATCCTAGTCGAGACCATTCGCCAGTTCGCGCCTGATCTGCTGGGAACACAGGAGACACTCGGGTTCCAGAAAGAGTACATCGGTGCACAACTGCCTCCGTTCGACGCCTTCGGCGTCGGACGCGACGATGGAGCCGAACGCGGTGAGATGACCGCTCTGTTCTGGCGGCGCGAGCGGTTTGAACAGATTGACGGCGGACATTTCTGGCTCAGCGAGACGCCGGAGAAGCCCGGTAGCATCAGCTGGGACAGCTCCTTGACCCGCATGTGCTCGTGGGTGAAGCTGCGGGACCGGACGAATCCTGACAAGCCGGCGCTGTGGTTCTTCAACACGCACTTCGACCATCGCGGAACGCAGGCACGCATCGAATCGGCCCGTCTGATCCGGCAGCGAGTGGTGGAGATGTGCGGCGATGATCCGGTTGTGTTGACGGGAGACTTCAATGCTCCCGAGGGCAGCGAACCCTACAGGGCCCTGTTTAATCCGATCGAAGGCATTTCGTCACCTGTTATCGACGCCTATCGCGTCGCCCACCCCGAGCGCAGGGACGACGAAGGGACATACAACGGCTTCGGTCCCGACACACGCAGCGGCGGACGCATTGACTGGATCGCGGTCCGCGGTGGGCGTGTCCTCTCGGCAGAGATCGGGCGAGAGACCTTCGAGGGACGGACGCCGTCGGATCACTGGCCTGTCACTGCAGTTCTGACCCGGGAGAATTAACGCGGCCGTCGCAGCATCATTCCAAGGCACGGGGGCGTTACACCTCTGAGGCGGACTCTTCCTTGAAGGTATCAATCGCCTCCAGGACTTCGTCGAGGTCGTCCTTGAAGAGATCGCCGATCAACAGATCAGTGATGCGGCCCGTGTAGTGGGGATACCGGCGGACGAATCTGCCGAAACTGAGGCCGTCGTAGTACTCGCACACCAGCTTCCGCATGCGGGCCATCCCCTGCAGATAGTCGGCCTCCCAACCTCCCAACTGCTCGCGCGACGTGTCACTCCGCTTGAGTCCATCGACGATGGCATCTGCAGCGAGCTGACCCGACTTGAGAGCCAGCAAAACGCCAGAGGAATAGAGCGGGTCGAGAAAGCCGAAGGCGTCTCCCACCAACACCCAGCCGTCGCCAGCCGCCTGTTTCGCTTTATAGGTGTAATCTTTCGTGGCATACATCTTCGCGACCTGCCGGCCCTGCGAGACGCGCTGCTTGACAGCAGGGCAGTTTTCCAGCTCTTCACGATAGATCGCTTCGTGATTGTCACGTCCCTTGAAGAGATAGTCGAAGTCCCCCACCACGCCGACGCTGACGATGTCGTCGTGCAGCGGGATGTACCAGAACCAGCCCTGCTTCCCCTGCAACTGCAGAACGACGGTCGCTCCCTCGTCTTTCCCCTCGTCGCGGTAGGCCCCTTCGAAGTAGGTCCAGATCGCTCCCTTGTTCAGTTCCGGATCGGGCACCCGCAGCTTCAGCTTGTTGATGATCAGCGAACTCTGACCGCTGGCATCCACGACAACATCTGAGCCGCACCTCGCGCGATGTCCCGGACTCGTCAGCAACCTGCACGCCGACGGCCCGGTCTCCCTCAAACAGGACATCCAGTACGCGGGCCCCTTCGTGGACCTGCACGCCCTGTTCGGCAGCGTTCTGCAGCATCATCTCATCGAACTCGCTGCGCTTGACCTGCCAGGTCTGCGAACATTCGTGAGGCTTGTTGTTGTGGAAGTAGAACGGTGCCGACTGCTTGCCCTGCGCGTTGACGAACTGCACGCTGTACTTCTTGGTGAACCGGCTCGACTTCATCTTATCGAGCATGTTCAGCCGCTTGAGGACCCAGTACGTCTCGGGAATCAGCGACTCTCCGATGTGAAACCGGGGGAACCGCTCGCGCTCGAAGAGTTCGACGCGATACCCTTGCTGGGCGATGAGTGTCGAGACGGTGGCACCGGCCGGCCCGCCGCCAATGACGGTCACATGGGGAGAAGAAGTGTCGTTCATGGATCAATTCTCAGGTTGTGTTGACCAGCGGCAGAACTCGGTCCGGTTCATCAGGCATCGACCAGCGATAATCTGGCCGCGTCTTCATGAGGCTGCCGGGCCGCTTTCAACAGCGCCATCAGTTGTTGTTGGGACTGGGGATCGAGGTGTCCCACCTGGCACTGATGACATTCGCGAACCGGGACTTCAAGTTCACTCAGCAGTGCAAGACCCTCTGGCGTAAGACTGATGTCGACCACCCGGCGGTTCTCGGGCCGACGCCGGCGGCACAGCAACTGGCGCAGTTCGAGCTTGTCCAGCAACCGCGTAATGTCTGGCGCACGAGAGATGAGCAGTGTGGATAAAGCCAGCGTGGGGAGCGACTCGGGGTAAACCGCCTTCAGCAGCCGCAGGGCATTGTACTGCTGGGCGGAGAGGTCGAACCGGGCGAACATGGTCTCTTCCAGCGCCTTCAGGCAGTCGTAAGTCCGCCAGAGATTGAGGAAGACCTCCTGTTCGAGTGAATCGGGAGGAACTCTGGGACCGTACGGGTGGTGTGTCAGCTTCGGCGGTGCCATGACGAGAACATTAGTTGTCACAACAACACTCGTCAAGACATTTATTCGGCCGTGTGCCGCAGTCCCGCGCATCGTTGAGCGGCTCAGCAACTCTTGTCAGTCTCCACTTCACTCGCCATACTTCCGTCTTCCAGCACACAACGGGATTGAGGACGGCAATGGCTCATAAGAAGGGACAGGGTTCCAGCCGCAACGGCCGCGACTCCAACGCACAACGACGCGGAGTGAAGAAGTTCGGCGGCGAACGGGTACGGGCCGGCAACATCCTGATCCGTCAATGCGGCACGAAGTGGCATCCCGGCCAGCATGTCGGCATGGGAAAGGACTACACGCTGTTTGCCCTCGTGGATGGGCAGGTCTATTTCGATCGTGACGGTCGCCGCATCAACGTCACCCCAGCGGAATCCGCCTGAGCCTTCGTTTGCAGACATGTCAATCGTCATGACCGGTGCGTGCGTGCGCCGAGTGGGCAGCGATTTCGGCACCCAGGCACCGTAGTTTCGCAATCACAACCTACACTTTGCGAAACGAGGAGCCTGCGATGAATTCGAACTGGCGCGGACAATATGCGGCGTTGTTCTTCTTCGGAGCCGCACTGATGATGATCTGGAACCCGCAGGCATTTCCCGTGCGGACGTGGTTCAATTCGCTACTGGGCTCGCTGTTTTCAGGCTGGAGTTGAGCCTTGGAGGGCGAGTCAGGCATCGCGGGCTCAATAGTCGTACCAGATGCCTGCGCCGATCTGCTGTTCTGAGGTATTCACAAACGAATACTGAGCGCTCTTCCCGCCCTGATACAACAGGCCGACTCGCAGCAGACGCCCCGCCGGTGTATCTCCACGCCAGGCCCAGCCCGCCTGGAGAGTGACTGTCCCGCCAAAGTCAACCTCTTCCCGCAGCAGGGTGTTGAAGGCCACGAACGGAGCCCCTGCCGGTCCTGTCGGACACTCCGGAGCATACTCAGTGCCGAACTGAAACTCCCACGGCTGGGCCACATCGGTATAGAAGGCGTATCCCGCTTCGCCATACAGCCGAACGGTCGGGTCCGGATACCACGAGTAACCCAGCACGACCGAATCGCGGACGTAGTTGAGCCGGGGAAACGTCGGATTCTTCAGGACGAACTCGTCTCCCAGATGGGAACTGATGTGATAGTACGCGAGCTTCCATTGATGATTGCAGCGGGCCCAGGTGAACGGCACACCCCCTCGAAAGTCGACCGAGCGAATGTCATAGTCTTCGCCGGGGTCCTGTCGCAATTGGGCGGAACCTTCGACATCGACCTGAAAGGCCGACAGCCCATCTGGGGCCGTGAATCGCAGCAGACCGACCCGTCCACCCACCGTGGCATCGAGCAGCCAGCCGTCGTCCTTCTCATAGACGAGTTGGGTGTCGAGTCGTGACTCCTTCGGACCGGCGAGATACGAGCGATACAGCAGACCATCGGGCAGGACCGTAAGTTGCCAGGCGTCTGGCAACAACGTCGGCCATGAGGCATCATCGGGAGCATCCATCGACTCGGCGAATGGCGAGGGAGACACCGCCCACTGTGCGAACGCTGAGTGATGCACCGCGCAGATTCCGATGGCGAGCACCGCGCAGCGGCACAGCCAGATAACTTCGCCTGCCACGGAGGAGGTCCGGATATCCATCATCGCGCAGCGTGACCGCGAGAGTCTCCGTCAGCCTAACGAAACAGGCCCCCGGCCGCAGTGGCAGCAGGGAGCCCGGGATCAGCCACAGACGTCGGGCCAGATCAGGCCGCTTCGTCGTGTTCCTCCTCGATAACACCTTCAAAATCGGTCTCGTCGTAGACGAGCGAGAGGATGTGGTTCGCCGCCTCTTCGAGGTAGTGCTGGATGTTCTCACTGGCGACGGTATCGATCAGATCGTCCAGAATGGCACAGACCCGGTCGACTTCGTCGCTGGAGATTTCTTCGTATTCATCCTCAGCAGAGCCGTCGGCCGAGCAGGATCCTGGGGTGATGTTCAGATCATCAGACATGGCTGCCTCCTTGCAGTCGTGAGATGTCGGACCCGGCCCCAGATCCATCGGGACCATGTCCAGCGCGGGGAAGGGAATCAGTGCCCGGAGTCAGTGGAATCTGACTCGTCACTGGCAGAAGGGCTGTGGGACTTTTGTGTGGAAGGGGGGGCGGTGGCGGGTTGGGACTTCGCCGCATCCTGTCGTTTCCGACCAGACTTGCCGAAGATCTGATCCCAGCCCTGGGAGAACTTTTCACTTGATCCAGTGTGTACGGTGTAGCCGGTCATGGGTCCCCCTGAACACCTTGTGCAACGGGTCTCGGGTGAGATTATCAACTCTTCCGGCACTCGACCACCTCAATTTCGCCCGCCCGAAAGCAGCGCCGCTCAACGACCAAACTGCTGTTGACACGCGCCCACTGGACACGTTGCAACGGGTCACGCGGCAGCGCCGCCTCTCATTAGTCCGGCCATCCGCAGGCCCTGCGGATCGACATCCAGGGCTGCAGCCAGGTGGCCAGCGGAAGTCCATCGACAGTGACCTGCGGCCGGCGCGTACATCCGTCGACCGCCGGTCCCTGCTCGACCAGTTGCGCGAGGATGGATTCCATGCGTGCGATGTTCCAGGACTTCAGATGGTCAAGCCGGTTGTTCAGCAGCAGCGTCGCCGTGGCCAGTGCGAACGCTCCCCAGTCACTCGTTCCTGCCACAACGTTCCAGTCCGTCGACACATCACAAGTGAACGGCAGCGCGACGTTGAGGGACCGAAGCAGTGCCCGCTCGTCCGGCGACATCCGTCCCATGCCAATCTCGTTTCCCCCATCACCGATGCCGATCGTCGTCACCCGCCCGGTACCACTGGTGGATGATGTTCGTCCCGGTGGATCCACAAACAACTGGTCGAGGTCGGCAGTCCATTCGTCGATCGCCGCTCCGCGCATGTTGAAGTAACGCCCACTGAATTCTGTGCCATCCTCCCTGTCCATCGCTGGCGGGTCCGGCTCGGATTGCGCCGGCCGACAACGGCCGACGCGTTCGACACTGATCAGATGTGTCACCTGAGTTCCAGGTGCACTCGACCAGAAGGCGTCGTGCCATGCGGACGAGTGGCATCGTTCGACTGGACAAACCAGTAGAGGTGTTTGCGTCATGCCGGCGGCACGCAGTGCGGCTGTCAGCACCGCCGCACAGGGCTCATCGGTGATGAGAAATGTCGATGCTCCGGCCGCTCGCAGGCAGTCCGCCAGGAGCAGCGCTCCCAACGGTCCATCAGTCTCAGCCGCCGGGGGAGTGGCATCGGGCACGAAGAAGCCGGTCACGATCCCGATACAGCAATCGTCGACCGCCAGACTGCGGGCGGCTCCTTCCAGATGCCCGGTACACAAGGATGCGCTCAGTTCTGGGTGGGACAGCAATCCGCGCCGTGCAGGATCGCGACGGATCCAGAGTTCGAGATCAGAGATGTCGATCATCATGCAGGCTCAAGCAGTCTGTACCACCACACCCACGATGACACATCAAACCAGGAATTCCCAGTGCTGGGAACCGCTGTCTCGTCAGCTTCCTGCGTTTGGGAATTCAAATTGTCTGTGCTTCCGGACGGTTGCCAGCATCGGTGCTTCCTGCCATGATTCGCCGGTGTAATGCTGCGTCCAAGTTGTGGATGTGCGCGCAGAACGCTGAATCGGGCAGTTCTCGTACGCCTCAATTGGGTCATCATGGCTGATAAAAAACTGACCACTGCAGAAATCCTTGCACAGGCCCGCCGCAAGGACGGTGCGGGTGGCTCTGCGAACACGTCCGAGATTGCTGCAGCACCTGCTGCCAGCGCCCCGCCCGTTGAGGAGGCTCCTGCGGCAGCCAAGCCACCTGTTGACGCCGCGCCGACCAAGCCGGCTGCTAAACCAGGTTCAACAGCCGACATTCTCGCGGCGGCTCGTGCGCCAGAAAGCCGGTGCTGCGCCATCTACCGCTGCAGCACCGAAGAAGCCGGCTGGCGCAAAGCCCACATCCACCGCCGACATTCTGGCGGCCGCTCGGGCCAAAGCAGGGGGGAGCCCAGCGCCGGCTGCCAATCCAGCCAAACCCGCTGCGAAGGGGGCAGCGAAAGCGCCGGCAGCTGCGGTTGTCGCCGGAGACCGTCCCTCCGTTGCCGAGATGATCAAGGCGGCACGCGAAGGCAAACCTGCCTCTGAATCACGGGCGGCAACCAAACCCAGACTCCCGGCGAAACCGGTTCTGCCCGCCAAAGCCAAGGGGAAGGGAGCCGATGATTCGCGGCGGTCGTTCTTCGGAAAGGCCGTTCAGTTTGTCGCCGAGCCATTCATGGCGGCGTGGGCGGCGATGATTGCGATCGGAGGCATCTGGTCACTGGCCGTGGCCCGCTTCATGATGCCCAACATGATCGTCGAGCCACCAACGACCTTCAAGATCGGACCGCCTTCTGACTATCCCTTGGGGACGGTGTCCACGAAATGGACGGCCGCACGCGGGATCTGGGTCGTTCACACGGACTCCTACGAGGGCCGCAACCTGATCTACGCACTGGCCTCGGTGTGCACCCATCTGGGTTGCACACCCAACTGGCTGGATGGTGAGCAGAAGTTCAAATGTCCCTGCCATGGATCCGGTTTTTACATCAATGGAATCAACTTCGAGGGTCCGGCACCGCGCCCCCTGGAGCGTGTCGGCCTCCGATTGTCTGATGACGGAACGCTGCAGGTGGACAAGAGCGTGAAATTCCAGGAGGAACTCGGCCAGTGGGAAGACCCTGCGTCCTATGTCGAAATGGCATGAGACGCCTTCACTGATCAACACTCAACTCGTTGCCATCGATCATTCCTTGCCCGACATTCGCGGCCGGTGTCAGGTCTCCAGCGGGCACCGGGTTTGACTCGTCACTTCCGAACACAAACTACGCAACCGGTTAGCGGACCCACATGTCTGTCGGCGAATACATTCGAAACTCTCAGATCTGGCGAAGCATCTTTCGACATCCCGCGCCGTACGACCGGCGGAACCGGGCAGTCGTCATGCTCACAAACTTCTTCCTGCACCTGCACCCGGTGTCGGTCAAGCAGGGGGGTATTGCACTCTCCTACACGTGGTGCATGGGCGGGGTGACGTTCTTTCTGTTTCTGGTCGAGACGCTGACCGGCGTCCTGCTGATGTTCTACTATCGCCCCACGCTCGAGTGGGCGTTCACCGACATCCTGGCCTTGCGCGATGTGACCACTCTGGGAATCATGCGGGAGATCCATCGCTGGGGGGCACACGCCATGGTGATTGCCGTCTGGCTGCACATGTATCGCGTGTTTCTGACGGGGAGTTACAAGCCCCCTCGGGAGTTCAACTGGGTCATCGGCGTGCTGCTACTGGTGCTGACGTTGCTGCTTTCGTTCACAGGTTACCTGCTGCCCTGGGATCAGTTGGCGATCTGGGCCATTACCGTCGGTTCGAACATGGCCCGCGCCACACCATTTCTGGGGCATGAGGGCCCCGGCTTTCAGTTGCTGAATGTCGGTGGATTCGACCTCATCACCAATGCCAGTGACGCGCGGTTCATTCTGCTCGGCAGCCGATTCGTCGGTGAGGAAACACTCAACCGGTTCTACATCCTGCATTGCGTAGCGATTCCCCTGGTCGTGGCGATGCTGATTGCCATTCACTTCTGGCGGGTTCGCAAGGACGGCGGCATCTCGCAGCCTCTGTAAGTGAGTTTTCAGTCGTCAGTCTGCAGTGGTCCGTGAAGGCATGATCGCCTAAGACTCTACGAACCGCCGACAATTGAGTACTCATCACTGTTCACTGACAACTGATCCCTTTTGATAGCTTTCAATGCTCGAAGCCCATCCCGATCTGACAAAGAGCGTGATTAACGGACTCGGCTGGTTCTACCTGCTGATGTTCGGCATGAATCTGGTCTGGACGGTGCGCAGTTACCGCCAGGATGGCCACTTCGACTCGCTGTTGGGATTCCCGCACATCCCCAAGGCGTTTGTCTGGGCCCTGTATTCGACGATCCTCTTTGTGGTCGCCGTCGTCCATCTGACAGCGGCCAGCAACTCACCGGACGACTTCCTGCTCCGCCTGCCGCAAGGCTTCAAGAACCTCGTCGATTCGATCATCTCCAGTCCGATCAGCTACTTCGCACTGTCGCTCGTGCTGTTCGTGCTGATGATCGTGCTGCGTCGTTGGTGGACGCGGCCGGTCGTTGCCTGGATTCTGCTCAACCTGTCGATGCTGTTTCTGGCCGTGAGCATGACGGATTACGACTTCCGCCAGATCGTCGGCAAGCCGGACAACGTTCCCATTGTGGGGCTGTTGTTTCTGGCCGGCTTCTTCACCTGGCTGTACTTTTCCAAGGCGAACGAGAACGACCGGCGGATCGAACTGGGTCAACCGACGATCGAACAGGAGCAGTCAGAACAGGTGCTGGTGTGGCCGGACCTCGTCTACACCGAAATGATCTGCATGCTGATCCTCACGGCCGTGCTGATCGTGTGGGGGGTCGCGCTCCCCGCCCCGCTGGAAGAGGCAGCCTCGTCCGTCAAGACGCCCAATCCTTCGAAGGCCCCGTGGTACTTTCTGGGATTGCAGGAAATGCTGGTCTATTACGATCCCTGGATGGCCGGCGTCGTGCTGCCGACCTTCATTCTCGTCGGGCTGATGGCGATCCCGTACATCGACTTCAACAAGCGCGGGAACGGGTACTACTCATTCAACGAACGCAAGTTCGCGGTAACCACGTTTCTGTTCGGATTTTTGCCGCTGTGGGTGGCGATGATCATCCTCGGGACGTTCATACGCGGGCCGAACTGGAACATGTTCGGGCCCTATGAATACTGGGACGTGCACAAGCTCGAGGCGCTCAATAACGTCAATCTGTCGGAGTACCTCTGGCTGGACTGGTTGGGCAAGCCGTTGCCCAAGCCGACCGGCAGCGGCGATGTCGTGACGATCTTCAAGCGGGAATGGCTGGGGATCGTGTTGGTGCTTGGCTACCTGTTCCTCATTCCTCCGCTGCTGGCGGTCACGGTGTTCCGTAACATGTTTATCAAGATGGGCTTTCTGCGGTTCATGGTGCTGGCCAACTTGTTCCTGTTCATGGCGTGCCTGCCGCTGAAGATGGCCTTGCGCTGGGCTTTCAATCTCAAGTACATCGTCGCGATCCCAGAGTGGTTTTTTAACATCTAGGAGATAGGGATTAGGAACTAGGGAATAGGAGACAGAGAAGGGACCGCCGAAGTGCGCGGGCTCCTAATTCCTACCCACTACCCACTACTGTCCCATGCCTGCTTCCGATCATTACTGGCGTCCGTTGAATCGCATGCATGTCGTGTTTGCTGTCAGTGCCGTCGCGCTGCTGCTGGCGACGCTGCTGATGATGCAGCGCGACCACGCTGACGAGTGGCGCGACCATCAGACGAGGGTCGACGAACTGCGCAGAGAAATTGCAGACGGAACTCGACACGCTGACAGGCGGGGATTACCAGCAAAAGCTCGACGAACTGGCGACAGCCGAACAACAGGCTAACCAGGACCTCGCCCAGCACGCGGACGAACTCCAGCAGATGGAAACGGCCGCCTCCAGCCTGCAGGGGGAAGTCGATCTGCTCTCCCGGCAAACAAAGGTGTACAGCGCCAACCGCGATGTCGCACGGGCCAACTACGATCTCGGGGTTCGCGACGATGTTCCCGAAGCGAGACTGAAGTTTCTGAAAGGGGAGTTTGACCGCTGGCAGCAGACCGTGGACGAATCGTCATTCCTGCTGCAGCGCAAGCAGGGAGAACTCAATACAGCCCGTGGTGAAATCGCGACCCGGACATCGCTGCGCGACACTGTGCTCGAAAACCGCAAGAAGCTGCAGTCGGATACGGAACGCATCCGCAAGGCGCTGGCGCAGATCGATCCTCCCAAGGGGACGCTCGCGAGCTTCAAGCGAAAACTGATGATGAAGCCAATTGTCGATGGCTTCAATTCACCCCACGGCATCAAGCAGGACTGGCTGCCCGAACTCAAGCAGACCCTCGGCATGGCACACGTGGCCCGATTCGACCGCTGCCGTACCTGTCATGCGTCCATCGATGACTTTGCTCCCGGGAATCTGCCGAACTTTCCGCACGGCACACGAGAGGAGGGCAAATACCCTCACCCGTATTCATCACATCCGAACCCCGATGTCTATCTGGCCGCATCCGGCCCGCATCCGCTGGCCAGGTTCGGCTGTACCGTCTGTCACGATGGAGACGGCTCGGGCACGAGCTTCCAGGCAGCCGAGCATACTCCCAACGATCCCGGCCAGGCTCATCGCTGGGAAGAAGAACATCACTGGCATGCAAATCACTTCTGGGAGTATCCGATGCAGCCGAGTCGGCTCCTCGAATCGACCTGCGTCAAATGCCATCACTCCATGATCGAACTGGGCATCAATCCGCAATTCGGTGCGACGGCTCCCAAGGTGTTTGAAGGCTATCAGATCGTCAAGACGTACGGCTGTTTCGGCTGTCACGAGATCAATGGGTACGACGGGGCGATCTCGATTGGCCCCGACGTGCGTCTGGAACCGACATTTATGGCCGCCGCTACACAGGTCCTGCAGGACCCGGCCATCAAGGATCTGGATGTCGTCGCCGCTGGCAATCTGCCCGGGTTAGTGGCGAAGACCACCGAAGCGGTGACGCAGTTGTCTGCACCATTGTCTACGACCAAGACTGCCGAGGAGCAGACGCAGGAAGTCCTGTCCCGTCTGCAGGCAATCGATGAAGCCTCTCGCAGCATGTTGAGCCGGCTCCCGGGTATTGCCGACGACGTGCAGGCCAATCCCGAGGCTGATGAGGCCCGCCATGCCTTGCTCTCGTTGCTGACGTCAGCAGGCAGTCTGCGCGATCTCCAGAAGCATCTTTTGAATCGTCTCAGTTCAGAGCAGCGGTCACAGGTGGCGACTACTCCACAGCTGGCGGCCCGCACAACGGCGATCGTGGAAGCCCTCAAGGATGCCGACAATCCCGGGCAGATGCGCAAGGTCGGACCCTCTTGCGCCACATCGCCAGCAAGACAACCCCCGAGTTTGTGGCGTACTGGACGGAAGACCCGGCCCGCTTCCGCCCTGATACGCGGATGCCAAAGTTCTTCCACCTGACAAACCAGCAGGACCCTCTCGCCGAAGAACTGCAACCTGTTCAGATTGCCGGCATCGCCGCTTATCTGACGGAGAGATCGCAGCCGATGGACCTGATGGCTCCTCGCGCCGACTACAAACCCGATCCTGAGCGAGGGCAGGAATTGTTTGCGCGGCGGGGATGTCTGGCTTGTCACAGCCATGATGCCGAAACTTTCAAAGGCTCACACGCCAATTTCGGTCCTAACCTCACGAAGGTGCACGAGAAGATCAAGCCGGGAGACGACGGTTTCCACTGGCTGTACACCTGGGTACGGGATCCGCTGCGTCACAGCGCTCGGACCAAGATGCCCAACCTGTTCCTAGAACCTGAGGGCGAGGGAGACAATTACATCGACCCCGCAGCCGATATTGCGGCGTTCCTGCTGCAGGGAGGTCCGCGGAGTTTCCCAAGCCAGTGGTGGACGATGCCGCACTGAACAAGATGTTTGAGATTTTCGTCGGCAAGACTCTGACAGCGGCCGACCTGGAGCGACTGAAGTCAGAGCGGGCGTTCCCGCGATCTCCCGAACAGATCAAGGGGGATGAGGTCGAACTGGCACGCCGCGCCAATGACCCGGCCACCATCAGTGATGACGAGTGGCGTCAGCGAAAGCTTGTGTACGTCGGGCGGCGGACCATTTCCTTCTATGGCTGCTATGGGTGTCACGACATTCCCGAGTTCGAGGCGTCCCGCCCCATCGGCACGGCACTGCAGGACTGGGGACGCAAAGACACCTCACGACTCGCCTTTGAGCACATCGAGGAGTTCCTGCATCATCACAGTGACATCCCCGAGATCGCACTCGCTGCGACGAAAAGCGAAGTCAACAACCCGGCGCAGAAGCCAGCACCGAAGATTTGAGTATCGCGTTTTTCTTCGAAAGCCTGCAGCATCATGGTCGTCCGGGGTTCCTCTGGCAGAAGCTGCGCCAGCCCCGCAGCTTTGACTACATGAAGACCGAGACGAAAGGGTACGACGAGCGCCTGCGAATGCCCAAGTTCCCCTTCAACGAGGAACAGATCGAGGCGGTTGCGACGTTCGTGCTGGGTCTCGTGGCCGAGAAGCTGCCGGAGAATTACCTCTACCGGCCGGAAGGTCGACAGGCGGCGAGGATCGAAGGTGAACGCCTCCTGGAAAAGTACAACTGCACTGGTTGCCACATCGTGGAGCTGCCGCAGATCACTTATGGAGTGAATCCTGAGGAGCTGCTCGAAAGCGAGCTGGGTCCCAGCGATTACGAGCGGGCTCACGACCTGTTGGTCAAGCTGAAGCCTCCCCGCCAGGCAATGACCGGCGCGACGCTTCCCACGGGAGAGTCCGTGATCGACTTCCAGGGACTGTTATTTGCCGAGCCCGATTACGATGATGATCCTGAGTATCAGGAGTTTAGCTACGATCTGTGGGAAACTCTGGACGTCGGTGAGAAGCGCCTGTTCCCGGGGTCGAAGATGCTGGTGCCTGTACAGAAGCTGGTGGATCAACGTCCAGCCCGGGGCGGTGAATTCGCCGAGTGGCTGGTGCCGCGACTGATGGACCAGTTCACCCAGGGGAACCGGTTCCTGGCCTGGCAGGCGTCACCACCTCCGCTATACAAGCAAGGCATCAAGGTGCAGACGCCGTGGCTGTATCAGTTCCTGAGGAATCCGGATCAACTGCGCTATACGACGGTCTTGCGCATGCCGCGCTTTAACATGAGCAGCGCCGAGGCGCAGTCACTTGCGAATTACTTTGCAGCGGTGGACGACGTGAACTATCCGTACCAGGAGATCGACCAGCGCGATCCGACGTACCTGGATCACAAGCAGGCCAGTTTCCACGAGATGTTTCCACAAGCCGAAGGCGACTATCTGGAGAACACGTGGAAGTTGCTCAACGCCCCTCTATGCATTAAGTGCCATTCGGTCGGCGGACGCCAGTATCAATCGACCGATCCGAAGAAGGACATTCGGGGACCCAACCTCGACCGGGTGGAACGGCGTCTGCGACCCGACTGGACCGAGTTGTGGCTGTACAAACCGGCCTGGATTACGCCTTACACGTCGATGCCGACCGTGTTCCCGAAAAACCAGGAACAGTTCCCCGAGTTGCTGGGGGGAGATGGAAGTCTGCAGACAACGGGTGTGCGGGATGCGTTGATGAATTACTATCGTCTGTTGGAAAAGCACGGGCAATTGGTCTATGACCCCCAGCAGCAACAGCCCGCTCAGACGGGAGCGGGAGGAGCGGAATGAGCAGCAATCGATGTCAACGGACGGCGGCGATGCAACCCGAGCGTGAGTGGGGCGTGTTTCATCCTGCAGTCGTTGCCGGCGGACTGACCGCTATGGCCTTGTGTCTCTCCGGATGTGGCGAGGGGCTGGGTGGAGGAGCACGGGCAACGCCCAGTGTCCGGGTGATGATTGACGCGGACGCCGCAACTCCACAAGGAGGGGCTGCCAGCCCGTCAGCGGTGCAGGTGGCCGGCTATGGCACTCTGCAAGGAAAGATCGTTCTCAAGGGATCCGCACCTTCGGTACCGCCGACGATTCAGCAGAGTCAGATCAAGCCGGATGACAAGGCGGTTTGTATTTACGATCAGATCTCGCACCATGCAAATCTGCAGGTCGGTCCCGGGGGTGAGTTCGGGGATGTCTTCGTCTATCTGCCCGGAACTCCACCCGGAGCCCGCGCGAGCGAGGCGCCGCCCGAGCCGGTCAAGTTCGACCAGAAGACCTGCATGTTTACCCCGCACTGCCTGACCGCTCTGGCGGGGCAGACGATCCTTGTGCTCAACAGCGATCCGATCCTGCACAACACCCATACGTTTCCGCAGCGGAACTCACCATTCAATCAGGGGGTGAAGCCCAACGAATCGGTGGGAGTACCGCTCGTCTATCAGCGATCCGAGAAAACGCCCGTCAAAGTAGTGTGCGACATCCATCCGTGGATGGGCGCATTTCAGCTCCCCTTGGACCATCCCTATGCCGCAGTCAGCTCTGCCGAGGGGACCTTCACGATTGCCGACTTACCGGCAGGCACCCACGAGTTTACCATCTGGCATGAGCTGGGTGGCGCGCTGGACTCCCGCTATCGCGTGACCATTGAACCCAACGTGACCACGGATGTGGTGGTTGAGATTGACCCGGCCAAGCTGGTCGCATTTGAGGGACCACGTTCCCGCAACGTCGTGCTGTCGGTCCTTCCTTAAGTCCATGAATGATGTGATCGATTCCGAAAGGTGATTCCATGCAAAAACTGACACCCTCTCTGAACTGCTGTCTGGCTGGATTGTTGCTGCTGGCATCCGGCTGCGGTGATTCGTCCGCACCAACAAAGTCCACCAAGGTCATCGCCCCTCCCAAGCCTGCCGAAACTGCGACTGCGGAGACACCTGCGCCGTCAACTCCGGCGACCAGCGCCACTCCGGTCGCGGAGACTCCTGCGAAGCCAGAGATGGCCGCGACCCCAGCGGATTCCCCGGCAACTGAGTCAGCGGCCACTACTCCTGCGGAAACCCCAAAGGCCGAGGAGACACAATTGGCGGCCAAGCCGGCTGAGGCCGCGCAGCCTGCACCAGCGGCCGCTGGTGCGCAGGGAACAACGTTTCGTGGTCGTGTCGTTGTCAAGGGCGACGCTCCGAAGGCGGCACCGATTACGCCGAGCAAGGACGAGGTCTGCATTGCCCAGGGCACGATTCCCAACGATCGTGTGATTGTGGGAGAGGATGGTGGCCTGGCCAACGTCTTCGTCTGGCTCAAGCGTTACCCCAAGGATGCCAAGATCCCCGAACCCTCCACCGATCCGGTGGTGCTCGATCAGAAGGGCTGTCAATTCATCCCCAAGGCGATGGTGTTCCAGATCGGGCAGCCGTTTCTGGTGAAGAACGAGGATGCGACACTCCACAACACACACACGGTGCCGTTTGTGAACTCGCCCGGCTTCAATCAGGGGATTCAGCCCAATGATCGTACCGGTCAGGAAATCACCTACCGTCGCTCCGAAATCATTCCCGTGACGACGACGTGCGACATCCATCCGTGGATGAAGAGCTACCACCTGCCGCTGGAACATCCTTGGGCAGCAGTGACTGACGAACACGGTTCCTTTGAGATCTCGGGATTGCCCTCGGGCGATGTCGAACTGGCGCTGTGGCACGAAACCGGCTGGGTCGAGAAGTCCTTGAAGCTCAAACTCGAGGACGGCAAGGTCGTCGAACAGGACTTCGAAGTGGACGCGAGTGATCTGGCTGAGTAGTCAGCTTGAGGAACCGGTCCTGAGTTTGTTGGCGAATGACGTTGCGTGGAATCTGAGGGTTGTGTCGTGAGAGTCATGAGGTCGATTTCCAGAATCGTAATCATCGCACTGCCCGTGCTGGCAGGATGTGGCCGGGAAGAGGCCACGTTCAGCCATCGCGCCGAGATCAACGATCTCATGCCCGCTGCACAAGCTGGTGTTGAGCAGATCATTGACGATCACTTCGGCACGCCGGTTGATATGGTCGCCTGGGAACGGCTGCCGATTCACTTTCATGGGGCATCGGGAACGTTCGGGGAAGCCCTTCCTCCGGATGCAGACGGACGCTACCAGCAGTTTCTGGTCGACCTCAATCAGGAGAATCTCGACATCGCCGACGGGCAGGAACTTCTGTGGCTTTCGGGCAAATACCTGGGAGCCGAGTCCAACCCGACGGTTGCCTCGTACGATGCCAAGACGAAGACACTCACTCTCGCGGACAAGCTTGAAGTTCCCCCGGATGCGGGAGATCGCTTCGCCATCTTCCCGGGTGGAGTGCTGATTCACGGCCGTTTGCTGTATGCCGAGCATTGTCAGCACTGTCATGGTGTCAGCGGTGATGGACAGGGTGCGACCGCCAGGTATCTGAAGCCGCTGCCACGCGATTACCGTCTGGGCAAGTTCAAATTCACATCGACGGTGGCCAGTTCCCGCGCAGTTCGGGACGACTTGTCGCGAATCATCGAGGACGGGATTCCCGGGACGTACATGCCTTCGTTCAAGCTCTTGAAGCCGGACGAGGTTCAGGCGATTGTCGAGTATGTCCTGTGGCTATCGATGCGGGGAGAACTCGAGCGTAAAGCGATCGGGATTGTGGGAAGCGACTATGCTCAAAGCGCCGTCGATGACGCCGTCACGGATGCGAAGCAGGACGGTCAATCGGCAGCGGACGTTCGCAACACGATCCAGACAGAGTTTGCGGAGTACATCTCGCAAGACTTCCCGGAAGAGTTTGCTGAGGAAGCACTGTTTCTGGCCGAGGCGTGGAACAACGCGGAGTTGCCGGAATCCAATCTTGTGCCGCACTCTCCCCGGGTGGATGACACGCCGGAGTCTCGTGCTCGGGGACGAGAGCTGTATCTGTCCGCCAAGGCGAAGTGTGCGACGTGTCACGGTGAGGGTGGTCGCGGCGATGGGCCACAAACGCTGGCTGTCCAGAAGAACCCCCTGACGAACACCGACTATCCGGAACCGGGACTCTTCGATGACTGGGGAAACCCGATTTCGCCGCGCAATCTGCGGACCGGCATCTATCGCGGCGGCCGCCGACCGGTCGATCTGTATCGTCGACTGCATGCAGGCATCAAGGGGACGCCGATGCCCGCCTTTGGCACCGTGCTGACCGATGAGGAACTGTGGGATATCGTCAACTACGTCACAAACTTACCCTTTGAAATGGAGCAACCCGGCGACGGTACGCGGGAAGCACCAGCAGCGGCAAAGGTGGCACGCAGTGAATAGACGATCTGAAGTCGTTCAGTTGATTTTGTGTTGTGTGACGGAGGCCTTCTCGTGAAAAGGGTCTGGTGTCTGTTTTTCATGATCTGGCCAGTCGCCGGTTTTCTGGTGTGCTGGTATGCGCCGGAACTCAACTGGTGGTTTCCGCGTGGTCCGGCCGGAGATGGTCGAGCCATGTCTCCCTTGGGAGAACGCATCGACGACTTGTTCTACCTGATTCTGGTCGTGACGACGGTCACATTTGTCCTCACACAGATCGCGCTGGGCTATGTGCTGTTTTCAGGAGCGTCGCGCACCGATCGGCAGGTGGATGCTGAGGGTGGCGAACGGGCCTGGTTCTCGCACGGCAGTCACAACCTCGAGGTCATGTGGACGATTGTGCCGGCAGGAATTCTGCTCTTCATCGCCCTCTATCAGATGGACGTGTGGGCCGAGTATCGCATCAAGGACAATTTCCCAGAAGCCGTGAGGAGTGGTCCGCTCGCTGAGGTGACCGCACGACAGTTTGAATGGCGCATGCGATATCCGGGCTTCGACGAGCAAGGCAATCTGCTGGCGCTGCAGCCCGATCCGCAGCCGACCGATCTGTACGCCGTTAATGACCTGCGTGTTCCCTCGGGTCGCCCGGTCATGATCAATCTGAAGTCGGGCGATGTGCAGCATTCGTTTTTCCTGCCGGAGTTGCGTATCAAACAGGACGCTGTGCCAGGACTGGTGATCCCGATCTGGTTCGAGGCGAGTAAGAGCGACACCTACACTCTCTTGTGTGCTGAACTGTGCGGCTGGGGTCACTACAAAATGAAAGCGCGTCTCGTGGCTCAGCCCGAAGCGGAATGGGTCGAGTGGCTGCGGGAACTGAGCAAATCACAGAACGATGACGGAGTCCCTGACGAGGGTACCTCGCCTGCGCCAGCCGATTAAACAGAAACGAGATCACCGGCATCAATGCCCGAATGCGGGCAGACGCGGTTGATCGAATGTCCTGGACGAGTGAATTCAGATCACTCGTTCGCACAGTTGAGACGAATCTATGAGCACGGTATCTCCAGTCGCCGGTTCGCTGCATGATCATGGGCATCACGCCCATACTCATGACAGACTCGCACTGCTCAAGCAGGTCCCGACATTTTCCACCGATCACAAGGTGATCGGCCTGCAGTTCCTGATCACGACGCTGCTGATGTTGCTGGTCGGTGGTGCACTGGCCCTCGGCGGTTCGCTGGCAGCTGGCCTTCCCCTGGGAGTCGATGCCCATCTTTGGCCGGCTATTCGCGGCGGAGGGGGGACAAATCTCGCCTGAATTCTACACCATGCTGTTCACCATGCATGCCACGGTGATGATCTTCCTGGTGATCATCCCGATGCTGGCAGGTGCGTTCGGCAACTTCCTGATCCCGCTGATGATCGGGGCTGACGACATGGCGTTCCCGCTGCTCAACGCTTTGAGCTACTGGTTCATGTGGCCGGCCATTGCCTGCTTCGGAACGAGTTTCTTTTCTGGTGGCGGACCGGCACCGGGCTGGACGTCCTATCCCGTGCTCTCTGCCGTTGCCCAGGCATCGCCCGGGTCAGGCACGGCACAGACCTTCTGGCTGCTGGGGGTCACGTTCGTCGGCGTCTCCTCGATGATGGGGTCGGTCAACTACATGACGACCATTATCAATATGCGGGCACCGGGAATGACGCTGTTCCGCATGCCGCTCACAATCTGGGCCATGTTCATCACGGCCATCCTGCAGGCCTTCGCACTGCCCGTGCTGACAGCGGCCGGCTTCATGCTGCTCTTCGAGCGGACGCTGGGCTTTACCTTTTTCGTCCCCGGTGGACTCGTCATTAATAATGCGTCGCCGACCATCGGCGGCGGGCAACCGCTGCTCTGGCAACACCTGTTCTGGTTCTACTCTCATCCGGCGGTCTACATCATGCTGCTGCCCGCGATGGGAATGGTCAGCGACATGCTGGCCTGCATGAGCCGCAAGCCGATCTTCGGTTACAAGCCCATGGTGTATTCCATGGCGGCGATCGCCGGGCTGGGATTCATCGTGTGGGGCCATCACATGTTCACCTCCGGGATGAACCCGGCACTCGGCATGACCTTCATGGTGTCCACCATCATGATTGCACTCCCCAGTGCGGTCAAGGTCTTCAACTGGATCGGCACCATGTGGGGTGGGCGCCTGGAGTTCAACACGGTCATGCTGAACTCGGTCGCTTTCGTCTCCATGTTCATTGTCGGTGGCCTGTCCGGCATTTTTATGGCCGCCGTTCCGGTGGACATCTACATCCACGACACATACTTCATCGTGGCTCACTTTCACTATGTGCTGTTTGGTGCGACATTGTTCGGTGTGTTCGGTGCGATCACCTACTGGTTTCCCAAGATGTTCGGCCGGAAAATGAACGAGACGTGGGGCCAGATTCACTTTGTGCTGACATTCATCGGCTTTAACGGTACGTTCTTCCCCATGCACTTGCTAGGGGTCGCCGGCATGCCCCGGCGCTATGCCGATCCGTACCTGCATCCCTATCTCGAGCACCTGTTGCCCATGAATCAGCTGATGACCATCAGCGCCATCATCATGGGATCGGCCCAGTTGATTCTGATTGCCAACTTCGCCTGGAGCATGTTCTTCGGGGAGGAGTGCGGACGGAATCCCTGGCATGCCAACGGACTGGAATGGTCGGCACCATCGCCTCCGGGACACGGCAACTTCGATTCGGTCCCGGTTGTCTTTCGTGGCCCTTATGAATACTCGAATCCCCAGACGCCCGGTGGCCGTGACTACTGGATGCAGACCGATCCGCCGTTACCTCGAGATGCGATGACCGCTCCCCCCGAAGCCGCGCACACCTGAGCCCGTTTTTGGCCAGCAGAAACCAGCACACCACGACCCTGCAGCACGGCTCTCACCGCAGAGCATCGAGAATTGACGGTCGATCCCGTTCCATGAGTCGAGCGAAGTACCAACCCTGGCTCAGTCGTCTGGCCACCAGCGCCTTGTTCGTCGCGATGGTGACGCTGATCGCCGGTGCGCTCGTGACCAGCAAGAACGCCGGGATGGCCTTCCGCGACTGGCCGACGTCCGACGGTCACGGCATGCTGGCGTATCCCTGGTGGAGCGACTTCGCCCGTAACTGGGACAAGTTTCTCGAGCATGGGCATCGGCTCGCCGGGCTGCTGATTGGCTGCTGGTCCATTCTGCTGGCGGGGTGCGTTTTGCGTTACGAAACACGGCGCTGGGTCAAAGGGCTGGCATGCGGCATTCTCCTGGGGGTCATCACTCAAGGAGTCCTGGGAGGCCTGCGCGTCTGGCTCGATCAACGGGGGTTGGCCATGATGCACGGCGCGCTGGCTGCCTGTGTCTTCTCCATGATGGCCATCCTCGCCACCGTCGTCAGTCGGGGATGGTTCGACGCTCAAGGAGCACCGGTGTCTGATCCGTCACGTTGGGTCCAGCCGATCGCGCTTGCCACGCTGGTTCTGCTGGCGACACAATATCTCGCCGGTGGATTGATCCGGCATCATGGTACCGGACTGTATGAACATCTTGGTCTGGGCGTTCTCGTGGTCCTGACGGTTGTCTTGAATGCCTTTGTGGCTGACAATTCACCCTTCGCTTGGGTGGGCCGCAGCGGATGGGCGCTGCTGGGAGTCGTCATGCTGCAGGTTCTGCTCGGCGGTGCGGCCTGGGTGACGAAATTCGGCTTCGGTCCCTCGGGATACGTGGCGGTCGCAGACTCGATCCAGCAGGTGCTGTTTCGGACGGCCCATACCGTGGTCGGCATCGTGGTGTTCATGACGGCTGTCGTGCACCTGACACGAGTGCTGCGAGTCAACAACGCATCGAGGCAACGTCCGTGTATGCCCGCCGCGTATGCCCTGACGACCGCGGGAGGCGTGGCATGACCAGCGTCAGCGCACCATCGCAGACGACCTCAGCAGTACTCGCACCCGAAGCGTGCCGTGCACAAGACACGCTGTCTTCAGCGATCCTTGTACGACTGGGCGACTATGCCGAACTGGCAAAGCTTCGCATCGCGAGCATGGTACTCGTCACGGTGACGGTAGGCTATACGCTCGCCTGCCAGGGGGTCTGGGATTTCTCCACGCTGCTGCCGACACTGGCGGGGGTCACCCTGGTGGCCGCCGCCTCGAGCGCCCTGAACCAGTTGTTGGAGCGACAGACTGATGCCTTGATGGTGCGAACGTTCAATCGGCCGCTGCCTGCGGGCGCATGCACTCGGTCGAGGTTCTGCTATTCAGCGCTGCCTGCGGAGTGACCGGATTGACTTTGTTGGCAGTCCTGGTGAATCCAACGACCGCCTGGCTCACGTTCGCCACGCTAGTGCTGTATGCAGGACTGTACACGCCCCTGAAACGGCGCACGTCGTTGTGCACCGCTGTCGGTGCGATTCCCGGTGCGTTGCCTCCTGTGCTCGGCTGGACTGCAGCCGGCGGCACGTTCGACGCGGCGGCCATGGGGTTGTTCGCCATTCTGTTTCTCTGGCAGTTTCCCCACTTTCTGGCGATTGCCTGGCTCTACCGTCATCAGTATGAGCAGGCGGGACTGCGGATGTTGCCCGCGCGTCGCACGGCACACACCACGGGGTTACTCGCCGTCACATATGCCCTGGTACTGGTTCCTGTCAGCCTGATGCCCCGTCACGCAGGCTTGGCCGGCGATGCCTACCTGTGGGTTGCATTGCTGCTGGGGGCCGCCTATGTCTACTCGTCCTGCCGGTTTGCCCGCGAGGAATCCGTGCAGACTGCCCGGCGGGTGTTGTGGACCTCTTTGATTTATCTGCCCTGCCTGTTGCTGGCCCTGACCGCCGACCACGTGAGACTATTGATGTAGCCCACGTGCCCTGATATTGAACCTCCTGACAATTCCGCCCTGAAACCTGACCATGTCTCATTCGCATCCCACTCCGGCTCTCAAGATGGGGCTGCCGATTCCCAACGGCAAACTGGGACTCTGGCTGTTCCTGGGAACGGAAATCATGTTCTTTACGGCGTTCATCGGTACATACATTGTGTTGTATTTCGGTTCACCCGGCTGGCCTACCGATACAAACGTCACGCACATCAAGATCTGGGCCGGTGGTTTGAATACGTTTGTACTCATCTTCTCCAGCTATATGGTAGTTGTGGCACATGAGGCCATGGGCAAACGAGACTTCACGAAAGCCTACAAAGCCTTGGTGGTTACGATGGTCTGTGCCTTCGTCTTTCTGGGGATCAAGTCGCTGGAATACTACGGAAAATTTGAGCATGGGATCCTCCCGGGCCGCATTGCAGAGAACGATCAGCAGGCGATCGACCTGGTTGTTCACCAGCTGGATACCGCTGCCAATCGTTGGGTGAGCCGGTTGGCCGATGGGGACACCCCGCATCTGCAGCGGCAGTCGGTTGCGACGATGCTCAACGACAGCAAGGGGCCAACGACCGAATTGCAGAACTTTCAGGCGCTCGATGCCGAGATCAACACGCTGCGTGATCAGGTCTCGGCGAACACGCTGACGATGGCTCAGGTCGACGAACGGCTGGTGAAATTGCAGTCGGACGAGCGGTTCGCCTCACACATCGCTTCCGTGAGGCATCCCCATCCGATTCTGTACGGCAACCTGTTCGCGTCCACCTACTTTCTGATGACCGGCTTCCATGCCGTCCACGTGGTGGTGGGAATGATTCTGTTTGCAATCATTCTGGCCCAGGGACGTCATCTGAATGAGGACTGGTCGAACTTCATCGAGAACAGCGGTCTGTACTGGCACTTCGTCGATCTGGTCTGGATCTTTCTATTTCCACTGCTGTACATCGCGCCGGGTCTCTGAGACTCGGCCCCGAGATTTGGCGTAAGGAACACTGTGATGTCGCACTCACACGCGGACGATGCTCATCCGCATACGAACTACCTGGTCATCTTCATCGTGCTGTGCGTGTTTACAGCGTTCTCGGTGATGTTCGACATCATTGAATTGAGCAAGGGGCTCACCGTCGCCGCCGTGATGGCTGTTGCTACAATGAAGGCCCTGTGCGTGATGATGTTCTTCATGCATCTGAAGTTCGAGGGGCGCTGGAAGTACGTGCTCTTGCTCCCGACCTGCATTCTGGCCATCGGCTTGCCTCTGGCACTGGCCCCCGACATCGGTCTACACTACTACACCCCCGATGTGCCCCAGATCCGCGACTTCGAGCTGATGATGCAGCATCATCCGGGACACACGACGGCGGACCGACTCGGTGTCGAGGAGCAGGAGCACGATCCCTCTGTCGGGGGCGCGGCGCACTGATGCCCGACGTCGCCATTGCTGTGGAATCTCTCGGGTTTCGCTATGGTGAGCGCGAGGCGCTGGGGAGCGTCTCCTTTCAGATTGCGCAGGGAGACATCTTCGGACTGCTCGGCCCTAACGGCGGCGGCAAGACCACGCTGTTTCGCATTCTCGCGACACTACTGCCTGTGCAGAGCGGCAAAGCGGTTGTTCTGGACAATGATGTCGCCAGCGCCCCGCGTGTGCGCCGGGTGATTGGCGTGACCTTTCAGTCGCCCAGCGTTGACCCTAAACTGACGGTCGGAGAAAACCTCAAGTATCAGGGGGTGCTCTACGGCCTTGCAGGAGATGCCCTTCGCAATCGCATCACCGACCTGCTGATGCGTCTTGGGCTCTCTGAGCGGACCGGCGACCTGGTGGGACAGCTTTCAGGGGGACTCAAACGCCGGGTCGAGATTGCCAAAAGTCTGCTCCATTCACCGCAAGTCTTGCTCCTCGATGAGCCCAGTACAGGCCTCGACCCCGGGGCACGACACGATCTGTGGGAGTACCTGCAGAGGCTGCGAAAGGAGTCCGGCGTGACCATTCTGGTGACCACGCACATCATGGAAGAGGCAGAACGCTGCGATCGACTGGGGATTCTCGATCAAGGGAAGCTGGTGGCACTCGGCACTCCCGGGGAGTTGCGGGCCTCGGTCGGTGGTGACTGCATCACAGTAGAGCCCGCCGAGAACAACGACCTCGATCGCCGGCTCAAGGAGCGTTTTCGGGTGGAGGTGCTGCCCGTGGGCAAGTCGCTGCGGATCGAACGCGAGAACGGTCACGAACTCGTACGTGACGTCGTGGCCGCGTTCCCCGCCGATATCAAGTCGGTTTCGTTCGGAAAACCAACGCTGGAGGATGTCTTCATCCGACGAACGGGGCACCAGTTCTGGGTCGACGAGCCTGCCAGGGACGGGAAGAAGTGATGAGTGAAGTCCATGCCATCTGGTCGCTCATCCATCGCGAACTGGTGCGGTTTCTCCGTCAGCGTTCGCGGGCGATTGGTGCCTTCCTGCAGCCGGTGATCTTCTGGATTCTGTTCGGCGCGGGTTTGGGAGGCTCCTTTCAGATGCCAGGAGCGGGCAATGGAACGTCGTATTCACAGTTCTTCCTGCCGGGCATCGCAGCGATGATCGTGATGTTCACGGCCATCTTTTCGGCGATCTCCGTCATTCAGGATCGCAACGAAGGGTTTCTGCAAGGAGTGCTCGTCTCGCCAATATCGCGGATGTCGATTGTGCTGGGCAAGCTGGGTGGCGGCACACTGCTGGCGGTCCTGCAAGGTCTTCTCTTTCTCGGGCTGGCGGCGGTGCTCCAGCTGACGGGACTGGTCCCGAAGATGGACTGGAATCTCTCGGTCGGCAGCCTGCTGGGAACGATCAGTTTTCTGTGTCTGATGGGTTTTGCCCTGTGTGGACTGGGCTATGCCTTTGCGTGGCGACTCGATTCCATCCAGGGGTTCCACTCGATCATGAGCGTCCTGCTCTTTCCGATGTGGCTGCTCTCCGGGGCCTTCTTTCCTCCGGAAGGGAGCGGCTGGCTGCGCTGGTTGATGAATCTCAATCCGCTCACCTATGGAGTCGCTGGACTGCGCCGCTCGATGTCTGTCGACCCGGCGAGTGTGGCCGGGCTTCCCTCGATGGCCACGTGTGTGATCGTGATGGTGGCGTTTGCCGCGATCTGTCTGGCCATCGATATCATTCTCACCCGCAGACAGTCGGTGTGAGTCATGTGGATGAATCTTCTCACGAGTTGCCTGAATCGATTGAACGGCTTCGCGTTCATTGCCGGGCTGATGTTGCCCGGTGCGGCCTGGGCTGATGAGCAACCAGCCGTTGATACTCGTCCGCCGATCGTCTTGCAGCCGTCAGACGATCCGAACCCGGCGGCAGTTCAACTGAGCAACAGGGGCACACGTCCTGAAGGCGAACCGCTGCGACTGAGCGATTTCACGTTGACCGATCAGTTGGGCGCGAAGTGACCCTCGACGACATGCGGGGACACGACTGGGTGGCCAGCTTCGTATTCACGCACTGCTTCGGCTACTGTCCCAATCTGATGGGCCGGGTTCGCCTCGAACTGGTCGATCGGGTGGATGATCCCAACGTGAAGTTTGCGACGATCACGGTGGACCCCCAGCGCGATACCGTCCAGCGGATGCGGGAGTACGCGGAGACTTACGGGGCCGACCCCGAACGCTGGCAGTTCCTGACGGGATCGGAAGACGAGATCTACCGCTTGATTCGCGAGGGTTTCAAGCTGCCGGTCGCCGAACAGGTGGGGGCTGATCGGCGTCCCGGATTCGAGTTCGTGCACTCGCTCAGTCTCGTTCACGTCGGTCCCGACGGTGAATTGCTGGGCAAGTACGACAGCCGCGAAGATGCCGATCTGGTCACACTGCGCAAAGTGCTTAACGGATCCATCGAAACTCCGGAGGAACATCGGATCGGTGCCGGAACAGCAGCGGAAGCTTCAGGACACGAGACCTCTGGTGATGCGGCACATCCTGCAAACGCGACCACGGCAAATGTCCTGCCCGAATGGGCGCAGCGGCTGCCGACGACGAATGCGATGCTCAATGGTCTGGCGACGCTGCTGCTCGTGACAGGGTTTCTGGCGATCAAGGCGGGCCGCGTCACATTTCACAAACGAATGATGCTGATGGCGTTCGCCACGTCGATCGCTTTCCTGGGGTGTTATCTGGCGTACCACGTGGCCCTGCATCATTACACGGGACAACGAGGCAAACCATTTGAGGGAACAGGCGCCGTTCGCACATTCTACTTCGGTATGCTCGGCAGCCATGTGGTGTTGGCTGCGGCGGTTCCCTGGTTGGCCCTCGTGACCATTGCCCGTGGCCTGCGTGAGGAGTGGGACGCCCATCGCCGGATTGCACGCATCACCTTCCCGATCTGGCTTTACGTCTCTGTGACAGGAGTTATGATTTACGGGATGCTGTATCACTGGCCTGTTCACTGATTCTTGGGAAACCCGGCAGGACGAACGAACATGCGTCGGATCATTTTGCTGACAGCCCTGTTTGTCGGCACCATGCAGCTGGGGCCTTTCGTCGATATGGCCTTCGCCTGTCCCATGTGCAAGTACGCCAATGAGTCCGACCAGGCGAGCGAGGCCGAGAACGCGCGCCCCAAAGCCTACATGTACAGCATTCTGTTCATGCTCACGATGCCGGCCACGATCTTCACCGGTTTCAGCTTGGGATTCTATCGGCTGTGGCGGCAGCAGCAGGCGATCAACGGCATGGACGATCCGAACCAGGTCTGATCTGACCGCCCGTCGCCAGGTCTGAATGATGCACGGCTGCGGATCACAGTGCCCGCAGCATTCCTTCCGCCTTGTGCAGGGTCTCTTCGTACTCGGCGTTGGGATCGGACTGCGCCACGATCCCCCCTCCGACCGGGCATGCGATCCACCCAGAGCGCTGGGTGAATGTCCGGATGAGAATGCTGCTGTCGGCGGTACCATCGAACCCGCAATAGAAGATGCTTCCGCAGTAGGGGCCGCGGGCGACCTCTTCGAGTTCATTGATGATCTCCATCGCCCGGATCTTCGGCGCGCCGGTGATCGAACCGCCGGGGAAGCACGCGGCCAGCAGGGTCCCGAAGGTTTCCCCCTCCTGCAGTTGCCCGCGCACCTGGGACACAAGGTGCTGTACGGTCTCGTAGGATTCGACCGCACACAACTTCGGCACGCGAATCGAACCGGGCCGGCACACGCGCGACAGATCGTTGCGGAGCAAGTCGACGATCATCACGTTCTCCGACTGGTCCTTGTTGCTTTCACGCAACTCGTCGCGTGTAAAGAGATCGGCTTCGGGGCCACTGCGCCGCTGCCGCGTCCCCTTGATCGGGCGGGTCTCTATCTGCCCATCGCGCAACCTCAGGAACCGTTCGGGCGATGCACTGACAATCGCCCAGTCCTCATCCGCAAAGTACGCGGCGAATGGGGCCGGGTTGCACTCTCGCAGACGGCCGTAGAGCGACAGTGGATCGGTTCGTGCGGGGAACATTAGCCGTTGCGACAGGTTGACCTGGAAGACATCTCCGGCATGCACATAGTCGATCACCCGCTGAACGGCCTGCAGATACTGTTCGCGGCTGAAGTTGCTCACAGCATCCTTTCCCAGATCGAGTGGCACCTGCGGAGCCGTCAAGGGACAAGTGGGCGGCAGGACAAACGGCGATTCCTTCAACCGAGGCGTAACGGCCAGCGCGTCACGAACCTGCCGGACTCTTTGAGCTGCCCGATCCTTCTGAGCAGCTGGTAAATCCACCGATTCCTCTGCTTCATGCGTCAATCCATGGGCGATGATCCAGGCCCGGTCCTGCACATGATCCCACGCCAGTACCCAGTCGTAGAGTCCACAAACAATGGCCGGGATGCCCAGTTCGTCGTGCACAGGAACCGGCAAGCGCTCCCAGTAACGCCCAGCATCGTAAGACATCAGCCCGACGACTCCTCCCTGAAACGGAGGCAATTCCGGGACGGTCTCCACACTCCAATCAGGCAGGAGAGCGCTCGCATGAGCGCAGGGATCGCTCCCATATGTCGGTGACTGCTCGCGAATCACCTGGCAAGGTTTGGCCGTGAGAAACGAATAGCGACCCACGTCGTCCCGCAGCAGTGCACTCTCCAGGAGCACCGCCCCGGGCCAATGTGCCAGCGCACGGAGCGCGTGGTACACATCGGGTGCCGGCGTCAGTTCTTCGACAACGGGTGATGACATGGGCGGCGATCTCAGTCGGCAGAATCAGAAACCTGGCGGCGTGCATGGACACTGGGTTCAGGCACGCTCAGGAACCCCCACTGCAAAGCCTGGTCCTGCTGATACTGCTTTCCCAGTGCGAGCGCCGTCACAGCCTTGGCCAGTTCGTAACCCAGATAAAACGCATGTGAGGGTTCCAGCGAAGCAACTTCCGCCGTCATCTCATCGAACAACTCGAAGGCGTCCGTCCCGCGCCAGTACCCGTCGCGGTTCATCACATGCAACTCCCCGCGCTCGACGAAGATCCGGTAGTTGGGGTCGGTGATGCACCGGGACAACTCAGTCAGCTCCTCGTTCCCATACTCGTGCAGGATCGGATCACGCAACAGGATGAGCGATGTATCGACATGTTTGGGCAGAACCTGCGAGGTGATGGCGTGGTGCACCAGTCGCCGTGCGTGATCCAGTTCTGCTACCGACGAACGTGCCCAGTTGATGACCTGAGTCGTCAGCACACTGCGAATGCCCAGTTCCTCGCAGATTCCCGCCAGCAGCACGTTGACACCCGCGCTGTCGACATCGGTCAACTCGGTGAGATTCCCCACTCCCATCATCATCGGCACCTGCGGATACCGCTGCCGCATCTCGAAGTAACGCGACAACGACGCCGCGAAACCAAAGCCGATCGGTTCCAGAACCGGATCGACCCGATATCGACACTTCGTGTCCTCGATCCGTTCAATGAGTTCATCCAGAGTCGTCAGGTCGTGCGGATCATCCGGAATCACAACGACCTCAACGCCCAGTCGGGTCACCCAGTCGACGTTGCTGGAATTGCAGCTCAGCACAAGCTCTGCGCCGGCGTTGACGGCCGCCTCCACCTCCGCCCGGTCGAACGAGTCGATCGAGACGCGATGGCCCTCTGCGATGAGTTGCCGCACGACGTCACCGGTTCGCGACCACGTCTCCCCCGGAACGGTCCCGACGTCGATCACATCGGCCCCGGCCTCTCGCAGTGCTTTTGCCGTCGTGATGATCTCCGCATCACTCAATCGCGGCGCGTGGTTGATCTCCGCCAGAATCTCGATGTTGTAGCGGGTCAGATCGGCCGAAGACGCGGCGAGACCGCCGAGGAACCTCGGCAGATCCCGGATGTCCTTCGGCCCGCGCGAGAACGGCACTCCGTACTTCGTCGTCAGCGATCTCAGAATCCCCCTGGCACCAGCCGGGCAGAATCACACGATCAAATGTGGAATCGATCGACAGCTTGCGGGCGACCCAGTCCACATGCATCAGTGCGGCAACCGAGATACCCAGCACGCAGACCTCGGCGTCGAACTCCGCCTGATCAGCGCACTCATTCACCACCCGGCGGACTAATGTCTCAGCCAGTTTTCCGGTGATGAACAGCACCCGCTCGCGATCTCCAGCACTCATCCCCGCATTCTGGTTGAGCCGCGTCGTTCAGAGAAGTTCCCGACCCCTCTCAGCGAACCCAGTTCTTGGGAAAGCCCTGCAGCGGCGAGTCCGCATCGGGAAACCAGCGGACCGTCTGCTCAATCTGCCGGGCCAGTGCCACGTCCGACTCGGTAATCGCCTGAACCCGGTGCGTCTGAATCTTCACGATCACCTGGGCGTATCCCAGTTCGAGATCGGGATGATGCCAGGCCGCTTCAGCGACAAATCCGATGGCCTGGGCGAGCATCAGTGTGTGGGGCCAGCCGGGTGTCACGTACTTCCGCCGCAACCAGCCATCACGTGCTTCCCATTCCGAAAGCTCCTGCAGGACTTCCTGGAGTTGTTCGGCTGTCAGGACAACGTCTTCCGCCATGGTGAATCCTCCGCATGACCAATGCATGTTCCGGCACACCGATTGTATCAGGATCAAATGCTGGAAGTTCCACCGGGAAGTGAACTTTCCGTGAGCAGTCGGATTCCGCTATCTGCCCGGACTGCGATCCCTTATGCTGCGGTCCCGACAGTCTGGGCTTGTTCAGCGTAGTCAGGGACGCAACCACAAGGGATCACGGAATGATCTCGGAGAAAAGATATCTCATCGAGGGGGGCAGGGCACTCCATGGCACTCTCGCCGTGAGTGGAGCCAAGAATGCAATCGGCAAGCAGCTCGTCGCGTCGATCCTCACCGACGAGCCGTGTGAGTTCAGCAATGTCCCCCGCATCGCCGAGATCGATGCGATACTGGAGATGCTCAGGGAGATCGGCACTCGCTGCGAGTGGACGGGTCCCGATTCGCTCCGCCTGCAGACACTTGACATTCACAGTGACACGCTCAGCCAAAGGTACTCCGGGTTCAATCGCATTCCGATCTTGATGCTTGGCCCACTGCTGCATCGCGTGGGATCGGCGGTCGTGCCGACTGTCGGCGGTTGCCGGATCGGTCCCCGACCCGTCGACTTTCATCTCGATGCGCTGACTCGCCTGGGAGCGGATGTTGAGTCGTCGGCCAACGGATATCGGGCCACGTCCCAAGGACTGCGGGGCACGATCATCTCGCTGCCGTTTCCCAGCGTCGGGGCGACCGAGACGAGTCTGTTCACGGCGGTTCTGGCGCAGGGGACAACCGTCATTGAGAATTCGGCCATGGAGCCGGAGATTGTCGACACCATCCTCTGCCTGCAGAAGATGGGGGCCCACATCTCGGTTGACGTCGACCGCCGCATCATCATCGAGGGAGTCGATGCGCTGCATGGCACCCGGCACGCACCCATTCCCGACCGGATTGAGGTCGCCTCATTTGCAGCGGCCGCCATCGCTACGGGAGGTGAGATCACAGTCCGGGGAGCTCGGCAGGAGCACATGACGTCGTTTCTGAATCCGCTGCGCAAGCTCGGCGGAGGCTTCACCGTCGATGCGAACGGCATGACCTTCTTTCGCCGCCGGCCGATACTCTCCCCACTGCATCTCGAAACGAACGTGCATCCGGGATTCATGACCGACTGGCAGCAGCCGTTTGCCGTCATGCTCACCCAGGCCGACGGAGTGTCCATCGTGCACGAGACCGTCTATGAGAACCGCTTCGGTTATACGCAGGCTCTGGTAGAGATGGGGGCCGACGTCAGTCTTTCGCCGTTCTGCCTGGGACGCTTACCATGCCGGTTCATCGGTCGCGGACACAATCACAGTGCACTCATTCGGGGAGCAACGCCACTCGAAGGGGCACCGATCCAGATTCCGGACCTGCGGGCCGGGTTTGCATACATCATCGCCGCCCTCACCGCTCATGGGACGAGCGAAGTGAGCGGTACCTCGTTTTTGGAGCGGGGATACGCCGACATCCCCGGCAAGCTTGCTGCCATTGGTGCCCGCTTCGACCTGATCGACCGGCCCCTTCCCGCCGCGGCGTGACGTCCGGGTACTGGCTGTCCTTTCCGGTCGAGCAGTGGCAAGCCGCGGGGATTTGCGGCAAGATGTCGCTAATCGCTGGATCGACCAGCGTCAGGTGCCTGCTGGTCAAAGTGTCCGGGCATCTGCTTGCGATCCGACCGCTTGATCTCCCGCAATCCCCCGAAGGACGTCCTATGGTCCCGCGCCGCCGTCTCATTTCTCTGATGACCTGTCTCTTGCTCTGTGACTTCATAGATGCGCAGGCTGCGCCTCCCGAACCGATTCTGTTGTGGCCCGACGGTGCTCCGGGAGCCCTCGGGACCGACGATGTCGATCAGCCCACCATCCGCATCTATCGGCCTGAACAGCCCAACGGTGCAGCGGTCGTCATCTGTCCGGGCGGAGGGTATGGGGCGCTGGCGACCGATCACGAGGGGCACCAGGTGGCCCGCTGGTTTCAGACGATTGGTGTGACCTCGGCGGTACTCAAGTACCGGCTGGGCCCGCGCTACCATCACCCGGCACCGCTCCAGGATGTGCAGCGGGCGCTGCGCTACCTGCGACAGCATGCGGCTGAACTGGGCATTCAGCCGGATCGGATCGGTGTGATGGGCTTCTCCGCAGGGGGGCATCTGGCCTCAACCGCATCGACCCACTTCGATGCAGGCGATGCGTCTGCCGCCGATGAGATCGATCGGATCAGCTGCCGGCCCGACTTCTCGATCCTGGGCTATCCGGTCATCAGCTTCATCGAGGACTTTGGTCACAAGGGATCCAGCCGCAACCTGCTGGGGGACAATCCCGACCCCAATCTGCTGCAGTTCCTCTCGAACGAGTTACAGGTGACCGACCAGACGCCGCCGTCGTTCCTGTTTCATACGACGGAAGACACGGCTGTGCCTCCGCAGAACAGCCTCGCCTACTACAAGGCGCTGATCGAGCATGGCATCCCGGCCGAGCTGCACATCTATCAGAACGGGCCCCACGGAGCCGGACTGGGGGTAGGCGATCCGGTGCTCTCGACATGGAAGGAACGCCTGGCCGACTGGCTGAAGACGAACGGGCTGTTCACGCATGTCGAACGTGCCGGCGTGAAGGGCAGCGTTTCGTTGAATGGTGAGCCACTCAGTTGGGGGGCGATCACGCTGATCTCCACCACCGACGAGAACGCTCCGGTCACATGTGCGCGCATTCGACACGGCAAGTACAGCCTTCCTGCGGCCAGCGGAGCGGTCGTGGGGGAAAACCGGGTCGTCATTCACACGCAGGGGACGGTCGCTCCGGACCCCACGATTGACGATGTGATCGCCCTCACCGGCTCGCAAACTCTCAACGGCGACGTCGTCGTCATGATTCAGGCGGACAGCGACAACGAGATCGACTTCGATCTGCAACACTCTGCCGAATGAGGCTGCGTTCGAGCGAAATCTCGGCGCTGTTTGCATGAGAGCACCCCGGCTGCTTTGAGCAGCCGGAGTGCTTCATTTGAGAAACCAGCAGTCTCTGCGAACCCTTACGCAATGCGTCACTCAAGAACCCGATGGTTGTTTCTGACGCTGCTTTCGACTGGGGGTCGGAACCTTAACGGGAGCCTTCGCTGCCGGAGCGGACGTCTCCTGCCGGTTCGCCCCCTGCCGGGACTTGGCCTTCATCTCGGTTTTCATTCCCTGATCTCCCTGCTGGGCCATCCAGCGGTCGAGCTCCGCGGACAGGCGGGCCTTGACGTCAGCGAGGGCCGGATCGTCTGCAATGTTCTTGGTTTCAAACTCATCCGTTTCGAGGTCATACAGCTCCTCGGCCGGTCGATGAAACAGCCAGTCGACACGGGCAGCGAGTTGCGGATCGGACGTCGCATCGGCCTGCCACGATTCGATCGGCTGTCCCATGTGAATGCCGCCGATGCTGTACGTGTTTTGCGGCGCGAGATTGCGGATGTATTTGTAGCGGGCATCGCGGACAGCTCGCATTGGATACGGTTCCTGGTATCCATTGATGCCGACCGTCGTGTGCTGCGAGTACACAGAGTCCCGCAACTTGGTTGACTTGCCGGTCAGCACGTCGAGGAAACTGCGTCCATCGAACCCGGTCTGTCCGTTGGCGTCGGGACACCCGGTGTCGATTGTCATCGGATCAACGCCGGCGACAGCGAGAAACGTGGGCGGTACATCCACATACTGAACGAGGGCGTCGCTGTGGGATCCCGCCGCGATGTGTCCCGGCCAGCGGGCGATTGTCGCCACGCGAATGCCGTTGTCATACACGCTCCACTTGCCGCCATACGGAAAGCTGCTTCCCTGTTCGCTGACAAACAGGACAAGGGTGTTGTCTGCCTGCCCGGTTTCGTCCAGCAGCTGCAGGAGTTCTCCGACCTGCCAGTCGAGCTTGTTGATCTCGCCGTAGTAGTCGGCCAGTAGCTTGCGCGTGACGGCGTTGTCATGAAGGTAGTGCGGCACCGTGAGCTGGGCCGGGTCGTGCAATCCTTTGGGGCCACGCGTCCAGGGACCATGCGGATCGTTTGAGGCAAACACCAGCAGCCAGGGTTGATCGGCATCCTGTGTCATATAGGTGCGGGTGGCGTCGAAGTCGTCAGCCCCCTTCTTCCCCAGATGCTCGTAAGGAAACGAAGCCGGCGGGCCGACGTGTTCCTTGCCCTGCAAAGCGACACGGTAGCCGGCGTCACGCAATTCCTGAAACATGCTGCGGGTACCGTCGTACACCCGCGTGTGATTCGGATACGCCCCGCTGCGAATGGGGAACAGTCCGGTGTACAGTGCGTGTCGTGAGGGGGAACAGGTCGTCGCCGGAGTATACATCTGCGTGAGCTGCATCCCCTGGGTAGCCAGGCGATCGAGGTTCGGTGTCTGGACCTCGTGGTTGCCGGTGAAGCCGAAGTCCCGCCACGTTGCGTCGTCTGCGACGATGAGCAGCAGATTGGATCGCTCCGCAGCACTCGCCAGCGTTGCGCTGCAGCAGATGAACAGGCTGAAGACGGTGTGTCGCATGATGAATCTCGCTAGTGGCTTATCGCTGTTGGCTGATGGTTGATACGAGCCCACGGGCGGTGTCCCGTGGGTATTCTCCTACTTGGGATTGGGATCTGATGCAGCCTGCTTCTTCTTGCGCGGGCGAGGCTTCTGGGGCGCGATCTCATCGTCAATGACCACATGTGTCCGCTTCGCCCATGCATCGTACTGGGCCGACATGTTGGCGACGCGGTCCGGATGCTGCTTCGAGAGATCGTTCAATTCGGTCCGGTCGGCGGCCATGTCATACAGTTCCCAGGGTTGTCCCTTGAGGGCCACGAGCTTCCATTGAACGTCGCGGACGGCCCGGTTGTCTTCGTGGTTGAAGAAGATCGGCTGCGGACGCTGCAGTGGTTGCCCCGACCATGCCGCACGCAGACTGACGCCCTCCATCGGCTCGATGTCATGGCCATTGAATGTCGTTGGGTACACGGCACCGGTAACATCGCACAACGTGGTCATGAGATCGATGAGATGCGCCGGGTTGTGGACGAGTCGACCGGTGTTCGCCTCTCCCAGTCCCTGAGGCCAGTGGACGATGAGGGGAGTGGCCGAACCTCCCTCGTGCACATAGTGCTTCCACTTGCGAAACGGCGTATTGTTGAGCGTAGCCCAGTTCTGTCCGACGAACACGTTGGAGTCGGGCCCACCGGGGTTCTCTCCTTCGTACTTGCCGTTCGGTCCAGACTCGGCATTCCCGCCGTTGTCGCTGAGAAACAGGATGAGCGTGTTGTCGAGTGCGCCCGAGTGCGGAGCCCTTCGACTACGGTGCCGACACTCTGGTCGATCTGGTCGATCATGGCGGCATAGATGGCCATCATGTGATCGAAACGCTGCTGCTCCTCGGACGAGACGGATTCCCACGCAGGTGACTTGTCGTCACGGGGCGTCAGCGGCCACTCGGGTTTGAGCAGCCCGAGTTCAATCTGCTTGTGATGCCGGGCTTCTCGGAGGGCATCCCAGCCCACGAGGTACTTGCCGCGATAGCGGGCGATGTCGGCTTCGGGGGCCATCAACGGGAAGTGAGGGGCACAGTGCGCGAGATAGAGGAAGAACGGTTTGTCATCAGCACGGGCCTCGTCGATGAACTTCAGTCCCCAGTCGGCCCAGAGCTGCGCGCCGTACCATTCGCCAAACATCGGATCGTTGATGGGCTTGGCTTCCCCATCAAGGAACAGCTGGGCCCCCTTGCCCTTCTCGCCTCCCTGGTTAAAAAAATGGATTCCGCCCGCCTGCAGGTTGAGGCTGCGCTGAAAGCCCCGGCTCCACGGGGGGGTGCCATGTTGCTGCCCCAGATGCCATTTCCCCGTCATGGCCGTGAAGTACCCCGCCTGCCCCAGCACTTCGGCCATGGTCACACTGCTGTCGGCAATCTTTCCCTGAAAGCCCGGATGTCCCGGGATCACTTTATTGTCGAGGTGCCCCATCCCTGCCTGGTGGGGATAGTGTCCGGTAAGCAACGACGCACGGGTCGGCGAGCAACGTCCGGTGTTGTAGAACTGCGTGAACCGCACACCCTCGGACGCGAGTGTGTCGATGTGCGGAGTGGGGATCTCGCTGCCATAGCATCCGATGTCCGACCAGCCCATGTCATCGACGAGGATCACGACGATGTTGGGGCGTGCGTCAGCAGCAGCGGAGACGTTGCCGCCCAACAGCGTCAGCAAGAAGGCAAGGGGTGTCCAATGGCGAGTCATCAGGGATTCCTTGTTCGTGGGGGACTGGGCTTGTCGCTGTTTGCGTCGACTCCAGGGCGTGTACTCGCGGGGTCGCTCAACAGCCTGGGCTCCTTGAAGACTGTTTGCTGGTCACCCTGTACGTGCATCCAGTCTTCGAGTCTCATCCGCAGGTCCGCGATTCGGTCTGCCTGCGCGGGTTCCTCGGCCTGGTTGTGTTCCTCATACGGATCGTTCTGCAGATGGTACAGCTCTACGGCGGGCCGCTGATGATAGCGATTCACAATTTCGGCGGCTGAAGGATCCGACTGGGCGCGCTCATACCAGGAGATCCAGTAGCGGCCACCATCACGCGCCAGTGCCTTGTCGATGTGCGTCGTATGGGAAAACTCAGGATGCAGGTTCAGAATCAGTTTCCATCGGTCGGTGCGGATCGACCGGATCGGATAGACGTTCATCCGGCCATCGCCACTGTGAGTGGCGAAGATCTCCTGCCGATGGGGTTGCTCGGGATGCCGCAAGACCTCCAGAAAAGAGCGTCCATCGATGTCAGCGGGCACCGTGCCTCCCGCCGCATCAATTAATGTCGGGAGCAGGTCGATCCACTGGATCATGGCGTCGCTGCGAGTGCCGGCGGGGATGATCCCCTTCCAGGACGCGATGAAGGGGACGCGGATCCCGGCATCGTACAGGTTCCACTTGCCGAACGGCCACTGGGCCCCGTGATCGCTGGTGTAGATGAACAACGTGTTCTGCGGATCGAGATGCTCGGCTGCCAGATCCATGACCTGACCGAGAAGTGTGTCGGCCTTGGTCACATCGGTGTAATAGCGAGTGCGGAACTCGCGCGTCTGGGGTGTGTCGACGAACGTCGGAGGCAGGTGGACAGCATCGGGCGTATAGCCCTCCTGATCGGGCCAGGGAACGTGCGGCTCGTGCGTCCCCACGAACAGACAGACCGGTCGGTCCCGATCGCGCTCGGCGAGATACGTGGCAACGCGCTCGGCATCGTGTCGCTCTTCGTGCACGTCAAAACCGTGTCGAGCGACATCCGCTGCCCCATGCGCCACCTTGCCGAACGCCGCTGTCTGGTAACCGAGCGACCTTAACACCTCTGGCAGCGAGGGGACGTCGTCCCGCTTGTAGGAATGGTTCTCCTCCGCTCCGTTGCGCGCGGGCATGAGACCAGTGAGCAGCGCGGATCGGCTGGGGGCACAGGCAGGCGAAGCCACGAAGGCCCGATCGAACGTGAGCCCTTCCTCGGCGAGGCGTTGCATGTTCGGAGTGTGCGTGTCCACGCTGCCGTAGGGCGTCGAGTCGAGTTGACCATGATCGTCCGACAGAAAGACGACGAAGTTGGGACGACGCTCAGCGGCATCGGCGTGGCCGCACAACGCGACGAATCCCAGGACAATTCCGAGTGTCTTCATGGTGCGTTCTTTCTCCCCTGGGCTGGTCGCCCACCTTCCCTGACCGCTTCGGGATGGCGGGCAAGGATGGCGCGCAACTGGGACACAATGTCTGGCTGCGATGCGGCGAGGTTCTGCGCTTCGTCAGGATCAGTCTGGTAGTCGTAGAGTTCGAACTCGGCGGTCGTTGGGTCCGCACCCGGCACCTTCCATTCGACCAGGCGATAGCGGTCGGTCCGGATCGCCCGCCCCACTCGCTTGCCCCGCGGATAGCAGTGGCACGCGTGATCCCGAATCCTGAGAGAAGGATTCCTCAGCACCGGGACGAGACTGATCCCGTCAATCGGCTGCGGACCGGTGGGTTCCGGCAGACCGGCCAGGTCGGCCAGCGTCGGGAAGATGTCGACCGTTTCAGCCAACTGCTGTGTGACGCTCCCCGGCGTCGTGACCCCCGGTGCGACGAACAACAGCGGGATGCGCGTCGCCTGCTCGTAGTTCGTGTGTTTGGTCCAGTAGCCGTGGTCGCCGAGGTGCCAGCCGTGGTCCCCCCAGAGCACAATGATGGTGTTGTCCGCGAGCTGCAGGCGATCCAGTTCGTCGATCACGCGGCCGACTTGTGCGTCCATAAAACTCACACAGGAGTAGTAGCCATGAATGAGCTGTCGCTGCGTCGCGTCTTCGGCGAGGTTGTCGACGCTCAGCGGGTCGTAGTTGACGATCTCTCCGCCAACCTTTCCCGCATAGTCGGGGGCACCCTCGGGGTCCTGCTGGAAGGACGCCCGCTCGAAATCCTGCGGATCGTACAGATCCCAGTAACGCTTCGGCGCGGTGAAAGGCAGATGAGGCTTAACGAAGCCGAGTGCCAGAAAAAAGGCGCATCCGGATGAGCGGCGGCTGCCTGCAACCGGCGAATCCCTTCATCGGCGATGCGTCCATCGGCATAGGCATTATCCTCGACATCGCTGATTTCCCACGCAGCTCCCCGTGGCAGCGACCGGATATCCCCCAGCTTCTGGTTGGTGAAGAACGCTTCCTCCCGCGTGAGTTGCCCACCCGCTGTACTCTGCGGATCAAGATACTCGACGACCGGTTCGATCTGCGTCGGCACGCTCCATGAGGCGGCGTCATCATGATTCCCATGCCCGGTGTGCAGCACCTTGCCGACCGCTTCCGCCCGCCACCCATGCTGCATGAAGTGCTGCGTCATGGTGACGGCATCGGGAATGACATCGCGAAAGTGCTGCCCCAGACCATAGATGCCCAGCGATGTGGAGCGGGAGCCCAAGAGCAGATTGTTTCGCGACGGAGCACACACCGCCTGGTTGCAATACGCCCGATCGAAGCGCAGGCCCCCCGCCGCCAGCCGGTCGATGTGAGGCGATTTTACGAACGAGTCGCCGTAACATCCGAGGTTCGGCTTCAGATCGTCAACGCAAATGAGCAAGACATTGGGACGTGCTACATCGGCGGCCCAGACGTCTTCACAGACTCCGCCCCACGAGGCGCACAGCAGGACGACGAACAGCAGAGGGATTCGCTTCATGGTTGGACAAATCAGCAGGGGCGAGGTTCGAGATGCGTCCAGTGTGACGCATCGGCAACGGCCTGACCACCGTCATGGGCGAATCGACCCGCAGTGATCGCATCACCCATCCACGAAAACGGATTCCGCGCCGCTTACCCCAGCGACTTCCGCAGCTCCGGCATCGCCTCGCCCGGGGGACCGATGCCGATGTGTCCCACGCCGGGGTATTCCAGATCGAGAATGATGAACACGGTCGTCGCCGTGATCAGGGCGAACAGAATCATGTGCAGCGTGGGACGGCGATCCCCCTGCGCCATAGAAAGCCCGGCCAGCAGCGCACTCAGGCAGGCCACCAGCAGCAGGAATCCCACGATGACCGGCGAACCATGGGTGAGTGAGATCCGGTCCCGTTCATCCGACACGTCAAACATCTCGTTGAGCGCCGGCAACAGCAGTCGATCGGTATCGGGACGTGCGGCGTCGGCGGTGGCAGCGACGGCCTGTTCCCAGATCGTCTGCTGCAGCTCATCAGCCTGACGACTCTCAGCAATCGCGATCTCGATTGGTTTCGCCAGTGCGTAGACGGAGATCCTTTGATCCACATAGTCCCGAAAGAGTTCACGCAGGGGCGGCTGATCGGTGTTCTTCAGCAGGTCGAGTCTCAGCCAGGCCGTCCCGATCGCATTGGATTCAAGAATCGCCAGTTCGCGGCGGTGTTCGAGCCGCGAGGCTCCACCCCCGAAGGTAAACGCCAGCAGCAGACCAAGCAACGCAAAGACAGCTGCCTCGACTGCTCCGGTCCCTTCCGTTCCTCCCGCATTCCGCTGCCGCGCCCGCAGCCCGATATGCCGACCGACTTCCTGGAGCGCCACCATCACGACAAACAGTCCGACGGAAAGGCTGACAAGTTGCATGGAACTGGAGATCATGGGATCGCGTTGCTGATGAGCCTGCTGGTTGAGTCGTGTGCGACTTCGTTAAAGTCGGCGTGATGGGGGCGAATTGGAAGGGGCACCGAGCCGTTGACGTTCACCCGGCCCGATCCGCACGCGTCGGGCGGATTGTAGCATCGCAATCAGCAGAGGAATAATCCGGCGGGCCCGCGGTCATCACCGCATGCGGGACATCGACTCTCAACGTTGGACCACGACGACCGAGAGCTGAAGCGTCGTGTTTTCCGACGTCGCTTCGATCTCGTGCAGATGCACCGTGACCGTTGCGTCCTTCTCGTGAGAAGCAAACGTCGTCGTATGCCGTCCGCCATCGGTTCGCTGGAAGATCGTGTAGTAGCCGTTCTTACTGGTTGGCTGACCGACAATTCGAGGTGACTCGCTGTAGGTTTCGTCTGCACCGCACTTCTTCGCATAGAAATTCCAGGCATCTTCGTACGAACCACGGTTCATGATGGTGCCTGTACACGCAAAGAATGTGCCGTCGACAGGGCCCGCGCACGTTCGTTGCGAAGAGTCGTTCGCACTGGAGGTGTCAACGCCTTCAAACCACCAGGCATCGGCGATGTCAGAGGCTTCTGCGGACTCCTCGGGTGGGCCCGGAGTCTTGTCGTCACACAGCGCCAACGCGATTGCCGCCACTGGAATGGTGACGGAAACGCCGGAAATGAAGAACTGTCGCATGAGACTTCTCCAGTAAGTGCGTGTGCTGGGAATGCTTGGATACACGGAAGGGATTGAGCATACTCGGCCCGAGCGGACAATTAATCCTACGAGTGGCTGGTCTGACTTGCGACCATCCATGCTGGATCCTGCCGCGTCGAGTGGCCGCAGCACGGTTGCCACGGGTCGGTCGGTCGCGCATGATCCAGCACTCGTCGTCCGCACAACCCCGCCATCTGACCGATGCCAGCCCTGATCGAACTGGAGGAGATCACCAAGGATTACGGGGCATTCCGCGCCCTGAATCGGGTGAGCCTGTCGGTGAACAGTGGCATTACCGGGCTGCTGGGTCCCAACGGAGCCGGCAAAAGTACACTCATCAAAGTGCTGCTGGGTCTGGTGCGCGTGACGTCCGGACGCGGGCGGTTGCTGGACTACGAACTGGGACGTGACGACCGGGCCATCCGGTCGAGCGTCGGCTTTATGCCCGAGGACGACTGCTATCTACACGGCCTGACGGGGGTGGAATCGGTGCAGCTGTCGGCGCAGCTCTCGCACCTGCCCGCACTGGAGGGACTGCGGCGATCGCACGAGATTCTCGACTTCTGCGGCGTCGGACAGGAGCGATATCGCACCGTCGAGACATACTCCACCGGCATGAGGCAGAAGCTGCGGTTCGCGCAGGCGATCGTGCACGACCCGCCGATTCTCATCCTCGACGAGCCCACGTCCGGACTCGATCCCGAAGAGCGGGTGGCGATGCTCAATCGCATTCGGCTTCTGGCGCGCGACTTCGACAAGACGGTGCTGCTGTGCACGCACATCCTCCCGGACGTTCAGGCGGTCAGCGACGCGGTGATCATTCTCGCCCGCGGTGAGGTGCGGGTTGCGGACAGCCTGGAGGCGCTCAGCGTCCCGGCCGATCCCGGGGTGCATGTCCGCCTGCTGGGTCAAGTCGACGGATTTGTATCGCGATTGACAGCTCAGGGACTCCCCGTGGACACGCTGGCCAATGGAACATTGCGCATGCACGGTGAACGCGAACAGGTGGAACGGCTGGTGTGGCGCACGGCGCTGGAGTGCGGTATCGGCGTGAAGTCGCTGCATCCCTCACGCAACTCGCTCGAGGAGATCTTCCTGAACGCCGTCCGGGAGGATGCTCATGGCGGTCCATAATCTGGGATATCGCCCCTGGTCGGGTCGTCGGGCCCCTCACTGGACCCGCTGGGCGGTCATCACACTCACCGGTGTGCGGCGTGCCTGGCAAAGCCGCTGGCTGCGGCGGATGCTTTTCCTCGCATGGCTGCCAGCGGTCTGGTTCGGTGTCGGCTTCTTCCTGTGGGAGCAGTCGCTGCTGTACCCCGAATGGCGGCGAGAGCTGACTCCTTTCATCCGCAGTATGCCTCCCAACGCGGCCGTTGAAGTGCTGCTGGAAGGGTTCGAACAGGAAGACCCGGGAAAGGCCCGTCATGCGGTGTGGGCATGGCTGCTGCAGTCGTTTTTTCGCTATCCGCAGGGGGTCATCATGGTGCTGGTGGTGGGGCTGATCGCTCCGGCACTCATCTCCCAGGATGTGCGATCGCGGGCCTTTCTGTTGTACTTCTCCCGGCCACTGACGCGTGGGGAGTATGTGCTGGGCAAGGCGGGGACGATCTGGGTCTATCTGCTGATAATCTCGACCCTCCCCGCACTCTGTTTGTACGGTCTGGGAGTACTGCTTTCGCCGCACTTGAACGTCGTGGAATCCACGTGGGATCTGCCGCTGCGCATTCTGGCAGCGTCCGCTGTGCTGATGATTCCGACCGCCGCGCTGGCCTTGTGTTTCTCATCGCTGACACAGGAATCGCGTTACGCCGGCTTTGCCTGGTTCGCCCTGTGGATACTCGGCTGGTTCACCTATGGTGTGCTGACGACAGCCGAAGCCTTCGGTCAGCCCGAAGCCCTCACAGCCGCGACCTCTGGCTGGTCGTATCTGTCGCTGTACCACACACTGGGCCGGGTGCAGAGCTGGGTGTTCGGGTTTTCCGAGTTCCGTGAGGCGGCCGGGTCGATGGTTCTCCTGGCGGTGCTGACCGTGGTGTCGTTGCTGGTGCTACTGCGGCGCATCGCCGCACCCATGCGCGTGTGAGTCTCGTCCATGATCGAACTTCAGAGCGTCACCAAACTATACGGCCGCGTCATTGGTGTGAATGACATCACACTCTCGCTGCCTGCGGGGGCGTACGGGTTGCTGGGGCCTAACGGTTCGGGGAAGACGACGCTGCTCAATCTCATTACCGGGCAACTTCGACCCACGCTGGGCACAGTGCGTGTGCTGGGAACCAATCCCCGGCACAGCTCCGATCTGCATCGACGGATCGGATACTGTCCCGGCAGCGAGGGATTGTACGCCAATGTCTCCGGATTCGAGTGGGTTGCGTATCTTCTGCAGCTGCATGGGATGGCGCGGATCGCCGCCGAAGCCGCCGCTGGGAAGGCACTCGAAGTGGTCGGCATGACGGAGGCGCAGCATCGCCCCATCGCCACGTATTCGCGCGGCATGCGGCAGCGGACGAAGCTGGCCCAGGCGCTTGCGCACGATCCGGACGTGCTCATACTCGACGAGCCGTTCAACGGATTGGACCCGGTTGCCCGTCATGAGATGACGCAGTTGCTTCACGACTGGATCGAACAGGGGAAAAGTCTGCTGCTGGCCAGTCACATCCTGCACGAAGTGGAATCGATCACGCGGTCGTTTCTGTTGATCTGCGGGGGGCGACTGCTTGCGTCCGGGACAGCCGATGAGGTGCAGCAGATTCTGGCCGACATCCCCAACGAGATTCATCTGCGTTGTACGCGACCGCGTGAGCTGGCAACGCGACTACTCTACCAGGACGATGTCGACTCGCTGCGAATTGAGGAGCAATCGCTCATGGTCGCGACGCATCATCCCGCGCGATTGCTGGAACAGCTGCCGGGCTGGATTGCAGAATCGGGGGTGGAGGTGACAGAAGTGCGATCGGCGGACGAATCGCTGCAGGGCCTGTTTGATTCACTGATGAAGATTCATCGGGGGGAACTGTGATTCGCAAGGTGGCCGCCGTTTTCCAGTTTGAATGGCGACGCGCCTGGAGTGCACCGCGTCTGGCCTGGTGGGCGATACTGGCCGGGTTTCCGGTGTTCATCGTCATCCTCATCCGCACCAGTCGCATCCGCGATCTGCCGCGCGAGCCTTGGGCCGTCTTTCTGTTCGCACTCGTGCCGATGCTCATCTGTATGATGGGGACCTTCCTGTGGGCAACGCCGGCGGTCTCGGCAGAACTGGAACGCAAGAGCTGGGTCTATCTCGCGGTCCGCCCGCAGGGACGCACATCGGTGCTGCTGGGCAAGTATCTCGCGACCCTCACGTGGGTACTCCCGGCAGTCGCTCCTCGGATTGACGCTCGCTGTGCTGATCGCTCCAACCGGTGACGGCTGGAGGATCTGGTGGACAATGGCCCGACTGACGTGTCTGTCGTGTCCCGCTTATGCCGCCGTGTACCTCCTGTTGGGGGTGCTGTTTCCCCGGCGGGCGATGGTGATTGCCGTTGCGTACACGCTCATCTTCGAACTGATCATCGCGTTCGTTCCGGCGCTGATCAACAAGCTGACGGTGCAGTATCGACTAAGGGCGCTGCTGGTGCACTGGGCGGAACTGCCCATCGGCGACAGCCGTAACTTCGCGAGTATGTCGCTCATCGGCGATGCCGCCCCGTGGGAGCACGTCGTCACGCTGATGATGTACAGTGTGGCCCTCGTGATGATTGCGCTGCTGCTGGTAAATGTGCGTGAGTTCTCAGCGGCCGATGAAACCGACACCTGACCATCACCTGTGTGGAAAACCAAGTGACAGACATTCGACCAGGACGATACCGACACTATAAGGGCCGGGACTACATCGTCCTGGGGATCGCCCGGCACAGTGAGACTGAGGAAGAACTCGTCGTCTACCAACAGGATTATGGAGAACACAGCTGGTGGGTCCGCCCGGCGGCGATGTTTGTGGAAGCCGTTGAGGTCGATGGGCAACGCGTACCACGATTCTCCCGGTTTGACCCGCCGGAGGATCCGAAATCCGATTCGTAGTCGAAGCTGCCAGCTTCGAGCCAACTTCGAAATGTGATGGGTGGGTTGGGTACTACAAGCCGGGCGCCACTGTCCGCTGACCTGTCAGTGTTTATCGAGAGACCTTGTGCCCACGAATGCATTCCATTGCCCTGACGCGACAGAAACCGAAATGAACATTCCTCTCCCCGAGACCATCGTCGACGTCAACCAACTCGACGACCTCCTCTGTGAGCCGACGGACGCGGCGATCGAAACCATCCGGCACATCGGCGGCGATCTGATGTTGCTGGGAGCCGGCGGTAAAATGGGCCCGACGCTCGCCCGCATGGTGCGCCGGGCATCAGACGCCGCGGGCACCCACCGGCGGATTTATGCCGTCAGCCGGTTCTCGGACGAGGCCATCGTGCGTGAGCTGACCGACCTGGGCATCAACGTCATCCGGGGCGATCTGCTTCAGCCGGCATTCGTCGACTCGCTGCCGCAGGTGCCCAACGTCATTTATATGACCGGCATGAAGTTCGGTGCAGGCGACAACGCGCCGCTCACCTGGGCCATGAACACGTTCGTCCCGGCCCTCGTGGCGCAACGATTTGCAGCCAGCAGAGTCGTCGCGTTCTCCACTGGAAACGTGTATGGTCTCGTCCCGCGCATCCGGAGGTTCGCGGGAAGGCGACCTCCCTGCACCGGTCGGAGAATATGCCATGAGTGCCCTCGGTCGCGAACGCACCTTTCAGTTCTTCTGCGAGCGGCAGCAGACACCAACCGCGCTCCTCAGGCTCAATTATGCCTGCGAGCTGCGGTACGGTGTGCTGGTTGATCTGTGTCACAAGATACACCGCGGCGAGCCGGTCGACCTGGGGATGGGGCATGTGAACATCATCTGGCAGGGGGATGCCAACGCGCTGACGCTGTGCGCGCTGGCGGACGTCAGCGTGCCCGCTACGATCCTCAACATTGCGGGCCCGGAGATCCTCTCAGTGCGCAAAGTGTGCACTCAGTTCGGGGAGCTGCTCGGTCGCGAACCGGTCTTCGTCGGGAGTGAGGGGCCCGATGCGCTGCTCAACAACGGCAGCATGGCGCGCGAGAAGTACGGCACACCGCACGTGAGTGCTGGGCGGCTCATCCGCTGGATCGCCGATTGGGTAGCCAAGGGCGGCGCGTCGCTGGACAAGCCGACACACTTTGAGGTCCGCAGCGGCAAGTTTTGACACTTGGACATGGTCCTTTGCGCACATCAGAGCCCGCCGACGGCGTCGGCGTACGTGTTTAGCGTTTCTGTCGACTCACGCTGTGGCGAGGCGGAGGTGGGGGGTGAGGGTGTCGAGGAGGTCGTCACCTTGCCTGGAGGCCGTGATGATCACTGAACGGAGGATTTCCCAGGCCTGCTTGCCAGCAATGGTCTTGTTGCCGCAGGAGAGTTTGCGGTCGATGACTGCCGGACGCAGTTCGCGTTCGGCCCGGTTGTTGGTCGGTTCCGCCGCCGGTTCCCCCAGGCAGCCATGCAGATCCTCCCGCACTCGCTCCAGCCGTTTGCGGAAGCGGACTTCTTCGGGTTCGGGCGGAGAGCGGCTGAGCAAATACTTCAGACTGCGCCCGAGTTGCAGAACTTTCAGGGCATAGGCCACCGGTTCCATCTGCTCCCGGTGTTTCCAAGTGGCGATCACATCCTGAAGATGCAACTTCCACAGCATCAGGTCGGAAGAGTCGATCCCCCGTTGCGCCAGCGCCTCTTGATGCTCTGTGAGCACCTTCAGGTGATGCGCGATGCACTTGTGCTGGCGACAGTCGATCGCGTTGTAGCTCGCCAGACAATCACTCACCAGCAGGCCGCCGAAATCGTTCCCCAGCGTGTCGATTACCACATCCGAGCCGCGGCCCGGCTCAACGCGGTACAATGTCGCCTCGGGTGTGGTGAAGACCCATAGCCACCACTTCGGCCCGCCCACATACCAGCGGGTCTCATCAGCGAACACCGCCGCGCTCTGGCGAATCTGCTGGATGAGTTGCCCGTGGACGGGTTCCAGTCGACCGGCCGCCCGCTGCAGGAGCTGGGCCAGTCCCCCTGGCGAGAGTCTCAGACCGCACAGATCCTGCAGGGCCTGACACGTCCGCCGCATCGTCAGTCCCGACCGATGCGAAAGCAGCAGGGCCAACGCCTGCGCCCGAGGCCCGAGGTGATTTCCCGCTGCCCCCACCGCCGTCGAGGTCTGCAAGGGGTGCGTACTCTGGACAGGCCCGCACTCCGGACACACGCCAGTCCACGTGGTGATCTGAAAGCACCGGGGCCGCACCGGAGGGATTTCTTCGAGGTACTGGTCCCGCTGCTGAAGATCGCTCAACTCGCCCTCACAGTGCGGGCAGCACGGCAGCGGAACCTCGATGTGTTCGTCGATCTGCTCGGGCCGTTGGCGATAGGCCCCTTCGTGTCCCTCCTTGCGGCCGGGACGTTGTTTCTCGGACTCGGGCTTCTTGAGTCGGTCCCGCCGACGAAACGGGGCCGTCTGCCGATGCGCGGCCTGCAGTTGCTCCTCCAGTGTCTGCACGTGCCCCACGAGTTCGGCGACCCGCTGCGTGAGCCGCGCAATCTCCACCGCCTGCTGCTCGACCAGCACCACCAACTCCCCGTATGTCGGTTTCCCTTCCGACATCGCCATCCTCCGAACAAGAGGATCGCAAACCCAACAAAACTTGCAAGATCAATCCACCGCACGCTAGGGCACATTCCACAAGCTGGGTTTTAGTGAACACTGGCAAGCCAATTGCGTGCCGGTGTGCGTGTACGGATTCGGTTCACGCACACTTTCAGGAGGCACAGCAGTGGCTGGTAAGAACATTTCCAAGGGGCGCGTCTATGCGGTCGGAGTGGAACTGACGGACGAACAATGGCTTGCGATTGCCGACCTGTTTCCCGATCCGCCGCCGAACCCCAAGGGAGGGCGCCGGTATGTTCCCGCGCGACCCTGCCTGGAGGGGGTGATCTGGATCCTGAGAACCGGCGGGCAGTGGAAAAAGTTACCAAAGCAGTTTGTACCCAAAGTCCACCTGCTGGCGCCGCCTGCATGCCTGGCTGACCAGCGGTGTGCTGGTGGAGGCGTGGCGCACGCTGGCCTGGGACCTCGCCCAGCTGGGTGGACTGGATACATCCGAAGGGGCCGGCGATGCGACCTTTGTCCCGGCTGTAAAAGGGGGGCCCAGGTGGGTGTCACTAAAATCGGCAAAGGCACCAAGGTCGAACTCATCTGCGATGCGAATGGCCTGCCGCTGGGCGTGACGATCGCTGCCGCCAACGTTCGCGAGACCGAACTGATCGAGCCGACGCTCGACGCGATCGTGCTGGAGTGCGCCGAGCCGGAGCATCTGCTGTATGACAAGGCGGCCGACAGCGACGCGCTGCGCCAGCGGCTGGAGGACCGTGGCGTCGAACTGGTGACGCCGCACCGCCGGAATCGCACCCGGCCCAAGCTTCAGGATGGCCGGGCGCTGCAGCGCTACAAGCGACGGTTCAAGATCGAGCATCTGATTGGTCGGCTGAAGATGTTCCGTCGACTGCGGGTGCGCTACGAATACCTGCCGGAGATGTTCACCGCCTTCGTGCAACTCGGCTGCCTGATGATCCTGCTCCATGAATTCACCTGACATCGCTCACCCGTCAATGTTCACTAAACTAGGGGCTGTGGGACACGCCCTAAGCAAGCTTGCTCCCAACGTTCGCACAATTGAGGCGACCCGCGGAGCAGTGCCGCTGGAGTTACTCTTCGACATCGGCGGCGCTGTAGCAGTGGCGACTGCATCGGAAACCGAATCCTCAGTTGGCCATGAGCAAAGCACGCGGCCAGCCTTTGAAACTTACGCCTATGAGAGTGACAAACCGCTCTCCGCACAGACGCTCCATTCGTTGTTGAGGCGTCTGCCGCAAACGGTATTTCGTACCAAGGGACTCGTGAATCTCGTCGAGAAGCCCGACCATCCTTGCGTGCTGCAATCCACTGGCAGACGCGCTACGCTGACTGTAGGACAACCCTGGGGAGATCGGCCACGCATGACGCAGATCGTGTTCATAGGATCGGTCGGCGGAGTTGACGAACACTGGCTGAAAGAGCAACTGGATGGCATGCTTCATAAGCGGACAGCTGAGGGGCAGTAGTGAATTCCGATTGATTTACTGACGTTCCTGAAGGTGTTCAAGGTTCTTGTAGCCCCGATGATGTGAGAATTCGCTGTTCTGACAGCCTCCCGATTCGTTTTGCAAAAAGGCTAATTTCAATGCTCAAGACGTTGCCATTCTTCGCCGCTTCGCTACTCATTCTGTCGGGCACGTCAGCATGGTCGGCAGATTCGATTGCCGCCATTCCACTGTGGGCACAAGGGGCTCCCGATCGGTTGTGGTGACAGTGTCCGTCGATCAGGCTTTCGCCCCCATCCGTCGCATCGGCGGTAAGGCGGGCTGGTACTACGCGAACTGGCTGTGGTCAGTGCGGGGATTCCTGGACCTGCTCATTGGCGGCATTGGAGTCCGGCGTGGTCGTCGCGATCCTGAGCACCTTCGGCCGGGAGACGCCTTGGACTTCTGGAGAGTGGAAGCCTGCGAGCCACCACGGCTGCTGCGCTGGCCGGGAGTCACTCACCCGGGATCCAAAAAGCGACACTCCTGTCATCATTTCCGACTGGCTCCCCTCGCTGCTGGATGCGGCAGGAGTCGAGCTTCCGTTCGAAATCGATGGACGCAACCTGCGTACCGTGCTGGAAGGGAAGTCGGATCCGGCGTTCAATTGTTCGCTTGTGTGGCACTTTCCCAACTTCTGGGGTCCTCTGTCCAACGCGGGGCCGGTTGAGGGCCTCGGCATGGGGCCAAGCAGCACGATCCGGCGCGGCGATTGGAAGCTGATCTACTACCACGCTGATCAGCGATTCGATCTGTTCAATCTCGCTGAAGATCTGAGCGAAGATTTCAATCTCGCCAATCGCGAGCCGCAACGAGTGCGAGAACTCGCCCGTGACTTGTCGGACATTCTGAGAGTACATCGTGCGCCGATGCCGGTTGTGGCGAAAACCGGCCAGCCTGTTCCGTTGAGAGTTGAGGTGCTCAGCCGGTGAAGAGAGCTGCCTGCTTGTTCCTGATGTTGGTGGTGTTCCTGTAAGTGACCTTTCCGCGGGCGGAGGCTCGCGAACCTCGCAACATGATCTTCGTCCTTGTCGATGACCAGCGGCATGATGCGCTGAGCTGTATGGGGCATCCGTGTCTCAAGACGCCGGCGGCGGATTCACTGGTGAAGGGGGCGTGCGGTTTGCCAATGCCTGTGTCACCACGTCGCTTTGTTCGCCCAGCCGGCCGTCGATTCTGACCGGGCTGTACGCTCACACGCATGGCGTCGTCGACAACCAGAGCGGCATGCCGGAGGGCCTGCGATTCTTCAGTCAGGATCTGCAGGACGCCGGATACGAGGCCGCCGTCATTGGCAAGTGGCACATCGGGCATGCGTCGGACGAGCCGCGATCCGGCTGGACGCACTGGGTCAGTTTGGTGGGACAAGGGAATTACTTTCCCGATCTGCCCAAGGGCGGCAAGGCACAGCTCAACGTCAACGGCCGGCAGGTTCCGCAGACGAAGTACATCACCGACGAACTGACCGACTACGCGATCGACTGGCTCACGAGGCAGAAGATGGGCGTCAGGCCGTGGATGCTGTGCTGGAACCGGCCGCCGTCCATGACATCCACGAAAACCAAATTCACCGCGTGCGAAATCTGCGAGCTGTTGACCTCAGCTGGTCAGGCACTGCTGGACTGGACAAACCAACAGTGGTACCCAGTGCCAAACACACACTGACTTCACTAACAGGTGCAACTCCTGCGGCATTCCACGAAATTCAGAAAAATGGCCGTGGGAAACCTCTGATCGTGGCTAAGTACATGGTCAGACTGACCACCCATGTTGGAGTTGCGAGGTCTGGATTCGATCTGCCTCCATCACGTTGCTCGGGGAGAAATCGACATGGGATATTCGCGTCGTCCTGTTGGCAGGGGTTTTACATTGATTGAACTGCTGGTCGTGATCGCAATCATTGCCATTTTGATTGCGTTATTGCTTCCGGCGGTGCAGCAGGCCCGAGAGGCCGCGCGGCGAACACAGTGCAAGAATCATCTCAAACAGTTCGGGCTGGCACTTCACAACTACCATGACACATTCAACCGGCTGCCGCCAGCCGTGTTCGAGACCGATGCCGACAAGAATGGCACGAATGAGCATCAGGGGCACTGGGCCTGGGGCGCGTTCATTCTTCCGTATATCGATCAGTCACCGCTGTACAATCAAATGGCGCCCGGTCAGCGCACTCCATTGCAAAGCGTAACGCTCTTGTCCACGCCGCTGTCGTTTATTCGCTGTCCTAGTGACATTGGCGAGGCCACTGCTGATGCAGCTCGGCTGGGAAACAGCGGCACAGTCGCCAATCTGGTGAATCTGGCCCGTGCGAACTACGCGGTCGTTCACAACGATGCTTTTACTTCGTCGAGCATCTCCGGCTGCCGCGGTCTGTTCATGCGGAATCATTGCTATGCGCTTCGAGATATTACGGATGGGACAAGCAATCAGTTTCTGGTCGGTGAACGCGACTCTCTTAGAGATCATCGTGCAGCGGTCTTTTACGCGATCAGTAAGGGAGCGAACAATCACGATCCGTCGGTGAGTGGCCCAGGCAACAACCCGTTTACGGCGCAAGGCTACTTTGGCGTGTATGGTGCAGCAACGACACCTTTGAACTCAATCGTACCGCATAGTTCTGCGAACAGCGGATTCAGCAGCCTGCATGTCGGCGGCGTTCATTTCGGACTGGCGGATGGATCGGTCCGCTTTATCAGCGAGAATCTTCATCAGATTCAGCAACAGGCGGGAGTTGGCAAAGGCCTTTTGCAGCGGCTGTTAGCACGTGCTGATGGGCAACCGGTCGAGGAGTTCTAGTCGTTCTTGTGGTTGCTGCAGCCTGCTGGAGTGCCTTGCGAGTCGTTCGCAGGCCATTGCATGGGAGATGCGTCAAGGCCCGCGGAGTACTTACATGAGTCCACGATCTGAACTTCAGAACATGGCGATGCTGGCAATGATGATGCTGGCAGGTTGCGGAGGAAGGGCTTTCGACACGGCCCCTGTTCAGGGAGTCGTGAGATGCCATGGAACGCTGTTGACCAGCGGCGTGGTCTACTTTGCGCCGGTCGGGCAGGAAGGGGAGCAGCTCGCGGGAAAATCTGGAGGCGGGGTAGTAGGACCGGATGGACGGTTCGAGGTGTCGACCTACAAAGAAGGGGACGGAGCGGTCGTTGGCAAGCATCGTGTTGTGTGGCAGGCCGAAGATGAGCATGCTGACAAGTCTGGCCCCAGTTGTTCACGAACCGCCTTTGCGATTGTCGAAGTTCCAAGCGGAGGGATTCTCGATCTGGTGGTCGACCTGCAGGAACCTGCGAACTGACAAGCTGCACGAATGTCTGCGAGTGAGTGCAATCCGCCTTCGCTGCGGTATCTGGAGTTGGTGACGCAGTCTCAGCGGACGCTGTATGGCGTTCTCTGGTCGTTGCTGCGCCATGCGCATGTCGCGGAAGATGTGTTGCAGGAGACCAACGCAGTGCTCTGGCAGAAGGCTTCGGAATACGACGAGTCGCGGGAGTTTCTGCCGTGGGCGCTGAAGATTGCTCAGTTGCAGGTGCTCGCCTTCCGCAAGCGGAAGCAGCGCGGCAGGCTGGTGTTCGATGAGCAGCTCGTTGCGACGCTCGTCGAACAGTCTGTTCAGGAGGCCGAACAAGTCGAGCCGCGGCGGCGAGCGCTGGGTGAATGCCTGAAGAAGCTGCCTGACGAGCACCGGCGACTGATCACACGCCGCTACGAACCGGGGGGCTCAGTCAACGAGCTGTCCGCTGAACAGGGGAAAGCACCGAAAGCGGTGTCCGAAATGCTGCGGCGAATCCGTGCATCGCTGCTAGACTGCATCGAACGCACCTTGGCACGGGAGGCTCATGCATGACTGTATCAGCACATGGTCCTTCCGAGCTGGAACGGCTGCTGAATACCTCCGTCGATGGTGAACTCAGTGACGCGGAAGAAGCGTCGCTGCAGACCCTGCTGCGCGATGATCTGACTGCAAGGCGGCGATATCTGCAGTTCATGCAGTTGCACGCGGAACTGCACTGGGATCACGGGGCGGCGGCATCGCAGCTGGTCAGTCCGAACGATCTCACAGCCGACAAGGAGCCTTCCGGCCAGCGTTCTGGGAACCGAGTTGACGTCTGGATGACGCTGGCGATAGCGATGACTACGCTCGCGGCAGGCTGGTTGCTGGCCGTTGGGCATTTCAGCGGCGGTGACGACAAGGGACACCACGCGGTTCTGCGCTCGCCGAGCATCGCCAGTGTAGAGATTCAAGGCACGGCGTCGTTCCGGCCGATCAACGGTGAGTCGAGCATGCTGGCTGGTCGGCATCGAGACATGACTGCCGGAACACTGCTGATGGAAGGCGAATCGTCGTCGGCGCAATGGCAGTTTCTGGACGGAACAACCATCGCGGTGTCCGGCGATGCCGAAGTGAGTTTCAGCGATGAGAGCCATAAACTCCTTCGTGTCCGGCAGGGCGTGCTGACCGCCGAAGTGCAAACACAACCCGTCGGCGCACCGCTTGTCGTTGAAACTCCCACCGCCCGCGTCGAGGTGCTCGGGACAGTATTCTCTCTCTCGGCTGAACCGGAGCAGACGCAGGTCAACGTCGCCGAAGGGCGCGTGCGACTGAAACGGCTGGTGGATGGGCGAACGGTCGAAGTTCCCCAGGACAATTCTTGCGTTGCTTCTCTGGATGTCCGCGACGACTTGCTGGCGATCGTTCGCAGTGAGCCGGTCCCCGGTTGGCACCATCACTTCACGCAGCCGCCTCCGGAGCGTTGGAAGGGTGAGTGGCTGCCGGCGGAGGAGAATCTGCCGGCCCGCGTGCGAGCCGTTCCGTGCATGCTCGGCCGCAAACAGAAGGCCGATCATTCGCCCATCGTGCATTTCGGCATCACTGCCAAAAAAGTCGACGGGATCAGTCTCGGTTCGCTCCCGGTCGAGGGCGTACTGAGAATCCGACTTCGTACCCAGCAGCCGACGAGTCTGCAAATCATGTTGGGACTGAACCACTCGGATGGACGCTTTGGCGGAAACTTTGAAGCGACGCTACCGCACGATGCCGACACGTTACAGCATGACGTCTGGAGAGAAGTCATCTTGCCGCTGGCGGATTTCCAACCACTCGTGCCAAGTCATCAGGTGATGGCCTCGGGCGCCCGACCGCATCTGATCCTGGTCACGACCTACGAACAGGACGCCGGGCTGGAGGTTTCCGAGCTGGCGATCGTTGAATCGGAGGGCGGCCTGTGAGTGTCCCTCAGGCATCGACATCTCGTCTGGCGACAGTTCTTGCGTGCGTGACGCTTGCCTGCAGTCAGGCGGTCGCTGCGACGCCCGCGTTCGGACCGGTGCAAAGTGTCCTGAGCGATCAATGCTACGACTGTCACGATGCGAAGGCGAGCGAAGGCGGACTCAACCTTCAGCGTTTCGATTCCATTGAGAGCACGCTCAATGAACGGGGGATCTGGAAGCGAGTTTTTGATGCCGTCGAAACGGGGCAGATGCCGCTCAAGGACTCCGGGTATGAACTGACCCCTACGAATCGCGAGTTGCTCCTCGGTTTTGCGTCCAAACTGCAGGCTCAGCCGGATCCAGTGCTGCAGGCCATCGATCCGGGGAAACCTGTGCTGCGTCGGCTGACGCGGCTCGAATACAACAACACGGTCCGCGATCTCTTCGGCCTCAAGTACGACATCTTCATGTTCCCCGAACGATTGCCCGTCGCGGACAAGCAATACTTCCTGGAATCGCGCGACACGCATTTGGGAAACAGGCTGCAAACGTCGATGCGGGAATACGGGCAGAAATACGACGTGCTGCTGCCACTGCAGGGGCTTCCTGGAGACAATCGAGCCGAGTACGGGTACGCCAACCGGGGCGATTCGCTGAACTTCTCACCGCTCTTGTTTGAGAAGTACCTGGAGCTGGCTCACGCGATTGCGCACAGCGAGCGTCTGGAACGGGACAGTCCCGTCATGGCGAACATGCTGGGGAAGACATGGACTCCCCCGGCGAGTCTGGCAACGCGGAGTGCTGACGATGTCAACGGCACAGTTTCATTCGCTCCAAAGTTTGCTGCCAACGACAACATTGCCCGCCAGGCGGAGGGAAATGATACCTGGCAAGGGGCCTTCGCCACCGAACTGACGGAGGCCTTTGAGCATGGCAGCGGCGGGACGTTTGATGTTCCTGCGTCCCAGAATAATCGGACGATCGCCGGCAAGGGGGGGCTGATCCGCGTCTCTGTCGGCGGAGCGACGCTGACAATCAATCCCAACGTCGATCTCTGGCTGGCGGGCTTCGCCACTGCACAAGAAACTTCTGGAGACCACCTGCTGACGAACAAGGTCAAAGGCGAGAAAACGTTTGAGTTGACATTCAAGGTTGAAGATGCGGGCCATGGCGCTGGCGTCGAACACCTGGGCGTCTGCGTGCTGGCCCGCAGGAATCAGCGAGGACCGGTGACATTGACAGCGGTGCTCTCGGACGGGAACGAGACATCGCGACAGGCAGAGATCGATCCGGACCAGGGGAATGTCTTCTTCTCGTTCGTGGCGTCTCCTGGCACCGTGATCCGCAGACTTCGCGTGGAGGGCTCGCAGTTCAGCGGCGACTACGTGCTGCTGGATGACATCGGGTTCATACGGGTGGGAAAGGGGGAGTGGGAGGGGAATCGTGAGTTGCCCCCGGTCGCCGAGAATGAAAGTGAAAGCATCGTCTCGCCAGAGCCAGTGGCGAGCAGTATCGATCCGTCGCAGCCTCTTTCCTAGCCGGATGGCACAGTTTCTCAGGCTCGCCTATCGACGAGATGTGTCCGAGACCGAAGTGGCGGCGACTGTCGCGCTGGTCCGGCAGGCGATCGACACGGGTGCGTCAGAACCAGACGCGATCCGCCTGGCCGTGCAGAGCGTGCTCGCTTCGCCGGAGTTCCTGTTTCTCAGCGAACCGTTTGACCCGGAGGCGGGTGCAGGTGCGTCCGCTGGATGACTTCGAACTCGCCAGTCGGCTGAGTTACTTCCTGTGGTCGTCGATGCCCGATGAGGAGTTGCTGGCACTGGCGTCACGCGGGGAACTCACCGCAGCCAGAAGCGCTTCGAAAGCAGGTTCGACCGCATGCTGCGGGATCGCCGTCGGTCGCGGGAACTGTCCGAATCGTTTGCCGTGCAGTGGCTGAAGCTTGATCAGCTCTATTCCTCCAAACCGGATCGCCAACTCTTCAAAGAGTTCTATTCCGGGCCGCAAGGAAAATCGACGCTGCATGGGGCAATGCTGTCCGAGCCGCTGCTGCTGTTTGAGACCGTGCTTGTCGAAGAACGCTCGGTACTTGATCTCTGTGATCCCGAATTCACATGGCTCAATCGACAACTGGCGGAGCTGTATGGACTGCAGGAGCCGCTTCAACAGACACGAACATCGCTCGGCGAACCAGGAACTCATCCAGACGATAAGAACTCGGGGCGGGACTGGTATCGCGTCGCGCTCCCGGATCGCAACCGTGGCGGCGTGATGACGATGGCCGGCCCGCTGATGCTCACGTCGCTGCCGTTCCGGACCAGTCCTGTCAAACGAGGTGCGTGGATGCTGGAGACCGTCTTCAACCGTCCCGCCGGCGGAACCGAAGGTGGCGTTCGTGCTGGCGGAGAACAAGCCAGATGACGGCAGTGAGCTGGAACAACTCTCCGTTCGTCAGCGGTTCGAAAAGCACCGCAGCGACCCGAACTGCTACTCGTGCCACAGCCGCATCGATCCGCCGGGATTCTCCCTCGAATCCTTCGATGCCATCGGCAAGCTGCGCACGCATGACGGCACGCAGCCGGTCGACGCCTCAGGAATCTGGAACGAGACGCCCTTCAACGGACCAGCTGAGTTCAAAGTGGCGCTGCGGAAACGCGAACAGGAGTTCGTCCGCGGGTTCGTCGAACACCTGATGAGCTACGCGCTGGGACGCCCGATCGAACACTTCGACATGCCGGCCGTCACCACGATCGTCGACGACGCGGCTACGGATCGTTACCGAGTGAGCCGCATCATTGAGGGGATTGTGCTGTCGTATCCGTTCCGGCAGACGCGAAACCTGCGGGGAGAAGGACCATGAACATTGTGAGATTGCCACGACGCACGTTCCTGCGAAGTGCGGCTGGTGTTCTGGCACTGCCGTGGCTCGATTCGTTGTGCTGTGCTGATGCGGATGTCACTTCTTCCCCCCAACGATTCGCGTTCATCTACACCCCCAACGGGTACAACCAGAGTCGTTTCTCCCCCAGATGACCGGCCGCGGACTGGAACCTGTCACCACGCGCTCGAACCGCTGGCCAATCTCCGTGACCGAGTCTCGCTGATCACGGGACTCGACCGCGAATTCGTCCCTGGTACCGGTGTGCATGCCCAGTGCGGTTCGTGCTGGCTGACGAGTTCCTCACCGCAGGAGACACTCGACGGCGGGTTCCCGACGAATATCACGCTGGACCAGCTCATCGCCCGGCAGATCGGCGGGGAGACTCCGCTGCCTTCACTGGAACTGAGCTGCAACGACTTCACCAACAACAAAGAGACGAAGTACTTCGAGTCGATCTCCTGGTACGGTCCGGGGCATGCCGCCAAGACGGAGAACAACCCGCGCGAAGTCTTTCAGCGACTGTTCGGCAAGCCCGATGGCGATGTACTTAATCGCAGCGTGCTCGACAAGGTTCATGCCGACGCGAAGCGACTGGCCACCACACTCACGGCAGTCGACCGCGAGAAGTTGAACGAGTACCTCGACAGCGTCCGGCAGACGGAGCGTCGGATTCAACTGGCCGAAGCAGTGCTGCCCGCATCGGGACACCCCCGCTTGCCGGAGCCGAGCGGCATTCCGGAACACCGGGGCGACTACCTGCGGCTGATGGGGGACCTGATCGTCCACGCCTTCCGGCTGGACCTGACTCGCGTCGCCACGCTGGTTGTGGACCCGGAACGCTGGGACAGCCCCCGGATGTTTCATGGTGTGTTCGATTCTCCGCAGAACCATCACGTGCTGACGCACACCAAGGGGGAGGAAGCAAAGGCGAAGATCACGGAGATCGACCGCTTCCACGTGGACCTGTACGCCTACGTGATTGAGCAACTGCAGGGCATCCCCGAAGGCGACGGCACACTGCTCGACTCCTGCTGCATTGCCATGGGGAGCGGCATCAGCGACGGCGACAAACACAACTACGCCGACCTGCAGGTGCTGCTGGCCGGCGGGCTGACTCCGCATGTCGGACACCTGCACTACCCCGGCCGCCGCCCGCTCGCCGACCTGTGGCTGACACTCGCCGATACCGCTGGGGTAGGCATCGAACGCCTTGCCGACAGCACCGGAACGTTAAAGGAACTAAGCTGATGAATGTCCCTCGCCACGCTAACTCGCCGCAGAATGGCAGCTTCCTCGACGGGCCTGTTTCCCGGCGGGCAGCACTGCAATCGCTCGCCGCGCTCGGAACGGCCGCGATAACAGCATCAGCGTTAGGCGACGATTCACGAGAGTCGACTCGTCCTTTCGTCGGCGTGCAAATCCATCCGTTCAGCTTCTATGACGAAGGTCCTGAACAGGTCCTGGAGCTGCTACAGGAGAGTGCCGGTGTCAATGCCCTGTTGATCTACTCCCACCTGTACGCAGCTGACCAGAGCGTTCCGAAGGAGGTGCTGGCACATGACCATCCGGGCTTCACTCCTGTCGAACCAAAGCAGCGCCGGTATCGGAGGGTATGGGCGCAGCACAGTGCCGACGCCTTTCGGGGACAGCGATTGCAACATCCAACCAGCGAACCCAACGTCGAATATGGCAGCAAGGATCTGTTCGCCGAACTGGCTCCTCTGTGTGAGAAACGGGGCATGCGCCTGATGGGGCGGATTCTGGAGCCGCGTGGGACTTCGTATCACAACGTGATCAGCAACTTCGGCGATGTTCTTTCCGTCGACCTTGAGGGACGTCCGGGAAACAACGCCTGCTGGAACAATCCCGATTATCGTGCCTTCTGGCAGACCACGGTCGCGGACACGTTTCGGAACAATCCCCTCAGCGGTTTCATGCTGGGAGCGGAACGGACCGGTCCGCTGTACCGTCTGATCACCAAAGGAGAATCCCCCTGGTGCTTCTGCGAATACTGTCGTCAGCGGATGCAAGATAAGCATGTGAATGAGACCAGCCTGCGCGAGGGCTATGCTGAGCTGAGTCGCTGGATCCTGTCGATGCGCGAGCAGACGCAGCGTCCAGTTGATGGAGCGCTGGTAACATTTCTCCGCTTCCTCATGCGGCATCCGGAAGTCCTGGTGTGGGAGCGGGAGTTTGCCTTGTCGCTGGAAGAGGCGCTCGGCGAACTGGTGCAGAGCATCAAGGGGGTGCGGCCCGATGCCATCGTTGGACGGCACATCGACCATCAGCAGACATCGTGGGACATCTTCTATCGGGCAGCCGTCAGTTATGCCGACATGGCCGAAACAATGGACTTCCTGAAACCGGTGGTCTACCACGACATCGCCGCGCCGAGAATTCGCGAGTGGATGATCGCAGAGTTCTCGAAATCCATTCTGGCCGACCTCTCAGAGCCCCAGTCGCTCGAACTGTTTTATGCGGTCTTCGGACTCAATCAGAACAAGGAACCGGCCCTTGGGGCCATGATGAATGGTGGCTTCTCGGCTGACTATGTCTTCCGGGAAACACAGCGGTGCGTCAAGGGAGTCGATGGACGGGCAGCGGTCTATCCGGGAATCGGCTTCAACATCCCGTTCCACCAGAAGAATGCGCCGCCACGTCTGCATCCGAGCGATCCCGCCGTTCTTGGCGATGCAACCCGGAGCGCGTTTCAAGCCGGCGCCCAGGGGATCATCGTCTGTCGGGAGTATCAGGAGATGCAGGTCCCGAATCTGCGAGCCATTGGAGAGGTCGTCCGGTCACTATGAAACATCGAATCCCTATCCGCCTTCCGATGTCTGGCGTCATTGCTGGCTGGCTGTTAAGTGCCCTTCTGGCTATAGACCTCTCCGCCGACGAGCCGCGTCCTGTTCGATTGCTGTTCGCCGGCAGCAGCAGCACGTACTGGAATGATCTGCCCGGTGAAGTGGCCCACATCGTCGATGGTCAAATCGCTGGGCACCAGGGCCAACGTGTCTCCGCAGAAATCGTTGGCCGCAGCGGTAGCGACATCCGCATTTATCTCGACCCGGACTGCAATTACCAGTACGGGGTGAAGCCGAGGCAATCATTCCTCGAGAAGGTCCGCGACGAGAAGTTTGACTACGTTAGCCTGATGGTCGTCTGCCGATTTATCACCGGAGACGGCGAGGGAAACGAAGACGGAAAGGCTCATCGGGAGGCCATCACGAAGTATTGCGAAGCGATTCGCACAGCAGGTCGTGAACCAATCTTCTACGAAATGGGCTGGGGCAAAGGGGATCGGGAAGCGGAAGGACGACGTCGAATCATGGCCCTGGCCAGGCAGAACAGGATCACACTGTTCGCTCCTTGTTCTTCAGCCTGGGCGCGAGTTTACGAGGAGCGGCCCGATCTTGCCCTGCAGGATCCACAGGACAGCTCTCATCCCGGCGATCTCGGGCACTTCCTGAACCTCGCCTGCTTCCACGCGGCCCTGACAAGAACCTCCCCGGAAGGAAAACTTCCCCGCGAGTTCCACGTCTGGCCGCATTTGAACAAGGAACAGAAAGAGGCTCGCAAACACGAACTCGATGCCGCCTATGCGACCTTTCAGCCCGACGATTATCAGGCCCGGCTCCCGGAATGGATGCGCCGCAACTCCGGTGCCGGCTTCATCGGCCGTGTCATTGATGAAGACGCCCGGTACCTGGAGCAAGTCGCGTGGGAAGTTTGGCAGGCAAAGCAGCGGGAACTGTCCGACGAATCGTGATATTTCTCATGAGCCCGACCAAGTTGTGCAGTTGCCAGAAACGACGCTCGATCGTGACAAGATTATTTGGATGGCAAACCGTTGCTCGGCACGATCTCAGTCGCAGGCATGAGCCGAATCAGCACTTCGTTTCGGCGCAGTGGACCTGGAGTGAATGGTGGGTCATACCCCGCCCGTTCGCACGTCTCTTCGCCCTCGATGCCGCGCGCCTTCAACCACTCTCGGAGCTTTAACTCCTGTGCCTCAGCCTTCCTCGCGTCCATGACGCCTGAGAAGCGAATCACAGCAAAGCGTCCACTTTCTCGTTTTCGAATGGCCACATCCGAAGCTTTCGGTTCCGGTGCCCCTGGCTCGGCAATCTGCTGAGGTATGACAAAGCCCATCCCGCCCTTCGAATCCGGCCCATCTGGTTCCATGAAAACCGGTGTTGTCGTCTCGATCTTCTGGTCCGACTCATTGTCTCCACTGATGTAGCGGAACAACCGCATAAAGCTGCCGTCGTTGCCAGGTGCCTCGAACTTCGCCTCCGTCGATGCCAGGACCGGAACGGGATACTCGCGGATTTCGATATCTCCGTGCGATTCAACGACATGATACGGAGCAGACTCGTAGCCTGCCCGAGCGGCGACACTTCAGGCCAGGATCCCCAAAGCCAAGAGAGAGCCAACTCTCCACAGGTACAACATCCGCTTTTTCAACGTGGTTTCTCCATCCGAACCTGCCGCGACATCGACGTAGGCCCTTCGAAGAATGTTAGACTGGAAGGCTTTCCGGACCAGTCGGGGATTTCGACTGCGAGACTCATCGAACTGTTTGGAAGAACCCAGTCATACAGGATGGTGGCTTTGCAAGCCTCGCACTTTATCCTCCAGCGTGACAGTACGGATCGTACGCTGGCAAACCCCTTCAATGAAGGGGTCGAGTACGCGCCGGGATCGATCATCGTGCATCAGGATTCGGCGTGGGTTGTGAGGTAATGCTGACCGGCAAATTGGCGCGGTAACAGGCGACTGAAAAGAAGTTGCCCACTTTCAGTCCGCCTGCCAGCGGCGGGCCAGGAGTAGCGCCAGGATCCCGAGCACCACAGCCATTCCGCCGAGGACGCTGGCCTCTCTCAAGACCGCAGTTGCCGCCTCATCCCTCCAGAGCAGCTTTACAAAGCCGTCAATCGCCCAGGCGTTGAATGTGAATTGACCGATCCGCTGAAGTTCATCGCTCATCAGGTAGCGCGGGACCATGCTGCCACCCAGGGCGGACATCACGAGCACTGTGGTGAGACCGATACCCTGCAGTTGCATGCGCGTTCTACAGATCGAGGCCAGGAACAGACCCAAAGAGGCCGAGGCAGCGACCGTCGCCAGCGTCATGATCAGCATGCCTGGCAGGTGTCTCGAGACTTCGACGTGGAATACGACTTCCGCCCACGTGAGCATGACCGCCATCTGCAGACAGCCGACACACATCAGAAACAGCCACTTCCCCAGCAGCAGATTCCCCAAGGTTAAACGACTGGAGAGCAGACGTTCGAGGGTACCCGCCTCCTGCTCCTCCAGCAGCGTGCCTCCGAAGTTGGCAGCAGAGAACAGCAGAAACATCACCGCAATGCCCGCGGCATACATCGCTACAGACGGGTTAGCCGACCTCTCCCCCAGTACGTCGATGGCATGTACCTCGACGGGGGGGGGATCGTCCACTTCGAGAGGAGATTCATCCTGCGAGGCCCGCAGTCGACGCTGGAAAATGTCCCCGAGGCCTCGAGCTTTTCGTGCCTGGCGCCGGCCTTTGACGGCAGACACCGACTGCCGCAACACGACTCCGAGGATGTTGGTCGCAATCGGATCCGAAGAGTCGTGGAGGACCTCGATGCGGGCGATCTCACTGCCGCTGTCCACCTGATCTTCAAAGCCCTGAGGGATGAGAACAGCCGCGTCCATCTGCCCCAATCGAACCAATTCGCGTACAGCCTTGCGCGATGCCTCAAACTGAGGATCCTCGGACGTTGCGCTCACCACGATCTGCACGGCATCGATGCGCTGCAGAAGCTCGAGCAAGTCTGCGCTGGCCGATGAACTATCCTCGTCCACGATGGCCACTTCCAGTGCCACTCCGCGATTTCGCCCGATTCCGCGTCCAAAGATCAGCGCAAAGATGCTGAAGAACACGATGGGCACAAGGAAGGTCAGCGCCAACTGCAACAGGGTTGTTGCGCAGACGCAAGAGTCCGATTCGCATCACCGTCAGGCTCATTCGGCCAGATCTCTTCCTGTAAGGTGCAAGAACACGCGATGCAGCGTAGGCCCTTCCACTCCGCAACGTTCGACACGGCCGCCCACGGCCTCCAGTTGTTGGAGCACAGTGCCCAGTTCCCCCAGTCCGCCGGGCAGAAGTCGCTTCACAGTGAGAGGATCCTCCGGGGACCGTTCAAATCCCGCAGGAAGCCGTGCGGTGTCTTCCAACAATGTGATCTCGACCGAGAACTCGGTGCCGATGGTCGCGGCTACGAGTTGCTCAAAGGTTCCGACAGCGATGATCTGTCCGTGATCGATGACGGCGATCCGGTCACAGCGACGTTCCACCTCATCCAGTTGATGCGTGGTGAGCAGAATGGACGTGCCCTCCTGCCGCAGTTCGTCCAACATCTCAAAAATCCGCTCACGGCTCTGTGGATCGACGGCCACCGTGGGTTCATCGAGCAGCAGCGTGTGGGGTTGATGGAGACAGCCACAGGCCAGATTCAGCCGTCGCTTCATACCCCCAGACAATGTGCGGACGAGAGAATGTCGCCGTTCGCCCAGTCGTGTCCACTGCAGGGCCGACGCCACGCGATCACCCAAGTCGACTCGCGGTATCTGATGCACGCGTCCGAAGACTTCCAGGTTCTGCTGCACGGTCAGATCGGGATAGATTGCGAGATCCTGTGGAACGAGCCCGATCGCCCGGGGATCGCGTCGACACGACAAGGCCTGTCCGTCGACGAGAATCTCGCCGGAGTCGAGGTGTGTTCGCCCACAGATCGCACGGATCAGCGTGGTCTTCCCGGCTCCGTTCGGTCCCACGAGTGCCAGGAGTTCATTGACGTGCAATGCCAGATCTATACCGCGCATCGCTTGTCGTTCACCGAACGATTTCGTCGCCGATACGATTCGCAGGCGGTCCGTCATCTCAGGCAGATTCCACAGGGGCCATCGCTTCGTGCGTCCCGTTCGGCTGGTGGTCGTCACGACCCGGCCGCCGATCCTGGTCAATGCAATCGGCAGCGATCCAACCGGACATCATGACCATGGGCATGCCCGGCCCCGGGTGGGCTGAACCACCCGCCAGGTACAACCCCTCGAGATCGCGACTTCGATTGACCGGTTTGAACCCACCCGTCCACAGCCCATGACTGGCCAGACCGTAGATTGCGCCACGCCAGACGTGGTAGCGCGACTCGATGTCTGTCGGTGTGAGAACCGACTCCACAACGATTCGCTTTTCCAAATCAAACATGCGCCCGGTGGTGCGGAGCTTCTGGATAATCCGCCGGCGGTAATCCGGTAGCATGGCCCTCCAGTCGTGTTGATCGCGGCGATAGGGCGTATGAACCAGGACATACAGCGCCTCGCCGCCCGGCGGCGCGACACTAGGGTCGGTCACCGCAGGGTGCACACGTAGCAGGTCGGATCGGGCGCGGGCTGACCCTCGCTGTAGATCGCCGCGAACTCCTCGTGGGGATCGCGGGAGAACACGAAGTTGTGATGCAACAGGTGCTCGTACCGCCTCGAAAGTCCGAGGTAGAGCACGACACCAGAGCATGCGGGTTCATAGCGTCGCCGCCGCTCGAACCGGTCACGAGCCTTACCATTGACGAGCTCGCGGTGCGTGAGCACCGAATCGGAATTCGAAATCACCGCCGCGCAACGCACGGCGCTCGCCCGAACTCAATTGGAGTCCGGTCACACGCCCTGCTTCGGACGCGATCTGCTGCACGGTCGCCGACGTCCGGCACTCCACTCCCAATTCGTGAGCGAGCTTGATCAGCGCTGCGGCAACGGCCCGCGTCCCACCGCGGGGATACCAGATCCCCTCTTCTGTCTGCATATGGCCAATCCCGCAGAGCACGGCGGGCGAGGCCATGGGTGAAGATCCGACATACTGCGTGAAGTGATCCAGCATCTGCGCGAGGCGCGCGTCACTCACATGGCTCCTCACCAGACCCGCCACGCTGCGCCCCGGTCTGATGGCGAGCAGATCCCGGTAGAGTCCCGGCGACAGCCAGTCCCGCAGCGAGAGCGCGTCGACGAACGAACTGACGCTCTGATAGAAGAAGTACTTGCGCGTCACCTCATGCTGCCGTTCGGCCAGTTGCATGAGACGCCGGTAGCCCACCGCATCGTCCGTGCCCCCTGTGAGCGCGGTGATGTGCTCCTGCATTTGCGGGAGGTGCTCAACCAGATCCAGGTCGGTGCCGTCCTGATAGAAGCAACGCCACTGTGGATCGAGTCTCACCAGCTCAACGTAGTCCTCGAGCGAGCGGTCTGCTTCGGCGAATACCCGCCGCAGCACGGAAGGCAGCGTCAGGATGGTGGGCCCCATGTCGAAGCGGAAGCCGTCCTGCTCCCAGGTGCAGGCTTTGCCGCCGAGAAACTGATTCTGTTCGAACAGGCCGACCCGGAATCCGCGGCCCCCAGCGTGCAGGCGGCGGCCAATCCGCCTAGACCACCACCGACGATGCCAACATCCAGGCGATTCACTGCGAAACTCCTCATTCACCTCTTATGGATCGTTGGACCTGCGATCTCAAGAGTCGGCACATGTTACTCACACGACATTCCAGCCCGCGTCCGTGAAGCGCTGCGATGAGCTGCTGGATCATTCGGGCGTCATCCTGTTCCAGAAGGTCGAGATGATGCAGCCTGCGACCCGTCTGACGGTGCACAGTCTTCAACCGGGTGAGCGCCAGCAACCCCTCTGCTCCCCGCGTGGTTCCAAAGCCACTCTGCCGCCGCCCCTGAAACGGGGCCCGCGGATCGGCCGTCGGTACGATGAGGTCGTTGACGACCACACTACCGACATCGACACGTCGCACCATTTCTTCAACGTCCATGCCCTGACCAAAAACGCTCGCTCCCAGGGCATAGGGACAGTCCTCGCTCAGCTGCAGTGCGTCGTCAATCGTGGAGAACTCCAGCAGCGACAGCATCGGCGCGAAGAGATCGGCCTGAACCAGCGACATTTGCGGCCGAACTGCGTCCATCACCAGCGGCCACGTCTCCGCGGGGGTTGCACTGTGGCGGGGCCAGAGAACGCGCACACCATCGTCCAGGGCGTCGCTCACCAGACTCCGAACCTGTGTTCTGGTCGACTCAGAAACCTCGAATCCAGATATTTCCACCAAGCTCGCGAGCAATCTCTGCCGGAACTCAGTCGCCACGCTTTCCTGAACGAACACACGTCGCGGAGCAATACAGGTCGCGCTGCCGTTGAAGCACAGGCCAAAACGGAGACATCGCCCGGCCCGATCGAGGTCCGCGGACTCAAGCACAAACGCCGCGTCGCATCCCGATAGCTCGCAGATGACAGGTGTCAGCGAGGAAGACGCCTGTTGCAGTACGGTGCGGCCCGTTGAGGCAGAGCCCGTCAAGACGACAAGATCAGCGCCCGCAGCGATCGCGGCGCTTGCCGATTCGGGTCGTTCGTAGAGCACCGTCAACAGGTGACGTGGCAGACCACACTGCTCCAACAGTTCGTGCACCACGCTGGCACACTCTCCACAGCCGGGTGCGGGCTTCCAGAGCACGGCGTTTCCGGCGGTCAGCGCCTGGACCGCCTGTACTCCCGGCAGCATCAGTGGATAGTTGGCGGGGCCGATGATCAGCACCACTCCGAACGGCTCGCGGCGGACCTCGCCCCGCACACCCCATAGCCACCACGGACGATGCCGCGATCCCAGAGAGCGCGACTCAAGCAATCCAGCGGCCGAGCGTTCGAGGAACTGACAAGCGTCTGCGAGCGGGAGAACCTCCGCTGCCAACGTCTCTGCCAGTCGACGGTTTGAGACACGAACCGATTGTGCTACCTCATGCGCATGGTCGGACAGGGCGAATCGAAAGGCCCGCAGCACGCGCAGACGCTCGATTAAGGGGCGCTCAGCCCAGGATTGTTGGGCCATGCGCACAGTGCCGAGTGCCGGCAACGGTTCCCCCGAAAAGGGCGCCGTTGCGGCTGTGGCAACCGCTGTCGGCATCGTCGACAGGCCAAAGGTCACGATGACACCAATTCGTACGAATTCGGTTCGACGGAGGACTGTTGCTGCGGCGAAACAGGCAGTTGCAAATCCTTCGCCAGCAAGCTCGTAGTGATTCTCGCCGACTCAAAGATGACTGGCAATCCACTGCCCGGATGAGTACCGCCTCCCACCAGATAGATCCCATCCACGTCCTCGAACCGGTTTCGAGGACGAAAACAGACCATCTGACCGATGTTGTGAGCCAGATTGAACGTCGCTCCCCGATAGATCTGGTGCTCGTGCTGCCAATCGGCTGGAGTGAGCATGCGCTCGACGCGAATCCGTCGCTCGACATCGACAATTCCAACTTGCTCGAGCTGCCGGAGCACGCCGGCGAAACGCAGCCTGCTCCGCCGTCCAGTTGATGCCCGACGCCTGATTGGGGACCGGGACGAGTACGTACAGCGTACTCATCCCGGCTGGAGCCAGACTGGGGTCCGTGACACAGGCGTTCTGAACATAGAACGAGGGATCCGAGGGAAGCACCTGTTGCTGCTCGATCTCAACCAGATTCCGCTCGTAGTCCCGGGAGATATAGATGGTGTGATGCGGCAGATCCTCGTAGACACCCTCCAGCCCCAGATAGAGCATGTAGGTAGAGCAGGAATAGTGTTTGCGGGCCAATCGGCGATCGGTCCACCGCCGCCGCAAGCCGTCCGGAATCAACCTCTCAGCGGCGCGAGCGAAGTCGGCGTTGATGACCACCGCATCCGCAGGGACAAATTCGCCACCAACCCGGACTCCCTGCGCCTGCCGACCCGCGAACTCGATGGACTCCACGTCTGATCCGAGATGAATCTCCACCCCGACGCTCGCGCGCGAGTTCCGCCATGCGTTCGGTCACTGCCCCGCACCCACCCAGCGGATGAAATACGCCGTGCTCGTACTCAAGAAACGCCAGAATCGAGAACAGGCTCGGGCAGCGAAACGGCGACATTCCCAGATACTTCGATTGAAACGAGAAAGCAATCTGCAGCGCGGATCGCGAAACAGGCGGGCCAGTTCTTGCACCCAGTGATCGCCACGGGTGTAGTACCGGAGCCGCACAACACGTCGGGAGACAACAGATCGAGCAGACAGCCGAAAGGCGACTCGAGCAAAGGACGCAGCTTCGCCAGCTTCTCGCGATTCTCGGCCATGAAACGGGGAAACGCGCCTCGATCCTGCGGTGAGAGTGCCGCCACACGGTGATTCATGAGGTCCAGATCGCTCGTCGCATCCAAGGCGCCCGGCGCCGAATACGAGTCGATACTGGGGGTCTAGCTTCAGCATGGGAACCTGTTGAATCAAATCTGAGACCCAACGACCCGAAAATCTCGGCAAGCACGCGAGGATAAGAGAAAAAACGTCGGCCCCAAATCGAAGCGAAACCCGTCGAGATCGAACGTGGAGGTACGGCCTCCAACGAACGTGTGACGCTCGAACACGTCGACCCGAGCGCCGGGCTGCCAAAAGCATGGCGGCGGCCAGCCCCCCTGGTCCAGCCCCGATAATGGCAATTCTTGAGGCAACCATCTGCAGCCAATGATTCGCGAAACCGTGAGGATTATCTGTGTACTCGTCGATTGTAGTACCCACGCCGAGGAGCGGCCACTTCCCCCTAGCAGCCCGTTGAAAAACTCGCTTGACGGCTGTGGTACTCCGGGAGGCACTGCGGGGGTATCAGGATCGCCAGGGAGGAAGACCGATGGCATGGGGACGGCGGAAGGGAGAGCGGCAGGGGGAGTTCTGGATTGCGACGTCGGATTCGGCCCAGGGGCCCCGGCATGTGTTCTATGAGCGGCTCAATGCGATTCTCGGGACCGCCGGCTTCGATGCCTGGATCAAAGCGGAGTGCACACCGTATTACGCCGAGGGGGGCCGGCCGTCGATTCCGCCGGGTGTGTACTTCCGGATGATGTCCATCGGCTACTTCGAGGGGATCGACTCGCAGCGGGGCCGCCTCCAGTGGCGGCCTGTGGAAGGCCGGGCTTGGCACTGCGAAGACAGCCTCTCGCTCAAGCGGTTTCTGGGGTATGCGCCCCATGAGGAGACTCCCGACCATTCGAGTCTGAGCCGCATCCGCTGCCGGCTGCCGCTGGAGATCTTTCACGAGGTGCACGTGTTCGTGCTGGAAGTGCTCAGCGAACACCAGCTGCTGGACGGAACCACAGTGGGTGTGGATGCGACCCTGCTGGAGGCCGATGCCGCCATGAAGTCGATCGTTCGCCAGGACAGCGGCGAGGACTGGGAAGCGTACATCCAGCGTCTGGCAGCCGAGGACGGAGTGGAGCTCCAAACGAAGGCCGATCTCATCCGCTATGACAAGGACCGCCACCAGCGGGGTCAGAAGAAGGTCTCCAACGCGGAGTGGATGTCTCCGGTCGACCCGGACGCCCGGATTGCCCGGATGAAAGACGGCCGCACGCATCTGGCCTACAAGGCCGAACATGTGGTGGACCTGAAGACCGAAGCGATCCTCGACGCGGAGATCTATCCGGCGACGGCCGCCGACACAGCCACGCTGGTGCCGAGCAGCCCGTTGAAAAACGGCGATCACTTGACGGGCGTGCTATTCTGGGCGGCGTCTGGATCTGACGAGACGCAGGAGGGGCGCGATGGGGATGGGACGCCGGGCGGGCGGGCGACAGCAGGAGCTGTGGATTGCGACCGGGGCGCTGGCCTCGGTCCCCCAGCACGTCTTCTACGACAAACTCAACGAGCTGCTGGATGAGGCCGGCTTCGATCGGTTCGCCGAAGAACTGTGCGAGCCGTTCTATGCCCAGACAGGCCGCGATTCGATTCCGCCGGGTTGTTACTTCTGCATGCCGTTCGTCGGCTACTTCGAGGAACTCGACGCGCAGCGCGGCCGCCTCCAGTGGCGGCCTGTGGAAGGCCGGGCCTGACGGTGTGCGGACAGCCTGTCACTGCGGAGCTTCCTGTTTCTGAAGGCGTCCCAGGAGTCGCCCGATCATTCGAGTCTGACGCGGATTCGCGAACGGCTGCCACTGTTTGTGCATGAGCAGGTCTTCGCGTTCGTGCTGGAGATGGCCCGCCAGAAGAAGCTGCTGCGGGGGACGCAGGTCGGCGTCGACTCGACGACGCTGGAAGCCAACGCGGCGATGACGTCGATTGTCCGGCGGGATGCGGGCGAAGACTGGCGAGAGTATCTGCTCGCTCTGGCGGAGGCTGAAGGGGTCGAGATCAACAACGACGAAGACCTCAGGCGGTTCGACAAGAACCGGAAGAAACCGGGGAAGAAGAAGGTCTCGAATGCGGAGTGGGTCTCGCCAGTCGATGAAGACCGCCGCATCGTGAAGATGAAAGACGGCCGCACGCATCTGGGTTACAAGGCCGAACACGTGGTCGATCTCCAGAGCGAATACCTTCTGAGTGCGGACGTGGTGCACGGCACCGACAGCGACTCGAAGACACTGGCGAGCAGTCTGGTCCTGGCGCAGACGAACCTGGTCCGGTCCGGCAGCCAGGCCGAGATCAAAGAGGTCGCGGCGGACAAGGGCTATCACGCGAACCAGACCCTGGTGGACTGCGAGGCATTGGGCGTCAGAACGTACATCCCCGAGCGCGAGACGGGCCCGCGTCGCTGGACGGACAAACCGGCCGAGACGGAAGCGGTCTTCCGGAACAACCGCCGCCGGGTCCGGCGTGACAAAGGCAAACGCCTGCAACGTGCGCGGAGCGAACTGCTGGAACGCAGTTTCGCCCACGTCTGCGAAACGGGCGGAGCCAGACGAACGTGGCTTCGGGGTCTGGAGAGGATCAACAAGCGATACCAGATTCACACGGCGGCGAGAAACCTGGGCCTGCTGATGCGCGACCTGTTCGGGATTGGCAAACCAAGGGTGCTGCAGGACGGACTGGAGGCGCTGGAGGCGGCACTGTTGACCGCGTGGCTGGCCCAGATCGCCGCGCGGTGGTCGCCGGGACGGCTCGTCCGGTTTTCTGCGCCGCCCCCAACGTCTGTCGCTCGAAACCTCTCCCGCCCGCCAAAGCTGGCCGCCCTCTGAATGCGACCGCGAGAACACCGAAAAT
>CAVPPT010000007.1:0-356787 GCA_963707405.1 uncultured Planctomycetaceae bacterium | reverse complement strand
TGATTGGGACGTGAGCGACGACGACTTGGACAAACGCTTGGGCTTGAAAAAGGTCGAGCAAGCGCTCCCAACCTTTGAAGAGGAGGAAGATCTGGCGGTGAAAGAAAGGGCGGCGGCTGAAAAAGCCAAACTGCAAGAACTCAAAAAGAAGGGCAACGCTTTGCAAGAAAAGAAAGCCGCGGAACAGGCCCGCCTGGAAGAAGAGGAACTGGCGCGCAAAGCGGTGGAGTTGGAAGCCGAAATGGAGGCCAACATGTCCCCGGAAGAGCGGCGTGCGTATGAACAGAAACGAATTGAAGAAGCGGACCATGATCTGACGAACGATTTGTTTGGCGCCGTCGAAGCCAAAGCGTCTGCAGCGAAAGCCGCTGGAGCCGCCGGAGCCAGCGACACGCTGGTATTGAAAGACATGAAGGACCATCTGAAACACGCTCGGAAAGTGGCAGGCGCGCTCCGCGATCACGGCAAAATTCACTTGGCGTCCGCTTTTTTCAAGGAAGCCATTCAACAGAGCAGTGCCGTGCTGGACGATGATGCGGTTTCCGATTTGATCAAGACGCTGAACGTGATGAAAAATGAAAAGGTGCAAGCTGCGAAGCGCAAAGTCAAGGGACAGGCGCAAAAAAGTAAAAAAGTGGACAAAAAGGTTGTGGCCCAAGCACGCAAAATTCAAGTGGAAACATTTGGGGACAATGACATGTACGACAATTACGATGCAATCGGCGAAGACTACGAAGATGCCTTCTTTTGAGCTGGATGTGATCATGACGATGATGAAATTGTGAAAGCAAGTGCTATTCGACCTGCTTATCAGAGTATAATGTTTTCTATGTAAACGTAACGTCGGAGTTGTGCTCAACCTGGCATGAATAAATAAAATAAGAAATTGGTACTCTTGTATTACTCTCATATTCATTCATAGCTCATGCGTTTCAATTTTCTTACCCTTAAAGCTCGTAGGAAAGAGAAAAATTACTTACATGCGTATTTTCTTGTCGGTCGAAAGGAAACTACATGCGAGCGAGATTCAATGGTACAGTACCGGATGTGTTCACACGTTTCTCGCTGACAAGCACCCTTTGAACAAGCAATTGTTTCCTTGAAGGAAATTGAGACAGTGGTAAAACACGATATGCTGATATCACTTGTTGAACCCAAGAAAAGGGGTAAAGCGCTGATCGCCAAGACCTTATTGCTTTCCGGAATTTCTGTTTCAAATGCAATGCGCTCTTCTCAGCATATTATCCAAAACCACGAATGTTTTTCTCAACTTATGTATACTCTCTTATCAGTGGCGCCAACCCTTCTCATGACCATCGCTCATTTGCGGCTCCAAGAAGCCTCGAAAAGCTACATCTCTGGGTCTGCCATGTTGCGACCAGTCGGCCGTCCATCGAGCCCCGTAACCCGATCGCACGCGAATTTCCAAAACAGGATTTTCCATGCCACTGAATGTATGGATGTTGATCCAAACCGCTTTGGCGAGCAAATTGTTGAGAATATTCATGGTAGCCAGATTTTGTGCATCCGGCGAACCTTGAATGAGGCCAAAGAATCTTTCGGCTCCGCGATGCGCGTGTTTGGCTCGGGCACGAGCGGCCACGGTGAGCTTACTCCCAGGTTTGTGCGGTTGGCGGGCCGCATCGATCAACTGCCGGCGAGACGGCGGCAACCAGTTTTCTCGATCCGTGCCAACTGTGTAGCGTTTGCCCAATAGAGCGAGTACGCCGCGATCTCCAAAATCTTGCAACCACTGATTCAAGTCACTGGGAAACGACAGAGGTGGTGGAGGAACCTCCTCCTTGAAACCGAGCTCGTCTGCTGGCACTAGCAGTTGATCGAGAGTGCAGTCATTGCAGCATTGCTCCCATTTGTATAAACGATGGGCCAGTTCCTTGAACAGCGGTTTTCTGGGCACGCCACGGATGATCCAACCATCTTCATCTTCGTCTTCCAAGGCGTCATTGTCGTGGTCCTCCTCCATTCCAAAATCGTCCACATCCAAAAATTCCTCCACAATCAGTTCGCGGAGAAGTTGCGGAGACACCCATTTGCCACCGCCATGAAACAGTTTCTCGCGAAACAGTTGCCACTTGACTCCAGCAACATACGGATGGACTGCGGCATCGTATCGCTTCTTCTGAAAACGCCACTGGAAAAGGCCTCCGCAAAATGGAAACAGACTGAAACAGTAGGGCGCGTTCATCTTCATTTCGACGTTTTGATAGTATTAGCTAGTCTGGAAGTAACTGAAACATGAGACCTACATAGTGCAATGGTCTTCACTGTCAGTTTGACCGTGCTGAACGCTTGATTCCGGGTAGATGGATCTTGGATCTGAGAAAATAAAGCAATTTACAGTTATTGTCGATACTAACGTACTAACAGTAGACTAAGAGACCGACGCGGAAATCGTTGCAAATCTTAGCATAGTAACTACTGTACTTACAGTTAATAGCCAATATTAAACACTTTGGGGGAAGATTCTTGGCTTTAAATTAGCGGGGGATACTTACAAGTACTATGTTCTTCGGTCAACTGCTCTGATCTTACCGGTGCAATACAGTATAATCGTGTATCAGTGAGGCCCCTGGGCAACCACAGGAATCACGGCTAATGAAACTTACAGTTAAGTGAAATGTCATTGTTCCAATACGTACAGAGACTTTCAGATATCCTCAGCCCACAGAAGAGGCGTTCTGCTTGGAAACTCGCTATACAGTACTGGCATCTTCGACCAGCAAGCTAGCTAGGTCAGGCGTTCCTCAAGCCGGGCTACTCTGCATAGCAGATTCTTCCATTGCTGGCGCTCCTGCTTGTGCCACCTCCGAGGAATTGACAAAGAAACCCACAATAATTGCAGGCACCAATACCACTACACCGAACACATTCACCACGCCAGCACTTCCCAGGCTGCATTCGCGATCCTTGCAAAAGTCCCAGCCCAAGATGAAGAATGTGAAGCACGTACAATAGAAGGCAAGGTACGTCGCACACCGGGCCAGATTCCAGGTACATCGACTGTCTCCCAGTAATCTCATTTGGAGCAAGCATTCCAAGACAAAAGAAATGCCCAGGAAGACGGAACCAGCCACGGCCTCGATCCGCGCCAACTCAATGCCTGCGTCGAAATAATCAGACCGAAAAGATTCTGGATACTTCTTGCAATTGACGTTGTCGTCAACGCCATTCCATTCTTTGTAGCGAAAGATACCCATACCAACATCGTAGTCGTCGACGACTCCATCAATAACCAAAAAATGACAGCTCGCCAAAGCGGTTAGAGAGAATGCCAAGGCAACGGCAGTAAGGAAAAGCAGCAGCCAACTACGTACGTACAAAGAAAAGAAGAGAAGAAGAAAATGAGAAGATTGCAAAAGAGGAAACACACTTGTCTTTCCAACAAAAAAACGCACCGAGCCTTGATTCGGAGGCCACTGTCCGTGTCGGGGGCCGTCGGCTTGTCACTGGCCCGGGGACAGCATTTTCTCCACAACCAAAAGTACAAGACGACCGCATGCACGAAGAGGAGACTCAATAGAATGATCATGATAATGCCCGAGAGTGTCATTTCGGAATGCGATTCGCTGGAGGTCATTACTGCTGTAGTAGCGACGGCATCACCGCCTCTACTTTCTGCCGGCTCCGCTGGGTCATCGCTCGTGGTCGTCGTCACGACGGGCATCTCGGCGGGTTCATCTGCCGCCAGGGATGATGTTGTGGACAGCAACAAGAGGAGGGGTAGAAGAGTGAATTGCATCTTCGGATTGTTGATATTGAAAAAAGTGTTACAGGGGGATTGCTTCGTTGTGCTATTGTTGTGTTGAGCCAACTACGTTGTTTTCTTCTTCGGTCTTAGGTCCTGGGTCTTGCGGAGGCATCAGGGAATCAGATCCAAGAAGCTGCAAGAGCTTCTGCGATGCGAACGCCGCTGAGCGCGGAGCAGCGTTCCGGTTTTTGAAGTTCGCGTTCACTCGTAAACTAGTCTACTACTTGTCAATCCACCAAATTGCACGTGAATTTTGTTTTTGGGCTGCTCTTTTTTATTTTTGGTCCTCGCCAACATACTAAGGTACTACAAGTTGTAGACTAGCTAGAGTTACTATCTCCTAAAAGAACGAACTACAGAACGAGTAAATCCCATAGAATAGACTCTTATCAATAGTATCGTACCGGTACGTACTTGTACTTACTGTAAAAAGTACAAGTAAAAAGGGTTATTGTTTCGACTTGGTACAAGTACTGTAAGTTTCTTTACACTAGACCGACATCTCTTTACCGTCTAATGTTTCTCTCAGCTTTACACTAGACCGAGGGTTCGGTCAATGTTTCTCTCAGCTTTATTGTGTCGCCAAAAATGCTGTCACATTTTTCAGTGGTTAATGAGGGTAAACTATTGGGGTTTCATTTCCGGGGGCAAAAACGGGTCCGTGAGGACTCCGTTTTTGCCCCCAGTTGCGTACATCATGCCCCATACTACTAGTACATCCACTATGTCAACCACCACACATACTTCCTATTTAGAGTCCGTCTACGTGTACTCCTGCCCGGGCAGTGTTAATTATGCATGACGGAACTCATTTTTTGGTCTCATTTTTTGGTCATCATTTTTTGGGGGTTTCAATTTTTGGGGGTTTCATTTGAGTAAAATACTTCATTTTGTATTCCACCTACTTGTGAGGTCTAGTTAGTAGAAGGCTTTAAGCTATGCCCTCTCCTAGTTTTGACAATATATATAGTAAACACGCAGGCACACAGCAGCACACACGCACGCACACACGCAGGCACGCAGGCACACGCAGGCACACGCAGGCACACGCAGGCACACGCAGGCACACGCAGGCACACGCAGGCACACGCAGGCACACGCAGGCACACGCAGGCACACGCAGGCACACGCAGGCACACGCAGGCACACGCAGGCACACGCAGGCACGCACGCACACGCAGGCACGCAGGCACACGCAGGCACACGCAGGCACACGCAGGCACACGCAGGCACGCACACGCACACGCACGCACACGCAGGCACACGCAGGCACACGCACAGGCACACGCAGGCACACGCAGGCACACGCACGCGCACACGCAGGCACACGCAGGCACACGCAGGCACACGCAGGCACACGCACGCACACGCACAGGCACACGCACGCACACGCACATGCACACGCACGCACACGCACGCACACACACGCACACGCACACGCACGCACACGCACGCACACGCACGCACACGCAGGCACGCACACGCACACGCACGCACACGCAGGCACACGCAGGCACACGCACGCACACACGCACGCACACAGGCACACGCACGCACACGCACACGCAGGCACACGCAGGCACACGCAGGCACACGCACGCACACAGGCACACGCAGGCACACGCACACGCACACGCACACACGCACACGCACGCAGCACACGCACATGCACACGCACGCACGCACACGCACGCACACGCACACGCACGCACGCACACGCACACGCAGGCACACACGCACACGCAGGCACGCACAGGCACACGCACGCACACGCACGCACACGCACACGCACACGCACGCACACGCACACGCACGCACGCAGGCACACGCACGTGCACATGCACATGCACGCACACATGCACGCACGCACACGCACGCACATGCACGCACACACACATGCACACGCACGCGCACGCAGCACCATGCACATGCACAGGCACCGTGCACACTGCACCGCACACGCACGTGCACACACACACACACACACACACACACAACTGATATGCAACAAAATGCGCCGACACACACTCACTTGCACTTATGAGCATCCACACGCACTCACAAGCACTCACACACACTTATAAGCAAACAAGGGCAACCACACCAAACTACAACCACCCATGCACACTTGTATGCAAGCATACGTACCTGCACCTGCCTGTAAACACTAACAAGCACTCACACATACCCATATGCACTCACACGCACTCATGGACACTTACAGACACCCGTAAGCAACAAAAAGCTCTCACATTAACCCAATATGGTTGTTACAAATCCTACTAACACTTTTTTCTACTTCTTTCATTTACAGTGCACGCAAAAAGCTGGGTCCAAAAAATTGCTACTGAGAAGAAAGAAAATTCTCCAGCCAAAATAGCAAACCTGTTGCAAAAGGTAGCTGCAACTACAGACAACCATAATCAATAATCACAGCCAAGAACAAGTATGCCACTCGGACTCACATTGAAGAAGATAAAACTCCCCACTGTGGCCATGTTCCCCAGATTGTGTCTTCATCGGGTCATTTACATGAGTTACGATTTGAAATTTTTTACAGGATGCTAAGGTCCTCATTATGTACTTCACTAATCCCAACCACAGTCACAATGTGATCATTAGCCATGTAGCTGGGGTCCCTTTTGACTACTACAAAGACAGAGAAGGGAGTGACGACAATTACAATTATACAGACGATGATGACAAAAAGATCTGCGATGAAGAGACCGATGACAAAAGTGACAGCAATGATTACAAAGAGGAAGAACAACAGGATGATAAAATTCTATGTAAGGAAAACAACAATGAAGATGACAATGACAGCGACGATGATGAGAACGATGGAGATGATGACAACAAAGATGAAAAGGAAGAACAGCAGCAGCAGCAGCAGAAAAGGAGGAGGGCGAGGGGGATGGCATTACAACAAGCACAGCAGCAGCCGCCGCACAGCAACGCAACTATGGTGGAGTATGAGCCGTACTTTTGCTGCCTTGTCATGATTACTACCAAGCGTGTTTCCACTCTTAATTCTTTACAATTTACAACGCAAACCCGATGTTCACGTTAGCACCTGTGATTATGTCCGGCGGGGCACCTACATGAACACCAATGGCAGCCCCAAACAGCGACCCATCCTGAGCGGCTTCTGTTGCCAAATCACCTGGCTGATTCTTGTCCAATAGGAAGATAATAGCCCCTGAACAACCCTTGAACGTGTTGATGTTATGCTCGAATGTCTTGCTATCCTCGGAAACGCGCAAAATCTCTCCAGTGTAAACACATGGCTTGCCCTTGTCGCCAAAAAGCTCCTGGCGCTTCTGAGCCCATTCATCATCAGTTCCTAAGAACATCGCATCCTTGCGTGTGATATCCCAAAACCGATAAACAACAATGCCGATCTTCTGCCCTGGCATGATTGTGTGATTTTCCGCCTTGTTGAATGAATAAACAGATTTTGTCAATTCGTGGAGGTTCTCGGTTGAGCCAAATCTCTCTCCCTTGGTTAAGTCAACAAGACTCCAAATAATTTCTTCCAGGCCTGACGCGCCTGCTTTACGGACTTCAACACGAGCGGAGGGTGCGGGCCCTCCATCAGGAAACACTAAAGCGATTTCTCCCGTCATGCTGGCTGAGACCATTTGCATAGAGGCACTCTCGTAGAATCCGTCAAGTAATTCGTCACTCATGTTGCGCAACGTCTGGTTTCTAATGTTGTGTCTGGCGGTAACAGGTTCCACGACAAACCGATGGTACGACGGCTGCACGGCGACGGTGATGCCCACGGGCGTCGGCCACCCGAAGGCTTCCCGCAGGACGGCGGCCAAAGCCACATACTGGGCAGCAATCCATGGGAAGTAGCCCGCCGCCTGGACGATGCTGGAGAGGCGTTCGGTTTTCGGACCGTAGGTGCGGGCATAGAAGTCCCCCATCGTCAGCAGGTGCATGTCCCACATGCGATGAGCGAAGAACAGACCGGCAATGATGAGCGCCAGTCCTGAGGCAAACGGGTCGAGGATGACACCTCGCAGTCCCTCGGCGCAGGGCGGCATCACTCGCACCGAGCATGGTGCCGGCACCGAACCATGTCGCCAGCAGCGTGCCCCACGCCAGCCAGAGTGGGAGCCGACGCCCCGCGACCAGATAGTCCTCCTCGGACTCGACCTTTCGGCCGGCAATCGCGCCCAGCAGCACCATCGCGCCTGCATACAGCACAATCGCCATGCCGATCGCCATCGTCGTCTCCCGGAGAACAGGTGAGGTCGTGACTATATCACTGTCGCCTGCGGGCGGAAGTGAGGCGAGTGCCACTTCGTCGTCGCAGCTGCCTGTTTCACCACCGCCGGGTCTGCTCACTGGCGTGCGGATCTGGCGAGTGTCTTGCGGTGCTGTGCGGGGCCGGATCAAATGGGGAACCGATCAGGATGACCCCATGATGACGCCGCAATCACTGGAGACGTATCTGCACGAGCACATTCCGCTCTCTGCGGCAATGGGGGTGCGCGTCGATGTGGCGACACCTTCGCAGGTCATCCTGAAGGCACCACTGGAGCCGAACCTCAACCATCGGAACACGGCATTCGGGGGCAGCATCTCGGCACTGGCGACACTTGCCGGCTGGTCGCTGATCCACTTCCGCCTCCGGTCGCAAGGAATTGAGAGCCGTCTGGTCGTCGCGGAGAACACGGTCCGCTATACACGTCCCGTGTTCAGCGACTTCTCCGCCATCACGCACGAGATCGACGACGAGACATGGCAAGCGTTCATCGAGATGATCCGGCGGAAGGGCCGTGGGCGACTACAGGCAAACGTTGATGTGTGTGCCGCTGGCGAGACCATCGCCAGCTTCGCAGGCCGGTTCGTGGCGCTGACGTGACTGCGCAGAATTTCTGGAGCCAGTGCAGATTCCTTTCCGACGATACGTCACATCCGGGGAATGCGCCCGCACGGGACCATGCTTTCGCGTAGTCTGTCCAGAGGTTGACAGCGTCCGGGAGACACACCACTCATGCCACGGAATCGCAGGATAGCGCGGGCCCACAGCCGAGCGTGTGGAGGCTTCACGATTCTTGAGGTCTTTGTCTGCTTCGGGATCATCATGGTGTTGTTAACGCTGCTGCTGCCGGCGGTCTCAGCGGCCCGGCAAGCGGCCCTCCGCGTGCAGTGTTCCAACAACCTGAAGCAACTCGGACTCGCGCTGACGTGTTACCACGAGACCTTTGGAGTCTTTCCCCCCGGCTATGTCGCGCGGGACGTTGCTCCTGAGGATCCGTCCGATGTCGAGACCGGCAGCGGGTACGGCTGGGGATGTCTGATCCTCGGCTTTCTGGAACAGCAGGCCCAGTTGAGCTCGATCCCGTTTGAACTGGATGCCGACGATCCGACTGCCAGTTCCGTAGGTGGCACGATCATCTCCCCCTTCGTCTGCGCGGCCGATTCCGGCGAGATGGTCTTCAGCGTGCAGTCCTCGCGCGGGACCTTCATGCTCGGGGCGCTCGAACTATGTCGGCGTTCTGGGTTATGGCAGTCTTACACAGGAGCCCGGTGCTCCCGAGGGACCGGGCGTCTTCTATCGCAACAGCCGGATGTCGATCTTCGACATCACCGACGGCAGCAGCAACACCATGATCGTGGCTGAGCGGGCCCGACTGCACAATTTCGAGCCAGGTCAACAACCAGTGCCGGCTGATTCGGCCTGGTATGCGGTCATGCCCGGTGCCGTGCGATCCGCCGGCCTGTCGGATCATCCGGATGCGTGGGAAGGTCCGGCGTCGCTCGTACTCGGCACGGTGGGTCAATCGTCGCCGATTGCCATCCAGCAGCCCCCGATGCAGTCCAACTTCACCGGCGGATTTTCGAGCACGCACGGCGGGGGACTGCAGATCTTGCTCGGGGACGGTTCTGTGAGGTTTCTGTCGGAGCAGGTCGACTTTGATACCTACCGCCGTCTGGCCCAGCGCAGCGATCAGCAACCGACCGGCGAGTTTTGAACGCCAGATCTTTGAAATTCGCAGCAAATGGAGTATGCACTGAACATACATTCCAGATGGAACAAACCTATGCGACTTCCGGTGACGATGCTTTTCGCGATGGTGCTGACTGTGCCCACGGCCGCCCGAGCGCAGTCGGCGGTGTCGTTTGATCGACAGGCAGATCGACTCCACATCCGGATCCATGATCAGCCGTTCGCGACCTATGTCTGGGATGATCCCGTCATCCTGCGGCCATACTTCTGCCATCTGCATGCCCCGAATGGTGTGCAGGTCACCCGCAATCATCCGCCTGTCGAAGGGCAGGATCCTGTGGATCATGCCACCATGCATCCCGGCCTGTGGCTGGCGTTCGGCGACATGGGGGGTGCGGATTTCTGGCGCAACCGGGCGAGCGTCCGCCAGATCGAGTTCGTCGAAGATCCACACTCCACTCGTCAGGGAGCAGCCTTCAGCGTCAGGAATCACTATATGGCAGGCGAACGGCTTATCTGCGAAGAACTGTGCCGGTTCGCCATCCACGTGCGACCAGCCGGATTCGTCATCGACTGGACTGCGGACTTCACGGGACCGGAGGATTGCGCTTTTGGTGACCAGGAGGAAATGGGACTGGGTATGCGGGTAGCTACCTCTCTCACGGTGGCGCGAGATGGACAGATCCGCAACAGTGACGGGGCGACCAACGAAGCGGAAGTGTGGGGCAAGCCTGCCACCTGGTGTGACTACTCGGGCATCATCGACAGACAGTCCGCAGGCATCACACTGATGCCCGACCCCGCGAACTTCCGACCCTGCTGGTTTCATGCCCGGGACTACGGACTGCTCGTGGCCAACCCCTTCGGGCGGCGCGCTCTGACCGGGGGTGAGGTCAGCCGCGTGATCGTTCGTGGCGGAGAGACCCTGCGCCTGCGGTTTGGCATACTGGTTCACGCCGACAATGTGGATGTCGCCACGGCTTACAACGACTGGCTGGCAAACCGGTCCGTGGGCGAAGACGACAATTGATTGAGTCGGTTGGCGTAGCGATCTCAATCTACGTCGCCACGTCGATCACCGACCTGTTACGGCTTCAGAACGTGCTCCTGCAGGAACAGCGCGATCGCCGCGTTCATATAGTCGCGGTTCTCTTTGCGGGCAAAGCCGTGCCCTTCGTTGTCGGCGTACACCGTCCACACCGGCTGGTTGTTCTGGCGCACCTTCGGAGCGATCTGCTCGGCTTCCGAGAACGGAACGCGGGGATCGTTCACCCCGTGCACGACCATCAGGGCCGTGTTGATACGCTCGGCGTTGTGCAGCGGATCGATGCGGGCAAATACCTCCTGCATCGCGGTGTCGCGTTCGTCGCCATACTCGGCCCGCCTGAGGTCGCGGCGGTACTCGCTGGTGTTCTCCAGAAACGTCTTGAAGCTGGCGATCCCCACGATGTCGATGCCCGCCTTCAACCGGTCGCTGTAGTTGGTAAGCGACCCGAGCACCATGTAGCCCCCATATGACCCGCCGATGACCGCGACACGCGACGCATCGAGGTCGGGCTGCGTCGCGATCCAGTCGAGCAGCGCCCCGATATCGCGGACGCTGTCCTCCCGCTTCTCGGCGTTGTCGAGTTGCAGGTACGTCTTGCCGTAGCCCGCCGAACCCCGCACGTTGGGACGGATGACTGCGATTCCCATGTCATTGAGGAAGAACTGGTCCAGCCCCGAGAAGTACGGACGGTACTGGCCCTCCGGTCCGCCGTGAATGTTGATCAGGACCGGTGCCGGCCTCTGGGCCGAGGCACCCTTTGGACGGAAGACATACGCCGGGATCTTGCGGTCATCGAAACTGGGATACTCGATCAGCGACGGGCGGATGAACGTCGACGTATCGAGCCCGCCGACTTCACTGAACGTCCACTGCATGAGCTTGCCGCTCGCCAGGTGCAGCGAAAAGGCATCGGCGGGTGCATCGGGCCGCGAGAGCGTGAACCCCAGCTGACCACCATCAGGAGAGAACTCCATCGCCTCGATCATCCCCAACGGAACTTCCAGCCGCTCGGGCTTCCCATTGCTGAACAAGTATAAAGCACTGGCACCATTCTCATTGATGGTGACTGCGGCTTGGCCAAGGTGTGGGTCAACTTCGATCGCCTCCACATCCCAGGGGATGTCCTCGCTGAGAAACGTGTACTTGCTGGTCTTCAGGTCGAGCCTGGCCAGTTCCAGAAACTCGCCGCGGGCATCGGTCGAGAGCAGCACCGACTGGCCGTCCTTCAGGAACTTCAGATCCCCGAATGCTACCTTGCCGCTCGCGCCTTCGGGGGAGGGCAGCGGACTCCGCTCGTGCGCCGTCACGTCGAACAGAGCCGGATATGATTCGTTAATCGACACATACTGTAGCAGCAGGGCCCGCGCCGCATCGGTCGATAGATCGAGCGGCACCCAGAACTCATTCTCGACCTCCATCAGCGAGGTCGTCGTGCCATCCAGTTGCAGCCGGAAGAAGTCCATGTCGCGGCCGTTGCGGCGGTTACTGTTAATCAGACAGAACGCACCATCTTCGGCCACCGGGCCGAGCATGTTCCGTGACTCGCCGTCGGTGAGCAGGTGCGTGCGTCCGGACAACAGGTCGTGCCGGTAGACCTGGTACTGTTCGTTCCCTCCGGTCCCCATTTCGATCAGCAGGGTCTGCGGCGACTTCGGCACGAAACGTCCATTGGCCGGCTCAGTGAAGAAGGTCACTTGTTCCCGCCGTCCCCCCGGCTCATAGACGCGGTGCAACTGGTTGGTGTTGCCGAACCGTGTTTCGATGAGGACCCCCTTGCCGTCCGGAGACCAGCCGCGAAAGTTCGCGGTCCGCACTTCCTGATACTGCCGCAGGCGGTCGATGAGTTCGGCGGGAACGACCGGCACTCCCTCGGCGGCGACAGCCGGCGGTCGGTAGGGATCATCCTGGGCGTTGACCGATGGCACGAGTTGTGACACGAGAGCAGCCATGATTGCAGTGACAAACAGACGTGGGGCATGCATGAGGAGACTCCCTGCCGGATGTGTGGGACACCGTGCAGACACGGTAGCTGCGGACAACGACATTTCCAAGCGGGCGGCAGAGGAGGGCAGGAAGTGGAGAGCAGGAAGCGAGGAGTCGTCAGGCATCAAGCCCACGGGCAGCGTCGCGTGGGTATCTACTGTCGAGCGGTGGCTCAGATGGCCCTCACTGAGCCACCCGCGCGGACTTGAGGGCGCGGCCCGTGGGCTTTGCGCCAGATAGACAGCGCGATGCACCGATGCGGCGCTACTACAGTTCCGTCCAGGCGGCGTTGTAGCGCAGACCCAGATTCACAATTCGCTGGATGAGGGCCTCGTACGAGATGCCTCCCGCTTCCGCCGACTCCGCGAAGTCCTCGCCATATTCGAGGTTGGGATTCGCGTTGGCCTCGATCACAAACACTTCGCCGTCCTCGCGCAGCCGCAGGTCGATGCGGCCGTACCCGCTCATGTTGAGAATGCGATAGACCCGTTTGCACAGGCGGGTGATCCGGTCCTGCAACTTCGGGTCGAGATTCTCGGCCCGCTGCGTATCGATGCCATGCTTCCGCTGATACTTGGGGTTCCACTTCACGCGGGCCGTCGCGATGCGGGCGACATCCTCGGGCATGCGCGTGAACAGCATCTCCCAGATGGGAAACGTCTGCAGCCGGTTGTTGCCGAGGACGCCGACGTACAGTTCGCGTCCGTCGATGTACTCCTCGGCGAGGGCGGCGGACTCGACCTTTTCGTGGATGAACCGGACCCGCTCCTCCAGCCCCTTGTCGCTGGTGACGATCGACTTCTGGGAGATGCCGAACGAGGCATCCTCGGTCGCCGACTTCACGAGGATGGGGTATCGCAGTCGTTTGTGCGGAACGATCTTGTGGCCGATGGGGTAATCCACAAACCGGGGCGTGGGGATACGATGATAGTTGAGGATTTTCTTGCTGAGGGCCTTGTCGTGCGTCAGCAGCAGGCCGCGTGGGTTGCAGCCGGTGTAGCGCTGCCGCATCAGCTCCAGAAAGCTGACGACCGCCTGGTCGTAGACGCTGACGCCGTGGAACTCCTCGAGCATCATGAAGGCGACGTGCGGCTTCCAGTCGAGCAGCAGTTGCCGCGTGGGGCCGAGGTCGTCAAACACTCCCAGCGGGATGACATCATGCCCGAGGTCCTTCAGCGTGGCGACGACATCGAACTCCATCTTCCACTCGGCGATCTGCTCGTCACTGAGCCCCTCGATCGAGTCGGGCGGGACGAGACCTTCGCGAATCAGTGCCAGAATCCGGAGTTTCTTCATGGTGGTGCACCCGGAGATTTACAGGGCGATCTGCTGCTGACCGTCCTGGATGGAGTTCATCGTATGCATAGTCAACACGACCAGGATGTCGCGCTCCACGTCCTCGGGAGCCCGCACCAGACGCAGGTCGAGTTCGCGTGCCCGCTGAATCATCTCTCCCAGCACCTGATCGATCGTGTACTGAAAGTGGCCAGTCCAAGCTGCTACCTGCCGGCGGACACGGGGCCGGATCCGTCGCAGGAACGCGGCCGCTGACGGGCGATCATGATGCAACGGATCGTCACTGAACAACCGCCGCAGTTCGTGATCGAACGAGTGCGAGCTGTCGAGTCCGTAATGGTCGCGCTTGCGGGCATAGTGTTCACCCAGTGTGATCTTCAATGACGAGAGCGCCTCGTAATGCCGACGTGAGCGGACCGGGGGGATCTCCTCGCGGATCTCCTTCATCAGTTCGTTGACATACTCCAGCTTCTTCAGCGCCGGCCAGTTCTGGTAGACAACCCGCCAGCGCGACCGGGGCTTGAGCCACACCGCAAACGTTTCCGCGAAGTCCTCCACCGGATGACTCTGGGCATACCACAAGTCGATGTTGATGACGAAGCTGCGACTGTAGGGCTTGGGGGTGTACGCTTCCGGATATGGGATGGAGACGTTCCCGAAGACCTCCCGGAACTTTCGACGTCGCCGCAGCCGGTACGCATTGTCGATCGCATGCCCCGTCTCGTGCCGGAGAATCTTCATGCAGTCGTCGGCAGTGCTCCCTTCGGCCTCAAGCATCAGGGATTCTTCGAGCTTCATCAGCCGGCTGTCGGCGAGGTAGAACGGAATCGCCACACCGGGGATGCCGTCCGGGGTGAACCACTCTTCTGAGAGCCAGAAGTGGGGACGAAACCGGATCCGCTTGAGCGTCAGTTCGCGGTCCAGCAGCTCAATCCGCTCCTGGAGCGGGGTGCCTTCGATCGTCAGATCGAGGTCACAGAATCGCATAGCCAGCAGCTCTTCGTCGGTCAGATCCCACAACTCGGGATCACCGAAACGGCTTGTCATCCACCCGCCTTTGTTGCTCGAAGTGCCCGGGTGCGCCTCAAGTGGCGTCAGCCTTCTCCCTGCGTCGCAGCATAGGGTGGGAACCCGGAATGTCCAGCCAGTGGACGACCTCCCGGAATGAGTTCCATGGAGTGCGGCGCGCTCAGCTGACGGCGAGCGCCTGATGATTCTGGTCGACGACCGTCTCGCTCGAAAGCTCCTCTTCGTCCGGGCCAACGAAGACCTTGGGCGCAAGTCCCGAGTTAAAATGCGAACGCTCTGGAGGATCAGGTTGGGGACCACTGCCTGCCCAGCTCAGTACGAATCTCGCACCACCGAGCTGAATCGTGTCGCCTCCTCTCAGCTGGGCCAGCCCCCGCAGCCTGCGCTCGTTGACCCACACACCATTCGTCGACCCAATATCTTTCACGAGGACTCCGGAACCATCGACCACGAGCAGGCAGTGCCGTCGTGACACCGCCGGAAACGCCTCCAGGTCCACATCACATCGGCCTCCCCGGCCGACCAGACATGTCTGCTCGTGGAGGACAATGGTCGGTCCGCCATTGACAGGTGAGAACTGCAGGGGCACGTCAACATTCACAATGCGGGAGTGACAACCAACACCTGACCCATGAGTCTCAGGAGTGTCGAGGACGATTGCAACTTCGCGCATGAAGAGTGTGTTAAGACCGGTGCCATGCAGAGGTTCACGATCAGGCCAGACGGAATGACCGAGCCTGAGTGTGAGACAGCACTCCGGCTGCTTTGAGCAGCCGGGGTGCTTCGATCCTGAGATGTGTGTCGCAGAATCGAGCTCGGTTGTTTAGCATCTGCTCGCCGGACGACACGTGAGTCGTCCCTGACTGCCGGGTGGGGATTGGGACAGGCGGGGTGGATCGATGCGTGTGCTGATCATGGCCGACATGGAGGGCGTCGCCGGCATCACCGTATGGTCGCAAGTGACCGACGGTTCGTACCGATACGAGGAAGGTCGCCGGCTGTATACCGAAGAGATCAATGCCGCCATCCGGGGTGCCAAAGCGGCCGGGGCGACGGAGATTGTGGCGGTCGATTGTCATGGGGCGGGCGGAGACGGCACCTTCAACTCACTGCTGCCCGAGTGGCTGGACGAAGCGTGTGAGTACGTCGTGCATCATCCCTGGGGGCGCTACACCGACATGTTCACGACCGGCTGCGACGCCTGTCTGCTGATTGGCATGCATGCGCGGGCTGGCACTGTGGACGGTGTGCTCGCCCACACCATCTCCTCCGTGAAGTGGCGCAACCTGTGGTTCAATGACGATCTGGTGGGGGAAACCGGGGTCAACGCCGCACTGTGTGGACACTTCAATGTCCCTGTCGTGTTTGTCAGCGGCGACCAGGCCACCTGCCGCGAGGCGCGGTCTCTGCTCGGCGAGCGGCTCACCACGGTTCCTGTCAAACAGGGACTCTCGACCTCCAGTGCCCGACACATTCCAGCCCGCAGGGCACGGGTGATGATCGAGGAGGGAGTGACTCGCGCCCTGACGCAAACCGATCGGCCTCAGCCCTACGTCCCCGGTTCGCCGGTGACGATCCGGGCCGAAGTCAACACCGTCGACAAGCTCACCGAGTTCAAGAACCGGCCCGGTGTGGAAGTGGACATGGCGCGGCTGACGATCGTCTCGCGGCGCCCACTGGCTGGAAGCCTGGGACCGCATCTGGCCTCCGGGGTGACAGGCACGTTGCTGACCCGCTGACATTGCCGGGCAGCTTCATGTCGTGGAGCCTGCCTGTCGACATTGAGGCTACAGCAGCCCGGCGCTCGTGAGCATGCTGCGCATCGTGGCCGCATTGCTCACTGACGTGCCTGGAATCAGTACCGCAATCTCCAAGTCGGTCTTTTCGCGAAACATCTGGATGACCGCCTCCATCGTCTGCTGAGGTGACGCACCGGCGGGGGACGGGATGCTGCCCAGACTGCCTCGCCCGGGAGGCTGAAAACTGGCATTGAAGATGTCTCGGGGATCCAGATCGGAATTGTCCGTCTGTCTCAGCTCTCCCATAAACTACCTCCCCAAACAGAGGACATGACAACTTGCAGGATGTGACCGAATGCCCACACCGCCCTCAGATCATAACAGTCCCGCACTCGACAACATGGCACGGATGTCGGCCGCCTTCGCAGCGGTCGTGCCACGAATGGCACTCGCGATCTCCTCGTCAGAGCTCACTCGAAACATTTGCACAACAGCTTGCATCGCCCGCTGAGACTGTTCGATCGAGAGATCTGCAAGGGCGGCACAGGCTTGATGACTTGCCGGCTGAAACACTGCTTTGAGAATGTCGCTCGAATCCAGCTCGACATGGTCCGTCCTCAGCTCACTCATGATCAGTCTCCCAAGCTGGGGGTGTACAACATTGGTTAGGTCCGTTGCGAGGTATGCTTAAGCGTGATCTACAGCAGTCCCGCACTCGACAACATGGCACGGATGTCAGCCGCCTTTGCAGCGGTCGTGCCGGGCACCAGCATCGCGATTTCGGCGTCCGACTTCTCGCGGAACAACTGGATGAGCGACTCCATGGCTCCCTCGGGAAGTCCTGCAGCCGGCAATAGAGGGTTCGACGAAGAGGCGAGAGACGGCGAGTGCTGCCATCCAGACCCGTCTGACGGATCGAGATTGATGTTGTCGGTCGTTCGCAATCCCATGGCCCTGCGCTCCCAAAGAGAGTCTACCGGCTGATCGCCGAATATGGACAGGTAGGGTCCTCAGCAGCCAATACTCTATCACCCTTCCAGCTGTTTCTCTAGATTCTGGACGAGCGGATCATCCAGACCGACGGCAATCAGCTTCGATCTGACAGTTGCAATGCGCCGCAGCCCCGTTCGCATTTCGTGAGCAAAGCGTTCGCGAAGTGTTCCCTCCGTGTACTGCGCCAGCGTTTCTCGAATGACCCCATTGAGTCGCTGTGCAAACTCGGCATTCGGCAGATATGCCGCCGTGTCGAACTCCTTGCGGATGTAGACCAGCCTGGCAATCGGCACATGCATTAGTGCCAAGGCATCGAGATGCTCGAAACCGACCTTTCGATCCACAGCAGACTCCCCGGTATTCCCGCTGCGAAACCGCACTTCTGCCCGAATGACCAGAGCATGCCCCAGCCAGCCGCGAACGTCCTCCCGACCCCGGCGAAACAGCCGGTCGAAACAGTCGACGGCCTCGTCCAAATTGTGCTCGGCATCGACAAGATTCCGCATACGGAGTGCGACAAGCCCTCGGTTCATCTGTCCGAGTGCCAGATACTGCTCGAGATCGCCTCGCCCGCGACGGACATGGTCCTCCAGTACTGCGATGGCCGCATCGAGCTCATGAAGCGCTTCCTCCTGTTGGCCGGCATCGCTGAGCGTCGCCGCCAGGGTGATCGAAACCTGGGCAGCGCGTGATCGCAGCTCCTCACGACCTGTCTGGAGTTCCCAATCGTACAGCGAGACCGCTTCTTTCAAGTCAGCCAGGCGCGCCCGTGATCACCGGCATCGGCATGGATCGTCCCGCGATTGGCCAGGGCATAGGCCAGAGTGGGTGTACGCTGCTGGTCCCCCTGCAACACCAGCAGGCGCTGGAAGTTGACAGCCATGTCCAGATCATCCAGCGCACGCCGTGTCCACCCGCAGGACCTCAAAGTGATGCCACGGTTCATCCGGGCCTCGGCAAGTTCAACCAGGGCGGCGGTGCCCGCCGTGCCAGTTGCTCGTAGATGCGGACAGCCCGATCGTAATCATCCAGGGTCTCCTCGGTCCCCAGCAGCTGCCAGCGCGCGATTACCTCGATTGACGTAGGCTGTGGCCAGCAGTGCAGCATGATCAGCTGTCTCCGGCGCTGGATCAGCTTCCAGCGTCTGCACGATATGGCTCAGAACGTCGATGGCCTCCTGATGCGATCCCATCTGCCGGAGCATGGACGCCTTCGTCAGCAGGAACTGCAATTGAGCCTCGGAGGAGGCACTCTCCGCGAGCCGATCCAGCAGGTCAACACCCAGTTGCAGATGCCCCCAATTCGCCAGCCATTCGGCAAATGAGGCACGAGTCGTCAGTCGCCCGTACATGAGTTGCGAACAGATCTCGATCCGATCGGCCCGCAAGGCGTGCTCGATTGCGAGAATGCGAGGACGTGCTTCCTCGAGCGTGCTCGCGACCTGGGGAATCGGCTGATCGACATACCAGTCGCACAGACGACTGTGGATCTGAGGGACGTCCTCGGCCTGCCCGGCGAAGAACTGCTTGACGATCGCATGGAACCCGACACGCTCTGTTTCGCCATCCCAACTGGCGAGTTGCCAGTCGGCGAGGAGTATCGCCTGTTCGATGAGATCGTCGGCCAGTTCGGCGTGTGTAGAGACGTCCAGCCCCATCCCGGCGGCGACCGTCGGGAGCGTCGGATTCTCCAGGCACTGCGTGGCGACGTGCAGGAACCGCTCCGTCTGCTCATCACCGGGCAGCGAGCGATGTGTTTCCTCCAGGAGATGATGCAGTCGCTCGCGGTGATCGAGAATCTGGATCCGCCCCACCTTGTCGATGCGTCCCCCATACAACTTCTTAAGGCGGGTCCCCAGGACTGTCAGTGCCAGCGGATGCCGGTCATAGGCGTCGGCCACGCGGAGCAACTCGCGATCCTCCCCTCTGACGCCGGCTTCCCGCAACATGTCGATGGCGGACGCTGCGTCCAAACCCTGCAGAGCCAGGTGTTCGCCCGCATCATCGACCGGGACGACCGCGTACTCGGCATCGTCGAGCACGGCGGGAAGCGCCCGCGATGTCATGATGAGATGGGTTCCATTGCTCAATCCGCTGAGATCACTGAGAAACTGATCGAGTCCGTCGAAGGACGACTCTCGCTGATTGAACTGTTCTGCGGCATCCGGGTCCTGTGGGCCCCCGGTCCAGCCTTTCAACCAGCGCTCAAATCCGTCGATCACCAGCAACACGCGTCGTTCCTGCAGCAACTCGATCGCCAGTCGCGCCCGTGCAGTCAATGTCGGATACTCCTGTTTGGCATACCGCCCCTGGAGGAGATACCGCAGCAGTTCGTCGAGGAACTCGTCGAAGGTGAAGCCGTCGCGATACGCGGTGCACCAGAAGCCTGCGTCGAAGTCGGGGCGATCTTCGCAGTTCCACCACTCGCCCACGAGCGTCGATTTCCCCTGTCCCCCCAGACCCAGTACTGCCACGATGACGGGACGAGTCTGTGAGGACGCCCTGGTGAGTTGCCGCAACTCCGGTTGCCGTCCGGCAAAGTACGCGGGGGGCTTGGGTGGATGCAGCAAGACAAAGGGAAGCCGCCCGGAACTGTGCTGCAGGACCGGATGACAGGCAACCAGAGCAATCTTCGTGCGGAGTTCGTCGAGCGAGCGGAAACTTTCCCACTTGATTCCGCACTGCAGAATCGCCTCGCGGTGCCGGAGTTGACGCTCCCTGTGCTCATCGTCCTCGACGATCAGCGGGACGTCGCAATCCTCCGATGAGACAAACATAAACAGAGGGATGTCGTGCGAACGCGCAAAGTCGTACTCCAGTTGTGTGTAGGAACGAGGTGGATCCGTTCCCTGCGGCCCGTCACCGCAGACTGTCCCGATCAGACAGATGACGGCATCACAAGCGGCGACGTGGTCCCGCAAGTAACGGACAAGCTCGCGATGATCGGGAGCAAAATGCTTCTGCACAATGGGATGCAGACCCGCCTGGTACAGAACATCAAACGCCGCATTGCGAAAGGCTTCGAGATCCTTCGTCGTGGAACTGATGAATACCGTCGGCAGTGTACGTGCCATCACATCATCCCGCGCCAGCAGTGCAAGCATGTCAGCCAGAAGGGCTGCGCTCGCCTAGACCCGCACTTTACCAGAGCCCACCACGCGACGCGACAAGCGGGCAGTCCCCAAGATTGGCGTGGTTACCGTAGTAGCTTCTCGAACTGCTTCCAGGTCTTCGTATTGGCGACGTGCTTCTTTTCCAGACCCGCGCGGCGCGCCACGTACACGCCGTACTCCATCAGCGCCAGCCCTCCGGTGGAGTGGGCATCGGTACTGATGACGATCGGGATCCCGTGGTCGCGGGCCGCGATCGTCTGCACGTCATCCAGATCCAGACGCTGGGGATTGGCATTGATCTCCATCATCACGCCATGATCGGCAGCCGCCTTGAACAGTTCCTGATAATCGATGTCCGCGGGCTGACGCTTCCCGATCAGACGTCCGCTGGGATGCCCGATGATGTCTACCTGTGGATGCCGCACCGCCATCAATAGCCGCTTCATGATCTGCTGGCGCGGCTGTTTGAGCCCATAGTGCAGCACGGCGATGACCCAGTCGGCCTCGGCCAGCACATCGTCGGGCAAATCCATGCGGGCATCTTCCAGAATGTCGCACTCAATGCCCCGCAGGACTTCGATGCCACTGATCTGCTGACGGACCTTGTCGATCTCCGCCCAATGCTGCCGGAGTCGCTCGGAATTGAGTCCGTTGGCCATGCTGACGCGCTGGGAATGGTCGGTAATGGCGATGTACTTGAGTCCACGCGCCTTGGCCGCCTCGATCATCTCCCGGATGCTCGCCGTCCCGTCCGTCGCAGTGGTGTGCATATGCAGATCACCCCGGATGTCGTCCCACTCGACGAGCTCGGGCAATTCCCCTCGTTCGGCGGCTTCGATCTCTCCACGGTTCTCGCGCAATTCGGGGGGCATGCAGGTGAGCCCCAGCGCCTGATACACTTCCGCCTCCGTCTGCCCGGCGATGCGTTCCTCACCCTCGAACAGGCCCCACTCGTTGAGCTTGAGGCCCTGACCCTGCGCCCGCCGGCGAATGACGATGTTGTGCTCCTTCGACCCGGTGAAGTACTGGAGTGCCGCTCCGAACGATTCATCAGGCACGACGCGCAGGTCCACCTCAATGCCATTGGTCAGGCGGACCCGCATCTTCGTCGGGCCGCGCTGCAGCACGTCATCCACCAGTTCGTGCTCCGCCAGCCGATCCATGGTGGCTGAGGAGTCACTGGAGGTCGCGAGAATATCGAGATCTCCGCACGATTCCTTGCGCCGGCGACAACTGCCCGCCACGGAGGCCTGTGCGACGCAGTCCAGCGTCAACAGATCAGCCACGATGCTGTCCGCCGCTTCTTTTGCGGTATCCAGCAGAAACCGTTTGCCGGCCTGTGCGATGTGCTCCAGGCCTTCCAGGATCATTTGTTGCGTCTTCTCGCCGAATCCCTTGAGCTGCGACACGCGATGAGTCTCGCAGGCAGCCCGCAGATCAGCGAGCGTCTTGACGCCCAGCTCGTCATGCAGTCGGCCCACCTTCTTGGGGCCCACACCGGGAATGGCGAGCATCTCGCGCACACCGACGGGAACCTGCTCCCGCAGTTCCTCGAGCTGGGGCAGGGATCCCGTACTGACGATCGTGATCATCTTCTCGGCGAGATCGTCGCCGATGCCGTCGATCTCCGTCAGCGCCGAGTGTCCCTCCTCGGCCAGATCGGCGATCGATTCACTCAGATTCTCGATAGTCCGGGCGGCGTTGCGATAGGCCCTTACGCGGAAGGCATTGGCCCCCTGGATTTCAAGGAGGTCGCCGATCTCATCGAACAGTCTCGCGACCTGGGAATTCTGCATGGCAACGACTCTCGCAACAGACAAAGGCAGGTCTGTCGATGATAGCGTCGTCACCCCGGCAAGACGATCACTCGCCGCACGTCTCAGGTGTAGTGGAGTTCCCCGTTGTCAACCGGAGTGCGTGAGCGCATGTGCGGCAGCAGCAGCTCGTGCGGTCCGTGCAGCATCTCGAAGTCCGGGAGCAGGGGCACGATGTTCGAGGTGAACACCCGCGGCTGCGGCTCGATGCGTGAGATCACGGGAATCTGCACTTCGGGGACTGACATCTCGGCGATCGGCTCCGACACTTCTTCGATCACTTCCGTCGTCTCACGGGACAGGGCGGGGACCGATTCCGTCACAGAGTTATCGAACGGCGTGACCACATCGTCGACAGTGACTTCCCGCCGCGCATCAATTCGCTGCATTTCGTGCACGATGATCGGATGCAGGTCGTCCCGCTGATCCATGGGAACATAGTTCTCGATCGCCCAGCGGCGGAGACGGAGTTCCTCAATGAAATCGACGGCATCAATCGCAGCAGCCATGAATCACCTCGCGCAGAACATCCGGGCAAGGTGTTCATCGGCCAACAGTCGCGACGCTGACGAGTTCGCCTGGCGGCGTCCGGGAGCGCTTGGTGATCGTTACAACCGTGCGAAGCGTTAAGGTCAACTTGGTCCGTCTGAGATGCGATCCAGCGAGTTTTCTTGCGGAAGGCGTTCCCACTCGCGGCGGACCTGCATGAGTCCTTCCGAGCACAGCTCAAATTCGTCGCTCAGCCGGCGCAGGACCTGAGCCTCTTCGCTGTAGGGCTCTTCCACAAACGTGCTGGCGATGAAGTAGGACCGCTTGCCCTGTTCCCGATAGTCGAGAAAAGCGTCCTTGCGATCGAAGTGCTTCAGTCGCTTGAGCGCCTCCGGGTAGACGCCCGTCCAGAACAGCGTGAAGTCGCCGATGTGCCGATGAATCTCCCGCCGTGGGTTCGCCTCCCGCAGCTCAGCTTCGAGCAGCATGTCGGCCACTTCTTCCAGTCGCCGACCCAGAATGTCCCGGAACGAGAAGAGGGCGTCCAGCCTCACGAATCGCACCAGCATGCCCGAGAGGTAATCGATCAGCGGAGGATCGGCCACACCGTATTCGACTTGAAACGTCTGCTCGGTGACGGCGGCGAACAGCCGCTTGAGGTGCTCGGCATTGGCGAGGACGGGGGCCATCGGGTGCTCCTTGGGCAGAGGCCAGTCCGGGCCGTCGTGGCTGAACGCAGCTTCAGGACGACCGCGATTTGGCCGGCGCTATTTCAAAGGCGACTCCAGAGACTTGCTGTCCGCGAGCGGCTGACTGAAGGCAACAATAGTTGCGGGGGATCGGTTAGCAGATTCTGTTGATGGACTGAAGACCAGTCATCCTGGTTAATTCTCCGCCCTGCAGGAAGCATGGTCAAGACTCTGATCGAAACACCAGACGGGGTAAAAGGTTGCAACGATGAACCTTGCTCTTGCGACTCGGTCGTGCGGTGACCAACCGGCAAGATCTGCCGGAGTGCGCACATGGACGCTCTACCCGTATTTGAAGCACCCCCAGCTGATTCAAGCAGCCGGGGGTGCTCAAGTCATGTCGTGCGCACTCATCCAGTCCACACGAGACGCAACCCGTGGGCTACCGGACGCGGCCCATGAGCCTGGGGCTTGCGACGATGTCGACTCGCCGAAAGATTGCATTCCAGCGAATGAATGCAGACGATATCTCTGACCACAACTTCCCTGGAGACGGTCATGATCCAGCACGCTCGGCGGGACTTCTTGCGGGAATCAGCCTCTGCCCTGGCCGGAGGCGCCGCACTGTCGTCAATGTCGCTGGCCGATGACGCCCATGATCCGATCGTCGACACCCACCTGCATTGTTTCGCAGGGCCTGATGATCCCCGCTTCCCGTATCACGAGCGTGCCCCCTATCGGCCGGAGGAAGTCGCCTCGCCCGAACATCTGCTCAGGTGCATGGACGGAGCCGGGGTGGACTATGCGATCGTCGTGCATCCCGAGCCGTACCAGGACGATCATAGGTACCTCGACCATTGTCTGGAGGTCTGCGGTGATCGGGTGAAGGGCACCTGTCTGTTCTTCGCCGATCAACCTGCGTCCCTGCGGAAGATGCCGGAGTTTCTCAAGCGTCACCCCAACCGGATCATCGCTGCACGGATGCATGCCACGACACCGGAGCGCCTGCCTCCGTTCGACACGCCCGAGTTTCGGCAGCTGTGGAAACTGGCCGCTGATCACAACCTGGCGATGCAGCTCCATCTTCGTCCTGAGTACGCCGTGCGCTTCGGACCGGTGTTGAATGAATTCCCCGACGTAACGGTGATCATCGATCATCTCGGTCGCCCGATACAGGGGACTCCCGAGGACCACGCAGTGATCGTGGGTTGGTCAGAGCGTCCGAAGACCATCATGAAGATCTCGTCGCTGCAGTCACAGATGGAGGACCCCGCGCGCGATATCCGACCAATCGTCCGTCAGCTGACCGATGCTTACGGGGCCGACCGGATGATCTGGGGCGGTGGCTTCAATTACGAGGCCACGCCCGCATCGTATCGGGCCTACCGCGAAACGGTGATCAGCCTGTTGTCACATCTGTCGGAGGCCGACCGGCAAGCGATTCTGGGGGGCAATGCAATGAAGCTCTTCCAATTCGGCTGACAGGTTTTTTCGCTCCTGGTCATTTGCTACGGCGAGTTGGACACAGGACTCCGAGTCCTATCATAGTGCCTGCTGAAGGAGCGCGAGAATCCTTGTGTTTCCCTTGTCGCGGGCGACATCGACAACCGTCTTGCCGTGAAAAGTGATACTCGTGTCAGCCCCGGCATCCAGCAGCAGCTGTGTGGCCTCGGCACAATCATCCTTCGTCAGGGCGTTCATCAGTAACGGAGTCACGCCGTAGAAATCCGACTCCTTCCGGATGTTGATACTGTTCACATCTGCTCCGCGCACCAGTAACAGCTTCACGATGTGCGGCTCGTGTTCGCTGGCCCAGTGCAACGGCTTGCCTCCATAGCAGTTAATCTCGTCCGCTTCGAGTTCGGCTCCGGCATCGAGGAGCAGCGTCACGATTTCAGCATGGCCATTGTGGCAGGGCCAGTGAAGCGGCGAATCGCCAATCCAGCCGCGCTGATGTACCGAGAGCGGATCGCGCCGGATGTGCTCACGCACGATGTCGGTCCAGCCTTCACGAGCCGCCAGATTGATCGTCACTCCCAGACCATTCGTTCCCTGGGCCCGGCCGGGGATCTCTCGGAGAAAGTAGTCGACGATCGATTGATGATGGTTCCAGTTCGCGATGATGACTGGCGGGTATGTCGACAAGGGATTGGAATACGCTTCGGCCCCGCGCTCCACGAGCATTCGCACGATGTCGAAATGTCCATGCCGGGCGGCGCAGTGCAGGGCGGTCTTCTCATCCCAATGATCTGGATCGGGATCAGAGGTGTACAAGAGGTCGGGGTCGGCGTCGAGTACCGTGCTGACGTGGTTCTGGTCACCTTCTCGGATAACGAGCTTCAGTTCTATGAGTGTCACAAAGTCCCCTTACAAAAGTAATCGCGGCCAGCGAATGTGTGCGCCTCACTTCATCACCGGGTGAACGCACCGTCAAGTGCACACCGTCGATCGGTGATGCGTCAAATCGTTGAGTGCGTCGCATTAATCGTGATAGTCCTTTGCCAACGGGACTCGACAGACGCACCGGTTTTCGCCACAGTTCTCCCCATGAAGATCACCTTTCTGGGTGCGGCCGGTGAGGTCACCGGGAGTCAGCATCTCATCGAGACGCGCGACCGGCGCGTGCTGCTGGACTGCGGCCTGTTTCAAGGTCCGCGGGCCGAATCGCGACGCAAGAACGAGACCTTTCACTGCCGGCCCAAGGACCTCGATGCCGTCATCCTGTCTCATGCCCACATCGATCATTGCGGGAATCTCCCGGGTCTCTACAAGGCCGGGTTCCGCGGGCCGATCTTCTGTACCGACGCCACTGCCGACATCACGGAGCTGATGCTGCTCGACTCAGCCCATATTCAGGCCGAGGATGCGATCTACCTGAGCCGCAAGCTGAAGAAGGGGCACCCTCCTGTCGAACCGCTGTACCGGACGGAGCACGTGGAGGGCATGGTGCGACGGATGCAAGCGCTGCCATTCGGCGACTGGCATCAGCTGGCTGACGATGTGCGCATCCGATTTCACCCGGCAGGCCACATCCTCGGCTCGGCCATCACCGAACTGATGATTGCTGATGGCGGCGAGACCAGGCATGTGGTGTTCACCGGGGACCTCGGGCGGCGCGACATGCCGCTGCTTGTCGATCCCGCCCCGGTCGAGGGGGCCGATGTGCTCATCACGGAATGCTTGTACGGGGGCCGCGTGCATCCACCGGCCGAGGACATGAAGATCCGGTTGCGTGACATCATCCGTGAGACAGTGGCCCTGGGAGGCCGTGTCATCATCCCCGCCTTCAGCCTGGGACGGACGCAGCAGGTCGTGTACTTCCTGAATGAACTGTTCAACGCGGGCGAGTTGCCGCGTATTCCGATCTTTGTTGACAGTCCGCTGGCGACGCGTCTGACCAACATTTTCCGACGTTACGATCACACACTCGACAAGGACGTGCAGGAGTTGCTGCAGACCGACCTCGACGCCTTCGGTTTCTCCTGCCTCACTTATGTGGACAAACAGTCGGAGAGCGTCGCACTCAATCGCCGGGAAGGGGCTTTTGTCGTGATTTCTGCGAGTGGCATGTGTGAAGGGGGTCGTGTCGTGCATCACCTCAAGCATGGGATCTCGGACGAGCGGAACACTGTCGTGCTGCTGGGGTATCAGGCCCCGCATACCCTGGGACGCCGCATCCAGGAGCGTCAACGTTTCGTGCGGATTTACGATCGCGAGCAGCCCCTGAACTGCCGGGTCGAGCAACTTAGCGGGTTGTCCGCCCACGCCGACGTTCTCGACTTCAAGTGGTGGTTTGAGCAGTCGACGCGGCAGGGTCACTTCGGCCAGGCCTTCCTGGTCCACGGAGAGCCCGATTCCGCCCGCGATCTGGCGGGAGTCCTGCGCGACTTCTGCGACGATGAGCCGCAGATCCCCCAGCTGTATGAGGCCTTCGACATTCGCTGACTCGTAAGCAATCCAGCGCAGTTCTCTGACACGCAACCCAGAGCTCAAGCACCCCGGCTGCTTTGAGCAGCCGAGGTGCTCTGCGAGTATCTCCTCATTGGCGCACAAGGCCCCCTGGTGCGACTCCTTGGTGGGCGCGAGCGGTGTGGAGCAGTAACGGTTGCAGAGATTGGGTCAAGTGTGCCGCTCGCCGTGCCGATGCATGATTCGGGTGGACCGTAGTGCAACGGCATGATCGGCGGATTCTGCTGTTGCCTGGCGGCTGCGAGACACGTTTTCGGGGCGAACAACACAGAGTCTGACATGCAAACGGCGCTCATCCTCGGCGCTCGAAGTGCGCCACCAGTTCGCTGGTGGGCCTGCTCAATTGCCATCCCGACGTGTTGTGCCTTTACGAGGTCGACCTCCCCGCTTCCATTCCCAACAGCTATGCAACGAGGCTGCTTCGGTCGTTTCCCCAGTGGCGCGACTGTTTTGGAGGGCCGGCGGAACCTGCCAGTCACTATGAGCGGCTGGCGGAGCGACTTCACAGCGAGGGGCATCGCTACACCTGCCTGCTGGACAAGCTCCCGACACTCTCTCCTTCATGTCTCAGCCAGAACAAAACCTCTCGCGTGATCTATGCGGTCCGCGATGTCCGCACCTGGCTGGGGAAGGCGTCGATTGACCAGATGTATGTCTGCGGCCATAACCTCGTGCCTGCTGCCGTCGACTATGCACTGGGCTTCGTGAACTCGTTTCGCCTCGGCCCCAGGCGCTGCCTGCATGTCAACGTCGAGGAGTTTTTGCAGGTGAAGTCGGAGGTCCCTCCGTGCATCTTCGACTTTCTGGAGGTGCCCTACTTTTCTGAGCTGGATCACTGGTGGCAGCTCATCGAATCGCAACAGCAGGACGATCCGATCAAGGCGACCTTCAACTGGCTGAAGTTTCATCCCTCCTCGACACGTCCCCCCGGGAGTTCCGATACATCCGTGTCTCTGGCACAGCACAAGTTCTGGGACGACTTCCTTCCGATCTTCGATCACTTCCGCAGTCGTTGCAACGAGGAGATAGCCAGCGACACCATTGAAGATGCGGTCCGGCAACTCCTGGAACTTCGCCGCGATTGTCGCGTTTCGCGTAACGAGGCGTTCCGGGAGATCTCGACTACCAGCTTCGGAGCTGCGTCGCCGCGCTCATGGGGCAAGCGACTCAAGGCCGTCAGCCAGTTGTGGACGGGCCGGAAGTCGCCCGCCCGCCGCGCCGCCTGAGGCTGAACAAGCAGGAGTAGCTAAACGGGAGACATCGCGAGGTCGGCGATCACCGAGCCGACCTCGACTTCGCTGACGACACTTCGACGGCGATGCGGCGCGTGCCGGGCGACGGCGATGATGTCGTACGCCATCCGTCGTCTCAGCCGACCAAACGTCAGAATATCGTAGCGTCGATACTGGTCGGGACGCGGGTAACGCAGTGACACGCCCATTCCCGCCGCTTGAAGCCACTGGCGGACAAGAGATGAAGTCGTGAAGTGCAGGCCCGTCTGCTCGAAGGTCCATGGGCACCCGTACGGTGCCGCCTGGCTCAGTCGCCGGTTGTCGTGGGGCCAGCGCCACCAGCGATCGAAGTTCGGGACGACGCAGACGAGACGGCCTCCAGGGGCCAGAAGTCTCCCCAGACTCTTGAGAATACCGATCGGGTCGGGCAGGCGTTCGAACATGTGCACCGCATAGATGACATCAAACGACTGACCTTCCAATGCGGCCAGTCCTTCATCGATGTCGGCCGGTGTGACACGCGTCCCCTGCTGTTCGGCCACCTTGGATACTACGCTGTCCAGAGGAATTCCGGTTAGCCGGTGCCCGCGCTCGAGCAGGGCGACTTCGGCCTCAGATCCGCTCGCCCCCAGCCAGAGAACGTCGGCCGGTCCCGGTCCTGCTTCCGCCAGCAGATCGTGCCGGGAAGGCTCGTCATAACATTTGTCCCACCAGGGCTTGCACAGTCGGGCATGGACATCGACCAGTTTTTCCGGCTGTCTCCGACCACAATGGATCTCGTCGAGTGCTTCCAGTTGTGTCCGCAGGCGTGTGAGAGGCAGGCCCATCCGCCACTCGTGAAATCGGTTGGCTAAATGGTGAATCAGGAAATCGTCAATCCGGTTGATCGATACGACCTTTCGCAATCCGCAGTGTTCAAACACATGGGTCGATGCCGCTTCCAGCGTGTCATACAGGCGCGTGGGCCGATGGATTTCCTCAAATCTTCCGGAGGCGATCGCCCGCTCCAGGTGGTCTTGCGAGAGCATATACACCGCAGAAGCCAGGTTCGTGGCCTCCGCGAACATCCATTCGCCACACTGCCGGGTGCTGAAGGGGTCCCAGGAGAAGTAGCGATGCAGAGTGTCGATGAACATCTCGCCATGGGGAGGCCAGTGTTCGAATCGGAGGAACCCTGGCACGATGTCCACATCACATGCCGCTGACGCATGTACGAACGCATCAATGTTCTGCGCGGTGACGGGAGTGTCATCTTCCGAGGCGACATAGACGTCGTACAGCCCGCGACGTTCTGCGAACAGACGTCGAGGCATCAGCGGCAGAAAGAGCGGGCCCGCCTCGGGAGACTCAACGCGGACTTCGACGTCGTCCCCCAGGAATTTGGGCCGGTTGGTCAATACAACAATGTCAACGTCGTACCTGCATCTGACTTGCCGCCAGCCGTCAAGGACTGACGCGAGATGGACATCGTTCTTCGTACCATGGTTGATGATGCCCGCCAGGACTCGCATGGGACTCGCGTTGGTTGAACTCGGGAGAATGTAAGACCTGGGTTGGCAGAGCAGCAGGATCTTCGTCAGCTCGCGGACTTCAGCGCGGGGCCTGGACGTGGGAGGCCCCAAGTAGTCTGGCACGCTGTGACGATCGCGGACGAGGCCCTCCGTCGAACCGTCGCAGGTTTTCCTGAAGGTCGACCCGCAGAATCCCTGCAATCGCTAAGGGTTTACTCAGACGACTTTGCGGATCATCCGGACGGGTGATTGATCAGCCCGGAAGTTCGAGTCACCCGGGACGAGGCAAACTGTCGATACCATTTCTGGATGGCCGCTGTCGGTGCAATGCACCGCCACGCTTCCTGGGGGGACGGACGACCTCTGAATGAGTGCCAGATGCCTTCGCCGGCTGTGCGAGGGCCGAGTGTCGTCCGGTGCTGAACTACCCACACCGGACCATTCCCCGTTTCTCAGTTCATGGCAAGACGCCTCGGTCGACATCACCTGTCGGCACGGTTCGTGATCCCACGACGGAAGAGGAGTACCCCATGTTCTCGAGAAGTACCTATCGTTTGCCGTCCACTCCGTTCGGGTCAATCCCCGGTGCTCTGGACCCCATGTTGAACCTTCCGCCGATTCTGCGGTATGATCGGGCCCATGGAGGGTTTGCTGGTAATCCCGACGAGAAGGCTGTCTCGGGCGGAGAAACTGGTGTCCACGAAGCTTTCCAGCGGGAGGCAACGATGAATGTGACCGGAGCCGAACCGGTCGGAGATGCCGGTCCCGAGCCATCGTTCGCAGACGTGCCTGCGAGTCCGCCTGGGGATGTCAACCACGGATCGAAAGTCCGACGGCCAAATTCTCTCAGCGACATACCGATGACCCGGGCCGAACGTCTGGCCCGCATTCGCTCAGAGATCGCGTCCGGAGTCTATGAGACTCCGGAAAAGCTCAATGCGGCAGTCTCCAGAATGCTGGACGAAATCGGCTAGCAACTCGCGCATTCAATAGATCGGGTTGGCGCATCGCCCTCAGGTTGTGGACGCTCGTCCGGCCGAGCCCTACCATTTCGGCAGTGCTTGCAGCGGATAAATCGGAATTGACCGGACGATGTCAGGGGAGTGGAGTCGTGAGTAACATCGCGGTGTTGGACGTATCAGCGTCACCGCTGGAGAAGTTCCGCGAGTTTCTGGCCACGCGCGGCAAGCGCATGACGCGCGAGCGCAGCATCATCGTCGAAGAAGTCTACACGTCCCACGAGCACTTCGACGCGGAGCAACTCATTGAGAAGCTGACTCGCCGGCACGATGGCCGACGAGTCAGTCGGTCCACCGTCTATCGGACACTGGATCAGATGGTCGAGGCCGGAATGCTCAGGCCGATCGCGCGCCAGGAAGACCGCGAGGTCTATGAGCACGCCTATGGTTACCCGCAGCATGACCATCTGATCTGCAAGCAGTGCGGCGACCTGATTGAGTTTCGCAATCAGCAGATTCGCGATCTGCTGGATGGAGTGGCTCGCAAGCACGGCTTCCGCATGGAGGGTCATCGTCTGGAAGTGAGCGGCCTGTGCCAGCGCTGCTGCCGGCCCCCGGAGACTCGCCCGCAAAAGCTCAATCTTCTGTGAACTCCTGAGACAGAAGAGAGGATCGCTGGACTCGTCGGCAGAGTTTCCAATTCAGACGATTCCCGATCGTCCACTCTCAACTCTCAGCCCTCATCGGCGGGGTGACTCCTGATCTGGTGCGCTCGACCGAGGCTTGTCGCCCCGGTGCCGCGTCACGGGAATCGCCTGGTAAAGTTGCCTCAAGCCCAGCAGCAGCACCAGTCCTGCGACTGCAACCGCCGCGATTACGACCAGGCTGAGCCAGTCGCCAAACAGCCGACGCACCGCAAATACACCCTGGCGATCTCCCGGCAATGCTCCCGGATGCAGCGGAATCTCGCCCATCCAGATCCACCGCCATGTGAAGACGACGATCATCGCCCCGAGTGCCAGGAATGGGCCGTAGGGGATGTATCCCCGATTGCCGAGGGTCCTCGCGGTGATCCCCACTGACACAGCACACAACGGAGCGAGCAGAAACGCGACCACCGTGGCTTGCCAGCCCAGAAAGCTGCCGATCATCGCCACGAGCATCACGTCCCCCAACCCGAGAGCCTCCATCCGTAGCATGGCGCTGGCGATCGACCGGACCAGCCAGGTCAGGCCTCCCCCTACGATCAGACCAGTGGCACTCCACGCCAGCCCATGCAGATGCGGGTGTGTTGACAGCCATGCCGGTCGAAAGGGCCCCTGGAGTTGTGGCACCTCGGCATTCCAGTCGACCCAGACATGGGCCATCTGCAGGTCTCCGGCAATCGTCGCGGCCAGCAGCGCGATCACCATTCCTGTGAGGGTGATGGAATCGGGAATCAGATAGCAATGCAGGTCGATCGCTGTGGCTGCCACCAGCAGCACAATCAGGCACGCATGAAACAGAACTCGCGCGTCCCTCCAGAAAGGGGAGGGGACGACATCAGGAGTCTGCTGGCTCTGCCAGCCCTGCATGGTAAACACGAGCAGGGCCCCGAGTACGCCGGCCACCAGCAGGGACCAGCGACCCCACGAGCCGAGCGGCTGCTCGCAATCGAGGAACGCCCTTCGGGTCATCAGCCATGCCCCCACACCGCTGAGCAGGGCAACTACCAGCGACGAGGCTGTCAGGGGTAATCCAAACATGGAGTGTGTTTATCGCTCCCGAGCGACGCTCGTCAACTGCGACATCGGAAATCTGCGGAGGGTGTTTTGGCAACACCGGGACCGCACGCTGTAGATTTTCGTCAACGTTTCCAGAACACCACAGGACACGACTCGCATTCCATTGAACTTGAATAACCTTCGCCCTACGGAGACCTTACGGAGCAATCGGGAAGGAGGCCCACAGCGTGCAGCCTCGCGGCACGGGAATCGCCTTCTGGACTCCTCCGACAGGGCCGCACTTCAAAACACCCACGGAGTCCTCTGATGGCACCCACAGTTTCTCTGAGGCGTACAGGTGAACCGATGGCCGAACGTCCACTCGTCGGCACCAACGGCCGCATCGTCAATGACCGCTTCATCACGTGCAGTCTCGACAACCTGCTGATGTACAAGCTGTGCGGCTTTATCGAAGATGAGCGGGCCGAGATTCTGAATGTCTCCGAAAAGGAAGTTCGCCTGCTGCTGGGGCGTCACTGGCTGACGCGCCTCATGATCGGCGATGAACGCCGTCGGCCACTGGAAGTGCGGCTTGTCTTCTCGGAGCCGGGCGACGATCTCCCGGTCTGGAAAAGTGCCCACGCACGCCGGTCGGTCGTCGATGTGACGGTACGGCCTCTCAGTGCGACCTTTGGAACCAAGGAGTTCCACCGCCGGGCGGCATCGGTGCTTCAGAAGCTGCGGCTGCATTTCGTGGCGGATTGATCATGCCTGACAAGCGCTCGCCACACTGATGACTCCAAAGTGTCCCCTGGTGCGCATAGAAGCATGAAGTGCCAGCGAAGATAACGTTCGCACTTCGCTGGCACTTCAGGCTTCTATCCCTCTGTTGATCCACACCGGCCATCGAGACAAATTGCCGCCGTGGGCAGACTCTAGCGGCTGCTATGCCACGATGCGGTGGGAGTTGCTATGCTCCCACGGTGCCACTCATCGGCTGTCTGGTCTGTCGATGCGGCCCACCGCTCTGACCGCAATCGCTGGATCAACAATGACGTCGCGTGTGGAGAAGCTGCTTAGCTCGCTGGATCTGAAGACGTCCGGAAAGTGGGTCATCCTCTCATTGCTGGTCGGGGTAGTCTCAGGTCTGGGCGCGATTGTCTTTCATCGTGCAGGACAGTTTGTCACCCGTGCCACGCTGGTGAACATCGCTGGTTTCGCTCCGGCTGAGGCGGCCGGTGAGCATGGCGTGGGGGTCGAACCGACCCGTCCATTCTCGCCTTGGCACATGGTGGGAGTGATGACGCTGGGGGGGCTGGCGTCTGGACTCATCGTCTTTACCTTTGCCCCCGAGGCCCGAGGACATGGGACCGATGCCGCCATCGAGGCCTTTCATCGCCGCCGCGGCGAGATCAAGGGACGCATCCCGATCGTCAAGACCCTGGCCTCCGCGATCACAATCGGGACGGGTGGCTCCGCCGGACGTGAAGGTCCGATCGCACAGATCGGTGCCGGCTTCGCATCCTGGCTGGGCCAAATGCTCAAGCTGACAGCCCGCGACCGCCGCATCATGCTGGCGGCAGGCATGGGGGCGGGCGTCGGTTCCATCTTTCCAGCGCCCTTGGCAGGGGCCCTCTTCGCCGCCGAGATTCTGTACAGCGAGTCGGACTTCGAGGCCGAGGTGTTCATTCCTGCGGCGACGTCGTCCATCATTGGTTACAGCGTGTACACGCTCAGCCTGCCGGAAGACATCCGGCACGCCCCGCTGTTTGAACTGGCGCCCAACCTGGCACCCAGTTCCCCCTTGGAGCTGTTGCCCTATGCCGCACTCGCAGTGATTCTGGTAAGTGTCGGAGCCTTGTACATCAAGGTGTTCTACGGGATGGAGCACCTGTTCAACCGCCTCCCGGGTCCTCCCCACATCAAGCCGGCTATTGGTGCGCTGCTCGCCGGCATCATCGGTATCGGACTGTACACCAGCGGCGGCGAGAATCGGCATCTGCTGGCCGTGCTGCAGACGGGGTATGGTACGCTACAGGATGCGCTGACGTCGTCGTCAGATGTCGGCATCAAGGTGCTACTGGCCGTGGCCTTCGTGAAGATTCTCACGACCTCCTTGACCATAAGCTCGGGTGGCTCCGGTGGTGTGTTCGGTCCGTCGATGGTCATCGGTGGATGTGTCGGCGGGGCTGTCGGCGAGTGGTTTCATCGGCTCTGGCCGCAAGTCGTCACACAACCGGAGTCCTTCAGCATCGTCGGAATGGCCGGATTTTTCGCGGGATGCGCCCATGCCCCATTCTCCACGATCATCATGGTCTCGGAAATGACGGGGGGGTACGACCTGCTGTTGCCGACCATGTGGGTCTCGACCCTCTGCTTTGTGATGGGACGCCGCTGGAAGCTGTATCGCAACCAGGTGCCCACGCGGCTCGAGTCACCGGCCCACCGCGGAGACTTTATGGTCGACATTCTCGAGGGTCTCACGGTCGACCAGGTGTATGACCGCAACCGCAACATCTCGCGGATCCCCGAAGCCATGCCGCTGCATCAGATTGTGCATGTGCTCTCACTCACACAGCAGCACTACTTCCCGGTGGTCGACGAAAAGGATCAGATGATCGGGATCTTCTCCGCTGACGATATCCGCTCGTATCTGTACGACGAGACCATTTGGCAGCTCGCCGTAGCCCGCGATGTCATGGCATCGCGTGTGGTTTCGGTGACCCCGGAGGACGATCTCAACACCGCCATGCGCTGCTTTACGGCGATTGCCATCGATGAACTCCCAGTGGTCGACGCACAGAACAAGGGGAAACTGCTGGGGACACTGCGGCAAAAGGAGATGACAGCCTTCTACAACCGCCGGCTGATGGAGTACAAACGATCGAAGGCCGAGGGATAGCGACGGGTGAGTGAACGTACGTCCTTTGGCAGCCCACCTTCCTGCCTCCCGATTCCTCCATGCTTACACGCCGGTTTGTACTGCACGGGCTTGAAAGCACGGCGTGGCTGTGGCTGCTCGTGGCAGTCCTGCTTGCCGCCGTTACGTGTATCGTTTTGCTCTACCAGTACGAGCGACGACTGATTTCACGGCGACTCGGTTACCTGTTGCTGGGGCTGCGTCTCGCGGCAGTGGCGGCAGTCTTCTGTACCTTGCTGGAACCCGCGATCACCTGGACGATCAACAAGGACAGAACAGGGCGGGTGCTGGTTGCCCTCGATGTCTCGGACAGCATGAGTACGGCTGACAGACATGCCGACCGTGCCGAGAAGTTGCAATGGCTCAGGGCTCTGGGGCTGATCGGCAACGCGGCGAGCGATGCGCGACTCGACCAGTGGGACGAAGCGTTCGCCAACGACAAAGAGCCGGAATGGGTCGCTCCCGGAGAAGTCTCGACTCCCGCAGAGGCCGCGGCCCTCGCGGCCGCTCGACAACAGCAGCTGGAAGATCTGTTTGCGATGCTCGATAACATGCCGCGACGCGAACTGGCCCGCCGGTTATTCAGCGGGGGAACACGGTCACTCGAGTCACAACTCGACACGCTGGCCACCGTCGAACGGCAAACATTTGCTGGAACAGCAACGACGGCTGCCGACGCCAACGTGCTGCAGCAGATGACGAATGAACCTGATCCTGCGCTGAGACTCGAATCGACCGATCTGCTCAAGGGGATGACCCCGCAGGCAACCGATTCGGACGAGTCCCCATTGGCGGGAGTCATCCTCTTCACCGACGGTCGCGACAATGCAGCGACAGATGTCAGTCGGCTGCTGGCTCGTGTGAGCAGTCTGCCTGTCCCTGTCTATCCCGTACTGATCGGTTCCCAGCAGCGTCCCAGGGACTTGGCTGTGGCTGAGCTCGACTATCCCGAGATGATCTATCAGAACGATTCGGCCATTCTGCGTGCCTCCATCGGCACCGCCGGATTTGAAGGAGAGGAGATCACTGTCCACCTCGCAGGGGACGATGAATCGGGCAAGCAGATTTCCCGAACAGTTCGGGCCCAGGGTCGCCTGACACCGATGCAGTTTGGTCTCGATGCGTCCATGCTGGGGCGACAACGATACACCCTGCAGGTGGAAGGACAGCCGGGAGAGACTCGCGACGACAACAACCAGCGGCAGTTTGTGATCAATGTCGTGGACGATGAATCACACGTTCTGCTGCTCGATGGGTCCGCCGGCTGGGAGTTTCGCTTTCTCGACAACGCCCTCACGCGCGATGAGCATGTCCACGTGAGCAAGGTGGTCTTCCATCAGCCGTACCTGGGTGTGCTGCCGGAACCGTTCTTCCCGCAGACGCTCTCGCTGCCGTCCCTGGAAGAGAATTCCACTGAGTCGCCATTCGCCAGGTTCGACGTCGTCATCGTGGGGGACGTGGCCCCGTTCTACCTGCCGGAAGAGGCCTGGGAATGGCTGCAGCGGTTCGTTCAGAATGACGGAGGGACGCTGGTGCTCACGGGTGGACGGAATCACTTTCCACTGTCTTATCAGTCACCCATCGTGGGCGAGCTGCTGCCCGTCACCGACCTGCAGCCGATGTTTGTGAACGGTGCGGCGGGCATCGGTCCTCCACAGCATCGTGGTCTGCGCATGTCGCTCACACCGGATGGCGAACGCTATGAAATGATGCAGTTCGACCCCGACCTCGTGAAGAACCGTCTCATCTGGGACGACTTGCCGGGCCAGGATTTTCTCATTCGTGGTGTCGCACAGCCGGCGGCAACTGTGCTGGCGTCACTGCCGGACCCTCAACATTCCGGGCGACTCGAACATGAGCGCCAGAACGCCATCATCGCCCATCACTATGTGGGAGCAGGACAGGTGCTATGGATCGGATTTGAAAGCACCTGGCGGTGGAGGTTTCGGGCCGGAGACACCTGGCATCACCGGTTCTGGGGTCAGATCGTCCGCTGGGGGTCGGAGTTCAAGGCCGCCGCCGGGAATGAGCATGTGCGATTCGCCGTTGAACGGGCGGACATCGAAGCGCAGTGAAGAGGCCCTCATTCGTGCACGCTGGAACCAGCGCTTCATCAGCCAGTCTCCCGACTTGAAGGCACGGGCAGAAATCAGGCCCCTCGGCGAGGAATCCCCAGGCAACTCCCGCGCTCACTGTCGAACTGGCCCCGACGTCCACCCGTCCACTGATTCACGACGGCAAGGCCTCCGGGCTTCCACCCGGGGAATACACCGTCACGCTCGTCGTGGACGGAGCCGATCTGGGTAACGAACCGATTCAGGCCGATCTCTCGGTCCGACCGCGAACCACCAACGAGCTGGGTGAGCTGTCAGCCAACCGCAACCTGCTCGAACAGATCGCCGAAGCGACCGGCGGGCAACTGTTTCTCCCCAAGGACGTCAGCAAGATTCCCGGCCTCTTCCAGGATGTGAGCGAGCGAAGTTCGTCTCAGCAGGAAGTCACACTCTGGGACCACTGGCTGATCCTGACACTTCTGTTCGGTCTGCTGACCTGCGAGTGGGTTATCCGCAAGCTGAACGGTCTGCCCTGACATTCCCCCGTTCGCCTTCAGTAGACCGCATCGATCCGCTGCATATCTGCCAGCCGGATCACGAGCAGGCGTTCTGTTCTGCTCTCGCTCTCCCCACCCAGAAAGAAGTGATGCCCCAGCGATTTCGGCTGGTTCCCGTCGGCTCCCACGACCACCATTTCTCCCAGATTGAGTTCCACGTCGAATCGCTCATTGAAGCAGGGAGCAACCAGCTGAGAGGGACGCTGCATATAGCTGAAGTCGCCGGCAACCTTGCGCAATTTCATCTCGCCGTGATGAATCTCTGGTGTCAGCTCCAGCTTCGCCCAGCCATCCTGCAGGCGTTGCAGTTTGACTCGAAACAGACATCGCACGTCGTCATATGTCTGCTGTTCGATGCCGTCGGGACGGACATGATCAATGGTGCACGTGGGGTAACCGGACCACGCTTCCACTTCAAACTCTTCTCCCGATCGGCGAGTGAATCGCTGTCCCACCATGCGGAATCGGGAATCGTCGCTCAGCGATGACTCCTCGGTCATTCCGAGTGCCGCCTGCAGGGCATGAGGTGGCGACGTGCCGACAACGCCGAACCGCATGCCATTCTGGCGCAGCGAGGCGACCGCTGCCGGATTAAATGTGTTGACCTGATCGACATCCGACCACAAGGATCGGCCAATCAGCGGATCCCCCTTGGGACGCTCGACGAAAAACACCTGCACCTGCATGGCGTCCGGATTCGATCGCACTTGTCGCAGGGGACTGGTGGCGACTTGCTCAACCGCGGGTGCCGAGAACAGCGCAAGCCACACAGTCCCAGAACGACCAGCATTCCGGGGAACCTGAATGTCAGCATCTGTCGCAAATCGGGAGAGACCACGGGTGCATCTCCGGGGGCAAGAAGCTCCCAGGCCCAGGTGAGAAGTGGAGAGAGAAGGGGCGCGGGTTATATCGGTGTTCGCTTCGCAGCGTCAACCGGCAGGTGAAGTAGGGCAATCGGCCACTCTGCCGGATTCACCAACGGGAGAAAGCCCATAGGTGTCGGCGACGATGCATCAGTGTGTTGTGAGCGCGCCTACGCGGAAGTATCATCCCGCGAGGATGTTGTTCGGGCCACTTGTCGATCTAACCAGCGACCCACGCGAAAGTTGGCGCATGTACCGCGTTGGAATCGGGCATGACACGCACCGGCTGCGTGCAGGGGGACCGCTCAGAATCGGCGGGATTTCGATCCCGTTCGAGGCCAGTCTCGACGGTCATAGTGATGCGGATGTCCTGCTGCATGCGATCACCGACGCCCTTCTGGGAGCCGCCGGATTGGGCGATATTGGTGAATGGTTTCCGGACACATCGGCAGAGTTTGCCGGTGCAGACTCGGCGGAACTGCTCAGCCGTGTGGTGGCCGCCGTTGGCGCTGCCGGGTGGAAGATTGTCAATCTCGACTGCATCGTGCTTGCAGAACGGCCCAAGCTGACGCCGCACAAGCCGGCACTGGTCCTGCGGATCGCCGGCCTGCTGCAGCTTCCAGAGGGACAGGTCAACATCAAGGCCAAGACCGGTGAACGGGTCGGTCCGGTCGGGCGTGAGGAAGCGATCGTCGCCCAGGCAATTGTGCTGCTGGAGCGATGATCTCACCGCGTCCGGCGACACCTATGGTAAAACGCTCCAGTCAACAAGGATGGCAGACGATGAACAAGATCAGGAAGATCCCCGGAATTGGGGAAGGTGCACGACCTCGCCAAGGCCCGGGCGTCATGAGTTTCTCTGTCGGCAACGCCTTTTTGGAGAGCGGCGCTGAACTGTATCTCGGCATTGACCCCGGGTTGAATCGCACCGGCTATGCCCTGATCCGCCGGATGCCTCACGGACCGGTGGTGGAGGAGGGGGGAGTCATTCGCTCCACCAAAGCGGGATCCCTGGCGGACCGTGTGCTGGAGATCGGAGCCGGCGTCGCCGAAGTGTTGGACGAGTTTCGTCCGGATGCCCTCGCCATCGAGAAGGTCTTTCACCACGGGCAGAATCCCAAGACCGCCGTCTTGCTGGCGCATGCGGGGTGCAATCTTGTTCGCGGCAGCTCAGCGAGAGGTGTCCGTCGTCCACTACACGCCGGCACAGATCAAGCGGCTACTGACCGGCAGCGGCCGCGCCGGCAAGGAACAGGTCCAGTTGGCCATTCAGCGCGAACTGCATCTGGAGAGCCTCCCCGAGCCCAATGACGTGGCCGATGCTTGCGCGATTGCCCTTTGTCACTACTACAGCTGCCGTCTGCCGGTGTAGAGTAGGCGCGGTCGCTCTCGGCATGAGGCAGGCATCCGTCGTTCTGCCCGGTGAGCACGCTGAATGGTAACGAATCGTGATCACCAAAATCACAGGGAAGCTGGTCGCTCTGGTCGGCACGGAAGCTGCTCTGGAAATCGGTGCCTTCGAGCACCAGGTCCTCGTGCCCGATTTCGTCAGGCGTCGGCTGCAGGATCAACTCAACAAGACAGTCTCCCTGCGGACCATTCAATACCTGGAAGGCAATCCGCAAAAGGGGGGACGACTCACGCCGCGCATGGTGGGTTTTCTCTCTGATGTGGAGCTTGAGTTCTTCGAGCTGATCTGTTCCGTAGACGGTGTGGGAGTCCGCAAAGCCCTGCAAGCGATGGTTCGCCCCGTGCGCGAGGTCGCCACTGCGATCGAGGAACAGGACGCCAAGACGTTGAGCACGCTGCCCGGCATCGGCCCCGCGGTCGCAGAGCGGATCATCGCCAAGCTGCGACGGAAGATGACCCGCTTCGCACTGATGGCCGAGCGGGATTTGCCGCCCGATCAACAGACTCGACCCGACGTCGTCAGCGAATGCTTTGAAGTTCTGGTCCGCTTGGGGCACTCCGCTGCGGAGGCACGACAGAGGATCGATCAGGCGATCGGCTCGAAGGGAAAGTTCAAGTCGGTCGAGGACCTTATCAACGAAGTGTACCGGCAGGAGCACAGCTGAGATGTCCCGCACGGTTCTTGCGCGTCTCGCGCTGGTCGCGGCGGTGCTCATCACCCTGGCAGTTCTCTGGCTGGGAGAGTGGCCTCTGGGGGTCTCCGGCGAATGGACCTGGAGCCGGAGCCCGCTGTCATGGGACACAGTCCTCGGGAGTCTCGTCGCGTCTGCGGTGGGCGGGGTGTATCTGGTGTTCGTCCTGGCCGGCCGACGCCGGTTGCCCCGAGCCAATGAAGCTGAGGCGTGCGGATGGATGGCCATGCTGGTCGTCGCCGCATTCGTCTGGCTGTGGACGGTGCAGCAGTCTGTTCCCGCACCGTTCAATCTGGCTAAGGTGCCTTGGGTACTCTACTACCCCAGGTCGTCGGGCTACTTCTGGCAGGCCCGGTATGAGGTCACAAATGCGCAACAATGTCTGGCCGACTATGAACAACTGATGGCCGAGCGTGACTACCTGCATATCGGTACTCATCCCCCGGGACTGATCCTCGCCTACCGCGGCCTGTTACATGTGTGCGAGGACTGGCCTTCCGTGAGGAAGCTTCTCGTCGCGACACAACCTCCTGCCGTGCGCGAGTCATTCGCCGTCCTCAAGGAGCCGTCGAATCAGCAAGGTGGACAAGTCGTCGAGGAGTCGGACATCGCCAGTCTCTGGCTGGCGGCCCTGCTGACTCAACTGGCTGCCGCGATCACCACCGTCGGCGTCTATCTTCTGGCGCCGGCGACACACTGCCCAGATATCATGGGAAGTAGCCGCGCTGTGGCCGCTGGTTCCTGCGCTCGGTGTCTTTCTGCCGAAGTCGGACGTGCTGCTGACGCTGCCTGCGGTGCTGACGGCGTGGTTGTGGCTTTCCGGACGCGATCGGAACTCGCTGGTCCGCTGCCTGCTGGCGGGCGTGATGGCCTGGATCGGCCTGATGATCAGTCTCGCGTTTCTCACGGTACTGCTGGTCATCGCCGCGACCACACTGATCGAAATGAGCGGACGATGGAGACAGAATGTACCCGATCGAGATCCGAGGCACACGCAGTCGCGTCAGACGATCCTGCAACTCGCCGCAGCGCTGGCCGGGTTTGGTGTGCCCGTCCTCTGGTTGGCCACCGCCTGTGACTGCAATCTGCTCAATGTCTGGTGGTGGAACCTTCAGAACCATGCCCTGTTCTATGAACACAACTCCCGAACGTGGTGGAAGTGGTTGTTGGTCAATCCGCTCGAACTGTCACTGGCCGTCGGATTGCCAATCACATTCGCGAGCGCCCCTGGGAGTCTGGCGACTGGTCAGATCAGGTGCTTGGCGAGCACAAGCCGGAGCAGACTTGCTGAGCTTTCTGCTCGTCTGGAGTCTGTTGTGGATCTTCGGGGAAGAACATGGGCGAAGCGGCACGTCTGTGGATTCTGCTGATGCCATGGGTTGTGCTGGGTGTCGCGGCCGGAGCCATCAGAACGCCAAGTGTTGAAAACGGGAGTCATCGGAGAGAGACAGGAATCGGCCAATACCCCGCACTGCTGGCGGCCCAGCTCCTCGTGTGCCTGTTGACAGTCACGCGAATCGACGGATTTCACTTCGGGGAGCTGGAACAACCCGTGCCATCCTCACCAGCGGACCCTGCCGCGACCGTCTATGACCTGATTCCCCCGTTCGCCCCCGGACTGCACGGTCGATTTGTCCCAAGGCGGCCTCAATGCCTGATTGTGGAATCGAAGCCAGAAGCAACTCATGAATTGCCATACGCTTGCACTTTCAGGCTTCAATTGAACCAACCTCAATTCTCAGCTTTGACAAAGCACGAGGGCGATTTTGAGCCTAGTGTTAACTGACGCTCCCGAGTTTTGAACAGGCGGAACTCGAATCCCTCTTTTTCGTGTGCACCTTGGCGTTGAGTGATGGTTCAGCAGATGACACAAACGTTCCGGCAGTACATGATGTTCTACCAGAACTACGCTGCCGAGGCTTGGCACAACATCCAGCCGATGGAGTATGGCATGCTCCTCGTCGGGATCGGAGTGTTCGGCTGGATTCTGATGAAGAACGCCTCGAATCGCTAAACAGGCGTGCGGCATCGTCGCGGGCGGCGTGTGTTGACACCGCCATGGCCCTCTTCAAGAATACACTGCATGGAGGTCGAACCCCTTGCCGGATCGTTCGGCAGGCGGAGCAGACGCTCCCATCTGAGCATCGCTCCCTGAAAGGAATCCCATGTGCCCTCTTGCTGCTGACTCTGCCTTCCACAGGGGCCTGATCCTGATCGCCGGACTTCTGGTCGCTGGCTGTGGTGGAACAGTGGACTACCAGGAAATCTCACACGAGGAGGCCATGCATGCCGAGGAGCATGGCCATGAACATGTGCACAAGGCCCCTCACGGCGGGCAGCTGATTGAGCTGGGCGAGCACCAATACAATGCCGAGGTCGTCTTCGACACTGGGGCCAACAGCTGGTGGTGTACCTGCTGGATGCCCATGCCGAAAACCCGGTGGCGATCGCAGACCCGGAGATCGTTTTCCTCACGGAGGACAAGGCAGAGATCAAACTTCCCGCCGATCCGCAGGAAGGGGACACCGCAGGGAAGTCATCCCGTTTTTCCGCCCAAGGTGACGCGCTGGCTGCACTCGGCGGTGTGGATCATGACCATGTGCATGGCTCGGTGAGAGTGACGATCGACGGGATGGCGTACGAGGCGTCCATTGCGGAGGCGCATGAGTCTCACGATGACGACCATGATCACGACGACGATCACACGCCGCACGGCGCGGACCATCCTCATTGAGTGCGTGATGCAAGACCCAAGCCCACGGACGGCGTCCCGTGGGTCCAAGATCAAGTTGCTCCCCAACGTCCCGTCAAGGACTCATCGTGCTCACCAGGCGGTTGGCGATGCGCCGGGTGAATTCGTCCTTGCTCTGCCGGGCGGCGGAGATCGTCGGCAGGGCAGGGCGTGCCGCTTCGCCAATCTGCTCGAGGCCGCGAATCGCGTACATGTCGACCACGAGGTTCGGATCGGCAACACGACGTTCGAGTTCAGGAAGTCCGATCTCGACCTCACCCAGTTCGCACAACGACTGAGCCGCCGCGACACACACGCCGGCCGACTCATCTTCGAGCATCCCCGTCAGCGTGCTGATGGCAGCGGGATCGTCACATAGTCCGAGTCCGGTCGCTCCCCACCAGCGCAGGGCGGGATGATCGGCAGCAGCGGCACGTGTGAGAGCAGCGACATCGCGGCGATCAAACGCCTCCACACAATCGAAAAGGCGCCGCATCGGCGCTGATCGACGGGTGGCTTACGCACACCGTACTTGCTTCCCTGCGTGCGTCCCAGTTCCTCCAGTATTGGCTCAGGAATCAAGCCGACGTCCCCCGAGTCCACCATCCACTGATACAGCTGCAGTCGCAGGGCTGTGCAGGTGTCGCGTGCCCCCCGCAGTGCACTGCCGCGTGTCGTCAGCAGATTCACAGTTTCCAGCGGATCGTTCTGCAGGTCATAGAGTTCCTCGGGCGGTCTGGTGGGAGCGAAGATCATCCCCTGCAGCTTCGTGAGCTGTCCGTCGGCGCTCAGTTCACGCATGCGCTGGACAATGTCCTTGCCGTCCTTGTACTGGTTGGGTTGCATGTGAGACTCGTGGGAGAAGAAATTGCGGATGTACTTGAAGCGGGGCGTGCGGACGCAGCGGATGATGTCGGGCGTCTCATCACACCGGTCGCGGGCCGCGAAGATCATTGACCGGGGAGCGGCATCGGCGGCGAACAGCGATCGCCCCTGGACATAGTCCGGAATCGCGATGCCAGCCAGTTCCAGTGACGTCGCGGCGACATCGATGTGGATCACCAGGTCGTCACGCACCTCTCCCGCCCGCAGCCCATCGGGGAAACGCACGATCAGCGGCACCCGGATCCCTTCGTCGTAGAGAAACTGCTTGCCCCGGGCATGACTGATGCCATGATCGGTCCAGAAGAAGATTACCGTCTTCTCGAGGTCCCCGTCGCGAGCGAGTCGTTCCAGCAGTTCTCCCACCTGCTGATCGCAGGCAATCCACGAGTTGAGGTAGCGTGCCCAGTCGGCACGCAGCACCGGATCATCTGGATAGTAGGGCGGCAACTGGACCTGAGCCGGATCGACGGGCTCCGGCACCTTGGCACCACGGTTCTTTCCGCCCGCCAGTTGAACCTGGGCGAAGAATGGCTGCCCTGCCTTGCGGGCTGACCAGTCATCGCCGTCGTACAGATCTTTGGGGGCAATGAAGTTGTAGTCCGTCTTCTTTTTGCCCCCGTTGACCACATAGTACCCCGCATCGTGAAAAAGCTGCGGGATCAGCCGGATGGTGGCAGGAAGTTCGTAGCTGTCGTCGTAGTCTTCGTTACCGCCTCCTTTGCCGGCCGCCCGCTGGCTGCGGTGGTTGTGTGCTCCCAGCGTCGTCTGATACATGCCGCTGACCATAGCTGAGCGACTGGGAGAGCAGACCGGACACGTCACAAACGCCTGAGTGAACTTCACGCCCTCGGCCGCGAGACGATCGAGGTGGGGCGTGCTGATGGTGGTCTCACCGTAACAGCCGATATGCGGGGAAGCATCTTCGGCGACGATCCAGAGGATGTTGGGGCGATCGTCAGCGCGGGATTCCGCGAGACTCACCAGCAGCAGTAGAGGTGCAGCCGCAGGAAGAAGGCATCGAGGCACGTGAGTCTCCCGTGTGAGTGATGAGCGGAAGGGAACGTTGCAGTGGATCATGCGGGTCCACCTGCTCGGTCATGGTCGAAGCAATCTTGTATGAGGGCTGAGCGTGTCGGACTTGGGAGGATCTTCGACAGGCTCCCTTACTCTCACACGCTCATACTCCGACGCATGCCGAAATTCACGGCAATTGTTCGTTGAAACTCTCGACGACCTCAACCGTCCACGATCGACCTACGTGGCCGGATTCTTGTCAGTGTCTGCCTTGGGTTCGTCGCCAGGGTCCTTGTCCGACTTGGGGACATCCTGCGTGGGGGGAGTCGGCTCTGCTTTGTCTGCCGGTTTGTCTTCCTTTGGAGCGTCGGGTTTCTTGTCGGCCGCGTCCTTCTTCGCCTTCTGGGCAGCCCGCTTCTTGGCAGTTTGCTCCTTGGGCTTGTCGGCTGCGGCAGGCTCAGGTTTCTTCTCCGACTCTTCGGTGTTCTCGGCCTGAGGCGGTTCCACCGGCTTCAGCTCGAGGGCACCCACAACCTCCAGCGGCGAGAAAGCCAGCTTCAGGGCGTTCATCCCCTCCGGCGTGCACTGCGTCTGCCAGACATACACCTTCTGCAGCTTCTTCAAACCGTAGAGGTTTCTTAGTCCGGCGTCGCTCACCTGGGTCCCGTACAGATTGAGGTATTGCAGATTCTGGAGTAGTTTCAGGTGTACCAGGCCAGCATCGGTGATCGCGGTCTTTTCGAGATGCAGCTTCTCCAGCGATGTGATACCGGCGAGATGCTCAAGACCGGCGTCCGTGATCTTTGTGCCGGCCAGATTAAGCCAGGCGACGTTAGACAGGGTGGCGACCAGTACGAGATGCTCGTCGGTCACGTCCTGATCGGCCAAGTGCAGCGTCACATCCAGACGTTCGTCGTTCTGGGCGATGGGCATGACGTTGCCCCCCAGCGACTTGAGCTTCGCGACGGCCTGCTCAACCGGGTCATCGTCTGCCCTGAGTTGCGATGACGTCCCCAGGAACCCAAGACCTGTCAGGATGATGTACAAAGCGCGCATCTCTCGAATCTCCTCTCGCATGACTTGTAGAGTGGATAAGCGGCCGGAGGCACCAGGAGTGTGGGCTCAGCAAACTCGTCACTGCCTATGTTACAGTGACACTGCATTGGCCGCCAACGGACGGCGGCTACGGCACCCCGGCTGCTTCAAAGCAGCCGGGGTGCTTGCCTCTTATGTTGTGGTGGTCCGTCCTTCGCTGAATGGCAGACATGCCAGTCCCCGTTCGTGTCATCCCCGCGCAGGCGGGGATCCAGCTGCGGACACAACGATTGCCAACATTTGTCATGTGACGAATCGTCGGCGCAAGGCCACGCACGCGTCGCCTCCCATCTCGTAATCGCGGCACACCTGCGGACGCCACTCGTAGTGCCTGCACTGGCGACCGTCGGCGTCATACCACAGACACACGTCCTGCGGTTCCTCTCCCCGAGCAAGGCCGAGGAAGTGCCGGTCGATCTCGTCAATCAATACCTGAGGGAGATCTACGGGTCGAAATGGGTGAGAACCGGCGGCGTGAGGCAGCGACTGATAGAGCAGCACCGGTGAACCGATCCCCTCACAGCACAGGCCACAACCCTCGCACGATTCGGGCTGCAGGACCGTCAATTCGGTGCGGGACATGGGTTCTCGACCCAACCTTACGGCTTCGCGTGAGGAATTCCGCCTCGATCATCTCGCTGCTACATCGTCAGTTGCAGTGAACACGCAAGACCGCCAACAGCCTGCAGTGACGCAAGGTATTTCCGCACCACACGTTACGGCTGGCTTATCTGGTATCCCCGTGATTGCCGGATTGGGGTAAAGTTCGCGGCCATTTCGTTCCACGATTCCGCACAAGGTGACGGTCCTCGCGCATCATCAAAACTGTCTCACCACATCTTGGCGAATGAACACGTGCGACGAAACCGCAAGCGATGATTCCTGACTTCTATTTCCTACCTGATTCCTGATGTCCACCACGCTCCCACGTCCGACACTCGTCCATATCGTTGGTGATACGGTGCTGGTGAGCGTGCGCCTGGTCGGCGATGTGACGATCTTCAGCCTGCGAATGCTGGGCTGGATGCTGGCCCGGCGCATCCGCGGGCAGGTGTTGTGGCCGGTGCTGATGGAGGTCGGCGTCCGCAGTCTGCCGGTCATTCTGATCACCGGAGGATTCATCGGCATGGTGCTGGCCGTCCAGTCGTACGACCAGTTTGCCATGATGGGCATGGAGAATCAGCTGGGGGCCGTGATCAACATCACACTGGTGAAGGAGCTGGGCCCGGTGCTGGCGGCGGTGATGCTGGCCGGGCGCATCGGCAGTGCGATGGCCGCCGAACTGGGCACGATGCGGGTCACCGAGCAGATCGATGCCCTGAGTGCTCTCGGGGCCAATCCCGTGCATCACCTCGTCGTCCCGCGTTTCCTCGCGTGTTTCCTGTTGATTCCGCTGCTGACGCTGATGGCTGACGGTATCGGTATTCTCTCGGGCTGGATCTTCAGCACGCAAGTACTGGGGGTCGACAGCTTTCACTACTGGCATCACTCCCGGCGATTTGTAACGGGATACGATCTCCTGAGCGGCGTCTTCAAGAGCATCTTTTTCGGCGCCGCGATCGCCCTCATTGCCTGCCATCGCGGCTTTCATTCACGGGCCGGGGCCGAAGGAGTGGGACGGGCGGCGACCGAGGCATTTGTCTATTCGTTCGTGGCGATCCTGATGATCGACTTTCTGCTGGGCACCTTTCTGATGAAGCTGTACTACGTCCTGTATGTGGGAAACATCAGCCTGGGATGAGTTGCTGGAGTGAGGACTCGACCATGGCCCGTTTCCTGATATGGGTATGTGTAGTCACGTCACTACTGGGATTCTCGTTGACGTGCCGTCCACCGATCAAGACCGAGGACGAGAAGATCTTCGAAAACGTCTACGGCATTGAGAACCCCAGGCCAGGACGATTTGGCTCGGGACGGAATCATCTCCCCTGGTCCGCCCCCAAACGCTGATCGCAGCCAGACTATGAGCCTCATTCAACTGGAACAGGTAACGAAGCGATTCGGCTCGCAGGAGATCTTGCGGGACATCACGCTCGATGTGCGCGAAGGGGAAACGCTGGTCATCATCGGCGAGAGCGGCTGCGGCAAGAGCGTGACCATGAAGCTGATGATGCATCTCATGCAGCCGACCACTGGCCACGTGCTCTGGAATGGACGACCAGTGGATGAACGTTCTGAGCGGGAGATCTCGCGCGAGCGTCTGAAGTTCGGCTACCTGTTCCAGGGAGCCGCGTTGTTCGACAGTCTGACGGTGTATGAGAACGTGGCCTTTGGCCCGCGGCAGAATCATCGCTGGCCGGAAGCACAGGTCCAGGACACGGTCTTCAGCCGGCTGAGGGATGTGGGACTGAATCCCGACGTCGTGGCCAGCAAGAAGCCCGCCGAACTCTCAGGCGGCATGAAAAAACGCGTCGGTCTGGCACGGGCACTGGCCCTTTCGCCGCAGGTGATGCTGTACGACGAGCCGACGACTGGCCTGGACCCGGTGATGAGTGACGTGATCAACGAACTGATCCTGAGAACCCGCGATCGGGATCAGGTGACCAGTGTGGTCGTGACGCACGACATGCACACGGTGCGAAAGGTTGCGGACCGCGTGCTCATGCTCTTCCCGCTGGAACGACTGGGTCCCGAAGAGTCGCAGATCATCTTCTCCGGAACCGCCGCCGAAGCATTTGAACATGACGACCCGCGCGTCCATCAGTTCGTCCGCGGAGAAGCGGGAGAACGACTCTCGGAACTGACGGCGGCGTGAGTGTGGACACCACGACGCCACGACTGTGAAAACCTGTTCATGACCAACGCAGGGTGTCTTCCCTGACCAAGGACAAGCCCTCATCGTGACGGAACGCCAACTTCAATTCCGGGTCGGTCTGCTTGTACTCGCGGCACTGGCCGTTGCGACCGTGCTGACGCTGCAGTTCAGCGATCTGCGCAAGAACTGGCAGAAGACCTATGCCCTGGCCATCCAGTTCGATGAGGCACCGGGCCTGCAGAAAGGGACACCGGTGACGCTCAGCGGCGTGAAGATCGGCCGGGTTGATGAAGTGCGACTGGCCGATGAAGGTGGGGTACTCGCGGTGGTCCACATCCAGCAGGAGCGTCAGCTGAGGAAGGATGCGCGGGCCTCACTGGTGCGGTCGATTCTGGGGGACTCGACAATCACGTTTTCGCCCGGCATCAATTCCGAGCACCTGCCGCCCAATGCCAAGATCAAGGGTTCCCCGCCCAGCGACCCACTGCAGATTGTTGAGCGACTCGATGTCCGCTTGAATGAAACACTCACTGCATTCGCCGAGACCAGCCGTGAATGGCAGCAAGTCGCCGCGAATGTGAATGCGCTGATCGAGACCCGGCAGGGCCGGCTGGATGATGTGATTGAGAGAACGGCCCTGGCTCTTGAGCAGTTCACACAGACGATGCATGCGGCCAACGGCACACTCACCAGCGCCAATAACCTGCTGGCAGATCCCGAATTACAGGAGAGTCTGCGCGTGACGGTGGCGGCACTGCCGCAGATGGTCAACGAGACCCGCGGGGCGATCAGTGCGGCCCGGACGTCGATCGAGAAGATCGGCACCACGGCGGACGAACTCGGCGTGACGCTGGCGACGATGAACCAGGTCGCCGACCCGCTGGCCCGCAAGACGCCGTCCATCGTCACCAAGCTGGACTCGAGTCTCGGCCAACTGGAGGTCATGCTGGGAGAACTGGCAACGTTTTCAAAGGTGTTGAACAACCAGGACGGCACGCTGCAACGGGCGGTCAGCGATCCCCGGCTGTACGACGATCTGTCGCGCTCGGCGGCCGCAATGCAGGTGGTGCTGCGAAACCTGGAAATGGTGTCCCGTGATATCCGTGTGTTCAGTGACAAGGTGGCGCGACATCCGGAGGTGCTGGGCATCCGTGGGGCCATCCAGGGAAGCAGCGGCCTGAAGGAGATTCCCGAGGGACGTTCGATGCCGCAGCCCATCCAGCCGGCCGAGTACAGTACGCCAGGCAGCGTTCCCAGATGATGTGGAGGGCCGGGCAATGATTGTACCTACGGGACGGTGCCCGTAAGGCTTTCGCGGTACTCACCCATCAGCCATCAGCCATCAGCCATCAGCCATCACCAGCTTGACGCCGCCCAGCGGACTGCCGACGCTACCGGCCATGCCATTCCGCACATTGCTCCTGATCTTGCTGCTGGCCGTTGTGCTCACGATCCTGTTTTGGGGACCGTTGTGGCAGGGATACGGGCTGATCGGTGGTGACCTGTATTCGTACTTCTTTCCCCAGAAGGCAGTCTTTGCTGACCAACTTGGTGCGGGGGAATGGCCTTTGTGGAATCCACTCGTCGGGTTCGGCTATCCGTCATTGGCGGAGAGTCAGACCGGTGTGTGCTATCCGCCCAACTGGCCCCTCTATCGGCTGCTGAACCTCAATACGGCCTACAACGTCAGCCAGTTAAGTCACTATGTCGCTGCCTTTGTGTTCACCTGGCTACTGATGCGCCGGCTCGATCTGAGCGGCTGGGGAGCGACGCTGGCAGCGGTCGTGTTTGTATATGGATGGTTCCCCCCGCGTATCTGCCTGGAGTGGGCCATCATTGGCGGCGTGTACCTGCCGCTGTCACTGTGGTGCGTCGAGTCCTATCTGCAGACACACCGTCAGCGCTGGTTGCTCCTGCTCACCGCAGCGCTGGCGTTGCACATGCTCTCGGGGCACTTCAATCTGGCTTTCATCACACAGCTCACCCTTGTGCTCTATACAGTTCTGCGAGTCTCATGGCCGCGTCGAACAGAAGAGGGACTCCCAACTTCCAGGCATCGCACCATACACATGCTGCTGCCATTAGTGGTCGCAGTCACTCTGGGGTTCCTGCTGGCGGGCATCCAGTTGCTGCCTACGTGGGAACTCAAGCAACTCAGCCAGCGGGAGAATGTCGGGGCCCTGCACGATCCCGGATACGGTCACCTCCCGCCGTGGTATCTCTCGCAGATCGTCGCACCCTGGTGGTGGTATCCGGACGACATGGACCCGGACCAGGCGTTGCAGTCCATCCACTTCCTGTCAATCGATTCCAACACTAATAAGGTGGAGGCGCACCTCTACTTCGGCCTGCTGCCAGTGCTGTTAATCCTCGGTCGACTGCTGTGGGTGTCTCAGGATCGGATGGCGCTCGACCGACGACACTTCATGCTACTTCTGCTGGGACTGGCGGCGATGGTCTACACGACCGGTTGGCTGTTACCGGTGACGCGGCATCTGCCCGGCTTCAGCTTCTTTATGGGGCCGGGACGCTGGGGCATTGTGACGACGCTGGCTGCGGCCGTGCTCGCCGGCAGCGGGGCGGACCTGCTGGTCTCCCGCCGACGTCGACCCACCCGCCTTCTGTTGATGTTGCTGGTGCTGGGACTGACGCTGGGAGACCTGTGGTGGGTCAGCCGGCAGGTGACCTATGCGACCATGGTGGAGTCCCCGCCACTCAACCATCGGGACGAGAGCGACGTCAGGCAGGTGCTGAGTCGCTCGCCACGACTCGTGCGCATGTGGGCCCCGGGACCGAATCTGGCGAGCCTTACCGGATTCAACACAGTGCCGGTCTATCTTGGTCTCGGGCCGGCGGCGTACTACGATCAATCTCTTATGGTCCCCAGGCTGGATGCGGATCAGCTTCCTCCTGGGATCGATCGACACACATGGCTGCGCAATGCCGGCGTGACACACCTGCTGAGCATGGAGCCTCTTGTTCCGAGCCAGTGGTCGTCCGCGCGACTCATCTGGCAGGGGTTTGACCAATTACTGAGTCCCGCATGGGCCCGGTTTCATGAACCATTGTTCTTGTACGAGTTGCCCGACAGTCTGCCCCGCGTGCGTCTGATCGATCCACAACCGGGCGATGACGTGCGCGTGATTCGCTATGATGCCACGCATGTGATTGTTGAGGCGACAACAGTGCAGGGGGGACTGGTGCTGCTGGCGGACCTCGACTATCCCGGCTGGAGCGCGACCCGCGACGGCATAGAATTGCCCCCAGTGCCGGGTTACCCTCCCTTTCGTGTCGTCGACATTCCACCCGGCCGGCAGACCGTTGAATGGAGCTATGCGCCGGGGAGCCTGCTGCGGGGTGCAGCTCTCAGTGCTCTGGGACTGACGGCATGGATCGGGTGGCTGATCTTCAGTCTGTATCGCCGACGGACGGCGTGACGCCTCACAAGCGTCGCCAGCGACGAACCACCACAGCGACAGCCAGCGCCAACAGCAGTGCGACGCACAGGGCCGGCAGCATATGAACCGGCTCGAACAGGTGCTCGGCGCTGGTGGGCGCGGCTGAGCCGTGACCGGGATGAGCCCCGGCCAGTCGACAGCCGGTGATTACCAGGGTGCACGCAATCAACGCGTGTTGCAGGAGTGTCTTCATCGAGTCCTTCCTTCGGCGAAGGGTGCCAGTTGTCGGGCAAAGTTCTCCAGCAGCCGACGTCCGGTCTGCTGACTCTTTTCGGGATGGAACTGCGTCGCCACCAGTGCACCTCTGGCAATTGCAGAAACAAACGGCCCCCCATGGTCGGTCTGCCCGATCACGACCGACGGGTCGGCCGGTTGTACATGATAGCTGTGCACGAAGTAGAAGTGCGAGGGCTGTTCAGGACCTGCAAAGACCGGGTGCGGGCGGGTGACTTCCACTTCGTTCCACCCCATGTGAGGAATGCGCAGGCCGGGCTGAGAGTCGAACCGCACCACCTGCCCCGGAACGATCCCCAGTCCCTCAAACTCTCCGTCTTCGTAGCTCACATCGAAGAGCAGTTGCAAGCCGAGGCAAATCCCCAGAAACGGACGGTCCAAGGCCACATGCTCCCGAACGACTTCCACCAGATCCCGCTGACGCAGGGCGGCGATCGCATCCCGAAAGGCTCCCACTCCGGGCAGGACCATCGCTTCCGCACCACGCAGGGCTGCCGGTGTGTCGGCGATCGTCGCTTCTACCCCAAGTCGTTCAAAGGCCTTCTGCACGCTGCGCAGGTTACCCATCCCGTAGTCGACGATGTAAATCATTGCGGGTTGCGGCTTGAGGGGCAGTCGTAGTCGAAGCTGCCAGCTTCGATCACCTCGACCATTGTGGTAATAACGGTACGTGTGAACATTGACACATGAAATGACGTTCCGGTTCATCACCCCGACGGTGGGCCGCGCCAGTTCGATTCCTGCCGTTGTCCCCGGCTGCTGAGGATACCGGGCCATTGCGGTCGATGCCACTGCCCCTGTTCGCTGTCCACCCGTTCGCTGCTGAGGAACTGATTCTGGTCGGCGGCGGTCCACGGGACTTGCGAATCCGTCACGCCCAGGTCGATCCCGAACAGGCGTTTCATCAACTGCACAAACAGGAGGCACAGAACAAAGCCCGCTCCCATCAGCATCGCCAGCAGCAGATTCAACACACCCAGTTCGAAGTAGTGCTGGACCCACGGCCAGATCCACTTCCAGCCGAGCAATACGATCAGCGTCGCCAGACTGAGATAAGGTCCATAGGGAAACTCGCCCCGCCGCTGCGTAATGACGGATACACCGACAAACAGCAGGGCGACTGCGGGTGCCAGAAAGAAGACGACCACCACAGGTTGCCAGCCGATGAAGCTGCCGATCATTGCCATCAGGATGACGTCGCCAAAGCCCATCGCTTCACGTTTGAGGATTCGTTCACCGACGATGCGAACCAGCCACACCAGTCCCCCACCCACCAGCAACCCCGCCAGACTGACTGCCAGTCCATGCAGATGGGGATGCTCGGCGATCCAGGCAAGCACTTCGGGATCATCGAGAAGCGCCCGCATCCAGCCGGGCAGTGGCGAGATTCCCAGCCACAACTCCATCAGTGTCGCGGTGTCTTCCAGCAATCGGGGACGCTGAAACCAGACCGGCACGATGAACAGTTGACCTCCCAGGAAGCTGCCGAGGACGCCGACCAGCATTGCGGGCAAAGTCGCACCATCCGGAATGATCCACAGGTCGATGTCGATGAACGTGGCGACGATCAGAGCCTCGATCAGAACCACGTGATACAGAAACCGCCAGTTCAGCCAGGCCTCGGGCGACATGCTCTGGGCACCCGACACCATTTGCGGTCCGAGGACGGAATACAGGGAACTGTCGGTGAGCGGTGCCCCATAACCTGCGGGGACCTCCATCCAGTAGACCAGCACCAACAGCACGCCATTCAGTAACTCAATCGCTGGATAGCGGAGGGAGATCCACATTCGGCAGTTTCGGCAACGCCCCTTCAGCCGCAGCCAGCTGATGATCGGGATGTTGTCGTACCAGGCAATCTGGTGACGGCATCTTGGACAGGCAGACCGCGGCGACCACAGGCCGGTGAGTTGATCGCGGAGTCGCTCGTGTCTGGGCAGCCGATAGATGCAGACGTTCAGAAAGCTGCCCAGCATGCAGCCCAGCACGAACAGATAGGAGTAGACAATCCAGCCAGGCAGGTCGAACAGGATCACCCCGCCGCTCCTTCCTGCAGACGCGGAGCGAGTGCAGTCAGCACCCCCTCAACGACCTGTGCCGCGATAAGACCTTCGGTGTCGACGGTGACGTCCGCTGTCTCACGATAGAGCGGTTCGCGCTGCTTGAGGAGTTGTTCGATCTCGTGGCGGGCGTCTGCATCGGTCAATCGGGGCCGTCGCCCCTGCGAGGAGTCATCCGCACTGATCCGGGACAGAATGGTGTCCACCCCGGCTGTCAGCCAGATGACTGGACCGGCTGATCGCATCTCGCGGCGGGTATCGGGATTCAGGACGGCTCCGCCTCCGGCCGACAGGACGATGCCATCACGCTGCAACAGATCGTGCATGACTGAGCGCTCCCGACTGCGGAAGCCGACTTCACCGGACTTCGCAAAGAGGTCGGCAATGGAGCAACCGGCGCGCGACTCGATCACATCATCCGCGTCGACACAAGCCCAGTGGAGCCGGTCCGCCAGCATCCGTGCGACGGTGGACTTCCCTGTTCCGCGATACCCGATCAGTGTGACGAGCATGGGGGTCTAGTTCACTCTGACGGGAGAGATGCCGCGGCGGAGGGTTTCCCGCATGGCATCGATCGGGGCAGGGCGACCCACAAAGCACTCGAATTGTGCCGCCGCCTGCAGTACGAACATCTCCAGACCGCTGACCGCATAGCACGCATGTTCGCGGGCCTCCTTGAGAAGCAGGGTATTCTCAGGATTGTAGATGGTGTCGAAGACAAGCATCCCGTCCCTGAGCCAATGCATCGGAAACGGTGTGTCGTCGACATTGGGATGCATGCCGACGGGCGTGCAGTTGATCAGGATGTCGGCCATCACAGCGCCCCGGTTCTCCCAGTTGACGAACTGGCAATTGAGTTGTTCCGCCAGCTGCTTGGCCCGCTTCTTGTCGCGATTCGAGATCGACAGCGCTACTCCCGCGCGGGAGACGCCCAGGCCGATGGCCTTCGCCACACCACCCGCACCCAGCATCAACACTCTCTTGCCTGCCAGTTGAGTCTCATCATCGTCGCGCAGGGCCAGCCCCAGTCGCAACGTCTGCAGCGCCGCTTCGTAGTCGGTATTGGCCGCCGCCCATCGCCCCCGCGGATTCTTGTAGACAGTATTGGCCGCCTTGATTTCCGTCACCGTGTCATCCTGATACCGGACGTAATCGAGCACCCCTTCCTTGTGCGGAATCGTCACACTGTAACCCTCGACTTCCAGCCATTCGAACGCCCGCAGGCTGGGCAGCAGCGCATCCTTGGGCACGCGGAGCGGAAGGTACACCGCATTGATTCCCTCGCGCCGGAACGCCTCATTGTGAATCAGCGGACTGTAGCTGTGCCCCACCGGATCACCCAGCACGCCGAACACCCGCGTCTCGCGATTGATCTCCGGAAACCGGTACAGGTCCCGCATCTCCTCGAACGGTAATTGTCCAGGTGCCAGCACCCGCTCGCTGCTGAACGTCGCATAGGTGAAGGGTGCTCCGTACTTGCCACACAGAATGCGGCTGGGCGTCCCCAGTTCTCCCATGCAGAAGGCAATGGTCGGCACCGGAGCGTCCTTGACGAGCCGGAGCAACTCCACGTTGTCCTCCGGGGAGTTGGCCATGGTGACAATCTTGATGATGTCCGGATCCCGCTGGCGCAGGGCATCGTAGATCTCGGGCAACTCATCGGGTGTTTCCTTGAAGTTGTGATAGCTGACGATCCGTTTAGTCTTGCCATAGCGCGGAATCTTCTCGGCAATATCCATCTCCAGGTCGACGTAGTCGGCTCCCGATACGATCGCCTGGCGCAGGATCGTCTGTCGTTGTTCCTCGGTACCACGCCACTTCCCGACGTCCTCGCGGCGCCGGCAGGTGATCACCACCGGCGTGGGGCGCTCCGCCAGCAGGCGAGTGACGTCAGGCAACCGGCTCAGCCAGTCCAGCCGCAACTCCACCAGTTCGGCACCGGCCTTCGCCATTGCCTGATGCTGGGCCTGCACCATCTTGTGGCGGGTTCGACCGATACTGACGCAGATCTGGGGTGCCGTCATCAAGGTGCCTCGTCCAGGACCGTTGCAGGTCAGTGTAGGAACGGGACAGAGCAGTCTCAATCGGACCCGGCCCCGGAAGATGCAGAACCTTCAGCCCATCCGCCCAAACTGCCGGTCGAGCTGTTCGCGAGTCAGCGTCAGGGCGGTCGGCCGGCCATGCGGACAATGATGGGCATCGTCCACCAGGTGTCTCATGGCAAGCAGAGAGTCGATCTCCTCCGGAGAGAGCCGTTGCCCCGCCTTGATCGCGGCCTTGCAGGAGAGCATATGCAACAGCCCATCCAGCAGATCTCGCCGCGACGTGTTGGCTCCGTGAGTCTCCAGTAGTTCGACGACGCCGCGAATCAGGTCCAGCGGACTGACTCGCTGCAGCAGGACCGGCAAGCCCGTGAGAGCCACAGTGGAGCCGCCAAAGTCTTCAACAGGCAGTCCGAGTTGCCGCAGTAGATCACCATGCTCCATGACCAGGGCCGCCTCGGTGGTGGTCAGTTCCACCGTCACCGGCACGAGCAGGCGCTGCACATCGACTCCCTCACCCAGCACGCGCGTACGCAACCGCTCATAGAGAATCCGTTCGTGGAGGGCATGTTGATCGATCACCGTCAGTCCGCCCCCGGTCTCGACAACCAGGTAACAGTCATGCACCTGCATGGCGCGCGCACATCGCCGGAGACCGGCAATGGTTGTCGTCGTGCTTCGGGCCCGCTCACGGAGAGGCTAGTCCCCGCATCCGCAGGCTCGTCTGCGAAGTCGCTCTTGTGTTGCACCTCGCCACTCAGTGCACCAGGACCATCCGTCGGCTCCCTGTGAGACGTATGGAGCAACTCCTCGCGGGAATGCACGATGAGTTCGTGGGACGAAGATTCACCAACGGGCGAAGAGTCCGGCCACCGATCCAGCTGTTGGGTCGCCCAAGCCACCAGCTCCTGCTGGACTTCACGCTGCCGGTCGGGATCGGTTGCCTGCAGCGTCAGCCCCGTCGGCCGAGACATGTGAAGTGGAGCCTCGAAGTTCAGGCCCAGAAATCGCGTCCGCAAGGTTCCCAACAGCAATCGATACAGGCTCGGTGCATCGCGGAAGCGGACTTCGCTCTTGGTGGGATGCACATTGACATCCACCTGGTCGGGGGGAACCTCCAGAAACAGAAACGCGATTGGCTGACGTCCCACCATCAGCAGGCCACGGTACGCCTCACCCAGCGCATGCTGCAGCGATCGATCCTGGATGTACCTCCCGTTGAGAAACAGGTACTGCCCCTTGCGCGTCGACTTGCTGTGACGCGGCGGAGCCACATATCCCCACAGGCGGGCGACACCGGTGTCGGCCTCGATTTCAATCAGGTCGTCCGCCAGTTCCCGACCATAGAACAGCTCCAGCCGATCGCGCACACTGGGCGTGACCGGCAGCTCGTGGACGCGCTTCTCGCCGTGCCGGAGACTCATGTACAGGTGCGGATTGGCCAGCGCGACCCGGGTGAACTGTTCCGCGATGTGTGCAAACTCAGTGGACTGGGCCTTCAGGAACTTACGTCGTACCGGCGTGTTAAGAAACAGGCTGCGGACCTCGATCAGTGTTCCCGGTGGACAGCCGCACGGGCAGGGGGCCCCGGCGCGGCCAGCGTCAACGGACAGTTCCGCACCATGATGGGCCTCGGCCCGACGTGAGCGGATGCGGAAGGAACTGACCTCTGCAATCGATGCCAGCGCCTCCCCCCGGAAGCCCATTGTGTGAACTCGGAACAGGTCGTCCGCCTCCTGCAGTTTGCTGGTCGCATGACTGGCAACAGCCAGCGGCAGGTCGTCGGCGTGGATTCCTTCCCCATTGTCGACAATCCGGATGAGTTCCGTCCCACCCGCCACGACCTCGACGTCGATCCGTGTCGCGAGTGCATCCAGACTGTTTTCAAGCAACTCCTTGACCACGCTGGCCGGTCGTTCGATCACTTCTCCCGCCGCGATCTTGTTGATCATCGCGGGGGTCAGTGGTCGAATTCGCGTCTCCACCTCCGTGCCGGTCTCCATCAGTCGCCCCGTTGCCTGCGTTTCTCGACCGCCGTCCAGACTCTTCCCATTTCATAATCCGCCAGAGGGGGAATCGCAATGCCTGGCGGCGTCGCCAGCGGGAATCGGCGGCGATGACCTTGGCGGATAGGGGACTGACGGCGCGGGAGGAGCAGCGGAGGATACGGGGGCCTTGGGATCCCCCGGCTCGATCTGAAATTCCTCAATCAGATCCTGCCTGATCTCGGCCACCTGCCGATCGAACTGGCTCAGCAGATCCACCGCCTTGTCGCGCGAGGTCACCAGTCCGATGATCAGGTACTGGATCACCGCCATGAAGTAGCAGACCCAGCCGACCGTATCATGAAAGATGGCGGCCATGATCACGAACACTGGGGACGAGCGTTTGAGATGCAGTGACAGCAGACCGCGCGTGACGGGCCACGCCTGGACCTTGATGCTCCCCCACAGTCCCAGTTCGCGATGATATTTCGGCCGGGGAGGTCCCGGATGGATGATCGCAAACAGTTCCTGGTCGGGCATCGCCTCGATGACGCTGACCGCCAGCAACAGACGCCCCGCCACCACCCACCAGTGATCGATGGCGATATCGAAATGCAGATCGAGCCAGTCTCCGAACGCCCGCTCCACATTGGCCGTCGCCATCAGCAGCAGCAGTGCCCCCCGAAACCATTCATCGATGTCCTTCTCCAGTTCCTCGTCGAGATCCTGCAGCCGGATCACGTCTCGCCGAAATCGTCGGAACAGCGGAATCGCGATCAGACCGGCGATCAGGCGCGCCAAGGGACGCACACACGGCTTGAGCAACGGCTTCAGGAAGGGCAGCATCAATCCCCGGAACAGGCTGCCCATCGTCACTTCCTTCCTGTCGGCATGTCACGGGTGCGGTTGTTGGTGTATTTCACCAAAGTGAAGTGCGGGAATTGGCTTCAATGTCTCGATCACGCATTGAACCCGCACCTACCTCGACCAGTCGATCAGCTCGTACAACTGCCGGAGCTTGTCCCCCTTAGCACGGTTGAGCTGTCGCACATGGGCAATCCGGCCGGCGATGTGGGCCGCAAACTCCGAATGCTGATCCCGGTTCTGTGATGCGGGACCTTGCCGGATGCAGTTAGTCACCAGCGCCTTGAGCCGATCGTAGTCTCGACGCGAGACATTGGGCTTCACATTCACCACGACGCCGGTCACGACCTGTCGCTGGTTATTACGGACCACCTTACGCTTCGCCGGATGAACTGAAAACCGTTCGTCGCGTACGATCCTGGTCACCAGCGGGATGAACTCACCCAGTGCCGGAATGAGCCGCCCCGGACCGGAGAACGTCAGGTCGTCGGCATACCGCGTGTAGGCGGCCCCCCAGGCCCGCGCCATCCCCGTCAGTCGCACGTCGAGTCCATACGCCGACAAGTTAGCCAACGCCGGCGAGGTGGGTGCTCCCTGTGGCAAGTGCCGGGGATAATAGGTGCGGAGCACCGACGCATTGTTTCCGGGAAAGGTAATGTTGGCGGGAATGGCCGAGGTCGTCAGCCTGGCCAGCCACAGCCCAACGACTCGCGAGTATCCCAGCGCACGAAAAATGGCGACGACACGCGCATAGCGGCAGGAGGCATAGAAGTTCTGCAGGTCGAAGCCCACGATGACCCGGTACCCCACATGTGGCTGCGCATTGGTGAGAATCGAACGTCCACGGACGAAACCATGCGCGACGGGATGCGGAGGAACCTTGTCGAGCAGACCCCGCAGGATGTGGGACTGCACCTCCCGCAGCGCACTCTTGGGGGCTTCGATCAGTCGATGCCCTCCAGTCTTTTTGGGTTTCCAGGAGAAATGATAGTGGGCTGCCTTGAGTGAGACGGGGCGAGCCCCTTCATCAAAGCGGTGGATCAGCCAGGCCAACTTGCCGAGTTTGATATTGAGAAAGTCCGCCAGATCTTGGGGCGTCGTCAGATGAGGAAGTCCGAAATGATCGAGCCAGCGTGCATCACCATCCTGGCTCAAATCCAGGTACCGGCGGCCGTCCACACACAGATGGGCGAAGCGATACGGAGGGCTCTCGCCATCGACACGCTCCGTGTGGATCGTAGTCCTGACCAGCGAACTGCGGTAACGGAGTGGCTCCAGCACGACTCGCCCCCGCACCTGCGTCGGGGGCTCCTCACTGCCTTCATTGACCGGACTTGAAGGCGAAGCGGATCCGCCGAGCAATCGTCGCAGGAAGTCGAGAAGACCCATACAGAGCCGCGGACCGGTCGGAATTGAACAAGAGAAAGGATGTGGCCTGCGGGCCGAACAACGGATCCTGTGGCGAATTTGTAGCGACGGACCGACTCCGATGCGACAAATTCACGCGACGAAATGGGGACAACGTTGCTCCCGTGGGGTAACCCCACAGTGTCTCTTGCAAGACATTGGCTTGTCGGGCCCCCAAGCCACACGGGCACATCGTACCTGCCGGCCTCGGGCCGTCAACAGCGATCCCTCGCCGCCGCTGGTCGTTTCTCTGCACGAACTCAGTCGTGCAATCCCTGCGTCGGCGAATGTTCCAGCAGGGAGTGCTGCGTCCCTGCGAATCCGTGGAATTCCGTTCAGTGAGCGGTTAGGATGCTCCCTTCCGGCCAGAGCACGTCTCCTTCTCTTGGTTCGGCCGTGCCTCCACCAGATTATTAACCTCCGAACTTCCCGAGGAGATGACTCACGATGAGTACTGACTCCGTGCAGATGGCTGCCCCCAACGCCAAGCGTCTGTTGTGGGCAGGCTTCATGGCCATTCTGGCGGCCGGTGTGGGCTTCGCAGTTCGCGGGGGGATCTTTGAGGTCTGGCGCGCCAAGTATGGGTTTACAGGCCTGGATGTCGGACTCATCAACGGTGCGGGCTTCACCGGCTTCTGCTTCGGGATCATCCTGGGAGGCATCATCGCCGACCGGGTGGGCTACGGAAAACTGGTGATCGCCGCCTTCCTGTTTCATGTACTCTCAGCCGTCGTGACGTTTGGTGTCGCGGACGACTCCACCACGCGGGTGGCGTTCATCTATCTGTGGGTCGGCACCTTTCTGTTCGCGATCGCCAATGGCACGCTCGAAGCAGTCGCTAATCCCCTCGTGGCCACCCTGTTTCCCAACAACCGGACCCACTATCTCAACATTCTGCATGCCAGTTGGCCCGCCGGGCTGGTCATCGGGGGACTCGTCGGTGCCTATCTGGGTGAGGAACTCAACTGGGGCTGGAAACAACAACTGGGACTGTTCCTGGTGCCGACCGTCATCTACGGACTGATGTTCCTCGGGCAACACTTCCCCAAATCCGAGGCCTCGGCCAAGGGGCTCAAGCTGGGCGACATGCTCAAGGATGTCGGCGTCATGGGGGCCTCGGTCATCGGGCTGTTCATCGGGCTGTTTGTGTATTACAGCCTGGGCGACTTGCTCTACGGGTTCACCAGTGCCGAGATCTTCAAGGGCAGCACCTGGCTGTATATCTCGATCGCATCCGGCCTGATCGTGTGGGGAGTCTTCAGTGGTCTGAGCGGGTTCTCCATCGGTTCGCTGCTGCTGTTCGTGCTGTTCATCGCCCATGCCCTGGTGGGTGCCGTCGAACTGGGAACCGACAGCTGGATCCAGAGCATCACCGGTAACATCCTCACGCCGCAGCAAGGGAAGATTCTGTTCGTTTTCACATCGGCACTGATGTTCATCCTGAGGTTCTCCGCCCACTTCATCGAGAAGAATCTGAAGCTCTCCCCGATCGGCATCCTGCTGGTCTGCGCCATCCTGGCATGCTTTGGGCTGAACCTCGTCAGTGCGATTCAGACCTTTGGAGGTGCGCTGGGTGCGCTGGCCATCTATGCCGTCGGCAAGACCTTCTTCTGGCCCACCATGCTCGCGGTCACCAGCGACCGCTTCCCGAGAACCGGTGCCGTCGCGATCAGCATCATGGGCGGCATCGGCATGATGTCGTCCGGTCTGCTGGGGTCTCCCGGACTGGGCTACTTCAAGGACCGCTATGCGGGTGAAGAACTGAACGCCACCGCTCCGGCGGTCTTCGAGGAGTACAAGGCCGACAAACCCAGTTCGTTCCTACCCATGGTCTTTCCGGAAGCGACTGGTCTGGACGGGAAGATGATCGGTGAGATCAAGGCGATGCCCGCCGCAGATCGTTCCGAAGTGCAGAACGAGGTGCTGGCTGCTGACGTGAAAGGAGATCGCAAGACGCTCAAGGCGGACTCGATGATTCCCGCAGCCCTGGCCGTCATCTACTTCGGTCTGCTGCTGTACTTCATGTCGATCGGCGGGTACAAGCCGGTGCACATCGATGGGCACACGCACTCGGGAGACGCGCTGGCGGAGAAGGACATCGCCTCGCACACCACCGGCGAGTCGTAAGGTCACGCAACACTGTTGTCATCCCCGTGCAGACGGGGATCCAGCGGGTCGCACCGCTTCTTGAAGCGGTATGGCGCAGCCGCCTGCGTGCCATGGCCACGTCGCGCAGCAGCGTGGCCATGCTTGGGATCATCGCACATGCCCGCCCTGCTGCGCGATGCGGGCATGGCACTCGCTCTGACCCGAAGGCCGTCCCCACGCCGTATGGTGACAACGCGACATCAACCACGACCTCCTGTCGCTTCGCGACCCCGGATCGAGATCCGGGGCTACCCGCCCCGTGGGGACATCGGCGATTCACTTCTCGCCGCTGCGGAACTCGGTACTCGCCTTCTTGAGGAACCGCTTCTCCGCCTCGGTCAGCGACTCCATCCCGTGCTTGTGGACCTTGTCCAGCAATTCATCGAGGCGGGTCTCCGTCTCCTGCCTGCGGGCCCGATCCCGTTCACGCCGCCGGGACTCCCGGCTCGCACGCCACTCAGCCAGTACATTCTTCGGTGCCGAGGCGTCGCCCGTCTCTTCGCGCTCCAGGCTCGTGTATCCCTGTGAGAAGTCGTACCCCAGAAACGAATCGTCATAGGCCTCCGAGAACTGTCGCTGCATCGTCTCGTACAGATTCATCACCAGCACGAATGCGCCAATCGATACGAGGTGAATCCCCGTCGCCGGATCGACGCAGTAGCCTGCCACAATCAGCCCAATGGCAGCAATCATCCCTGCCCAGACGGCAATGGTGCGGACCACAAACGGATCCCACCAACGCGCGCAGACCGCCATCAGCATCCGCCCGCCATCCATGGGATAGGTCGGCAACAGGTTCAGGTACACAAGTTTGATATTAATCGCCAGCAGCAGCAACGGGAGTTCGCTTGACGCCGGCACCACACCTGAGAGTGCCGGCAACTCCAGCGGATGAAACGTCGCTGCGAACTGCGGTGACGACCAGGTAAGTGGCAGTGTCAGCAGGCAGATCACCAGGTTCGAGAGCGGTCCCGCGGCCGGGGTCAGAAACTCCGACCTGAACGTGGGAGCCGTTTCGCACAGGGCCAGTCCACCGGCGGGCCACATGACGATCTGCTCAGCATCACCGCCGGTCAGCCGGGCCGCAAACACGTGAGCGAACTCGTGAATCACCACGCTGATGAACAAGAGGCCGGCGACGATGAGTCCCAGCGACAGGCCCAGATTGAGGCCGAAGATGAGCAGCATCAGCGGAAAAAACACGCTGATCCGCACCGGGGTGGCGAACCACGTCCCGGCGGGGAACGAGAGGAACAGGGGGTTTTGACGCCGCTCCATAATCGACGACCCCACCAGCAGACGGAGCACTGAACAACGCAGTTCGGGGCCATGCCCGACACGTCCTCGTATGCTACCCTGTACGTCGTCAACTCGCAAAGTCCGATTGGCATTTCGGCCATGATGTGACGAGCGTGTCGCGTGCAGGAGAAGATTCATCGGGAACGTCCGGCGCTTTCGGCCCGACTCACCAGAATTGTTCGAGACGCCCGTCCCACGACGTGAGGCACATCCAGATGAGACGGCACCACATCCCCGCTCGTACCGGGGATCAGGTTCTTGCGTCCCGTTCACTGCGTCTCTGCGGCTCTGCGGCTCTGCGTGAGCAATACTGACCGGTGTGTCGACGCTGACAGCTTCGACTGCAGAGTGACCACGCCACGGCCACCGACGATCCTGCTGCGTACATGGCTCTGATTGCATGTCAGGGGTTTGATGAGAGACATATCGCGAGGCCCCGCGGCTCGACATTTCCCGTGACAGGGGGACCATTTGCATCGAATTACCCAGAAATGCGTCAAAATAATTGCTGCGGGATGGTTGACGGAGTGCTCCCTGCCTGCTAGGGTCGGAATCAGACAACCACGGCGCGGAGCGAAGGGCCATTGCCCTTATTAGCCATCACCGCTGCTTGCAGATGGTTGGGGGAGGCCGCTGAAGGCGGTCTTGTCCGTCGCGTGATGGTGTACAGGGGAGCCGCCGTCTCCCGTGACTGGCAGCCCGGGTGACGAACCTCGCTGCGACGACCGAACACGAGCGTGAGGCCACCGGACATGTCACACAATCTGGGACCTTAGGTTCATACCCACGTCAGATAATTCTCAAGCCATTCTCGTGTGTGTTTTCGGCAGTCTGCCTGCGGAGACAGACTGACCGCTTTTCTGATTCGTGCTTCGCTGGTTCCAGCGATCGTTGCATGGTGCTGAACCTGCATGGAGACCTTCGTGTGCGGACACGCAGGCCCCTGATCGTGGCATCAGCGGAGCATCCACCAGCCGTCAGGCCTGCGATGGCTTTGGCGGCCCCCTAAGAGAGGAGTACGTACGATGCATTGCGGAGCAAGTTCTCAATTCAGTACCACGAGGCAACGAACGCAGAACGGAAACTGGCGGGGCTTTACGCTGATCGAACTGCTGGTGGTGATTGCCATCATTGCCATTTTGATCGCCCTGCTGCTGCCTGCCGTGCAGCAGGCGCGGGAAGCCGCCCGCCGGACCCAGTGCAAGAACCATCTCAAGCAGCTGGGACTGGCCCTGCACAACTACCACGATGTGCACAGGATGTTCCCGATGCTGCATCAGTTCCGCGGGGGTTTTGACGGAGACTCGACCGACGCCGATGGAGGAAATGCCTTTGGCTGGGGGTTCTTCATCCTCCCGTTTGTGGACCAGGCCCCGTTGTACAATCAGTTCAATTCCGAGCAGCCGGTGGCCGAGCAGTTAATACCGGCCGGGGGTCCGTTCAACCGGGATCTGGCCCAGACCGTGCTCTCCTTCATCAGCTGTCCGTCTGATGCCAAAGAGACGAACCGTAACGACGGGGCACTTAGCAACACGGCCACGAGCAGTTATCAGGGGGCCGGCAGTTCCTACAACGGCTGGCAGGGAGGTAGGGTCGGCAGCAACCCCAACACGCTGCGTTACAATGGCATGTTTGAACGTTGCAACCGTCCCCCGAGCAAGATTCGCGATGTCACGGACGGTACATCGAACACGTTCGCGGTGTGCGAGACCAAGTGGGACATGGACAACAATCACCGCAACCGCTCCCGCTGGTACGGGGCCATGGACCGCGGGGGGGTCTCGGATCCGGGACCGTTTCTGGGTGCTGCAGGCGCCACCAATGCCCTTGGGGTCAACGGCGAGTGGGCCATGAACTGGACGCAGCCGGAAGGAAATCCTCAGAACAACCGGACGGCGGGGAGCGCCCATGTCGGGGGAGCCCAGTTCCTGATGGGAGACGGATCGGTCCGCTTCGTCAGCGAGAACATCCAGCACACGGCCACTGCCTGGGTCAACAACATGAATGCCTATGACCTCCCCAACAACGGGGCGGGTTACGGCATCTACCAGCGGCTGTTCTCACGGGCGGATGGCCTGGTGATCGGCGAGTTCTGAGCTTGCCATCGTGTCGTTTCTGACAATCTGACACCAGCCTGGGGGCATCACAGCCCCTGGGCGTTTTCGTTCCAGCGGGTCACGATGTGCATGAGATACAATGCCCACATTTCACATGTGAGTGTTCGCGGTTTTTCACCGTCGTCATCCATCATGGATTCATTCGGTCGGTCATCATCACCAGAAACTGATATGGAGGAGTTGGTCATGTCGATGAAAGCTGTGGTTCTGTGTGGTACGTCGTTGGCCCTGTTGTTGTGTTTGGGGTGCGGGGGCGATAAAGGGCCTGAAATCGCCAGTGTGGAAGGAACCATCACCATGGATGGCAAACCGCTGCCGAACGCAGCAGTTCTCTTCCTGCCCGAGAACGGCCGCCCCGGTGGCGGCCGCACCGACGAGAACGGACACTATGTGCTGAACTTCAGCGGTGGCCGACAGGGGGCGCTGCTGGGGAAGAGCAAGGTCCGGATCACGACGCTGAGCGATCCCAGTGAGGCGGAAGATGGCACACCGATTCCCGGCCAGAAGGAAACCATCCCTGACGAATACAACACCCAGACGACGCTGACTTACGAGGTGAAGGACGGGAGGAATGTCGCCGACTTTGACCTCAAGTCTGGTGGTAAAGTCACGGGCACAAATGAGGAAACCTGAGTCTGCCCTACTGGAACTTCGCGGCTGCGCCGCCCCCCGACAGTTGATACCCACGGGCCGCTGACCGTGGGATTTGGTTCTGCACGCGATCCACTTCGACTCACCGCCGAACTCGTCCACGACTCAACTCATCAACTTCTCGGCTACTCTTTGGGCAAGCGGGCCAGTGACTCGTTCGAGCCGATCAGCACCAGCACATCCTCGGGCAGCAACACTTCGTTCGCCTTGGGCACGATGGTCTGCGTTGTGGGCGTCGCATGATCCGAGTCGTGCGGATGCTGCATCGATCTCCGCAGGACCACGAGGTTGACATCGTACTTGGCCCGCAGATCGAGGGCCTTGATCGTTTTGTGGTGAAACGCCTCGGGGGCCTTGAGTTCAATGAGCGTCAGGCCGTCCGAGAGCGGCACGAAGTCCATCAGCCCCTGATGCGCCAGTTGCCGGGCGAGCTGCACGCCCGCTTCCTGTTCCGGCTGGATGACCTTGTGAGCACCGATCTGCCGGAAGATTTCGGCATGAAAGGCGGTCTGGGCGCGGCAGATGACCTGCGGCACTCCCAGTTGCCGGACGAGCACGGTCGTCAGCAGCGATGCCTCAAAGTTTTCGCCGATGGCGACAATGCACACCTCGACCTTGTCAATTTCCTGCGCCAGCAGCGCCTGCCGGTCGGTGGAGTCCAGCCGAACGGCGAGATCCACGTCGTCCTTGATCTCGTTCACCAGCTGTGCATGGCGGTCGATGGCAATGACCTGGGCACCGCTCAGTGCCAGACGCTGCGCTACCGCCATCCCGAACCGTCCCAATCCGATAACTGCAACTTTTAGCATGTTGTCTCAACACGTCTGATGGAGAATTGAGGGTCGCTGATCCAGCAGCCCAGGATCGGCCTTAGTCATGATGAGTGCATGTGCGTGCCGGAGTCAGATCCGATTTCAACACTCTCCCTGACCCTCGCATGCTCATACCCCCTGACGAGCCGATCCACGCGAGCTGTTGTACCAAGTTACCGGTTCCCAACGTCGCACAACACTCTCATCCCAGTGTGACCCGTTCCTCAGGGTACTGATACCGGGCCTGTGTTTCGCGACCGGTCAGGGCGATGAGCAGCGTCAACGGACCGACCCGTCCGAGGAACATTGCAACGATCAGCACGAGTCGGGACGGTTCCGAGAGCGACTGAGTCACCGACATTCTCGTGCCATCGGCCAACTCGATCGTGCTGGATACACCGACAGTTCCCACGGCGCTGGCGGCCTCGAACAGGTAGGGCAGGAGGAGATCCGCCTCCCGTTCATAGATCATCAGCAGCAGTGTGGTTGCCATAATCGCGGCCATGGATAGAAACAGAATGACCAGGGCCCGATGCACCAGCACTTCGGGAATCGTGCCGCCAAAGCATTCCAGATGTTGCCTTCCCCGCAACACCGAGACGAGACCGATGATCGCCAGGCCAAACACCACCGTCTTGACACCCCCTCCGGTCGACCCGGGCGAGGCACCAATGAACATCAACATGATGCCCAGCAACTTGCTGCCTGGTCGTATCAATCCCAAATCGACAGTGTTGAAGCCGGCCGTCCGGAAGGTGACCGACTGAAACCATGCATCCAGGCCGGACATCGGATGAACTGGAAGCTCCGCCACTCCGACCCGCTCGAGCAGATACAGTCCGGCGGTCCCGCCGACCAGCAGCACGGCCGTCGTCACCAGGACGATGCGCGACGTCAGTGTCAGGCGAGCGGAGCGGCGCTGCTGGAATGGCTGGCGGGCGCATCGTCTGCGCAGCTCCTCATACGCGCGGGTTCCTACATCGTACAGCACGGCGAATCCAAGGCCCCCGGCAATGATGAGCAAGGGGACCACTCCCCACACCTGCCAGTGGTGAGCCATGCCGACGAAGCTGTTCTCGGTCAGCGCGAAGCCGGCGTTGCAGAAGGCGCTGACCGCATGGAAGAGGCTTAAGAACAGCCGTTCACCAAATGGCTTGTCTGGAAACAGCCCCCACAGGAGCGCGGCACCGATCAGTTCCGCGGTGACCGTAAACAGCAGGATCGACATCACAAGGCGTCGCATGCTTCCCAGACCTTCGGCCTCGAGCATCTCACTGAGCGTGGCGTGCTCGCGCAATTGGGCATGTCGCCCAGCTGCCAGAGCGAAGAATGCTCCGAACGTCATGATGCCCAGCCCGCCAATTTGAAAGAGGAACAGGATCACCACCTGTCCCTCGCGACTCCAGTACGGACCGGTATCTTCGACGACCAGGCCCGTGACGCAGACGGCGCTCGTCGCTGTGAAGAGTGCCGTGACGAACGGGCTGCCGATCTGTGTACCGTCGAGTTCGATCGCTCGTGCACGAGGCAGCAGCAGCAGACCGGTGCCAATGGCAATGAGCAGCACAAATGACCCTACGAGCACCAGAGCAGGGTTGTATCGCTCAGCTGCGGCCCCTCGAATCGCAGACAACACAGCCGACACGGCGCTGAGCAGCAGGAGGATTTCCGAGACCTCAACTACGGCCTCCCACCGGGATGAGATGTGCCCAGACCATTCGGGGAGCTTCGGCGCGAGAATGATCGCCGTCAGCTGACCGATCACCCACAGTGCGGAAATGAGGCAAGGAACTCGGTGCTCACGCAGATACGTCCGCCGTGTGCGACTCCATGAATAACGGATGAGCAGCGAGCCGCTCAGCCACAACATCGAACCGAACGCCAGTGCGTCGAACTGCCAATGATGCTGAAGGTCCGAGCGATCCCGGCCGTGTCCGACCATGACGGCCGACACGCCCAGAATCACGACCAGGATGTCCAGCCACTCGATCCAGCGAACGCGCCGGGATGCAGTGTGTCGCGCTGCATCAGTTCGCGAGTGAGCTGCAGGTCGCTGTCCATGGGCGAAATCCTACTAATGCGGTGCGGAGGGGTCGAGGGTTGGGCTCGCAGGGTTGAGACCGGCAGAGGAGGGCGACCATAATCTGGACCGACGACCATCAAGGCGCACCACGGGAGCACGGTTCCACCCCCCGGCGCTGATCGATCTCCTCAGACCATGTCCCGCGATTACACGACCGAAAGTCTGGTTCACGATCCCATCCACGGGTACATCCCGTTCATTTCCCGCAGCGGACTACCCGCCGGTGAAGTGGCCGAACAGGAGATTATCGACCATCCCTGGGTGCAGCGGCTGCGACACATCCACCAGTTGCAGACCGCCTGGTGGGTGTTTCCTTCCGCCGAACACATGCGTTTTCAGCACGTGCTGGGGGTCATGCATCTGGCCTCGCGGGTGGTCGGCGGAATGGTACGATTCCCTGGCCGACGCCTGTCCGAATGTCCCCTCGCGAGCCTGTGTCGAGACTCTGGCCCGGATGGCTGGTCTGCTGCACGATGTGGGGCACGGCCCGTTCGGGCATTTCTTCGACGACCATCACCTCGATCAGTTCGGCATCACGCACGAGGACATTGGCGGTGTCATCATCGAGTCGGAACTCGGGCATCTGCTGCGCGGTCTGCGTCGCAATCCCGGCGGTCGCCTGCAACCTCTGGAAGAAGTCGACCCCCGGCAGATTGCCTACCTCATTCGTCGACCGAAGGGGCAAGCGGCCGACGAGCAGGGCCATCCCGACTGGCTCCGCAAGCTGCGGGCACTCTTCAGCGGCATCTACACGGTCGACAACATGGACTTCGTGCTCCGCGATGCGTTCATGTCGGGGTACAACACCAAGGCGTTTGATCTGTCGCGGCTTATCCACTACAGCTTCTTCACGCCTCAGGGACTCACGATTCAGGTGCGCGGGCTGCCGACACTGATCAACTTTATTGAAACGCGGGCCAATCTTTTCCGGACGATCTACTTTCACCGGACCGTGCGGGCCCTGGACCTCGCCCTGGAAGATCTCTTTCCCCGGACAATGCAACGGATGTTTCCCGGCAATCCGCTCGACGACCTCGCAGCCTACCGGGAACTGACGGAGTCCTCCTTTCTGGTGGACGTCGACCGCTGGGCAAGAAGTGAAGACCCCGAACTTCGGGAACTCGGACATCAGTGGCGGGACATTCTCTGCCGGAAGTCGGGCTGGAAGATGGCCGTCGAACGCTCCTTCAACTTCCACACCACCGCAGCTGAGCGGATGACCATCTTCTCGGAACCGGATCTGGTCATCCGGCGCATCCGCGAGCGACTCCCGGCCGACATTCGCGACGTGCCACTCAACATCGATGTGGCCCGGCACTATCACCGTCCCAGCGGACGTTTGCCGGCCGGTGGGCAGAACTGGCTCCTCGATCCCAATGCCCCGGCCCCGCAAGAACTCCATGACGACGAGTTGTTCAAGGCCCTGCCCATCAGCTTCGTCATCGTCCGTATCTATTGCCGGGATCATCGCCACGACGCCCCGATTGTGGCGGCCCTCAACTCGGTGTTGGGCGATGCGGTCGACGCCAAGACCAACATGTGAAGCTGTGCTGCTCAATCGGGATGCTCACCCCCTGCGGATCTCCCCGGTTATGGCTGACGTGCACATCAAAACGACCCTGCCGCACGGATTGTGACGGTAGCGCGACGTGCCGCGAAGCTGCTGGACCGTCGCGGATGGAGAGTCGATAGCTGGGGACGGTGGGCCGTGAGACTCGCCGCTAACAACAACTCGAACGATTCTGCCGACAAGGAGTTCCCCGGTTGAACGGCCTCGACTTTGAGCAGACGATACTGGGTCCCGATTGTCAGCGGGTCCTTCGGGCCTATGCCGAGGCGATTGCGGCGCTGCCCAAGACCCCGGAATTGGACGATGCCACCGAGAGCGAGGCAGGGCATGAGCCCCGGCGCTCACATTGGGTCCTCCGGTTGCGGGAGGTGCAGGGTGTCGCCGCGGGGCGACTGGCCCCCATTCACGGTCGTCTGATCGCGTTGGGTTTGCTGCAGTTTCAGCTGGACGGTCGGACGATCGGCGTTGCGTATCAGCTCACAGTGGAAGGGCGGCAGGCGCTGAAGCACGCTCCCGCGGAAGAGTCGTTCGACCTCGATGTGTCGCTCTTGCGCTCGGCGTAGTCGCCGGGCAGGTTCCGCAAAACACAACCTGCGGGATCCCGCCGGACGTGGCTGACGGGCTATTGGTGACGTCAGACGGCTGGTCTTCAGAAGCGCGGGGCCCGGTCCAGATTCGCCACCAGCTCTGTACCGTCCACGATGAAGATCTCGACGCGGCGATTCTGCTGACGTGAGTCCTCGGTGTCGTTCGCAGCGACCGGTTGATACATGCTGTAACCGGCGATTCCCAGGCGGGATTCATCGATCCCCAGGGATGCCAATTGCTTGACGACTGCCGTCGCGCGATGTGCTGACAGATCCCAGTTCGTCCCGTGCTTGGCCTTCGTCGCCGCTTGGACGACTCGGCGATCATCGGTGTGACCCACCACGAGCAGATCGAAGCCGTAGGCCTCTGCTGTATTCAAAATCTGAACCAGTTCCTGCAAGACTGGCTTGGCCGCGTTCTGTACATCGGCACTCCCGGTCTGGAATAGCAGGTCGCCCTCAAAGCGTGCGACACCAGATTCTGGATCATAGACGAACTGGGGATAGCGACGCGTGAGTTCCTCGAAGCGGCGGGCCGCATCTCCCGATAACGGTCCCTTTCTTGTCGTCTGGCTGACGAGCAGGTTCTCGTATTGAGCGTGCAGCTCCTGACGCTCGGCCTGCAGGTTCGCCAGCCGCTGCTGACTGATGGAGACTTCGCCGAGCAGTTGCTGATTCTGAGCCGATACCTGCGCGAGTCCCTGTTGGGTCTGGCTGAGCTGCTGGGAAAGAGCCTGCGTCTGAAACTGCGCCTGTCGATACTGCGACATGGGCACGGCATTGCATCCACACGCAGCCAGACAGGCCGCGAGAACGCCGGCAGTCAATGCACGAAACGGGGTCAACGACCGAAAATGGTGTTCACCAGGCAGCATGGCGAAACTCCTGATTGTCATTCGCTCCCGCTGGATCCTCGGGCACGACGTCCCACAACGTCACGGTCCCGTTGACCTGCGCAGGAATTTCGTCAGCATCCTGGGAGGAAGCCAACGATCGAATCTGGATTGTTAGGAGAGAGAGGAGGGTGTCCGCGGTCCCTGCGGACATGGACGGGGCTTATAACCCAGGCCCTTCGAGCCGTGAAGACGGACTGCCATTTCTGCCGATCGGACCGGCAGAATCTGCCGTCATCTGCCGGTCGATCGAGCCGGACCGCATCCTTGACGCCTTCCGCTCGACAACTTAACCTGCCGAAATTGCAGGGGTTCCATCCAGGACCTCGGCAGATGATGGTCCGCAACCTTTTCGCGACGCGCCCGTAGCTCAGTTGGTTAGAGTGCATGCTTGACATGCATGAGGTCGCTGGTTCGAGTCCAGCCGGGCGCATTTGTATGTTATTTCCAGAGTGACCCTTACGCGGAACTACTGGGCATGATTCGGGAATGGGTCCGCCGGTCGGTTCGTTGGACATACGACACGACGTCCAGCTGCGGTGCCGAGACCCGGTCTGCTGAGGCTGCGTTCCGGTTCGACCGGGCGGAGCGACTTAGCCCGACCTGCGGATCCGCCACGCAACCTTAAGTGGTCATCGACACCTGTGGGGTGACACTCAGCCGTGCACTGCTCACCGTCCCCCCACTTATCACAATTGATTGATGGATGCGCGGTACTGAAGAGGGGTCGACCCGAGATCATCCGCGGCAATTGTGCCAAGGCGACACATTCAACGAGGTCCCTGTTTTTGGTATGATTGAATGAATGTGATCTTCGCCGCGTCGATCGACTGCGGACGTTGAGCCCTCCCTGCCAGATCGAGCCCTCCATGGATTTCCGCAAGTGTCCCGCGTGTCAGGCGTCGGTATTGGACGATGCGGCACAGGAGTGTCCGTTTTGCGGTGCGTCGATGTCGGGAAAGCCCTCCGGCCCCCCCAAAGCGTCACCGACTTCCAAAGCCGCTCCCACCGGCACTGCGGTCAGCAAGAGTGACCCGAAGGGGAAGCCGGTCGCGACGTCCGCTGCGGCCGGGGCTCCTTCCAAGGGAACTACGCGTCCCATCGCGCAGGGGATCGGCACGATCGAAGGAAGCACCTCCCGACGACGACAACCCGTTCGACATTAACACCAGTGCGGTCAGCCAGGCACCTCCTGTCAGCCCGCGACCGGCCAAGGGGCGGATGATCCGGATCGTCTGCCCGATGTGCGAGACGCCCGGCTTCATCTCCGCCAAGATGCAGGGCGCGACGTCAAATGCTGCAATTCCGATTGCATGATGCCGGTCTTCACAGCCCCCAAAGCCGAGTCAGAGGAAGCAGCCGAGGCGACATCCAAACAGGGCAGGATGACTCCGCGCACGCTCATCATCACGACACTCGCCGGCGTTGGTCTGTTACTCGGACTCCTGTATGCGTTCGCGTTCCGGGGCGACTCCGGGACGACCGCCTCGCCCGATTCGCTGCCAACGGCAGGGCAGGGGAGTCCGACCGGCGATAAACGTGAACCTCTCCCCGACCTCATCACGCGAGATCACGGAGCTGTCGGTCCCCAACGTCTCCCGCTGCCAGAGATCCAGAAACTGGCCCTGCAGCAGGTTGTGGACCTGGCTCGATCACGAGACGAGAATCGGAATCGCGCGTACTCCCGACATCTCGCCGCCGAGGCCTTTGCCATCACCGGTGATGTGACGAAAGCGCGCGAGCAACTGCAACTCTTGCAAAACGTCGGTGCCCAAGTGCCATTCTACCAGGTCGAACCGCTCGTGCAGATCTTGTGGCAGGAACTCGCGAAGGGAGACACCGCTGCGGCAAAAGCGACGCTGGCCACCGCGCAGAGTGCCGGCCAGCGCATGCCTGTTGCCGGCCGGGCGACCCTTGACGCCAGCGTCGCACTGGCGGCGGGAGAGACTGCCCTCGACCAATTATCGGCGGCCCAAAAGCGACTCGCCGATGACAATATCGAAGCCTCACGGGCCCGGGCGGCGGCCTTGGCACAAATGGTCTTCGATCTGAAGACCTTTGATCTTGACCAGCTCGTGCGAAATTCGACCCTCGATCTGCTGTCCGAACCATTGCAGGCTTCAGTTGCCGTCCGGTTGATTTCCAACGGTCAAACGGAACAGGCACTCGCCTGGGCACTGGCCGAGGACGATGTTGCCGCCAGAGACGACTCCCTGGCCGCACTGTCGTTGGCGGCCGCCTATGAATTGATCGCCGGCGGGAATCAGGAACCTCTTGGCCGGGTGAAGGGAGTTCTCGCACAGCAGACGCCATCGGCACAGGGCCGCATGTTGGCGGGGATGGCGACAGGATATCTTCTGGCGGGAGATCGAACGGCGGCGGGATCGTCACTACAGGAGGCGCTCGCTGTGCTGGAGCAGGTCAAACCGCAACCTGCAATGTCCGCGCCGACGATGCTGAAAATCTATCAGTCCAAGGGCGCCCGCAATTCCGGACTGCCCGAAACGTCGGCAGTGCGATCGGCGGTGCTCGGGATCCTACAGGTGGCTCAACTCCAGCATCTGCTGGGACAGCCGGATGCTGCGTGGACAACGTTGAAGAAGGCGTGGGAGTTCACCCCCTCCATGGGTCCGGGCTATCGCGATGTCGCCCAACTCAACAACGTTGTCTCCGAGAATCCTAACGCCGCCCAGGAACGTCTGGCACGGGAACTCGGTCTCAATACTCGCGACGAGAAGGAACGTGCATTTCGCGACTATCGCCGTCAGCTGAATGACTTTGTCGATGCGGCTGCAGCGCGGTTTCAGCTCGAACAAGCACTTCTGAAGGAGGCCATCGGTTGGGGGCTGCTGAGCCAGGTGGGTGATTTCCTGAAGAATCCAGGTCAGGCTCCGCACTCGGAGTCACAGCCCTACCTTGAAGGGTCTATCGCCTCGACACTCGAACAGCACCTCGCAGCGGCGCCTGCCCGTGAGAAATTAACGGCACTCCACCAGTCTCTGCAGGGTCGATCGATCCCCGCGGACACAGTGGCCCGGTTGTATCTGGGTACGGAGAAGCTGTTTCGCGAAGGCAATTACCGCGAGGCAGGGGAGCAGTTGGCACAGATTCGTGGTGAACAGGACCAGTTACGGGATCAGCGAGCCCAGCAGCTGGCCTGCCGTCTCGTCCGCGACAAGAAGCTCCCCGAGCTGATCGACTTCGTTCAGTCGCTGAAGGATGCGGTGCTGGGAGAGGACTGCCTGAAGATGGCGGGCGCCTTGTCTGTGTCCCAGGGACTGGCCCCCGATCTGTGGAACACCTACGACTCGCAGGGGCTGAACGCGACCGAAAAAATCGCCCTGCTGCGGGGGATGATCGATGGCATTGTCGCACACACCCAGCGTGCTGCGGCGACGACTCCCCCCGCCGACGAGGAGGCTCAAGCGAGTCAGGCGTCGCTGCCTCCGCAGTGACCTTGAGTGCCCCACTTCACAAGCGGTCATGGGTTCATTACGAAAGCCCGCCGGCAGCGCCCGGCGAGTATCAAGGAGATCCCCGTCAATCAGTGAGGGTTGTAGCGCTGGGGCGAGCCCGCCAAGGCCTGCCGAGTGCGCAGGCCATTGGGGTTTCAAGCATTGTAGTCAAGGGAATCGTGCAACTCGCCGAAATCTCCTTGTAGCACGCCCGCACGTGCCCCGCGGATTTGTCTGCATAGCCCCCCAACCTCCCGCTTGCGCAAATCTCTTGCGATCGGGAACGGGACTGCCTAATCTCTGGGATCGGCAAATTCAATTTGCTCTGACTGATCGCCCAGAACCCTCATGCCACCCCAGTGAGATCGGGCACCCTGTCACCATCGTTCTCCAGGAGAAGGCCACGATGTCTTTGTTGCGCCTAGGCACTCTTTACTCGCTGCTCGCGAGTTTCCCGGTGGTTCTTGCCGCCGGCGATCTCTCGGTGGCTGAGCCTCCTCGAGTGAAGACGTTCGTCGCATCCGGCGATCGGCTGCTGGAGGACCTGGAGTTTCTGATCGTCGATCTGGCGAAGGAAAACAAACAGTGGGCCGACAATATCTTCCCCAGCATCGACATCTTCCTCGTCGGTGTCGACACGCGCCAGCCGATCCGCTTTGACGTCCTCCTGGGTGGCAACAATGCGCAGGGCTGGCGTTATCAGCCTTCGATTCCTGTTGCCAACCTGAAGACGTTCATCGATGAAAACCTGAATCCGATCGGCATCGACGCCAAGCGCAAGGATCGCAAGGGAACCTACTACGAATTGAGCGGAGGCGTGTACGACGGCGGCATGCGGATCGTCGAAGAGGCGAAGTCGACGTACGCCTGTATTGCTGCCGAAGGCTTCGAGAAGGACGACATCCCCATAGACATGCCGCATCCAGGTAAGTCTCACGAGGACCTCGTGGCGCGTGGTTTCGACATCGCTGCCGAGATCATCAACGATCCCCAGACCCAGGGCGAACGCGGCCAGCAGTTTCTCACGTTTCAGAAGAACATGCTGGCGCAGGTGAAGAAGCGCCCCGACGAAACCAAGGAGAGCTTTGCTCTGCGGGAAGCGTCGATGCGGCAGCAGTACGAAGTCCTGCATCGCGCGTATGTCGAAGGGAAGCAGGCAATCATCGGTTGGACGACCGACACCGCGAAACAGGAAGGTCGCGGGGACCTGCTGCTCTCCGCCATCGAAAACACGCCACTGGCCGAGTACCTTGGTACCCTGGCGGCAGAGCCCAGCCAGTTTGCAGCGCTGGAGGTCCCGGAGGATCCGGTGCTGAGCGTTCGCATCAATCTGGCCATGGACGAGTTTCGCAAGAAGCATGAACGGGAATGGTACGGCTTGGTGCGCGCCGGTGTTGCAGGCCAGACTGGAGGCGATTGAATCCCGCAACGAGAACGAGAAGGCTGCCCTGCAACAGATCGCAACGCAGGTAATCGACATGCTGGTGGCTGGTATCGAACCCGGGCGACTCGATCTCGCGGCAGACATCACGGCCAGTTCATCCGGCCATCACACACTGCTGGTGGCCGTGGCTGCCAAAGATGGCAAGGCGGCCGATGCGATCGTCGAACTGATTCCCCAGGCTCACGAAGGCTGGCTGGTCGAGAAGGACGTTGATCGGGCGGGGGATGTGACCATCCACAAGATCGACGTGTCCAAGGACACACACCAGTCCCTGCTCAAGTTCTTCGGCCCCAGCGGGGCGATCTATGTGGGCAGCAGTGCGGGACAGGTCTGGATCGCCGCCGGCGAACAGTCGCTCGAAACAATGAAGTCCGCGATCGATACCGTCGTCAAGCAGCAAACCGCACCTTTGACCGACAACTCGGTGATTGCCCTGAAGCTACACCTGTTGCCTCTGTTGACACTTGCCGACAGCTACATTGTCGAGACCGGATTCGACCTGCTGGACTCGTTGAATATGAAGGCACAGATGGCGGGTGAGCCCAGCGAAGAAAAAACCGACAAAGATGGTCCTATTGGCAGCGGTGGGCTCAAGCCGATCGATCCGGCGGAACTGCGGGCACTGGCGATCAAGGCCTTGCAGGACATCGACGACCGCGTGAGCGTCAATCTCAAGCGCATGGACGATCGCCTTGAAGGTCAGACAGTCGTCGCTCCCGGGGCACTGCGAACGATCGGCAAGATCATCGCCAAGGTCGCTTCGGAAAACCTGTAGCCGAGATGCAGTCGGACTCCAGTGGTCAGCGTACACCGCAGCAGTGTTTGAACTTCCGGCCCGATCCGCAGGGGCAGGGGTCATTCCGGCCTCTCGCGATCGTGGTACCGGGTGCGGGACTTTGACGGACTGAACCCGATCCCGCGGCAGGGCGACGGATCCTCTGTTGCAGTCTGCGGACCTCCATCACATCACTCGCCGGTCGACCCGCCCGCAGTGCCTGGGCCATCTGCTTCATCGTCGGGTCGATGTGGTTGAAGAACGCCCGGTATCCGGCACACAGGTAGTTGAGCCCTTCTTCTCCGTCGGGAGTCTTGAGGAAGCGGTTCTTCGGGCATTCGCCGTTGCAGGCAAAACGGACTTCGCAATCGCGACAATACCGGGGCAGCGTGCTCTCCTTGGCAGTGCCGAACGCCTGTTGCTGCTCGGAGTTGGCCATGGTCACAATCGGCAGCTCGTGAATGTTTCCGAGTTTGTAGGCCGGCTCGACAAAGTGATCGCAACTGTAGAGATCACCGTTGTGCTCCAGCGCCAAGGCGCACCCACACTGCTGGCGAAACACGCACAGACTGGGCTCCATTCCCAACCAGGCCGCCAGCACCTGATCGAAGATCTGCACGAAGACGCGGCCGACATCCCGCCGGACCCACTCCTCGAATACCTCGATCAGAAAGCGTCCAAACTGATCCGGGTGCACCGACCGTGAACTGACGAAATCTTCTGGAGCCCCTGAGGTCTGGAGCTCATCACCCACTAACTCCGCATGCCGGCCGACTCCCTGCCGTTCGACGATCGGAATGAACTGCAGATATCTCACGCCATTGTCACGCAGGTAACGATAGACCCGTCGGCCGTGATCTCCATTGAGGCGGTTCACGACGACGAGGGCATTGAATTCAATGGCATGGGCCTTGAGCAGGTTGAGTGCACGCATCACTGCTGGAAACGTGGCCCGTCCTTTGGTGTCGACCCGATACCGGTCGTGCAAATCCGCCGGCCCATCGATGGAGAGCCCGATCAGAAACTCGTGCTGCCTGAAGAAACGGCACCAGTCGTCATCCAGCAGGACACCGTTCGTCTGCAACGTGTTCACGACTCGGCGACCCGCTGAAGCGCAGGCTGCTGCACCTCGACAACTCGCTCAAAGAAGTCGACTCCCAGGAGGGTCGGCTCGCCTCCCTGCCAGGCAAACGTGATCTCCTCGGCTGAGGGGGGCTGCGCGTCGATGTACTGCTGGATGTAGGTTTTGAGGGTGTGGTCGGACATCCTCCAGCTTGTGTGCCCGGGATAGAGGTCCTCCTTGTGCAGGTAATAGCAGTAGGCACAGTCGAGATTGCAGATCGGGCCGATCGGCTTCGACATCACGTGCAATCCCTGGCCGGTCATCCCGTTCGCTGCTGTTGACTGCTGTGAAGTCATGTCGGAATCCGCGAGTTGAGGGACATTCGCCCGCATGACTCGATTGGATTCTGTCGGTGCATGCTTTTCAACCGCCAGCGAACGTGCCAAGATGGGGATCAGCAGATTTCCCCGGAAATGTCTGGAGTCAGCCACCCATGGTGTTCGGATTTGGCAGAAGGAAGGCCGAGCCCTCCTCCGAAGAGATCGAGGTCGAGTCACTCCTCTTTCAGGGGGCACTGAACGGGACGGTCGTCGACCTCCAGGCCAATGCACGACTCGCCCAGGCGGGACTTGTGCCGGCGAAGAATCTGCTCAGCGATGCTCTCGCTCGCCGATCGGAGATGGTCCGTGTCGAGCCCAAGGGTGAGCGTGCCGCGGCGGTCGTGTATGTCGATGGGGTGGCGTATCCGGGAGGACGCTTCTCCAAACAGGAAGCACTGGCCATCACCCAGATGGTCAAACTGCTGGCGGGTCTGGATATCAAGGACCGCAAGCAACCGCAGTCCGGGGGGATCAAGACTGAGTTCGATGGAACTCCGTATCACCTGCTCGTCGATACCGCACCTCTCAAAACGGGCGGCGAGCGTCTCACCGTCCGCGCCCGGAACCTGAAGACGCAGATCGACACGCCCGAGGCCGTCGGATTCTCGGAGGCGTTGCGTGAACGAATCCGCACATTGACCGCCCAGCGCTCCGGTGTCGTCCTCGCCTGTGGTCCGGCCAACTCTGGTGTGACAACGACCGCATTTGCGGTACTCCGCTGTATTGACACCTATCTCTATTCCATCTTCTCGCTCGCCGACATGGGGTCGCGCGCGCTGACGCACATCACGATTCCGGACAAGGTGGAAGGCGAATCGTTCGACAAGGCGGTCTCCCGCTGCATGCGGACCGAAGCCGACGTCATCATCGTTGATCCGTTACGCGACATCGAAGAGGTCCGAGTGATCTTTGACAATGCGGACAAGGTGTGCTTCGTCTCCGAGTTCCCCGCGAAGGATGCGGCCGACGGAATCAAACGGCTGAACGATTGGATCGGTGATCCCAAGCTCGTTGCCGAACGGCTGAGTCTGATCCTCTCCCAGAAGCTGATCCGGCTGCTGTGCCCCGATTGCAAGCAGGCATACAAGCCCAACCCCAAGCTGCTGGAAAAGGCCGGACTGCCGCCGGAGACCAAGGTCCTGTACCGCGTACCCCGACCAGCGGCCGAAGGGGAAGAACTCGAAACCTGTGAAAAGTGTGGCAACATCCGCTACTTCGGGCGGACGGGATTGATCGAGGCGATTGAGGTGACCGACGGCATCAAGGAGCTGATCGCTCGGGGAGCCGATGAGAAGGACATCAAGAACTCGGCTCGCAAGGAGGGCATGCAGTCGTTCCGTTCAGACGGATTGCGCGTGGTGGCCGAGGGACGCACCTCGCTCGAAGAATTGCAACGGATCTTCAAGAGTTGAGGATCGCCGAGCGTTGGACGCGGCGGGGGGGGAAGGGAGCTCTACCTGTCGTCGTTCTTGCGGCGATGGGGGTGTGGCTTTGCTGCTCATCAGGCGACCCCGCAGGCGTCGAAATTCCAAGGAAACGCACGCGATCCTGGCCCCTAACCTCTTATAAAAAAAAGCCTTGTGGAGCTTACTGCCACAGGCGGTAAACTTTGACGATCCTGCGGAATTGCTGAAGTCTGCGGATTGTAACGGCCGATACATGGACTAGCGACTGGAGTGTTCCCTCCGGTTGCCGGTGGTGCGGAGACCTCTCAGCACCCCTCGACCCTCTCCTTTCGCAACAGATAATGGGTCTCGGCATGTCACTGTCTCGCCTCGTTCGATCGTCCGGCTGGATGTGCTGTGGGTGCCTGCTCGCAGTTACGACCCTGACAGGCTGTCAGACCCAAATCAACGGTCAGACCCTCCCGTCCCCCACTTACCTGCGGGATGACATTCAATACTTCCCGCATGGACCGGAGTTTCAGCTGTCCAATCAGGTGAAGGCGCTGGAGGAGTACAAGGCTGCGCAGGGAGACTGTAACGACGTCCACCAGACGCGTCCCTGAGGCTGAACCAGCCCGCTCCCGTGATCGTGCCCGCAGCATGGCCCGCACGATTTGCCTCCTCGTTCGCCCGCGGCAAGAGTGCACGCTCATTCCTGGGTATTGGGTGCTTCCGGCTGACCGGGCATGTTGCTGGAGTCCCACTGGGGACGACCGAGAGCGGTCCGTCTCGCGCGATAACAACGCTTGCGCTGGACCTTCTGGCAACGCAATCCGGGGATGGCATTCGTGAACCGGTTCCGCGTCGCTGAATCCGGACTTCACCCCGGAGCATTCGCAGCCCGGCCTCCAAATGCAAGCTACGCTTGTGGCGTCACGTGGCGTCAGGACCCCGGATCGTGAACCGGGTGTCGCTTCAAGACGGCACAAGGGCCAATGACCGGAGTCGCAGGGCAGAGGTCCTCTGCGGTCCTCTGTGGGAATCGCGACCAATGAACCCTCAGCATGAGCAAGTGACCGCGGCGCTCGATCTGCTGGCGGACGGTCTGCGCCCCTACGTGGAGGACAAGCTAAAGGCGACCTTTCGCGACAACTGGTCGCAGACTGCCAGGGGCAGCTTTCGCGATGCCCGTAGCCTGGGCAACTCGGACGACGACCAACTGGCGTGGGATGCCCATTCACTGCTCACGGTGATGTGGGATCAGTGGAATGCGGCGTTTCGGCACGACCTGGGGCATCAGGAACGAAGTCTCGTCAGCGAACTGCGCGACGTCCGCAACAAATGGGCTCATCAGCACGACTTCGATTTCGACGACGCCTACCGGACATACGACAGCGTCCTGCGACTGTTGACTGCCATTCGTGCTCCCAATGTCGATACTGCGAGGCAGAAGAAGGTGGAACTCCTCGAGGCGCATGTTGCTGACCGGATTCAGAGGCAACTGCAGCGAGCGGCGTTCGACCGATCGAAGTGGTGGGTCATCGTTATTTATGCCCTGTGCTGTCTGGCCGTGACCTGGCACATGATGACCTCCAGCCAGTCGGGAACGACGGCCCTGGTATCGTTCGTTGTACTCGTATTCCTCTACATGGCCTACCAGCAGTTCAAGCTGGACGTCCCTTTCATTCACGGGCCTCGTGAGTGCCCACGCTGCCGAAAGATCGTGTACCGAAACGAGTGCCCCTACTGTGAGGCATCGGTCAGCAGCGATGTGACGCCGGCCGTCGGGTAGGGCAGGGCACCGTCGTCTCCCGCCACTCTCGGCTGAGGAAACACCTCTTCACCATGTCAGGTCGTCGCCTTACGCACTGCATTCTTTGGAGCCTTCCGCCCTTCCGGTGATGCCGATAGAATGCGGTCGAGGCGGCCGACAGGTCGCGCCGGCAATCAGGAGAGGGCGGTATGTCCAGTGCGTCAACGAGCCGCGTTTTGATCGCGGACGACAATCAGCAGAATCGGGAGCTGCTGGACGCATATCTGGCTGATGAGGGCTACCACATCATCATGGCCGCCGATGGGGAACAAACGCTGCAGAAGGTCCGCGAGGAAAATCCTGATCTGATTCTCCTGGACATCATGATGCCGCGACTGAGCGGCTACGAAGTCTGCCAGCGACTCAAGAACAACGAAGAGACTCGGGGAATTCCGATCCTGATGGTCACGGCGCTGAAGGAGACCGGCGATATCGAGAAGGCGGTCGAGGCGGGTGCCGACGACTTCCTCAGCAAGCCGGTCCATCGACTGGAACTGAAGACGCGCGTCCGCTCGCTGTTGCGGGTGCGGCATCTCATCAACGAGCGGGATCGACTGCTGGCCTATCTGGAGGAGGTCGACGGCTCATCCATCCGCGAGTCGGCGATCCCGGTCGAATGAATCATGACTGACGTCGGCTCTCTTCCGCGTGTCACTGTGAAGCCCCGGCGCTGCGCTGCCGCTCTTCAGCGGTCATCCGTGGCTGTTCGCCGGAGCGATTGCCTCCGTCACCGGTGACGCCCCCGCAGGGGCTGAAGTGGCGGTCTATGCGGACGATGGATCGTTCATTGCCCGCGGGCTGATCAACCCCGACAGCAACATCCGGGTCCGACTGTACAATCGCGATGAAGGTCAGACTCTCGACGAGGCATTCTGGCGCGAACGGTTGCAGCGGGCGATCGGCCTGAGGCGGCAGTTATTCTCCAACCGGTCGGAGTGGCAAGCTTGCCGCCTCGTCTTCAGCGAAGCCGACGAACTCTCGGGACTCATCGTTGACCGGTACGCCGACTGGCTCGTGCTGCAGTTCACCAGCCGGGCGCTGGCCGAACGCAGCAGTCTCATCGTGCGGTTGCTGCAGGAGGAACTGCAGCCGCGCGGTGTCTGGCTGCGAACAGAGAAGGGGATCCGGGAAGCGGAAGGGCTCGTGCTGGATGACGGGCTGGTCGCCGGGTCAACTCCCGAGCGGCCCCTGTTTGTTCAGGAGCATGGCTTGCAGTTCGGGATCGACATCGTTGAAGGACAAAAGACCGGATTCTACTTTGATCAGCGGGAGAACCGGCTGGCGGTTTCGCGTTACACCGCAGGGGCACGGGTGCTGGACTTGTTCTGTTACTCGGGCGGCTTTGGCATCGCAGCGGCTCGGCTGGGAGCAGCCCGGTCGGTACTGGGCATCGATACGTCGCCGGCCGCACTGAGGTTGGCCGAGGGGAACGTCGAGATCAACGAAGTGGCCGACCGCGTCCGGTTTGAGAAAGGGGATGTCGGCAGCGAAGCTCAGTGAACTCAGCGGGACAGAGGAGCGGTTCGATGTCGTCATTCTCGATCCTCCCAAGTTTGCCCGCCATCGCAAGGGAATCCCCTCGGCACTGAAGGCTTACGCGGCCCTGAACCGCTCAGCTCTCAAGGTCGTCGCATCGGGCGGATTCCTCGTCACCTGCAGTTGCTCAGGACTTGTCAGCCAGGAGGAGTTCGAGGTGGCTCTGGCCAGCGCGGCACACGACGCCGGGCGACGTGTGCAGGTCTTGGAAGCGCGTGGACAGGCGGTTGATCACCCGTATGCCTTGACCTGCATTGAGAATCGATACCTGAAGTGCCTGATTTGCCGGGTAACATAGATCGAGTCGTCGGTGGTCAGTCATCCGTCCACAGTTGTCAGTTATCAGTGGCCTTTGACTGGCCGAGCCCCTTGAAGGTGAGGGCTCCTCGTGACTGAACGCTGAACACCAGCAGCCTGCATCAATTCGAGTGCCTGGAGGCGTTGACCCGACGGCACTGGGGATCAAGAATACCGAGATTCTGTGATACTGTGAGAGCTGCACCACGTTGAATCAGCGGATGACCGTGCTCCAGCTCACGTTCACACAGACCCAATTGGGGCAGTGATATGCGTACCCTGATCTTGACCGCAGCATTGGTTATGCCTGTGATGACACGTGCCGGCGAGCAGCACGACGCGTCGATCACGGCACCAGCGAACAATCTGGAGGTCGCGGCGGACGAGATCGCTGCAACACTGCAAACTGGGTCGCTCCTGTTCAGCGAGGGAGATTGCCTGGCCGTCCGGGTATTTACGGCGAGTTCTTATACGCATGTTGCCATCGTCGTGAGAGCGGACACGGATTGCCTTATCTACGACAGCATGAACGGAGCGGGCGTCCGCAAGCAGTCGCTGCGGGATTACCTGAAAGTTCAGGCTCCCGAAACGCTCCACACCTTTCATCCCCATGTGCCTCTGACACCGGAGCACTCCGAGCGTTTGACGGCCTTTCTGGACAGTCAGCTTGGTCGTCCTTATGCCATTCAACACCATCTCACGGGAGAACGAGCCGAGGGAGTCCACTGCGCCGAGTATGTCACCGACGCCCTGATGGCCATAGAACGACTTCACGCCGAACAGCCGGCGAAAGTGTCGCCCGCCAGTCTGGTCAAGGGCATCACCCGGCATCAGGTGTACGACTCGTCTGGTGAATGGGAACTGCCTTCACCGGCACCGGGTCCGCCGTCTGGTGCGACCTGGTGCGAACAGATGTGGATCGACACCAAGTTCTGCTGCGCGAGTTGTTGCGACAAACTGACGGGTTGGTTTCTGTGTCGTTGATACCTGGTGGCGACCGCAGGGCAGGGCAGAGGGACCGAACCGCTGGCGACAAGAATCGGAGCGGCAGGCTCGAAGCTATTGCAAGTTCCCGTTCGCTGGGCTAATTTCAAGATGCTGTTGACCGCCTCCTTTCGTGAGTCGGCCCGACGTGCGGAGAACGCGTCGATCATGCAGCGGAGCAACCTTCTTTCTTTCGCATCAACTCGAACTATCCACGGTGGCACGAATGGGTGACCTCATTCAACCACGTCTGTGAAGCATTCCGGGTATTGGTGCGCACCTTATCTGGGGGCCATCGATTCGCGTCCTTTCGTTTCATCGTGTTGTGGTGAAACGTTTCTATCCTTGTCTCATGCGGAGACCCAGTGATGTCAGTCCCATCCCTTGCCAACACGTCGTCGACCTGCGTTTACACTGATTGAATTGCTGGTGGTGATCGCGATCATTGCGATCCTGATTGCCCTGCTTGCTGCCCGCCGTGCAGCAGGCCCGCGAGGCGGCCCGCCGGACCCAGTGCAAGAACAACCTCAAGCAGATCGGGCTGGCCCTGCACAACTATCATGACACATCGGTTCCTTTCCCCCCGGACAGCAGCTTTCTCGGTGTCAAGCTACCGGGTGGGCCGAATCCGAATCCGGCCAACGGTGGTGGCATGTGGACGGCCGGCTGGGGCTGGAGTTCGATGATTCTGCCCTACCTCGATCAGGCACCACTGTACAACATGATCAATTTTGGACTGCCGCTGGGACATCCCACAGACATGCAGCCCGCGATTGTGCAGAATCTGCGTGTCGTGCAGACGCCGCTGGAGATGATCCGCTGCCCCTCGGATGTGGCGCCTACCCAAGCAGAACTCGGGGGCCGCAACACCGATGCAGGCGACCACGAGCTACTGCGGGTCAACGGGCGGCTACTGGAACATGAGTGTCAATCCCAACGCCGCCCGCGGAAACGGCTTCTTTAATCGGGAGAGCCACATCAAGATTCGCGATGTGACTGACGGCACTTCCAATACCATCATGGTGGGCGAGGTCTCCTGGGGCACGCCCAACCTTACCGGCAAGTCGACCAATCAGCGCTGGTACGGCAACATCAACGCCATGGGCGAATCCGCCAACACCGCCACACAGATTCGTGGGGCCGAGGAAAAGATGAATCTACCGCCAGCGGCCTGCGTAGCGGCGAATGGTCCCTGTAACCAGTCGTTCCACAGTAACCATGAGGGGGGAGCCCAGTTCCTGATGGGGGACGGGGCGGTGCGATTTGTCAGCGAGAACATTCAGCACACCGGACCTCTGGTGTGTCGCCTGTGCGAATCCGCCCCACACTTTGACGGATTGTTCGATCTGGCCGTCCGGACCCAACGGCACCGGCCGCTATGACCAGGAAACCCAGGCGAATCAGAACCAGCAGCTCGGCACACTCCAGCGACTTCATTCCCTCAACGACGGGCTCGTCTTCGGCGAGTTCTGATTCTGGGCGGTGTCAATGCGACGCACAAACCCCGGAGGACGCCCCCTGGGCCTTCCAATTGCCAGCTCGACGACTCATCCATTCAACTACTCAACTACTCAGGATCTTCTCAGCCGTGAAGCAACTTGTGATCGGAGCGATCATCGCCTGTGCCTGTGGATGCGGCGGTGGCAGTGGTTTGGACATGGCGACCGTTTCCGGTGTGGTCACGCTGGACGGACAGCCGCTGGAGGGCGCAATCGTCACGTTCGTGCCTCAGGATGCGACTACGCCCAACAGCGGATCAATGTCGATCGGCATTACCGATGCCCAGGGGCATGTATCAACTGGGTTACGGACGCCACCAGGATGGAGCGGGCTATCCGCACTCCCGATCGGTCGTGAAGACTCGCGAGAAAATCCCAGCAGTCGACAGGCCGACGACAACTCGCCCAGCACGCTGACGGTCACGGAAACTGCGGATCGACACTTTGAACTCAAGCGAGTCCCGGAGAAGTGGTCCAGCCCAAACCGGCGACCTACAATATCAAGTCGGCGCGCGGGAAACCCGGACATGCTCAAGGAAGTGCAAGCGGGCAAGAACATGATCGATTTTGATCTGAAAGGGGACGGCAAGATCATCCAGCTTCCCAAGTCAGAAGAGGGCTGACTTGCGTGACGAGCAGAGTGCCGCGAACACCATGGGGCGCGGAATATGTCGAAGCGATTCCGCGGTACTGAGTCAGCGCCTTCATCAATCGTTCATCTCCCCGGTTGACGCGCGATTTTGGCGCACTTACCCTGTGTTCGCCACTATACACTGGTTCTGCAAGCCAGCGTGGCCTGAACTCCGCGGGTGGGTGCCTCATGAGACGTGCGATTCGATGGATGTGGTTGTTGAGCCTGCCGGCCCTCGGAGGGCTGGGGAGCCTACTCGTGCCGGTTGAGGGTCGCGCGCAAGCGCCGGCCGATCCGGCGGCACCTCAGCAGGTTGTCATCGAACGTGAGCCGGTCGTGCTCCGCAACCCTGACGTCTACCAGGTGACGCTTCAGCTCGTCCCGGTCAAGTCCATTGAACTGGTCTCACTTGTCGATGGAGTGGTGGGTGCCATCAATGCGACGGCTGGAGCGAAAATTCAGCAGCATGCAGAGGTTCTGCGACTGGAATCGAAGCAGCGTCAATTGGAACTTGAGCGGGCGCGGGCCTTGTTTGAGGCGGCCAAGAGCGGTGCGCAGGATGCCGCTGGGTCGACTCGACTGGAAGTGGCCCGCATCGATCTCGAACTGGCTCAATATCTCCTGGACCAGACCACCGTTCGCGCCGTTCGAGGGGACGATCACCCGGATTCACGTCGTGCCCGGACAGTACGTAAGGGCAGGGGATCCTCTCGCCACACTTGCCGACTTGACGCGTCTTTCGGCCGAGGTCCCTGTCGATCGGAATGCCACCAAGACAGGGGATACTCTCGACCTGAGGATTGAGGGTAACACATCCAGAGTCTCCGTTGACGAAATCCGGCCCATCCCTGCGCGGTTTGAACCGCTGCGATCGCTGTTCGAATCGGTCGCGGCCGCCAATGTGACGCTCGACAACGCCTCGGGGCAATGGCACGTCGGACAGACCGTTTACTCACCCCTGATTCCACGTCAGTCCGTCACGGAGATCCCGAACACGGCTCTCATCAGCAGTGAGGATGGCATCCGACGCGTCCAGGTCATTCGAGACGGCTTTGTGCGCGACGTCCCGGTGCAGTTGCTGGGGGCCGTGGGAGAGGAGAGGACCTTCGTCGCCGGCCGGTTTGGTACCGACGACGAACTCGTGGTGCACTCCTCCGAGATTCTGCTCGATGGCACCCAGGTGGTTCCCCGGACGGAACTGGAGGCAGCACCCACACCGGCCGGCACTGGTCGACCGGCGGGATCGCCGCCCGCTCCGCAGCGTCTGGACACCCGGCAGCGATTCTGACTCGCCCACCTGTACGCCGATCATGTGCATCTGCTGGTCGGACTGAAAGCGACGCATCGTCTGGCGGATTTCCTGCGCGAACTGAAGAAGTCGTCATCGCGTTGGGGTCCATGAAGAGATTGGACTGGAAACCTTCGCGTCACAGGAGGGATATGCGGTGTTCACAGTGAGTGCCACTTCGAGAGGTAACGTACAGCGGTACATCGCCAATCAGACGGTGGACCATCGAACCGTCTCGTTCCGGGATGAACTGAAGTCCCCGTTGCGGCGAGTCGGCATTGAATACGAGGAGCGTTATCTGGACTGAGGCTGGCATCCCTCCGGGATGCAGAGACTTGGGGGGATCCCTCACCGGTGGTGTCGCTACGCTCCACCAGCGGCTAATGGCCGTGAACCCTCCGGGTTCGTCTCCTCCACGCCGGCCGAGCGAAGGAGAGAGTCACGCACTGTCCGTCGTTTCCGCGTTGTCGGGAATCCAGAACTGGGCGCACCTGGTCTGCGTTCTCGGATACCGCCAATCCCCCAAAGATTCGCTGCCCGCAAGCGCGCGCTCTGTCACCGGCTCCGGGTTTGTTTATAATCGAGGAACCCCCGAAGGCTCGTGTGAACGCTGCACGATGATGCAGTGATAGCCAATAGGCTGAGTGATTGAAACCGTTGACAGCTGTGGCTGCACCGGCCTGCGAAAGGACAGCATCGTGTCTGAAGCCGAACTGATATTTGGTGATTATCAACTGCTGAACTGTGTCGCCACCGGCAACGTGTCGCAGGTGTGGGAGGCGCGTCAGGTGGCGAACTCGCAGACGTATGCGATCAAGCTGCTGCTCCCCGAGGCGGTGGCCGACGCGGAGCAGCGCAAGGCGCTCAAGCACGAAGCGACTGTCGGCAAGTCGCTCGAGCATCCATTCATCATTCGCATTTTCGATTCGGTGAACAATCGCAAGCAGGCGTACTTCGTGATGGAGTACTTTCGGGGTGCTAACCTCAAAGGTCTCATTCGCAGCGACCTGACCGCCGTTCACGTACGTCTGCCGAAGCTGCTGGAATGCGTGACGCAGGCCTTCGCGTTCATGCATGAGAAGAACTGGATCCACAAGGACATCAAACCGGACAATATCCTGTTGACCAAGGGGGGAGAGGTCCGGGTCATCGACTTTTCACTGGCGTCCCGGCCGACGTCAATGGTCTCCCGGCTGACCACCAAGAAGAGCAACGTGATCATCCAGGGAACCCGCACCTACATCGCTCCTGAGTTGATCAAACGCGAGCCTCTGACGTTCTCTGCCGACATCTACAGCTTGGGGATCACGCTGTATGAAGCATTGACTGGTCGATCACCATTTATGGGTGCAAACCCCAATGCGTTGCTGATGAAGCACGTCAGTGAGCGTCCCGAGCCGCCGTCTGCGTGGAATCCCAACATCACTCCCGAGGGAGACGCGCTGGTCCTGAAGTTGCTGGCCAAGAAGCCCAAGGATCGGCACGAGAGCATGCAGCAGGTCTTCAGTGATGTGCGGTCGATGAAACTCTTCAAGCAGGATCCACAGCAGTACTATGCCGAGAAGTCCGAGCGGGAAGACAAGAAGTTCAAAGACTCCGTCGACCAGCGTCTCGACAGTCGTGCCGATCACGAACGGACAGCTCAGCCTGGATACCAACCTGCGGCTCCCCGCCCCGCCAAGCCGAAGCCCACGATCAAGGAAGCAGTCAAACCGAAAGCGGCTCCGTCTCCGGTCGCCCAGACACCGGCCAACATGCCACCGCAGATGATGCCCATGCAGATTCCGCCGGGCATGATGCAGCCGCAAATGTATCCCGGCATGATGATGCCCCCCGGAATGATGCCCCCTGGCATGATGCAGCCGGGGATGATGCAGCCGGGGATGTACGCTCCGCCGCAGATGATGCCGGCCCCCGGGCAACCGATGCATCCGCAGATGCCAGTTCCTCCTGGCGCTGCCCCACCACAGCCACGGCCGACCCCACCTGCAGCAGCTCCCCCCAGGCAGGCCAGTCCTGCGCCGGTGGCACCTGCGCCCCCCCAAGCTCCTCCACCGATTCACGACGAAGAAGATCATGTCACCCAAGCCGATCTGGATTTCATGACCGAACTTCCTGACGTCCTCTGAGGGCACAAAGGCGTGCCATTTTCTTGTCTCTCGATCCATGCAAGTCACTGCATAGCGCCATATGCCCGATTGCCTTCCCTTGCCGTTTGAACGGCCGATCCACGATCTGGAGATGCAACTGCAGAAGCTGGAGGAACAGCCCCAGCCGACCGCTCCCACCCGGGATGCGATTCGACGGATGCGGACCCAGATCACCCGCATGAAGCGTGAAGTGTTCGCCAATCTGGGACCGTGGGAGATTGTCCAGGTTGCGCGTCATCAACAACGTCCGCAGACTCTCGACTACCTGGAGCTCGTGTTTGACGAGTTCGTGGAACTGCACGGGGACAAGGCGTTTGGAGACGACCGCGCAATTCTGACCGGGTTTGCGAAGCTGGATGACCGCAAGGTGATGTTTGTCGGTCAGCAGAAGGGCCGCAACCTCCAGGAACGGACCGATCACAACTACGGCATGGCGCACCCGGAGGGTTATCGCAAGGCGCTGGCCAAGATGGAAATGGCGGCCAAGTTCCACCTGCCCATCATCTGCTTCATCGACACGGCCGGAGCGTACCCGGGCATCGGAGCGGAGGAACGCGGGCAGGCATATCAGATCGCCCTCAACCTCCGCGAGATGTCACGGATTCGGACTCCCATCACCTGCGTCGTCATTGGGGAAGGGGGCTCCGGCGGAGCACTGGGGATCGGCATCGGAGACCATGTGGCGATGCTGCAGTTCGCCTACTACTCCGTCATCAGTCCGGAGGGCTGTGCCGGCATCCTCTGGAAGCATCCGAAGTTCGCAGACAAGGCGGCCCAAGCCCTGCGCTTCACGGCACCCGATCTCTTGGAGTTCGGGGTTGTGGACGAAGTGATCGAGGAGCCGCTGGGAGGAGCCCACCGCGACCATCACCGCATGGCACTCTCCCTCAAGGCAGCACTCTCGCAGTCGGTGAGGAAGCTGTCGGCGGTCCCCCACGACGTCCTTCTCGAAAACCGTTACTCGCGCTACCGACGCATCGGGGTGTATGGGGATGCCTGAGCCGCCAAGGCCGGCACTGCACAAATCTATGGGCAGAAACACCGGACGAGTTGAACATAACGGACATTATCGGACGTTGGCGTGAGGGCAGAATCCCGCATCCTGGAAACTGCTGCCATGCCCACACCTACCTCTGGACCGCCTGGGTCAACCGCTTCTGCAGCGATTCGCTGAGCGACCAGACCGAGACCCGCTGCAGGGTGAGCTGCCGGATGATTCGCTGGTCGATCGTGGTGTTGGCATTCGTCTGCGGATCGGGATCGGCCGGTGAGGCCCCCTGCAGGTCGGATTGCCAGTCGACCACGACACCCCGCAGAATCTGATCCGGCAACCCACGCAGCTGTTCGTGGATCTGAGTAGCCACCACCATCTGCGGCCCGGGGAGATGGGCGTAGGCGGCACTGATCTCCTGAATCATTTCGTCGGTCGACTCGCCTGTGTGGGCATTGGCTGGAGCGGCCGGCTTTCCGTTCAGCCAATCGAGGGCCGTTCGACGCAGGTCGGATGGCGCGGCGGAGCGCAGTCGGCTGACCAGCTCGGCTTGATCTGGCCCCGACGTGTTGCGCAACGCCTGCTCAATGACGCCCCGCACCTCCGGACTGGTCGCAAGTCCGGGAATGGTCGCCAGGAGCTGGTCGAAGATTCCGGGCACGGTCGAGGGGGGCTGTGTCGGCGTTCCCGAATGGGCGACTCCTGGCGTCGTCGGGACCGCATGGTCGGCATGCACGTGACCATGGTCGTGGTCATGGGAATCATCCGGATCGTGGCTGTAGCGCAGATCGAGGCTCGGGTCATCCAGCAGGTGAATGTATTTGTCCAGGGCCACCCGCAGCTTGGGAGGCATCACCGGGTGCAGCCGATCCATGATGATCGCCGCATAGTGACCGCTGGTGGAGTGCTTCAGCGCCTCCCGGCATTTTCTGAGACCGTCACAATGAAGAACGTCAACACGAGGCAAAAGGCGACTCCCTTGATCAAGCCGAAGACCGCCCCGAGGTGCCTGTCGTATTCCTTGAGTTCCGCCTTATCGATCGCCTCCTGCATCAGCCGCGCCAGACCAAAGGCCAAAAACGAAAACCCCAGATAGGCGACAAACATCACCACCCATTCATTGAGTGGCTCCTGCAAGGCGACGTAGGGCGAAGCGGCGGCTGAGATGGACTCGGCAAACACCACACAGACCACCAAGCCGGCCAAACCGGCGAGTTGCCAGATCACTCCCCGCATCGCACCGCGTACGGTCGTGAACAGCAGGATCGCTACAACGACAGCGTCATACCACATGGAATTGCCCTTCCCTGAGCTGATGAGCTGAATGGAGGCTCCGTCCCGAGAACGGGAGTGTAGCGGACTGGGGCGAAGTGGGAAAAGAGCGAATTCCCTTCGCGATCACACCTCAGCGACCGCAGACCCAGGAAGTCAAAAACCACGGCTGCTGTCGATCAGCAGTGTGACCGGCCCTTCATTGACCAGGGAGACCTCCATCTTCTCTCGAAAGCGGCCGGTCGCCACGGTGATTCCGTGTCCGCGCACCTCGGCAACAAAGCTCCGATAATGCATCTCGGCCAGTTCTGGAGAGGCAGCCGCGCCAAAACTGGGACGCCGCCCCTTGCGGCAATCCCCATACAGCGTGAACTGGCTGACCACCAGCATCGCTCCGCCGACATCGGCCAGCGACAGGTTCATCTTTCCCTCAGCGTCCTCAAAGATGCGAAGCGAGAGCACTTTGCCGGCGGTAAAGACGACGTCGGTTTCCGTATCGGTCGCGGCGACACCCAGCAGAACACACAGCCCCGGGCCGATGGCACCGACCACGTCACCATCCACGGTGACACTCGCTGAAGACACTCGTTGAACAACAGCACGCATGGCACTCAATCATCAAGACCCCGACACCTGCTCACCGGTATAACTTTTTGCCCCGGCACCAGTGACAGGAAGATACACACGAACGCCGGACGCGGCTGCGATCAGGCCGGCTTCGAGGATCTCCTGGGCGTCCCGGCAGACTCGCGAGTTGCACGTGTCCGGCGGTTGCTCGCCATGGTCGAGACACCAGAGCATCAATTCCGCTCCGTTCCGGCGGTCGGCGGGCAGCGGTGCGACAGTGACCTGGACGGGCACGCCCTCCCTGCCCTTCGCCAGCAGCACCTGATCGGTCTGGGTCCAGAGTGTCCCCTCGTCGCCAAAATAGATGGCGTCATGATAGTGCGGCATCTGCGTCCACGACGCCTCGGTAAACGCGAAGCATTGGTCATACTCGCAGGCGATCGCTGCATTGTCGACGACAGAGATGTCCTGCTTGAGGAGTCGGCGGGCCACGGCCTGAACCGATTTCGGCAATCCGAGCAAATGACTGAATGCGGCGGCTCCGTACGAACAATAGTCGAACAACGCCCCGCTGCCTGCCTGGGAGGAATCATAGAGCCAGTCGCAGAAGTACTCGCTGCAACCCAGCTCGCGCGGGCCACAATGAGCCATCCTCATCCGGACCGTGAACGGCTTGCCGATTTCTCCACTCTGAACCAGATGCCACGCCTGAATGGTGTTCGGACGCCAGCGGTTCGGCCAATTGACCAGCAACACGATCCCCGAACTGTCAGCGGCCGCCAGCATGCGGTCGGCATCAGCCAGCGATGCTGCCATCGGCTTCTCAACCTTGCAGTGCACCCCCTGCCCTGCAGCTGCCTCGACGACCGCCACATGATCGGCGTTCGACGTGCAGACTTCCACGATGTCGAGTCGGCATTCTTCAATCATCGCGAGCGGGTCATCAAAAAACTTCTCAACGCCGAACTCGTCTCTCGCTCGCTGGCGGAGCGGCTCGTGGGGGTCGCCGACAGCAACGATGTCGACGCGACCTGTCTCCACCCAGTAACGCAGTTCGGTCCAGACATGATCGTGCACGAGCCCAGCAACTCCCAGTCGACACTTCGCCATCGACAGCTCCTGTAATGAATGCAAGGCCCTCAGCATAGCAACCCCTCGGCCATGTCACAGCGAGCACACATCGTCCGCTATTGGTGGTGGCAAGACATGGCTGGGTGGCTCTGATGGAGCGGAGCGACCCCACATGAACTCGGGATGCCACCGGACCGCTTTGGGGAAAGGCTGCACAGCCATTTGCAAGACAGCTTTCGGCAGCCTGTTTCGCCCGGAGGGAGCCGGCTGATACAATGACCAGATCAACCATTCCCGATCAATCTTATCAGCGGCGTTCGTTCGGGAAACGTCGTCATGGGGGATTCCTGACATGCAGCAACGCGCGTTGAGCGGAGTGCCAGAGGAGCTTCAGCGTCGGCTGGGACAACTGGAACGCCGCATCCGCGGACTGGCGTTTCTCCGCGGGTTGGGGTTGTTGTGCGCCGTGGTGTGCGGCGGCGTGATGCTGTCGCTGCTGATCGACTGGGCTGCCGACCTGGGAGTCGCCGTCCGGTCTGTGTTGTTGCTCGCCGTCCTGCTGGCGGGTGTCGTCACGGCTGTCCAGTATGTCATTCGGCCGCTGCTGCGCAAGATGTCCCCGGCGGAGGTTGCCGCGCTGGTGGACACGGCACATCCCGAACTGCGCGAGCAACTGGAATCGAGCATCGAACTCAACGATCCATCAAGCCCCGAGGCTCATCGAGGGTCGCCCCTCATGCGGTCGCTTCTTGCCGGTCAGGTCGAGCAAACCGCCAGATCGGTGAACTTCCAGGAGGCAGCCGACGCCACTCGAACCACCAGATGGGTCGTCATCGGCCTGGTCACCCTGTTGCTCGTGGTGGCTCCCCTGGGGGCGACGAAAACAGGATACGGCGTCCTGCTATCGCGGTTCCTTACCCCGTGGCGCAATCACGAGCGTGTGACCAACCTCATGTTCCATATCGTGGATGGCGATCGGGCCGTCGCACGCGGATCGGATGTGACAATCGCCGCCGAACCACAGTGGCGCTTCGTTCCCGGGGACCTACCGGAGTTTGTCTGGATCGAGTGGCAGGATGCGCTCGGCGAATCCGACTCGCGACGGATGACATTCGATGCGGAACGCAATGGCTATGTCTCGACATTCCCGCACGTCCTGTCGTCCTTCGACTTCGATGTCTCCGCCGGTCGGTCCCGCACACAAATGTTCCATGTTGAAGTGGTCGAGGCTCCGGAGATCACTCGTCTGGCCCTGGACGTTCACCCCCCTGCCTACACGGGACTTCCTGCCGAGTCACTCGATGGTGCCGCAGGACGCATTGCGATCTTTGCCGGCAGCCGCCTGTCATTTCAAATGACCTTCAGTAGGCCGGTTACCCAGGCGGCGCTGGAAGAGATCAGCTCTGCCTCCATGTCGTCCCTTGTGCCTGCAAAGTCACCTTTAGACGAGGAGCCCTCCCCTGCCCTGCATCCAATGACGCTGTCTGCCGATGGTCTCGCTGGGTTTCTCGACTTCATTCCAGGGAAAGGCGGACCGTTTGTTGTGCGGCTGCTGGACGCACTGGGCGTGGAGAATCAGGACCCGACCGTCCGCTGGCTCGATGTCCATGCGGACAAGGCCCCCGATCTCGAATGGACGGACGTGGGACCGGCAGATGACGACGCAAGCGCGATCGAAGTGCACCTGACCGATCAAGTTCCAATCGGTGTCCACGCTATCGATGATGTTGCGGTCGCGGGGCTGGAATTGCATCTCCAGGTCGTCCAGCGCGGCGAAGCGCTGGAGCCGCTCAAGATGTCAGCCGCTCTACTGGGACATGCCGACGTTCAGAATTCGTTTGTGATCGACATGTCAGCATATCCCTTGCAGCAAGGGGATCTCCTCGCCATTCGGGCACGAGCCGTCGACAACCGACCGCATCCCGGGCCGAATGAAACTTGGTCTGCACCGCGATTAATCAGCGTCCGCTCTGATGCCGATCCCCTGGGGCTGAGCGATTTGCTGCAGCGCCAACAGGACTTTCGCCACGCACTCGATGCGCTGCGGCAACAGGTGGCAAGCATTCGGGTGCAAGTGACGGGCCTGCGTCAGTCCACGCAGGACGATCATCGCGAGAAGCGCCCGTTCTCGCATCCCGAAGAGTTGAGACGAGCGGAACGGGACGACGAGGATGTGCTCGGACGCATCGAGCAACTGGCTGTCGCATTCGAAGGCCAGGCATTGTATCGCGGCCTCGCAGAGCCCCTACGCGAAGTGGGCAAGGGACCGATCGTCCAGGCTCGCAATCATCTGCAGCAGGCCAGCGGGGTCGAACTTGCAGCCATGCCCGAACCGTTACAGCACGCGGTTGACCAGCACACAGATGCAGAACGGCAGCTTGCTGAACTCGCAAAACAGTTCGAGGAACTGGCGCGGCTCGAGCAGGATCTCATGGACCTGCAGCGACTCGCGGACGCCGCCAAGAAGCTTTCCGATGATACGCAGGAGCTGGAACAACAGTGGGAGGCGCTGCGCAACGATCAGTCACTGACGCCCGAGCAGCGCAGGCGCACGAAGAAGTGCTAGAACAGCAGCGGCAGGCACTCCAGGACCGCCAGCAAAGTCTGGCCTCGGCCCTCAACGATCTACTGGAAGAACGTCCCGAAATTCTGCAGGCAGCCCGTCAGCAGCAGTTTGCGCTGCTGCGGCAATTGGGTGAGCAGGCCCTGCAACTTGCCGAACCGCAGGATCAGCTGGCTGAAGCGTTCGATCGGGAAGCACCAGATGAGTCGGCACCTCCACAAGGGGACCCGTTGGCGGAGGCACCTGAAAACACGCGGGCTCTGGACGAACCCGCTTCTGATCAACCGCCGCCGGCCGCTGAAGGAATAGAGGAGACGTCTGATCCGGCATCGCCAGCTACACTGCTCGCCCAGTCGCAGGAGCGACTACAGCAGCTTGCCGAAGCGGCCGTCGATCTGACTCTGAAGGCGGCCCGACGAGAGGGAGTCGACTCGACATCCGCACAGGAAGCTCGCGAGTTTGCAGAACAGACACATGATGCATTGCAGCAGGCACAGACTGGTCAATTGACAGCCGCAGCGGAGTCCGCGGCCCGCGCTGCTGAACAGGCTCGATCAGTCGCCGAGGCGTTCGAGGGGCGAACAGAATCCGACGTCGCAGGAACTGGGGAGCCAGGCCGACCAACTCGCCGGACTACAGCAGGAGCTTGCCGACCAGTTGTCGCAGTTGGCAGCGTCCCCCCAGATGCAGCAAGTGGCGCGCCACCAAGGTCAGCAGAACCTCGAAAGTCAGACGAGCGAACTCGTTACGCAACTCGAGAACGTGGCACGCAACCTTGGGAGTGAACCTCTGAATGAACCTCAGGTCGCCGAACGTGCCGCGACCGCACAACAAACCGCCGACGAGGCCCGTGCCACAATGAGCGAATCCCGTCGTCAGGGTGAACAGGGCAACAGCCAGGAGGCGGGACAGCAGGCGCGACAGGCGGCTGAGTCGCTCCGACAAACGGCACAACAGGCCGGTGCCGCCGCACCGGAGGGAAGTCCCCCCTCCCCTGTTCCAGGTGAGGTTGGTGAGCAATTGGCCGAGGCACAGCGACAGTTACAGCAAGCGGGCGAACAGCTCGCGCAGAACCCTGGATCCAACCCGGCAGGTTCGCAGTCACCGAATGGTGATCCGTCCGGCTCTGAAATGGCCCAGAACGGGCAGTCTCCGGGTGATCCACAACCGGCTGCTCCCGACGGACAGAACGCCCAGGAGACTCAGGCCGGGACCGAGAAGGCGACCGACCCGGCCGGCTCGACCCCGCAAGAGGGGAGCAATGCGCAGCAGAATCGGTCAAAGGCGTCGGAGTCCATGCAACGCGTGGCTGACGCTCTGCAGCAGGCGGCCCAGGGACTCGGACTGCCCTCACCATCGTCGCCCGATAATGCGCAGCAGGCCGCCTCCGGTTCCGAGCAGAACGGCGCGAGTGGAACCGACGGCTCCGGTGCACGCACCAGCGTACGTCTGGTGGACATCGAGTCACAACTGAAGGGTCTGTCCACGCGTCAGTGGGGAGAACTTCCGGGTACATTGCGGACCGAGTTGTTGCAGTCCAACGACAGACGACCGGCCGACGATTATGCTCCGCTGATTCGTGACTACTTTGAGCACATTCGCCGACGACAGGCACCCCTGGATACCACGGCCCCGGAATGAACCTGTTATGGAACACACGCGGCGAGTGTGCAGCTGGCTGAAGACTCTGCTGATCGTCAGTGCCCTGCTGTTGCCTCGAGCAACGCGGGCTGATGATCCACAAAACGTCGCTGTTGATACAGCAGTTGCGCGGGGACTGGAGTTCCTCGCCGCGTCGCAGGAACCTTCGGGTGCTTGGAGCACCGACTCGTATGGCGAATCGACTGCCGCAACCTCACTAGCGGTGATGGCGTTTCTGTCGGCCGGGTACATGCCGGGCGATGGTCCCTATGGTCGGCGGATTGAGCGCGGCGTTCGCTGGGTCATCGAACACCAGGAGTCCAACGGCATGCTGGTCCATCGCAAGAGTCATGGGCCGATGTACAGTCACGGCATCAGCACGCTGATGCTGGCTGAGGTCTGGGGGATGGTCAACGAATCGGATGCGAAGGACGTCCGCCGGGCATCGAACGGGCGATCCGCCTCATCTTGGATGCGCAAAACCAGGACAAGGGGAATCGTCACACGGGGGGATGGCGCTATCAGGTCGACAGCAAGGACAGCGACCTGAGTGTGACCGGCTGGCAGGTGCTGGCCCTGCGTGCCGCCAGAAATGTGGGGTGCGATGTTCCCGCGGAGGCCATTGACCGGGCCATCGAGTACGTCAAGCGTTGCAGCGTTCGCGACCGCAGCGGGTTCGGATATCAGCCCGGTAATGGAGCGACACCGACACTCACGGGCGTGGGGATCCTGGCCCTCGAGGTCTGCGGCGACCATCAGTCACCCGAGGCGCTCGGGGGAGCCGAGTCCCTGCTGGCACAACCCCTGCGACCCGGGAGCAATTACTTCTATTATGGCGTCTACTACACAGGCGTCGGGATGTACAAGATGGGCGGACATCATGCGGACGCCACGCGCGACCATCTGATCGACCTCCTGCTGCCTTTGCAGCAGGCCAATGGCAGCTGGCTGTCCGATCATGCCTCCGAGCGGCGTGTGGGGGCAGTCTACTCGACGGCCTTGGCGCTGCTGGCCCTGACGGTCGACTACTGTTACCTGCCGATCTATCAGCGGTAGGGGATGCACCCCTTGATTTGATGGCAGTCATTCTCCAGAATCGCTGCGTCAGTACCCGGGAAGAGAACGACTCGATGACGATTGAACTCGCGGAACGGTTGAAGAGTGAGCTGACCGACAAGTACGTGGTCGTGGCCGATGATGTCCCGGAACTCCGGAGATTCAGCGGCCTGACAGGGACGGTCAAGACCGTCAACATGAACGGTCGGGCCTTGGTTCAGTTCAATGGTCCGGAGGACATCAGCTGGTACGACATCGACCCGAACTACCTGCGCAGTCGTCGATGCCCCCCTGCCCCGCCGCACTGAGGCGAAAGCGGCGGCTCCACAGGAGGCAAAGGCAAAAGCAAGTCCCCCAGCCAAGGCACATGCTGGGAAAAGTCCACTGGAACTGGCCCGACAGCAGGGAGCGGGCGGAGCGGGCCCAGCTGTCGCCGGTGGGGCCCCGAAGAAGCTGTCCCCGCTCGAACTGGCGCGGCAACAGGGAGCGGCTGGGGCATCATCGGGTGCTGCAGCTCCTCCAGCGAAGGTGGCTCCGGCGGCGGAACCGGGCAAGAAGCTGTCCCCCTTGGAACTCGCGCGGCAACAGGGAGCTGCCAAAGCAGAGACAGCAGCAACTCGCGCCGCCAAAACCGACGAGGCGGTGGAGTCTCCGAAGTCAGCACCTGCAAAACTGGCTCCAGCGGCTGATACGTCCGGCTTGTCGAAGATCGAATTGGCCCGCCGGCAGGGTGCTGCGAAACGAGACTGACCGACCGCGTTACTTTCCTCGCACCTTCGCAAGGCGCGTGACCCTCGCGCGATCAAACTCATCCGGACGCCGCTGAGCAGGGACCTTGTCCTCGGTCTTGCGCTGCCAGTCATCGAGGACTGCTCGCAGCTTCGCCAGTTCGCCTGAATAGGCGGGGTCGTCCACAAGATTCCTCAGTTCATGGGGATCGCTCACGACATCGTAGAGTTCCTCCGCCGGCCGCGGCACCACATAGGGATTGAGCTGCTCAGGAGTCAGCAGGCCGGCGACCTTCAGTTCGTGCATCTTCTGAAAGGTGGGTCCGCTGACGGCGTCCGCCGGCGGGGTGCCGGGAATATCGATGTACGCGGTACGGATGTAGTTGAACCTCGTTGTCCGCACGGCGCACTGATAATCGTCGAAGTCATGCCAGTTGTGCTCCGCAAATGCGTACTCTCGCCCTTTCGTCGACGGATCGCTGAGGACGTCGGCAAAGCTGACACCCTGGAATGTGGGACCCGGTGACAGGCCGGCCAGTTCGACGATCGTCGGCCCCAGATCGACGGCACTGATGAGGGCCTCCGTTTGCGTGCCCGCCGGAACATGCCCCGGCCAGCGGACGAGAAACGGCGTCTTCAAACCGCTGGTGTAGACTGTGGTCTTGCAGCGGGGAAACGGTCGGCCGTTGTCGCTGAGAAAGACCACGACGGTATTGTCGGTCGCACGTTGTTTGTCCAGCTCCTGCAGCACGTCGCCGACGACGCCATCCAGCCGGGAGATTTCGTCGTAGTAGAGTGCCAAATCCTCACGGGTCTCGGGCGTATCGGGCAGGTACGGAGGGACGATGACATCCTCAGGTATGTGAGGTTCCGGAATGATCCCGTGCTTGTAGGGCCGATGTGGATCGGAGAAGGCACACCACAGGAAGAACGGCTTGTCCCCGGGACGCTCATGCAGCGTCTGGACCCACTGGTTCATCGTGGTCACGACCTTGTCGAACTTGGGGATGGTCGCATCTCCCAGATGCCATTTGCCTGACGAGGCCGTGAAATACCCGGCCGCACGCAGCAACTCGGGGAACACAACCTGCCCGGCCGGCAGCGGATTGTGAAGCTGGTGTGCTCCGCCGGTGCTGTGTGGATAGCGGGCCGTCATGATGCTGGACCGGCTCGGGCTGCAGGAACTGCACGTGAGATAGGCGTTGTTGAACCGCATCCCCTGCTCTGCGAGCCGATCGAGTTGGGGCGTGCGAATGTGCGGGTGCCCATAGGCACCACAGTCATCCCATGCCATGTCATCAGCGATGAATACGAGGAAGTTGGGACGAGCTTCGTCGGCAAGGACCATCGCAGTGGCAGGACCAGCCAAAAAACACAGGCCCGCCAGCACACAGACTACGTTCAGCAACATTGTTCGACTCGTCATCTGTTGATGTCCTCGGATGCGGGAATGCGCGGTGACTTGCCTGCAGAGATCATGTCAGTGCCTGCACAGAGTCGCAACCCTCCCCGTTGAAGTGCGCCGCACTGCTGGCATTCGCCGCTCATTCAACGGTCGTCGCGATGTCGAGAGCCGTCATGGCAAGAACGCGCACGCTCGGCATCGGTCGGCATCCGGCATGTGTCCGACTGACCAAACCACCGATACCGAGAACTCGCCACGAGTTGATAGCCGAGATCCCGCAGCGGTCGGGGAATGACCCAGAGCAACGCAGCCAGCACTTTGCCGGTCCATCCCAGATGCCACAGGATGCGGACGACCGCCGCCGACCGGCGGTATGTCCCCCGAGGCGTGGTGACGATAAGCGTCGAGAGCGACTCGACATCGTGGGCGGCCAGTCGCTCGCGGGCCGTCTCTCCCTGCAAAGGCGCGAACCGAACCCCCCCCCCGGGATCGCGACTCAGTACCAAGTTGACCACGCGGTTGCACAGCCCACACACGCCGTCGAAGTAGACAATGGGGGCATCATCAGTCCGATCCTGCGGCAGATTCTGCCGGTCCTGAACTTCGGGATGAACGGTCTTCATGCGTTGCGATCAGAATTGCGGCCCAAACGAGCACACTGTGGGCAGAGTTCTTGGTACCTCCCCCTCTCGTATGTCTTGGTCCGTGGAGATGGCCTGATCTTAACGGAGAATCCTCCAGCGTCGACAGGACTTGCGGTACGTGCCGATGATTCGGGTCGTGTTTTCTTTGCCTGTCGCCTTCACCGCTGATACCCTCGAATCGTCGCAATCCATCCGCCTGGCATGGTCGATGAAGTTCATGTCGGGAGTTGCGACGATCGCTGGGTGAACGCGTGACGATGTGATCGACGGTACCCAGGTGGACTGTTGAGGACGAGGAATCCGGGTGATTGGCTGGCTCCGATACCCTGCGCTGTGGCTGAATGACGAACAGCGACGACAGTCGCTGGGATCGCTGTGCGCGTCGGCGGTCATTCATGTCGGGGCGCTGGCCCTGTGCGGGCTGTGGTTCCTGCGATTGCCGCTTCCCCAGGAAACTCGCCCGATTGAAACCACGTGGCGTGAGAAGGACCTCACAGCGCCGTCGCTTGAACCGGTGTCGATTACCGTGAGTCCTGACACCGATCCGGCCGGCGGGTCGATCCGGCTGGACCCCGGTGCGAACAATCTCGACCCGGGTGTGTCTCTGGACACTGTTTCGCTGACGCTTCCCATGGACGAACTGGAATCCGGCGATGTTCAACTGCTGACCCGCTCGCTGGGCCATCGGGACGGAGGCAGCTCCCGTGATGTCGAAGTCACCAGCACCGGCACAGGAACGAATGCGAGCAGCGGTGACGGAGCGGGACGCGGCTTCTTTGGACTGAGCGCCGACAACAAGCGCGTGGTCTTTGTTGTGGATGCCTCCCGCAGCATGAACCATCCGCACCCGGGTCCAACAAAGACCCGCTTCGGGCGCGTCAAGTGGGAGCTGGTCCAGTCGATCGGACAGATGGGGAACGAACAGCAATTCTTCATCGTCTTCTTTAACGAGCGGGCCATCCCCATGCCGGCCCGCATCCTCAAGGCAGCCTACCCCGAGACCCAGGACAAGTATCTGCGCTGGGCTGTGCAGGTGAAGGCCGAGGGAAAGACAGACCCTCAGCAGGCACTGCTGCTGGCCCTCTCCCTGGAGCCGGACGTCATCTACTTTCTGACCGATGGGGACTTTCCCCGTCGAGTGGTGAGTGAGGTTTCCAGACGGAATCGAAAAGGAATCGTCATCAACACCATTGGCTTTGGGGATGACGAGGGAGAAGAACTGCTCCGGGTGATCGCCTCACAGAACGGTGGAACATATCAGTTCATCTCCGGTGATGATGCGAATTGACCGACTGAGCCGAAAGCCCCGTCGTGCGTTGGGTGACTGATCGGCCGGCGGGACTGCGGCAACTCAGTTGTTGCCAAAGTCGACGCCGGACACCTCGCGGATCTCACCGGCATCGGATTTCAGGTCGAAGTTGTACGGTCCGCCCTCGGCCGATACATCCGCCACCAGGGTACTTTTGAGGTTGTAGGTGTCGGGCACTCGCTCGGGTTTACCAGGGACGGGCAACCCCTCCTCGTCTTCTCCGGGATCACGGAATGTCGAGATCGCCACGGTGTACTCACCCGGCAGCGCCCCCTCCCGGCTGAGACTGTATTCCAGGAAGTACTCGCCATCCTCGTCTGTCCGGCCGACGGCGGGGCGAGTGTATTCGACCTTGCCGGGATGAGTCACAGGCACAAAGCGAACGGTCGCATTGGGTAGCGGCTGACCGTCGAGCGTCACGACTCCCTCGACCTCAATCAGTTCAGGACCGCTTGTGCTACCCCAGCAGCCGGATGTTACCAACATTGTCCCGACAACAAGTCCACGCAACCAGGTACGGCTGCATCTTCCTCGGATGGATCGCATGACTACATCTCCCAAGTACTACAGATCACAATGTCTTCAGATGATTCGGGGCGACTCGATCCGCGGCCCCAATGACACAGGGGCTGTGATCGACAACGTTCAGCTCAGCCCTGTTACCGCAAGAATGGCATCAGGCAACGTCCACGCTCCGCGCCGTAGCGGAGTGGCTGCAGCGTCGAACTCTTCGAGAACTGCGTCTCCGCACGAGACCACTCCGTGAATGGACAATTGCCTGATACCCGAAAGCCCTGCTTCGAACATGGCCTTAGAACTCGCCAACGACCTGGTTGTCGTTTCTGGCGGCCAGACGCTGATAGAGGCCGAACTGCTGGGCCTGGTTGGCGGGCGTTTCGCGGTCGAACCGCACGGCGAAGGTACATGGTGCCCAGTTGGGGTTGGGCTGAATCCAGCAGCGCGACGTATGCTGGATGTTCTCGCTGATGAACCTCACCGCACCGTCGGCCATCAGAAAGAACACACCCCCTTCATGAAAGCTGTGGAACGTGTTGTTACGAACGTTAGCGACGATGCTTTGGGCGGGATTGAGCCCGAAATTCGGCATGAGCCATCAGCCAGTTCGAGCGATCTCGCGCCAGGCCAAGCATCCCGTTTGAATCCTGGTGGATGGCACCATACAGTCCTGCATTGGTCGAGTAGCCCGACTCATACCGGTGCTCACCGATCGCGATCGTATTCGACGCCCCATCAGTGATGTCGCGAATCTTCACACGGCTGTCGCGATGAAAGAGCCCATTCCGGCGGGCCTGATTGTTGAAAGGCCAACCACCGGGACCACCATGGAATGAACCCGAACTTGCCTTGTAAGTCGTGACGGCCACGGGACCATTGCCACCGCCGACTCCCAGACCGTTCATGTTTCGTGTCGAGGGAGCCGTGCTGGAAGGACACCGCGCCCAAGTCTGCACGGTCGCGGCCAGAAGCTTGTTGTTGTCGCTGCCCGTGGGTGTGCCGTCGGGACCGACATCGGCCATGCTGACATCCGCCTGAAAGCGATTGTACAGTGGTGCTTGGTCGAGCTGAGGCAGAATGTAGAAGGACCAAGCCCACCCCGACCCTCCGCGGCGCGAAGTAAAGTTCGGCGTTCCGCTGCCGGCAATCTCCGTCACCTTGCGATACTGATGACCGATGGGAAACATGCTATGGATGTCATGGTAGTTGTGCAGTGCCAAGCCGATTTGCTTGAGATTGTTCCGGCACTGGGTGCGGCGGGCCGCCTCCCTAGCCTGCTGGACAGCCGGCAGCAGCAGGGCAATCAGGATCGCGATAATGGCGATCACCACCAGCAATTCGATTAATGTAAACGCGCGTCGGGATGGGGATTTCATCGTCCGTTCTCCTTCATGAGACTGGAAAAAGCGACATCTCCTGCGAATGAGGAGACGAATCCTTGGCCCGCAGGCCAGACTATCGTCGCGACACGTGAAACGCGCCGCAGTCACGATGGCAGATGGCAATCAGCCGGCAATCGAACGAACGACCACCAATATCAGGTGATCCGTCCATCTGCCCAAGAGTGCATGAGTGCTCCGCGCCAGCCACCGAAACCCCTCCCCACGCTCCGCAGTGTGGTCTATGGAGGTATGATGCATTGCATCGACGGCGACCAAACGACGAATATCATTATACTAACCGCCTGAGGAATCTGCAAACCATTTCAGAGAATCTGGAGATTCCCTGTGTACTACAAACATCATTCGTTGCCCTAATGCGACGCAGTGTGATGCGATGACGCGCGTCGTTGATTACCGCTTTCCTCGGTTCCATCCGGCCTTCTTGAAGCCATGATTCGCGGCCGTCTATACTCACACTCGCCGTTAACGTGCGAACATCGAATCGTCAGCATCGCGCATGCCGCTCAGGTGATGAGGAATCATGGTCGATCCTTCGATGCTCGTCGATGCGGAGTGAACCCTTTTTTCTGTCGCAATGCCGGGCAGCTGTTCTGGAAGGTGTCACCGTGCTCGTTCCCATGGAGTTGACCCGCATCGTCATCAGCGAGATCAACGATCAGCAGATCGTGATGCTCAGGGAGATTGGCGGAGAGCGGTCGTTTCCGATTCTGATCGGCATTTTTGAGGCGACCAGCATCGACCGCCGCGTGCGCGCCCGCGTGGATGGAGAACTTCCTCCGCGACCGCTCACCCACGACCTGCTGAAGAACACGATTGATGAGCTGGGGGGGCAGGCCCAGGATGTCGTGATCAACAACCTGATGGACCACACGTTCTACGCCGTCATCCGCATCATGAAGGATGGTGAGCTGGTGGAGATCGACAGCCGGCCCAGCGATGCGATCGCCCTGTCGGTACACTACGATCCCTTCCTCCCGATCTATGTGGATGATGCGGTGCTGGAAGAGGCGGGCCGTTGACCGGCGAGATTCCTTTGTCACGAAACTACCTCCGGAGAGCATCACATGGATTTGATCAGCACCATCGGTGGATCGTTGCTCGAAGGCTTCTTCCCTGCGGGTTGGGACCTGTCGAAAATTGACGCCTGCGTCGATGACGACCCGGCGACGATTACGCAGCGACAACCCTGGTGGCACAAAGCGTTTGAGCCGGTTCCCTGCGGCAGTGTCGCGGACTTCGACACGCTGATGGGGCATGAGATCGCGTTGACGATCAAGCGGGCGCGTGACGCCGGCGAGCAACTGGTCATCATTCTGCCTGTCGGTCCGATGGGAATGTATCGCTGGGCGGTGTACTTTCTGAAGGAATGGAACGTCCCGTGTGATCATGTCCATGGTTTCAACATGGACGAATGGAGCGATGCACAGGGGCAGACCCTGCCCGCCACCAATCCGGGAGCCTTTCAGAATGCCATGGAACATGCCCTGTATGGTCCGCTGGGAAATCTGACGATTCCCGCAAAACAACGTCACTTCGCACTCCCCGATGTGCTGCCCACATACTCGGAACGCATTGGTGAATTGCGATCCCGCGAAGCCAAGCTTGTCGTCGTGTTCGGCATCGGACGCGTGTGTCATATCGCTTTCTGGGAACCGCAGTTCGCCGGTGAGTTTGACAGCGAAGAAGAATGGAGAGAACAAACGCACCGCATTGCGGCCCGCCTGCATCCGTTGACGATCGAACAGAACGCCATCACCAGCTTCAAGAGCCGGACAACGCTTGTCCCTGCGTATGCGAACACGATCGGCCCTGCCCTGTTTCTGGGTGCCGACCAGATCATCGGTGGTGCCGACGGCACACTGGCTCGGGGCATGATGTGGCAAGGCTTGAGCCTGTGGATGACGCTGCGTCACAAGCCGACCCCCTGGATTCCGTCATCATTCATGCCGACCCAGCCCGGTCGTCTCTTCTTCCTCGAAGAACTCGCAGGACCACTCGTCGCCGAATGCAACTGACCGGCGGGCCCCGGGGCGGATGACACGGCATGAGAGGCGTGGCTTGATGAGTGGCGGACAGCATCCATGACGAATCCACCTCTCGAAGAGCAGTTCTATGTCACTGACGCCATGCGGCTCAGGCGCTGGCTGCCCTGGCTCCACCTGTTTCGCGCGTTCAGGATGGCGATCGGAATCCGCCCCCTGATGCTGGGTTGCCTGTCCTTGCTGTTGCTTGTCGCAGGGACGCATCTGATCGCCCATCTTCCTTACGCGGCGGACTGGGCCATCGGCACGGGCCCGGAAGTCTCGACGGCGCTGATGTGGACCGACCCGAGCGAACTGGCCATCCAGTGGCGCGACATCACGACCGAGCCCCTGCAAACGCTGTCCGGAACCTTGCGGCACCCTGAGATCGTGTTGTCTGCGCTCTGTTCACATCTGCCCGCGAGTCGTCATCTGTTTCAGGCGGGTGCCTCGTGGTCGGACCTGGCGACCTCCTGTCTGCTTTTGCTGTGGACGCTTGCTGTCTGGTCCATCAGCGGCGTCGCCATCGCGCGACTGGCGGCGCTGGAGTTTGCTCAGCAAAGGTCGTCCGGTCTGATCCCTGCGCTGCAGTTTGGCATCACGCGATTATCGGCCTCATTGGGATCACAGCTGCTGCCGCTGCTTGGAGTGGCCTGCTTGTGGCTCGTGTGCCTGGTCGGTGGAGCGATCGGCCGGATTCCGATTGTCGGACTGCCAATTGTTGGGGCGCTGTGGTGGCTGGCCCTCCTTTGTGGATTGGGCATGGCCATTATTCTGCTGCTGCTGGCGGTGGGATGGCCATTGATGCTGACCGCGGTTGCCGTCGAAGACACCGAAGGTTTCGACGCCTTCAGCCGCGTATACAGCTACCTGACGAGTCGTCCGTGGTATGCCCTGTGGTTGGCGGTGCTGGCGATGTTGTATGGATCGGCCCTGATTGTGGTGGTCGCCACACTCCTGGAGACCGCACATTCGCTGGCAGAAGCTGCCGTCGTTCAGACACTCGGAGAGGACCGGTTTGGGGAACTCACTCGTCAGAGTGTCGCCAGAGAGTTTGCGTTCGCCCCCAAAGCCGTTCAGTTCTGGCGCGAGGCGTGGCGTCTGCTGATTGCAGGTTTCGTCGCCAGTTTCTTCTGGACGTCAGTGACGATCGTTTACTTCCTGTTGCACAGAGCGTCGACGCGACTCCGCTCGATCATTGCGTCGCTTCCTTGACGCCCGGACCATCGGACGACGAATTACCCCTTGTTGGAGTACCGGCCTCGACCCTGCGGGAGGCTCAGCGTGCAGAGGGCTCAACGATTGGGAGTGACTGAAGAGCAAAGTTTGCCCACTCGCGATCGGAGTCGTTCGTCCAGACGCCGGCTACCAGCGCACCAGCCCGGTCCCCCAGGTCAACCCGGCACCAAACCCGCACAGCAGCACCGTATCACCCCGCTGCAGCCGGCCATCCTGCACTGCTTCGTCCAGTGCAATGGGAATCGACCCGGCCGACGTGTTGCCGTACTTATGCACGTTGATCAGCACCTTTTCCGGCGGGATTCCCAGTTGCTCCATCGCATAGTCGATGATGCGGATGTTCGCCTGATGGAGCACGTAGAGTGACACATCGTTGGCCTCCATGCCTGACTTTTCCAGCACGAGTTCAATCGTGTCTGTGATGATGCGCACGGCCCACTTGAAGACGTTGCGTCCGTCCATACGCAGATAGTGCGACCCGGAGGACAAGACTTCGCTGGTGGCAGGAGTCTTGACGCCGCCGGCTGGTCGGTCCAGCAGGCTCGCTCCACTGCCGTCCGATCCCATCTGGTAACAGATGAGCCCCTGGTGGGGTTCGCCCTTCCTGATGAGGACTGCTCCGGCACCATCGCCGAAGAGGGGATAGGTTCGTTGATCACCGGGATCAATAATCCGGCTGTTGAGGTCCGCACCAATCACGAGTGCGAGATTGGCATTCCCGGTCTTCACGTATTGGGCTGCCGTGATGAGAGCATACATGAATCCTGAACAGGCGGCCGCGACATCAAGAGCCGGTGCATCGAGCCCCAGTCGCTCCTGGACCAGGCAGGCCGTTGCCGGGCAATGGTAGTCAGGAGTAAAGGTGCCGACGACCAGCAGGTCGATCTGCTGAGGATCCACTTGAGCACTGCGAATCGCCCGGGTGGCTGCCTCGACACACATGTCGCTGGTCGCCATCTCCGGCGGTGCGTGTCGTCGTTCGAGAATGCCGGTGCGTTGAGTGATCCAGTTGGCATCGAAACCGAACCGGGCACTCAGGTCGGCGTTCGTCACAATCGGTTCCGGGACGAACGACCCACTCGAGAGGATCTCGACGCCGAGCAGCGATCGTGTCCGTCGCGTAAACAAGGTTCGTCCATTCGTGGCTGAATCAGCCTCACCCGCTGGCTGTGGGGAAGGAATCGAGGGTTTCAGATGCAGATGATCGAGAGTGTTCTTGGTTTGGCTCGATTCGAGCACCCGGACTGGCTCGTTGTCGCATCTGAAGCGGCCTCCATTCTTCGCACGTCCACTCACTGCCGCCGGTTTCAAGTCCTTCTCTGCGCCCGGCAAAGTTTGTTGCGGGACACAGTTACGGCATCCATGGACGACACTTCAGGAATCACATGCAACTCCACAGTTCTCCCCGGCTGACGACGCCTGCCAAGGAAACGGAAGAGGTTCGCTGAGAGTCGGAAGACTCTCGTGACCGCGAATGATGTCCATATTTGAACGATTTGTCAACGGATGTAACAAGCAGGGGATCTTCGGAAAACAAATCAAGCAGATGAATTGTGACGATTTCCTCCCTTGGCATCCCCTTCTGCCAACGTCGTCCCATCGACCGGTATCGCCCGGAGTGGCAGCACTTCAGAGGACGGTCGCTCGTCCGAGGTGCCTGCTCATGCGAAAGCACCCGGAATCCGAGCGGGCGTGTTCGGACTCCGGGTGATCAACTTGAGCTCGCTTACAGTCTCGGTCAGCCTACCGCTGAACCGGGGCGGCATGTTTGGTCTCGTTGAGGGCACTGCGAACCGGCTGCCCACTGGGAGTTGCGGAGGCCCCTGCCTGCTCGGTGGTGGCCTCAGGCGTCTCGTTCCAGTTGGCAACTGCCCATTGGGGATAGGTCTCGACGACCGTCGCACCCAAATCCTGCAGGATCACGCGAAATTTCGCGGTGTCGAGTCCCTCGGTCGATACGACTCGTTGCAGGACGAAACGCCGATTGTTGGCAATATAGGCAAAGAACTTGCCGTTGCCCATTTTGTCATTCGCGGCCAACAAACGCAGCAGCGCGGTGCGAGGCACATCGGCCGCCGACTTGGGAAGCTCATCCAGCCAAGCCATCAGCCAGATTGATTCGCCGTCCTGACTGAGAACGGCGGACATGGACAATTCCCATTCATCATTGTCCATTTTGGCCTTGAAGCCAAAGTCGAAGCGTTGCTCGACTTGCGCGGCCTTGAGACCCTGGGCCGAGATCAGGCTCCCGAGTTGTTCATCGGAGAGCTTGTCGGCAAAGGCTGAGGTGCCGAAGCTCACCAGCAAAGCCCCAACAACGATACTTGTCATCAGTTTCCGAGCAGAGATCACCATCGTATAACACTCCTTTGTCCCTGGGCGGACCGATGCAGGAACTCGCCCGCCGGAGACCATCCCCCGTGGCCCTCCCGCCCTGCTCGGTCGTGGAATCAATGAAACAGATTCTTGAGGCAGATCTGGGACCAGGTCTCGAACTGATCGAGGTCACGGAACAGATGTGCCGGTTTTGCGAATCCTGTCTGAATCATCGACTCTTCACGTGGGCGAACTTTGGCGCTTCCAGATCAAAAATGTGAACAATTCCCAAGTGGACCCGACCGACCTCGGTTTCGTCATCGTTGATCAGACCCACACAAGACTCCGTAAACCCTGCTTCGAGATGGACTTCCTCCTGGATCTCCCGCCACATCCCCTCTCGATAGACACCGCTGGCACCGGTCGCGTCTTCGGTGCAGATGTGTCCCCCCACGCCGACGGACCGCTTCGCATGCAGCCGCTTCTCCCCCTGTCCCCCTCCCCGCTGGTACTGGAACACCTCTCCCTCGTACCGGAAAATGCAGTACGGGATCAGCTGTTTGTAACTGCGATCGTGCTCAGCCTCATCACGAGGCAGATAGCTTGTGTATGACGGATCCAGCAGCGTCTTCAGGTAGCGGTCGACGTCTGGCTGAAACCCCTGGAAGTAGCCGATCTCGCGAAACAACAGCGACGGGACGACCAACACCTGCTCAACCACCGATTTCTGCAACGTCACTTGAGTTCTCCGGGTTTGAAGTATGAGCCCACGACACGCCGCGGGATGCGGTTTCAAGAATTGCCGGGGCGGAGGAGTTCATCCATTTTCGCTCCGATGTCGTCTGAGCGCATGAAGGTCTCCCCCACCAGAATGGCATGAATGCCCGCCGCGACCAGCCGTTCCACGTCGGCCCGCTGATGGATGCCGCTCTCACTCACGAGCAGGACATCGTGTGGTACGCGATCGCGAAGTTCGATCGAGTGATTCAAATCCGTCACCATCGTCCGCAGGTTCCGGTTGTTGATGCCCACCAGATCGGGTTCCAGTCGCAGGACGCGGGCGAGATTGTCGGTGTCGTACACCTCGACTAGCAACTGTAGTCCAAAGTCTCTCGCCGCAGCGGTCAGCTCCCTCAGTTCGTGGTCTGTCAGACACTCGGCGATCAGTAACACACAATCCGCTCCAGCAGCCCGTGCCTCGACGAGCTGGTAGAAATCCAGAATGAAGTCCTTCCGCAGCACCGGGAGGCCAACAGCTTCGCGGACCGCGCGGAGGTCCTGCAGCGAACCCTGAAAATATCGCTCATCCGTCAGCACAGAGATGCAGGATGCCCCATGCTGCTCATAGGTACGTGCGATCTCCACGGGATTGAAGCCGGGCCGAATCAGGCCTGCTGAAGGCGACGCCTTCTTGACTTCGGCGATCAACCCGAGCGGATGCCTGGCTCGTATGGCCCCGGCAAAATCACGCACCTTTGGTGCACGCGGCAGTTCGCGTTCCCAATCCTCGATGGGACGCATCGACCGGGCGGCGGCGACTTCCGTCCGCTTGTGCGCGCACGATCTGGGAGAGGATGTCGGCCATGGTGTCCGAACCATATCGTCTCTGCCGGTCTTGCGAAACCATACCCCGTTGACCACTCGGACACGGCACCGCTACGCTCCTCAAGCACCTCATAGGGGACGATGACCGTTGAAGTCCGGAGACCTGCTGCTGTTGATTCTCGCGTTGTCCAGTCTCCTCGTGTGGGAAGCTGTACGTCGCCGGTGGGCGCGCGGGCAACCGGCCCTCGACCCCCTGCCCCGCAACGAATCCCCCTTCCTGCGGGTCGCGTTCGGCCCCGCCGCGATTTTCATTGCCCTGCTGGTGGTTTCACAGTTGGCAGAGTTTGTGCACTTCGACAGCACGTCCATACCGGAGAGGGATGCCAGTCCGACGAGCATCTGGCAGTCCAGCCGCGACAGCGTGTCGATGATCCTGGTCGGCCTCTTGTTGTTGACGGGAGCCGGTCGCGTGCCGCTGGCCGATTGCGGCATCAGGTTCCAAGGGCTCCTCGGCCAGTTGCGGGACGGCACCTTCGCCTTTCTGGCGAGCTTTGGACCGGTCCTGCTGATGCTGATCGCCACGAGTTTCCTGCGAACCGATGAGAACCAGCACCCGTTCCTGCAACTCCTGCGCAAGGACTCCTCCCTGATGACGGTAGCCGGCCTCGTCGTCGCGGCTGTGATTGTGGCCCCCGTCAAGGAGGAACTGCTGTTTCGTGTGATCGTGCAGGATGAACTGTCGCGACACATCGGCCCGGGACGAGCAATTGGCATCGTCGCCGTGCTGTTCTGCTTCGTGCACGGATTCCCCGACTCGATTGCCTTGATTCCGCTCGCCGTCATTCTGGGGTATCTCTACGAACGCCGGCAAAGCATGATTTCGGTGGTCGTCACACATGCCTTGTTCAATCTGGCAAACCTGCTGGTGACGCTGTTGCCGCATGCGGAGGGCTAACGGGGGCGATGGTCTGGAAGTGGTGGACACGCCGGCGGCGCAGGCAGTTGACGGCGCACCCTACTCCTTCGGAGTGGACCGACATCCTGCGAGAGAACGTCTTCGTCTTCGAGCGACTTCCGGCTGAGGACCGTGTCCGGCTGTTGCGGACCATGCAGATCTTCATTCCCGAGAAGAACTGGGAAGGCTGCAACGGACTGACGATTACCGAGGAAATGCAAGTCACGATCGCTGCGCAAGCCTGCCTGCTGGTTCTGGGCATTGAGGATGAGCTGTTTGACCATGTGCTGTCGATTCTGGTCTATCCCACGGCATACATCGCCCCTGATCAGCACATCACGCGCGCCGGCGTGGTGATTGAAGGGCACAGCAACCGTCTGGGAGAGGCGTGGTACCGCGGGCCGGTCATTCTTTCCTGGGATGACGCACTCAGCGGAGGGCGACAGGAAACCAACGGCAGCAATCTGGTGCTGCACGAGTTCGCGCATCAGCTCGATATGCGCAACGGCAGCTCATTGGATGGCACGCCGCCGCTGCCGACAGCGGACCTCGCTCGCCGCTGGCCGATCGTCATGGAGCGGGAGTTCCAGCAACTCATGCAAGATTGCCGGGGACATCACCGGCGGCTGCTGGACTGCTATGGCACCACGAACCGGGCGGAGTTCTTCGCGGTCGCAACCGAGGCATTCTTCGAGCGTCCCGCCGCCCTGTCGTCACGACATCCGGAGTTGTACGATGTCCTCCGCGAATACTACCGGCAGGATCCCCGCGAGTATCTGTCGAGCAAACCCGAATGACAAGTTTCCGTTTTGATCGGTAATGCATGCCCCATGCGCTTCCCTCCTGTCTCTGACCAACTCGGTGTCATCCGTCGCGGCGTCGAGAAGATCGTTCCCGAAGAGGAACTGGCCGGCAGGCTGCAATTGAGCCTCGAGTCGGGCCGGCCGCTGCGGGTGAAGTACGGGATCGATCCGACGGCCGCCGACGTCCACTTCGGCCACACTGTACCGTTGCGCAAGATGCGGCAGTTCCAGGAACTGGGACATCAGGCGGTCATCATCATCGGCAACGCCACGGCAATGGTGGGCGACCCCAGCGGCCGCGACGAGGCCCGGCAGAAACGCTTCACCGAAGCCGAGGTCGAACAGAATGCGAGCGACTACCTGGCACAGGTGGGCAAGGTGATCGACCTGGAGCGGGCGGAAATCCATCGCAACGGCGACTGGTTCGGCCGCATGTCCTTCGCTGACGTCCTCGGGCTGTGCGGCAAGGTCACTATTGCCCAGCTGCTGACCCGCGACGACTTCTCGAAGCGGATGGCCGCCGAGTCGCCGATCTACCTCCACGAATGCCTGTACCCGCTGATGCAGGCCTGGGACTCGGTGCAGGTTTACGCCGACATCGAGCTGGGCGGGACCGAGCAGCTGTACAGCTTCATGCTGGCCCGTGACCTGCAGAAGGACGCCGGCCTGCCGCAACAGATCGGCATCATGTCCCCGATTCTCGTCGGCACCGACGGCAAACAGCGGATGGGCAAGAGCCTGGGAAACTACGTCGGCATCTCGGAACCGCCGTATGAGATGATGAAGAAGTTCATGCAGCTTCCGGACGATGTGATGCGGATGTACTTCGAACTGCTGACCAACCTCCCACTCGACGACATCGAGCACCTGCTCGCCGGTCATCCGAAGGAGGCCAAGGTCACGCTCGCGAAGTCAGTCATTTCGGAATACCACGATGCAGCATCTGCGGATGAGGCGGCGGAGCGTTGGCAGCGGGAGATCGGCGGCGGCGGGCTGCCCGAGGACATTCCGGTCGTCAAGATCAGTCGCTCGCACCTGAGGCCGACGGGACACTGCCGGCGGCGGTGCTGCTCAAGCTGACAGGCCTATGCCCCTCGACCAGCGAAGCCCGACGGGCCATTCAGCAGGGTGGCGCAAAGTTCGGTGAGCACAAGACAACCATCACGGCCCATGACCAGCCGATCGCTGTCACCGACGGCCTGCTGCTGTGGGTCGGCAAGAAGCGATTTTGCCGGACCGCGCTGGTGTAAGTCGGAGTGGTCGCTGCCCTATCAGACTTGTGCGACTATCGATCACGCCTGCGTCGAGTTTCTCCTATTGGCTCCCTCCCGCGCGGTTTCATGCGTTCGGGGAATGCGCGATACATCTGATCGGTGGGGAACAGATACAGGCGATCACTCCACTGGAATCCGGGAGGCAGGGGTCAGATCACTTCCTCCCGGAACGTCTGACCGCCTTCCGTCCAGATTCTGATATAACGCCACTGCGCTGGACCAGAATCGGAGGCCACTACGTTCCGATCTCGCTCCGAATGGAGCAGAACCTTGTCGGGACTTGCTCCCCTCAGTGACAGAATAGTGTCCATCGACAAGAGGACTGCCGCGCAGACGACGACCGGAACAGTGCGATTCATAATGCGAGCCAGGAATGAGAAAGTTGGAGCGACTGTAGCTCTCTGTCCCAGAACAGTCAGGCCTGTCTGACGATGGAGCGGGGAGATGATTCCAGAATCCGGGCTCGGTGCCCTTCCCTTGCCGTGCTTCTCCGTGTATTTCGTGGAGATGCAAGGCGCGCATGCCTGCTGACATGTGAACATCTAGGAACTTACTACCGCACACTTGGGATTAAGGACACACCATGCCTACCGGATTCGGTATTGTCGGCTGCGGAATGATCTCCAACTTTCATGCCCAGGCCATCGCGGAGATTCCCGAGGCAAAGCTCGTCGCCTGCTTTGACATGTTCTCCGGCCGCGGTCGACAGGTTCGCTGAGGCGCAGGGATGCAAGGGCTACCATGACCTTGACCAGATGCTGGCCGACAAGGAGGTCGATGTCGTCACGATCTGCACCCCCAGTGGTGCCCATCGGGACCCGGCGGTGGCGGCCCTCAACGCCGGCAAGCATGTGCTGGTCGAGAAACCGCTGGAGATTACGCTCGCCAAATGTGACGAGATCATCCAGGCGGCGGAAAAGAACGGCGTCAAGCTGGGGACGATTATGCCCAGCCGGTTCAGCCCTGCGAATCTCGAACTCAAGCGGGCCATCGACGCCGGGCGATTCGGCCAGCTCACACTGGGAGATACGTACGTCAAGTGGTGGAGGACGCAGGAATACTACGACAGCGGGGGCTGGCGCGGGACGTGGAAGCTCGACGGCGGCGGTGCCTTCATGAACCAGGCTATCCACAACGTTGACCTGTTGTACTGGTTCATGGGAGATGTCGAGGATGTCTGCGGCATCACAGCGACGCTGGCTCACGAACGCATCGAGGTGGAGGACACCGGCTCGGCGGTTGTCCGGTTCAAGAATGGGGCGATCGGCACTCTGGAAGCGACCACGAGCGTCTTTCCCGGGCTGCTCAAGAAGACGGAGATTCACGGTACGACCGGCTCGGTGATTGTCGAACAGGACGACATTCTGCTGTGGGATTTCGCGGAGAAACTGCCGGAGGACGAACAGATCCGGGCGCGCTTCGGCAAAGGGAATGCGACGTCGGGAGGAGCTGCCGATCCCAAGGCAATCTCATTTGTCGGCCATCAGCGGCAGTTCGAAGATTTCCTGAAAGCGGTCAATCAGGGTCTAGATCCCGCCGTCGACGGACATCAGGGACGTAAGAGCGTGGAACTGATTCTGGCAATCTACCAGTCTTCCTGGACTGGCCAGCGGGTGAAGCTGCCGTTGAAAGGTGACCCGATCCGGCCGGCCTGAATCGGTTAACGAATTGTCAATTCGCGATGAAGGTGCCCCGGAGAACGTTGCGGACCAGTCGCGGGCGTCGTAGTGTCAACCGTCCCCGGTCGGTTGTGATCGAACTTCCGACACAAGGTGGCAGGAACACACCAACGGAATGGGTGTGGCGTACGCGAGGTGACACTCGGCGACACCATGCGTGCTTCCGGGCATGCCACCCAGTTCGGGTCGAGTCCCTTGGACGTGATTGATCAGGAGATTGCTGTGATGCCGCAAAGTCTACATCGACTGTCTGCGTGCTGGATCGTATTGGGGATCCTCACTGGCGCCGGGCAAGTGACCGCGCACGACGATCATGAGCATCCACAACGGACGCCTCAACCCGTGGCTCCTGAGTTGGCTCATCGCCCCACCGCCCTGCCCGATCGCATCGTCCTCACCTGGACCGGTGACCCGGCGACGTCGCAGAGCGTGACCTGGCGGACCGACGACACCGTGGAGCAGGCGGTGGCACAGGTGGCTCCGGCCGATCACGGCACACAGTTCCTGTTTCAGAAAGTAGAAAAGGCCGCAGTGACCTCACCGCTGGAGTCCGACCTGGGGCTGGCGCACTACCACACTGCCGAGTTCACCAGTCTGCAACCCAAAACCAAGTATGCCTACCGCGTTGGCGACGGTGTTAACTGGAGTGAGTGGTCGCACTTCACCACAGCGAGCGACTCAGCCGACCCATTCACCTTCGTCTACTTCGGTGATGCACAGAACGACATCAAGGCCCTGTGGTCGCGTGTCGTGAGGGAAGCGTACAGCGATGCACCGAAGGCGGCCTTTCTGCTGCATGCCGGCGACCTGATCAATCAGGCAAACTCCGACGCCGACTGGGGGGACTGGTTCTATGCCAGCGGGTTTATTCATCGGACGATCCCGTGCATCGCCACGCCTGGCAACCACGAGTACGACAAGATTCCGGACGAAGAAGGAGTCGAACGCAGAAAGTTGTCTCAGCATTCGGCGCCCCACGTTCGCGTTCCCCAGCAACGGCATCGAACAGCTTCCCGAAAGCTGCTATTTCATCGATTATCAGGGAACCCGGATCATTTCTCTCAACTCCAACGATCTGCAAGCAGAACAGGCCGCGTGGCTGGATGCGACGCTGGCCTCCAACACACAGCCGTGGACCATCGTCACTTTCCATCATCCGATCTATTCCTCCAAAGAGGGGCGGGACAACCCCGAGCTGCGTCGGCTGTGGCAGCCGGTCTTCGACAAGCATCGTGTCGACCTTGTCCTGCAGGGGCACGACCATACCTATGCCCGCTCTGAATTGATGGCCTTCGAGGAGAACCTGCCGACCGGTGTCAGCCAGCGGAGCGCGGAGGCAGGGACGGTATATGTCGTCTCGGTCAGCGGCCCCAAGATGTACGAACTGGGCAGGCGCCCATTTATGCGACGGGCTGCCGAGGACACACAGCTCTACCAGATTATTACGGTGGACGGCGAGGAGCTGCGCTATGAGGCGCGAACCGCCATCGGTCAGCCGTACGATGCCTTTACGCTCCACAAACGGGAGGGTAAGGTCAACGAACTGATCGAGCAGGTTCCCAACTTCCCCGAACGACTGAGCACCCCCGTCGTGCCGGCGGCAACCGGCTCGTAGGACCTGCGCCCGTTGATGCCCGTGGAGCAGGTGCTGAATTGGCGCCCAGCGGGTCTGTCGGCACAATGGAGCCACGTCAAACACGCAGGGCTCCGTTCCACCCGCCGAGACCCTATCGCCAACCAAGGATCTTCAATGAATCAGTTGTCCCGCCGCGAGTTCCTGTCTGTTTCATCGCTCGGTGCTGCAGCAGGTGGAATGGCGATGCTCCGGCCGTCGTGGCTCCCCGGTGCCGATGACCCGCAGCAGATGCAGTTCGGCCTCGTGACGTATCTGTGGGGGCGCGACTGGGATCTGCCGACGCTGATCTCCAATTGTGAGAATACCAAAGTCCTGGGAGTCGAACTGCGGACGGAGCACGCTCATGGTGTTGAGCCGACGTTATCCGCGAGTCAGCGTGAGGAGGTGAAGCAGCGCTTTGAGGATAGCCCTGTCATCTGTCTGGGACCGGGCACGAATCAGCAGTTCGACGATCCTGAGCCAGAGAAACTCAAGGCCAACATCGAGGGCACGAAGGCGTTCATCAAGCTCAGCCACGACATCGGCGGTACGGGCGTCAAGGTGAAGCCCAACAGTTTTCATAAGGAGGTGCCGCACGAGCAGACAATCGAGCAGATCGGTCGCGGCCTCAACGAAGTCGGCCGGTTTGCGGGAGAGTATGGCCAACAGATCCGTCTGGAGGTGCACGGGTCATGTGCCGAGCTGCCGACGATCCACGCCATCATGGAGATCGCCGACAACCCGCACGTCGCCGTCTGTTGGAATTGCAATGCTGAGGATCTCACCGGAGCCGGGCTTGAGCACAACTTTCACCTGGTACGCGACCGCTTTGGCGACACCGTCCATGTCCGCGAACTGGATGGGACGGAATACCCGTACCAGACCCTCGTAAACCTGCTAGTCGCGTCGAACTACGGAGGCTGGGTGCTGCTCGAAGCCCGCACCGAACCGGCCGATCGTGTCGCCGCCCTCCGACAGCAACGAGAGTTGTTTGAACAGATGGTGGCCAAGGCACGCGGATGAGTGGCTCCGCTCACACCAGTCTTCACGCTGCTCAAGACATCAGCCAGTGGCGCGGGCCGATTGCATCTTGTCCACGTACTGCCGGGCAAGATCGGTGATGCGGGCCATGTCACGCCGAGCGAGTGCCTCCTTCTCGACCAGGGCACTGCCCAGACCGACCGCACAGGCGCCGGCTTTCACGAATTCGGCGAGCGTGTCGAGATTAACCCCCCCGGTCGGCAGCAGCCGGATCTGCGGAAATGGTCCCTTGAGCGCCCGCAGGTGGGCCGGACCGCCGATGTCTGCCGGGAACACCTTGATGATCTCCGCTCCGTATTCCCAGGCCGTGAGTACCTCCGTCGGCGTGAAGCCTCCGGGCATCACCAGCTTGTCATACCGATGACACAGCTCAATCACTTCGCGATTGACCGTGGGAGTGACGATGAACTCGGCACCGGCGAGGATTGCCGCTCGTGCACTTTCCGCGTCAAGTACCGTGCCCTGCGCCCAGGAGAATGCGATCCCCCAGTGCCTTGCGAACGTCTTTGATGATGTCCAATACACCCGGCACCGTGAACGTGACTTCGATGATGTCAACACCGCCGGCGAGCAGGGCCTGGGACACGTCCACCAGTTGCTCGCCGCTGGGTGCACGAATAATCGCCACGATTCCGCTGTGCAAAACGCGCTGTAAGTCGTCGCTTCGGCTCATGCTTCTCTCCGACAACAGTTGTTCACTTGGCCGCAGCGAACAACTCCGCGTATTCGAGCACCCAGAGGTCAATCAGTTCCCGGAACGATTCGACATCAAGCTGCGTGAGTGTCTGGTAGTGCGTGCGATGGAACGCCTTGCGGTTGCGGATCGTAGCTTTGCCGACGATCTCAACAATCTGTGCGGGACTGAACGGTGTGATGACCATTTCAAGCCGGCTGAACACGGAGAGCTCCCCGGCTGCCTGGCTGAAGATCGAGGTCGTCGCGGGAAATGCGCCCTCCCCAGCCGTCCTCGTTCAGGATCGAATGAAACGCGAATCCTGGAAACCGGTCGGCCAGCAGGCGGAGACACTGTTCAATGTGCTCGGTCAGTTCCAGACGCGACTGGGAATAGAGCTGTTTGAGTTCCGCCTCGGTGAGCTGCTTTTCGGCGCGCTCGCGATCCCGGGCATCAGCGGTCGACTGGCCGCGTTCGATTGCCTTTCGCAGCCTGTGCTCGAAGTCCATGTGAACGTGCACTCAGGATCCGGGGGAGTCGCTGAGTGCATCTTAGGATGGGTACCGGAGGGCACGCAACGGGCTCCCGGCCGGCAAAATGGCAATTCTGACAAGGGAAAATGCAATGTTTTCGCGGCAGTGAGGCCTGTTGGTGACTGCAACGGCAGAAGTTACCGAAGTTCGACGCTTGCTCTGGCGTCAACTGGCGGAAACAATACGGTCAGGCGGATGGCACTTCCGGTGCACCCCCAACGACGAGAAGGTGGAGAAGCTGTGCAGCGCGTTGAGGATTCGACTCTCTGGCGTCTGCTGGATGGCTCAATCTGGTCAGTGATTGGCCTGATTGTTGCTATCGTATTGCTTGTCTGGCTGGTCATGTCCGTGCGGTCATGGTTTCGCGATGATACGGATCCTGCGGCGGATGATCATGAATTGCTCAGCCAGATTTCGGATTTGCGACTGCAGGGTGACCTCACCGATGACGAATACCGATCCATCAAGGGACGACTGGTTGATAAGTTGAGTCAGACCAAGGAGGAATCAGACGGATCAGACGAAACATCAACCAGCCGCACGGCCCCTTCTTGATGCCTCGCCCTCCCCTCCGATTCCCTTCCGATTGTTGCCGCGGTCAGGCACATTGCGCCTCACGCTGTGTGTGCGACCGACCGATTGTTTACCATCAGGATGATTGTTTCCATCCACGTCCAATGGCTGATGCAAGGAGGCCGCTGCGGACATGGCCGTGGATCGAGTCAACGAAATCCAGCGAATGCACCCGGTGCCACCAGAAGCCTCTCGTGGCATCATCTGAACGCCCAGCCCGCCGCATCCCTATCGGATCGGCACGACTGGCCTCGCCGGGACGTCGCCTGATGTCGCCCGCTCGATCGACCGCTATGAAAGAACTCGCATGACCTCCGGTAAAGATCAGACCACTGGCAAGCGCAGCGTGCAGGGCAAGAAGAATGCCAACTGCTCATTCTGCCGCAAGAGCTATCGAGACGTGGGACCACTCGTGGAAGGTCCCGACGACGTCTACATCTGTGGTGAGTGCATTGAACTGTGCCAGTCGATCCTCGACCAGGAGCGACGGCGGCGGGGAGAGACCAAGAGTCTCTTCAGCAAGGTTCCCACTCCCCGCGAGATCGTCAAGAATCTCGAACAGTATGTCATCGGGCAGGACCGGACCAAGAAAGTGCTGTCGGTCGCGGTCCACAACCACTACAAGCGACTCATCGCCGACGTCGATGCGGCGGACAATGTCGAGATCGAGAAATCGAACGTCTTGCTCGTCGGGCCGACCGGGTCGGGAAAGACCCTGCTGGCCAAGACACTCGCTCGTTTTCTGCAGGTCCCCTTTGCGATCGGTGACGCAACCACGCTGACCGAGGCCGGGTACGTCGGCGAGGACGTCGAAAACCTGCTGCTCAAACTGCTGCATGCAGCCGACTTCGACATCGAATCCGCCCAGCGGGGCATCCTGTTCATCGACGAGATCGACAAGATCGGCAAGACCAGTCAGAACGTGTCGATCACCCGCGATGTGTCGGGTGAGGGCGTGCAGCAGGCACTGCTTAAGATGCTCGAAGGAACCGTCGCGAATGTCCCGCCCCAGGGAGGCCGCAAGCATCCCGAGCAACAGTACATTCAGGTGGATACGTCGAACATCCTGTTCATCTGCGGCGGGACGTTCGTGGGCCTGGAGGACATCATCGCCAAGCGACTCGGGAAGAAGATGATCGGCTTCGGCCATGACTCCCGCTTCGACGAAGAACGTCACCGCGAGGAACTGCTCGCGGAGGCCACCGTCGATGACATCCTGGAGTTCGGAATGATTCCCGAACTCGTGGGACGTCTGCCTGTGCTCAGCACCCTGGCCCCGCTCTCGGAACCCGATCTGGTCCGCGTACTCACCGAGCCGCGCAACTCCCTGATCAAGCAGTACCAGAAACTCTTCGAGATGGAAGAAGCCTCTCTGGAGTTTACGGAAGGTGCACTCCTGGAGATCGCCCGGATCGCCAAGCAGAAAGATACGGGAGCCCGCGGCCTCCGCAGCGTGATCGAGCATGTGATGTTCGACATCATGTTCGAGCTGCCCGACCAGGAGCGAGGCAAGTCCTACGTCATTACGCCGGAAGTCGTCCGCGGCGAACGCCTGATTCCCGCCGACGGATTTGCGGCCGCCTGACCTGAGACGGACGCTTCGCACATTCCCAAGCCCACGGGTCGCGGCCCGTGGGCTTCTTCTTGCGCACGTCGTTGGGCGAAACCCCTCACGCGACGTGGTACAACGATCGCCATGAGTCTCGTGACCTACGAACAGCGTCTCGACAACGATCTGGGCTGGGCCCTTCGCGAGGAGAGCACGCACTTCGGGAAAGCCAGTGCCGTACACCAGATCCTCCAGCGGATTGCCAGGCGACTGGAAGAGATCGGCGTCGACTAGACCATCGCCGGCAGCATGGCGATGTTTGTTCATGGTTACCGTCGGTTCACGGAGGATGCGGCGGATCAGCTCGACCCCTTCGTCCGCGAGAAGTACGGCGAGTTGTGGACTGCCGTCCGCGACAACCCGGATCCCGAGTGATCTTCTCAGCGGGCTTCATGGGATTGGTGAGCGGACGTGCAGGATAAATCACCGCGTCCATGCCACTCATGCTCAACATCCCGCATCAGCAGCGCGCAATCAAACTCGACAGTGCCGCGCGGGAAACGCGTCTCGTCTCCGAAATAGCTGGAGGAGACTTCCTCGACCCGCAGTGGGGCTACGTCCCAATTGTGACATCGCAGTTCTAATCCATCGAATTCCCCACGTCTGTGTGTCGGCGAATAGCCCAGTGACCCCGCCTCGAAGAAGTCTGATGCCGCATCCAGTGACGAGAAGACGGAACCGCTCGGAAACTCGTCGGTTAGGGTTCCCCGGACGGTCATGTTGGTCGATCCATCGTCGCTGTGCACACTCACGGCGAGGCAGCGATCCGTTTCCGAGACGTCAAAGGTTGCATGACGATGCACTCCTGGAAACACACGCCCGCCTGCGAGCGAATTCAGCCGCGAGTTGGTGTCTCGGCGAGGAATGTAGACTCCTGCTTGAGTGACACCATCGACTTCCCACTCGACAGCGATGCGATGAGCCGCATTCTCGGAGCCGATGCCCCACGGCACAGGCAGGAATCTGGGACGCAACTGTTTCAGCCGGATCAGGCAGATTCCGCCAATGGAGAAGCCATTGACGACCTTCGGGAGAAATGGCGCCGGTAGCACGCAGGCCATCCTGTCGGGTTCCACCCGGTAGTTCACCAGAATACGCCGGTCGATGATGCCTTGGACGACGGGGATTCTCATGCCCAGACCTTACACGTGTTCGCGACCCCAAGCCTTCGCCAATTCCACAAGGATGTCAACCGCCGCCTCCATCTCTTCCACGCTCGTCCATTCCAGTGGCGAGTGCGGATTGTGCTGTCCCGAGGACAGGTTGGGGGTCGGCAACCCCCGTTCGGTCATCAGTGAACCGTCGGTGCCGCCCCGAATGATTTCCAGCCTCGGTTCGAGCCCGGCAGCCTTGACCGCTTCGTTGGCCTTTGTGACCGTGCGCGGCTCCTTGTCCAGCCCGTCGCGCATGTTGCGGTACTGTTTGCGAATGGCCACCTCAATCGTCGCGCGGGGATGCTCGTTTCTGAGTTCGGCGGCGGTGGCTTCGAGCAGGCGAGCGTACTCCCCAAGCTTTAGTGTCTCGAAGTCCCGCAGAATGATCTTCACCGAGGCACAGGCCACGCCCCCTTCGATGGAGTACGGATGCAGGAATCCCTCCCGGCCCTCAGTCGTTTCCGGTGAAAGGTGATCCGCCGGCAGCCGCGAAAGGAACTCGCCGAGGATGCGAACGGCATTGACCATCACCCCCTTTCCTTCCGAGGGATGCGTGTTCACCCCAGTCACGGTGATGGTCGCCAGGTCTGCCGAGAATGTCTCGGTGTCGATGCGGGCGATTCCGGAGGAATCTAACGTATACGCGCACACGCCTCCCAGCTTGTCGAAGTCGAGATTCTGGATACCGCGACCGATCTCCTCATCGACCGTGAAGCAGATGCGGATCGGCCCATGCTCGATGCCGGGCTCCGCCAGTAGACGGGCCGCCGCGGTCATGATGACGGCGATGCCCGACTTGTCGTCGGCTCCGAGCAGCGTCGTCCCATCGGTGGTGATGATCGTCCCGCCCATCAGTCGCTTGAGTGAGAGATTGTCTACAACACGAAGCACTTTCGTCGGGTCACCCGGAAGGGTGATGTCACGACCGTCGTATGTCGTGTGCACGATGGGACGGACATCGGTGCCACTGTACTCCGGAGAGGTGTCGACGTGCGAATTCCAGACGATCATCGGCGCGTCGTGCGTCACCGTCGCTGGAATGGTCGCCATGACGATACCGTGTTCGTCGCAGGTGACGTCGGCCAGCCCCAGTTCCCGACACTCATCGGCCAGCAGCCGGCTCAGGTCGAGTTGTTTGGCGGTACTGGGCGATGTCGGACTGGAGTCGTCCGACTGCGTATCGATGCGGACGTAGCGGAGGAAGCGGTCGAGGAGGTCGGTCATGGAGTTGCTGTTGGAAGATAGTTTGAGGGCATCGGTGCATCTGATCGAGTCTTGGAAATGCTCAAATTCTCAGATTCAAATGCTCTGTCGACGAGCTGCCGAAGTCATGTGACTTCTTCGCCAGTGTAAACGATTGGAAGGGGAATTGTCTCAAGCCAGGGAGAGTCCGTTGTCGGCACTCCAAGGTGATGTGTTCCGCCGGTGCCGCGGCCGCTCGTTGGCACGAGAGTTCTTTTTGCGTCTTGTCGGCGTACAATTCCGAGTATGGATTCCAGCGATCAACAGGCTGATCGACGTCGACAACACCAAGAGTTCGCGTCAACACGTTGGAGTGTCGTGCTCGCCGCGAGACAGCGGTTTTCTCCCGAATCGTCTGCGGCGCTGGCGGAGTTATGCCAGACGTATTGGTATCCGCTTTACGTCTATGTCAGACGCAGCGGGCACAACCGTGACGATGCCGCCGATCTGACGCAAGACTTCTTTGCGCATCTGCTGGACAAGGATCGAATAACGCAAGTGGACCGCGACAAGGGGAAATTCCGCTCATTCCTGCTCGCCTCGATGAAACACTTCCTGGCCAATGAATGGGACAAAGCGAGGGCCGAGAAGCGCGGAGGTGGCCGTGTGCCGGTTTCGATCGATCACATCGCGGCGGACACAGCTTATCGCCGGCAACCGATCGACGAAACCACCGCAGAGCGGGCCTTCGAACGCCGGTGGGCGCTCACCCTCCTCGACCGCATCTTCGGCAAACTGCGGCAGGAATACGTGGCCAGTGACAGGAGAGAGCTTTTCGACCAGATAAAGGGAACGATCACGTCTCGTGACGTCGCCGGGAGCTACCGCGAAATAGCCACAAACTTGGGAATGAGCGAGGGAGCCGTGAAAGTCGCCGTCCACCGGTTGCGTAATCGCTATCGTGAGCTGCTCGTCCACGAAGTCTCCCAAACAATATCGAGCGCAGAGCAGGTTGACGACGAGATTGCAGAACTGTTCAAGGCAATCTCACCCCACCGCACCAGCTAATGCCGCAAACCGTGGAACCAAAAGGTGTTGCGGACGGAACCGTCGGGCGGCCACAAGTTTCCCGGTAACCTTCTGCCCGTTTTGCTTTTGTTAAAGGCAGAAGGAGGACCGACAATGTCCGAATACAAGACTTGTCGTGAATGCGGTGCAACACTCTCGCCCGATGCGCCCGAAGGGCTGTGCCCGAATTGTCTTCTGCGTCCCGGGTATTCTCGATCGCACCCACTGCGTCGAACCCCGGCAGATACCGCGACTGTATCGGAGCGAATCCGCTACTTCGGTGACTATGAACTCGATCAGGAAATCGCCCGGGGCGGCATGGGGGTCGTGTACTCAGCACGACAAGTCACGCTAAATCGGCGCGTCGCGTCAAAATGATCCTCGCCGGCAACCTGGCCGACGAGACGACCGTCAAGCGGTTTTATGCGGAAGCGGAAGCTGCGGCCAACCTGAAGCATCCGAACATCGTGTCCCTGCATGAAGTCGGGTCGCACCGAGGTCAGCACTACTTTTCGATGGATTTCATTGACGGCGAGAATCTTGCCGAATATGCGGGGGGAAAACCGCTGGCGGTCAGAGAAGCAGCGACCATCGTGAAAACGATTGCCGAAGCGATCCACTATGCACACCAGCGTGGCGTTCTGCACCGGGATCTGAAGCCGTCGAACGTGTTGACTGACCGGGAGGGCCGCCCGCATGTCACGGATTTCGGTCTCGCTAAGCTGATCGACCGGAACGACGCACTCACACGGTCGGGCGACTTTCATGGGGACGCCCAGCTACACGTCTCCCGAACAGGCAGCAGGACGCCATGATCAGATTGGACCGCACAGTGATGTCTACTCGATCGGTGCGATTCTCTACGAGCTGCTCACCGGACGCCCGCCGTTTCAGTCGAGCAATTCGATGCTAACCCTGCTTCAGGTCCAGGAAGTGGACCCGGTGGCCCCCAGGCGAGTGAACGCGGGCGTGCCTCCCGATCTGGACACCATCTGTCTCAAGTGCCTCGAAAAGTCGCCACAGCATCGCTATCACTCCGCAGGCGAACTGACGGAGGAGTTGGGACGCTTCCTGAATCAGGAGCCCATTCACGCGCGGCCTGCCGGTCTGTTCCGCAAGGTCGTCGGTTGGGCACGCCGCCGTCCTGCACAACTGGCCGCAGCCGTCGCCTTGGTATTCGTCGGGCTGATGGCAGGAGTCTACTACCTGGCGCAAGAAAACGCCTTCCTGCGCGCTCTGCAGACCACACCCGGACTTTTGCGCGAGCCGGGTACGCGTGTTGCAGCACTGGAAATATGGAGTCAGATCACGTCATTCCTCTTTTTGGCGGGCTTGCTCTTTGCATTGTGGGTCAACAAGCGCCAGAGGGGGCGGCTGCGTCGCTCCCCTGACGATGGCGTGTTCGTCCAACCCTATCACTTGCTGGGCAGTCGGGTACGGACACTGACCATCGTCATCGGCATCCTGTCGACCCTGTTTTCCGTAGCGTACGGAATGAAGTTGATCGAGACTTTCGTCTGGGAACAGGGCGGCAGTTTCAATGACGTGGCCATGTCGTATTCCGCTGGTTGGTTGGGGGTGTGGTTGCTGGTGATGGCGGAGGGCGATTATCGCCGCTCGCTGTTCGGATCCCCGCAGCGCACACTGACCGGCGAACTCAAAGACGACATCGATCGGGAATTGATCCAGCGCGATTATCGCGACGCGATTCGTTTGTACCAAGATGCGTTTTCCGATGCGGGTCGCGCAGAAGCTCGCGCCTTCGTGCTGCAGCGACTGGAGGAAATCCGGCAACTAAGCCCTGAAGAACTCCTCGCCGGTGCCCCGCGGTTCCGGGACCTGAATTGGCGCAATCTGTCGGTGTGTGCTGCGATCGAGGTCCCGCTGGTCATCGTTGTATTGGCTGGTCATGCAGCCAGCCAGCCCCATCGGCATCGCTGTCGGCTGGGTTGTGGGCGGCGACTTTGACCATCGGCGTCGCCTCGATGTTCCATTTTGTCCGTTACGGTAAGCGTCTTCTGGCCATGTTGCCCCCCATGGCTGCACTGATCGTTGTCGGCATCGTGACCTACAGTTCCAGTCCGGGCGACGGTAGCGGACGGTCCCTGTTGTTCGGTGCATTTTGCGGTGCGGCCGTGATCGCCTCCGGATTCGTACGCAGGCGCGGCCGCGATGATCGAAACCCGCGAACTCATCCGTCGAATCCATATTCGCGCCGCAGCTCGTCCAACATTTCTTCAGCGGGCTGATGACGTCCGGCTTCGATATCATCCAGCGCTTCATGGATTGCGGATTCGTCGCGTCACGTTCGCAGGCGGCCTGCCACGCAACCCACAGGTCGTCCCAGGAGAGTTCTGAGCCGGCCGATTCCAGCTTGCGGCGGGCAAACTGATGGAACTGGTCGACGCCTTGCTCGGTGACGGACATGATATGTGGCGTTGCTCTTGAATCCGAGGTTCTTCTGGAAATCAAACTGCCATATCACTCGTGCGACCGTCAAAGTGCAATCCCGTTCTCTCATCACAGATGCACCGGCACCCAACGTTGCGTCTCGCCGGGGCCCGGCTGTACGGCGGTAGCCCAGGGGATCGGTTCTCCCGCCTCACGGTAACGCATCAGGGCCGCCTTGAAATCCCTGACGACCTGCTGGAGGATCGCCCGTTCGCTCCTTCCACAGGCGGTGATCTCCGGCAGTATCGAGACACGGGCATGGATGAGACCTTCGGAGTCGGGAGACGAAAGGATCACATGGCAGTCGTACACCGGCACCGGCATGGTTCCATCACCGGCAATCGGCAGACCAATTGTCTGCTTGTGAACGTGAGTCGAGCGGTCAGCCATCAGTGGGAAGTAGGTAGGAAGTAAGAAATCGTTCAACCATCAAGTTACCCGTCGAGCTTTCCATTTACGCTCAACCAATGAATTCCAGCTCAACAGGCTGCGGGATGATACCCGCCTCGTGTCCCCGGCTGAGCAGGGTCGCCACGGCCCGCCGGCCTCGTTCACCGAAGTCCAGCGTCCAGTCGTTGACGTACATCCCGACGAAGGTGTCCGCCTTGCCGTGGTCGAGATCGCGGCCAAACTGCAGGGCATATTCCAGCGCCTCGGTCCGATGATCGAGACCGTATTGGATCGATTCCTTCAGCAGACGCGTCACGTCGTTCAGGGCTTGCGGCCCGAGATCCTTGCGGATGGCATTGGCTCCCAGGGGCAGCGGGAGACCGGTCTGGTCCATCCACCACTTGCCGAGATCCACAACCAGATGTAGACCCTGGTCACCAAAAGTGAGCTGTCCCTCGTGGATGATCAGACCGGCATCCGCCCTGCCCTGCTCCACGACATTGAGAATCTCGTCGAAGGGATAGACCTCGTAGCGGAAAGTGCCGGCATCCCCGGTGGTTCGAGTCGACCGCACTGCGCCGGGTGCGGGACGCCCCTCCAGACACAGGTTCAGGGCGAGAAAGGCGGTCGTCAGGGTACCGGGGATGGCGATCGTCAGCCCCCGCAGGTCATCAACGGCCATCGGCTCGCGGGTAACGACCATCGGACCGTACCCGTCGCCCATGCTCGCTCCGCAGGCACACAGGGCGTAAGTCTGCGTGAGGTAGGCATACCCATGCAGGCTGACGGCGGTGAGCTCCAATTCAGCGTTGAACGCCCGGCGGTTGAGCGTCTCGATGTCCTGCAGCGTGTGCGTGAACCGGTAGCTCCCCGTGTCGATCTTGTCGTTCGCGAGGGCATGGAACATGAAGGCATCGTCGGGATCCGGACTATGACCGACGTGGATGGTGGTGAGTGGCATGGATTGCAAAGTGGCACGGGGGCAAAGTGGCTGAGGGGCAAAGATTCAGGAAGAACCTCTGGAGAATAGTCTCACATGTGGCTGTGAGCAATCGGGTGATTGTCAGTTCCTGCAAGGCTTGACTACGATTCGCTGATCCTACCGGCGGAGGGGCCTCATGACGCAGCCTCCCATTCAATCGTATCGGGACCTGTTCGTCTGGCAGAATCGATGCAACTTGTCAAAGAACTCTATGTCGTCACCCGCAACTTTCCTACGGACGAGCGCTTCGGGCTCACGGCACAAATGTGCCGGTCGGCCGTCTCCACTCCCAGCAACGTTGCGGCGGGTCACGGGCGTCACCAGACTCGCGATTTCATCCGCTTCCTCCGCATCGCAACCGGCTCAATGTTTGAGCTTCAAACTCAGCTCGAAAGCTCCCGTGACATCGAGTGTCTAACGTCGGAGTCATTCAACGCCCTCAATTCCGCGACGCGAGAACTTGAACGAATGCTCACCAGTCTGATCCGCAAGCTCGCTCCTCATTTAACTGAATGACTTCCACCGCCGGTCACCATCTGCCACTCTGCACCTCTGCCACTCTGTCACTGTTTCCCAATGATCCTCCTCTCTGCCCGAGACCTGACCCGTCAGTTCGATGCCGAACCTGTCTTTTCCGGCGTGACGTTCGATGTCCGTCCGGGGGAAAAGATCGGGCTGGTCGGCCCGAATGGATGCGGCAAAACAACGCTGATGCACGTGCTCGCCGGCCGCGACGATCCGGACGTTGGCCGCATCGAGAAGCATTCCAGCACAACGATGGCCCTGCTCGAACAGCAGACTGCCTTTGACGAAGGGCGGACGCTGATCGACGAAGTGAAGGTCGGACTGGCCCCGCTGTATCGGCTGCAGGACGAGGCGCATCGACTGGCAGACAGGATGGCAGCGGTGAAGGACGCGGCGGAACTCGATCGCCTCCACCGGCGCTATGATGAGATCCATGCCGAGCTCGAACGGCTGGATGCCTACCACGTCGATCACCGGGTCGATGAAGTATTGCAGGGCCTGGGGTTTCTCCAAGAGGACTATGACCGGGCGCTGGCGACCTTCAGTGGCGGACAGCAGAACCGGGCGCTGCTGGGTCGGCTGCTGCTCGCTGCTCCCAGCGTGCTGCTCCTCGATGAACCCACGAATCACCTCGACCTCGAGACGACGGAGTGGCTGGAGAGTTACTTGAAACGCGCTGACCAGGCGATGATCGTCGTCAGCCACGACCGGATGTTTCTGGATCATGTGACCGAGCAGACATGGGAGTTGTGGCGCGGAGGGATCACGTTCTATACCGGCGGCTTTTCCTCCTACTGGCAGCAGCGGGAAGAGCGACTCAAGGTGTCCCGCCGCACCCAGGAGAAGCAGCAGGACTTCATCGACAAGACGCAGGACTTCATCGCCCGGAACAAGTCCGGACAGAAACATGCCCAGGCCAAGGACCGCGAGAAGAAGCTGCAGCGGATCGAGCGGGTCGACGTCATTGCGGAATTCGGCGACATCCCGATGGGGTTCGCCGCACCCTCGCGCACAGGCGACTGGGTCATTCGGACGGAGGACATCAGCAAGGGTTTTGCTGCAGCCTGTGACGCGACAAATGAAGTGCCCTCCACTCGGAACGGGATTTTGCATCCATCAGATGAATCGGACGGCCAATCGACACCGACGGCCCTGTTCTCCGGGGTCACCCTGCAGATCGATCGGGGCGATCGCGTGGGCATCCTCGGCCCCAACGGCAGCGGGAAGACGACCTTGCTGCGCACGCTGATCGGGGAGCTCGCCCCCGACACAGGACAGGTCCGCTTCGGGAGTGGCGTTTCGATCGGTTACTTCGATCAGCAACTGGAGAGTGTCGATCCCACACTGGACGCGGTGGAAGCGATTCGATCGCCGGCAGTCCGTTCTTCGGGCCGTGCACCCCTGGCACAGGGACGCGGAACCGACCTGTCACCGGGTGAGGCCCGCAGCCTGCTGGCACGGTTCGGCATCCGTGGGGATCTCGCCCTGCAGCAGGTGGGACAGATGAGCGGCGGCGAGCGGACCAAAGTCGCCCTCGCGCGCATTCATGCCCTCAAACCCAATCTGTTGATTCTCGACGAACCCACAAATCATCTCGACTTCTGGGCCTGCGCTGCACTCGAAACATCGGTGACCAACTTCGACGGCACCGTCCTCTTTGTCAGCCATGACCGGTACTTCATCGATGCCGTCGCGACCAAGGTCGTCGTCCTGGAACCAGGGGGCTGGCGGCTTCACGAGGGGAACTACAGCGACTACCAGCAGTTCCTTCAATCGAGGAAGCAGACCTCGCGGGGCAACGCCTCGGGAGCAACGGACGCAACATCAGGCAATTCCACGCGCAAGTCCGCCGACCCACAGCCGTCTGCGAAAGACGAGATCCGCCGGACGCGCCGCTTCCCGTACCGCAAACTCGATGACATCGAAGGCGACATCGAACGCGAGGAACAGACCCTGGCGCGTATTGAAGCTGAACTGGCCGATTCGGAAGTGCATCGTGATGCGAACCGCTTCCGGCAGGTCCAGCAAGACTACGACGCCTCCCAGAAGCGTCTCTCACAGCTGATGGAGCACTGGGAGGAGTCCGCGGAGCTGAACTGATACTCCGTCCTGTCTCAGGCGCGCCCCGTCCTGCGGAAGCCTTTCCTCTGAAGATGGTCTCCCGCCCCTTGAGTTGACAGGTCACGACAGGTGATAATGCCTGCAGAGAGATTCATTCCGGCCTCATGCCCCCGCCCTGCCGCCAAACACGCAGCATTCGGAGATATCGCAGATGTTCACGCTTGTTGGTGATGGCAAAACGACAACCTGCGACGGGCTGACACGCCGCGACTTCATGCAGGTGGGTGCACTCGGGGCGATCGGCCTGTCACTGCCCCAATACTTGGCGGCCAAGGAAGCGGGTGTGGTCAAGCCGGGATACGACGACCGGGCCTGCATCATGATCTTCAATCTCGGCGCGCCCAGTCAGATCGACCTGTGGGACATGAAGCCGGAGGCCGAAGCCGAGGTGCGCGGACCCTTCAAGCCGATGGATACGAAGGTCCCCGGACTGCAACTTTCGGAGATTCTCCCGCAGCACGCCCGCATCGCCGACAAGTTCTCGCTTGTGCGATCTTGCCATCACACCGGGGCCGCTGTCCACGATGCCGGGTGGCAGATGCTGCAGACCGGCCGGCAGTTCGCCGGAGGCGTCAACACGCCGCACGCGGGCGCGGTCGTCAGCTACCTGAAGGGACGCAAGACCGACCTGCCGCCGTTTGTCGTGCTGCCCGAAACCATGGGTCGCGGTGGAGGCAATCTTCCCAATGGTCAGGCGGGCGGCTTCCTGGGCAAGGCCCACGATCCGTTCGCCCTGATGGCCGACCCCTCCCAGCCCGACTTCAAGGTCCCCGACCTGCTCCCCCCGCAGGAAATCGGCACGCTGCGACTGGACCGACGCCGTCGACTTCGCGAGATCGTCGACTCAGCGGTTTCCAACTTCGAGGCCACTGAGAACGCCTCGCTGCTGAATGAGAACTTCGAAGCGGCGTTCCGCATGATGACCAGCCCGCAGGCACGGGAGGCATTCGATCTGTCCCAGGAACCCCAGGCCGTCCGCGAGCGTTACGGCATGAACCGCTTCGGCCAGTGCTGCCTGCTCTCCCGCCGGCTGATTGAACATGGCGTCCGCTTCGTCACCATCAACACTTTCCTGACGGTATTCGATGAGATCACCTGGGACATTCACGGCTCGAAGCCCTTTACATCGATTGCCGGGATGCGGGATATCGTCTGTCCGATGTACGACCAGGCCTATACGGCGCTGATCGAGGATCTTGACGACCGTGGACTGCTGGAGAACACGCTGGTCTGCAATCTGGCTGAGTTCGGACGCACGCCGCGCGTCAATCCTGCCGGAGGCCGGGATCACTGGCCTCAATGCTTCACGACCTACTTTGCCGGTGGGGGCGTTCAGGGAGGTCGCATTGTCGGTGCCAGCGACCCAGTGGGGGGAGTGCCGGCCGAGCGACCCGTGCAGCCTGCGGACGTGGTGGCAACGATCTTTCACAGTCTGGGTCTCGATCTCGAGGGTCATCTGCCCGGGCCGGCGGGACGCCCCTTCTCCCTCGTCGATGTGGGACATCGTGAAATCCATGAGCTGTTCTGACACTAGACCAATTCCGATGCCTGAGATCAACGTGACACTTTCACCAGAGGATCGGGAAAATCGTCGAACGACGCATAGCCCAAGTCGAGTTTGCAGACACGAACGACTACCTCGCGCATTTGATTGAACAGGATCGCTCGCGCACTTTCAGGGAAGCGACTGACCGCTCTCTGCTCGATGCAATCGACTCGGGTGCCTCCCATCGAGGTGACTGATGATTGGTGAGAGCACAAGCGAAACGAATGACTGCACTTGGACTCGCAAGACCGGGATGTGCATATGATCGATTGTCGTTGGTTGCTGCTCGTCATGACTGGCCTCGTCGGACCTGCGTGGAGCAGTGCTCAGGAAACCGTGGACGTCCTGCCGCGGCGTTTCACCCTGTCTTCTGTCGAATCCACGCAGCCATTGCTGATGCAGCACCGGTCCGGGGAGGAGTACCATCAGCAGCAGCGCGAGCACATCGAGTGGTCGACGAGCGATCCGCAGGTGGCCGAGGTGTCTGATGACGGCGTCGTTCGACCCGTGGGGAACGGCACCGCCTCGATTCAGGGGACCGCCCATGGAGAAACGGCATCGGCCACTGTCACGGTGGAGGGAGTTGGGGAGCCGATCGAGTGGAGCTTTCGTCGCCATGTCTCGCCGATTCTCGCCAAGCAGGGCTGCAACTCCGGTGCCTGTCATGGGGCACTTGCGGGCAAGGGAGGGTTTCGACTCTCGCTGCGTGGGTATGACCCGGCGAGCGACTACTTCAACATTGTGAAGCAGGATCGCGGGCGGCGTGTGGAGTTTGCCGACCCCGGACGCAGCCTGATTCTGGCCAAACCCTCCGGCGCGATCCCTCACAAGGGAGGACTGCGATTTGATCCGGAATCGCTGGAATACCGGATGATCGCCGATTGGGTCGCCGCGGGAGCCCCTGCCCCTGCCGAGGATGATCCCGTCGTCGAATCCCTGGAGTTACTCCCGGAGCGATCCAGCCACACGATCGGCGATCAGCAGCAACTGATCGTGCGGGCACTCCTCAGCGATGGCCGCATCGAAGATGTCACGAGGTGGGTCAAATGGTCTTCCGCCGATGAGGCCGTGGTCCAGGTTGACGACACTGGTCAGGCGAGTGTCATCGGTCCCGGCGAAGGGGCGATCGTCGCCTGGTTTGCCTCGAAACTGGCGACCGCTCGTCTCACCGTCCCTTATGTTTCAGACTCTGCGGTGGTGACGGCCGACCCCCGGCCACCACGCAACTTCATCGATGAGCAAATCCAGCGGCAACTCGACCGTTTGAACCTGCCGGCCTCGGTTCCCTGCTCCGATGAGGAGTTCGTCCGCCGCGTCCATGTCGATACGATCGGTGCGCTGCCGACAGCCGACGACGTCCGCCGCTTCCTTGCCGATCCAGCCGAGGACAAACGCGATCGCCTGATTGAGAATCTGCTGGCCCGGCCCGAGTTCGCGGACTACTGGACCTACAAGTGGTCCGATGTGCTGATGCTCAATGGAACGCTGCTCCGGCCGGAAGCTCTCAAGGCGTACTACCAATGGATTCACGGGCATGTCGCCGCGAACACGCCGTGGGACCAGTTCGTCCGCGAGCTGTTGACGGCGACCGGCAGCAGCCTGGAACACGGTGCCACCAACTTCTATGCGCTGCATCAGGATCCGGAGACGATGACCGAGAATGCCTGCCAGGCGTTTCTCGGGCTGTCGATTGGATGTGCGAAGTGCCACAATCACCCGCTGGAGAAGTGGACCAACGATCAATACTACGCCATGGCGAACCTGTTTGCCCGGGTCCGGGCCAAGGGCTGGGGCGGAGACGGTCGCAACGGGGATGGTCGACGTACGTTGTATGTCGCGACGACGGGTGATCTTGTCCAGCCGCGCACAGGCAAGCCGCAACCTCCGACACCTCTGGATGGAGAGCCACTCAGTTTTGAAGATCCGGCCGATCGCCGGGAGTACCTCGCCCAGTGGCTCACCGCATCGGAGAACTCGTACTTTGCACGATCCATCACCAATCGCGTGTGGGCAAATTACCTTGGTGTGGGACTCATCGAGGCGGTCGACGATCTGCGCGATTCGAATCCCGCGTCGAACGAAGAGCTGCTGTCGGCAGCTGCGAACTTCCTCATCGAGCAGAAGTTCGATCTGAAGGCTCTGATGCGAGCCATTCTGCAGTCGAATGCGTATCAACGTTCCAGCCAGCCCCTGCCCGGCAACGTGGACGAACACCGGTTCTACTCCCGTTACTATCCCCGACGGATGATGGCGGAGGTTCTCCATGACGGAGTGGTGCAGGTCACCGGCATACCGACATCGTTCGATCAGGTCGCCTACGTGGGTGCCGACCGGCAAGAGACCGACTTCTATCCGCTGGGAACCAAAGCGATTCAGCTGTACGACTCTGCGGTCGAGAACTACTTCCTGCAGGCCTTCGGTCGTAACCAGCGACGGATCACCTGTGAGTGTGAACGCTCCGACGAGCCCAGCATGGTGCAGGTGCTCCACATCTCGAACGGCTCCACCATCAACAACAAGCTGGAAGACCCCAACAGCCGCGTCACCCAACTCATTCGCCTGCGCAGCGCCGGCATGTCAGATCCCGCCGTGCTCGATGAGATCTATCTATCATGTCTGTCGCATTTTCCGGCACAGAGCGAGCGGGATGAATTGCTGGCGATGCTCCCCGCAGCTGGAAGCGCGGACGAGCGTGAGGTGCTGGAGGATATCTTCTGGTCAATCCTCAGCAGCCGGGAGTTCCTGTTCAATCACTGACAGGGCCACGGCCACACCCCTCAGTTGCCTGTATTGGATCACGCGGCATCGGGGCGATTGGCGGATTCCGCACGCGACCTGCGGGATGATGCCTCCGGTTGAGAGTCCTCAGCGGAGTCGATCAGCCGACGCAGCCAGTCGACGAACTCATCACCTCCGCGCGTCCGCCGTCGGGCCCAGGTGACGAAGCAGGAACTGGCGACGTGCGGCAGGCGCAACCCTTCGCCACAAGGCCTGCTGGATGGCGGACTCCAGCTCTGCCGGTGATCGGGCCCCTACAGCAACACCCTCCGCGACGTAGGGGTATCGGTCCGGCTCGCTGGGAAAGTTCGCAGAAACGACAGCCTTGCCGCACAGCAGTGCTTCAAGCACCGTTGTGGAGGCACCACTCACCAGTACGTCACACGCAGCCATATGCTCTGCCAGTGCGCCGCGAACACACGCCATGTTAGTCACTCGTACCGCGGACATCAGGCGCTGATAGGCATCCGGACTGCGATCGTTAGGGTGCACCTTGATGACGATCCGCCACTCGGGTTGTGCGCGCGCCACCTCCAGCAGTCCACGCACGACCGACTGCGAGAGTGCGAAGCCTTCACTCGTGAAGAGGATCACGACGTCGTCAGCCGCGAACCCCAGTCTGTCGCGGGCCTCGCTTCCCGGCAGTTGTGATGATGCCCACGCATCCAGCCGGGGGGCTCCCACCACAGACAGGCGATCATGTGGGAACGCTCCGACATGGCAGAGCACGTCGGCAGCAAACTCCCCCCAGGCAGCGAACAGGTCGGGAACGGGGGCACCGTCCAGCTGCCCGCGCGGGACCATGTACATGGTGTGCTCCGGGCCGATCGTGCCATGTTGCACGCCGATCGTGCGAATCCCCAGCGAGCGTGCCGCAGCAATCGTCAGCATTCCCTTCGGATAAAACTCCTCGTGGACGAGGACCAGCCGCACGTCACCGGCTCGCCGGAGTGACGTCGTCACGGCGGCAACATTCCGCGACCATTTCGCAATGTCGCCGACAGCGCGACGCAGCAGTGGCACAAACAGGCAGGACACGTCCGTCTCCCCAAACGTCAGTGCGGTGCGAAACTCCGGCGCTTGCTCACACTGCAGCAGTTGGCACATCACTCGCCATTGAACAGGGACAGCGCGAAACCAGGCCGCGAGTTCCGGATGGCACTGGTGCAGGGGCAGGACCTCCGGCATCTTCCGCAATGTTCCCCAGCCGGTGTAGATCGGCCTGATCAGCCGACGCCAGCCCGTGAATCGATACTTTGTCGTGTTTAGCAGGTAGCGAACCGATACCTCGGGCAGCTTCTGCTCGATCTGCTGGTGCAACCGGGACCAGTACGTGACGATCGGTCGCCCCCCCTCGCCTGTCACATGGTTCGGGTACCAACCGGTCAGCACGACACTTGGATGATGATCGACGTTCTTGTTCGCGGGTGATGTCACGAGCCAGGCGAACAGGGCGCGGACAGCGATCCACACGGGCAACAACATGAGATTGAGACACGCCAGTGCCAACCAAATCCAACGATGCACGACGGACTCTCTCAGCGGCTTCGCGGCACCGGGAAGTTGTTGAGGGAGAATCCCCATTGATTTGGCGAACGACTGCAGGATCGTTGCCAGTTGTCGGTCCTGTCCAACATACATGAGCTCATCGACCGAGTGGATGCGACAGCCCTGGCGTACCAGCCACAGTGCGCCAGCCGGGGGAAGACCGGCCCTGCCAACGGGTGACGGGCCGCCGCCGGTCCGGTCCACCACAGGGAGTCTCCCGTGGGCAGTCGAAAAAGCGCGTCGAAGGTGCATCCGTCAGGCAGTCGCTGTTCGGGCCATTGATGCAGAAACGCCAGGAACTCGGCGTGGAGTGCATCCCGGTTGAGCAGCTCATTCACCCGCAGTTGCTTCCAGCCGGGTTCTTCAGGCTGAGGGAACTGCGCTGAATTCAGCAACAATACGAGAACTCTGCTGCGATTGGCTTGCTGCTGTATCCGTTCGCGGACGCCATTGTCCAATGGCTCCGACGAGACAACCAGCAGATTCCCTGCATCGACGCCTTGATCCATCATCCGCGCCTTATCCTCCCTGACGCTCCGTCGGTCCTCTGTCTGGCTTCCGCGTGTTCCTGACGCGGGTCATACGACGGCTGCGGTCCGGGCGTCAATCTCAGATGGCGGATGGCGTGTGGCTGTCGTTCCGCATCAATGTTTACTCGTGGGATCGAAGCCCGCAGCGCATCGATAATCGGCCCTCCACCCAAGACTCGACTCGCTAAGGTGAAGCGGTGCTCCTGAGCCAAGCCTGATGTCGGGACTTCAGGTCCCGGTAGATCTCGGGATGATCTTCCGCCACGTTGGTTGTCTCCCCTGGATCGTCGTCGACGTTGTACAACTCAAATGTTGCCTGGGAAGCATCGGCTGCGGCCTGGTCGAACTTGCCATGATGATTGGTAATCTCACCCACCATCTTCCACGGGCCATGCAGGGCGGCCTCTTTGCCGTACAAATCCCAGAACAGATAGCGATCCGACAGCGGCACCTCACCACCCGAGCGGAGGTGAGGCAACAGGCTCACTCCCTGCACCACATGGTTCCCATTCGTCTCGGGCATGGTCACCCCGGCTGCGTCGAGAATCGTCGCGAACAAGTCGAAATGCACCGCATCGGCCCGGGACACCCAGCCCGGAGGGATCACACCGGTCCACTGCATGACGGCTGGCACGCGGATGCCCCCCTCGTAGGTCTGGCCCTTTTGCCCGCGGAGCGGTCCGTTATTGCCCGGGTACTTGTCGATCATGGCCCCGTTATCGGAGTGAAAGATGACGAACGTCTGCTCTTCGATCCCCAGTTCACGCAGTGTGGCGAGAAGCTGTCCTACCCGGTCGTCGGCATGAGACATGACGGCGTTGTAGTCCCGCCGAGGTTGATTGACACCTCGCTCCTCATACCGTGCCAGCCATTCAGGACGGGCGGAGTTCTCATCCCGATCGGGACCGCGCAACGGTCCGTGGACAGCGTTGAACGGCAGATAGCAGAAGAAAGGCTGCTTGGCATTCGTGCGGGACCGGATGAACCGATCGGCCCGATCGGCGAACAGGTCGGTGGTGTGTGTTCCCTGCTTCAAGTTCAAGGGCTGTGATCCTTCAACAATGCGGGAGTTTCGCCCCAGCCAGTAGGGATGGGCACCTCCCAGAAACCCGACGAACTCATCAAAGCCTCGCGCCAGCGGCACGTTGACGTCGTCAGATCCCAGATGCCACTTGCCGAAGATTCCGGTGATATAGCCGGCGGACTGCAACAACTGCGGCAACATCTGAACGTCGTCCCGGATGCGGCGGACCGACTCCGGCCAGCCCCCCTCCGGTCGGGGGCCTTCAGAATCAGCTCCCGGACCGCGCCACATCCCCGAGTCGATGCTGTACAGGCCGGTCATCAAGGACGCCCGCGTCGGCGCACACAGTGGATTGACGCGAAATCTCTCGAATCGGACGCCTCGTGCCGCGATGCCATCCATCACCGGCGTCGCCAGATCGGTGTCACCATAACACGTGCTGTCGCCATAGCCCTGATCGTCGCTGACGATGAGCAGGATGTTCGGCCGTTGAACTTCCTCCGCCGACAGCGGAGACCTGACCACAACGGCAGACAGGCCGATGAGGAGCCAGATCCGGCGGCGATACGGTGTGGAACTCAAGGTTTGCCTCTTCACTTGACTTGCCAATGGGAACTGGGGATGTGGGCCTCATCCATGAGGGCCTGCAGTTCACGGACCCTTTGAGGCTCTGATTCGGCGAGGTCGTTGTCCTCTCCCAGATCCACGGACAGGTCATAGATTTCGACAGGGCCGTTCTTCTCCGGTGTCTGCGGATTCCAATGATTCTGGACCGCCTTCCAGTTGCCCTTCCGCACCGCCCGCCGGCCACTCTGCTCGTAAAACTCCCAATAGAGACGATCGTGCTGATGTCCGTCATGACGTCCAAGGATTGCCGGGACGAGGCTGATGCTGTCCAGTTCTCGAGGGGGAGTCACATTCGCGAGTTCAGCCGCCGTCGCCATCAGATCGCCGTGATAGGCCACCTGATTGCAATCCGTCCCCGGCTGAGTGTGTCCGGGCCAGCGGACGATCATCGGCACGCGAATGCCCCCCTCGTACAGGGCCCGCTTGATGCCCCGCAGCGGGCCGTTGGAGTCGAAGAAGTCGGCATCGTTGCCCCCCTCGGCATGGGGGCCGTTGTCTGAGGTAAAGAACACGATCGTTTTGTCGTCGATGCCATGGGCCTTGAGACTGGCAAACAGATGCCCCATATCGCTGTCGAGGCGGGTGATCATGGCGGCCGTTCCCTTTTGCGGCTCGGGCCAGTCCTTGTTCGCATAAGGGCCGTAGTCGGGGACTTCCATCCCCTTCTGCTTGGCTTCGTTATTGGCATGAGGCACAGTGACCGGCAGATACAGGAAGAATCGCTGGTCGGCGTGCGCATCAAGCCAGTCGAGGGCCCGCTGCATGATCAAGTCGTGTGAGTACTCCACCTTCTCGGTCGCGACGCCATTGCCGACGCTGCCTTCATCCGGGACGACGTTCTTGAGTGGATATCTGTCCGCGTTGTGCATCAGGTAGGTCGGATAGTAGTTGTGGGCATGGCCTTGATCGAAATACCCGAAGAACTCATCGAAACCCTGCTCGGTCGGAATGCCGGCGGAGCCTTCATGTCCCAGCCCCCACTTGCCGAACTGTCCACAGGCGTACCCCGCCTTCTTAAGAACTTCGGCGACGGTGACATCTCCGGGACGCAAGTTCAGTTTGGCATTCCCCCGGATGAAGCAGTGTCCCGTATGCAGACCGGTCATCAGCACACAGCGTGAAGGAGCACAGACCGTGCTGCCGGCATAGAAATCGGTGAAGCGCACACCGTCGGCGGCCATCCGGTCGATGTTGGGTGTCTGAATCTGCTTCTGCCCGTAACAACCCAGGTCGCCGTACCCCAGATCGTCGGCCATCACAAAGATGATGTTAGGGGGCTCCTGAGCCGGCAGCGAAGAGCCGAGTGCGAAGAGCAGTGTCAGGGGAAGCAGTGAAAACTGTCGCCGGATGGCCATGAGAACCTCACACGTGGGGAAGTGGCGGGAGTGACGTTCACGCTATCATCCGGGCGGTCAGGTTTCAAACCCGCGAGCAGGGTGCGAACGACGAGCATCACTCGCAGTTGTTTCGGCGGCTGCGGTCAAGGACTGGCCGTTGGAGTGTACTGGCTCGAGTGATACGGATTCTTCAGCCCGAAGAACTTCTCGGTGATGAGATCTGTCTTGGATTTCCCTCCGGTCCACAGATCCCACTGCGGGTCCGCATGCGTCGAGAAGAACTCGTGCATCCTTCGGCGCAACGCGAGCACAGTCTCGGCCTGTTCCGGTCGGCCGTACAGGTTGTCATGCTCCTGGGGGTCGGCGATCAGATCGTAGAGTTCGTTGGGTGACTGGTGAATGCGTTCGATGTACTTCCACAGGTCAGTGCGGATGGCCCGGACATTCTCGAACTCGAAGAAGTGCACATTCTCCCACTCCATCGGCTCCCCACGGAGCATGGGAGCGAAGTCGCGCCCCGGAAGCTTGTGAGTCCGGGGAATCTTCGCTGCGAGGCCGAGGTACGTCCGCAGCGTCGGCAGCAGGTCGTAGTTGCTGACCATCGCTTCGACGCGCTGTCCCGCCTTGATGCCGGGCGGATGATGGAAGATGAGCGGGATGTCCATCGTCCAATCGAACGCCGTCAGTGGCCGCGTGTGATCCCCCATGCCCCAGTATCCGGAGTGGCCGCCGGCACATCCCTGGTCGGACATGAATACGACCAGAGTGTTGTCAGTCAGCTCGTGCTGTGCGAGCGCATTCATCACACTGCCGACGCCGTCGTCGATCCCGCTGATTTCGGCGGCATACTTGCGCATCTTTGAGACATCACCGATCCAGTTCGCATAGTTGTGATTCCAGGGTTGCGGAGTGGTACGGGGGAAGGAGGGGAGGTCCTGACCTGCATAGTAGGCACGATGCCGGTTGCGGATCGGCTCACTCATCGCGCCGCCGAGTCCGTAAGGACCGTTGTAGGACAGAAACAGAAAGAAGGGGCGGTCCTTGTGTGCATCGATGAAACCAACGGCATGGTCGGTCCAGAAGTCCGTGAGATAAGTCGGCTCCTTGTGGACCTGTCCATCTTCGATGACCTCCTGATCGTAGAAGCCGACGCTGTGACCGTGGGGTTTTGTCACCCAGTACGTAAAACCTTCCTGGGGGGTGAGATTCCCGCCGAGATGCCACTTGCCGCACAACCCGGCGACATAGCCGGCGTCCACGAGAACGCGCGGGAGGGTGTCAAACTCAGCAAGCGTGTCATAAGCCCCGGGACCAATCTGTGCTCCGCCGGCACCAAGGTATCGATGCACGCCATGTTGGGAGGGCATCAGACCGGTGAGTACCGTGGCACGCGTGGGCGAGCAGACGGCGTTATTGGCAAACGCACGAGTGAACAGGGTCCCCTGTTCCGCCAGACGGTCGATGTGCGGCGTCCGGATGTTTTCGTTTCCATAGCAGCCCAGCGACCAGGCTCCCTGGTTGTCCGTCATGATGAGGACCAGGTTGACGGGTGCTGGGCTGGCCGATGCCCACAAGCTCGCGAACAGGATTCCGGTTGACGTCAGCATGGGAAATCCCTGCAAATGGGTCCGATTGTCGGGGTGCGCCAAGTCCGAAACTGTGGATTGGACCTTGAGGATGGTGCGTTTTGCGCAAACTTTCCAGCCGGCACCTTGCATTCAAACATTTGTTTCATACACTTGTTTGAATCGAGGAGTTCCCCATGTCAGACGATACGCGGCAGCGAGTTCTGGAGGCTGCCGGACCCATTTTTGCCGAGAAAGGCTTTGCGGCGACGACCGTCCGGGAGATTTGCGCGGCGGCGGGGGTCAATCTGGCGAGCGTCAACTACCACTTCGGCGGCAAGGAGACCCTGTACCTGGAAACGGTACAGCTGGCTCATCGGCGCAAGTCGGCCCAGGTACCTGCGCCGGCATGGGGACTGGATACACGGCCGGAGGAAAAACTCCGAACCCTGGTCCACACACTGCTGTCGCGCATCCTGGTTGCCGGCGACGTGGACTGGCCGGTCCATCTGCTGATTCGCGAGATGTTGCAGCCGACCCATGCCTGCCAGTCGGTCGTCGAGGAATACATCCGGCCTCAGTTTGAGCGGATGATGCAGGTCATCGACGAACTGCGGCCTGCAAATGTCTCACGCGACGATCGCGAACGTCTGGCGTTCAGCATCGTCGGACAGTGCCTGTACTATCGGGTCGCCCGAGGCTACTCGTCGTTGTTGTTGCCGGCAGACGAATGGGAGCGGCTGTGCGACATTGATTCGCTGACGGAACATATTACGAATTTTTCGCTGGCGGCGATTCGCCAGCAAACTGGCCGCGGACCACAGGGCCAAAGTCATTCCGAATGTGTGGCCGAAGGCACGCGCCGGCGGACCTCCCGCAGCGCCTCGCTGAGCAGTCAGACAACACACTCCTAGTGCTACCAACCCGGAAGGATGGGATTCGTCGATGCCTAACGGAAAAACACTGCTTTACTACACCGGCCGAGTCATCGCGCCACTCGCCATCCTGGCGATCGGCATCGGGGGCTTCATGGTTCTTGGACAGCGTCCCGAACCGGTCTCACGCACCACGACCACACAGGACAGGGTCCTTGTCGACACAGCGGTGGCCCGGACGTTTGACGATTCCTTCAACATCGAAGTGGAGGGAGTCGCTGTTCCCTATCGGCGCGTCACCTTCGCCGCCGAGGTCGCGGGGCGCATCACCCACGCGTCACCCGAGGGGCGTGGCGGACAGTTTGTCGACCAGGGAACCCCCCTCTACGAGATCGACAAGACGAACTATGCCCTCGACGTCGAGCGCTTGCAGGCTCAGCGTTCCCAGGCCCAGGCCAACGTCGCCGAGATCGATGCCGAGATCTCCAGCGCCCAGGCAATGATCGAACTGGCACGCGAAGAACATGAGCTGCAAATCCGGAACCTGAAGCGGGAAGAGACTCAGTTGGCGCGAGGGGCGGGAACCGACTCGCGCATGGACGAGGCCCGCAAGCTGGAGTGGACATCACGCAACTCCCTGCAGTTGCTGCAGAACCAGCTGGTGAGTGCTGAACGCCGCAAGAACTCGCTTCAGGCCGCCGAGCGACTGGCAACCGCACAACTGCGGCAAGCCGAAACGGATCTCGCACGGACGACCGTCGTCGCACCGATGACAGGCACCATCATCGAACATCTCGTGGAGGAAGGCGACTACGTCAAGGCGGGTGATCCATTGTTCCGCATGAACGACACACAGCGCATGGAAGTCGCCTGCAATCTTCGGGTGGACGAACTGTACTGGATCTGGTTGCAGGCCGGCACGTTTGCCCCGGATATGGTGAACCCGGCCGCGGATGCACTGGAGATACCACCAGCCCCGGCCACGGTGGTGTTCGACTTCGACGGCAACGAATACCAGTGGGAGGGGGTCTTGTCACGCTATGAAGGAAGCGGAGTCGACCCGGCGACGCGGACTGTTCCGTGTCGCGTGCTGGTGGAGCAACCTCGAAAGGTGAACGTTGCCCACGGGCGTGCTCCAGGACCGGTGGCCCCGCCGACCCTGTTTTCCGGCATGTACGTCAAGACCCTGATTCCGATCCGTCCGCCCGAGGCCCTGCTGGCGATTCCGATGCGTGCGGTCCGACCTGGCGGTGAAGTCTGGATTGTCCGCGACGGCAAGATCCTCGTCCGCAAGATCGATGTCGTCCGCATGGTCGCAGAGACGGCGCTCGTGAAACCTCATCCTGATGGTCTGACGGACGGCGACAGCGTCGTCACGTCCCCCTTGTCGAGCGTCAGGGACGGACTCGAAGTCGAAATCATCTCAAGCCGCTCTGGTCCCGAGGCAACCTCCGCTCCTGCGGGCACCGCGGCTGTCGTGTCGCCGCGATCACCGGCCTGATGTCTGTCGCAGCGAACGCGGCCCATTGACCTCTTCAAGCAATTTCCATGCGATCCATTATCCAGTCTGCGATCAAGAACACTCCCGCGATGAATACGCTGATGGTCAGCGTACTCGCGGTGGGCATTCTCAGTCTGTTCTTTCTGCGGCGTGAAGACTTTCCGCGCTTCGAGCTGGAGATCATTCTCGTCACCGTCCCCTACCCCGGAGCGAGTCCTGAGGAAGTTGAGAATGGCATCTGCCAGAAAGTCGAGGAGGCGGTCCGAGGCATCGACGGACTGAAGAAAATCACGTCGGTGGCGACGGAGGGGTCGGGGAGCGTCATCCTGGAGGTGCGCACTGACGTCCCCGATGTGCAGAAGATTTTGAACGAAGTGCAGTCGGAGATTGACCGAATTCCCAGCTTTCCCGAGTTGTCGGAGGAACCGGAGGTCCAGCAGCTGACGCTGCGCAGCCCGACGATCACCATCGGGGTCGTGGGAGACGGAACCGAAGGTCCGGAGGCCGAGTGGCAGTTGCGCGAGGTGGTGGAGAAAGTCCGCGACGACCTGCTGGAAATCCCCGAGATCACCGTGGCCGAGATCCAGGGAGCCCGCGAGTATCAGCTCGATTTCGAGCTCTCGGAAACGACGCTGCGCAAGTACGGACTGACGTTGCAGGAAGTGGCCCGCCGCATCCGCAATGAGAATCTCGAACTCCCAGGGGGGAACATCAAGTCGGATTCGCAGGAGTTCCTGCTGCGGGGCAAGGCGAAGCGTATTCACGGCGAAGAGATTGAACACATTCCGCTCATCACTAATCCCAACGGAGTGGTCCTCACGGTAGGTGATATCGGCAACGTGCGTGATGGCTTCGCAGACCGGACGTCGATCAGCCGGATCAATGGGAGGCCGGGGTTGGCCATCAGCATTGAGGCGGCCGCCCGCGAAGACATGCTGGCCATGACGAAAGCCGTACGGGAGTACGCCGACTCGCACGCCTTGCCTGCAGGCTATACTTATGAACTGTGGGGCGACCGCTCGATCGACGTGCACGACCGACTGGACCTGTTGCGGCGCAACGGTCTGCAGGGCCTGCTGCTCGTGTTCCTGGTGCTGGCCCTGTTCCTCGAGATTCGGCTGGCCTTCTGGGTGGCGCTGGGGATTCCGATCTCGATTCTGGGTGCCTGTGCCGTGCTGTGGCAGTTCGACCAGACGCTGAACATGCTGTCGATGTTCTGCGTTCCTGATGGCGCTGGGGATCGTCGTAGACGACGCGATCGTGATCGGCGAGAACATCTACGCCCATCGCGAGATGGGCAAGACCTTCGAGCAGGCCGCGATCGACGGGACGGTACGAGGTTCTGCCGTCGGTGACGGCCTCGGTCGCCACGACGGTGATCGCCTTCTTGCCGATGTTCTTCGTCACCGGCGTGATGGGCAAGTTCATCGCCGTGATGCCGTTGGCGGTGATTGCCATGCTGCTGATTTCGCTGGTGGAAAGCACCTTCATCCTGCCCTGCCATCTGGCGCACGGGCACGTGGGGGACGACGTCCCCTTCCTGCTCAAGTGGCTGTCGTGGCCGTTCCACTTCCTGCACCAGTTCACCGATGGCGTGAACCGCCGGGTGGGGGTGGGACTGGATTTTGTGATCAATCGACTTTATCTGCCGTTGCTGGAACGCTGCCTGAGATTCCCGTTCATCGTTTGCAGCCTGGCCGTGACACTGCTCCTGCTGTCGCTCACGCTGGTGACCAGCGGGACCGTCCCCTGGATTATCTTTCCCAAGATGGATGGCCGGCAGATTCAGGCGCGTGTCGTGTTTCCTGATGGGACTCCCAGCCGGGTCACCGATCAGGCGACTCGTCAGATCGAAGAGGCCATGCAGCGGGTCAATGCCCGCTATGCGGAAGGCGGAAAGCCGGTCGTGCGTCTGACGTACCGGCTGGTGGGACAGGTGACGTCTCAGTCACCCGGAGGTGCTGCGGACCGCACCGAGGGGGGGCATGCGGGATCGGTGCAGGTGGCTCTCGTCGAAACGACCGAGCGCGACGTGACCAGCCAGCAGCTGATCGAGGAGTGGCGGAAAGAGACAGGGCCTATCGCGGGAGCGGAAACGCTCGTCTTCGGCAGCATGGAGATGGGGCCGGGGGGGGTGCCGATCGAGTTCAAGCTCCTCGCCTCGGGTGAGAACATGGCATCCCTGGAACAGGCGGTCGAGGACTGCAAGGCCAAGCTGGCGTCTTATCCGGGCGTGTATGACATCTTCGACGATTCCCGTCCGGGGAAGTGGGAGTTTCAGCTCACCGTCAAGGACAACGCCCAGGCCCTGGGAGTGCCGCTGCAGGCCTTGGCCAGCAAGGTGCGTGGTGCGTACTACGGCGAAGAAGTGATGCGTCTGCAACGAGGCAGGCATGAAGTAAAACTGATGGTCCGCTACCCACCGGATGAACGTCACACGCTGACGACTTTCGACGAGATTCGCGTCGATGCGGGGGATGGAGCCAAGCGCCCCATCACCGAACTGGCCCATGTCAACGTGGCCCGCGGGTACTCAGAAATCAATCGTGTGGACCAGAAGCGATCGATCACCATCACCGCCGATGTCGATGAGGCGAGCGCCAACGCCGCACAGATCGTGGGGGACATGCAGGCCAGTTTCATGCCCGGTTTGCTTCAGGAGTATCCGGAAGTGAAGGTTCGCTGGGAAGGTCAGCAGGAGCAGTCGGTTGAGTCGATGCAGAGCCTGTTTCTCGGTCTGGCATGTGCTCTACTGGCGACGTTTGTGCTGCTGACGATGGAGTTCACGTCGTACGTGCAGCCCGCGATTATCATGGCGATCATCCCCTTCGGCATGATCGGAGCGATCTGGGGGCATGCCATCATGGGCATCCCGCTGACGATGTTCAGTCTGTTCGGACTGGTGGCACTCACCGGCGTTGTCGTGAACGATTCGATCGTTCTCGTGGACTTCATCAATCACCGTGTCGAATCGGGCGTCCCTCTGTATGAGGCACTGATGGATGCCGGCCGGCGGAGGTTTCGCCCTGTGCTGCTCACATCGATGACGACAGTCGCCGGGCTGACCCCGATCCTCCTGGAGAAGTCGCAGCAGGCCCAGGTCGTCATTCCGATGGCCAACAGCCTGTGCTTCGGACTGATGCTGGCAACGACGCTCGTGCTGTTCCTGGTGCCGACTTTTTACTCGATGTACGGGCACGCTGCGGTTGGAACCGGCGGCGTGCGTCCGCAGGATGTCGAACTGTCCCCGAGCATTGCCGCAGACGGAGATCTTTCGTCGCCTCCGGATGGCAACGGCGCTTTGACGCCCCCCGCCCCCCCCCGGCGGGAACCTGCCATTGCCGGTTCCGCGGTACGGATGTCGGGGGGCTCGTGATCGGCGGCCGCTGCTTCTGCCCCTGGCCGGGGGCCATTGCTGGCTTGTCCAACAGTGCAGAGGTCCACCAACGGCATTGCCACACGCATCCGTCTGCTCACCCCCCCACCCTGTCAAGGTATTTCGGTGATGTCAGAAAGGCGGGTCGCTAAGTGTGTGGTCGTCAGTCGCGAATCTGGATGACCGGCATCGTCAGCATCACGCGTTCGTGCTGCAGCAGATCGAGCTGTTGCAGAGACTGCCGCAGCTGAGAGACACGAGCCGGGTCCGCAGCCTGCAGGCCGGGAGGGCCGCATCGAGCAGTCGGCTGGAAACGGACAGCGACCGGTCGTCCTTGTCCTGTTGCGGAGCAAGGTCCGCAAACATCACCTCGATGAAATTCTTGGGGCGGGGGACCGTACGGATCTCGTAGTCCTTCACTTTGGCGTCGCCGGCGACATGCGTGATTGCTGCTTCGAGCCCGCCAATCTTGTCCACCAGTCCGAGTTCCAGGGCCTGTTTGCCGGTGTAGACCCGGCCGCCGGCGAGGTCGTCGATCGGCTTGGTCAGCTTGTCTCCGCGAATGTCCACGACGTGCTGTTTGAAGACGTCATAGACATCGACCATCCAGTCGTAGAGTTCGTCCCGCTCATCCTTGGTGAACACCTCGGCTGAACTGAGCAGTCCGGCCCGATCACCGCGCTCGATCGGCTTCCAGTTGACACCGATCCGCTTCCACATGTCGGTCGTGGCCAGCTTCCCGGCGACAACCCCGATGGATCCGGTGATCGTGGACTCGTCGGCAAAGATTGTATCGCTGCCGCACGCGACGTAGTAACCACCGCTGCCGGCGACCTCTCCCATCGAGACCACGAGCGGCTTCTTGGCCTTCACGAGTTTGGTGGCCTGCATGATGATCTCGCTGGCCACGGCGGAACCACCCGGTGAGTTGACGCGGAGCACGACCCCCTTGATCGTGTCGTCGTTGGCACACTCGTCGAGGGCCTTGCGGATTGGTTCGCTGTAGGCTCCCTCGCTCACCATGAAGGGAGAAGGCGTCGGTTCGCCCGGCATGATCGCTCCTTCGACATACACGATGGCGATCGCATCCCTGGTCGACTTGCGTGTCTGCGGACCGCTGAGGATCTGAGCCCACAGCTGAAGTACGGCGAACGGGTTGTTGAGGTCGAGCGTCTGCGACTTGTCGCGACCGAAGTCTTTGACGAACTTCGGATCGTCCCCATGCTTTGACTTGAGATGGCTGACGAACTCTTCGTGCGTTTCGACCGCGTCGATCAGCCCTTTCTCAGTGGCTTCCTCTGCCGAATACAGCCCATGGTTGACCCAGTCGCGGGCCTTCTCGACAGAGACATTCCGCCCCGAGGCAATCTGTCCCAGAACTGCCTCGTACAAGCCGTCGAAGAGCCAGCGATACATCTCGTCGGCTTCGGGGCTCCCTTCACGGCGCATGAACATCTCGGCGGCACTCTTGTAGGCACCACACGTGATGAAGTCCGGCTTCACACCGATCATGTCAAACAGGCCCCGCAGATAGAGCTGCTCTCCGTAGAGTCCATTGATCCACAGGTCCCCCGTGGGGGTGACGCTCAAGCGAGACACACCACACAACAGGGCGTAGTTCCGCATGGACACGGAGTCCGCATGAGAATAGATCGGCTTGCCGGCCTTTTTGATACGGTCCATGGCTGTGCGGATCTCGGCCGCCTGGGCATATCCGAAGGAGGTGTTCCCCAGCAGCAGCACAACCCCCGACACCTGGTCGTCGGTCGCCGCCTTGTCGAGCCGCGTCACCAGCGAGTGCAGCGATTCGGCATTCAGAGAGCCGAACAGCGGATCCTCGGCAGCCGGCTTCTCCGAGATCGGTCCCTTCAGATCGAACACGGCGAGCGTCGTCCGCTTGGTGACCGGTTTGGCTTCGGGCTTGTCCGCAGACCGGGCTGCGACGGGGGCCATCAGCAAAGCTGCCAGCAATGTTGCAACAGAGACTTTCATATCAACACTCCACACGTGTCCAGTGAATGTGCGGTGCCACAAGGGACGAAGTGCAGCCAGTCCCACGAGGTCCTGCTGCGAGCGCCCGGCACTCACCGCGTGATTTCAACAATACGAAGCCTTACGAACAGGGAGGGCGGCGGGATCAATCAAATCCGGCCGATTCTTGCCGACCGCTGCTCTGCCCTCATCCGCACATTGTCGCAGACCGGGGGAAATTGAAAAGCCACTACCGGAATCAGCGATGTCGATTGAACCAGACCGCCAGTGGCGCGGCTGCAAACGGAGTCACCACCAACACCGATAAGCCGATCAGAATGAATGCTGCAGCCCCATTGAGAAGGTCCAGCGCTGCGGTGCCCAACAGGACGGCAGCGGCGATTCCTACCCAGAGCATTCCACAGATCCACAGGCAACGGTGAGTGACCAGGCTCTCCCGGATGGATTTCTGGAAGGCCCACCAGGTCACCATGAGGCAGCACGTGGCAACAGCACCCAGCATCACCGGCGCGACTCGTCCCGGTGCCAAGCGGTGGTCCAGAATCTGGCCCGCAATCAGCAGCGCCACGGGCATGATGATGGCCCACGCGAACAGTCGGCGGCTGCCGGTGAGCATGACGGAGGCGACTACTCCCAGCAGCACCAGCCGACAGCCAGGCCGGACAAGACTGCGAGGCCGTACCGAATCCACGCAACGCTGGCGGCAGCACTTCCTTCCTGGGGCGCATAAGAGTGGTGGAGGGCATGCACGACCTCCAGTATGTTGATGGGCCGATACAGTAAGGAAGTCCCCATCATAATGAGGGACGCACCTGTCGCGACAAGTACGGACGCGACTGACCCGGCGACTCCCGCTCTCAGGCAGCTGTAGGCTAGCTGCGTATCGGTCAGGGGCCGGGTCGCTCGAAAGGGATCCAGTCGCCAGTCACTGTCGGACGCATGCACCGCACCGCAGACAAAGCCTGCGGCACCTCCCAGAATCACCAGCAGGGCGGGAACCGCCGTCACCATTCCCGCGAAGAACTCGGTGGCGTTGAGAAACGCAGGCACAGCGAGAAGCAGCGACAGTCCCAGCACACAGATCGGCAGTGCAATCCCCCGGCTGGCCCATTCGAACCAGAACTGTGCTCGGGCGGGTGACACGGAAGAATCGACCAGAGCCGTGCGTGCCGATGGCTGCCTCAGCCGGTTGTCCAAGTCTTTCAGCATCGCTTCGAGGTCGGGCCACTTCTGCAGCTCGCCGCAGCGATCCTTGGCGACTCCATGTAGTGCGGCCCAATAACCGGCGAGAGCGAGTATCGTCAGTACTGCCAATTCTCCCGGCGTCGGGATAAACCACTCGCGCGATCTCAATGCCGCCTCGTTGAGTCGACTCCAGGCGAGAAAACTCAGACCTCCCAACAGCATCCACGGTCGCCACCAGCGAAAGTCCATCCAGAGCGCCATCGCGCCAGCCGCCAGCACTGTCAGGGGAACCAGGAACAGCAGTGGACCCATGATGGGAATCGGGGCCTGAAACAGGACACGGAAGCTGATAAGGGTCACCAGATGCAGCGCACAGACCGTCACGACCGCCAGCGCCAGTTGCAGATTTGTGATCGTGCGGGTGCTCATCGGCAGCGGGTACAACGGCCTGACGCGGCCCGCCTCCAGAAGCACCATGACTGGAAACACGGTCAACTCCATCATTAAGAAGATCCACTTCAGATTGGCTGGATCCTCTCGCAGCGCGCCGGAGACCTGCGGATCCAGTATCCAGAGCATCCCATACAACATTGCCGGCACCCCGCACAGAACGAGCAGCGCGCCGGCGAAGTTCATCCAGCCATGCCGGTAGAAGGCCCATGCCATCGCCTGTACCACAGGCATTGAGTGCGATGAGGGTTGCCCCGTGGTCGTCATGTCGAATATTGCAGACATCACGGTGCTCCCGAATGCACACGGGCCACGAAGATTTCTTCCAGCGAAGGGCGCGCCTCGTCAACGATGGTGCCTCCCTGTTCCTGCGCCGCATCCCGCAGTTCAGCCAGTCGTCCGTTGCACAGGACCGTCCACTCGTGCCCTGCCCCATCGCAGAAGAGAGCGCCGGGCAACCGGGGCCGGGTTGCATGGGGTTCCTCGAATCGCACGGTCAGACGGGTGTGGGCATCCAGAATCGATGCCAGCTGATCGCACATGATGAGCTGACCCTGATGCAGCATCGCCACCTGGTCTGCCACGCGCTCGACCTCGTCCAGCAGGTGTGAGGAGAACAGCACGGTACGTCCCTCGTCGGCAACCGTGCGGATGATCGCCGCCAGAATGTCCCGCCGCACGACGGCATCGAGTCCCGAGGAGGGCTCATCCAGAATCAGCAGCGGCGGACGATGCGCGAGTGCCAGCAGCAGCCCGAGCCGCGCCTTCTGTCCCCGCGACAGGGAGTTGGCCCGCTGATTCCTGTCGAGCTCGAAGGCGGACAGCAGCTCGCCGGCGAAGGTGTCGTCCCACCGCGGGAAGTAACTGCGCATGTACCACAACAAGTCCTGTACGCGCATCCAGTCGGGCAGGTCGCGGTTCTCCGACAGATAGCCGATCTGACTGAGAACGCCGACCGGGTCGGCCACGGGGTCGAGCCCGAACACCTGCACCGACCCGCTCTGAGCCTTCAGCAGGCCCAGCAGATGTTTGATGAGCGTCGTCTTGCCGGCACCGTTGCCTCCCACAAGCCCCATGACGATGCCGCGCGGTATCGTCAGCGTGACGTCATGCAGGGCTACGGTCTTGCCAAACTGCCGGTGCAACTGCCGGATTTCAATCACATCGTCGGACATCTCGATCTCCCTGGGGGCTCCCCAGATTCAAACCATGCGTGAGTTGCGTTGCCTGACAAGTCGGATCAGTGTCTCGAGATCGACATTCATCTGTTTCGCTTCTGCAAGCAGTAGATCGATACGCTCAGTGAGAATGCGGGTCTGTTCCCGCCGACTCAGCGGCGAGACACCCTCGGCCACGAACACCCCTGCCCCTCGCCGCGTCGTCAGCACCCCCGCCGTCTCCAGCTCCCGGTAGGCGCGCGCGATCGTGTTCGGATTGACGAGGAGCTGCTCGGCGAGTTTGCGCACCGGGGGAAGTTGCTCCCCCGCCTCCAGACGACTTGACGCCGCCAGGTACTTCACCTGGTTGACGATCTGCTGGTAGATGGGGACGCCATCGTTGGTCGAGACATGGATCTGCATGGCCAGTCCTCAAGGGGACATCAGGATTTTGCGGCCTCGGTCCCCTGCACTCCCCGGATCACGCCCCACACTCCGCCGGCGGTGATCGTCAAGCCCAGCAGCAACAGCAGTCCCTGTACCGGCAGCAAGGTCCCCTGCAGTCGCAGCGCTGCAATCGCCGGACAGACAAAGCCCAGCCCTACCAGCACTCCCGCCACTCCCCCCAGCATCCAACTCAGATTCATGGTCGGTCTCATGACTGATGTCCCCGTAAAGGTCCGCGTGTCCACAGCACTACTGTATTATATCAATAGTACACTTGTCGGTCAAGAGACCGGGACGTGAATTCTTCAGACTGCTGCACTGATTCGTCAACAACACTCGAAAACAGCATGCTCAGACGAGTGACGACTCGTCCGTGTCGAGATTTGCCGCCGGCAGCAGGCGCAGCACCCAGTCACCCACTGACTCGCCCGGAGAGCGACGCGAGAGAGACTCTCCGGCCTGTGCCAGCAGATGTTCAGCCCGCTCGACGCTGCACAGCTTCTCTGTCTGGCGGACAAACGGGGCAAAGTCGTCGGCACGCAAGGCATCGGCAAACGTCGCGTAACGTCCGAGAAGATGTCGCGGTGCCGACGCGACCACCAGTGCATGGCAGCGGGCCGCCACCTCCGGCCAACCGGCCCGAGTGGCTGCCATCCCCGTCAGCAGGAGAAAGCGATCGCGGCCCGGCAGCTGTCGCCGGGAGTGACTGATCGCCGCCAGTTGTGCGAACAGCAACATCGCTCGTTCCTCATCATGCGACACTGGCTCACCACGGGTCTGTCGAGGTCAGGGAACGATCGGAATCTGCAATCCATCATAGGCCAGTTCGACGCCCGCCGGCAGTCGTGCGTTCGTCTTCGCGTGATCCAGCCGATGGGAGATGTGCGTGAGATACGCCTGTTGTGGCCTGACTTGCGCAATCAGTTCCAGTGCCTCGGGAACGTTGAAGTGCGTGGGATGCTCGCCCTCCCACCACAGGGCATCGATAACCAGTACACGCAGGTTCGCCAGGGCCGGCAGACTTTCCTCCGGTACGCGTTTGCAATCGGTGCAGAAGGCGACATCACCGATGCGGAAGCCCAGCACAGCAGTCGCGCCATGCCAGACGCGAAAGGGAAGGATCCGCACTCCCAGCAACTCGAAGGGCTCTGGGCCAATCCGGCGGAAACACAACTGCGGGAGGGAGTGCTGGTGATTGCGTTCTTCCGGTGGTGCAAAGGCGTAGTTGAACGACGTGCGCAACTGCTGCTCGACCGGTGCCTCGCAGTACAGTGTGACCGGTGAATTCCGTTTGAACCCGAAGATGCGGAGGTCGTCCAGTCCGAAGATGTGGTCGGCATGGGCATGCGTGAACAGGGCCGCCTCCAGTTCCTCCACATGCTCCCGGATGAGCTGGATGCGGAGTTCCTGAGGAGTGTCAATCAGAAAGTTGCCGCCCGCTGTCTCGACGAGGACTCCGGTGCGCGTGCGCTGATTGCGGGGATCCTCGGATGTGCAGACGGCGCACTTGCAGCCGATCATCGGCACCCCCATGCTTGTTCCGGTGCCCAGCAGGGTCATGCGCGCGGTGGATTTGTGAGAACCCACGATTCAGACCTCGCCGTCGGGAAACGCGCTAACTCCATCGGGCGTCACCAGGAGCAGTTCGTTGGTGAGGGGATGGTCCATCTCCGTGTGGTCGCCGCGGACTTTCTCCCGAATCTGGGTGAGCATGTCGTCCGACTCCAGTCCGATGACAATGAAGAAGTCCCGATTGGGAATCCCGACCGCAAACGAGCCCCCCACGACCTCGCGGACCTTCTGGCGAAACGGCTCGCTCAGCAACCGCACCGCGTTGTAAGAATCGGGTTGCGTCGGCATCACCATCAGCGGGTCGCCCTCACCCCCTGCGACGGCGAGCTGCATCGGCTTGCGCTGAAAGTAACCGTCGAGATTCTCGAGTGCGATCTCATGCAACTGCTCTTCATTGATCCCCCAGGATTTGGGGAGTGTGTCCCGGATGTACCAGTACGCCCGCGACTCGTCGACGACGTAAAGAATCATCAACCCCCCGACCCAAGGGACGCCGACAAAACTCGGGAAGTGCTCGCGCCAGGTCTCCTCGGGGTACAGCATCGGCATGATCCGGTCCCGGACACTTTCCAGCGGCGGATCGGACTGTTGCTGTCCCCATTCCTGGACCTGCACGACCGTCGTCAGGGCGGGGAGCATCATCTGCTCGAACTTGTCAGGGGCCTGCACATAGGAGCGATAGAAGTTGAACAGGTTCACCTGTGACTGGCCCAGTCGCAGCTGGAAGTCCTGCGTCAGCTCACAATCCAGCAGGGGAAACTTGCGACGGGCCAGCTGAATGACACGCTGGGCGAACTCATCAGGAGGATCAGCAGGCATGGCAGGGAATTCCAGAGTCCTGAGAATGTATCCTGTGCGAGACTCCAGTTCACGGTCTCGATCCCCTGTGTGCAACAGTGTCGCCACGACCAGTACAGGGCCGGCCCTTAAGCCCCACAGCCGCCAGGGACGCAGCGATGGGCGCGTGAATGCCCGCTTCCACCACACGGGCCGAGTCTCCAGGCGAGTTGTTCCCTCGAATCCCAGGGAGTCTGCCTGGCCTGCCAGAGGAGTCGTGCGACGGGAGTCGGAGATATTGCCGATGAATGTCTCCAGCGGAATCAAATTCTCCAATGGGCGCGACTCGGCTTCGCGACTCCAGGCCGAGTGGATCGTCAGCAGTGCCGATCCATCGGGAGACGAGAGCATCACCTTCTCGTCCACTTCGGCAACCGTCCAGTCGGGGGGATACCACAGGCGGAACCAGTTTGCTGGTCCGTTCAGGCTGCGCCAGTTCTCCGGTATCCTTTGCGACAAAAGCTCACCTTCAGCAGAGCCTCGAACTCCGCGGACGATCGTGTTGGCTACATGCTTCCCCGTCGAGACAAAACTATGCGTGGCGCGACAGCTCCAGAAAAGCCATCCGCAATTCATGCAGGGACTGCTCTAACAGCCGACGCTCGGACTCCTGCAGGTTACCTTTCGTCTTCTCATCCACAACACCCAACAGGTCGATGAAGTGCCGGGCCAGTTCCAGATGCACTTCGGCCTTCCCGTCATCGGGACCGGGAATCATTCCCATGGCGACCATGGCCTGGGTGGTGAACATTCCGACCAGCGTCGAGAACTCTGGTTTGGGCAACCGCCAGTCTGCCGAATTGCTGTCCTCGGGTGACTGGTCGACTTTCGCCGACTCGTCGGGTGCCGGGACCCCCTGGTCCTGCTGGGCATCCAACTGTTCACGTTCCGCCTTGACCTTGGCTTTCCAGTCTTCGTCGGCCTTGATCTTGCGCTCTTCAGACATGAGCTGACTCGCCATCAAACGGTATGCGTCGCAGTAGTCGGAAACTCAAGATACGTCTGAGCACGCTGTCAGGGCAACCGATCGCGGAACGGGCGTGGATCGCTGGGTTTGTATCCCAATTGTCGGTGCGACTTCACCGGGGGCGTTTTTATGTGAAGCCCATCGAGTCAGGGGGATCAGCCCGTCAGGGCGCAAGGCAATAGCCCATGGCGATAGCCATGGGATGAACCGGGGCTTCCCTGCGGTCCAGCCCCGGCCACCCGACCGATCGATTAGCCCCTCCCCTCGCTGCGCTCGACCCTCTCCATCGGGAGGGTGAATCCGAAGGGAGGGAGAGTTCATGCGTCGACACCCGCGCCGCTCACCGCGGCATCGTCCACTCGCCGGTGAGGTCTCCTGGTAATCCGCAGGGCGCTGTGCCCCAGACGGTCGAGCCCGGCACCATCGCCTCGTATTCCTGCAGCGTGTTGATCATCTGAGCGACGGACGGCCAGCGCCGCTTGCACCACAACGTGAGAGCCCCAGCGACAACCGCAGCTCCCCCCAGCCGCCCAGACGATGCACCGCGGTCGAGTTGAGGCCCGTCACGTCACAGAACTGCAACAGCGTGATTCCCCGTCCCATGCATTTCACCGCTTCACGCAATTGCTCCTGCAACGTCTCCCAGGTCTGCGAACCGGGCGAGACCCGCCGGCGCGCACCGGTAACGCCCGCCGCCGCCTTGAAGTCGAGCCAGTTCCCGAACAGTCGATAGATCGGCTGAGACGAGATGCCGGTGTGGTGCTGGAAGTCCTTCAGGCGGACCTCCGGCCCGACACTCGCGGCGACCTGCTGCAGTGCCTCGATGAGACTCTCCCGGGTGTAGCGCGCCGTGGCCAGCGATCGATCGACCAGTTCCGGCAGTCCAGCCTCGATGCGCAGCTCGGCCCAGTTCTCGAAGTAGTGGTAGACCTGCAAGTGTGGGATGTCCGCCTCGCGGCAGAAGCGGGTGAGTGAGACGTTCGGACCCAGGCGCTTGGCGATCTTTCTGAGTTCGGCAGACAGATCGGCCCGGCGACGTGCGACATCAACGCGCCGTCCCCGTGTTCGTCGAATGGGCATGAGAGCGGCTCCGGTGAAGACCCCTTCACCCAAACGCGAGCGGTTGCGCAGACTTGGCGAGCGCACAGCGCTGGCGAGCGGGAGGCTTCAACGACTCCCCTCCCTGGCAGGGAGGGGTCAGGGGAGGGTCGAATACATTCGACGTTTCACCCCTCACCCGACCTCCCCCCTCAAGGAGAGAGGAGTTCGATATCGGGGGACTGACGTCTTTCGGGCTTTTGCTTCTGCGCGCGTCATTCGACGGCGTCATCGCACCAGACCCATGCGCCCTCTGCACGAAGTGCTCTTCTTTCGGTCGCCCCGGCAGGGGCGGAAGACGGTAGCCTCCGGCGCGAGCCGGGGGTCGTGAGTGAATTGTCCGTGGTGCAGCCCCGGCAGGGGCGGCAGAATGGAGGGATCGACCGACTCAGATTCCCAGATTCACACCCATGGCACACACCTTCTGCGATCTGATGTATCACGTCGCGTTCAGTACAAAACACCGAAAGCCGACGATTGATCCGGAGCTGCAACCCGAGCTGTGGAAGTACCTGGGCGGCATCATCAAGGGGATAGATGGCAGGCCGCTGAAGATCGGCGGCGTGGTCGATCATGTGCATCTGCTCATGGCGAGTCCCGCCCACAGTCTGCGTGTCCGATGCAATGCGGACCATCAAGGCGAACTCGTCAGGTTGGGTGCACCGCGAACGGCCAGACCATGCCTCTTTTGCCTGGCAGACAGGATACGCAGCGTTCACGGTCAGCCAGTCCCGGCGAGCGGCGGTGACGAGCTACATTGCGAATCAGCTTGAGCATCACCGGCAGATGACGTATCAGGAGGAACTGCTGACGCTTCTCAAACGGCATCGCGTGGCGTATGACCCTGCCGACCTGTGGGATTGATCATATTCCTCTGTCGCCCCTGCCGGGGCTCATGCCGAACATTTAGCTCCGCGTTCCCACGGCTCGCGCCGTGGGCTACCGTCTTGCGCCCTGACGGACTGGTTCTGCGCCGAGCCGTCTGGTGTACTTTTCAGGTGGTGGGGGATGCTTGTGATCCCCCTCGATGTGCTTGCGATGATGCCTGGTGCGGAACCCGCGCGGATCCCCGGCACCCAGGCGGATGTCGAGCGAGGTTCGAAAAAATCGGGGGACTGACGTCCCCCGCTCACCTGAAACTCATCAAGTTTCTGTCAGCGTTTTCTGGGAGTCATCGCTGATGGCACGAGACGGAACGAATCAGCCTCCTAGGACCGACCACGTTGCTTTGCCGAGCCCGAATCATAAAACGGTTTGCTCGAGGTCGGTGTCACAGGCATTGGCGGCACCGGGTTCGTGCCCGGGTGACGGGCGTTGATCAGCGCAATGAGCCGGCCGAGAGGAGCCTGCAATGCCTCCGGTGACGTGATCGTAAACTCGCTGCCGCTGAAGTTGATGGCCACCGGCTTCGCGGGGCCCGACACCTGTGCCGCCTTCAGAGTTTTCTGCAGGGCCGGGAGAAACTGTTCGGGAATACGATAGCGGCGGCGCGTGAGCGTGAAGGTCTGCCTCCCCGCGTCATCGGTTGCCGGCTTCTTCTCGTCGGTGGTCGTCAGTACGGAGATGAAGTCGCGGAGGACTTCCTGGATCTCCGGGGTCGCAATGACCGTGAGACCTCCCTGGTTCGGACCGTCACCTCCCATCATGCTGACCATATCGCCACCGCCCGGATAGCCGCCGCCCATTTCGCCACCGTAGCCCGACATGGTGCCTGCACCATATCCGCCGCCCATTCCCCCGTACCCACCTTCATAGCCACTCATTTCGTAGCCCAACGGTCCGGGCCGTGTATCTGACCAGACGAGTAAAATGTCCCGCTCGCCGGGGATCATCTCCAGCAGGGGGACCAGCGCAGCCGCCAGTGCCGGGGGCATGGCATAGTGGGCACGGATCACAGTGATCGTCTCCGCTGCAGGGACCGCCCCTGCCTGTGGAGCTGGCGTGGATTCCAGTGCGTGCGCTCCGGGCAGACCCGGGATGTGCGGTCGTTGGTTGAACTCCGACGACGGAAAAACGTCGGTGGCCCCATCGTCGCTTTGCAGCGATCGCAGTTGCTGTTGCAGTTCCTTGAGCTGGGCTTCGAGTTGTTGCAGCTTCGCGTCTTCCGATGCCGTGCCTGTTTCGCGGGGCTTGGGTTGCGTCGCGGCCGCTGGGTCAGCATCGCCGGGACGGTCGAGTTGCGCCACCCTGTCCGCGACCGTCTTCTGGATCTGTTCGTCGGCATAGACCAGGACGCTATTGGTTCTGGGGTCGACCTTCAAATTGAAGTTGCGCGAACCAAGGATACTGGCCAGGTCTTGCCCCGCGTCGTCCGCCGCGATGTACTTCAGGCGAAACACGCGGAGGGTGTCGGAAATATCGGGACTGGCTGCGGGAGACCCTCCCCCGGCCCCTCCCTGGGAGGGAGGGGCGTTTTGTGCTGGCTCGCTTTCTCCACATTCGGGGGGAGGGGAGTTACTCGGTGCCCAATGGTCAGCAACAATTGGCACCGGTGTGTGAGTCTCGGCAGCTACGGGATCAGCAGCTCTTAGAGGTTGGGCAGCGACGGGTGTCGCAGGTTCAGCGAGTGGGTCGGCATCATCCGCCTGGACCAGCAGCGAGATCGGCAGAACGATGGCTGCGGCGGCGAGGACGGCCAGGCGGGAAGTCCAAGTGAGGCGCGGCGAGGTGCGTCGATCGAGAATCATGGTGAGTCTCCTGTGAAGGGGGCGGACACAACGACGAACAGGACGCAGACCGCTCGCCAGTCCGGGGACGGGAACGGGGGAAGTGCTCAGGAAGTCGACCGATGCCAGCAGCGCGTCGGCATAGGCGGGGGCGTCATCAGGCAGCAGCCGGACGACCCAGGCATCGCAGCATTGCTCTTCGGCTTCGTGCAGTCGCGCGGCGGCCCACCACACCACGGGATGCCACCAGAACAGGCAGCGGACAAGCAGTTCCAAGCGGCGCACCCAGTGATCGCCGCGCTGATAGTGCGCCAGTTCGTGAATCAGCAGCGCCGACTGCTGCCGGTCATTGAGGGCAGGCCAGAGATCTGCCGGGAGCAGAATCACGGGGCGGCCGCGCATCACGTACAACAGCGGAGGCACCCGGCCCGCTGTCAGCCTGACGTCGGGGACTTGCCTCAGTCCCAGGCGTGCCGCGAGTTCGGCCGTGCGTTCGCGAATCTCGACCGGAGCCTGTTCCGCCTGACGCAACAGACGTGTGAAGCGTGCCGTCCGGATAAGAAACAGTGTGAGATACGCCAGCGAGCCGATGATCCAGATTGCGGCCGCGGAGATGACGAGAACGTTGCCCGTTGTGGAAGTCGCGACTGCATCTTCGGCCGAGGGCATGAATGAAGCGGAGGGAGTGGCCAGCGAGGGGAGCGTGATCGTCAGTTCGGTCCATTCGGTGACGACGGAGTTGAGTGCCGGGGTCGTTGCGGGCGCGGATGGACGCGCGACGCTGCTGGTGGCGGCACCGATGGCAGGCAGACGGACGTCGTACACTGCCGGCGTGATGAACTTGAGCAGCACGATCGTCCACAGCGCGGCGGTGAGTGCCGGTCTGCGGACCAGCCGGGAGATGCAGGCCACGGCAACGGCCAGAGGCACGGCAGCGATTGCGTTCGAGAGAGCCGTCTCCCAGAGCCAGGTCATGTTGGTCGTCCTTCGTGGAGGGGACTCATGATTTTCGCTCGATGAGCGAGCGGAGTGTCCGACGTTCTTCGTCAGTCAGCCGTGTTCGTCCCGCCAGATGCAGCAGCAGCGGCGTGAGCGATCCCTCGCAGAGCTTTTCGGCGAGGGATTCCAGCCCCTGCCCGATCAGTTCGGTGCGCTCGACTGTCGCGATAAACTGGTGAGCAAAGGAAGAACGATCCCTGCTGACACAGCCTTTCGACTCCAGTCGCTCCAACAGTTTTTGCACGGTGGCATAAGCGGCGGTGGTGCGTTCGCCGTAGATCGTATCGGTAATTTCGCCGATGGTGGCCCCGGGCCGGTCCCAGAGGACATGCAGCACGGCAAGTTCATAATCGGTGACGGAGCGAACATTGTGAGTCACGTGAACATTACCCCTAAGTCAGTCGTCGCGACTGAGGTGAGTATCAGTCACTTTGACTGAGATGTCAAGGCGGCAAAAGCGAGGCGGCCTTTGCCGTTTACACACTCTCGAAAAGCCGCTATATCTTCGGGCGTGACACGACGATATGTCCGGACTCCTTCACTCTGCGGTCGCGTGACGAACAGGGGTTGGAGTGGGACGTATGTCGAAAGTGCCGTTCTGGAAATGGTTTCCGTCGGCCAGTTATGCCTGTGTTGTGATCTGTAGACGTCGTGGCGAAGGAGAGACCCGGTGGGTACTGAAGAGAAAGTCATTCAGATTGTGAGCGAACAGCTCAGCGTTCCCCAGGAAGAGATCTCGCGGACCAGCAAGTTCGTGGACGATCTCAAGGCGGATTCGCTCGACGTAGTGGAACTGGTGATGGCCTTTGAAGATGAATTTGGCCTGACGATTCCGGATGACGACTACGAAAAAATCCAAACGGTTGGGGATGCGATCGCATACATTGACAACAAGTCCTGACGATCGGTTCTGCCTGCAGATAACTGCCCACACGCGCGGGTGGTGATCGTGTCATTGACGGAAGTGGATTTGTCCGATGAGCAGACGTGTCGTCGTCACAGGTCTGGGCGTGGTGACCGCTCTGGGCTGCGATGTCCCCGAGATGTGGGAAGGCCTGTGCGCCGGCAAGAGCGGCGTCGGATCTCTCAATCGATTCGACTGCACCGACTTTCGCGTGACCTTCGGCGGTGAGATCCATGGCTTCAACGCCGGTGATCACCTGCCGATGTCCGAAAAGGAACTCAAGCGGATCGACCGCTTCTGCCAGTTTGCTTTGGTCGCCGCCCACAAGGCCATCACGCATTCGGGCATCGACCTCACTGCTGGCGATCCCTACCGCAATGGTGTGCTAATCGGTAGCGGGATCGGCGGCCTCCAGGAAATCGAGGAGAATCACGCGAAGCTCTTTAATCGCGGACCAATGCGTGTATCCCCGTTCATGATTCCCAAGCTGATGGTCAACGCCGCGAGCGGCAATGTCTCCGTCAACTGGGGGTTGAAGGGTCCTAACAGTGCGGTCGCTACGGCCTGTGCCTCAGCGACCAATGCCATTGGCGATGCCTTCAAACTGATCCAGAATGACATGGCAGATGTCATGATCACCGGCGGCAGTGAAGCGGCGATCACACCGATGGGGCTGTCGGGCTTTGCGCGGATGCAGGCCCTTTCGACCCGCAACGACAGCCCGCAAACGGCAAGTCGCCCCTTTGACCGGGATCGTGACGGATTTGTACTGGCGGAGGGCTCAGGCATTGTCGTTCTGGAAGAGTACGAACACGCCCGTCGTCGCGGGGCAGAGATTCTTGCCGAGATGTATGGGTACGGCATGTCCGCCGACGGATCGCACATGACGGCTCCGGACCCGGAAGGCCGCGGTGCGGCCCGCGCGATGAGCGCGGCTCTGCGGGATGCGCGTCTGGAGCCGACGTCCATCGACTATGTCAATGCACATGGGACGAGCACGCCTCTGGGAGACCTGGCCGAAACGGTCGCGATCAAGTCGGTCTTCGCCGACCATGTCAAGCGGATGCCGGTTTCAAGCACGAAGAGTCAGCTCGGCCATATGTTGGGGGCCTCCGGAGGTGTGGAGTTCGTGATCTCGTGCCTGGCCTTGATGCACCAAGTCGCCCCTCCCACGATCAATCTCGAGAACCCCGATCCCAAGTGCGATCTCGACTACATTTCCAACGGGGCGCGAGCGATGAAGGTCCACCGCGTGCTCACCAACAGCTTCGGGTTCGGCGGTCACAACGCCTGTCTGGTTGTGGGCAAGAGTGCGCAGTGATCCGGATAACTGGCTGGTTGGTTCAGAGACATCGATTTGGTCTAGCCATGTTCATCCTTTCTCCATCAGTCGATAGCGGACCTCGCCTCCAATCACCGTGAATGTGGCACGTCCGCGTACGACCTCCCCATTGAACGGCGTATTGCTGCTGCGGGAGCGAAACTTCCGTGAATCGATGGTCCACTGCACCTGTGGATCGATAATCGTCACATCGCCGCGGGCTCCGGGGGCGAGTGTTCCCTCGGTCACCTTCAGCAGGGCCGCCGGGCCCACCGTCAGTTTCTCGATCAATTGCGGCCAAGTGAGGTGTCCCGGCTCGATCAGTGTGCGGATGCAGATGGGAATCACTGTTTCCAAGCCAATGATCCCAAACGGCACTAAATCAATCTCGCGGTCCTTTTTTTCTCTGGCAAACGGCTGATGATCGGAGGTAATCACACTGATCGTCCCCTCACGCAGTCCGTCGATCAGGGCCTCAATGTGGTCGTGCGTTCTCAGCGGCGGGCTAACCTTGTAGCTGGAGTTGAATGACTCCAGACAGGCATCGGTCAACGTGAGATGGTGAGGCGTGACATCGGCGGTGACTTCAACACCTCGCTGTCGTGCCTGGCGAACAGCCTCGACACTGTCATGTGTCGAAACGGCCATCAGGTGGATGTGCCCGCCGGTGTGCTCCGCCAGTGCGATGTCGCGTCGCACCATGATCTCTTCGGCTGCTGTCGGTATGCCGCGCAGCCCGAGCTTGGTCGAGAAATAGCCGTCATGCATGACCCCTTCAGCCACCAGTTCGGGCACCTGCGGATGGTGCAGGATTGTCCGCCCCAGCATGTTCGCATACTGCAAGGCCCGTCGCATGACCTCGGCGTTGGCGATTGCCCGTTTCCCATCAGAGAAAGCGACGGCCCCCCCATCAACCAACTGGGCCATCTCCGAAAGTTCCTCGCCGGCCCGTCCTTTGGTGACAGCACCGATGGGGACGACCCGGCAGTTTCGGGCACGTTCGGACTGACGTATGACGAACTCGGCCGCTGCCCGATTATCGACGACCGGGATCGTATCAGGCAGACAGGCGACTGTCGTGAACCCTCCAGCCAACGCTGCGGCGGTTCCGGTCGCAATCGTCTCGTCCTCTTCGAATCCCGGCTCCCTGAGTGCCACCCGGGCGTCAATGAGGCCGGGGCAGACGATCTGCCCTGCCGCATCAATCGTCTCGTCAATCGGCCCGTCATGCCGCGATTTGGAGGCGATGTGTCCATCGACCACCAGCAGGTCGCCGACTTCATCCCGATGACTGGCCGGATCGATGATCCGGCCCCCCCGAATCAAGAGCGTGCTCATGGATGAGTTGAGATCTGAGAGTCTAGAGTCATCGCCTTCGTCTCGCGACCTGCTTGTTTCATTCATCTGACTTTTTGGCCAGCTTGGGTTTTGGGGCGGCAGTTGGTCGACCGCGACTGGTGAACTCCTCGGATACGAGCGGCTTGCTGCGAGAGATGTCGACCAACTCGATCACATAGAGCCTTTGCGAGGACATCTGCACCGAGATGTAGTCACCAACCGAAGCCGGTGAAGGGCTCACTCCCAGTAGCAGCGTGACATTCTGTGGATTCGGAGGATCGAACTTGACGAGCAGATCTTTCCCGGCAACTGTCGGAGGTGTCGCCCCGCCGATGTTTCCTTCGACCACCTGCAGCCGAACGAGAACTGTCGCCTTGACGACGAGCGGACTGATCGTCTGAACCACTCCCTTGATGGAGAACCGGTTCGAATCGGAATTCATGGCCACCGTGGACGGCCGGGCCGTCAGACATGGATTGAGATGTACTGTGGCGCCGGCGTTCTCCAGACTCTCACCGTTCAGATCACCACTGACGGTGACACAGACCCCTGGACGTAGGAACGCGGCATCTTCTGTGCCCCACACGCGCAAGCGTGTATTACGGTCGAGACTGACCGGCAACTCCTTCCCGTTGAACTCCATCACGGGTCCGGCGTTCGTCAATTGGGCAATTGTCCCGGAATGACTCACTCCCTGGCCGAATGATGTCGGGCTGCAGCAACACAGTGCCATGGTGACGGCCGTCACGCAAACGACATGCTGCGGGCAGGGGAACATGGCAAATCGCTCCGTGGGATTGAGACGGATGATCATGATCATTGCATGAGTACTGTCAGCGAACTCCGACCGCCCTATGCAGTGCCGCCAGTATATCGCAACAGGATCCACCGGACACAGTCACCAGTCTCCACTCCCCGATATTGATATACAGGCTTCGTGAAGCTTGGATTCCGTGGATACGCCTAAACCGCAAGTGGAACTGCTGCAGTTCGTCTCCGGATCGCTGCGAAAAGGACAGATGCACTTCCGCGCGCCACCTTATCGGTTAGTATAATGTAGTCCTTCCCTCCTCCCCGTCTCGCCCAGTGAGACCCCGCCAAGCACATGACTCATTTCCGCCAGATGCCGCGTTGTCTTGAGATACAGTCCCTCGCACTGCTGGTGTTGTGGTGCACGGCTTCGCTTCTCGCGTCCGTTGCCCAGTCGGCAGCGCCCGATGGGCAAGATCGTTTCTTCGAAGAACAGGTTCGCCCCCTGCTGGCCAAGCGCTGTGTCGGCTGTCATGGCCCCGAGAAGCAGGAAAGTGACGTGCGTCTGGACTCGGCGAGAGGGCTCCAGATGGGGAATGGATCGGGGCCACTGGTTGTCGCCGGTGAACCTGAGCATAGCCGAATGCTGCAGGTCATCCGCTATGCGGAAGACGACGTGCAGATGCCTCCGATGGGGCCGCTGCCTGCCGAGGAAGTCGCGGTGCTGTCCGAATGGATCCAGCGTGGGGCTCACTGGCCGGCAGAACTAGTTGCCGAGCACACCGAACGATCTGCCGTGCCCCGCACATCGACGGGACAGTTTGATTTCGAGCGCGCCACAGCGTTGCATTGGGCATATCGGCCGATCCGTAGTCCTCAAGTGCCGCAGCTCTCGGTGGGCGCAGGCTCTGCGTCTCCAATTGATGGTTTCATCCGTGCCCGGCTGAGGGCTCAGGGGCTTTCGCCCTCCTCCGAGGCCGATCGACAGGCGCTGATTCGACGGGCGAGCTTTGACCTGGTGGGATTGCCCCCAACGTTCGCCGAGGCCCAAGAGTTGGTGAACGACCAGTCACTGGACGCTTGGGAAAAGCTCGTCGATCGACTCTTGGCTTCGCCTCAGTACGGTCAACGATGGGGTCGTCACTGGCTGGATGTGGCCCGTTATGCCGACACCAAAGGCTATGTCTTCACCGAAAACCCCAAGTATCCTTTCGCCTATACCTACCGCGACTATGTTGTCGATGCGCTCAATGCAGACAAGCCTTTCGACCAGTTTGTCATCGAACAACTGGCAGCGGATCAACTGGGGCTAGCGTCCAATGACCCTTCGCTGGCAGCGCTCGGTTTTCTGACGGTCGGCCGGCGCTTCCTGAACAGCGAACAGGATATCATTGACGACCGGATCGATGTCGTCACGCGCGGGCTGATGGGGATGACTGTTGGTTGTGCGCGATGTCACGACCACAAGTTCGATCCGATCCCTGCCGAGGACTACTACTCTCTCTATGGAGTCTTCGCTAGCAGCACCGAGCCGGAGGAGTTACCGGTCATCGGAGAGACACCCCAGACGGACGACTATCGTGCCTACATAGCCGAACGTGACCAACGGCAGCAGGCAGTCGATGACTACGTCGCAGCACAGCATGCTGAACTTCTCCAAGAGGCTCGCGACAATTGTGCCGATTATCTTCTGGCCATTGTCAAACAGGGGGGCAAGCTGCCGGAAGGGATGGAGATCTCGTACGAGCACGGGGAGCCACGCGAGAAGCTGGTCGCCCTGTGGGGCCAGTTCATCGCTGCACGTGTGAAGGCTCAAGATCCCATTTTTCTCCCGTGGGAGGCATTGTTCGCACTTCCCGTTGATGAATTCGCGAGCAAGTCGCAGGAGCTGTTGGAGCCGCACGCAGAAGAACAGCAAGGCGAAGCCAACATCCACGCGACCATCCGGGAACACCTCACCCGCGCGCCGTTGACGTCAATGGTGGATGTCGCCCGCATCTATGGAGCCGTACTCTCGCACGCCGATCGCAAGTGGCGAGATGTCGAAGCGAAAGTACAGGGTACTCCCCACGATGGACTGGAGGATCCCCTGGAGGAGCAACTTCACCGGGTTCTGTCGGGCCCCCAGTCGGTCACGGACGTCCCCGCAAGCCAGGCGATGCGACTGTTCCAACGGGATCAGCGAGACAAGATCAAGGAACTGGAGCGTCGAATCGCCGAGTGGAATGTCGAGTCGCTCGGCTCTCCTCCACGTGCCATGACGCTGAACGATCGACCATCGCCGGTAGAACCCGTAGTCTTCATGCGGGGTGACCACAATCGTCGCGGCCCTGTCGTGCCCCGCCGTCCGCCTCAAATTCTGGGACACCTGGACATGCCCGCTGTCAAAGGCAGCGGCCGACTGGAGTTGGCCCAGGCGATCGTGTCGGCTGAGAATCCTCTGACAGCCCGCGTCATCGTGAATCGCGTCTGGATGCATCACTTCGGTGCGCCACTGGTTGCAACCACCAGCGACTTTGGTTTTCGCAGCGATCCTCCCACACATCCCGAACTGCTCGACTGGCTGGCTTGGGAACTGATCGCGCACAACTGGTCCCTGAAGTGGCTGCATCGGGAGATCATGCTGTCGGAGACCTATCGACAGTCGAGCCGGGATGACGAGAGCAAGCGGCATATCGACCCCGAGAACCGACTCTTGTGGTGCATGAACCGGCAGCGCCTGGAGTTCGAACCGATGCGCGACGCGATGTTGTTCGTCGCCGACAAGCTCGATCTCCGGGTAGGGGGGCGCCCGGTGGACATCGATGAGGCACCGTCTGCCTCACGGTGCACACGATCTATGCCTCCATCGATCGCAATAACTTCTCAGGCCTACTGCGAACGTTCGACTATCCCAGTCCGGATGCCACCAGCGGACAGCGGCCCTACACCGTGGTTCCGCAACAGTGCGTCTATGCCATGAATGCCTCATTTCCCTATGTGATGGCAGTCGCAGTCGCGGATCGAGTGACGGCGGCAGGAGTGTCCACCAGCGAGGACAAGGTTGGTGCGGTTTATCACCTGGTTCTCGGCCGCGATCCCGATGAGGAAGAGCGGCGTCTGGGGCTGAGTTTCTTGGAGGCGTCCTCCGATGCGCTCGTTCAACTCGCGCAGGCCCTGCTGATGACCAACGAGTTTGTATTTGTGGATTGAGGCAGAACGTGTGCCAGGAGAAGACGATGTCAACACGTAATCAACTCTGGATGCCGGACGGTGTTCCACCCATTTGTTCGCGGCGGGAGTGGCTGCAGCGATCAGGGTTCGGCATGGGGGCATTGGGACTGACCGCTTTGTTCACGGATGACGCCAACCGTGCCCAGGCCGGCATCGCGGAATCGCCCATGGCCCAGAGGCCGCCCCAGTTTCCGGGTCGTGCGCGGCACGTCATCCATATCTTCTGCAACGGCGGACCGTCTCACGTCGATACATTCGACCCCAAGCCCGCTTTGATGAAGTACGCCGGTCAGGCACTTCCGATCGACAACCTGCCGACGGAGCGAAAGACGGGCGCCGCCTTTCCGTCCCCCTTCCCCTTTCGGCGCTATGGAGAGAGTGGCATCGAAGTCAGTGATCTGTTTTCTCATGTGGGAGAACGCATTGACGACATCGCGGTCGTCCGTTCACTTCATGCCAACGTGCCGAATCACGAACCGTCGCTGATGCTGATGAACTGTGGCGATGGGCAAATGGTACGGCCCAGTGTTGGCAGTTGGGTGACGTACGGATTGGGGACTGAGAATCAGAATCTGCCGGGCTTCATCGCCATGTGTCCCGGCGGGCTGCCCATCACGGAAACGGCCAACTGGAGGGCGGGATTTTTGCCGGGTGCGTATCAGGGCACATACATCAACACAGAACACCAGGACATCGAAAAGCTGATTGCCCACATTCACAACAGCCGGCTTGCGCTGATGAACAGCGCCGACAACTGGATCTGGTGCAGTCACTCAACGCACATCATCGGCAGCAGCGGGGTCAGGACCCGGCGCTGGAGAGTCGAATTCAATCGTATGAACTGGCGTACCGTATGCAGTCGCAGGCGACCGAGGCCTTCGATGTGTCCCAGGAGCCGGGGCACATTCATGAGCTGTATGGCGAGGGGGTCCATGCGCGACAGTTGATGATTGCCCGGCGACTCGTTGAACGGGGTGTGAGATTCGTGCAGCTCTGGCATGGCGGGGGGCAGCCCTGGGACAATCATGACGATCTGGAACAGAACCATCGGCGGCTGGCGAAACAGATCGATCAGCCGTTGGCCGCACTCTTGAAAGACCTCAAGCAGCGCGGACTCCTTGACGAGACGCTCGTGCTGTGGGGAGGAGAGTTCGGGCGGACGCCGGTCGTAGAACTTCCAACGCCGGGCAGCAACGCCGGTAAGGTCAATGGACGTGACCACAACCACCATGGGTTCACCGTCTGGATGGCCGGTGGTGGAGTGAAGGGCGGACAGGCTTACGGTGCGACCGATGAGTTCGGGTTCAAGGCTGTCGAGAATCGTGTACATGTACACGATTTGCATGCCACCATCCTGGCGTTGCTCGGATTTGACCATGAACAACTCACCTACCGTTATGCCGGCCGGGACTTTCGTCTGACCGATGTTCATGGAGCCGTCGTGAAGGATCTGATCGCGTGACTTGCGAGCAATGGAAGTCGTTGGCGATCTGCTTGTGGGATTCTGATTCTCACCGTTCTTGACGAGTTGTTGTCAGCACTCAGGAGATGAGTTACGCCGCAGGCTCGCGATGTGGGAACACTCACCTCCCCCTCAACATCCGGAATACGAAGCCGCGGATGTTGCCCACCTCCAATGGATTCCCGCAACCGTGCGTTCCATTGCCTTTCTCCTCGTCTGCCTGTCGTTGGTAATAACCGACAGCTGTGTCGGTCAGTCTGGCGAAGTAGCCCCCATTCGTCCTCTCACTCCAGAACCGGTTGACTACTTCGAGACATCGATCAGGCCCGTACTCGTAAACTCCTGCGGAGCGTGCCACGATCCCACCGATGCGGAAGCGAGAGTCGCGTTCCTGAAGTCCGAGACTGCAGCTGACCTGACACAGATGCGGGGGCTATGGGTGAGCGTCGCCGAGCAGCTTTGCAACCGAACAATGCCCCCACAGGAGGAGCCGCAGCCGACCGAAGACGATCGTTTGCGGGTGGCCACCTGGATCGGAGACATTGCGGGCCACGGCCGGGGGACGATTCGTTCGGGCCGCCGACTCAGATCTCCGGAAGACACTCCGCTGTGCAATCTGTACCTCTCGATGTTGCACAACGTGGGGATTGAGGCCGACTCGTTTGGTGACAGTACTGGCACGATCGACGGCTTGACGTAGACAGGCATTTGCTCGGATCCGTCCGCCCGCCTATGGAGTACTCGCGCGTCGCAGTCGGTCGTTCAGAGCAACGCCGAGGTGCCACTCCGGAAACGGTGTCGCCAGAATCTGGTCCAGTCCCAAATCATCCAGTCTTCTCAATGCCGAATAGAAACTGGCGGCTGCCTCACGCAAATCACCAGTTTGCGAGAGGACTTCGACGGACGCGAAGCGTTCCGGATCGGGGGACGGTGCCAGGACCATAACGGCGGTTCGAGGAACACCGTCAGGTGGAAGTTCGGTCACAATTCGCAAGGGGGTGCGCGGGGCATAGTGCCGTTCGAGCATCCCTGGTGACACTTGTGCTCCATCGGTTTTTCCAATGGGAGGCAGCGATACTGGTCCCAGAACCGACTCGATCTCTTCACGTGAAATGCCGCCCGGCCTGAGCAGCACAGGGGCCTGCGTTGTCAGATCCAGCACGGTGGATTCGATACCAACTTCACAGGGGCCGCCTTCTAGGATGTAATCAATGGCGTCACCCAACTGACAGGCGACATGGGCGGTCGTCGTCGGGCTTACCTGTCCAAACAGGTTTGCACTCGGGGCAGCGATCGCTGTTCGGGCTTCTTCAATCAGGCGAAGGGCCATGGCGGGGCGGGGGATGCGAACGGCCACTGTGGGGAGACCGGCCGTGACCAGATCGGGTACGGCATCAGATTTGGGCAAGACGAGAGTGAGCGGTCCCGGCCAGAACCGCGTGGCCAGTTGCTTGGCCTGAATGGTAAGGCCAGTCGTCCAGCGTGAAACCTGGTCCACATGGGCGATGTGGACGATGAGCGGATCGAACTGTGGCCGCCCTTTTACCTCGAAGACGCGGGCGACCGCGGCCACATCCTCAACTGCGACACCCAGCCCATACACCGTCTCCGTCGGGAATGCGACCAATCCCCCTCGACGGATGACGCACGCGGCATGATGAACATCGACACCGATTGGACACGACATCCCGGCATGTTAGCATCGCCGGCACGCCCTGCGGAGTCAGAAGCATCAAAGATCGTAGGGTGAGCGAGGAGGAAGCTGCCCGGCTTGAGTGGAAGTGGCTGGTGGCTCAACTTCTACAACAGAGTGTCCCGCCTGTGGCATGATGACCGGGCTTTCACTTTCGGTATGAAGCCGGGTGAACGGCGGACTCTCGAGCGGGCTGAGGTGCAACGGATTCCATCAACTCAGCAGGCTCAATAGAGATCCCGGCAGCCGCAGGAATCGCAGCGACCTGAGTTTCGCAGCGCCGCAGTCGTCGGAGTTCTCCAACTGCCGCTTGTGCCTGTTCCAGATTCGGGTCGAGACGGAGTGCCGTCTGGAATTCGTGTTCGGCCTGCGCAACTGCCCATCATCCTTGAGAATCATGCCAACGTTGTAGCTGAGCGGTGGCTTCGCCAACGGTTTGCTGAAAGAGCGGCAGGGCCTTGTCTGTCTCTCCATGTTGTGCCAAGGCGATGGCCAGATCATATTGATACAGGGCCGTCTCCGGTCCCGAGGCACAGGCCAGATTCAGTTCCTCGATGGCTTCTGGCCACAGCGCCTTTGTCCGGCATAGAACTGGCTCAGCGTGTGGTGAGCTTCGGCAGAGTCGGGCTCCAGCGTGAGTGCCTTGCGGATGAGTTCCTCGGCTTGCTGGGCCTGGCCGGTCTTATGCTCAATCCGTGCCAGTCCCAGCAGCGCCTCGACGCATTCGCCGTCCTCTTTCAGGATCTCACTGTAGTGAACACGCGCGTCTGGCAGTTTGCCGGCCCGCTCCATCCAGTAAGCATAACTCAACTTGAGCTTGGCAGGATTCTTGACCTTCTTGGCGAACTGATGATTGCGCTCGTTGCGCGGCAGACCGGCGGCCTGAACTTTGGCAATCTTCCGCTGCTGTGAGAGGGCGGTCAGTTTGTCGCCGATCGAAGTGCAACCGCACAGCAGCAACGCCAGAAGGGGTACGACGAAACAGCAACGCCTGGAACGATCTCCGGCCAACATTGAATTCCCTTTCCCTGCGTACCATAGCGCGAGGGGGGGGGGCGAATTCGCCGCACCGATTTCGGTGACTACATGGCAGATGCCATGGTCGTCATCTCCTCGACCTCGCAGAAGAATCGGCTCGTCGCGTCGGCGAGCAGCTCCTCCGTGAGACCACGCGCTGTCGGTTAAATCGGCAGATGGACAGCACGATATCCAGTAAATCTCGCGGGTCGCTCGATCTGGGCAATCTGCCGTGATCGTAGTGGTTGGGGTAGAGATACTCGACAGCCCGTTCATCAAAGGGAATTCCCCGCTGCTGACTGCAGAGCTTGAAGATCTGCGTAAACATCGGGCGGTCGGGGCGCTGATGGCGATTTTGTGTCGAATGCGGCGCAGAAACGCCTGATCGACCAGTTCACGCGGATCGAGATTGGTCGAGAAGATGATCAACTGCTCGAAGGGAATCGAGAACTTCTTGCCGGTCGCCAGCGTGAGGAAATCGATCCGCTCCTCGAGCGGCAGAATCCACCGGTTGAGCAGGTCGCGGGGACTGACGATCTGCCGGCCGAAGTCGTCGATCAGAAACACGCCGCCGTTCGCCTTGATGTGCAGCGGGGCATTGTAGAAATTGCTGACTTTGTTGTAGCGCAGGTCGAGCATCTCCAGCGTCAGTTCGCCGCCGGTGATCACGACCGGACGGCGAATGCGCCGCCAGCGCAGGTCGATCCATCGGATCTGCTCGGCATACTGCAGGCCTCGCCTGGGGACCTCACGGTCGGCAGACATTCGCGAACCGCAGTTCCTCGTCGTCGGTCGTCTGGTGAATCGTCGGATCGAACACCGTGATGATGTTGTTCTCGGCCTGAACCGCGTAAGGGACGTAGATCTCGCCGCCGCTGCGTGTTGAGGAACCGCCCAGTCCCTTGGCGATCATCGTTTTGCCGTTGCCCGGCGGTCCGTAGATGAAGATCGACTTGCCGCTGCAGACAGCGGGGCCGAGTTCCTCCAGCAAACCGGGACGGATGATGAAGTCCTGAAACGCATCGCGAAGTGTGGCCGGGAAGCAGGGGATGCCTGCCACCGTCTGGAGCCGGCACTGTTCCACGTACTGCTTGAGCGGGACCGGTGCCGGACCGACATACCGGCACTGATCGAAGGCTTCACGCGCCCGGAGTCGACCCAGTTCGGTGAGTGTGAAGCGATAGGAGATGCGTCCCAACATCTCGCCGGACGAGACCTCCAGGCACTTCTCGTCTTTCAGGAACCGCAGCCCCTCATCAATGACAGAGAAAGGCAAGCGGGCATGACCGGCCAGATCGAAGCCGGTCATACTTCCGGTCAGATAGATCTGCTTGAGCAGCAGCTCGCACAACTGCGAGAGGGTCAACCCCGAGCCCCTCAGTGTCTGCGGGCGTCGCGGTACGAAGTCCTCGTGAGTCAGGACCGGCTCGTCTTCGAACGCCTTCGACTCCGACAACCGGGCAGCCTCGTCGAGCCGTTCATCAATCTCGCTCAACGCCTTCGGTCCGAGTACGGCAGCGCCGGGCACCCGCCGTCCGGAATCGTCGAAAATCTGCGAATATAGATCATCAGACGATGCCGGAGTGCGTAGCGTCTCCTGTGAAACGGATGAGCGTGAATCATCCGCAGTCGGTGGGCCGGAAGACGATGGGTGGCTCATGGAAGTCTTCGTTTCATTGGGTCGACAGGTCAGTGTCCACCGACTTGCCTGCGATTCGCACCGACGCGTCGTACCCCCGGCCCCCAAGAGTTTACGCGCTGCACATCATGCCTACTGTGATGCACCCTGGACCGAGGTGTACTGGATTACCGGCGACAACATGCCGTCGATAGCCGTGCGATTGATCTGCTCCACTACCACGGCATTGCGAACAGCCGGGTTGATCGACTGCTGAAGTGCGATCGGCATCATGTAATCCGGGCCCATCAACTGGGCCAGTTCCTGGTGGACGCTCGCCTCACGCGCCTGGTTGACTTGAGACTCCCAGACCGCGGAAATCAGCGTGCGGCGATACTGTTCAGGAACGCTTGAGACGATCCACGCCAGATGCTTGCGGCCTGACGAGTTGAGGTGGTGGGTCAGCGGATCGAAGTGATAGTCGTAAAGTGTCGTGGCCGTTTCCCAGCCATTGGCAATCTGGTTATACGACGTCTCATTGACGACGGCACGATCCTGGCAGACATACGGCCATGGCCAATACGTCGCGGCATGGTACTTGTGCATGCAGGTCTGATGGGGCCCCGTGGGTCGGGGGAAGGGAGGCCACAACTTGCCGTACTTGCAGCACTGGCGAGACCCGACCGGGTCGCTCGCGTGGTACATGTAGTACTCGGGCGTGCCGGCATCAGGCCCTCCCCGGGAGAAGATGCCTTCGGCCTGCGCGTTGTGAGAAACGGTGAAGAGTGTGGCGAGACACGCCAGCAGAGAAATTCGGGCAATCACGGAATACCCCCTCCATGGATTCTACATCGTCGGACGCTGAGCGATTGACACACTGGGCGATGCGCCGATTCCGCGCAGCCCCGCACTTGTCAACTGCGACACAAGGGATGGCCCATGTCCTCAGGTATCGTCAGGATCCCGCGCGGGTCATGACGACAAAACCGGATTTGAGGGGCGGCAGGGATGAACATGCGGCTCCAGATGGCAACGCCGAACCTGCATCGCTGGGCCAATCCGCACTCCTACCCTTATGCGGCATTCCGGGAGTCACCCGCTGCACAGACCGGCATCCCCACGCCTATTCTGGGATCTCCACGATGACCCGGCCGTCTTCGATGATCGCCGGGTACTGCGTTTGCTGAATGCGGTCATTCAGGCAGTGCCGGCCGGTCGTCACATCAAACTGCCACCCATGCCAGGGACAGGTCACAATGCATCCAGTCAGTGACCCCGCACCGAGCGGGCCTCCCGCATGAGGGCAGATTCCGTCCTGTGCATAGACTCGTCCGTCGACGTGGTACACGGCCATGACCCGGTCGCCGATGATGACTTCAATGCCTGTGCCCTCGGGAATCTCGTCAATGGCCGCTACAGGGATCATTCTCGACATCTGTATCCGCTCTGACGACACCGGGTGCTGGGCATGTTCAGTGGTTCCTCACCGTGAGAAAACCGTGGTTCACGCGGCGCGTCGCTCTGATGCTGATGACTTGCGATCGCGCGGTCCCGTCTTCCAGCGACGATGGACCCAGAAGTACTGCTCCGGGGCACGACGGACCGCTCGCTCGAGCGCCGACGTGAATCGCTGGGTGATCTCCCGCAAAGGATCGTCCGCCACAATCGTCTCCGCGTCAATGACATCTTCACAGCCGATCTCAAAGCGTGCCCAGCGACTTTCGACGAAGTCATCCGGCAGGCGAATCCCGTACCCCACGACAATCAGGGCTCGGTATTGCATCGCCATCAGGGCAATCGACTTGAATGTGGAAGCCGGCTGTCCGAAGAAATCGACGAACATCCCCTTGGGACCTGCATCCTGATCACACAAGAGACCCAGGTTGCCACCCGCCTCGAGCAGTTCCAGCATTCCGTCGGACGCCCCCTTCTTCAGATACAGCCGATGCCCAGTCGCCATCCGCGACTTGGCAAACCACTCATTCAAGTAAGGGTTGTCCAGCTCGCGGCCCACAATGCCCATGGGGAGTCCGAAGAGACCAAAGGTCGCCGTCGACACTTCCCAATTGCCAAAATGACCCCCGAGCACGATCACAGGGCGACCGGTGCAGAAGGCCTCCATCACCACCCTGCGATTGCGAAAGACGATCACCTCCCGGCAGTTGGTGAGCGTCATCTTGCGGGGCAATTGGGCCATCTCAGCAACCAGCCGGAACAGATGCACCCACATCCGTCGGATGATTTTCTGTATCTCTGCCGGAGACGGATAACTGCCCATCATCGGGCCAGCAAGGTCCCTATCATGAAAGCCACCCGACCCCAGCGCCCGTTGGATGTTGTGACTCGCGATTTCGTAGCGGGTCCATCGTCGTGGCAACACATCGACGAGCAGCCAGGCCAAGCCCTCGGCTAGTCTTGCTGTCTGACGGACCGTGAGGAGTTGCAACAGGCAGATCCCCAGCCGAAACAGCAGGTATTCGAACCGGTGTCGCAGGGCGACGAGGCGCATATGGACTATCCCTTCGGAAGAAACCGACGGGAAGTCTCTCCCTCGCGGGCTGACCGGTCAACCCCGACTTTCGGGGGCTCAGCCTCCCATCACCCAGCGCCAGGTGATGTAGGTCGAGAGGGCCATCACCATCACCGTATAGGCGAAGAAGATCGACAGCATCTTGCAGATGTTGCGACCTGCTTCCACGTCGTCGGCTCCAAACTGCCTCAGCTCGGCACGGTCAAACGGAATCTCCGGAGTTTCACCCGTGGTAGGCGCAGAGGCATGTTCGTGTATAGCGGCGGCGGTCGTCGTGTGGTCCGACATGGGACGAGTGCGTGAGTGTGAAGAGTTGGGATTTCGTCTTGATGCGTCTGGGGTACGATTCTGACCGATCGTAGGGGACTTGTCGACCCCGCCCTGAGCCAAGTTCGTAAGTCTTTGAGTCCGCCTGCGGTTTCGCCGTACCCGAGAAGCCTTGAATCAAACGAGCCGGCGACAATGCAGGCCACAAGGCGCGATTCTCAGCGACGTCGCGCAATGGCCCGCTTCATGGCAGTTCCCATGTCCGCCGGACTTTCGGCGACCTCGACGCCAGCAGCCTGCAGGGCACGAATCTTCTCGTCGGCGGTCCCCTTCCCTCCCGAAATAATTGCGCCGGCGTGACCCATGCGTTTGCCAGGAGGGGCTGTCTTCCCCGCGATAAACGCGGCGACCGGTTTCGTCACATGGTCGGCGATGTACTCAGCGGCCTTGATCTCCGCATCGCCGCCAATCTCCCCGATCATCAGGATGGCCTCAGTTTCCGGGTCCTGCTGGAACATCTCCAGCAGGTCGATAAACGTCGTACCGATGATCGGATCTCCGCCGATCCCGATCGCGGTTGACTGGCCGAGCCCGAGGTTCCCCAACTGCCAGGCAGCCTCATAGGTCAGCGTCCCGCTCTTGCTGATGAGTCCGACGCTTCCGGCGCTGTGAATGTATCCGGGCATGATGCCGATCTTGGCAACACCCGGAGTAATCACACCGGGGCAGTTGGGTCCAATCAGCCGGGTGCCCGGATAGTCTTTCAGGAATTCGACGGCCCTGGCCATGTCGAGAACCGGGATCCCTTCAGTGATAGCCACGATGAGCGTGATACCGGCATCCGCCGCCTCCATGATCGCGTCAGCCGCAAATGGTGGAGGTACAAAAACAAGTGACGTGTTGGCACCGGTCTTCGCCATGGACTCGCGGACCGAGTCAAACACCGCAAAGCCGTCGATGTCCGTGCCGCCCTTTCCCGGGGTTACGCCGCCGACGAACACCGGGTCCTTGCGGCCGCAGTCGTCGCGCACATAGTCCCGGCACTTCTGCGAGTGAAACAGCCCCACCCGGCCGGTAATGCCCTGGGTAATGATCTTGGTCTGCTTGTTGACGAGAATCGACATGAGCAACCGTTCTCAGCATTGAGATTCGGCATGCACCTACCCGGCATGCCGTGGAACACAAACTCGACGTGTGGGTGTACCTCAGGGACTCAACGTCTTGACGACTTTCTGGGCCGCATCCGTCAGGTCGGTCGCAGAGATGATTGCCTTGCCGGAGGTCGTCAACATCTCGCGCGCCTTTTCCACGTTCGTGCCTTCGAGTCGCACGACCAGGGGTACATTGATGCCGACCGTGTCATAGGCGGCGAGCAGGGCTTCGACGATGGTATCGCACTTCATGATGCCGCCGAAGATGTTGACCAGAATCGCCCTGACGTTCTTGTCGGCCAGAATGATGCGGAACGCCTCCGTCACCTGATCAACATTGGCTCCCCCGCCGACGTCCAGAAAGTTGGCCGGCTCTCCGCCATGCAGTTTGATGAGGTCCATCGTGCTCATGGCAAGTCCCGCCCCGTTCACCAGGCAACCGATGTTGCCATCAAGCTTTACATAGCTGAGCCCAGCCTCATGGGCCTGAATCTCCGTCGGTTCCTCTTCGTTGAGGTCACGCAGTTCGAGAAACGACTTGTGACGGAAGAGGGCGTTGTCGTCAAAGGTCACCTTGGCATCGAGTGCCAGCAACTCCCCTGCCCCGGTGATGACGAGCGGATTGATCTCGACCATACTGCAATCGTTCTCGACGAAGAACCTGCAGATCCGGGGCAGAAAGACCCCCGCTGATTTGAGGGCCGTCTCGTCAAAGCCCAGTGCGTAGGACAATTTGCGAACCTGAAACGCCTGCAATCCCAGTGCCGGATCGAAGTGCTCGCGGACGATCTTCTCCGGATGCTCCTCGGCGAGTTCTTCAATCGCCATGCCTCCTTCTGCGGAGGCGATGATGACCGGCTTGCCGACTTCCCGGTCGATGACGATGGCGAGGTACAGCTCGCGGGCAATGTCGAGTCCCTGTTCGACGTAGAGCGTGTTCACCTTCTTGCCTTCGTCACCCGTCTGGATGGTCACCAGTGTTGATCCCAGCATCCGCGAGGCATTCTGCCGGGCTTCGTCGGCCGAACGCACCAGGACGACCCCTGCCTGGTCGGGATGCTCCCGGAAGCGACCTTTTCCGCGGCCACCCGCATGGATCTGCGACTTCACCACACAGATGGGCGTTCCCAGCGTCTTAAAGGCATTCGCAGCGTCGTCAGCGGAAGTGACCACGATCCCCCGGGGGATCGGAACTCCCGGCTTCTCAAAGAGTTGCTTTGCCTGGTACTCGTGAATCTTCATGCCGCGCTCTCATGGGAACAGGACGCCGAGGGCAATGATAGCGGGCACTTGAAGGAGGGTCTACTCAGCGAATACTCGTCAAAACTCGTCGATCATCGCACCGTCAGCTCGGTGTCCCAGTCGCTGGTAAAGTCCAATGGCGATGTTTTCGGAGATGAAGCGGACCGCACCGTCCGCCAGCAGAAACTGTGTCCCTCCCATGTGCTCACTGCCAAAGCCGCCGACGAACTCGGGTAGGTCGGGTTGCGTGAGTCTGCTCGCCCGCACCTTGCCTTCGACGATCGCGGCTTTCAGAGAACTCTCATCGGTCCATCCAGGGGCCAGACGGTCCCCCATCGCCTGATAGTCCCAGCCGGCGACGGGTCCACGCGGAGTGCTGTTGATCGGGACACCCGTGTTGCGGAGTGTGCTACGGGTACCGGATGCCCAGCCCAGCTGGTCGTCGGCACGCAGGAACTCGCCGACCAGCAAGGTCCTTGCGCTGCCGTCCACAAGGTCGCTGTAGTCCAGGTAACTGTTGAGAAACAGCGTGCCCCAGTTGTTCCCATCAATGGGGGCTTCGAGCGGATGATGGCAGCCCGCAAAGTTGGTCAATGCGGGGCCAGATGCTCCAACATTCCCGCTGGCGGCGCCGGCCCAGGATCCGAGGGGCACCGAAGAACCTCCAGAACGTGTGCTCGAGCGGCGTCATTCGAGGGGTCATACACTCTCAGCGCCTCGTGAAACTGCTCAGCCAGAGCACGCTGCTCCAGATAAGGAAGAATCGCAATGATCCAGCTGCGATGATACCCGGAGGGCTCACTGATCACAGGCCCTGTGGGATTGACCGTCCCTGCGGGAAACATCTCAAACGCGTCGTGGTAGTTCTGCAGGGCGATGCCCAGCTGCATCAGCTGGCTCTTGCAGACCGTTCGCCGGGCCGCTTCACGCGCCTGTTGCACCGCCGGCAGGAGCAACGCCACCAGAATGGAGATAATTGCGATCACCACCAGCAGTTCGATGAACGTAAACCCGCGACGACGTTGACGTCCACAAGGCGGTATCCGCACTCCTTCGATCATCGTGTCTGTGTCCCCATTGCTCGAACCCAACGTTGCACTGGACCGGGAACAGTGCACATATCTGCTTCTTTCCTTACGTAATCACTGGATCATGTGTTGGATTCATCGCCGCTGATTCCTGAGGAATCCGACGATTGCAGGCTTTGGCAGACAACAAGACCTGAGGACTCCGACCCCGGGGAGCTTCGACGATGCTCATTCGTCACTCGTCCGGTGCTTCAGCAAATCCGCGTGGTGACTGGCGACATCCGAAAGTGTGGGATCCTCCACCCGGTTGATTGTCTCCAGGGGATCACGCTGATGATCGTACAGTTCGCGGGCCGTCACCGCGCCCGTTTTGAAGTCGCGCCACTCCGTGTAGCGATACCGGTCAGTGCGGATCGAGTACCCCATCACATCGGGATCATTGCGTCCGAGGGGATACGCGGGTCGAGGATGCTGGGTGAGCGCCGCCTCTCTCACCGTTGACGTCGGGTCGTCGAGTACGGGTCGCAGGCTGCGCCCCTCCAGCGATTCCGGCGGAGTCAGCCCACACAGGTCGGCCAGGGTCGGATACAGATCCAGCAGTTCCACGAGTGCCGATGTGTGCTGCCCGACTGATTTCTGACCGGGCACGCTGATGATCAGAGGCACCCGCGCATCGAGTTCAAAGTTCGACGTCTTGCACCACAGGTCGTGTTCTCCCAGGTGAAATCCATGATCGGACCAGAAGACGACAATGGTCGACTCGCGCAGTCCCAGTCGGTCGAGTTCATGCAGTACCTTGCCAATCTGCGCATCAACATAACTTATGCCTGCGAAGTACCCATGACGCAGTGCCTGCACATCCTCCGAAGTCAGCCCGTTTGGGAAACTTCGCAGCAATTCACGACTGTCGTGCAATGCAATCTCCGGGACGTCAACTGGCGATTCAGGATTGACTGGCAGCGAGATCTCCGAGCGCTCATAGAGATTCCAGTATCTCTGAGGGGCGTTGAAGGGGAGATGCGGCTTCCAGAACCCGACCGCCAGAAAGAAGGGTGTATTCTGCAGAGTTCCGAGCGTCTCGACCGCGGCAACGGCAATACGTCCATCGAAGTATGTTTCATCAGGGACATCCCGACATTCGGTTCTGGGAACTCCAGAGACATCGGCAGGTAACTCGCCAATGACCTGCGGGAGATCCTCGGCATGATTCGCATAGTGCATCACCGCCGGCACACTCCAGGACTGCGGATCCCCCTGGAACTCGTCTTGTCGTGCGTTGTGAAACACCTTGCCAATGTTCTGCGTGTGCCATCCGTGCTGTTTGAACAACTGCGGCAACGTCACGACATCGGGATGATGCTGACGGAAGTGCGTCGGCAGATCGAAAATGCCGAGCGTGTCGGGGCGCAGGCCGGTCATCAGCGATGCCCGTGAGGGGTTGCAAAGTGCCTGTTGACAATAGGCACGTTCAAACAGCAGTCCTCGTCCGGCAAGGGCATCGATACTCGGAGACTTCACCAGCGGATTGCCGTAGCACCCCAACTCCACGCGCATGTCATCGACGGCGATGAACAGAACATTGAATCGCGGCGGGCCCTGCTCGACATCGGCCAGGCAGCAAACGTGAGCCAGGAGGTTGATCGTGAGAACGAGTTCCGGACAACAGCTCATGAGTCGACCTTTCCTCTTCCTGCCACTCTCGTTCGAATCTGTCTGTTCATTCATATTCGGGGCCGCGCGATGGTATTACAATAGCGCGGACATTTGATCTCCGGGCGAGTCACGCCAACAGTGTCGATTGCCCGAACGTGTCCCATTGGACGATCACCCCCAACAGCTGCGGAGGAATGCACCATGCTTGCCAGTCTGTGGCTACCCATCGTCGTGTCCGCCGTGGCGCTGTTCTTCGCAAGTTTCCTATCGTGGATGGTGCTGCCATTCCACTTCTTAGACTGGCGACGATTGAAGCAGGAAGACGAGCTATTGCCGGCCCTTCGTCAGCTCGATCTGCCTGAGGGGAATTACATGTTCCCTGGCTGGGATACGCCGGAGTACATGAAGAGTGAGGAATACACCCGCAAGTGGCAGGAGGGTCCCCGGGGTGTGCTGACCGTGTTCGGCGAGGTGAGCATGGCGAAGAACCTCGGCCTCACGTTGTTGTACTTTCTGGCGGTCAGTTTCTGTCTCGCCTACCTCGCTCAATTGCACATCGGCAGAGGGGCAGACTTCATGACCGTCTTCCGGTTTGTTGCCACGGCAGGGCTGATGACGTTTCTGGCAGCCATCATCCAGCATGCGATCTGGTTTCATATCCGCATCACCGGACATGTCATCGAGTCGATCGTGTATGCCGTTCTCGTGGGAGTGATCTTCGGATTCATGTGGCCCGGCGCCTGATGGGTTGCGTTCAAGTCATACCACCACCGATCATGGCGTTTCGTCCCTCCCTCCGGTCTGACACGAAGGTCTCTCTCATGTTCCGCAGCAGCCTCCTCATTGGTCTCGGCTTGACGTTTGGTGTCGTCACAGGTGTGACCGGGATGACCTGCGCCGCCGAGGCGAGGGACCGCCCGAACATCCTGTTCATCAGCGTAGATGACATGAGCTGCGACTCGGTCGGCTCATTCGGCTGCAAGCTGCCCGAGACGACGCCGAACATCGATCGTCTGGCCTCGCAGGGCCTGCGATTCATGTACGCTCATGTGCAGGTGGGGAACTGTATGCCCTCGCGCAACGTGATGTTCTCGGGCCGTTATCCCCACAACAATCGGGTTGAGGGGTTCTACCAGGTGAAGGATCCCGACTATCCCGTCCTCGCTGACCTGATGAAAGCAGGGGGATACTTCACAGGCATCAGGGGCAAGGTCAGCCATTCGACTCCCTATCAGCCTTACGACTGGGACATCGACCTCGACAACGCGGAGGGGAAGGGCAAGGAGCATCCCAAGGATGTTGAATCGTACTACCGCTCAACGCAGCGGGGCATTGCCGCCGGTCGCGAGGCGGGCAAGCCGTTCTGCCTGTTGATCAACGTCTCCGACCCTCACAAGCCGTTCTATTCGGAGGGAAAAGCCGGAGCGAAGGTCGACGACCCCAATACACCGTCGCGAATCTTCACCGCCGACGAGGTCCCGGTGCCGGGTTTTCTGTTCGACAATCCTGCTGTCCGCCAAGAACTGGCACTGTACTACTCCACCGTCCGGCGGGCCGACGACTGTGTCGGTCGCGTGCTGCAGGCCCTCGACGACTCCGGCGACGCGGAGATCACGGTCGTCGTGTTTCTGTCCGATCATGGCATGCCGCTGCCGTTCGCAAAGACGGCTTTGTATCACCACAGCACGCATACGCCATGGATTGTGCGCTGGCCCGGAGTCACACAGGATGATGGCAGAGACGAGCAGCACATGATCTCCGCCATCGATCTGCTGCCGACACTGCTCGATATTGCGGGAATCGAACACCCGCAAGGACTGCAGGGCCGGTCTTTCGTCCCGTTGCTCAAGAGAGAACACCAGGAGGATCGAGACCTGGTGTTCAAGGAGTACAACGAAAACTCCGGTGGGGTGCGTCAACCCATGCGCAGTCTGCAGTCACGCCAGTTCGGATACATCTTCAACCCCTGGGCCGACGGAGAACGCATCGTCAAAACGGCCACTCAGGGAACCGCCACCTACCGGACGATGAAGGAAGTGGCCAAGTCAGATCCGGCGGTTGCAGAACGTCTGCAACTGTTCGACTACCGGGTCCCGGAGGAGTTCTATGACTACGAACACGACCCGGATGCCCTGCACAATCTGATCGATGACCCGGTGTATCAGGACGAGATCAACAAATTGCGCACGGCACTCGAAGACTGGATGGTCCGTACCCACGACCCCGCACTGGAAGCGTTCCGCGGCAGGGAGGACCCGACAGTCGTCGAGGCTTTCATGCAGCAAGAGGAAGCGGCGGCGGCAGGGCGCCGTCAGTCCAAACGGGGTCGCAAGTCGGATTCTGACGAATGACCCCTGATTGGTTGGGTTGTCGGCAAGTCAGGTCGGAGCTCCACTGCCGAAGACACGACGCACCTCCGCAGGACTCGTCTCGCCCGAGTTGATGGCCGCCAGCGCGGCGTCGAGGAGCGTTGTCATGCCATGGGACACCGCCAGAAGTTCGATCTCCGCTGCTTCTGTGCGGGAAAGAATGGCGCGGCCGACGGCACTCGAGTCCGGGATCAGAAGTTCAGCGATCGGCAGCCGCGAGCGATACCCGGTCTGCCCGCAGCGCTCACAGCCTTGTGACAGCCGCCACGATGCGACCTCCAGTCCCAGTCGTTCGTCTGGATCACTTCCCGGTACCGAACACTCGCACAGCCTGCGCAGCAGTCGCTCACTGAGTAACCCGATCAGCCCACTGCGAAGCAGGTATGGTTCGATGTGCATGTCGCACAGCCGGCTGATGGCATCGGCGGTGCTTCCGGCGTGAAACGTGGACAAAATGAGATGACCGGTCAACGACGCCTGGAAGACCGTCTCGGCGGCTTCCCGGTCCCGAATCTCGCCGACCATGATCACTTCGGGATCCTGTCGCAGCAGTGATCTGAGTCCCCGGGCATAGTCAAAGCCCGCGGCAGTGTTGATCTGCGACTGGGCGACTCCCGGGACAACGGCCTCGATCGGATCTTCAAGACTGACAAGGCTGCGCATCACAGGCGATGCCAAGATGATTTCGCGCAGACTGGCATACAGCGTCGTTGTCTTGCCGCTTCCTGCGGGTCCAGTAATCAGCAAAACACCGCTCGTGAGTGTCAGCAACCGCTGCCATTCGTGGAGCACGTCGGTGCGGAATCCCAGGTCATCCAGTCGCTGGAACTGGCCCGACCCCACGAACAGCCGCACGACGGCCTTCTCGCCGAACATCGTTGGGAATGTGCTGACACGCATTTCCAGGTCAGCATTCCCCGTACGGATGCGGCCTTCTTGAGGCAGATCAGTGCGGTAGGTCAGCAGTTCCGCCAGAACCTTCAGTCTCGCCACAACATTGGGCCCGGACTCGCGAAGCTCGGCGATGGGTTGGAGGACACCGTCGATGCGCCAAGACATGTTGAGTGAATCCTGCGTCGGCACCAGATGCACATCACTCGCATTCGCCGCGCGGGCCTGTTGCAGGATCAACTCCACGAGATCGGGTACGAATCGTGCCTGCGCAGAGTCGAGCGTACGACTTGCCTGCCCAAAGCGATCCGCAAGTGAGTCAGTCATCGTTTGACAGTGGCTGGTGGCTGGTGGCTGGTGGCTGCGCTCAGCCTTCAATGGTTCTCCATTCACTTTTCCGAGTCCCCCGTGCCGCTTAAGTTTCGGTCCGCCGAGGGAGCGTCCGGCACGCGGATTCAGTCTGCGGGTCGACTTCGAGCCCTCTTCTGGAGAATCGCGGCTGCAAACCACGACGAGCCATGTTACACTCGAAGGCGCCTATCAGGGAGACGGCGTTGATCCGGATTGTCAGAAGTTGACACAACCGTCAGTGTCCGCAAGAGATGGAGTGTTGTCACCATCCGGGGTTTCAGACCGATGGCCGATTCCGCAAAACCGAACACCCCCGCTTCACAGCCCCTGCCAGGAGAAGTGGCGGCGCGCCGAAGTCCGAATACCCCTGCCCCGATTGCGGCGAACTGGTTCGCGAAGGATTGGTTCGCTGCTGGAACTGTGGCAGCTTTCTCAAAGCGGAAATGGAGGCGTCCTATCGCAAGATGAGAGCCAATCCAGCTCCCGTCATTTTCAGCCCGATCGCCGAAGAGGAAAAGGCATCGCTGGACGACTTTCTGTCAAGTGCGCACGAGCAAGGCAATGAGGGGGGCGACTTCGAACTCTCCGGGCCCGGAATGACGAAGTCACCTGGCTCTGCTACTGCACGACAGGCGAAGCAGCCAGACGCGAGTCCAACGTCCGAAGCGACCGACTCCCAACCGTCGACTGCGTCACCGGAAGGGAGTACGTCGCCTGATGCAGAATCTCAGGTTCCTCATTCGATTGCGACGGGGGGCGATGCACTTCTGCAGGTGGCCTTGCAGCAAGAGGCCGAGTCTCTCCGACGACAAATCGAACGGGGAGCGGGAGTTGATGGCGTGATGAAGATCAGCGACGGCTTCCTGATCGATGCCCCCAAAGGCTGCCGGATTCAGGTCCGTGACGAACGGACCGGAGAGCTGCGACGCCTGACGTTCGCCGGTTCCTCGAAGGTCCGCATCAGTCTGCTCGACAAATTGGAGGCCCTTGCGAAATCGAAGGCGGCCAAGGGCAAAGAGGCGGAAGTAACTTCACCGCACCTGTCTGCGGGCAAGTTCGCCGCGCTGGATGCCGAATGGTCATGTCCACACCCTCGATCCGCAAAAGCTGAAGCTCAAGGCCGACAGTATGGCCAGAAGACTTCATCGAGATGGATTTTGCGTTCGCTCCCGATGGGCTGTTGATTGCATCTCTCCCCTCCCCCAAGAAGTCCGGGTTGTTTGGCGGAGGAGCCAAAGGGGGCGGTGACCCCCGCGAGGAAGCGCGTCAGGCTCTGCTCGCGCACTTTCGTGCGGGCAAGTCGATTGACGATGCCCCTGTTGCCGAGAAGCACTGGTTCCCCAGTGACAACGTGGCCGAAATGCGAGTCATTCAGCCCACGGCGTCTTTGACCGAGTCTCTGTTTGCCGGGATCCCGGTGTTCGGTACCGGCAAGATCGCGATGCAGTTGCCCGTTCTGAGTGCCGGGACCCAGCCGCGTATCGCCTCGTTCTACCTGTCCAAATTCAGAGAGTTCGTGGAAATCATCGGGTCGCTGTACGCGATGGCCGACTTCGGGCGCAATCTCGGCATTCCTCTGGCCGATTCGCATACCGCTTGCAAGTGCCACTATTCAGACGTGCCGATTCAGGCACTCGACCATGTCGAGTTCTATCAGGCTGACCCGGAGATGAATCTGGTGGTGGCCGGCTGGAAGTGCGAAGGCTGCAGCCTGGCCATTTCCGAAGATGCTCGCAAGAAGGAAAAGCTGGGTGGCAAGGATGGCAAGGGCATGGCCAAGCAGAAGTGCCCCAAGTGCCAGAAAAAGATGGGGAACCATCCCCTGTATTCGCTGGCTGAGAAGGCCGCAGCGCCATCGCTATCGGGTGATGAATCTGCCGAGTCCGCAAGTCCGCCGTTGCCATCATCCTCGGCGTCCGGCAACGAGTCTTGACGTCCTCACCAAGTGGCAACGGCCAGGAAGCGATGTGCCTCAGCCTTGCCAAAGGGATACCCGCCGGACGCCGCTGCCGGGCGTTCTGCAGCGCATCGCACCACCGTTTGTGATACGGAACAATCGGCGTGGTGCACGGTCACTGATTGCGCATCGACTGGAACATCATCCCAATGTCGAAGGCCGATCGGATCTGTTCCACTGGAACGTGAGTCTGGAACCGAAGTCCATCTGATTCGGAACTGGCGACGAAACTGATGTACGAATTCTCGAGATCCAGCTGCTCCAGGGCATCACGGTCCAGTGGGAACGGCAAATTCGGAATTGCTGCAGCCAGTGAAAGCGACCGCACGATTGTCGAAGCGATATCTCCCAGAAAGATGAGATTGCCGCGTGCCGGTAGTCCTTCCCGATGAGAGTCCAGTCCATTGTCCTTGCCGCTGTCAAGTTGATCGAGCGCCGCAGCCATTGCCTCCCGGCCGCCGCCAGTGGTCTGCAGGTATTTGTCATCGAGATACACAATTCGCGATTGGATGCCCTCGCTGCCGAACATCATGTTGATCATCGCCTGCTGCATGGCAGCTTGTGGGCCCTCGAACTCCTGCTGGACAGTGACGAGGTCGGCTGTCCGCGAGCCGAACTTCTCGGCATTCTTTGGAGATCGTCATGGTCTGTCGGAAGTTGTTGATGGACAGATCGCCCATCGTGTCACCGTATTCCTGCATCAATTCCCGAACCTTCTCGACCGGTTCTGCCTCGACGATCATCGTCGCGCGAAGCAGTCCAGTTTCGGGGCTTCCCAGACCCATTGCTCCGACGATCGCTCCGTATTGAATCTGATCGATGGTCTTCGTAATCGCATCGATGCCCTGCTGCTGCTGGTCATCCTTGAACATCGCCCGCGTCCATTCCATGTTCCATTTCGTCAAGGCCCTCATGTCACCCAGGAACCCGAAGTACATTTCCCGGCCGAGCGGAAGCTGTGCCAGCTGAGAAAAGTCGGACGTCGGCTGACCGGCAAGCGCGCGATGTGTCGCGGTTCCTTTCGATAATCGAAGGCGCTCATGAATTGTGAGACCATTTGGATCGACGTGAATCGCCGCCGTCAGATCCTGAGTATCGCGGGCCCCCTGAATCAGATGCATGAAGATCGACTGGTACATCTTCGCGACGGCCGCCATATCAACACCGCCGGTCGCCTCGGCTGGCAGTTGGCCAATCTGGTCGATCCCCTGCCGCACGCGCTCGGCCAAGTCGTCAATTTCGGTGCTGTAAGTCTCTGTCAGGATGTGGACGTTGACATAGGCGGACAGATCGCCCGCTTCGAACATCTCCCGCGAGGCAGTGTCCAGACCGCTGAAAAGCCCCGGATCGTGCACGGCGGCAAACTTCTCAAGGAGTTCAGCTTGTCGGCTGCCGAACACGCGGTCGTCATGGACGGCTGTCACCCATGGCTCCCGGGCGGCGGCGGCCAGCGTGTCCGCGTCGCTCGCCGGAAGTGACACAACAAACTCCGGCGGGCTGCCGGCGACGGCGAACATCACCAGCAGCCAATCACGCGACAGGTCGGCTCCCTTCAGTCCGGGATCCGATTGAGTGCGTGCGGCGGCATCCTTCACCTGGGTTCCCAGCCCCTCCTGCACAGCATCAGCCAACGCGGCGACGCGATCAATGGTTGCATCAGGAGATTTCAGACGAAGGACGACAGCCGCGTCAGCAGGGACACGCAATAAGGCATCTTCAGCCTGTGCGAATCCCGGAACCATCGAGAGCACAACAGCGAATGTCGCCAGACTTGTCACGAAACGCATCGCCATGTCTCCAGAGGCCTTAAGAAAGGTTGACCGTGCGCTCAACGCGTCGCCATGTATCCGAGTGAGAGTTGTTGGTGTCAATGGAGGACCGTTGATTCTCTGCCTGCACAAACGACTACGAAAATGACCTCGGCGCGGATCACGTGGTTTCGACGAATCCTGGGATCTCGGATCACATCATCAGCAGGTCCCCCGGGAAGTGACAGCTTTACCGGCAGAACGTCGTGCCGCAGCCTTCAGGATATAGGCTTCGGCCTCGGGAGTCTTGCAGCCGGTCTCGCCATGGTCCACCTCGACCGGTCCGATGCGCCGTGCCGTCGCAATCGCGGCGCGCTGCAGATGAGGCTTGGCGATCCCGATGCTGATGACGGCCATGTTCATCGCTTCGCGAGCTCGGTTGGGAGATTTGTGAATCTGTCTCTCGATGCGTTCCAGGTACGAGCGACACAGGTCATCGCTCACGTCCTGCGGCGCATCCTTCAGCAAGTGGCAGAGAACGGCGTATCCGGATTGGCGAACATACTCCTTCGATGATCGTGTCCAGCGGGACAGCATCGTCACCGCGATCGGTGAACGGGAGACCAGGGCCCCCAACTGATTGGCGAGTAAGCCGTATGAGATCTCCTGCAGCCACGCCTGTGCGGTCGCTGCATCCAATTGAGCCGGATCGGCAATCATCGTCGCCAGCGTGCGGGCATCGACGTTGCCGGACTTCCAGAGGTCCACGGCGAGCGGGTGGTCCACCTTGATCTGCTTGCGCAGCGCGTGCAGATTCGCAAAGCTCACACCAAAAAGCGGACCCTCGGCACCGTGACGCGCATAGATCTTGCGGTTCTGCGCCGTGCCCATCTTCTTGAGAGCAGCCATGACCTGCTTATGTGTCATGGGCCCATCATGTGCGAGCAACCGCCTCGCTGCAAGTCATCCTTGCGCCCCATCAGTCCGGACATTGGACCGACCGGGGGGCTGCGGGAGCAACCTCATCTTGTACTCACGGGCCGCTTGCCCGTGGGCTTGAGGCGCTGGGCAGGCTCGCCAGCGTCAGGAGACACTCACGCCGCATCGTATTCCGTCGCGTCCATCTCCGAGATGCGATTTCGATGGGCAAAAAGCGACTGCACGTCGTGAGCCGCGTCCAGCCGGAACTGCATGATGTACGCGTCCTCGGCTGTGTCATCGTAATGCCGGCGGAGTACTCGCACGGCACGGAAGTTCTGGTTCTTGAAGAACAGCTGGGCAGCCAGATTCCGCTCACGGACTTCCAGCAGAATCTCCTTGCGGCGCTGCTGCGAGAGCTTGTCGATCAGGCGGGTGACCATCTGGTTCCCAATGCCCTGGCGGCGACACTCAGATGCGACGGCGAAGTTCAGAATGTTGAGCCGCGACTTGTGCAGCTCATAGATCATGAAGCCGACGATCTGATGGTCGAGTTCTGCGACCATGCCGATGCAGTTTCGCTGCCGCAGGCAGCAGAGGAAATCCTCCTCCGTCCAGGCGAACTCGAAGCTCTCCTGTTCGATGCGGATGACTTCGGCCATGTCGCGGCGAATAAGCCAGCGAATCTGAACGTCAAGACGCTGCTGTGATTGTCCCGTACTCACGACGGCCTCCCTGCCCTCATGGCAAATCTGCGATCAAGGATCGAGATGCCAATTCCGTGTCACGAACCACCGTGCTGGTCACTGTTCCAGCCGGACGGAAAGAATCGTAGCAGATCGATCCGAATTAAAGAAAGTCGAATCGCTCGCAGAATCGCGAATCACCCCTGGTGTGGTGACTTCTCCGGCGGTTGTTGCGCCTTGACAGGATGAGGTCGATCCGTGCGATGCACAACCAAGCGATTGATCACGCGATCGACACCACTCATCTGCCGTACCAAGCGGGCGATATCGGTCACGCGATCGTCGGTTTCCAGAACTCCCTCGAGGCAGACCCCGTCATGCAGACGTCGAACGACGAGTGATGAAAACCGCAGACGCGGGTTTTTCATCAGACGCCGCTGCACCAGTTGTTCAAGTGAGTGAGGTGCCTCCTCCAAGCACGATGGCTCTACCACGGCGACGCAACTTCCTGACGGGACCGGATCATCCAGTGCAATGACGGCAGAATCGGAGGTTGACGTGGACATGAAGCCTAAGGATTTTGGTATCACGCGAGTCCCTCCCTGAGTGGCGACGGAAATGGCCAAGGGTTCCTCCCTGATCTGGGCAATTCGTGTGCCCGGCAGCAAGGGCAATTGTAGATTTCGGCTACGGGAATTGCATCCCCGGCATCCTCGGAACCGTCTGGAAAACGTTCAGTTTCCTGTTTTCAAGAGCCGTAAACTCCCAGCAACACATAAAGCGAACACAGTTTGCCTAAACTGCCGGCCCATGTTTGATGTTGGTCGAGGGCGATAGCCCTGCTGCCACATTGACAGCATTTGATCTATCCAATCACAGTTTCTCTCGGTGAAACCGGACACAATGAATCGGAGGCAGTGTGCTCGATACCGTGCTCCAACTGTCGCCGCTGTCCTCGGAGATCCACAGACTACCGGTCGTTGAACCCATCGCCAGAAAGGTTCCTGTTTCATCAACATCGAGTGCGTGCCGGTAGATGATGTCGTAGCAATGTTTTTGCGGTAGCCCCTGGGACAAGATTCCAAAGGACTCACCGCCGTCTGTGGTGCGCGTGACCACGAGTTTTCCGCCGACAGGCACACGGCATTCGTCTTTAACCCCCGGCACGAACCAGGCGGTCTGTGGATCGTGCGGATGAGCCGCAACGGCAAAGCCGAAACCCGATGGTTTCACCGACAGTTCTTTCCAAGTGCGGGCACCATTGGTGGACCGGAAGATGCCATTGTGATGCTGGATCCACAACGAATCTGTGTGGTCACCGCAAAACGCAAGCCGGTGCACGTCCTGAATGTGCGGTGTACCAGCCAGATCCGGGGGCATGTAGTCGGCCCGCAGTCCCTTGCCGCGACATTCCCATGTATGCCCCCCGTCCTCTGTCTGCCAGACTCCGCCACATGAAACGGCAACACGCATATGCTGGGGGTGTTGTGGGTGAACACAGATCGTATGCACGCCCGGGTCGTCTTTCCCTCCGCCAAACCATTCCATGCGTTCGGGGCGATTCCACAACGGCTCGTTGAGTTCCCAGGTCGTACCACGATCCCTGGAGGTGAACAGTCCACCCGGGATTGTCCCTGCCCATATCTGCCCGGGTTGGTTGTTCCCTGCCGCCTCGAGTGCCCAAATCTCAGAAAGGCTCGCGGGCTTTGTCCCCGGCGGGCCGTCGGCGGGAGGACGCGTCGCGACAACGGCACCATCGGGATAGACCGGCACGGCACACTCTTCCCAGGATTGCCCCCCGTCGGCCGTTCGATGCAGCTTGGCACCGAAGTGTCCATGATTGAATGCCGCATACATCCAGCCATCCCGGGGATCCTGCAGGAACATGGAGACATGGTCACCTAGGAAGTCGGCACTGTTCACACTCCAGCCGTCTCGCGTTCTTTCCACGGAAAAGAGTCCCTTGCGCGTGCTGACGTAACATCTCTCAGTCATCACTGAACTCCAGAGAATTAACCACCCGAAAGTGCCTGCATCACATACACGTCGCTGTCGGGTGTCAGCGAATCGGATAGCCCATCGCGATCGACGATCACGCGGTTATCCACGAAAATGACCATGTGCTTCCGCAGTCGACCGCGGTCATCCACGATGTATCCCCGCAAGCGAGGATTCTCCCGAAAAGCGGCAGCGAGAACTTCACCAACCGTGCTGCCGTCCACGCAACACGTGGGGCATTGCACATGGCGCTGCAAGTTGGCGGTAAAACTCACCCGGGCCATGACGCATCAGTTCCCGGCTCGCTTGTTGAGCGCCGCGGAAATCGACTGGGCGGTCAGCTCGGCGAGTTTCTTTGAACCGTCGTCCGTAAAGTGGACATTCGCCGGTTTCTGCAACTCCTGAAGCCTCGGCAGACAGTACGCATAGTGATCGTCGATCGCAATCCCCTGCTCTTCCATGATGTGGGCGGCGACAGCGTTGTATCGAGCGGCATCACCAACGATACGGCCCTGGGCACCTTCCGGAACCGGTGTCGTCGTACGCCAGATGAGTGTTGCGCCGGTCTGCTGTAATCGCTGAACAAGTTTTTTCAGGTTCACTTCGTACTGAGCGATGGGAACCTGGAGATGCCCCTGGTCGGGGGCCACCAGCGCGTTCTTGTCATCGATGTACTTGAGGTCGTGCAATCCCCAGTTGAAATGGATGACGTCCCATTTGCCGTTACCCAGCCATTCATCGATCTCTTCGAGCCCGCGGGTTGTGGGTCCGCCATTGACCGGGATCCGGTGCACGTTCGCCTGTCCCTTGAGCAGCTCTTGAACGGGCGCCGTATAGCCGATCGAGATCGAGTCTCCGATCAGCAGCACGCGGGGCAGTTGCGGGTCATCAACAACCTTTCTGAAAGCAGGAGCTGGCGCGCGTTGCCGCTGCTGTTGAGCCTGCGCGTCTCCTTCAGACGTGGTGATTACCCACAGCGCCAGCCCTGCCATCATGCCGCAGATTACAGATTTCATCGAATGTATCCTCGACCAGAGCGTTGGTGATCCTTCAGGGGCCTGAAGCCTTATCATGCGAGTTCGCTGTAACGATTACAAGCTCGCGATTGTGTCGTTGAAAAAGGGTCAAAGTCGGCTTGACGGTTGGGCGTGAATCGTGAGAATGCGGCCCTCTCACCTGAGCAATCCTGCTCCCATATCTCTCACTCGATCCCTTGCCTGATTGACCCTGCTTCTGGCGACAGGAACCGTCGACCACACCTCCTGTTACGTCCAGACCTGGCAGGGATGCCTCCACCATGACGCCGCACCTGGTACAAACCGCCACCCCCGTCAGCCTCCGCAGGCTGTTCCCTTCCGCCAGTTTGGTGGGATGTGGTGACATTGCGGTACGCGATGTGTGCGAAGACAGTCGCCTCGCCGTCGCCGGCACAATGTTTTCCGCAATCCCCGGCACCTGCGTCCATGGTCTGAGTTATGTGGACGAGGCGCTGAGAAATGGAGCCACATCGCTCTTGGTGGACCGTCCTGTCCGAAATGCACGAGTTCCCCAATGTGTCGTGACCGATGTCCGGCTGGCACATGCTCAACTGTGCGAGGCGCTGTTCGGGTATCCCACTAAGCGGTTGGGCACGATTGGTGTGACTGGGACCAACGGCAAGACGACCGTCACCTGGCTGGCGCGGGCGATTCTCGAGCATCACGGATCTCCAACAGCCCTGATGGGGACCGTCGAATACAACGACAGTATTAATTCACAACCAGCCATACTCACGACACCCTGTGCCAGAACATTGTCACAATGGCTCGGCACATCGGTGCAGCGTGGAGCAAAGTATGCCGCGCTCGAGATCTCCAGTCACGCACTGGATCAGTCGCGCGTCGGCGGCACACTGCTGGATGTGGCTGTCGTGACAAACATTACCCAGGACCACTTCGACTATCACGGCGATTTCAACAGCTATCGGGAAACGAAAGCCCGCATCTTCCGACAGATCAAGCGTGGCGGATTGTGCGTGTTCAATGTCGACGACCCCGGCAGTGCCTCGCTCATCGATCGCACCTGCGGATCGATGCAAGTGCGAACCTACGGGCTGGATCAGTCGGCGGACCTGTCGGCAAACGCTATCGAGTCCACCGCTGCAGGAACACGGTTTGTGCTCAGCTTCGGAACTCGGTCGGTGGAAATGCACACAACCCTCATTGGACGACATAACGTCTCGAATTGTCTGGCAGCAGCAGCAGCAGCCATGCATTTCGGACTGTCGCTCGAGGAGATTCGCGACGGCATCGCGTCGGTGACGGCGGTCCCGGGACGCCTGGAGCGCGTCGAGGGAGCCCACCCCTTCTCAGTCTACGTCGACTATGCCCACACGGACGATGCCCTGCGTCGCGCCGTACTGGCAGTCAGACAGCTGGCATCGGGACGCGTCCTGTGCGTCTTCGGAGCTGGTGGCGATCGCGATCGCAGCAAGCGACCGCTGTTGGGCAAGGCAGGCGGTGCTGCCGACGTCGCCATCATTACGAGCGACAATCCGAGAACCGAACAACCCTCGCACATCATCGACGAGATACTGGCCGGTGCACGCAATACAGCCGCCGAGATTCATATTGAACCCGATCGTGCTGCTGCCATTCACTGGGCCATCGAACAGGCAGAGCCCGGAGATGTGGTGCTGGTAGCCGGCAAAGGTCACGAGACTGTGCAGATTGTCGGCGACATCTCCCGTCCGTTCGATGATCGACAAATCTGTCGTCAGGCGCTCGCCAGGAAGAACCGACATGCCCTGGTCGCCAGTTGACGCCGGAAACAATTCAGATTCAGCGAAGGAGGTTATCACGTGCTGGATGCGATTCTATCCCTGACCACATCACGCCAGACACCGGCGCGGCTGCAGGACGATTCAGGGCGTCTCCTTTCGGGGAGCGGTCCTGATCTGTGGCCGGTCGGGTCGCCAAGACCCCATGTCACCCGTTCGAGTTGATCAACTGCTCGCCGCAACTGGCGGATGGGCCTTGGGTGTTCCCTCGGGCCTGATTGGTTTCGATCGCATCGTGACCGACTCGAGGGACATACGTTCCGGCGATCTGTTCTGGGCGTTGCGGGGAGCGCGACACGACGGACATTCCTACATTGACGAGGCCTTCAAGAAGGGGGCGGCTGCTTGTGTGGCCCAACCCGACAGAACAGACAATCGCCTGCTGCCCATGTTAGCCGTGGAAGACACGCTCCAGGCACTCCAGGACTTCGCAGGCTGGTATCAGGAACAACAGGATGCACTCGTGATCGGGGTGACCGGCAGCGTCGGCAAGACCACGACACGGCACATGATTCATACCGTACTTCGTCAGCAGTACCGGGGCATTGAGAGTCCTCAGAACTTCAACAACCAGATCGGCGTACCGCTGACACTGTTGGACATCGACACACACCACGAGTTTGCCGTGGTGGAAATGGCAGCCTCCCAGTTGGGAGAGATTCGCAGGCTGTGTGAGATCGCTCAGCCGGAGGTCGGCATCGTCACCAGAATTGCGCCGGCGCACCTGAAACAGTTTGGTGACATCAGTCACATTGCCCAGGCCAAGGGCGAATTGATCGAAGCGTTGCCGTGTACCGGATTCGCGGTGCTCAATGGTGATGATGAATATGTGCGGGCACTCGCGCAACGGGCCGCCTGCAAGACAATCTTCGTCGGAGAGCAACGTGGAAACGATCTCGTGGCCAGTGAGATTGAATGCGAGAACGGGTTACTCCGGTTTCGCGTGGGATCGACACGATTCACGGTGACAGCCGTCGGGCGGCATCATGTGACTGCCGCACTCGCGGCGATCGCAGTGGCTCGGGAGATTGATGTTCGAGAAGTTGAGATTGTGGAAGCTCTCAGTCGGTTCGAACCTGTGGCAGGACGGTGTTGCTCACAGCCGATTGGTGAGTGGACAGTGATTGACGACAGCTACAACGCCAGTCCGGAATCGATGCGGGCCGCATGTGAAGTCTTGCGTGACTGGCAGCAGTGCAATCAGAAGGTATTGATCGCGGGCGACATGCGTGAATTGGGCAAGCAGACTGAACAATTCCACCGGGAACTCGGTCAGCAGATCGCACAAGCGGGAATTCATCGATTGATCGTCACCGGCGAACATGCCCTGCATGTGGCGGCGGGTGCCCGGGATGCCGGAATGGATGCGGGCCGGATTGGCATTTGCAGCAATTCAGAGACGGAGCAACTGCTCCTGGGATTATGGCTGGAACCTCGCGATGTCGTGCTGTTGAAAGGTTCGCGGGCCGAGCGGATGGAACGGTTTCTCAGGAGTATTCAGTTGCTGGCAGATGATCGTCAGATCGAGCACGACTTTCCTCATCGGGCAGTCGCGTGAGCCGTCCCCCAGGCAGGCTTTGAAACTTACATTCCTACAGGAGATAAACGCGGCGGGTTCTGCTCTGTGCTGAGGATTTGCGGGAATCTACAGGCAACGTCCCTGGGCGTCTCGGACGGGAGCATCATGGCAATTGGGCAAAGTGGTTACTGGGTCGATCACTCCAATCGTCGCTTCTTAGCAGAACCCGACTATTCCGGGTGCCGGAGGCCTCATCCTCCGGCACCCGCGGACACACTGGCAACCCATCCGGGATTGGCGGAATCCCGGAGTCGCAATGCCATACGGCATGGTCGAAGCTGCCAGCTTTGACACGACACTTTTCTCGGAGACTCGTGGGGTGCCGCCCCTGGGTGTTAAGTCGCCCCGGCACCCCCTTCATCAACCTCTGAACTCGTCCACTTTGCCGGACACTCACCTCCGCCCACTCCGTGAGAGGGAGGGCAGTTGTATTATTGTCGCGTCCCGGGCACGCTGGCCGTCCGTTGAAACCGGCTTTCAAGGCGATGTTAACCTGGCTCATCCTGAGATTCGGACCGTTTCACGAGCAGTTCGCCGCCCACATGGCCGGTGATTCGCGTGTGTTCCTGACGGCACGAACTGCACTGGCTGCTTCCACCGCCTTCCTCACAGCGCTGTTCTGGGGGCCGGTGGCGATCCGATGGCTGAAGCACCGATACTGTGAACGCATTTCGAGTGCCTCCGAGCGACTCAACGAGCTTCACGCCGACAAGTGCAACACGCCCACCATGGGCGGCCTGTTCATTGTCGGGTCGATCGTGGCGGCTGTGCTGCTATGGGGAAACCTGGCCAGTCCCTACGTTCAGATGTCGTTGTTTGTGGCAATTGCCTTTGGTGCGCTGGGGGCGATGGATGACTGGATCAAAGTGTCCACATCGCGGCGCGGCCTCACCGCGAAGCAGAAGCTCGCACTGCAGATCGTCATTTCGCTGGTGACGGGCTGGTGGCTTTATCAGACTCAACAGCATCGACCGCACGGCGTCGATCTCGTCTGGCCGTTCGGTGCCGGGACGCTCACGCTGGGGAGCGGATTCATCCTGTGGAGCCTGTTTGTGCTCGTTGGCAGTTCCAATGGCGTCAATCTGACGGATGGCCTCGACGGGCTGGCCGGCGGTTGCATGATCTTTGCCGGGATCGCCTTTGCCGCACTCACCTATTTGTGCGGTCATGTCGTCATGGCCGACTACCTCAACATGCCCCACATCCCAGGCAGTGGCGAAATGACCATCGTGCTGGGGGCCATGGTGGGGGCGATGATGGGCTTTTTGTGGTTCAACTGCTATCCGGCACAGGTGTTTATGGGAGACACCGGCTCGTTGCCCCTGGGTGCGTTACTGGGCTTGGCCGCGCTCATCACGCGGCAGGAGCTGATGCTGGTCATTGTGGGAGGAATCTTCGTCATTGAGACGCTCAGCGTCATCGCCCAGGTCGGCTGGTTCAAGTTGACCGGAGAACGGCTAATCGCCTGCAGCCCGCTGCACAATCACTTTCTGTTTCGGGGCTATCACGAGCACAAGATTGTCGTGCGCTTCTGGATCGGCTCCGCCCTGCTGGCGATGGTCGGCATCGCCAGTCTCAATATTCGATAGGCTGACGGCTGTCACGTCGTTCACTCTGGTTGATGTCCCGTCCCGCTCGTGCGCATCGTGCAGGCTGGTCCGATTGCACGAGTCGCCCACGGGAATCCCCGAACAACAGCTGGAACCGACCTTGCCTCGCGTCGGCGCACCCCATCATGCTGGACTTGTCGCCTGCACGAAACGGGGAACTATGGACATTCGCCTGACTCACGATCCTGATCTGCCGCCCCAGACGGTGCGCATTCCTCTGGGAATTGACCGCGAGCTGTGGCAGGCGATTGCCGACAGCCGCTTCATCGTCATTCCGTGCGATCACATCGAAGACGATGCGATCGGTGTCTCGACAGATATCGCTCGGGAACTGGTCGTTTGGGAACGTCGTGAGCGCGAACGCAACTGAGTGATTGGCTGATCGTTCATTGCAGGGACCAACGCCCACGGGCAGCGACCCGTGGGTACACTCAGACCCCATCACTTCGCGCTCGACGCGATACGGTCTATTCTGTCTCCTCACCCCTGCGCGAGGCGGCTCTGCGCCCTGTCTGGGGACAGGCGGCACATGAATGACCTGAATCACTATCGCGATTTCATCAAGCCTAGTGGAATTGGCTGGGTGATCACGACCCTGCGCGTGGTGGTGGCCGCACAATGTTTTGGAGTGGCTCTGCAGGGTTTGCAGGGCGATGCGTCATCACTGTCGGTTGGCCTTGCTCAGGACCTGGGTTGGTCGATGGACAGGGCAACGGCATTCGATCGCAATGCCGCCTGGGGCATGGCACTATGCGGAGTGCTGACGTTGCTGCGGCCCAGCTGGATCGTGTTGCTGCCAGTGACCGCCTGGATGCTCGCCGCAGCCTGGGTCCCGATACTAGGGCAGACAGAGCCATCGGCCCGGTTAATCCCTCTGGAGCACGCCGTTTGCGCCGTGGCACCACTGGCACTGATGCTCCTGGACTTCTGGCCCCCGAGATTGAAGACCTATCTGGGGCGTTGTTTCTTCAGCCTGTGGTTGATGCGCCTGGCGGTGGTGGCGACATTCGTTGGAATCGGACTGCTGGCGCTCCTTCAGGCCACGGATGGTGGGCCGTTGCTCGATCTGGTGGGGTCTTTGTCCGGACGATTCGATACGGAACTGACGGACCACAGCACACGTCTCGCCCTGGGTGTGGCAGGCGGAGTCAGTCTGGGATTGGCAGTCAGTGTGCTCTTGAGCAGATCACGTGCAGTCTTGCTGGCGTCGGGTGTGTGGGGTCTGATGCTCGCGTTCAGCCATGTTCTCGCCGGAGGTCCGCTGGCGCTGCCCGAGTTCCTGGTCCGCATCGCCATCGGGGGTGTTCCTCTTACTATGCTGTTGTATTACAACATGTGCTTCGACCATCCGAAGGCCCAGATGATTCCCCAGAAGCACTCCTGATGGCACTTCCAGACGACGATCGGTCAGCCAGGTGGTCTGGCGGATGTCAGCGGACTGTCCGTATCGCGGTCGCGGCGACGTGGCTGCTGGCTTTGTCATCGGTGGTCATTCTCGCAGTGACTGCGAGCACTTTCGCTGAGCAGACAACGTCAGACGCACCGCCGACAACGGGACATTTGCAGGGGCATGTGGTGTACCAGGCTGACGCGGCCCGGCCTTGGCGGTTTGGTCGCTATTACATCAATGACAGCCGCACCGGTTACCTCTCCGAAGCGGTGGTCACGCTTCGTGGACGTTCGCTCCCCGCGTCGTCAGCTCGCATCCCGAGGGTGCACGGCGTCGATCAGTTCAACTTTCAGTTCGTGCCCGAGACACTGGCGATCACGGCGGGTGATTCGGTGCGATTCACCAACAGCGATTCCACAACCCACAATGTTCGCAGTGATTCGACAACAGCGGGGTTCAATGTCAGCATAGAGATTGGCGGCGAATATACGCACCGGTTTCCCAGAGCCGGAGACATCCGGAATCCGGCGACCGTGGGCTGCATCTATCATGGCGGCATGCGGGCTTGGATCTTCGTTTTCGATCATGACTGGTATGATCTCACCGAGGCAGACGGGCGATTCGAGCTCTCCGACATTCCCCCGGGCGAATACACCCTCGAGATGGTACATCCCGCAGGACGTCTGACTTGGAGAAAGCGAATCATCATCCATCCCGGTGAGAGCACCAAACTCGACATTCAGGTTTCCCCAGACGACATCCCCCCACCATAGGCTCCTTGCCATGCCACGCGAGTCATTCAGGAAATTGGACGCAACGCACCTGATCTCTTCCTCCACTGGAACGACGCCTGCTCAGTGGTCGAGACGGGACGCTCTGCGGACTGGCACGATGTCGCTCGCTGCCGGGCTGGCATGGTTGTCTGATCCTCGGATCGCGCTGCCGGCCCAGTCTTCCTCGGAGGAACTGGTTCCATTTCTTGATACTCCGCGCACGCCGCCGAATCGTCTCGACTGGGAAACACTGGACAGCTGGTTAACTCCCACCGACCAGGTGTTCAATGTCCAGCACTACGGGATCCCCGAAGGAGCTACCACCGATTTCCGCCTGGAGATCGGGGGCCTCGTCGAACGTCCTTTGTATCTGACGCTTGACGATTTACGCTCCCGGCCGCGAAGCGAGCAGTTGATGACGCTCGAATGCTCGGGCAACGGCTCTTCCAAAGGGTTCATGAATGCCATCTACAACAGTCGCTGGGCGGGCACACGACTCGCCCCGCTGTTGGAAGAATGCGGTGTCCGGCCGGAAGCCGTCGAAGTCGTCTTCTTCGGGCATGATGTTCAGGAGGAAACGCTGCGGCCCGGCACTCCCCGCGAGCTGAAGGTCGAGGTTCCCTTCGGCAGAAGTCTGTCGATTGAGGATGCCATGCAACTTCCGCTGCTGCTTGCCTACGAACGCAACGGAGAGCCACTGGAGCAGCGCATCGGTGCTCCCGTGCGTTTGATCGTGCCCGGCTGGTATGGGATCGCCAACGTCAAGTGGCTGCGGCGGATTGACGTGCGTGATCGACGGTACATGGGACGGTACATGGGTCGCGACTATGTCACCGTTCGGGGTGAGCGTCAGGGGAATGACGTGGTGTTTGTTGAATCGTCCGTCACGCGGATGAATCTCAAGTCGGTGGTGGCCCGCGTCACACGACAACCGACACAGGAGGGGCGCGTTCCGCTCAAGGTTTATGGTGCCGCATGGAGTGATGGCACACCACTCGAACGTGTTGAGGTGCGGCTGGACGACGGCGATTGGCGAGTCGCAGAGCTGGACGCTCAGCCACAGGCTGACTTCTGCTGGCGTTTCTTCTCCCTCGACCTGGGACCGGTCGACGCCGGCAAACACCAGCTCGTCTCACGAGCAATTGACGCACAGGGACGGGTGCAGCCTGCCGCCGAGGATGACGCGATTGCCCTCAAGAAAACCTACTGGGAAGCGAATCAGCAGTGGCCTCGAGAGATCGAGTTGATGAGTTGATGATTCAAAGCCCACGGGCAGCGGCCCGCGGGCATCTGGAGTCTAATGGGATGCACGCTCCTCTCCAACTCGCAGCTAAACGCCTTGAGTTGTTGCGGGCGCGAATGGAGGTTGTGGAGTCTGCCTGACCTCCGGGACAACACTCTCCCGCAGTCGCGAAATCTGTTCCACCGCGCCCTTTACTTCTGCAGCAGACCCTAGAACCGCGATCTCCAGTCGGGTTTGATATGGCGCCTCCGGCAGACAGGCGGGAGCACGCGTCCCTGCTCACGCTCAAACGCCTTGAAGTTCGGATAGTTGGTTCCCGGTTCAATGCCGGCAACGTACCCATCCGACTGAGGCTGCGTACACTTCCAGATCGACAGGCAGGGAAGTTGCCGCGGGTCGAAGGAGACCTGCAGCCCTAGCGTTGCATCGGCGTTCGACAGCAGGGCATGCGATTCTCCTCGCGAGTCCGCGATCGGGTCGTAGTAATACACCTGTTCGGCGTAGCCCGGCGTCGGACCGAGGAAAGTCTCCGACGACCCCATACCTTCGGCAGTGCGCGATATCTCGCGGGCAGACCGCGCGATGGGCACAGTGAATCTGTGAACCTTCTTCGAGCAACGGGGGGCCGACGTTCAGGTGATACAGCAGCTGACATTCGCACTCATGGGAGCTGAGGTTCGTGAATTCGTCGATGACGGTCAGCCGATGTGACCCGGCTTCCATCATGAGCGTTGAGGTCAATCGCAGTTGTGGACCAAAGAGCGTGCATTCGTCCACGATCCCCTGCACCCACAGGGCTCCGTTGGCGGGATCGTAACCGGCCGCAACGGTGTGGGCGGGAGTGTTGGCAATCCTGCCGTGCAGTGTCAGCTGCGACTCAATCGGCGATCGGGCACCATGATCGTTGCCGGGGGGACCATTGGATGCCAGTCCGCAGCGACACAACAATTCGCTGAAGCCGTCCAGCCACCCCAGACCGTTGCGTGATCCCAGATCGACATGACCGGGATGGACCGGCTGAGGGTACGGTGCATCCCACCCCACGCGAATGGGTCCGGCGTCGATCTTCCACAAACCCATGCCGCGCGTGGGCAGAATGCTCACAGTCATCGGCCCATTGCAGATCTCGACGACGAGGACCCCCTCGGAAAGTCCGCCGCGGAGCCTTCTCCAGTGCACGCTCCAACGATCAGTCCCGCGCAACGTGCATTGCTGCGAGATGCCGTCCAGACCCCCCGGAAAGTCCGGCAAATCGACGTTGGGCTCGGGTGAGTCGATGAGAATTTTGTGTGCGGACATATTGCCGACTGTTCGATCGTCTTGGTGCACACGAGTCTATCGGGGATTCCCGGGCAGCGCCAATCGTTGCATTCGTTCTGACCCCACGTTTCTTTACTTGCAGGAGTGTCTGGTCGCTGTGAGAGTGACTACACTGCGGGCGGAATGTGAAATGCTCATCGGAAGAGGTTGCAGTCGTCCTCCTGCGACATCGACGCGATGTCATTCAATTGAAGCCCCGATCATTGTTCATGAGCATGCAGACGTCGCAGTCTACAGAACACGAGACTCCTCACGACCGACGCAAGGTGCTTGCGCCTTATTCGCGTGAGTGGTATGAGCAGGTGCGCTCGCAGCTTGGCGAAGCCGCCTGCCGGCAGCTGGGCGTCTATGTGATTCCGCGCGACTTTCTGCTGTCGGTCGTCATCCCGGTGTACAACGAACACGGCACATTGCTGGCACTGCTGGACAACGTGAGGCAGGTGCCACTGCGTAAAGAGATTGTACTTGTTGACGATGCCAGCACCGACGGCACGCGCGAATTGCTCAAGGAACTCGAGCGGACAGCGTGGAACGATCCGGACAACCGGCTGTCGATCTATTACCACGAGTCAAACCAGGGCAAAGGCGCGGCAGTTCGCACAGGGTTCTCGAAGGCGAAGGGAGATGCCTTGATCATCCAGGACGCCGATCTCGAGTACGATCCCGCCGAAATCCCGCGGCTACTCCAACCGATTGTGGAGGATCGGGCCGATGTGGTGTTCGGGAGCCGGTTTCTAGGAGACCAGCCCCACCGCGTCCTCTATTTCTGGCACTATGTGGGCAACAAGGTGCTCACCATGCTGTCCAATTGCTTCACGAACCTGAACCTCACCGACATGGAGACGTGCTACAAGCTGTTCAAACGGGAAGTGATTGCGGAAATCGGCCCGAAGCTCAGGCAGGATCGATTCGGGATTGAACCGGAATTGACGGCTCGGGTCGCCCGGCAGCGATATCGGGTATTTGAGATGTCGATCAGCTACGACGGGCGGACTTACGATCAGGGGAAGAAGATCGGGGTCCGGGATGGTGTGAAGGCTCTGTGGTGCATCGTCCGCTATGGAATGGCCGACTGAGATTCAACTGTACGGACGTGTGGACGGGGGGTAACGGGCATCGCTATGATCCTCGTCGAGGAAAGTCCAGCTTGGACCGGACCGGGCAACAACACGCAAAGGAGGTGTGGCGCATGCCACTGTTTGAAATTGAGACGAACGCCCACATCATGATCGGGTGGGCCGATTCCCGGGAAGCCGCTGAGCAGATTGCGCTCGAGAACTATCCGGAAGATGAGATCACCCGCGTGACCAAGCGTCCCCGCGACGTCTGGGTCATTTCCAAGCGTCTCCTAGGGCTCAACTCATCAGATGTTGAACCGTGTGACACCGCACGGGAATGTCTGGCGAAGGCGGCCGGAGACAAGCTGCACGCCATCCGCCTGTATATGCACGACACCGGCGTCGATCTGCATGAGGCCCAGAAGGCGATTGAGACGAACATGTCGCTCGGCTGGTGACCTCCGAAAGCCCTCGAAAGCCTTGTTGACTGTGTGACCCCTTGGGCGGCTCATGTGGCGAAGCCCAGAGGCGTCCCGCAGTCACTGCAGGTGCGGTTTCAACAAGCCCGTCCAGAGTTCGTAGCCGGCTTCGTTGAGGTGGAGTCCGTCATCGCGAAACAGCTCCGGCCGGGGTGTGCCTTCCGACCCGATCATCGGTTGATCCGTATCGACGAACACCAGCCGCTGATCCTCGACGCATGTTGCTCGGATGAGGGCATTAGCCGCCCGGACCCGATGCACGAGGCTCCAGCGTTTGAGGCTGGGCTTGATCGCCAGGTACACGATGCGCGTGTCGGGCAACCTGGTGTGTATCTTGTCCACCAGCTCCTGGAAGTGGGCATGGACTTCACAGGGGGTGACTTCGTGGGCGATGTCGTTGTCGCCCGCATACACCACGACAATGCGCGGTTCATAGGGGAGTATGATCCGATCCGCGAAATGCAGAGAGTCGGCAACCTTCGATCCTCCGAAACCACGATTCAGTGCGTTCAGTGTGGGAAAGGATTTCTGCAGATCCCACAGGCGGATACTGGAACTGCCGACGAACAGAACTCCTCCTTTGTCGGGAGGATCGGTCTGATCCTGCGCTTCAAACGCTGCAATGGCTTCTTCCCATTTGGCAAAGCGATCGTCTGCAGAGGCGATGGTCCTCGCCTGGGTAACCGCTGCGATCAGCCACAACAGCGGGAGTACCCGCCGGGAGATCAGGACGAGAGATGTCATGCCAGTGTTGCCTGCGAATCCTGCGGAACGGACACGTCGTCGATCGCGAGTCTAATTGATCCGGGGCACTCCCGAAAGCAGTGTCGTCAGAGATTCGACGGAACCCACAGCACCTGCTGGACGGGGCGACTTGCCGATGGTGCGAAAAAGGTGGCTCCCGAGCCCGACTTGGACGGCTGCTGAATGTTTTGCGGTGAGTAGAACTGCCCCTCTTCGACCGGAGGTGCCGGACTAGGGGCCGGCTCACCGAAGGTTGACGGCGGAGCGGGTGCAAGACCCGGGGTTGCTCCCTGAGGGACCATGTCCCCCGAGAACTGGTCGCCCAGATAGGTGCCATTCATCATGGGGCATCCACCCGAAGCACATGGCATGCCACCGAAGTTTCCGCAGTCACCGCAGGAACCACATGGTCCGCTCATGACCATACCACAACCAGGCGTCCAGCAGTCACCACAGCTGACGCAGCCTCCACAGGGATCACACCCAGTGGAGCACGGATCACAGGGGCTGCACCAGCCACTCCCGCCACCGCACTGGCATTGGCAACCTCTTCCCTGCTGTCCGCATCCGCACCCGCTGCGGCGGTCACGCCGCGATGAACGTCGATTCCAGAAGCGGGACCCGCCACCTTCATGACAACCACAGTTGTCCGCAGAGTTCTGACAGCCGCACGTTCCCGGAGAGAACCCAGACTGGCAACCCGCATCGCAGCCACCCTGACACGGGCCCACACAGTCTCCGTAGCCGTCCTGGTAACCGCACGGACCGGGACATGGCGCGAAATAGTGGCACCCGGTCAGGCCCGCCAATGCCAGTGTGATCAGTGCCCAGCGTTGACCCATGCCGTTCATTGCGCAATCTCCCAATCGATGGCCGCCCATCCGTGGGCACCTCCATCGGAGTATCGACGTGAGACCGTGCCGCCTTTAGCGAATCTACCCATGATTCCAGTCGTGTCAGCTGTTGCAAATGGGGCGACTCCTCCTCGTCTCTCCGCTTAGGACGAACTGGCCGGTCCTGCTGTCGCCTCTGCGCAGCACCCTGCCGAGAAACTTCTTGCAAGCGTCAATGTTGCCCGTAGAATTGAAGTTGGCAGCCCGGATCGCTCTTGGGCGGCACAATTCCCGTCATATTGACGGTCCGGATGACAGCTCGCATTGTTTGGATTGTTCACATCGGGCAGCCGGCGAAATCTTTGCTGGAGAGGTAGTGCACCCCGTCCGATCCTTGCAGAGACGGAATGCCGCTTCCCGGCAGAATCCGCCGGGGACTACGAGCTCGAAACCCAATTCGTACCGTCGCAGGCCAGATGCCCCTGTCGGTCACCTGAATCGCTGAGGAGCCCAGACTCTTATGGCCAAGAAGTATCTCACCCTCGAAGAAGCCGCCGAGCTACTGTCCATGAGCAAGGAAGAACTCATGCGGCGGCGTGAGTCGCAAGAGGTTCGCGGGTTCGCAGACCGGGGCAACTGGAAGTTCAAAGTCGAGGACATTGAACAGTTGAGGCGCACCCGTCAGATGGATTCTGATCCTGACGTGCCGATCCTTGGTGCCGACAGTGCGATCCAGTCATTCCGCGGACCCGATCGTGACCTGGCGGTCGGAGGTGATTCGGGAGTTCTGGAAGCCGGTGACAGTGGCCCCCTGGGAGGTCTGGCGGACTCGGGCGTCATCCCCGGGGAATCGAACATCATTGACGCCGACGATGACGACTTCTCGTCTTCTGACAGCGACGTCCGTCTGGTGATGGACGATCTCCTGGTGCCCGATGACTCCAGTGATGCGGAAATCGGGCTCGCGCCGCTCGATGATTCCGACAGCGACATCCGGCTCACCCCCGGCGCTGCACTCGCCGATGACAGCGACAGCGACGTCAAGCTGATGGATGATGATTCCGACAGCGACGTCAAACTGGTAGACACCGGGGAAGATGCAACAGGATCACCCGGTGCCGGGACAGAGCGGGACATCAAAAAGGTTCTGGCGGACTCGGACAGCGATGTCAAGCTGGTGTCTGACGACTCGGACAGCGACATCACACTGTCCCCGGACGATCAGAGCAGCACCGACAGCGATATCCGTCTGGTGAAGAGCGATTCGCCGAGCAAGGGCCTCCGCGCACCATTCCCGGCCGGCAGCGACAGTGATGTGAGGCTGGTCGCTGAACCACTGGCTTCGGGCAGCGACAGTGATGTACAGCTGGTGGACGCGAGAGGCGGGGATGATACCTCCGACAGCGACATCGCACTGATCGGTGCCGATGATTCATCGATCTCGCTTGATCTGGGGACCGGAAGCGGGAGTTCCGTGCTTTCCGACGAGAGCGGCATCGCCCTGGTGAGCGACAGCTCGATGGCGCTGGCCTCCGAAAGTGGAATTTCTCTGGAAGGCCCCAGCGACAGCGGTATTTCGCTTGATCTCGGTGATGAGGGGATCACGCTCGCCGACGACTTTGACAGCGGTATCTCCCTCGACGATCCCTCCAGCAAGAAGGGTGGCAAGAAGAAGCAGAGCGGAACACTGCCGATGTTGGACGCGGTCTCGGCAGACGACGTTCCCGAGACGCAGTTCGAGATTCCCTCGCTGTCGGACGATGACAGTGAATTCGAACTCGATCCGCTGGGATCGAGCGGTGACCGGACGAATGTTCTGGATCTGGATGATTCTTCCGAACAGACAGCCATGCTGCCGGGTCTGGACGATTCCGGAGCCATGGACGATGCCGTGTTCGATGTGGACGAAGACGCGTCGGGTGAATTCTCCGGCGACGTCGACCTCGATGAGGATGTGCTGGGCGAGGACGATGAGCTGGACGACCTCGACGTCTTCGATGAAGACGCTGACGACTACGAAGACGGATTCGCGTCAGGCACCAGCCAGGCAGAATTTCGCAGCTCCCGTGGGCCGAGGCGTGGCCACAGCCGATGCGGAATGGGGGACAGGGACCTTTGTGGGTCTGATCGTTTCCAGCGTGCTGATGCTCATCTTGGGCATAACGATGTTCGACCTGGTCAAGTCAATGTGGATGTGGGACGAACCGACGGCTCTGGCCAGTGCCATGCTGGACATCTTCGGCGGCTTCTTCAAGAAGTAGGGGCTCGAAACGCGGCGGCACGGAGGGGGTGCGTGAGGCTGCCGCAAGCCCACGGGCACGCCCGTGGGTTAACCCCACATGCCGCATAACCAGCCTGAATGTCCTTGCGGGACACCAGCGGCGATTAGACGCGACTGGCTCAACCTTCCAGCTTGGTCGCGTGAAGTGTCCGCTCGACCGGGGGACCGATCATGTCGTTGAGCTGCTCATACGTCACCATCTCCTGCTCCGTCAGCCCCTTGGCGACCTTGTCCAGCTTTTCACGGTTCTGCTGGAGAATCTCGGTCGAACGCTGCGCGGCCAGATTCAGAAACCGCTGCATCTCCTGGTCGATGACGTGGGCCGTCTCTTCGCTGAACTCGCGTTGCTCGTGCATTTCCTTGCCGAGAAACGGATGCTCGTCGCCGTTGCGAAACGCGACCGGGCCGATGACGTCGCTCATGCCCCAGTAGCCCGACCATCCGACGGGCGATCTGCGTGGCCCGTTGCAGGTCGTCCTCGGCACCAGCGGAGTACTCGTCGAAGACCAGCTTCTCGGCCGCCCGTCCTCGCCAGTAGAACCGACAACTCTTGAGTGGAGACGCCGTTCTCGCCGATGTTGAACGCTCTTCGTCGGGTAGAAACTGCGTGACTCCCAGGGCCCGGCCCCGCGGGATGATCGTCACCTTGTGCACCGGATCGACCTCGGGAAGCAGCCAGGCCAGCAGTGCATGCCCCGCCTCGTGATAGGCGGTCATTTCCCGTTCGTGCTCGTTGAGCAGTTCTTCGCGCTGGGCGCCCATGAGGACCCGGTCGCGGGCCGCGTCGAAGTCGTCCATGTCGACGGCATCCTTGCCTTCCCGCGTCGCGTTGAGGGCCGCTTCGTTGACCAGGTTCTTCAGATCGGCACCGGAAAACCCGATGGTGCCGGCGGCGATCCTCTCCAGATCGACGTTGTCTGCCAGAGGGCACCTTGCGGGAGTGCACCTTGAGAATCCCGACACGTCCCTTCCTTGGTCGGCTTCTCGACTGTGACATGCCGGTCGAACCGTCCCGGTCGCAGCAGGGCCGGGTCCAGCACGTCCGGGCGGTTCGTCGCAGCGATCACGATGACCGCTTCGGTCTGCTGGAAGCCGTCCATCTCGCTGAGGATCTGGTTGAGCGTCTGCTCGCGTTCGTCGTGTCCGCCGCCCACCCCGGCACCACGGACACGGCCGACGGCGTCGATCTCGTCGACGAACAGAATGCTCGGTGCCGCTTCCTTGGCGGTGCGGAACATGTCCCGCACGCGGCTGGCACCGACGCCGACGAACATCTGGATGAATTCCGACCCATTGATCGAGAAGAACGGGACCCCTGCCTCTCCGGCCGTGGCGCGGGCCAGCAGCGTCTTGCCGGTTCCGGGTGGGCCCATCAGCAGCACTCCCTTGGGAATCTGGGCACCCAGCCGCTGAAACTTCGCCGGATTCTTGAGAAACTCCACGACCTCCTGCAAGTTCGCGTTTGGCATGCTCCATGCCGGCCACGTCGTCAAACGTACTTCTCTGGTCGGACGGCCGGAAGCGTTTGGCGGGACTGCGGATGAAATTTCCGAACATGCCGCCGCCGAACGGGTCAGCTGTCCGTCGCATCATCAGGAAGATCAGCAGGAACAGGGGGAGCATCCATAGCAGGCCGATCAGCATGTTTCCCATCAGGCCGACGGTTGTATTGTCCTCCACGAAGGGGACGTGCTGGGCCTCCAGCCGATCGAGCAGCTTGCGGTCCTCCAGTTCAGAAACGACTGTATTGAACTGGTCCTTTAGTTCAATCGGTGTCGCACCCTCCTCTTCTGGAGGTTCCTTGGGGATCGTCTTCCAGGTCCCCGTCAGCACCGGGCCGACGATCCGCACGTTCTTGACGTTGCCGACATCGAGCTGTTCGAGAAAGAAGCTGTAGTGCACGCGCGTACCAGTGTTTTCCGGCGATCGCTGCCAGTAGTACACCCACAGAATGAGCGCCACGAACAGTCCTGTCAGCAGCGCACCGGTCAGGCCGGGACGCGGTGCTGAGGCCTCCGTATTCTCCGGATCGGGTGACTTATCTCGCGGCTTGGACTTTTTCTCGTCGCGCGACTCGGCAGACTCCGTCGACATGCAGGCATCCCAGGATGATGGTCATTCAAGATGTTGCAGAGTACATAACGATTCCCGGTCTGGCAAACTGCCGCATACCGATCGACATCCCCGCCCCCGTGGCCTCAAGTGTCTGGGCGGGGCCCGAGAACGTCTCCATCCAATTGGCCGGAGGCATCTGCCAGATCCTTGACGCCGGCGGTGTGGTTGCTTACACGGGGAGCTACTGCAGATTTCCTAATTGAATGTGTTGACGATGCCCCACTTCGATCTGATTGTGATTGGCGGAGGTCCTGGCGGCTATATGGCGGCGATCCGGGCGGCACAACTGGGCCGCACTGTCGCCTGTCTCGAACAGGAACCGTTGCTCGGAGGGACCTGTCTGCGCGTGGGCTGTATCCCGTCCAAGGCACTGCTGGAATCAAGTCATCTGTTTGAGCAGGCGACTCGCGGGTGGCAGGATCGAGGCATCGTTACCTCACGAGTGCAGCTCGATCTGGCCGGCATGATGCGACACAAGGACGGTGTGGTGAAGTCGCTGGGGGGCGGGATCACCGGGCTCTTCAAGAAGCATCGTGTAGAGCACTATCACGGGCACGGACGCTTGAACGGCCCCGGACGGGTCGTGTTCGAGGGTTCCAGCGGAACCGAGGAACTGACCGCCCAGCACATTCTGATCGCGACGGGCAGCACGCCATCCTCTCTTCCCGGCATCGACATTGACGAGGACCGGATCGTCAGCAGCACCGGTGCCCTGACATTTCCGGAAGTCCCGAAAGAGCTTGTTGTGATCGGGGCCGGGTACATCGGTCTGGAGATGGGGACAATCTGGCGCAGGCTCGGGTCTCAAGTCACCGTCCTGGAATACCTCGACCGGATACTGCCCGGCATGGACTCGCAGGTCGCGGCCGAGGCGAAGAAAATCTTCGAGCGTCAGGGACTGACGTTTCGCCTGGGATGTCGAGTGATGGGTGTCAAAACGAACCGCAAGTCCTGCGATGTCCAGATCGAAGGAGAGTCACCGGTCCGTTCCGATCGGGTGCTCGTGGCCGTGGGCCGTCGCCCCAACACGCACAACCTGGGACTTGATACGGTCGAGGTGGAAATGGACGAACGTGGCTTCATCCGCGTAGACGAGCAGTTTCAGACAACGCAGCCTGACGTGTATGCCGTGGGGGATGTGATCGGCGGTGCCATGCTCGCCCACAAATCGGAGGAGGAGGGCATCGCCTGCATTGAGAACCTGTACACTGGCTATGGGCACGTCAACTACAAAGCGATTCCTGGAGTCGTCTATACCGAGCCCGAGATTGCTACTGTCGGGGCCACGGAGGATGACCTCAAGCAGCGCGGCGTCGAATATCGCAAGGGCCAGTGTCCATTTACCGCAAATGGACGTGCGCGGGCGTCGGGACATACAGAAGGCTTCGTGAAGATTCTTGCCGATGCACACACCGATCGTGTGCTCGGCGTGCATATCATCGGGGCCCATGCCGGCGAACTGATCGCCGAGTGTGTCGCCGCGATGGAATTCGCGGCGAGCAGCGAGGACATTGCCCGCGTCTGTCACGCGCATCCGACACTCGCCGAGGCGGTCAAGGAGGCGGCACTGGCCGTCGATCAGCGGACCATTCATATTTGAGCATCAGGCTATTCTGTGCCTCATTGGTTCCCCATTCCAGCAGGCGGTGACACACGATGACTCGCCAGGAGATTGAGCGCCTGCATCCCTCATCGTCCCCCCTTTCTCTGGCTGGACGAGGTCGTCTCGATTGGCGATACGGCCATCCATGCACGCAAACACGTGGACCCCGCACTGGACGTCTTTGGAGGTCACTATCCGCACTTCCCCGTTCTGCCAGGAGTGTTGCAGTGTGAGGCGGCCCTCCAGGCGGGAGCCGTTCTCATCTCAAAGCTGATCGAGTCCACAACAGACAAAGTCCCGGTTGTGACGCGGATGAACGACGTCAAATTCCGGCAGATCGTCAGGCCTGGAGACACGCTGGACATTGAGGTGGAACTGATCGAGCGTCTGCAAGACACGTTCTTTTTGAAAGGGAAGCTGAGCGTCGCCGGACGTGTCACGGCACGACTCGAGTTTGCCTGCACGACGACAGTGTTGGGTGAGGGCGTTTAGCCGCGACTCGAAGAGGATCGCGTTCGCAGAGTGTGTCAGCGGGTCAGGGTTGCAATCATTATACCTGCAGCGACAGATACGTTCAGCGACGTGACATCTCCCCGCGGGGTCAGCCGGCAGAATTCATCGCAGTTCTTGCCCACGAGCTGACCCACCCCTTTCTGCTCGTTGCCGAGCACCAGCAGCCAGTGCCGGTCTCGGGGAATGTCACCGACGTCCAGCGTTGCCCGCTCCGACGTTCCCAGTACCCACAGGCCAGCCTGTTTCGCGACGTCGATCGTCCGGGACAGGTTGGTCTGTTCGGAAAAGGGAACCGATTCCATTCCACCAGATGCGACATCATAGACTGTCGCTGAAAGCGGGGCTGAACGGTCCTTTGTCAGCACAATTCCCCGCACTCCGTAGAATGCGGCCGTGCGAAAGACGGCACCAACATTGTGAGGATCCTGCAGGTGGTCGAGAGCCAGCCACAACCCCCACGGTTCCTGAGGTGAGCTGAAGAGTTCCTCCAGAGAGACATCGGATCGAGGTCGAACGTCGGCCTCCCCCGCTCCGGTGCGGCGATCCTTGGATGCACCTCGGACCGATCCCGTGTGGCGTTCCGACCGGACATGGACATTCGTCTGACGTGCCAGTTCGACGACATCGCGCCACTGGCCATCGGGCGTGGAACGTGACACCCGGATCTCCACGACATCCTGTGGCCGGTGCTGCAGTGCGGCAAGCACACTGTGCGGATTGCGCAGCGGAAGTCTGGTCATAGCTGGGCCCGCTGACGATGAACTTCGTAACACAGAATCCCTGCGGCAACAGCCGCGTTCAGCGAGCCGACATGTCCGCACTGGGGGATAGCGACGAGGGCATCGCAGCGTTCACGCAACTCCGCCTGGATTCCCGCCGATTCGTTGCCAATGACGATCACCGTGGCCTGCGTGAAATCGAATGTTTCGACAGTTTGGCTGGTACTTGCATCAGTTCCGACGATGGCTAGCCCCGCGGCCTGGCACTGAATTAGCAACAGGCTGAGGTCGGTCACCTTGATGATCGGCACATAGTTCACAGCGCCGGCCGAACTGCGCGCCACCGTTGCCGTGACGTCCGCCTGTCCCACGCTGCCGACAACGACAGCATCGACACCGAAAATGTCGGCCGACCGAACGATGGCTCCGAAGTTGTGCGGATCCTGCAGCCCTGCCAGCAGGAGCAGCACCGGGGGATGCGGCCGATCCACAAACAGTTCATCAGGCTGAGAGTACGGAAACGGAGGCATCCTGGCCAGGTAGCCCTGATGATCCGTCGCACGACAGAGCTGACTCAGCCTGTCGTTTGGCTCAAGCGCGACAGGAATGTTGTCCTCCCCGGCGAGTTGCTCGACCTCCCGTCGTTCGTCGTCGCCGAGCCGGTCGGAAATCCGCACCTCGAGGGGCGTCCAGCGGCTCGCCCGGAGAGTCTCCAAAACAAGATGACGACCCCATAACCAGCACCGTTGATGGTTGCCCATCACCTTCTTGCGGCTCTTACGGAGTTTTCGACCAACCATGATGTCTCCGGAACTTCGGAGGGGAAGGTACTGATGCTGCCCTGCCCTCCCACGATCGACGGTACCGCCCACCACAACGAAAATCACGCCGATTTCCCGGTGCTGCAACGCCCGAGATTCCCTGTCCTCGACATTGCATCCCGGTACAGCGGTATCCACAATAATGATCTCATGTGGGAGATGGTGATGCGAGGACTGACTCGAGGCAAGCGTCCGCCGGTGCACAACGAACGGCAGCGGGAGATGCTGCGCGCGGCCGGAGCTTTCAACGCCCGGGCGATGGACTACATTCGCCCCCATGTGCAGGCCGGGATCACCACCGCCGAACTCGATCGATTGGTCAGCGAGTATACAACAGCTCACGGTCATCGTTCTGCAGCACTGGGATACAAGGGATTCACCCACTCCATCTGCACGAGTGTCAACGAAGTTGTGTGCCATGGCATCCCCGGTGTCTACGTGCTGAAAGCTGGCGACATCGTGAATGTCGATCTCACCAGCATCGTGGATGGATGGCACGGAGACTCATCAGAGACGTTTCTGATTGGTGACGTGTCCAGCGAGGCGCGACGGCTCGTCCAGGGGACGTTTGACGCGCTGTGGATCGGCATCAACAGCATCAAGCCATTCAGCAGCGTGATTGAAATCGGCGCGGCCATCTCACGATTCGCCCGTGCGCAGGGATTCGGCGTCGTCGATCAGTATCAGGGCCATGGTGTGGGACAACGGTTCCATCAGCCGCCGGGGGTTCCACACTACCCCGAACCATCCTCGGCCCGCGACATTCTGGTGCCTGGCGTCTGTTTCACGATCGAACCGATGCTCAATCTGGGCTCGAAGGAGACGGATCCCCCCTTGTCGGACGGCTGGACAGTGCTGACTGCCGACCGCAGCCTCTCGGCGCAGTTCGAGCATACCATTCTGATGACCGAAACCGGCCCCGAGGTGCTCACGCTGACGAAGGACGGTCCGCAGCCGGGCCACCGCTTCTGAGGGGTGAAGGAGCGTGGATGAAGGATGAAGCGGCCGTTTCAGGAGGTGATTCGTCATCCCCCAATATGAATCCGTCCCGCGCGGGTCGAGTCGTTGCCGTCATGCCCGCTTACAACGCGGCACGGACGTTGCGGCAGACGATCGCAGACATCCCGTCGGGTTCTGTGGACGAAATCATTCTGGTGGATGACTGCAGCCGCGATAATACCGTCGAACTTGCGCAAGAACTGGGACTGACGGTCGTCACCCATGCCCAGAATCTCGGATACGGGGGAAATCAAAAGACGTGCTATCGCACGGCACTCGATTCCGGGGCCGACTATGTCGTGATGATTCATCCGGACTACCAGTACGACAGCCGGGTGATTCCTGCGGCGGTCGAAATCCTCAGACTGGGAATTTGCGATGTGGTTCTGGGGAGCCGCATCAGGACGCGTCGCGAAGCCCTGGAAGGCGGAATGCCGGGCTGGAAGTACCTCGCGAATCGCGTACTGACCGCCACCGAGAACATCGTGCTGGGACAAAACCTGGGAGACTTCCACAGCGGCTTTCGTGCCTATCGCCGCGAAGTGCTGGAGGCGGTCCCCTGGCAGCACAATACCAACGACTTCGCTTTCGACAGTCAGTTTCTGGCGCAGGCGGTCTACTTCGGTTACAAGCTGGGTGACGTGCCTGTCCCTGTGCGGTACTTCGATGAAGCCAGCAGCATCAACTTTCGCCGCAGCGTCAAGTATGGCAGCACGACGCTGTGGATCCTGGCTCAGTACCTTCTGCAACGATGCGCACTGGGGCGGTTTCGAATCTTCACCCCCGCCGGACCCACCGACGTTGGGAGTCACAAGGTCGAACGCTGATTTGAAACGTAGAACGATCCGGCGGCTCCGTTGAACCACCGGATCGCCCGGACATTTCGGTGCACGGACACATGATCCGTGCGACTGACTACGCCGCCATCGGAATCCTGGAGGTCCGTGGGCAGCAGTCTCCCTTCACCTTGCAGCACCAGGCCCGCTTCACACAGCACACAGGCTCGGCTGCATGTGCCGACTTGGCCTCGCCGCTCGTCGCACCCGGGGGCAACAATGAGACCGCCTGATCAGCGTCACCATTCGATCGGCCACAGCAATCGGCCTTGATCAGACAGCAATGCGCGCGCTCGCGCAGCATGTGGGCAACGCAGGTGTTGCCCCGTTGTGGAGTGCCAGCGCCGTGCCTGGGTCGGCAGATTGACTGGAGCAGCAGGGCTCGTGTGTCAGACAGCACGATTCCTGACTGATGCAGCAACTGGGCGGACCAGTAAGGTGATGGGAACCGGCCAGCGCAGAGCCGACCATCGCGAATGTGAGAGCAATCTTCGCCAACATGAGTAGAGTCTCCTTGTGACGCGTCCAACTCGGCGCAGATGAAGCGCACCGAACGCGCGTTTGTTGAAATGGATCACAGCACGGAAGAAGCGAAGTGGCGCAAGTGCGCACAACTTCAGCGATTACACCTGCAGGCAGATGTGCTGTGTGATCAGCGATGGGCTTCCCGACGTCGGGACCGACAGAGAGATGCCGTGTCGTTCCGAGGCAGCGGTCACAAGGATTTGTGGCGCCGCCGCACATGTCCAAGTCGGCTTGCCATCGGGCCGCTGGACATTGAGTCGCTCCGATTGGTCGAGGGGCGATCGATCCGGCCGGGGAGCCGGTGTCTTGCAACAGGCCATCCCGCAGCAGTTTGGGGCCCTTTGAGCAGGGCAACAACTACGGGGTCCCTGACGTTCCATTCCAGCCACGGCGCTGGACGGCACTGCGATTGCGACCCCTCCAAACACCCAGCTCACCGCTGCGGTCAGCACAATCAAGACGCTGATGGAATGGGGCATTCTGTTCATGACTGCAGGATTATATGCAGGGAACGTCCGTCCTGTGGGAAGGTTTTCCGCAGAATTGTGCCGGGTCCGAAGGTATTCGTCACGGTCTATTGGTCCAGATCTCCGGCTTCGTACAGGTTCCAGAACTCCTCGGGTCGCATCACCTCACCCCCCTCGAAGTGGGTGTCGAGTCCCTGCAGAGATCCCATCTCACGGATCACGTCCATGCCCTTCTCGATTTTCGATGGAGTCAGAATGAGGCGTTCGAGTTGCAGTCCCGCCAGCGGTGTCAGATCCGTCACATTCGTGCCGGCGATGTGCAGTCGTTTGAGAGCAAGATTCCCTGCCAGCGGAGTCAGATCACTTATCGGCGTGTCGCGGGCATCAAGGCTGACGAGCGGCTTGCCCGCCAAGGGTGACAGGTCTGTGACCTGCGTTTCGGGGATCCACAACGTCCCGATGGTGACGTCCCGCAGTGGACTGATGTCCTTGACCGGCGTCCCCACCAGATTCAGCTCGATCAGTTCCATACCTTTCAGCGGCGAGAAGTCCTCCACCAGCGTATTGCTGAGATAAAGCTGCTCCAGTGGCATCCCAGCCAGTGGTGTCAGATCACTCACGCGGGTCTCTTCCAGAAACAGATTGCGAATCGGCAGGCCTTTGAGCGGCGTGAGATCACTGACGGGCGTGCCTTTCAGGTCAACGTACTCGACGCGCCCGCCGGCCCGACGAATCTCCCCCTGCTCGCCAATGCCCAAGGCACTGCGCAGCTCGCGAATCGTCATCGTCCCGGGTTCCCCGGTCACCGTGATCGCCGGCACCGTCGGGATCTCGGGCTCAGCTGATTCAGAAGCGGTGTCGGATGAGCTAGAGGCCGCGGCAGTTGTCGCGTCGTCGACTTCCGGGGCCGACTCGGAACATCCGCACACGAGCAACAGGGCCAGCGCCGGTAACAGCCGCAGGTGCGAATTCATATGATTTGCCTGTCTTCGGGGATGCATTCCGGATCTGCCGTGGAGTATGGCTTAGTGGCCACGAGGATTGAAGCGGCCTGAGGGAAAAATCCTTCATGCGGATCGGCCATCATCATCCCCTGAAGGGACCACATCGGCTGTATCGTAGGTTGTTGAGTGGTGCAACAGCCGGTACTCACGAATCACCAGCAGGAAGGCAATATAGTCATACAGCCCATGGGCCACGATGGCCCGCAGCAGATTGGGGGAGTTGTCGATGTGGAAAGTCAACCAGCTGAGATACATCCCGAACATTGTCGCCAGTGCCGCGTACAGCGGGGTGACGGCATGCACGAGGCCGAACAGCAGGTTTGTGGTCAGAAAGCCGATGGCCGGCTCCAGGACGCCGCGGAACAGCAGCTCCTCCCCCAGTCCCGCCAGCCCGGCCAGCGCGACGATGTCGTACGATCGACAGCGGCTCAAGGGGCCTCCCAGCATGTCGACGACGAGCGAGCGTGTGCTGTGGGCGATCAGAAAGACGCCCAGCATAGGCAGCACCGCCAGTATCCCCCACGCCAGGGCCGACCAGCTCCACGTCAGCAGTGCGAATGGCCGGATGCCCAGCAACCAGCCCAATGCCAACGCCACCAGCACGGTGCCCCCTTCCACCAGGCCGGCGAGCCTGAGGAATTCGCTGCGATCCCGCGAGTCGGTTCGTGATTCACTTGGCAAGTAATGCTCCAATTGCTCGTCAACGACCAGTCTCGCGATGAATTCACTCAGGTTCGCACAATCATTCGATGTGCGTCAATTGGCACAGAGGGACAAATCGCAGCCACCGTCGATTCGCGGCCGAAAGCAACCGATAACATATCGCGGTGGCCGCATCGCTTCCTGCGTTGAGACAACATCGACTTACCGGCCATTGTGTTTGCCGTTCTGGTTCGCTGACTGGCCCGGCACCACCTGATTCGCATCGCCGCCATCGTTCGTTCCCCCTCAGGACGGTGGCGGCGATCGTCGTTTGGCAGGGTCACAACGGCCCTGACTTGAGAGTTCGGGACAAAAGGTCGAGAGTACCGTTTTGCCCGTCCAGCGCCTGTGGGCACTCCGGAAATCCGCATCCAGGCTCCTCTACACCGTGCGAACTCTCATCTGCAACGCGACGTGTGTCCTCGGTACTGAAACACGGATCAGCCACATCCTGATCGACGGGGATCGGATTGTCGACGTCGATGCATCCCGGGCCATACAGGCCGACGACTTCGTGGATGCGACAGGCCTCTGTCTGATGCCCGGCGTGATCGACGACCAGGTGCACTTCCGGGACCCCGGCCTGACGCACAAGGAGGACCTGCACAGCGGTTCGATTGCCTGCGCCAAGGGGGGCGTCACCACGTTCCTGGAGATGCCCAACACCCGTCCGGCAACCGTCACCCAGTCAGCGCTCGAAGAAAAGCTGCGAACGGCATCCCGGAAATGCGTCGTGAACTACGGCTTCTATGTCGGAGCAACTCCCCACAATCTGGACGAACTGCGCAAGGCGACGCGGACACCGGGGATCAAGATCTTCATCGGCTCCAGCACCGGTGACCTGCTCGTCGATCAACAGGAGGCCCTGGAGCGGATCTTTGCCGAGGCCACGCTGCCGATCTGTGCTCACTGTGAAGATGAAGCGACTGTCCGTGCGAATGCCGAACGGCATGGGGGCGGAGCTGATTACGCCGATCACAGCCTCATTCGGGACCACCGGGCCGCCGTGATTGCCACGCGAAGGGCGACCGATCTTGCGAAGCGCCACCAGCACCGCTTTCACGTGCTGCATGTGTCAACGGCCGACGAGTTGCCGATTATTGCCGATCACCAGCAGCTCATTACCGCTGAAGTCTGCCCGCATCATCTGCTGTTCAATGTGGACGACTACGACCGGCTTGGTTCGCTCATCCAGATGAATCCATCGGTCAAGACCGCCACTGACAATGAGGCGCTGTGGCAGGCACTGGTAAAGGGAACGATCCAGGTCATCGCTACCGATCATGCCCCGCACACACTTGACGAGAAGAACCAGCCATACCCGCAGTCCCCCTCGGGGCTCCCCGCCGTCGAGAACTCGCTCGCCCTGATGCTGAACGCCGTGTATGAGGGTCGATGTTCGCTGGAGCAGGTCGTGCGGTGGATGTGCGAGGCCCCGGCCCGCGTGTGGGATATTGCCCGCAAGGGACGCATCGCCGTCGGATTCGATGCCGACCTTGTTCTGGTGGACCTGGAGCTGGTGCATACGATTCGCAACGAGGAACAGCTCACCAAATGCGGTTGGAGTCCCTGGCATGGAGTCAGCTTGCATGGACGTCCCGTGCGGACGTGGGTGATGGGACAAACAGTCTACGCGAATGGTCGCGTCGATGATTCCATCCGCGGGAGCGAGGCGCAGTTTGATCATAGTCTGGGCGGTTACTGGAAGACTTGAGTCTCGCCATGGCCAGTTCTCTTGATCCGAAAGATGAACAACGGCTGACACTCGCAGCGGAGGCCCTCGTTCAGTGCCTTGCCGAACAACAGTGTAAGATTGTCTTTGCGGAGAGCTGTACGGGGGGACTGGTCGCGGCGACACTGGCACGGATTCCTGGTGTCTCAGAGTTTCTCTGCGGCTCGGCAGTTGTCTACCGCAACGCCACCAAAACCCAGTGGCTGGACGTGTCCGCCCACGACCTTGACGATGAGTCCATCGGTCCGGTCAGCCCGCAGGTTGCAGCGGCGATGTCGCGGAATGTGCTGGAAATGACTGCAGAGGCGTCGGTGTCTCTGTCGGTGACCGGACACATTGGCCCAGCCGCTCCTGATGATCTGGATGGTGTCATCTACATCGGCAAAGCACGGCGACTGGAGTTTTCCGGTGGCATTGACCTTCTCATGACCGAGAAGGTGAAGCTCTCGTCGTTTGCTCCGTCGCACATGTCATTGCGCGTTGCGCGACAAACAGAGGCGGCGGCGGTGGTCCTGGAGAAGGGATGCGAATGGCTCAGGCTGTGCGCGATCGAATAGGCAGGGTCGACTCTCGCGAACCGCAAGGATTCACTGAACCAATTCTCTTCGCCGAATGCTGCGGCATGACGAAACCGCAGCATTGAACTTCCGACTCGCAGAACGGTCTGGAAACATCGAGACTTTGATTGACCGTCACTTGCTGGGGTGTACTCTTGACTTGCCATCGTCGTGAATGCCGTCTCTCTCTCCCTCTCTCAACCCACACTCGAAAGGTGAACTCCATGCGAAACACATTAATTCTTGCGGCCGCCGTCATCATCACCGCTGCCAGCTTCACTCCCGCCTCTGCGGCTCGGCGTCGGCAGACCCAGACTTATGGCCCTGCTCCCTACAATTATCCCCAAAGCGGTTATCAGCAGAGTTACTCCCGCAACGTCGGCTTTTTTGGCCGGCTGATGGAACTCGAACGACGCAAGAACGCCGCCATCGGACGCATGCTCGGTGTCCGCTGAACTGCGGTACAGTTTGACATTCGCAACAGCCGTCGATGACAACTCGACGGCTGTTTTCGCGCGCGGACCTCGGCGATCACACGCTCGCCATGCTCAGGGCGAATGACTGGCACGCACGACGTCGCTGAGCGGCGACTCCCCGGCATGCACAACGAGCGCGTTCGCTGGCCCCTTGTCTGCTGAGCGGTTATTCTGTGGCAGAGGAGAACCGAAGTCCGAAGTGCTCGTCATCTGATGTACTCTCATCGCCCTCATTGGTTTCGGCGCAGTCCTGCTCTTGCTTCCCGGCATGACCTGGCTCACTCTCGCACAGTCAGTCGCCGGACAATCCCTCTCCGATCGCTCTGCTCCGAATTGGGTTCGCCCGGCGAAATGGATCCGGCAGGTCCAGTCGCTGCCGAGAAAAAAGAAGCGTAAACAGAAGGCTCAGCAACGTTGATGAAGTACAGACCCTTGCGACTCATGATGTGCGTGCTGTGTGTCGGGGCAATGCTGTCAAGCGATGCGGTCGCTCAGTCCCCTTCCCTCCTTCAGCCGGCATTGGTGAAGTCATTCCCGCGGACGATGCCGGAAGAGATGGGCATGTCGTCCGAGAAGTTGGACAGGATCGCCGAACTGCTCCGGGAAGAGGTCGCATCAGGAAAGATTGCGGGTGGCGTCGTGCTCATCCTGCGAGGAGGTCACCAGGTCTATCGCGTGGGCGTGGGCTTTGCTGATGTCGAGGCCCAGGCGCCGATGGCGACCGACACGATCTTTCGGATCGCGTCGATGACCAAGCCGATCACATCGGTGGCCGTCCTGCAACTGGCTGATCGTGGCAAACTCGCGATCACTGACCCGGTGTCGAAGTACATCCCCGAGTTTGCAGCGATGCGGGTCCTCGCGCCTCCTCCTGCCGATGCGACCGCCGAATCGCGGACGGTCCCGGCCGAGCGGGAGATCACGATTCACGACTTGCTCACGCACACATCGGGCATCACTTATGGCTTCTGGGGGGAGGAGCCGATCTCGTCACTGTATGGCAGGGCGCAGGTGTCCGATGGGTTGATCGAGACCCCCTGGGATCTTGCCGAGAATGCCCGACGGCTCGCGGCGCTGCCACTGGTCGCACAGCCCGGTTCACGCTGGCAATACGGGCTCTCAACCGATGTTCTCGCCCGGATTGTCGAGGTCGCGTCCGGACAGCCGTTCGACGACTACCTGCGCGGGGAGATCCTCGAACCGCTCGGCATGGTGGATACCCACTTCTCACTTCCCGCCGGGAAGCGGCTTCGTCTGGCCGCTCTCTATCGCCCCGATGACAACGAGCGGATCCAGCGCACCCCTGCCGGCGAGGTGACGAACGGAACTGTGCACTATTCGTCGACATTCCCGCTCGACCAGAACAAGGCGTACTTCTCGGGAGGTGCCGGCCTTGTCTCAACAGCGGGAGACTACGCGAGATTCTGCCAGATGCTGCAGAATGGAGGCACGCTGGATGGCGAGCGAATCCTGTCCGAGGATTCCGTTCACCGCATGACGTCGAATCAGATTGGCGATCTCTCCGTTGCCTTCACGCTTCATGGCGGCAAGTTCGGTTATGGCGTTGGAGTGTTGAGTGACGCTGCTGCAGGGACCGAACCGGCCTCGGTCGGAACGTATTCGTGGGGGGGAATCTTCAACACGGTGTTCTGGGTCGACCCGCAGCAGGAGCTGGTCGGTATCCTGATGACGCAGCTGTATCCGTTCGACCATCTAAGCGTTCGCGAGGACTTCAAACGTCTGATGTACGCCGCGATCACCGGGCCAATGCCGACGTCCCATAACGACACTGCGGCAACCCAAGAGCCGACTCCCGCCCTGGGACCACAGCCGGGCGATGTGTACCGCGAGTTCGCGCTGCACAACGGAGGTAACATCGACTGGCGAGTCACAGATCCCCGCGCGACTGCCGAAGGAGCCCACAAATTCCTGCCGAACCCGGTCTTGAAACTGACTGTCGGAGATCTGCAGGGAGCCATCCGTGCCGAAGCGCTGCTGGATCGCTGGGGGGGGCACCTGAAGACGACCGGCAAACAGGTGCGATTCAATGGAAATCCGTGGATCATCATTCCCGACCTGTCGACACCCCCTGCGGGACATGCACCCAGATGTACTATTCACAGGATAATCCCGTCGTTGCCGTCCCGCTCAACGATCTGCAGGAAGGGATCAACATCGTCGAGGGGACATGCAGCACGATTGAGGACTATGGGTGGGGCCAGTGGGGTTTGTATTCCGTCATCCTCCGCGTGTACTACGACGCTTCTCGTGTGGAAGCCCCGCAGGGACGAATCGTCTCACCACAATCAGGAGCGACGCTCGATGAGCATCCGGTCGTTCGCATCGAAACGAGTGGGGAGGTCCCGGTCGATCGAGTCGACGTGATCGCCTGGTACGACGGCCTCGACGAGGACGGTGATGGTCTGTTCCTCGACTGGCATGAAGCGAACTTTCAACCTGAGCGTGGTGCACCAAACGAGATCGCGGGACACGTGGGCTCGGCCACTGCCCCACCCTTCGAGGTCGTCTGGGATACCATGTGGATTCCGGATCAGCGTCCCCAGAGCATCCGCCTCGTGGCCCGATTGCGATCGCCCGCTGGCGTGTGGTCCGTCACCCCGATTGTGGATGGATTGTCGCTGACCAGAGATAGTGAGTCGGTCAGAATCTTTAGGCCGGTGGAGATCCCGGAGAAGTTCGGAGTGCGTGTGGGGCGGACGGCAACCTGTGACATCCCGATCCCCGCATCAATCGATTTGACGGGAGCCAGCGACGCGAAACTTCATCTGCGAACATGGCACGGCTTTGCGGATGTTCATTCTCCCTCAAAGCTCAATGAGCACTCACTGGTGCTTGAGGGAAAGAACCATCATTACGACGCCGATCTGATGCCCGTGCCTGTATCCAGCCTTCGAAGCGGTGACAACACGTTCACCATTCAATCGGATACCAAGGAGCATATGCTGGAGGTGCTGTGGCCGGGACCGGAACTGATCGTGCGATTCCACGATCGCCCGGAACAGAGGGACAACGAGAGCAAGGCGAATTGAAACGAAAACAGCTCGGCGACCGTGACGATCGCCGAGCTGAATTGTGAGAAGCGAGGCCGACGGGACTTGAACCCGCAACCCCCGGATCGACAGTCCGGTACTCTAACCAATTGAGCTACGGCCCCCTCGCAAGACTCCCGATTTTAGCGGCAGGGCCAACCCCGTCAATCCTGGGAAACCTCGACCTTCAATCATTCGGGCAGCTGGATCACTGAAAGCAACGGAGGTTCACTCATGCTTGAACTGGCACCCGGATGGCGACTGGTTGTCGATGCGAGCGCGGAGTGGCTGTTTTTCCGCCTGGAAGGAGACCCACTGCTGGCTCCGGGTGAACTCCCGGTCGCCGAGGCAGTGTGGACGCGTGCCAGCCAGGAGCACATCACCCGGATCGTTTTCGAGGTCCAGGACAGACTACCGCTGACCAGCTTTCTCATCGGGCAACTGATTCTGCTGCACAAGCGCACGGAGTTGTCCCGGGGGGCTTTTCGCCTCTGTGGGCTGAAGGACGTTCAGTACAGTGTGCTGAAGGTGATGCGGCTCGATGAGCGCCTGCCCAACTACGCCACCCGCGAGGATGCCGTTCTGGGACGAAAGCCGGTGTAGCAATCCTCGCTTGCAGTTTCGCCGTACGAATGGCATATCGAATCGATCAGACCGGCGAAACCGCAAGCAGGTTTGTCGGGTTCGACGAAATCAGAGCCGGCTGTCGAACACCAGTTGGAACCGGCTTTGTGTGCCTACGTCTTGATTTTCCGTAAGACGAACAGCAGCACGATCGCTCCGACGGTCGCTGTCACCAGTTCGCCGATCGTGCTGTCCGCCGACAGTCCCAGCAGGCCGAAGAGGAGACCTCCAACCAAGGCACCGATGATGCCGATGATCAGATTGGGCACCAGGCCGAAGCCCTGTCCGCGGGTCAGTTTCCCGGCCAGCCAACCGGCGATGGCACCGATGATCAGAAACCACAGAAAACTCAACGGCTTCATGAGGATCTCGATTCTTCAGATGGCGCGACAAATGGAAACGGTGACAGACTCACTGCCGATGGTCACGGGCCTTGCCATCGATTCCGCGTGATCGCCGGGCTGCAGGACATCGGCCAAGGTCTCGGCACGAATATACTCGTCCCACTCGGAGATCGCCATTGCCGCCAGGGGACCATCGGTCTGATAGTCGATGCAGATCCGGTCGGTGATGTCCAGTTCCGCATCCTTGCGCGCCTGCTGCACATGGCGTACGAAGTCCCGGGCCATCCCTTCGCGCAGCAGTTCGTCCGTCAGTGCTGTGGAGATGGCCACCTGAATCCCGGACTCGTCGGCACAGCGCCAGTCGCTCGCCTGTTGCGTGCTGATGAGCACGTCATTGGGTTCCAGGACGACCTCCTGCCCGTCCAGCGAGATCAACACCGGCTGACCTTGGCGTAACGTTGACAGCTGGCTGCTGCTGAGGTTGGGCACCTCGGTCCGCAGGCTCGCCAGCAGCTTGCCGTATCTGGGCCCCAGCGTCTTGAGATTCGGTTTGGCTGAATAGCTGACCAGTTCGTCGAGATTGTCCACCCGCACGATCTGTTTGATGTTGAGTTCGTCGGCGATCGTGGCGTGGTACTCCGCCAGCGCCTGAGCCTGCCGAGGGTCGGCCGTCACATACCGCAGCTCGGCCAGCGGCTGACGGACCCGCTGTTCGGCCGCTTCCCGCACCCGGTGGGCGACGCGTACGAGAGTCTGAACCTGTTTCGACTTCCAATTGAGATCGGGGTCAAGCCTGGACTGATCGACAGCTGGATAATCACACAGGTGAACGGATTCGGGTGCCGACGTATCGCAGGCGACAACCAGGTTCTGATACACCCGCTCTGCCAGAAACGGGATGCAGGGTGCCAGCAGTTTCGTCAGCGTGACCAGAACCTCATGCAGCGTCTGATAGGCGGCCAGCTTGTCGGAGTCTCCGGCATCCTTCGTCCGCCAGAACCGGCGGCGGTTACGGCGGATGTACCAGTTCGACAGGTCATCGATGTATTCGGCAGCCGCATGCACGAAACGAGCTGCGTCAAATGACTCAAACGCCTCGCGTGCCGTGCCTGTCAATTCCTGCAGGCGGGAGAGAATCCAGCGATCGATCTCGGGGCGCTCGGCCAGAGGCACCGGCTCACGGGAAGGATCGAACTCATCCGCGACCGCATAGTTCACGAAGAATGAGTAGCTGTTCCACAGTGGAATGAGCACTTGTCTGCGGACTTCGTCTGCGGGCCTGCTGGTCACCCTGCATGTCGGCAGACCCTCCCGCGTCTGGGAGATCGGGCCGACCGGAGTCTCCAGTGTGAGCGGTTCATCGGGGTGCCGCGTCCCGAATCGCAGATCGGATGCCGGCGGTTGTGCGAGGTACAACCACCGAAGTGTGTCGACGCCCAGCTGCTCAGCCGCCTCTTCGAACCAGATGGCCGTTCCGTCGCTCTTGTGCATGGGCTTGCCGTTCTCGTCCATCACGAGACGGTGTCCCAAGAGATTCCGGAACGGTCGCTTCTCGCACGGGTCATCGGTCTCGTCGTAACGCATCATCGTGGCGAGCGTCAGCAGCGAGTAGAACCAGTTGCGAAACTGTCCCGGGAAGCACTCGGTGATGAGGTCGGCGGGGAACCAGCGTGCCCACTCTTCGCGATTATGGTTGTATTGCATCGTTGAGAAGGGGACGATGCCCGCATCGAGCCACGGGTTGCCGACATCCGGAATGCGGGACATCAGGTTGCCGGTGTTTGGATTACGGATCTTGACCCGGTCAATCCATGGCCGGTGTGGTGTGTGCCCCTCGAATTCGTCCCAGCCTTCAACGGCCCGCTCCCGGAGTTCCGCGAGCGAGCCCATGACCTCGAAGTCGCCGGTCTGATCATCGACCCAGATCGGGAGGGCCAGTCCCCAGAAGCGCTTCTTGGAGATCATCCAGTCTCGCATGTTGGTGAGCCATTCGAGTTCGCGCTCCTCACCATCGATACTCGCGGGCAGCCAGTTGATCTCTCGCGTGACCTCCCTGATCTCCTCCCGCCAGTCCATGTTGATCAGCCACTCGTCGACCAGTCGGAATACGAGCTCGTCTCCCGTTCGCCAGCAGTGCGGATAGATGTGCGGATAGGTCTCAACCGCGACGAGCAGGTGTTTCCGCCGCAGTTCCTCGAACACCAGTTCGGCGGTCTCGGGTGCGATCGCCTCCCGGCCGGTGAAAGGACCAAACCCCTCCCCATACGTGCCGTCCTCCTCGAGGGGGGCAATGATCGGTAGGCCCAGTTCGACGCCGATCTTGTGGTCGATGTCGCCGCACCCGGGGGCAATGTGGACGATGCCGGTCCCTTCACCGGCAACGACATTCGGCTGGCCCTTGCTGTCGCGGCCGCCGTCGATGACACGATGAGAGGAGACGCCGGTCCCGAGTGGGGGGGCGTTGTCTGTGTGGTAGCCACCGGCCTCTACCGGTGGGTTTTCGGCTGGTAGTGGGCATTGAGAGGGGTGTCCGCCGGGTTGCTGCTGGGCTTCGAGGTCATCGAATGGGCCGGCGTACCGCCAGCCGATCATGTCGGAGCCTTTAAGCACTCCTTCGACGTCGTAGCCCCCCTGCTCTTTGAAGATCTGCGAGATGTTCTTGAGTTTGGGGACGCCTTCGGGCCACTGCCACTCCGGGCGACCGAAGCCTTCCTTGAACTCGCGCTCCATCCGCTTGGAGTCAAGATTGTCTTTGGCGAAGTAGTAGACAGCCCCGTCTCGCTTTGTGCGGACCTTGACGTAATCGAGGTCGGCGTTGACGGCAGCGGCAACGTTTGACGTCAGCGTCCAGGGGGTCGTGGTCCAGACCAGCACAAACTCGGAATTCGGATTCGGGAAGCCGGATTGTGCAGCAATTGCATCACTCGATTCCGAATTCCGCGTTCCAACTTCCGACTTTGAGATGATCGGAAACCGCACGAAGCATGAGCGGTGCGTCGTCAGCCGGCGTCCGTCCGCGACCTCCATCTGCGAGTAGGCGTGCCGGCCCGCCCGCTCCAGGGCATGACATCGGAGCCAAGGTAGATCTTCCCCCGCTGGAAACACTTCTTGAGAAAGGTCCAGATCGTTTCATTGTTCTCAGTCGAGAATGTGAAGTAGCTGCCCCCCCACTCGGGGTTCCCCAGTCGCCCGATGAGCTGTTCGGCGGCTCCGGTGACAGACTGCCCCTTGGGTGTCTGGAATGCGACCTCCGCCTCTGAGCCGATGGCCTCGGCAAGTTTGCGAAGTTCATCGGGTTGGTCCCATTCCATCCAGTAGCCCAGGCGAATCGACTGCTCCGTCTGCCGGGCGGCAAAGCGCAGCACACGCTTCTTGCACTCTCGCACGAAGCGATCGATGCCGTACTCATGAATCGCAGCTTTCGTCGGGAGTCCGAGTTCCTTCTCGACTTCGACCTCGACCCATAACCCCTGACAATCAAAGCCATTCTGGTAGCGCAGGCAGTGGCCCGTCATCGCGAAGTAGCGTTGATAGGCGTCCTTGTACGTTCGCCCCCAGGCGTGGTGCACTCCCATGGGGTTGTTCGCAGTAATCGGTCCATCCAGGAAGGACCAGGGTGGCCCGGCCGCGTTCTTGGACAACAGCTTGCCAAAAACGCTTCGCTCCGCCCAGAGGCGCAGCATCTCGTGCTCCCCCGCAAGGAATTCCGGTTGACCAACCTTCTGGAACATGCGACTCAAACCATCTGGAAAGGTAACTGCCGACCGTCATTACGTGTCAGCAGGATCCGTTGACTGCGGGCCATCAGGCCCTGTGAAAACAATAAAGCGCCGGCCTTACGGGGAGTAAAGCCGGCGCGAATGCGGGAGTCTGGAGGAGGGCCGCCGGAATGCGTCCCTCGCTCACCAGCAGGTCATGATCTAGAAATCATCATCATCCTCGACGTAATCGTCGTCGAGTTCGTCATCGTCGTCGTCGTCATCGTCGTCGTCGTCGTCGAAGTCGTCATCGTCGAAGTCATCATCGTCGAAGTCGTCCTCGTCATCATCGAAGTCGTCATCGTCGAAGTCATCGTCTTCGTCGTCATCGAGGTCTTCCTCGATGTCGTCTTCGTCCTGGGCTCGCAGTGGCGACAGCCCGCAGTCGTTCATCGGGTTGTTGGAAACCAGCGAAGCGTCCGCCGGCCACCACTCCAGCAGAGCCGTTCCGTTGGCATAGTCAACGATCATGTGCACCAGTCCTCAGCAAGTCCAGGAGAGTTTCGTTCCGTTGTGGACGACACCACACTTGGGGCTAGTATTAAATTGCAGAGTCTTTGTCAAGCGGGCTGTCCCTCAGAAAACTCTCTGAATTGTCGCATTGGCTGGGGAGTCCGCCTGTCCGCTGCGGCCTGCCTGCCCTGTCGCGTCAGACTCCTTGGCCGGGTGATACACGTTGACACCTCAAAATGGTGACTTCACGCCGAGACCTGAAGCACGCGGAGACCTGTCAGCGGATGGAGTGCCCATGGCCATCACTGCGGAGATCGCGGAGGGTCTGCAGACTTCTTCTCCAGGCGCGGGATCAGCTCGATTGTGATTTCGGTGTCCAGAGGAGGGATTCGTTCCGTGAACGGTTCGAACATCAGGCCCTCATTGTCGGCACTGCTCTTGACGTCCACGTCGATCATCGCGTCGGAGAAGTTGGCCACGCAGATGACGTTGCCAGACTCCGCGAGATAGTGCCGTGTGCCATCCTCAGCCTCATAGAAACCACTGCCCGCAAAGATGAACTGTGCGTCCATCTCCTTCGTCTGGCTCCTTTCGAAGAAGCTGCCGATCGCCTTATGGTAGTCCTTGTTATCGCTGAGTGCCAGCAGTTCATCGCGCTGCTTCGCAGTCATCGGGCCAAACCAGATGATTTCCTGCCGGCGCTCGTCGTATCGCAACTCGGTCCCCTCGGGCATCTGAAAACCAGGCGGGAGCTGGGCCAGCGGTTCGACGTAGTACCTGCGGGTGACGTGTCGGACCCACTTTCCAGCCGGCTCGCGCTGGGCGACTCCGGCTTCGTCTGTCCAGTTGACATAGATGTCGATCGTCTGCCCCTGGGGTGGAACATACGCCGGCTCGAACTGCGCGGGACGACCGCTGCGGGCTCCCAGTGCAAGCAGTCCGGCATGCATCAGGTGCACGTCGGCATCGATTACCACGATCGATTCGTGCTCCTTTGTCCCGGCCTTGCACAAGAACATCTCCAGAACTCCTTCGCGCAGCACGACCGCGCGTCTTCAGCAACAGGCGTTTGTTCTCGCGATCCAGCGTCACGGTCCCCTGCTTGTTCAGCGGGACCAGCTGGTCATTGGTCGTCTGCTCAGCCGTCGCTGTCGACGCGGCCGGAGCAGCATTGCCTGCCGCAGGCTCCCCCATCACGGAATCGGCGGGCAGCCAGAAAGCGGCGAGCAGCAGGAATCTTCGCGGAATTGTCGCCAAGGGAGTCTCCTCAGTTGATTGATCCAATTTCGCCGCTGCCCACCAGGTTGCCAGCGTCCTGTCTCTGGGATTGTATGCGCCGGCACCAGTCTGCGACAAACTGCCTTCGGGTCGTCACCGCTCGCGGGATATGTTGATCCAGTCGCGGCCGGATCGTGGTTCAGCGGCCCGTCGCGTGCCGTTGACGTCAGTCGACGGTGTCAGAGTCGCTCATCCTCAGCGCTTGGGGAATTCGCACCGGTCTCTTCCGCCAGCCGGTCTGGAATGATCATCGACTCCAGAACACGCGAGAACGCGCCAAAGGCACCTTCAGCAAACAGGACAAACCGTACATGCAAGGGCTGCTGACGTTCGATAAGAAAATCGCGAACCGCCGACAGTGAGTGCTCTGCAGCAAGATCCATCGGATAGCCGTACACGCCCGTACTGATTGCCGGAAAGGCGATCAAGGAACACTGATATTCGATCGCCAGTTCCAGGCAGCGGCAATGTGCCGATTGCAACTGGGCCTGTTCTTGTCCCGGCCGCCGCGCCAGACCGGTCCGACTGCATGAAAGATGAAGGAAGCAGGCAACTCACCGGCTGACGTGGCGACGGCACTTCCGGTCGGACATCCCTGCGAATACCGTCGGGACAATTCTTCCATCACTGTCGGACCCGCCGCTCGATGAATCGCTCCATCGACGCCACCACCCCCCGCCAGTGCAGAGTTGGCCGCATTGACGATCGCGTCCACGCGCTGCTGGGTAATGTCCCCGATGCTCAATTCCAGCTCTGCCCTGCCAAAGCGTACTCTCATTCGACGTGCCCCGAAATCTCACCTTGAGCCTCTGGTCCGGTATCCATCCCATGGTTCGCAATTGCATTTTAGGTGTCAGGCACGAATAATTCGCCTGCTGCTGCCCTTCCCGTCTGTCGTGACGATTCTCCCGGTGATCAAGCTCGCACTACTCATTCCCACACTTGATCGATCGGGTGCCGAGAAGCAACTGACCCTGCTGGCGACGCGACTCCCTCGCACCCAGTTCGACGTCCACGTCATCGCCCTGACGCGTGGTGGCCCCTTCGCCCGCGTGCTCGCTGAAGCTGACATTCCCGTGACGTTGCTGTGCAAACGCTGGAAGTTCGACATCTCCGCCTGGTATCGCCTGAGCAGCTGGCTACGCAGGAATCAGCCCGACATCCTGCATACCTGGTTGTTTGCCGCCAATTCCTATGGTCGGCTGGCCGCCAGACGTTCGTCCCCGCTGCGAGTGATCGTGTCGGAACGGTGTGTCGATACCTGGAAAGCCGATTGGCAACACTGGCTCGACCGCAAGCTCATCGGCCGGACAGATCGCCTGGTGGGCAACTCACAGAGTGTCGCGGCGTACTATACAGAACAGGGGTTTCCACCGGATCGTATCAGCGTCATTCCGAATGGCATCGAGGCGGCACCTTCCGAAAGCATTGACCGCGAAGAGTTGCTCAAGCAGCTAAATCTGCCTCTAACAACGCGACTGGTCGGTTACGTCGGCCGGCTGGCAGCGCAGAAACGCATTCAGGATCTGTTGTGGGGAATCCAACTGCTGCGACAGGCCGATGAGTGCGCCTGCCTGCTGATTGTCGGTGAAGGACCCGAACGGGAGCGACTGGTCCAACATGCACGTGACGTGGAATGTGCCGACTTTGTTCGCTTCCTCGGCCATCGCAAGGACGCTGATGCCTTGATGCCGTGTCTGGATGCCTTCTGGCTGGGGAGCGACTTTGAGGGCATGTCCAACAGTCTGATGGAGGCGATGGTGCAGCGTGTGCCCTGTGTGGTCACAGACATTCCGGCCAATCGAGAGCTGATCGACCACGGGAAGCATGGATTCCTCGTCGGTGTGGGCGATGGTGTGGGGTTCGCGCAGTTCACGGCCCGTCTGCTGCAGGACCCGGAGCTTGCACAAACGATCACAGGGAACGCGGCCGGCCGCATGCGGGAGGAATTCAGCGTGGAGCGCATGGTGAACGCTCACATCGACTTGTATCACGAGGTAATACAATCGCGGAACCGCGAGACAACTCTTACTCCCGTGCCTTCTGTTCCCTGACGGTACTGAGCTGAATCATGTGCGGCATTGCCGGTGCAGCCTGGACCGCCGACGGAGCACCGCTGGATCGCCCGATCCTGGGGCGGATGACCGATGCCCTCCGTCACCGCGGGCCCGACGATGAAGGCTTCTACTTCTCGCAGGAGACCGACAGGGGCACAGGTCCTCATGCCGCTCTGGGGCATCGTCGGCTGTCGATCATCGATCTCGCAACCGGACATCAACCCCTGTCGAATGAAGACGGCACGATCTGGATCGCCTTCAATGGCGAGATCTACAACTACCGGGAACTGCGGCCCGACCTCGAGGCGCGAGGGCACTGCTTCGCCACGCACACCGACACAGAAGTGATCGTGCACCTCTACGAGGAATATGGTGTCGACTGTGTGGATCATCTGCGGGGGATGTTCGCTTTCGCCATCTGGGATCACGGGCGACGCCGGCTGATGCTCGCCCGCGACCGGATCGGCCAGAAGCCGCTCTTCTATCGTCACGAAGGAGGCCGGCTGCTGTTCGCGAGTGAACTGAAGGCGCTGCTGCAGATTCCTGATGCACCGCGTGAACTTGATGTGCAGGCGGTCGATTTGTATCTCGCCTACCAGTACGTTCCCGATCCGCACTCCATTCTCAAGGGGTATGCAAAGCTGCCTCCGGGGCATCGGGCGATCTGGGCGGCCGGTCGATTACAGGTCGAACGCTACTGGCATCCCCCATTCTCGCTGACAGGCAATGAACGGTTGTCCGATCCGTCACTGGCCGACTGTTCGACGTGGCCCATGGAGAAGTGGCAATCTCGCCTTCGCGAAACGCTCACCGAAGCGGTCCGGCTGCGGATGCGCTCCGATGTGCCCCTGGGAGCATTCCTCTCAGGCGGGATCGACTCGACCATCATTGCCGGACTCATGCAGTCGCTCTCGGAGCGTCCAGTTCACACGTTTTCCATCGGGTTCCCGGTCAATGAGTTCGACGAGACGGCTTATGCACGTGAGGCCGCACAGCATCTGGGCACCGATCACCACGAGTATCGGATCGAACCCTCCGCGATCGATCTCCTGCCGAAAATCATCTGGCAGTACGACGAACCGTTCAGCGACAGTTCCGCGATTCCCACGATGTACCTTTCAGAAGTCACGCGGCGGGAAGTGACCGTCGCGCTTTCCGGAGATGGCGGCGATGAACTGTTTGCCGGGTACGATCGCTATCAGGCCGTCAGGCTGGCCTCCCGCATCGACCGCTTGCCCTCGAGCATCAGGTCGCTATTCGGCTGGCCACTCTGGCAGCAGATTCCTGACTGGGGCGGAGTCCGATCGCTTCCAAGGCGCGCCAAGCGATTTGCCGCCGCTCTCAGCCAGCCGCCTGCCCTGCGATACCTCAGGTGGGTGGGAGTCTTCGACAAGACGGCACGTCAGCAACTCTACACCGACAGTTTTCGGGAGCGGCTGGGAGGATATGACGCCGGAGAGATGCTGCTGAACGCCTATCAGGCCTGTCCCGATCGCGACTTCATCACACAGACGACCTGCACCGACCTGCTCACCTACCTGCCGTTCGCCATCCTGAAGAAGGTCGATATTGCGAGCATGACCTACAGTCTGGAAGCTCGGAGCCCTTTCCTCGACCATCATGTCGTGGAACTCGCCGCCCGCATGCCAATGTCGCTCAAGCAAACGGCCACGCGCGGCAAGGTCATCCTGACGGACACGTTTCGCGATCTGCTCCCAAGTTCAATCCAGAACCGTCGCAAGATGGGCTTCGGCGTGCCGCTGGAACCCTGGTTCCGCCACGAACTCAAGGATCTGCTGATCGACTCTCTGCTGGGGGACAGGTCCCGGCTGCGCGGTTACTTTCGGCACGAGGAGGTCCGCCGGCTGGTTAACGAGCACATCAGTGGACAGGTGCCCCACACCTACCGGCTGTGGAACCTGCTGTGCTTCGAACACTGGTGCCGGACGTATCTCGATCCGGCGATCGTCACCGCCCCGTGACGACTTCAGACGGACGATGGGGAGTCTGTTTCAAGTAACCATTGTGAAGCGTTCACGAGCGACGAGCCCACGCTGCTGCTGCGACATCGACTCCCGCAGGCGGATCAGACGCTTCAGATCCCTGGCAGACAACGCTACCGGCGTTGCTGATTTTTCTGGATTTAACTGCTGAATTGCGGGGCGGATTTCGCGTCTTCTTGCAGCCCGGTTGCCGGGTGCCAAAGAAAGACCCAGTCAGATGCCCCAGGAGCAGGTCATGATGTGCCAGGACGTTCTTTCGCTGTTGCACGACGGCCAGGCTCCCGTCACCGAGGCCCTCGTGCTGCCGAGCCGCTTCGATGTCATCCGCGTCGTGCGTGGCCGGCTGGAAGAGCAGCTGCTGGCCTTCGGATACACCAACGCCGAGTGGCTCGCCGTACGACTGTCTGTTCACGAAGCGTTGACCAATGCCATCCGTCATGGTAATCAGCACGACGCCGGTAAGTCGCTGGTGGTGATCTGGTCCATCAGTTCTGCCGCAGTGCGGATCCGCATCAGCGACGAAGGAAGCGGCTTCAATCCTGACCTGGTTCCTGATCCCACGCTCGAAGCGACGATCGGCCTCTCCTCGGGACGCGGCCTGTGGCTGATGAAGCACTACATGGATGTGGTTTCGTTCAATACACGGGCCAACTCGGTCACTCTCATCAAGCGACGGTCCTGCGACGCCTGAGGACCAGTCACAGCGCGATGACTGACTTCCCTTTCTGAAGGTCGAGACACAACGTGATGCTCGACTCGTCACGTGCGCAGGTTCCCGAAGACAGCCGTTGCTGGTCAGTCACCACCCGCAGCGCGGTCCGTTTCTGCCCGGTAACGACCATCGGAACACGGTCAGACGTACGCGGGATTCGCAGTGTGAAGTCAGGAGCCGCGAACGGAGCCGACAGCACAAGCCCCTCCGGGCGGTAATCCATGGCAGTCAGTTCCCGGGCAGCCCAGTAGCGGGCGATTTCACTCAGCTTCATCCACAGCAGGTTGTCATAGCGGGCGTGCAGGCGACCGACCACTTCCTTGAAGATGTTGAACCCCCGCTCCTGCCCGTTGAAGTAAATGCCGGGCCAATGGCAGACCATGATGGCCGGCTCCTGCCGTGCAATTATCTCGGGCATGCGCCCCCTCTGGAGATCTTCGGTTATGAATTGATCGGCGCTCCCCTCGGTCATCAGTCCGTCCCACCCACCAAACCAGTCGCCCGTACAACCGATGATCGACACGACGCAGCGGGGGTCTGCCGACCCCAGTCCCGAAACGTTCTCCACGCGTGGGACGACACTACGATCGTCGGTAAACATGTGCCGGAAGTAGTGCGGAATCTCAGCCCCATATACGTCGCGGACCGCCTCCAGCGCGCCCAGCGACAACGCTTCCAGTGAGCGATTGCCAAACCCGCCGGGCGTCGTGACCCCCTCACACGGCAGGCCGGCATTCTTCAGCAGTCGCAACGCGTACGCCATATAGTCGGCGAGAAAATCGGCACTCTTGCCGACGCTGAAGCCGAAGTTCTCCAGGTAGTCGTCTGTTCTCTCGGCATAGGGACGCCCGGTCTTCGTGTCGATCGCCCAGGTGTGCGAGATCATCTCGGGATGAATGTCCCAGTCGATCGTGATCGTGTCCCGCACCAGTTCGAGGCTCTGCTCGAGTTCGCGGCGAGTCCAGCCGGGCATGAAGCGGTCAATCCAGCCGACGCAGGCCGGGTAGGGAACGACGCTGTACTTGCCCTTCACCCCATGCTCATGGCACCACCCGGCAAACTGCCGGACGAAACTGTCGGGGATCTCGCGCGGCAAGGCGCGCCAGTCTTGCGGGTATTGATCGGGCCGGACCGAGCCGAGTTGTGGGATCTTGAAGTGGGCCAGATTCACCAGACAGGTGGAGTCATCGATAATGAAGCTGATCGGCACCTTGTCCTGGGGATTGAGGACCGTGACTTCCTTCGCTTGAACAGGGCGTTTGCCACGTGGGGGATCGGCACAAGCCGTTGACCGCTGTCCCTGGTACAGCAACGTGCCGGTGGCTGCCGCCGCAGTTGTCCGCAAGAAGTGGCGTCGAGTGAACTGGTCACGCATGGGATGCTCCTGATGCCTTCGGACAACGAGCGCCCATGGTAATCAAACGTGTCCCGCGATTCCGCCCGCACGCGTCTGAATCACCGTCGTGTCAGACAGGCGAGACCTGGGGTCGCTCTCGAAGCAGCCATTGGCGAATCATGCGGGAGGGGACGAACGACAGGCAACCGACCAGCATGACCAGGCCGAATGTCCACATTCCCATCATCAGGCCGATGCCTACGTGCAGGAATACGGCCAGCAGCAGTACGATCGGCCTGAGAACGGGCACCCACACCAGCACACAGAAGCTGATCTCCCAGATCACAGTGATGTGCGTCAGCGCATGGACGATCAGCGGATAGTTCGCCAGCCAGAGCATGTCGACCGTCTGGTATTCCCGATTCGCAAACGCCAGCCACATCGCCATGCCATCCCACCACGCGAGACCCTGCAACTTGGACAGGCCGGCCGCAAGATAGATCAGGCACATGTGACACTGAATCAGGCGAATCGCGATGTTCGCACCGATCGACGACGGATTACGAGTCTCAGAGGACTCTCCGACGGCGACGCTCGCCCGTTTGCGACGGCGACGCTCATCGACAGAAAAGGCCGCGCCACTCGGACCAATTGCCAGGTACAGCGTCAGCATGCCGTTGATCTGATCGAGTCCGAACTGGGCCGCCGGCAGTCGGTTCGCATAGGAGATGACAATCAGCAGCGCGAGGATCGATGTCCAGCGCGTCCAGCAACCGACGGCGAAGAGCGTTAGGATGACCAGGCACAGACAGTGCACGCTCCAGCCCCAACCGGATGGAACCCACCACCAGAAGCTGAAAGCAAAGTCCTCGGCCTGCAACGTCTGCACGAGGTCGGGACTCAGCCATGGATGGGGCCCCAGGAAGCCATCGAAGTCCAGTCCCCACACGAAGTGGGTGTACAGCAACATCAGCCCGGTGAGCAGACGAATCAATCCGAGGCACGCAGGATCATCTGGCGTGAACCAGAACCGGTTCCACGATCGGCTCGTCGTCTCCCACAAGTCCCAGACGTACGCCCCCAGCACGCGACGAAAGTCAGGGAGTGTGGTTTCGTTGCTCACGAGGCGACTCACCGTTGTTCGCACGTAAAGGTCCCCAGGGGCTGCTCCTCGAAACTCGCAGGCTCGTCGAGGGAGGCTCCCTCGATAACCATCTCCATGCTGGGCAGGTAGTGCACGACGCGTCGCAGTGTGACCCGGCTGCCGTTGTACTTGCGCAGCAGACACTGGGCATACGACCGATACCAGTCCTGCACGAGCGCCGGGTGTGCGGGCTGGTCTTCACTCTGCGGGGCTGCAGCCTCCTGAGGAGTGACGAACCCGGATGCCGGCGACGGCGCATAGGGCATCTGCTCGGTCAGCATGAAGTACCGGTGATACAGCAACCTGGGAAACGTGCTTCGGTCGGGAATGTGGCCCTCGATCGTTTCCCCGTCGGCCCATTCGATGGTGAAGGCGAGTAGTGTACTCTCGCCCGGCTGTGGAGCGAAGTAGTGATAACCGTGATTGAGGTACAGCGCCTGCAGGTACGGTCGGAAGAGGAGCCACGTCTGCTGAATGAGCCCTGAAGAGGGAGCAACCGACGCCGGCGCGATGACGATTGCCGTCAAGTGGAACAGCAGGGCCACCGTAATCAGACGTCGCGCCCAGCGGGGCAGCGTGCACTTTTCGCTCTCGATCATGCCGTCGGGCATCGCAGGTGGTCGGAGTCAACGAATGAAAATCGGAGCAGCCCCCATATCTTGGGAGACTGCTCCGATCCAGTGGACTCGACTCAACGACCTGACACAACCCCGACCGCTGGTGTGGTCGGGGTATTCTGCGAGAACTCAGTAGCTGCCTCCATACGATCCGAAGCTGCCGCCGCGTGACCCGCCGGAACCATAGAAGCTGCTTCGTCCCCAGGATCCGCCGTAGCCTGCCGAGCCTCCATAGGAGCCACCGTACGAACTGCTGTACGAAAGACGGGAACTGCCATACGACCCATATGAACCGTATGAACCCGGAGCGTTCACATAGGAGATGCCGCCGTACGAACCGTACGAGCCATGGGATGAGGACGGCGTGTAAATCTTGTAGCTCGTGCTTCCGGTGGAGCCGTAGCCTCCACCTGAGCCATATCGCGAACCCCATGAGCCGCCGCCCGAGCCATTCGACCCGTACGATGATGAGATGTAGGTCGCACCGCCGGTCGAACCCCAAGAGCCGCCTGCGGAGCCCCAAGAACCGTTCGAGCCACGTCCAAACCAGTGTCCCGCGTTGACGGAGCCCACCACCATCGCGAGTCCCACACCTACGACCGACATCCACTTAAGCTGGCACTTCATTTCTTCATCCCCCCATGAATCTCATTGAGTCGCTTCAGGCGATCACAGTCCCCGCGAATTGCCCCACATGGGGCAATCAACATGGGAGCTTTGCGATGTCTGCACGGTTTGAGGTTATTGTTGCGGTCATGCAAAGTCAAACGAATAGGCAGCAAATATCGCTTGCGAATCATGTCGCTTGAAACGTAAACGCGTCGTCCATCGACCATATTGCTTCGATGCGACTTGACAAGAGGGTGCTCATCGTCGACTCGCGACGAAACCCACCACGCGGCCAGTCATCGACCTGCGACCTCTTCAGCGACGCCCTTGCCGGAAGTTGGATCAGATTCTTGCTTTCCGACGCACCATGCGGTAAACCCGCCACTTTCAGATCACTCGCGTCTGCAAGGCAATCGCTGGAAATGAAGGTTCACCAGTTTCTCGATCATTACGGGATCACCGAGAATCCGTTCGCTCAGGAAGATGCCCAATCTGACCATGTCTTTCGGCAGCACTGTCTGAATGGCACCCACCATCCGGCGTGGGACAAGATCTATGGCAATCCCGCCGCCCCGGCGACTTCCGTCGTTTTCGGGGAGCAGGGAAGCGGCAAGACCGCGTTGCGCATGCAGATGATCGAGAAGCTCCGGGAGTTCAACCGCGAACATCCCCAGGAGCGGGCCTTCATTATCGAATACGACGACTTCAACCCCTTTCTCGATGCTTTCCGCGAGCGACTGGGGGGCCGCAACAGAAAGCCCGAACGGGCTCTGCAGCAATGGAAGCTATGGGACCACATGGACGCGATACTGACGCTGGCGACGACCCGGCTGGCGAACGTGCTCCGGGGAGACGCGTCCGGCGACGGTGCGCATCAGATTACCGACCAGCAGGTGCAGGATTTGACCCGGCTTCAGAAGCGCGACATCCTGCTGCTCGCCGCCTTTTACGACCACAATCGCGACCTGAGCCCCCGACTGCGCTGGAAGGCCTTGCGGCGCCGACTGCGGTTCAGCACCTGGAAGACTTGGTGGGATGTGCTGCTGGGCGTTGCGGTCACCGCCGCGACGATTGGCGTGGTGTACTGGCAGTGGGACTTCAAGAAGTTGTTTACATGGCCTGTGCTGCTGGTCATCGCCGCCGGGTGGCTCCCGTGGATGTTCCATCAGGCCCGGCTCTTGTGGACCTCCTGGCGGGTGAGACGCCAGATCCGCGTCATCGATCATCATGTGAACTCGCTGCGGAAGAACCTGGGCAACTTCGAGCGGTCGGAGGTCATCGGTCAACCGATGCCCAGTCTGTTCCGCGGCGACGACCGCTATGAACTGCTTATGAAGTTGCAGTCAGTCCTGCAGACGCTCGGTTTCAAGAGCATGGTCGTGCTGGTCGACCGGCTCGATGAACCGCATCTGATCAACGGGAATGCGGAGCGGATTCGCGACCTGCTGTGGCCCATGTTCGATAACAAGTTCCTCAAACATCCGGCAATGGCTTTCAAGCTGCTGTTGCCCTCGTCGGTCGTACACTACCTCAATCGACAGGAGAAGGAGTTCTACGACCGCTCTCGACTCGACAAGCAGAACCTTGTGCCGGCGCTCGACTGGAGCGGCGAGGCCCTGTACGACGTCGCCAATGATCGGATTCGTGCGTGCGCCAAACTCGCCGACAACCCGTTGTCGGTGCGCGAACTGTTTGAAGATTCGGTGTCCGAAGATCAATTGATCGGTATTTTCGCCCGACTGCGGGCACCTCGGCACCTCTTCAAGTTCTTCCATCGGTTACTCGTCGATCATTGCAGCAAGTACACCGAAGATCACCCCAGCTGGAAGATCAGCCGAGAGACGCTGCAGTCCACGCTGGCGCTGTTCCTCAAGGACTTGGAAGCGTACGATCAAGGGCGCGGTACCGGATAAGTGCGGCTGGACAGCGTCGCAATTAGGGTGGATGAGAGAGTTCACGTCGTAGTGGCAACACCCTGCTTCAAGCCGTGTTCGAAGCTGCCAGCTTCCAACACTCCAGCATTTATGAAGTTCTTCGGCCACACGATTGAAATGCGACGAATCGAGGAAAAAGGAAAGACCGAGACGAATGAACGATCACACAGAGCCAGAACAGGTGACCCGGCGAGATATGTTGAAGGTCGTGGGTGCCGGAGCAGCCGTGGGGGCAATGGGCCCGCTGGCCGCTGCTGAAACGCGGACTCCGGCGCAACCGACTGGCTGGCGATACTGCCTCAACACCAGCACGATTCAGGGACGAAAGCTCGCGCTCGCCGAAGAGGTCGAACTGGCGTCCAAGGCGGGATACGACGGCATTGAACCCTGGATTCGGGAGATCGAACAGTTCCGGGACAGCGGCGGACAACTGAGTGATCTGCGGAAGCGCATCGCCGATTCGGGCCTGAGGGTTGAGAGTGCCATCGGTTTTGCCAACTGGATCGTCGATGACGAGGCGGCCCGTCGATCAGGACTGGAGCAGGCCAAGCGTGACATGGAACTGGTGCGGTCGATCGGAGGAACGCGCATCGCAGCACCACCCGTGGGAGCCAATCGATCGGACGCAGCGCCCATCGACCTGCTGGTAGTCGCCGAACGCTATCGCACTCTGCTCGATGCAGGACACGACATCGGTGTTGTCCCCCAGGTGGAGATCTGGGGGCCCTCGCGCAACCTCTCACGATTGGGTGAGGCAGTGATGGTCGCAGTAGAAAGCGGGCATCCCGATGCCTGTGTCCTGCCTGATGTTTATCACATCTACCGGGGTGGGTCAGACTTCACCGGATTGGGGCTGCTCTCAGGGACGGCCGTCCATTGCTTTCACATCAACGATTATCCCGCGGCTGATGACCGCACGAAGCTGACCGACGCCGACCGCGTCTATCCCGGTGACGGCGTTGCTCCGCTGACCGATATCCTGGGGATGCTGCAGGCGTCGGGCTTCAATGGCGCACTCTCTTTGGAACTGTTCAACCGCGACTACTGGCAGCAACCCGCCGATGTGGTCGCCCGGACCGGTTTGGAACGGATGCAAGCAGCAGCGGATGAATTGATGCGTGGACGAGTTGATGAGCTTTAATCGCGCCTCAACGAGAAGACCGTTAGGGTAGGAAGCGGGCGACAGGGCCGATTCCCATCGACGATAAGCTCAGACGCACGGCTGTGCTGTTGCTCGGGCCTGATGCAGCAGGTACAGGCAGGCCATCCGGATGAACAGACCATTGGTCACTTGCCCGAGAATGACCGAGTGTTCTCCGTCGGCAACCTCGGGTGTGATTTCGACACCCCGGTTGATCGGCCCGGGAGCGAGAATCAGGACGTCATCCTTGGCCCGGCGGATGCGGTCCCCATTCATGCCGAACAGGTGCGCATACTCGGCAATGGACGGGAAGAATGCGCCGCGCTGGCGCTCAAACTGCACGCGGAGCAAATTGACGCAATCTGTCTGTGAGAGGATGTCGTCCAGGCTGTGCGAGACCTCGACGCCCAGTTTCTCGATCTGCGGAGGAATGAGCGTCGCGGGACCACAGACGATGACACGGGCCCCCAGTTTCGTCAGCCCCCAGATGTTGGACCGGGCGACTCGACTGTGCAGAATATCGCCAACCAGTGCCACCGTTAGCCCGGCGATGCGTCCCCGCTGCTCGCGGATCGTGAAAATGTCCAGCAGCGCCTGAGTGGGATGCTCATGCGTCCCGTCGCCGGCATTGAGGACGCTGCACTGGAGGGCCTGCGAGAGGAGTTGGGCTGTGCCCGGCGTGCGATGGCGGACGACCATCTGATCCACGCCCATCGCCTGAATGGTGCAGCGCCGTATCCATGTACGTCTCCCCCTTCGACAGGCTGCTGCCTGATGCCGAAAAGTCGACGGTGTCGGCACTCAGCCGTTTGGCGGCGAGGGAGAAACTGGTCCGTGTGCGTGTGGAGGGCTCGAAGAACAAGTTGGCGACGACGGTCCCTTGCAGGGCGGCATTCTTGGGTTCTCCATCGGCAGCACACTGCTTGAACTCCGCCGCCTGATCGAGAATCTGAATGATTTCCCGGGCGGAGAGTTCTTCCAGCGTCAACAGGTGGTGCCGGGTCCAAGTGCCGTCGTGAGCCATGTCGATTGCGTGTCGAAGTGTGAGTCACCGAGCAAGGTTCTGCTGCCGGGGACTCTATCACTGCCGTGGGCGCAGAGCAACGCGGGCGGAATGATCATCGTCGTATATGGTTGCCATGGCGAGCTGCGCCGATAGATTCCAGTCCGTGACGACATTATGATGAGTCAGTCGTCGACAGTCTGCTCTCACACGTGCCGTCCATCAGGCGAATTCCAGCAGGTCTTCAAAGCACGAGGTCTCATGACGTCAGTCGTCCTGCAGAGGTATTGTGCGATCCTGGCCGCGACGGGTGGCCTGCTGCTCACACGCACGAGCATACTGGGAGCCGAACCTCCCGGTCGCATCCCTTGGACGATGTCACGGGTCAGCGGAACACCCGAACCGCCCCTCCCCTACTCCACTCAGCGACTTTACCCCGAGCTTGAGTTTCGAAACCCGGTCGATATGGCCCGGGAACCGGGGTCAGAGCGGCTGTACATCCTGGAGCTGGACGGCAAGTTGTGGTCGTTTCTGCCGGGCCAGCCGCGACATCTGGTTCTGGATGCCCATGCATCTGTTCCGGGACATTCGCGATCGTATGGGCTGACGTTCCATCCGCAGTTCGAACAGAATCGACAGATGTTCCTGTCGTATGTGCTGGAGGGGGACCAGCCCAGCGGGACTCATGTGTCGCGCTTTCGCATAACGACTGACGACCCTCCGGTGATCGAACCACAGAGCGAGGAACTGATCATCACCTGGCACTCGGGTGGACACAACGGAGCCAATCTAAAGTTCGGGCCGGATGGTTTCCTGTACATCTCGGCGGGGGATGGCGGTCCGGCATTCCCTCCCGATCCCGATCAGGTCGGACAAGACCTGGGTGATCTGCGGTCAACGATCTTCCGCATCGATATCGATCAAGCGGAGGAAAGCCGCCCTTATGCTGTCCCCAAAGACAATCCCTTTGTCGACCTTCCCGGTGCCCGGCCCGAGATCTGGGCGTACGGCTTTCGCAACCCGTGGAAGATGTGCTTCGATACGCAGTCCGGAGACCTGTGGACGGGCGATGTTGGCTGGGAACTCTGGGAACTCATCTATCGTGTCGTCAAGGGGGGCAACTACGGCTGGGCGGTGATGGAAGGCCGACAGCCGGTACGTGCGGACGTCACCCGCGGGCCTACTCCCATTTTTCCCCCGATCGTCGACCATCCCCATACGGAGGCCCGCTCGATCACCGGCGGGTACGTCTATCGCGGGACACGACTGCCCGAGTTACAGGGTGCCTACATCTACGGAGACTATGTGACGGGAAAGATCTGGGGCCTGCGTACCGAAGGTGACCGCGTCGTCTGGCATCAGGAACTGGCCGAAACACCTCTCGCCGTGATTACCTTTGGCGAAGATCAGACCGGCGAACTCTTCGTCGTCGACTATGCAGGCGGCATCTATCAGCTGATTCCCAATCCGCGGTTTGGACAGACGAGCAACTTCCCGACGCGACTCAGCGACACCGGGTTGTTTGAGGATACCCCCCTGCACCGCCCTGCTCCGGGTGTGTACTCATACGACCTTGTTGCTGAACCGTGGATGAATGGCGCGACCGCCGAACGGCTGATCGCCCTGCCGGACACGACCTCGATCGAGACGGCCAGAAACCGGGAACAGTGGCAATATCCACCGGGAACCGTCTTCGCGAAGTCAATCTCTCTGCCGATGGACGTCGGTGACCCATCCACAGCGATCCGCCTGGAGACGCAGTTGTTGCACTTCGATGGTGAGCAGTGGCGGCCTTACACCTACATCTGGAATGACGACCAGACTGACGCTCTCCTCGCACCAGGAGAGGGAGACATCCGCAGACTCCCAATCACCGATTCCGCCGCCGAAGGTGGCGTTCGCACGCTGTCCTGGCGGTTTCACAGTCGGGCCGAGTGTACAGCCTGTCACACGCGCACGGCGGGCGACGTGCTGGGATTCTTTCCGCAGAATCTGATCGTCCCGGATTCATCCTCATCGGACAATCAGCTGGCGAAGATGACGGAGCTGGAACTGTTTGCCATAGCCTTCAAGCCACAGGATCTGCAGCCGGCCGTCTGCGATCCCATGGACACGACGTGTGATCGGGACACTCGTGCGCGGACGTACCTGATGCTGAATTGTGCCCATTGCCATCGCCGGGGAGGTGGAGGGACAGCTCACATCGAGTTTCCGATCGAACACAGCCTGGACAAGATGCGGGCCATTGATGCACCCCCGACACAGGGCACCTTCAACATCCCCCAGGCGCGCATCATCGCCCGGCGAGATCCTTTTCGGTCGGTCCTGTACTACCGGATGGCCACGATCGGCCGCGGGCATATGCCCCAGCTTGGCGCACAGCTCATTGACGAGGGCGGTGTCGCGTTGTTGTTCGACTGGATCACTTCGCTCCCGCCGGAGGAAACACTCCCGGAGTCCGTCGCAGGCATTCAGAGTCATGAAGCGGAACTCATCGACGACCTGGAAACCCACCCCGACCATGGGGGGGACGAGTTGTCCGCCATCGACCCGCTGCTGCTCACCACCACGGGAGCCTTGCGACTGGTGCATGCCATCGACTCCGGCAGGCTGAGCGACTCCGTTCGCGAGCGAATCGTGGCCGCTGGTGCCGGAAGCCGCGATCCGGTGATTCGCGACCTGTTCGAGCGATATCTTCCGGAAGCCCAGCGAACCAGACGGTTGGGAAGCGTGGTTCGAGTCGACGAGATCCTGCATGTGCCGGGTGACATCGAGCGCGGCCGTATGCTGTTCCATGAGGCCTCCGGCATGCAATGTCGCAACTGCCATCAGGTCGAGGGTCGCGGCAAGTCCGTCGGACCTGCACTGGATGACGTGGGCCGTCGCTTGCAGCCCGTGGAGATTCTCGAAAGCATCCTTGATCCGTCGCGAAAGGTCGATGCGAAATGGGTCAGCTATTCCGTTGCGACCAAGGATGGCCAAGTGCTTTCCGGACTGCTGACACATCGCGACGATCAGAGCGTCGTCTTGCGGGACATCGAAGCACGCGACCACGAGCTCGCCGTCAGCGAGATCGACGAGTTGCTGGCCCAGCAGAAGTCGCTGATGCCGGAACTGCTGTTTCAGGAGATGACCGCCAAACAACTTGCCGACCTGCTGGCCTACCTGTCCTCGTTGCGACAGGCGGAACCATCAGTGAGCGGGATGTGAGGTGGACGTTTCTGCCGGTTCAGGGTTCCGGATCACTTCCGCCTCCATGGTCCGCAGATCACGGCGCACGTAATTCCTGCTACGGGCACAGACGCCGTTGATGTACTGAGCGATCGACCCCACCGACGTGTTCCCATAGATCCAGTTGGCGGAGAAAATCGCAATCAGCCCGGCGACAAGAAAGATTGGCCAGGTCCGCCACAACAGGTGCTGCCGTAACTGCGCTGATTCTGCTGACATGCCGTGTTGTCCGGCCCAGTCCTTGTAGGCCTTCCCAAGATCACCTTCCGGGCGTCCCTTGAGACGACGCGCCCAGGTTTCTTCGTCCAAGTCGAACTCCCTGAACGCGTCCGCAATCAAGGATGTCGGAGCGAGCTCCTGATCGATGAGCAGAATGGCACCACCGATGAGGACAAACAGCAATATCGTGATCACCGACATGTCGGCAATGACATTGAGGAACGCGGCCCGTTCGATTCGATAGCGGCGCGGGTGGAATTCCCCTTGGAGGTCGTAACAATTCTGTCGGGCAAGCTGCCGCACCGGCTTGGGAATGGCCAGCAGTGCACTCGCTCCAATGAACAGGACCATCGCGATGACGATGAGCATTATGGTCACGAGAGATGCTCCGAGCTACAGAAAGCACAAGCCCGGGACCGACACTTAGTGAACGGATCCTATCGAAATGAATCGCCCATGGGGAAGGATCGACGATGCCTCCCGGCTAACACCCTGCGACCGCCGTTTGATCTTGTTCCTGTGATGCGGCACGCTTCATCAGCGACCGCAGTGTCACAAACAGTCCTCCCTGCAGAAGCAGGACGCCCCCCAGAAGAACCAGACCCCACACACTCGCCAGTGAGATCCAGCGCGACGTGGCGACTCCGGCGAAGATCGAGGTCGCGCCCAGACTGGTAATGGCGAGCATGTAGCGATCGAAGGTGTTGGTGTGGCCTTCGACCAGCCAGTCCGGCAGGCCTTCCATTGCCCGATAGGTGTTCCAGCCTCCCAAGAGTCCGCCGGCACCACCCAAATAGCACCCGAACGCTCCGCCGATCCAGCCCCAGAAGCCCCCGGTTCCGATCGGGATCATCAAAAAGGCGACTACCAGCATGCCGATGCCCACAGCCACGAGCAGGGCTGACAGCGCCATTCCTGCAGCAAGCACAATCACCCGCCCATCGAGTGAGAATGAGTCGGCAGGTCGCCGGGCAGCACGCCTCACCGCAGCACGCCACGCCGTAAACCCCAGTCCCTGCAACAGAACCATTGTGCCCAGCAGGAGGACGAACCAATTCAGTCCCTTGCCGAGCGACGACCACAGTGTGGCGCTCGAGATCACGCCGCCCAGTCCTGCCAGGGTAAATACCAGAATTGCCTTATCGAAGCCCGTCCAGTCGGGACGCTGCATGATGTCGACATGACCGCGGATTTGTCGATAGCTGTTCCAGCAGCCGACGTTCCCCCCGACTCCGCCGATCAATGCTCCGAATCCCCCGCTGATCCACCCTGTCCAGGCCGCATTGTCCGGGTCGAACTTTACGATCCCGTAAACCAGGAGCGCCAGCCCGAGCACTGCACACGCCGTCGAACTGACAAAACCCAGGGCCAATGCCAGCATGCGGGGTCCGGTGCCCGCACCCAACGGGGCAGTACCCGACATCTGCAAGTCATTTGGTCCAAGAGGTAGTGGCTTGGAATCTCCCAGTTGATGACGAAACGCATCGCGCACTTTCGGATTGCCCAGTACCACCAGCGACCAGATGCCAACGATCAGACCAAGTGGCGCCGTAATCGTACAGGGGAGCAGCGTCAGAATGCTGGCGGTCTTCGCCAGTTGATAAGACTTGAGTTGTCGCATGCGCGCACCGGCCATGATCGCCAGAAGGCCGATCGGCACACTCAGGATCATTCCGATCAGCAATAGCGGTCCGAGGTCCTGGAGCTCCGCAACGACCGTCTCAAGCCCCTCTTCCTCCCATTGGGCCAATGACCCCAGGGTATACATACCGACGACGATCAGATTGAGTGTCCCAAAGATCGTCAGTCCCCAAGCCGGGACGCTCAAACGACTATGGATTGCAGCGATATCGTCCGGCAGCATCGACATCGGAGGAGATGGTGAAACAGCGGTCGTCGATACGAGTTCGACCGCCGTCCGCACGTCGCTGGCGTGCTGATACCGGCGGCCCGGTTCCTTCTCCAGTGTCTTCAGCACGATCTCATCCAAGCGTACGTCGATGTGCACCTTGTGAGATGGGGGAGCGAAGCGTCCGATTGGCAGTTCGCCGGTCAGCATTTCATACAGCGTAACCCCCAGCGCATAGATGTCGGCCCTGTGGTCGACATCCATGGGATGTTCGATCTGCTCGGGTGCCATGTAATGCAGCGTCCCCATCGCCTGGTAGGCACCCGTCAGCGTGACGTCTTTTGGACCGCGCCCAGCAGTTTGGCGAGTCCGAAATCTGCAATCTTCACGCGCCCCTTGGCACCAACGAGGATGTTCTCGGGCTTGATATCGCGGTGGACGATCCCCTCATCATGCGCAAACTGCAGGGCATCGCAGATCGGAGGGATGATGGCAAGGGCCTGCTGTGGTGAAAGCTCTTTCGATCGCAGCAGTTCGCGCAGGTTTGTGCCGTTCATGTACTCCATGATGAAGTAGTAAACGGGTGGTCCTGCGGGAGCGGTGACTTCACCGAAGTCGTGAACGGTGATGATGCACGAATGACTGAGCCGTGCCAAGGCCTTGGCCTCACGCGAGAAGCGTTCGGCAAACCCCGGGTCAGCGGCGGTCTGCGGATTGATGATCTTCACCGCCACCAAGCGATCGAGCGTCTTCTGGCGCACCTTGTAGACCGCTCCCATCCCACCTTTGCCCAGCAAATCCAGCAGTTCGAGCTGCGGAAAGAGTGGCTGCAACTCTTCGATGGAAGGCGCGTCAAAGCTTCCCGGAGACAACTGCGTGGGAGACTGGGCCAGATCGTCCCCCATCGCAGCCTGGGCCGCCCAGCTTTCCATTCCCAGCCGCATCAGGCAAGCCGGGCACGGCTGCTGGGCCAGGCCGCGCAGAAGCTCGGCACCGCACTGCGGACAAATGTGAAAGTTGGTCATGGTGTCTGCTCCTGTCTCGGGGGACGTGTCGCCACTCTCCTCAGAAGCAGTTAGCCGAGAAGGTTACAGGGAACTGGATGAATTCCTGCAGATTATCTCCGCAGGGCATCGAACAGCGAACGAATCTCCTCGTCGATCTCTTCGGCGGAGAGAACCGTCTGAGCGATCTCCGCTCGCAGCAGATCGCGAAACTCCTGACGCAATCGATGGACGACAACTTTGACAGCCCCTTCTGTCATACCCAGCCGGGCTGCACACTCATGATATGAACTGCCGTCTCCCGTCAGACAGGGACTGAGAATCTCGAACCGCTCGGCTCGTCCACGCTCCCGATAGTTAGACTCCAGCAGTCCCCGGACTCGATCGAGCAGTGTGAGCGCCCAAGCGCGCTCAAAGACCGTGTCCGGTTCTCGGTCATCAGACGCGGCTGAGGCATGTCGCTGAGCCGTTGCAGGATCGAGTGAGACGATCGGCTGTCGTCCACCTCGTTTCACAGCGCGACTTCGATCGTGCTCGTTCGCGAGAAAGTGTTTCAGCGCTGCCAGCAGAAAGGAGCGAAACGTTCCTTTTCCGGAATCGAGTTGTGCCAGATTGTCTCTGGGCAACAGGTCAGCGAAGAACCCCTGAACAAGGTCTTCTGCGTCGCCGGATGCGTAACCCTGCCTGCGCAGATAGGCATAGAGCGGCGGCCAATAGATGCGACAGAGTTCATCGAGCGCCTCCCGCACGTCGACGCTGCTCAGATGGCCCGCCGCACTTCGAATCACACTCCAGCGGGTCGTTGCGAAGCTGTCATGAGCGGCATGTACACGGGTCATGGAAAGAGCGATCCGTTCGCAGGATTCAGTTCTCGGCCCTCGGTCTTGCGCCGATCTCCTTTCACCATCGCTCGACCGCGCCAGACGGAACGGGGACACGGAGTTCCGGCAGTTGGTCAGTCCGCCCACGTCCCCGGGGACCGACACGACGGATCTCCTGCAGCGCATCATGCAACTCATTCATCGTCTTGCACAATTGAAAGCGGTGCCGCAGGTGGGCCTGCACGTACATCCCCTTGAGATACCAGTGTCCCATCTTGCGAAACATGACGATGGCACGGTCCGGAGGATGCAGTTCGCACAGATAGCAGAACTGACGCTGCAGTAGTTCAAGACGGTCGTCGAACGTCCCCGCCGGGTCCCATGTGCCGGTCTGCTCCCATTGCACAAGCTGACGAAAGATCCAGGGATTCGCCAGTGCCCCGCGTCCGATGGAAATCCCCTGGCAACCGGTTTCGATGAACATCTGCTGTGCATCGGCCACATTGCAAATGTCCCCGTTGCCGATGATGGGGATTCGCTCCACAGCTTCGACGACCTGACGAATCCCGTCGCGATCGACCTTCCCACGAAAGCCCTGCTCTCTGGTCCGGCCATGGATGGCGACCGCGACGACGCCGATCTGCTCGAACTCGCGCGGAACCGGGGGGCCGTAATTTGTAAGGCGTCCCATCCCAGCCGCATCTTGACGGTCACAGGGATTCGGACTGCTTCGACGACGCTCTGCACAAGAGAGATCGTGGCGCAAACAGTTCGGGCCGATTCACACATCTGCGCGCTGGTGATCGTATCGTTGCCCCCGAGCCGCATCAGAGCGGAGCCTCCTCCCGTCCGCGTGATTCTCTCGACTGGGCAGCCCATGTTGATGTCAATCGAGTCGACGCCGGACTCTTCGAGGAACCGGGCGGCATCCCGCATGCAGATCGGGTCGCCTCCGAAGATCTGCACTGCGAAGGGGCGGTCGTCCGGATGAGTCGCAATGAGGTCGAGCGCTCGGGGTCGCCGCTCGACCAGGGCGCGGGCGTTCACCAGATCGGTCGTGCCCAGACCAACGCCGCCGATCTCATGCACAATCCGCCGGAAGGGGAGATTCGTATAGCCGGCCAACGGCGACAGCAGGTACGGCGACTTCAGCGGCAGTGAACCGTACTGCAGTGGCCGTGCCGGCAGAGGTGGGGTGCTCGTTTGGTCGCGTTGGTTCATGGGCCACTGGGGGTGGTGGGAGCTTGTCCCGATCCAGTTCCGAAGGGTCCGTGTTGGTGTGGCTGCGCGATGTCTATCTCCAAGTGCCCGCAGATTTTCGCCAGTTTACCAGACCGGAACGAAGTGGGAATGAGATCGCATCACGAGGCAAAACGGCTTTCGTTCTGTGCGGGTTGTACCGATTCATCCTCAAGGGCCGCGTTTGCGCACCATTCAGGACGTGACGAGGAATCTTGTTCTTCCGGAGTTGACTCATGCGACGGTCGTCACTGTTAGGAATCGTAGTCGTCGTGGCCACGGTTGTCAGTCAGGGAGCACCGCTCTTTGCCCAGGGGATGCGTTTCCGGGCAGACTGGTTGTTCCTCACACGAGACAACGACAGCGGCAGCGGAAATCTCATCTCCGGTTCGAATCCGGTCTCGGCGGACAGCCTCAACTTCGACTATCGGTCGGGATACCGCTTTTCGCTGAGCGGCGGGACTGAGGTGTTCGAAGTCGTCGGCAGTTTTGCACGGCTTGACGAATGGAACGAGACAACAAGCGGGATTCTCACGAGCAGCCTGGTGTTTGACGACACCGGAGCCAGCCCGTTTCTCCCGGGGGCACTCCCGAGAAATATGCTGAACTTCCCCAATGCCCTGTTCGGTGCGTCGACCAGTCCCTTTGTGAATGGTGGGACAGACGATGAAACGCTGGAAAGTGAATTCCTGCTGCCGGGGTCGACCTACGGATTCACGCAAAGCAGCGAACTGGACGACTTGGAGTTGAATGTAACGACCGGCCGCGCAACTGGATTCGTTTCGGTCTGGGCTATCGAAACATTGCCTTTAACGAACTCGCGAACCTGCAGGTGTCGGGTATTTTCGACGCCATCGATGTCGATGACGGAGCGAACTTCGGTGAACCCGGCAACGATCCCAACGACGGACTCTCGAACTTCGCACTCACGGAAGCCGGCCTCTCGCTGATTGCCGGCGGTGCGAGCCCCTGGGATTCTCTGGCGACGGGTGCCGGTCCCGATATCATCACCATGGTCTTCGGCGGCAAAGCCTCGAACCAGTTGAATGGTGTCCAAGGCACAATCGATGGCGTTCTGATGGACTCAGAAACGTGGCTCCTCGAGTTCTTCGGTCGCCTGGGCGTGTTCAATAACCATGCCAAGGGGCAGGTCAGCGAGGTCTACATCGCCAGCGGCAACGAATCGAACACCTACGCCCGGCAGTTCCGTGACAGCGAGAACGATCTGGCCTGGGCCGTCAGCGGCGGATTGCGACTGGCACTCAAGCTGACCGACAACCTGAAAGCTACAGGGGGATACGAGGCCTTGTTCATCGACGGACTTGCCCTGGGACCCGATCAGCTCTTCAGTGTCACGCCGGGCGGCACTTATGTCGTCAACACCGGTGGGCAGCTGCTGGTCCATGGCGGCAGCCTCGGCCTGGAGCTGGTCTGGTAATTCCACCCGCCTGGATCTCAGCGATCGACGCGAACTCAATACCGGGTCATCCACAAGGGTGACCCGGTTTTCGTTTCAATTGGAACCAGAAGCGACGCTCAGGAAAGGAGCAGTTCCAGGTCGTCGCTCGTCAGATCCTTCAGCACGCGATTGTCGGCTTCGAGAATGGCATCGGCCAGCGAGCGCTTTCGCGACTGAAGTTCGATGATCTTTTCTTCGACGGTGTCCCGGCAGATGAGCCGGTACGCGAAGACCTGCCGACTCTGGCCGACACGATGCGCCCGGTCAATCGCCTGATTCTCCACGGCAGGATTCCACCAGGGATCGAGCAGGAAGACGTACTCGGCTGCGGTGAGGTTGAGTCCCAGGCCGCCCGCCTTCAGGCTGATGAGAAAGACCGGAATGTCTGGATTGTTCTGGAATTCTTCAACCACTTCCTTGCGGTTGCGGGTCTTGCCATCGAGGTAGGCATACTGGATGCCTCGCGCATCGAGTTGGGCCCGGACGATCGCCAGCATGCTGGTGAACTGAGAGAACACGAGGGACTTGTGCCCTTCGCCGATCAACTCTTCCAGGTGCGGGCAAAGCACATCCAGCTTCGCGGAGGGGTCTGCCAAGGCGTCCTGGTTGAGCAGGCCGGGATGACACGCCGCCTGCCTGAGTCGCAGTAGTGCCTCGAGCACATGCATGCGGGAACGTCCCATTCCCTGTTCGCGTACCATGCCCAGGAGAGACTGGCGATAGTGCTCACGCAGTTCGTCGTAGAGCTGTCGTTGCTGCTCTTCCATGTCGCAGAAGATCGTCTCCTCGAACTTTTCGGGAAGTTCGGTGGCCACTTCCTTCTTCGTGCGCCGGAGCACGAAGGGTCGCAGTCCCCGAGCGAGTGCCTGTTGCGATTTGCGATCCGCCGCGTCCGAAGCATAGAGCTTGAACACGCTGCTGCGTCCGAGCATGCCCGGGTTCAGGAACTCGAAGATGGACCATAGATCGCCCAGGTGGTTCTCAATCGGTGTACCACTCAAAGCGAGCCGATGGCGACCCTGCAGCAACCGCGAAGCCTTGGCCACCTGCGATGACGAATTCTTGATCGTCTGGGCTTCGTCCAGCACGATGTAGTCGAAGGCAGTATCCTTCAGATCGACAATGTCCCGACGCAGTGTGCCGTAGGTGGTCAGAATGATGTCATGTTCGCTGAACTGCTCCCGCAGTTCGCTGCGATTGTTCCCCGCATATTCCATGCACGAGAGTCGGGGGGCGAAGCGCTTGATTTCATAGGCCCAATTGAAGACCAACGATTTGGGAACCACAACCAGCGAGGGAATTTTCTCCGCGCGGGTCTCGACGCGCTCGAGCAGCAGCGCCAGCATCTGCACAGTTTTCCCCAGACCCATGTCATCCGCCAGGCAGCCACCGAAGTTGAATTCCTGCAGGAATCGCAGCCAACCCAGTCCCTCCCGCTGGTAATGACGCAGCTCCCCCTGAAAGTCCGGCGGCTCCTGGGCGCCTTCGACACCCCGAAACCCCTGCAACTTCTCGCGCCACTGGGCGAATCGTTCATCAACATCGACACTCCCACGCGTGGCCAGCAGGGCATCGATCAATCCAGCCTGCGTGATCGAGAACCTCAGTTCACCATCCTGGACCGTTCCTAGCCCCGACAGCAGGCCGTACTGTTCGGCCCACTCTTCCGGGAGGATTCCCAACGACCCGTCTTCGAGCCGGATTGTGCTGTCACGTCGAGCCAGCGCGGCCAGTAACTCGGGAAAGCTCACCGACTGTCCCTGGAAGTCGACTTCTCCGGTCAGTTCAAACCAGTCGATTCCCGATCGGATCTTGAGTTGCAGGTTCGCAGGTTCCCGCACATCGTGACCGTCGGCCAGCAATTGCCAGCCCTCGGCGGCGAGCAGGCGAATGCTGCGTCCCAGTTCGGCGACCGGGATGTCCACGTCGAAGGCACCTCGCCGTTGATCAATCAGCCGGCGGAATCCCAGCAATTGCAGTCGATCCCACGCGCTGGCTTCAAACTCGGTATCGCGGAGCAGGCAGCGTCCTTCCTCTCGCTGCACAATGGCCCACTGCCGGGACGATGCTCGGACACGTTCGCCCAGATAGTCGAACTCTACGGTGCCATGCAGACGCTCCTGCCTCCAGCCCCTGTTTCGCGGTGACGTGATGGTCAGGCAAGGAGTCGGCGTGACTCGCACCTCCTCCAGCCGGAGTGACTCCGGTAGTTCCAGGTGCGGAAGCTGAGGCAAGTCGAGCAGGCGATCGACCAGTTCCTCGACGTCATCCGTATCGCCACTGAGCGAGTTGGCATCATTGAGCAGATCGACCCAGGCATTGCTGCCATAATCGTCGACCTGCAGAATGGAGTTCCCGGCGATGGCCAGACCACCAGGGATCAGCAAGGAGAGTTCACTCGCCGGTTTGCGGTCTTCCTCGCGGCGCAGCTCACCGGCCAGCCGCCATTGCCCGCTCTTGTCGTCCGTCTTCAGCGTGAGCACAACTGCCAGGCAGGGCCATCGTCCCAGGTGAGCGGAGTTCCACTGTTTTCGGTGTCGTCGAGCAGCCGGGTCCGCGCAGTCCGACACATGCGCGGCAGGATCAGCTCGCACAATTCCTGCGGCACCTGATAGCGATAGACGGCGGACTGGAACTCCGCCTGTTGGGCCATCCAGTTCGTACGTTCGGGTGTGCCTCCCGAAAGGAAGGCGAGGATGCGACGATCGTCGTCGGTGTCGATTTCGGAAAGTTTCCCGGGACGCAGCTTGAGAGGTTTGAGCTTGCCCCACTGCCCGTTGGTCCTCCGTTGACGTTGCGACGTCTGCACAAGGAGTTGACCTGCCACCCGACTGGCCGCGACATCCACCTCGTAGAAAATCTCACGATCGCGCGACGGGTTGTCAGTGCGGTCGAGCGGCGTCGACAGACGTTGCCGCAGGTCGACCAGTCGCTGCTCCCAGTCGCGTAGCGCCGGTCGAGGCGGTGCCGCAGTTCGTGAGGCGACCCGTCGGGGCTCGTAGATTTCGCCGCTGAGCAGTTCCTCTTCGTCATCGTCGACATCAAACAACGACGAGGACAGACCGATGTCTTCGGTCACGAACGGAGGAAGTCTCCCGTCAATCGGCTTTCCTGAGAGGTATTCTCCTGCATCGACCGCCAGAATTGTGGCCCACAGATGTTTGCAGGCGACATTGCGTGACGAGGACTCGGAAGTGCACGCACAATACATCTGCAGCTCACCGTTCTGGCGACTCAGATGCGTTTCGTATTCATCTCCGTCCCGCACGACTCCGTACAAGTCATCCGGAGTGACGTGCGTAATGGCCACACGCTCGGCCTGCAGATAGGCGACTCCCCGAAACCTGACATCGCCTCGAAACTGGTTTTCCAGATAACGCGCCAGCGACACTCAACTCTCCCCCAATGGTGTCCGTTCCACAGTCCGTTCATCCTGTTCAAGGTTCCGCGAATCGCAGGCAGCCTCCCGGGAGACCCGAATGCGAAAAATGCGGAGCGCATCCGACAAGGTTACAGGAAGCAGGGCGATTGTGACCAGAGGACTCGGGGGCATTCACACGTCTGCGCAATCGAATGTCGTCGAATCCTCCAAAAAACTGCTTTTGACGAGCAGACCGCAAGCGAGAACCACGCTCGTGCAGATCAGTCCCAATCTCGCAGGAAATCGCCTACAATCACCATGGGTGCACTGTTTTGAAGAGCATCCATCGCTGTCCCGTCAACGGCCAATTCGCTGATGTCCGACGCTCTACCGATCCTGTCCGACGATGATGTCCGCCAGCGGCTGGTTTCCCTGGTGCCACTTGATCACTTCGCGGGCCGACGAGTGCTGCTGATTGTCCCTGATCAGACGCGAACGGCTCCGCTGCCGCTGCTGTTTGACACGCTGTACAGGCACCTGCGTCCGGTCGTCGATACGCTGGATGTGATGTTTGCGCTGGGAACCCATCCCCCGCTCTCCGAGAGTTCCATGTGTCGACTATTGGGGATCGAGGAGGCGGAGCGGGACCGACTCTTTCTGCAGACACAGCTGCTCAATCACGAATGGGACCGTCCTGAGTGCCTCTCGACGATAGGAACGCTCTCTCGCGCAGACGTCAGACCTGTCGGGGGGCCGCCTGTCGCTGGATGTTCCGGTCCAGATCAACGCGGCGATTCATAACTACGATACCCTGCTGGTATTAGGGCCTGTGTTTCCTCACGAGGTCGTCGGGTTCTCCGGGGGGAACAAGTACTACTTCCCCGGGATTTCAGGGCCCGATTTACTCAACTTCTTCCATTGGCTGGGGGCCCTCATTACCAATGTTGGCATCATCGGGGTCAAAGAGACGCCGGTGCGTCAGGTGGTCGATTTTGCGGCTGCCATGATTCCTAACGAACGGCGGGCCATCACCTTCGTGGTGACCCCGGACGGCTCGGCCCGTCTGCATGGACTGTTCTATGGAACTCCGGAGTCGGCCTGGAACCAGGCCGCCGACCTGTCTGGGCAGGTGCACATCAAACGCACGCCGCAACCTTTCCAGACGGTCGTCTCTTGTGCGCCTCCCATGTACGATGAGCTGTGGGTCGCCGGGAAATGCATGTACAAGCTCGAACCGGTCGTTGCCGACGACGGCGAATTGATCATTTACGCTCCCCACATGCATGAAATCTCCCTGACACATGGCAAGCTGATCCGGCAAGTTGGCTATCACTGCCGGGACTACTTCACACAGCACTGGGACCGGTTCAAGGACATTCCCTGGGGGGTCTTGGCCCATTCAACGCACGTTCGCGGAGGCGGTACCTTCGTTAACGGCGTGGAAAAGTGCCGCGTTCGGGTCACGCTGGCCTCCGGAATTCCCGAAGAGGTCTGCCGTCAGATCAATCTGGGCTATCGGGACCCCCGGAGCATCGATATTGAGTCATTTTCGGGCCGTGAAGACGAAGGAATCCTGCTGGTACGGAAGGCCGGCGAGCAGTTATACCGACTGGCCGACGACACCTGAATCGTTTTGGAAATCACTTCGCGTGCTGCGTCACCTCCTGTGAGAACGATGTCTGATCCCATCACGTCTCGTCTCGAACTGGCTGTTGAGATTGCCCGCGAAGCCGGTGAACTCATCCTGCGTCACTATCAGCATCCCGATCTGTCGATCGAGATGAAGGCCGACGCCACTCCAGTCACCGTTGCGGATCGGGAGGCGGAGCGACTGATCCGCGAGCGGATCGAAGAGGAATTCCCGCACGACGGTTTACTGGGTGAGGAGTTCGGGGATCAGCCGGGTCACAGCGGATTCCAGTGGATTATCGACCCGATCGACGGCACCAAGTCCTTTATGCATGGCGTCCCGCTGTTCGGAACACTAATCGGAGTCGTGAAAGACGGCCGCGCTGAAATCGGTGTCTGTCGCATGCCGGCGCTCAACGAGGTCGTCTATGCGGCCAGTGGGTGCGGCTGCTGGTGGCAACAGAACGATGCGGAGCCGCGGGCGGCACACGTCACCGAAACGGCAAGGCTGTCCAGTGCCCTGCTCTGCTACACGTCCGCAGGGTACTTTGAACAAGCCGGCGAAATGTCCGTGTTTGAAGCCCTCCGCAAAGCCTGCCGACGCTCGCGCGGATGGGGAGACTGCTACGGACACCTGCTGGTGGCCACAGGACGAGCCGACCTGATTGTGGAGGCGGCTTTGCAGCCGTGGGACGCGGCCGGTCTGGTCGCGATCCTCCGGGAAGCGGGTGGGCACTTCGTCGACTGGGAGGGGCGCGAGTCATTCACTTCCGGGGGTGGCATCAGCATCAACGATGCCCTGCTTCCCGAAGTGCTGGAATTGATTCGTACGCACGCGAGTTCACTGACCGGAAAGGGGCGGGCATGACAACGCCGCGTGATCCTGTTCTCAACGAATTGGCGTGGGATCTGGTCGAAGACACGCAACTCGCCGCCGAGGAACTGGGCATTCACCTCGTGGAGACCGCTTCTGGTGCGCGGTTATTCGACTTTGGCGTGGAAACGGGGGGCTCACTAGCTGCCGGACTGACACTCGCCGAAGTCTGTACGTCCGGACTGGCAGAGATCTCGCTGACCCGGGGAGCCATCTCCGGGATCGGTTGGCCGGAAGTCGTCGTCAGTACAGACGCCCCGATTGATGCGTGTCTCTTCAGCCAGTATGCAGGGTGGCCGATACAGGTTGGCGGCTACTTCGGAATGGGGTCCGGCCCGATGCGTGCCGCTGCCGCTCATGAAGATCTGTTTCAGACCCTTGATTTCCGGGAGGATGCCGAGCGAGTCGTGGGAGTCATCGAGAGTCGCTCACTGCCGGATGATGCCGTTATTGAGCAGATTGCCCATGATTGTGGGGTCGATCCGTCCCAGGTGGCAATTCTTGTCGCACCGACGGCGAGTCTGGCCGGCAGTATGCAAGTGGTGGCCCGCTCCATCGAGACCGCACTGCACAAGTTGATGGAACTGAAGTTCGACGTCATGCGGATCAAAAGTGCAATTGGCACGGCCCCATTCGCTCCTGTGGCCGCCGATGACCTAAGAGGGATTGGTCGGACCAATGACGCGATTTTGTACGGCGCAAGTGTGACGCTGTGGGTCACGGGGAATGACCAGTCGATTGTTGACATCGGCTCACAGGTTCCATCGAGTGCGTCGTCGATGTACGGTGAGCCATTCCTGTCCATCTTCGAGCGGGCCGGTCGCGACTTCTATGCAGTGGACCGAATGTTGTTCAGTCCGGCTGAGGTCGTGTTCCAGAACATGGAGACGGGAAGCGTCCATCATTTTGGCGGTACCAACCACGATATCCTCCGTCGCTCGTTTGGCCTGAGGTCAACCCATCTGTGAGGACCAGGCCCCTGGAGATCGGGATTCTGGGGCGACCGGGGAGTTGGTACGTCGCACAGCTACGGCACGCCAGCGAGGCAGCTGGACATCAGTCCCGGTGCCTGGACTTTCGCCACTTCATGGCGGGACAGTTCGACGAGCAGAGTGTCTTTCAGTGCGGTGAGGCCGGCGATCTGCGGCAGCTGGATGCACTTATTGTGCGGACGATGCCTCCCGGTTCGCTGGAGCAGGTGGTCTTTCGCATGGATGTCCTCGCGCGTCTGGAGCATGAGGGCGTACTTGTCGTTAATCCGGCCAAGGTGATTGAGTGCGCGGTCGACAAGTATCTGACGACCAGTCGCCTGGCCTCCTCCGGGCTGCCGGTGCCGCGAACGATGGTGTGCGAGACGCTGGAATTGGCACTGTCGGCCTTCGATCAGCTGGGGGGTGACGTTGTAGTCAAACCGATCTTTGGTTCGGAAGGCCGCGGAATCCTGCGTGTCAGTGATCCTGATCTGGCCGTGCGAACGTTTTCGACACTTTCGCGAATCCAGTCGGTCATCTACCTGCAGGAGTACATTCCGCACGAGGGATTCGACGTGCGGGTCCTCGTGCTGGGCGGGGGCCTCCTGGGATCGATCAAGCGTCACAGCCCGAACGATTTCCGGACCAACATCTCCCGCTCAGCGACAGCTGTCCCCCATGAAGCGACGCCGGCTGAGGCGGACCTCGCGCTGCGGGCGTCAGCGGCCACCGGTGCCCTGTTTGCGGGGATCGACCTGCTTTATCAACCGGCTGGAGCCTGCTACGTTCTGGAGGTGAACGCAGTTCCAGGTTGGCAGGCCTTCCAGCGCGTCACCGGAATCGATGTCGCAGCACGACTCGTCCACTGGATTACCCAGAAATTGAAATGAGGATGACAGGTCGATGAACCAGGATGTTGACCCACTGCAGTCAAAGCGCGCGGTGGCGGCCCTCCGGACTGCGATGCCACCCGTCATGCGCTGGGGAGGGACAATCGCCAAACGACTGCGCCATTATGACATCGGCCTGACAGGCAAGACCTCAGGCAATCCCAATACCGACGCGCTGACACTGGCGGATCTGACGGTGCAGGAACTGCTCGTCAGTGCGCTGGTCGATGCCGACCCCGTGCTCCGATCCTGTCGCATTGAAGCCGAGGAGACGACGGGCGACCTGGAGGCCTTTGCGGAGGAATCGTCGCTGACCATCGCCCTCGATCCGATCGATGGCACCAAGCAGTTTCGGGACAAAACGGGAGACGGCTACTGCGTGATGCTGCACCTGCGAACCCGGGACAATGTACTCTATTCGCTGGTGTATTTACCGGAAACAGGGGCCGCGGGCACATGGGTAGAAGTGCATGATGGTCGCGTGACATGTGGTCCCGATCTTCCCCGTCACCTGGCGGAAAGCGTTCTCTCCGCACTCTCGGCAACACCGATTCCCCAGGAAGGCTCTGGCGCGGGATCTACCTCATCGGCTTTTTGGACGACTGCGAACGGCGAGCGCGAGAAGTGAGTGCCACCGATCTGGCCGGGTATGCCCCGGACGAGATGCCGGGCAGCATCTATCCCCTGATGGCCACGGGAGAGTTTGCCGGGTCGCTGATCCACACGCCCAACATCTACGACTTCCCCGTCTCCTTGCACATTGCCCGCGCGCTGGGGGGGGACGCAGTGTGGGTCCACGATCGCCGACCTGTCCACTTTGGCGAGCTATGGCTGGATGATCGGGCCGACATGCTCCGACTGCCAGGAATTGTAGCGTGCAGCGCCGACCCCAAGGTCCTCGATACCCTGTGCGAACTGGCGTGTGACTGGAATCCGCTGCGCTATGCCGACTGAGTCATCTCTTCCGGGTGCTGTGTCATGGCGAGGAATCAGGGTTAGCCCAATTGAAACCGGAAGCGCAAGCGAAGGACAATTCACCAGTTGCTTCGCTTGCGCTTCAGGCTACGACCCCACAATCAAACGTTGACGGAACACGAAGTCGATTCGACGAGATCAGGCTTTCGGGCCTCGACCAGGATTCCCCCCATTCGGAAAAAGCGGTGTGCCGGTGTGAACCAGAGTTCCTCATTCCAGGGGAGACCGGCGGTCTCACACGCTGTCTGCAATTCCTCGCGGTTGTATGTACGGCACTTCCAGGTGCGAGAAACCATGGCTCCCAGATAAGTGTCTTCGGTCGCGAGCAGCAAAAGACTCCCACCCGGTGCGAGCACCCGTTGTAGCTCAGTCAGGCCCGGCTTCGGATCAGACAAGTGTTCCAGCACGTATCCGCAGGTGACACAGTCGAACATGTCGTCGGAGAACGGCAGCCGGGTCATGTCTGCCGAGACGTAGCTGGGACGCTGGCTTTTCGTGCGCTGGCGCACACGACGCAACATGGGTTGTGACAGGTCACAGGCCACAATCTGCGTTTGTGGATCGACGACCTTGAGGAGATGTCCCAAAATCTGGCCGGCCCCGGAGCCGATGTCCAGGATTCGCCGAAACCGGGTGACATCAAATTTTCCGCGCCGAATGATACGGCCGACCAGCGGCTCATGCAGTGACAGGCGACTGCCGATCGCCAGAACAGCACCCGCAGGGCCATCGTAGAGGTTGCGAATGTGCTTGCGGTATTGCTGGTCGCTCAGAGTTGCGATGCCCTTGAACTCTACAATGCGACGAAACGTCGCTTTGGGATCGGGGATCTTATTCTGAGATTGAGAGCGCCGACGGATTGTACTCAATGAACCGCTCCTGGGCAGGTCCGCGGGAATCTACTTACATGGTTCGATGACGTATTGAGATCGACTGCTTTGACAGTTCGTGCAGTCGACCTCCAGACAATACAGGCGATGTATTGCCGACAATGTATTCAGTTTTGAACAGAATTGCCTTCCTCACACGGAATCTGTTTTGAAACAAAGGTATCTTCTTCGCACGATGGGCACAGACTTCGCCATCTCGACGATTTCACCGAACCGCATTCCTGGTGCAGATGCCGCCCAATCGGCCAAACGATCACCAGTCACTCGGATTGGACTGCGGTCCCCGGATGTCGAAGCAGTCACTGAACCGGCATCCCCGGACGAGGTGACAATCGACCCTTCGTTAACGACAATTGTGTGCCGTAAACATCCACGGTATCATTCGTTGCGTGGAAGCGCAAACCACAACGTCTTCTGACACGGGTGGCTGCCGAGACAATCCATCCTCTCGAAATGGCAAGCGGCCGTTTGCGGTCCAACTTTGTTGCCGGTACAGTTCCGGTTCGCTGACTGATGCCCCATACCATAAACCTCCGCCAGGCTGACGAACCGAGGGACGTGATCCATCGCATCGTGCAAGCCCTGTCGGAGGGAGAGCTTGTGGGGTTGCCGCTGAGTCCGGGCTATGCGGTCTGCGGCTTGGCATGGCACCCACAGGCTGCTGACCGACTCGCGAGCATTCAGGCGGACGTCACAGGCTTTCTGGCGACGCACGATGTGGCAGGCGCCGAGGATCTCGTTCCGGACAGGAGCCGGGCGGTCTCGCGGCTGATGCGACGATGTTGGCCGGGCGACATCGAACTGGTCTTCACCCAGTATGACGACCAGCTTGTGTCTCAGTTACCATTTGCCAGCCGTATGCTCGTGACATCGGAGCGCGGCTTGCACCTGAGTATGCCCGATTCCGACGTACTCGCCGATGTGCACTCGCTGGTGCCGGGTCCGCTGCTGATGGCGGTCAAAGCCCCCAAGGCAAGCGGGCCATTCAATGGGTTCTGGGAGTCTGCCGAAAGCCTGCTGGAAGATGCAGGAGAGGCGGTGAACTCCGTCGTGGATGGGGGCCGGCCGCCTGGCAAGCAGCGGCGGTCGGCGATCTATATCGAAGATGACAACTGCGAGCTTCCGCCCGACAGCGTTCTGACGCGGGACGAGTTGGGAAGGATGCGGGCGATCTGGGTGCTCTTTGTGTGCACAGGCAACACCTGCCGCAGCCCAATGGCCGAGGCGATCTTTCGCAAAGCCATGGCCGATCGCCTACAATGTCCGGCAGAGGAGTTGATCGAGCATGGCGTTGTCGTGACCTCGGCGGGACTGGCTGCGATGCCGGGTGCCCCAGCCAGCCCCGAGGCAATTGACGTGAATCGTCCGCTCGGCGTCGATCTGAATTCGCATGCCAGCCAGGCACTCACCAGAGATTTGCTGGCTCATGCAGACTTTGTCTTTACCATGACAGCAGGTCACCGGATTGCGATTTTGAAATCGCAGCCTCACCTTGCCGATCGGGTTCAGCTCCTCTCACGATGGGGGCAGGACATTTCTGATCCGATGGGCCATTCGCGTGAGGCCTATGAACAGTGTCGCGCCGAGATTGCTGAGTCACTGGACGTCATCGCCGGGGAAATCTTCCAGATTTTATAAGAGACGAGTCATGAAAATTGGCGTGGCGAGCGATCACCGAGGGTTCCAGGTCAAGGACCAGATCCTGAAGCTGGTGCAGGACTTGGGACACGAAGCGATTGATTTCGGCCCGGAGGGTCCTGAAAGTGTCGACTATCCCGATTTCGCCAGCAAGGTCGCTGGTCAAGTGTCACACCACAATCTGGATCGAGGGATTCTGATTTGCGGAACCGGCATCGGGATGGCGATCACTGCCAACAAATTCGCCGATGTCCGAGCCGTCAATTGCCACGACGACGTCTCTGCCGAGATGAGCAGGCGGCACAACGACACCAACGTCATGTGCATTTCCGCCGACTTGCTCGGTGATCGATTGCTCAGACGCATGATCGAAATCTGGATTACGACGGAATTCGAAGGGGGTCGTCACGCCCGGCGTGTGGAAAAGATCCGGCAGATCGAGAGGGAACAGTGTCCTCACCCTCCGGAAGATTCGGCCTCGACGTCCTGTTGCTCGGAGCCATAATTTGAAGATGGCTGCGCGGGGGAAGTGTCCGCAAGTTCAGGATCCGGGCATGGCCATCGCTTGTCGATTGATCGACGGCACTCGTGCTTTTCACAGAGACGCCTCATCGCTATCGTCATCACAACAATGATCGGACGAATGGGAAGCAATTGCCGATGGAACCCGCGAATTTGAGCTTTGCCAAGACCCATGAATGGGTACTTGTGGACAATGGAACGGCGACGATCGGTATCAGCGATTTCGCGGTCAAAGAGCTGACCGACCTGGTATTCGTCGAGTTGCCGCCAATCGGTTCAACGTTGGCAGTCGGTAAGCCGTTTGGTGTCGTCGAAAGCGTCAAGGCCGCCGCCGATCTCTATGCTCCCATTGCCGGGGAGGTCATTGAAATCAACGAAGCCCTGCCCGACAGTCTGGATTTGTTGTCCGACGACCCGTTTGGCCGAGGGTGGATGGTCAAGCTCAAACTCGCTGAGAGCACCTCGCTTGCGCACTTGATGGATTACGCCGCCTACTGCCGACACTGTGAATCGGAATCACACTGAATGCCTCCTGTCGTTCGATGCCGTGGCCGTGATTGCCGTCCATACAGTCGACGGTATCGCGTACCGTTGATGTCTGAGAACGGAGGTTCGGCGTGAGCTATCTGTTCAACACGCCCGATCAACAGCGCGAGATGCTCGCACAGATCGGAGTCTCGACCATCCAGGACCTGTTTGGAGATGTCCCGTCGCAGGTCCGGCTGAATCGTCCCCTCGCGCTGCCCTCCCCGCTGACCGAGATGGAACTCGAGGCGCATGTCGCCGACCAGGCGGCACGCAACGTAAACGGAAGTGGGCGCGTCTGCTTTCTGGGAGGGGGGGCATACGATCATTTTGTCCCGGCGGTCGTGGATGAAATCGTCTCGCGGGGCGAGTTCTATACGGCCTATACGCCTTATCAGGCCGAGGCGTCGCAAGGATCGCTGCAGGCTTTCTTCGAGTTTCAGACGCTGATCTGTCAGCTCACCGGGATGGAGGTTGCCAACGCCAGTTTGTATGAGGGAGCCACGGCAGTCAGCGAAGCCGCGTTTCTGGCACTGCGGGCCAACAAGCCGCGTCGCAAGATCGTACTGCTGGGCACAATCAACCCACAGTATCACCGGGTGATCCAGACCTACACTCGACACTACGATTGCAAAGTGCAGACCGTCGCGCCGGTAGACGGGATTATCCGGCGGGACGACGTGACAGCGGCCTTGGATGACACGACCGCGTGCCTCATCATCCAGCATCCCAACTACTTCGGTTGCCTGGAAGACGTTGAGCAACTTGTGGAGGCCGCCCACACGGCAGGTGCGCTGGCGGTTGTCTCCTGTCACCCGCTGAGCCTGGGAATCCTGGGACGGCCTGGCGACTACGGTGCCGACATCGCCGTCGCAGAGGGGCAGCCTCTGGGGATTCCGCTGCAGTACGGTGGACCGTACCTGGGACTCTTTGCGTGCCGGGAGAAGTTCGTCCGTCAGATGCCCGGACGCCTCGTGGGTCGCGCCCAGGATCGCGAGGGAAGACCGTGCTATGTGCTCAGCCTGCAGACTCGCGAGCAACACATTCGCCGCGACAAGGCAACAAGCAACATCTGTACGAACCAGGGGCTGCTGGCGCTGCGGGCGACCGTCTACCTGTCCGCCTTGGGCCCACAGGGAATTCGGGAAGTGGCTACTCTCTGCTGTCAAAAAGCCCACTACGCAGCGGAACGACTGACCGCAATCGACGGTGTGGAGTTGATGTCCCCGCTACCTTTCTTCAATGAGTTTGTCATTCGTTGTTCCCAAAGTGCCGAAGTCGTCCGCCATCGGGCAGCGCAGGCAGGATTCGACCTGGGACCGATTGTCGAAGACGGAATGTTGGTCGCCGTCACCGAGAAGCGGACGAAGGCTGAAATCGACCGACTGGCGGATGTATTGAGCGTTGAACATTGAATGTACTCACGGAACGCTGCCCGTGGGCTTTGCTCTTGCCCTCAGCGAACAACCATTCACCAACCGTCAACGGCAACACATGCGCAATCTTCAGGCCATCCAACCACTGTTCAAGCTTTCTCACCCGGGACGACGTGGGTCTACGTTTCCCGACTGCGATGTCCCGGAGCGTCCACTCGGAGACCTCATCCCTGCGGAGTTCCTTGCCAGCGTTCCTCCCCCTCTGCCCGAACTCACCGAATCAGATGTCGTCCGGCATTTCGTCAATCTGTCGACGCTCAACATGTCGGTCGACACGCATTTCTATCCGCTGGGAAGCTGTACGATGAAGTACAACCCCAAGCGGCACGAACGTCTGGCGCGGCTGCCGGGATTGGTGACCTCCATCCCTACCAGCAGGAAGACGACATCCAGGGGATGTTGGAGATCTCTCTACGAGCTGCAGGAGATGCTGGCGGAGATCGCCGGACTGCCGGCCGTCTCGCTGCAGCCGGCCGCCGGTGCTCAGGGAGAGTTCGACCGCCCTGCTGGTCGCGGCTGCGTACTTTCGCGGATCGCGGCGAGAAGCGGCACCAAGGTCCTCTTTCCCAGCAGTGCGCACGGCACGAACCCGGCCAGTGCCGCGCTCGCGGGTTTCGACTGCATTCAGCTCCCCAGAACGGACAACGGCTTCGTGGACCTCGACGAACTGCGCCGTCAGCTCGATGATCAGACCGCCGTCTTCATGATCACGAATCCGAACACGCTGGGGCTGTTCGAGCAGCAGATCGCCGAGATCGCCGAGCATGCTGCACGATGTGGGCGGCCTGGTCTACATCGACGGCGCGAACATGAACGCCATCCTCGGCATCACGCGGCCCGGCGACTTCGGCGGCGACATGATGCACTACAACGTGCACAAGACGTTCACCGGCCCGCACGGGGCCGGCGGGCCGGGGGCCGGTCCGATCGCCGTCCGCGATTTTCTGGCCGACTATCTGCCCGGGCCGGTCGTCATCGAACGACGACGGCAGGACGGCTACCGACTCACGACGCCGGCGAAGTCCATCGGTCGCATGCGGTCAGTTCTTCGGCAACGTCGGCATCCTGCTGCGGGGCTACTTCTACCTGCGAACGCTGGGCGCCGAAGGAGTGCGCGCCGTCTCGGAGAAGGCGGTGCTCAATGCGAACTACCTCAAGTCGATCCTTCGACCGACGTGTCTGCCTGTCCCGCACGGCGAACATTGCATGCACGAGTTCGTCGCCTCGGCCAGGCAGATCAAGCAGGAGCGAGGCATCTCGGCGATGGACATCGCCAAGCGGCTGCTCGACTTATGGTTTTCATGCTCCGACGGTCTATTTTCCGCTGGATGTTCCCGAAGCCCTGATGATCGAACCGACCGAGACCGAGTCGAAGGAGACGCTCGATCAGTTCGCCGAGACACTCAGAGTCATCCTGCAGGAAGATGCGGATGTTGTGAAACAGGCCCCGCACACCACCATCATCTCGCGCCCCGATGAAGTCGCCGCCGGACGCCACCCGTGCCTGCGCTGGACTCCCTGTTTTGAATGATTCCATGTTCTGGAAGGTGTCGGCAGATTCGCCAGCATCGCTGATGATTGATGCCATGACGCATGAGCCTTCGATTTGCTGTCGAGTCGTCCAGGAGACATCGGCAGGCACGGGCACCTGGAATATGGCTGTGGATGAGCTGCTGCTGGAATCCGCCATCGAGCGCGGTGAAGTGAGCGTGCGGTGGTATCGCTGGTCTGAGCCAACACTCTCGCTGGGGTACTTCCAATCATTCGATGCCGCTGACAGCGACCTGCGAGTACGATCATTGCCTCGTGTGCGACGGCTTTCAGGAGGAGCGCGATCGTCCATCACCATGAGTTGACGTACTCTTGTGCGGTGCCGGCGACTGATCCTTTACGCGCGGAATCCCGGACGGCTGTATGAGGCCGTTCATCAGGTAGTCATTGACGTCCTGTCGGAGTTCGGCATTCCCGCGCGGCTGAGGGGGCCGGTCTCGCAGGCGGCCAACACATCCTTGCTCTGTTTTCAGCGGGGCGATCCAAACGATGTCCTGTGTGCAGGGTTCAAGATTCTTGGAAGCGCACAACGTCGGCGTCGGGGAGCGGTCTTGCAGCACGGAAGTCTGCTGATGCGAGCCTCTCCCCACGCACCCGACCTTCCGGGACTCGACGATCTCGTGGACCGTGCGGTCCGCGATGATCTCCTGGAGCGACGGCTGGGAGAGGTTCTGACACCTGTTTGGGGGAATCCGGCGGACACCTCGCCACTGTCTCCGGACGAATGTGATCGGGTTCGGGAGATTGAGCGCACCTACGTCCGGCATCTCGCCCCAGACAGAACGTGATTGAGCGACTGCGCCTATCTGGTGACTATCTCATTCCGTGGGAATGGCCCGGACGGGGAAAGTCGTGCGGGTCATTGGGGACCTAAACATGGATGATCTGAGAAGTTAGGGATGCGTCTGATTGACATGACAGCCATGCAGTGTTAGCGTTGTTGAGAGATGCGGTGACGGCTGGTTGGTTCCGGCTACCACGCCGCATTCCGGCGGAGGATCTTGGTAGTGTCGAGTTGTTTTCAGGTCGGGAAGTCATTCTTGGCCCTGCAGTTCTTGCAGGGCGGTTTCTGACCGGAGGACAGGAGGGAATGCAGGAATTATGGTGAACGCAGAGCTTCGGGTTGTTTCAGGAAAGCACTCCGGGAATGCGATCCCGCTTCCGATGGGCCGGTTTCTGATCGGGCGTGAAGAGGACTGCCACCTGCGACCCAACAGTGACCTCGTCAGTCGCCATCACTGCGTGTTTCATACGGACGATTACACACTGCGACTTCGCGACTTGGGCAGCACCAACGGGACTCTGGTGAATGGTGAGCGCCTTCGTGGTGAAGTGGTCTTGAACACAGGTGACAAGGTTGCGATTGGTCAGTTGGAGTTTGAGGTCCAGATTCGTGAGGAAGCCCCGACGACCGAATCGCTCGAACTTGGTGCGGTGATTCACGGCGACGGTGCCGTGGAAGTTGATGCAGGCGCTACCATTGTCGGAGCGAGCGAACCGTCGAGTGCTGACACCATGACGGAAATGCCGGTCGTCGGGGATGCTGCCGCCCTCCACGACACGACGTCGTTTCAGAACGACACGGTCCTGCAACCGGTTCCCGATCAATATGCGGGATACGGTCAGCAGCCGATGGGGTATCCCATGCCCTATCCGCCGATGGCTTACCCTTACGGAATGCCCATGATGGGGTATCCCCAAGCTCCGATGCAGTACCCGATGGGGATGTATCCGCAGCAGCCGATGCAGGCGGCTCCCATGCCTCAACAGGCGGCGACAGAGAATGCACCCCAAAAAGCGACTCCGGAAGTCAATCTTCCCGACCCGACCACCACTGGTGCCAAACCACCGGCACCTCCTGCGGCGGCAGGGAGTGGGGGCAAAGGCCCGAATGTCACCGACACTGCCGGCCAGATCATCAAGCAATACCTGCACCGTCGCCCACCGTCTCAGTAGCGACGCGAAGTGCTCTCGCCTGCCGAACGACTTCTGGACGTGCACTCGCTTCTGGTGCGCCACCAGTAATTGCCGCGGATGTGCGTACTCGGGTATCCTTGAAGGCGTCTTCGGGACGTGTCCTGGGTTAGGGACATGGCTTCCCGCTCATTCCAAAACGCCGACACGTATTGGGAGTGTACCGTGGTTGAACCCAATGAACAGCAGCGAAAGTATCGTGAATTCCTGGACTTGCTTCCGTTGACTCTGGCACTGGCCGGCTTGCCCACAAGTGATTCGGGGCGATACTACGGAGAAGAGCAGATCGAGTCGCGAATGTTTACGATTCGTCATGCTTACAAAGCCGCACGAACTCTAGCGCGGGAATGTGTCCAGAAATAGGCTCAAGAGTCTTCTGCTGATCGCCGCTGCGCGACGCCCTTAACTTCTCGGTGGTCTGTTCCGCTCATCGTGGTGCACAAAAATCGACGGGGATGATTCACTCACGGGGTTCGGACTCATTGCGAGAGATGATCCCCGGTTTTGAAACCTGTTGCCAAGGGGTAGGGTACTCATAGATGGTTTCGGGGCATATTTCGTGAACGATGAAACCGCGGAACTGGTCAAGCAGTGCCTGACCGGCAGTGAAGCGGCTTGGCGTCAGTTTGTGGAGCGGTTTCAGCAACCGGTCTTCGGTCTATGCGTCCGCATGTTGGGACACTACCAGGATGCCGAAGATGTGGCGCAGGATTCTCTACTGCGCGATTCGGCACCTCGATCAGTGGGACGAGTCGCGTGCGTTTCTGCCGTGGTTACTCACGATTGCTGCTAATCGTTGCCGAACGGCACTGCAGCGGAGATCCGAGCGACCGGCCTCCTGTGAGTTGGCTTGGGAGCCTCCAGCACCTGAAGAAAACTTTGGAATGTCGGAGATTAGTGAGGAAGTGGATTTCGCACTAACGGAGCTGCGCGACGAGTACAGGCTTTGCTTCATTCTCTTTCATCAGAATGAGTTAGGGTGCCAGGAGATTGGCGAGGTGCTGGGTTGCCCCACCGGGACGGTGAAAACGTGGTTACACCGGGCACGCCTCGAATTGGCCGATCGGCTGCGGCGAAGAGGACTTTCTCGGGAGTCAGAACATGAACTGCAATCAATTTCTCAGCGAGCTTGACGCTGCTGTTGAGCATCGGCAGCGTCTCTCGGAAACCGACATCCATCTAGCAGATCACGCCGGATCGTGTCAGCAGGCGGACTGTGCCACGCGCTGGACAGATGCCGAGTTCCTGGAGGAAGTCATTCCTGTCTGGCGGGATGCAGTCCCGCCAGTCGAACTGACAGACCGTGTCCTGGCCGCATTGCGCCCTCAGCGTGGGCCGCAATCGATTGTCAGCGTCAGGGGATCGTCGAGAACACCGCAGCCGGCTCATGTCGATCACCAGTCGTCTGGGGGGCTGATGGCTGTGGTGACGGCAGCGGCCGCCTGTTTGCTGGTCGGAACGCTGTTGTCACTCGGGAGCCTTAACGGCACTCAGACAGCTGGCAAAGTTTCCGCAACGTCGCATCCCTTGTCCTCGTTGCCGGCGCGAGTCGTCCAGACACAGACAACGACCACTGCGGCCCCTCAGCGGCGTTCGTATGTAGCGTTTGCCCAGAATGCCACCGAAGTCGTGACCGATACACTGGTGCTGGTGGTCCCGGCCGGTCTCTCAAACGCCGACGATGAAGACGACCCAAGCCACACATCTGCCTGGGTAGACACATGGGAGCGCCGGCTTGAGCCGCTGGGACGTGAGCTCAGCAGTGCGCTGCATGCGGTGCTGGAGGTCGTGCCCAAGTCACCGATGACGTCGACGTAGCGTTCGCGATCACTTCCGCAGCAGGTGACATGCACCTGAACCGGCTTTCCGGGGCGTGCTGTGTGCAGGATTGGCAGGATCGTCATAACCGGCGAAACTGTGAGATCGCTAATCTCTCGCTGGTTTTCGCAGACGTTCTGGCTGGGAAAGTCCGACGGCTCAAGTTTCAGGTTGCATACTTATCGCGATGGAGCCTTGATGACCGGCGGTAGGACCGCTGATCGAAAAGGCGTCGCGGAGTGTCCCCCGTTCGCTCACCCCTCAAAGGTCCCGGAATGGCTGAACAAGCTGAAATCCCCGTTGAACTTCTGTCCGAACCTTGGTTCCGAAATCGTCGTGATGTGGGCAGCCGAAGTCCTGCGATCGAGACGAACTATGATGGTCCCGATCGTCGGACGACGTCCCGCAAGGTGAAAGTGGAGCGCCGGCGGCAGATCGACCCCACGACGTGTGAACGTGACTATCAACCGGAGGAGATCGAGTTCATGCGGGCCATGGATGACTACAAGCGCCGCAGCGGACGACAGTTTCCCACCTGGAGTGAGGTCCTCGAAGTGATCCGCGATCTGGGCTATCGCAAAGTCGCCGAGCCCTCCACCACATATCGGACCGAAACGTAGTCCCTCGTCCGGGTACTTGTGCGTTCATAAAACTGCGACCAGGGGGGTGAATTCTGGTGGGCGGCCGATGCACCCCGGATCGTGGACCACCGAGTGCACTTGCCACATGCGGCCACTATTGCCAACGGGATCAGTCCGGCAAGCGGCCAAAAACCATCAGTGTGATGTCGTCATTTTGCGGGCGCCCGTTCGCATGCTTGCGAACATCGGCCCGAATCGCTGATCCCAGTTCCGCTGCACGCGACGACGATGCTGCGACCAGGTCGCGAATACGTTCCACGGTGTACAGGTCGCTGTCCGGATTCATGGCCTCACTAACGCCGTCCGTGTAGATGACCACCGTGTCTCCCGGAGCCAGCGCATGTTCGACCGACTCGTACGGGTAGCCCTCAATGACGCCGAGCGGAATACCGGTCGCCGTTTCCGGAAGTTCCTCGACCGTTCCATCCAGGTGCCGGACCATGGGAGACATATGACCGGCATTGACAATCGACATGGTGTGACGTTCGGTGTCCAGAAGTGTCAGCACGAAAGTGACAAATCGTCCCTCCACCGCTTTGTCACACATGTGTGAATTGATCTGGCCCACGGCCTCGTCTGCGTTGGAAACGTGCATAAGGGTGCTGCGAACCACACTCGACAGACGAGACATGACGAGCGACGCCGGGACACCCTTGCCGGCCACATCTCCGAAGGCCAGACAGGTGCGGCCATCGGGCAGCGCGAACACATCGTAGTAGTCGCCCCCCACCGCCTGGGCCGACTCATAGGACGCGAAGAACTCATATCCCGCCACATGAGGCAGGTTCTCCTCCGCAGGCAGCAGCGCGAGTTGTACGTCGGCTGCGATCTGCATTTCGTTGTCCTGCTTCTGTTTCTCGATGTACGAGGACAACAGCCGTGCACTCTCGTAGGACAGCGCCGCTTGCCCAGCGACGGCAATCATGATGTCCAGGTCATCCTTGCGGAACTGCGCCAATGGATTCTGCGTATCGATGTTGATTACGCCCATCGGTTCACCATCCAGGCTAAGCAGGGGCACGCACATCATCGAACGAATGGTCAGGCTCGAAATCGATTCGCTGGCCTCGAATCGCGAGTCACTGGCCGCGTCAGCCGACAGAATCGCCTTCTTTTGTTCGAGAACCTGTTGCAGAATCGTGCGGCTGAGTTTGACGGAATCGTCATCGCCTTGGCGACGGTGCTTGAAGGCACGAGGCAGCATCTTGCCGGTCGTTCCATCCTTCAGGAGAATGCATCCCCGGTCTGCGTGGGGAAACACCTCGAACAGCGTATCGAGAATTTTGGGCAGCAGAGAGTTCAAGTCGACCGTTCCGGCCAGTGACCGACTGATTTCGAGCACCGCCTTCAGCTTCGCCTGGGGCTGCACATCGAGCATGCCGAAGCCGGCCGCATCGTCCACCGTGCCCATGATGGTGGAGCCGCTCTCTTCTGTGGTGATGGTGACCCCTTGTCCGTCGCCGACGACGGTGTGGTCAGAATCGCTGGCGGCGGGACGTCCGCCGTCCGCCTCGAAGCGAAACAGCAAGGGGCCCAGCTTGATCCGGTCATCCTGCTGCAAGATAGTGGGTGCCGCGATGCGTTGTCCGTTGACAAACGATCCGTTGCCGCTGCCGAGATCTTCGAGTACGAAGCCATCGCCACGCCGCACGACCTTGGCATGTTGGCGCGAGATCATGTTCGACTGCAGCTGCACGGTGCATTCCGGATGCCGCCCGAATATGGTTTCATCCTCCGTGAGCTCAAAGGTGGTTGCCGCTCCCTGCTGAAGCAGAATCATCCGCGCCATGGGATATGACCTGTCTAACCGATTCCTGAATGCACACGGAGCCGGGATCCACATGCGGGGCCGGCCTCATCCATGGATTGTACCAACGTCGCGGCATTGCTGCAGGAGTACACTGCACGCAACAGGATCATGACCATCGGAGCGGTCTGTCGGGAGTTTTGGCTTCCTTTTGAAAGTGGGTCATGGTTGAATGGTGAAATGCTCGATCTTCATCGCTTCGGACTGTATCATCCAGTCACCTTGAGTCACCCGCAATGAGCGATGAGAGAGCTGCACGGACATGTCCATGGACAGTGGATTGACCTTGGATTGCGAGACACTTTCCGGTTCCCGGCTCGCTGCAGCCGAGTCGCTGGCATTCGACCACGGTGAGACCTACGACTCCTACATGTTCCAGGAGCCCGGACGTCAGTATTACTTCTTGCCTGAAGGTCGCGGCTTCGTCAACTTCGCCAAATGGCACAAACATGTGTTTGTACTGGGAGGGCTGATCGCGGCACGTGATGACCGTCCCGAGTTGCTGCGCGAGTTCATGGGATGCGCCACTGATCGTGGCTGGGAAGCGTCCTTCTTCAATGTCGTTCCTGATGATCTGCCGCTCTTTCGCCGCGCCGGGTTTGAACTCACGAAAATCGGTGAAGAACCGATCATCGAGCTGCAGGAGTCGACGTGGCAGGGCAAGGATTATGCGTGGATTCGTCGGCAGGAGAACTATTGCATCCGGGAGGGAGTCCGGTTTCGCGAAGTGTTTCCGGAACACGCTCCGGAGCAGTATGTCAACGAGATCGTTCCAGAGCTGACTGAAGTGTCCGAACTGCACGTCCGGGACACCGTTTTTGGACGTGAGTTGTCGCTGATGGTCAGCCAGTTCAATCCGCATACGCTCCTCCGCAAACGATTGTTCGTGGGGGAGCGGCAGGGACGTATTGAGGCCTTCATCATCGCGACGCCCTCAGCCGGCGGGGAAATCTGGGCGACAGAGATGTTTCGCCGTCGACCAGAGGCAACACGCGGGATTATCCCGTTCCTGATTCTGCAGGTGGCCAGAACACTCCGGGATGAGGGTGTGCCCTTTCTCTCGTTGTGTCTCGTTCCCGGTCTACGGTCGCAGACCAATCCCGAGGGGAATCGCCTCGTCAAACTCTACATGCGGATGTGGTGGTCTAAGCTCCCCTGGTGGTATGATCCACGACGCGTTTACCACTTCAAAAGCCGGTTCCGGCCTGTCTATCGCGAGTGCTACGTCGCGGCGTTCCCTCGCTGCCGAGTGAGCTCGATGGCCGCATTTCACCTCAAGTGGGGTGGCGTTGTTCCGGACATGCGAAAGGTCCCGCGACATCTTGCCAATCGACTCAGCGGTTGGCGACAGGCCAATGAACTGGCTGATCCGATGGCCGAGGATTATCGGCAGTTCGCGCAACAGGTTCCGCTCGCTGATGTCGAACCGAGCCCAGTGGGTGATCCTGTCGCCGTCCAGTGAGCCACCTGCGCAGCACACGGACTACGTTCCGTGGCTCGCCGTCGGCAGTCGCTCCAGCCAGGTCACATCCTGCACCAGACCCGGATGTTTGTACTGGTAGTCGCCGGTTCCGCGCCACGCAACCTCGGCCTGGATGAATCGTTCCCAGTCACCTTCCGGAATCAGATGCAATCGCAGCATGCCCAGCACGCCTTCGCGGCGACGGGCACGATACAGGAAGTTCTCGGCCATCAGGCGTGCGTCAAGCGTCTGCAGAAACGACTCACGTTGTTGTGCCGAAGGAACCGTTTGTTCTTCCAGGATGACATGGTAGCACGGAAGTTCATCAACCGGACGCACCGGCACCGCTGTGATGTGACCGAGAGTGATCCGAACATCATCCGCCGCCCTGGCAGCCGCGTCGAGAAACTGATGTTCCGTCAGCTTCTCCCCTTCCAGGTCACCACAGCGATCTCCTTTTTGCAGGAATTCGAGTAACGGTGCCTCTCCGACGTGTCCCCGACAGCGGACAATGTCTCCGATGTTGAACCGGTAATAGCCGGCGGAGGTCGTCATCAGCAAGTAGTAGTCGGCATCCCGCTGCAGTTCGTGCCCCTCCAGAATCGTCGGCTGCATGCTGTCAATCTCACCCGCCGGGATGAACTCGTAGTAGCCTGCCGTGACCGCCAGTACACCCTGCGGAAGATTGTCCTCGATGGGGATCGTGTGTCGCCCCTCACTGGAGACGAGCCCCATATCGCGCAGTGGTGCCTTCCCGAAGTACTCGGGGAGATACCTCATCTGATAGCCGGCGGTCCCCCCCAGCCAGCAACCGATAGTCGGCTCGTCCCAGTAGTCCATCGGATAGAGCCGCCCCTGTTGCCGGGCGATCTGCTCAAGCTGTTGTGCGCGTTTGGGGGTGCGCCTCTGCGTGAATCGCTGCAGGGACTGCCGTACTTCGTTGGGGATATCGAACCGACGCGACAGAGTACCATCGCTGATATCCCGCAGTAGATCTTCCCGATACTCGTCACCCAGCTGCGCCAGACGGATCAGTGTCCCGGGGTTCATCAGCACGATCAACCCGATATCCTCAGCAACCGAGAGCCTGAGGGCCGTGTAGTAGCGGGCCACCGGATCGGACACTTCGTTGAGTTCGTTGGGGATCGCATAGAAGGGCCGTACCAACGGGTTCTGGTAACGGGCGAGCAAGGCGCTCACCATGCTGATCTGCAGTCCCCCCGGAGTTGTGCCCATGTTCCATGTGCCCGCCAGTTGCAGGATTTTCCCGCCGAGTCGGTCCGCATGATCCAGCAGCAGTTTCAGTCCCCAGACATCCCAGACATAACGATACTCCTGCAGCCACGTTTTCGTAACGGGATTGAGCTTCGGTGAGCCTCCGCTGCCGGTGGTGATTGTGAACCGCAGCACCGTGTCGTCGTCAGGCACCAGAGCACCACACTCTCCGCGAGCGACGGCATCGATGTAGGGGGCAAAGTAGTCGTATCGTGACACCGGAACCTGCTGACGAAACTCCGACAGGCCACGGATTGCTGAGAACCCGTGATCTTTGCCAAAGCCAGTATCCTGACACCGGCGAATACGCGCCAGCAGCCAGTCCTGCTGGACCTGCCGGCCTTTTGCGAGTCGACGTTCAAACCGCCGCCACCGCCGCATGTAGAACGGAATGGTCGTGCGCTGGATCGCGGCCGATACGCGGCGGTGAAGTGTGTCTCGGTGTTTCATGTTTACAGCAGCGATCCAGCAGTCAGCGCCACAGGAGCTGGAGATCAGCTTGTTTGGTCAATGGCAGCGGGTCCTGAACCCACTGGATGACGAGGGATGAATCGGGAGGCCGCGGGAAGAAATGGGTTCTCTTCAAGACACCGCGAGTCTTTTGAGTCAGCCGAACATGCAGTGCCAGAATTGCACGCTGCTCGAGCATGGTGACCAGCACCGCATTGATCATCGCCTGCTGGTCGCGTGGGCTCAACTCATCCAGTACCAGCAGGTCGATGATTCCGACCGGCTCCTCGGTCGCGCCGGCAAACGGCAGAACATGGAACGCGACGAATCCCTGCACCTGCTGGTCCCGCATGGCCACGAGGCACTGACCGAAGCCTCCCTTCAGCAGGCGCCCCAGTGATGCCCCGTCCCAGCAAATTGACAGCTCATGATTCTGCAAACTTTGGGCCGCCAACTCCAGACAGCGTGTCAGGTCAGCGGGTTCATACGGACGGATGGTGATCTCGTCGCAGCGGACCCGCGGTGCGGGCTGCAGCAGTCCTCCCAGTCGCGTCATCCAGCGTTCGATGCGGCTCGTGTTCCAGCGGATCGCGCGGGGGCATCAAGCACTCGCGCCCAGAAGCCAACCGGACGGATATACCGGGGATCGCCGGCATTGTCGGACCGGGGTCGCTCAGCCAGCGAATGACGCGATCCCGAGAAGCGATAACTCACCACCAGGGCGGCGCCGCGCCTGATGACGTCGCACGCGCTCCTCCACCAGTTGCGGAACGATTCGCTGCCCGCGCACGTCGGGATGAATCGTCAGCCAGCTTCCTTGTGAACCCGTGCGCTCCCCGGCGGGAGTATGAAACCGCAGGGGGATGCTGAACAGGGTGCCGACGAGCCGCGAGCCATCATACGCTGCGAGCAAATCTTCGCGGGCGAGGGGGCTGTCGAGGTCGAACTGCCACCGAAAGTACTCGGGTGACCACAGGGGAAAGGTCATCCGCCCTGTATAGGCGCTTCGCCACACGCCCACGACGAACTCGTGCATTTCACCGGCAGACCCCTCGAAGGTGCGGATCTCGATCATCGATTCGGGTCTGGTTGTGGACCTTCAACAGCGTGTTGTCGTCGAAGCGGGCACCATGCCTCTTCCGATCACATGCACAGCTGGACAAGCCAGCAGTGGCACCCCGTCTGCTCATCCGAAGATCTGCTCCACGTTTCCCCGCAGCACCCGCTGGCCCAGGGCGATTGCACGTTCCTCGGTCCAGTCCCGATCAAGGACGAAGTTCTTCGCCAGGACGTTTGACAACACGCGCTGGTACATGCGGAACTTCGGGAGGGCGAACTCCAGCTTGTACATGTCGCTGTAGTAGCCGATCTGCTTCGATTCGCGGGACTGCCTCCAACCGGCTGCGAGTGTCGGTCTCGATGAATGCCGGGATGTTCGAGTACCACCAGTGCCCGCTAGTGACGACATTGGGAAAGATCCACGCATAGCTGACCAGTTCCGGGTTGGCCGTATGATCGAGTACGGAGATCGGGAACGTCACACGGGGGAAGGCATTGAACAGTTCGGCGTATTGATGCAGTGACGTCTGCCGGTTGTACAAGTCCTGCCCTTGATACACGCCCGATCGGTACACGCTGCGATTGACGCCGATCATCAGATCGAACGGCAAGTGGTGCTCGGCACACATTTCGGCCAGATTCCGGAAGACGAATTGGGAATTGACCAATGCCGAGTGCGTTTGATCGACAATCATGTAATTGCCCGCCGTCAGTGGCCCCGAAGCATTTTGACAGACGTAGTTGATCGCCGTCTCAGCCAATTCCTGGTCGATTTTCGTCGGCCGAAAATCCGGAGGCAGCGAGATCGCACACGCCTTGGCCCCCTTGCTGACGAAGTGGTCGAACAGCTTTTCGATCGCAGCACGCAGCGTCTTGGCGTCGCCGACCTCAATCCCGGTCGCCTTGGCCAGCCGTTGGCGGACCGCTGGCTCGTGCAGTTTGAAAACGAGGTCGTCGGTCCGCAGGCAGGGGATGTACCGGGACGTGTCGAAGCCATCCAGCGGGTCGTCGAAGTCGTTCGTCAGGAAAACTTTCTCGAGCTTGCTCTTTCGCAGCACCTGCTCCTCCCAGTCCGGCTGCGACATCTTCTGCTCTGCCGCGTCGTACAACGCCTCCCAGTTGTCCGATGTGATGCGATCATCGTCGAAGCCGAAGAACTCACGGCAGATCTCCATCAGCCAGGAGACCTGAATCGTGTTATCCAGGTCGGCCAGCTTGGGGATGAGGCGGGCGACCTTCTCCTTCGGGCTGATGCCCGGTTCTTCAATTTGCTCCCGCGGCAAACCGGCGGAGTGAGCCAGTTCAGTGTAGTAGTGATACCCCATGATGTCCGCCAGCGTAGTCGACGCCGGGGAGTGCGGGTTGATATGCGTGTGCGGATCGATCAGCACCAGTTGCTGGAGTTCGCCAAAGATCCGTTGGACGAGTTGATCGCTCATGAGGTAGCTGCTGGTGGCCTGGAGGATGTTTGGGACACTGCGGTCGACCTGCCGGATCTCTTCTCGGGCAATGGTTCAGAGTGAGAACCTCGACGGCGCCACGAAGAGAGTGTCGCCGCTGCGGCGCTGCTGTTCAAGCAAGGCGACACGTCTCAGGGTTTCCCGGTCTCTGGTGTGACGGCGTGCAACGTCGAGTCTGCAGCAACGGCCGGTGCCGGCTCAAACATCGCCAGCAGCGTACCCGATGCACCATCCCAGAGCCGGACGAGACCGGCCTGTGTCCCTGAGGCCACCAAAGTGCCATCACGAGTCACCAAGACACAGTGGACGAACTCCCCTGCTCCGCCAAAGGTGCGGAGATTGTTGCCATCTCCCGTCCGGTGCAGCCTCACCGTCTGGTCCCCACTGCCGGTGACGATCTGATCGGTCAGTCCCACGTAGCACAGTGATGTCACCGGTTTGGAGTGGGTACTGATCGTTCGCTGCTGCTCGCCGGTGCGTGCGTCCCACACCTTGATGGCGTTGTCGGCTCCAGCCGTCGCGATCTGCGAATTGTCGGCCCGCCAGGCCACGCCCAGCACATGTCCCGTGTGCCCCTCGAACGTCTTGAGCAGCCCGCCGTCTGACAGGGAGAACACTTTCGCCAGCCTGTCGGCGGACCCTGTCAGCAGCAGTTCTCCATCATGAGAGAAAGATACGTCGCCCACCGTATCGCTGTGTGCGTCGTCGATGATTTGCAGCGGCTTGCCATTGGGCACATCCCACAGGCTCACCTGACCGCTGCGGGACTCTACCCCACTCCCGGTGGCCAGTGTTTTCCCATCCGGACTAAAGGCCACGCTTAAGACACGTCCTGCAATGGGTGAGGAGTCGAGGTTCTGCCCCTGGGGATTTGTCGGGCCGAGCTGCTGGCCGAATCGCCACTCGGGAGTCGTCGCCCAGACGGTCAGTGTTCCCATCATCCCACCTGCCAGAAGTTGGCCCTCTGAATCCGACGCCATCGAAGTCACCGCGCCATCGGCATGATCGAAGTGCTCCAGCGGCCGGCAAGATTCGGTCTGCCACAGCGTGATTGTGCCATCGTCGCTGCCGGTGGCAAAAACGGAACCGTCGTGCAAAAAAGTCACGGCAGTCAGCGACACCGGATGTTGCGTCATCCCTTCTTCGGAAGCCTTCAAGACGTCGCGTGCCTGCTGATCCCGTTGAATTCGCAGGGCCAGGTCACTTTCGGCTTGCTGCTTGCTGCTGCGGACCAGCTCCGTGCTCCGCTGTGAGAATTCCACCTCGCGTTCGGCCGAAGTGACCGCCATCTGTGCCGTCGCCTGCAGATCACGTGCTGCCTGAAGCTGTGTTTCGGCTTCCGCCTTCTCTTTCTGACGTGCTTCATCGGTGGGGGATTCCGTTGACTGGGCGGTGACGCTGTCGATCTTCTGTGTTGCCTGGGCCGTCTTCAGTTCCGCCTCGCCCAGTGCTTTACGAGCGGCTTCGAGTTGCTCGATCGCTTTCTTGAGGGACGCTTCACGTTCGGCGAGATCCTTTTCGACGAGCGCAACATGTGCCGCACTGTCCGCCTTTCGGGCCTGTGCCACCTCGACGTCCTCCCGCAGCCTTTGCTGAACTCGACCAAGGCGGGGATTCCCCTGCGACTCGTGGACCTGTTTGAATCCCTCACCCTCTGCCTTCCAGAGGCGGACCTGTCCCGCTTCGCCTCCGAGGGTGATCAGCGTGGTTCCATCTCCGCTGAGTGCCAGATCCTTGATCGGAGGCCCATGTTCTATGCGGGCGATTTCGCGACCCTCATCGAGCTGCCAGATGCGTGCGGTGCCATCGGCACTGCTCGTGACAAGCCGGGGAGGCTGTATGGGCAACAACTGCAGTGCTGAGACCGCCTCATTGTGACACTTCAGATCGCGGACAGGCGTCCCTTCGCCAAGGACGAGATTTGTCGTGTCTCCAGTGACCAATGCCAGCTGCGTGGTACGCACGCTGCCGTCCTCATGCCCCGTGATGATGTGCCCATGGGTTTCATCCAACAGAAGCGCCGTCACTGGTGACGGTGTCGGCACGGCGATGAAGCCCGTCCCTTCCACCAGATTGACGATTCCGATATCTCCATTCTGGCTCCCGGTGACGAGCAGCGAATGATCGTTGTTGAAGGCAAGAGCATTCACCCGACCGGAATGCATCTGGATGACCACTCTTGAGATCCCCCCGCTGTCCCATTTGGCAATGCTCCCGTCCTGCAGTCCCGCGGCCCGATGCAGACCATCCGCAGAGACCGCGATCGACGTGACGCTGGTGGGGGCGATCAGTCGCTGCCGCAAGGGATCCATTCGCCGCCAAAGGTTGATGACGCGATAGCCGCCCGCGGCCAGCAGCGTCCCGTCCGGACTGAACGCGAGAGAATGTACGAAGTCTCGCTGCGCGACCTGCGGCAGATCAGACACAAGAGGATTCGAGAGACCCCCAAGTTCACGGCGCAGAGGGAGGTCAATTAGCGAGATGCGATTGCCTCGTCCAACGGCCAGCAACCGCTCAGCGTCGTCCAGGGCCAGGCTGTAGACCGGCTGTATGTTGTGGGGAACGCTCCGCCAGTTTATGGACGACGCGACACTCGAGCCGGCGGTTCCCCCTTCTGTGATCCATTGGCCCATCAGGCCGAGTTCTGCGGGAGTCAGTGGTGTCGCATTGACCTTGTTATCCGGCGGCGGCATCCGGGGATCGTCCCGATGTGCCGCCAGTTGGAACAGCAGGCTCTCATCGGGCTTGCCCGCCACAAGGCCCGGTCCCGTGTCTCCTCCGCTAACGATTGACCCGGCGGTTTCCAGGACCAGCCCACCCTCGTGTTTGGAACGACTGTGACAGGCGAGGCACTTGGCACGCAGCACGGGCAACAGGTCCTGCGAGAAATCAACTGGTCGTCCGAGTGTGGGTGGAACCGGAGTAATCGATAACGTCTCATCCGCACCAGAGATGTGGCTGCTGACGACGAATATCAACAGTGCGACAACCCAACGACACATTCTGACAGACATGGAACGTTGCTCAGTCAATTGAGACGCCGATCGCAAGACAGCATCAGGGATTGGTGATCTGGATCGCTAGCGGGGCTTCGATCAGCGCTTCTTCACCGGTATCTGCGGTCGCACGAATGACAAAATACGGGAGATCCCCAGGTGGGGTGTCACCATCAGCCGAGATCTTCAGTGACAGCTCCCCCTGATCAGGCGGCAGGACAGGAGCCTCCGACGTGATCCTTGCGCCCGCTGCTGGCGCGATCAACGAGATCGTGCAAGGTCCTGCAAATCCGTTCTGGCGAGTGAGTGTGACTTTGACATCCGCCGACTCGCCGGGCTTCAGGCTGATACTGCCCGGCTGAAGGGAGATAGCCACCGGTGCCGGTTTCACATCAATGCGAAAACCAGGCACAGACTGCGTCACCTTGATGTTCTGCGGCGCGGCAGCCTTTTCCGCTTCCTGGAGGGCCTGCTCCGCCGTCTTGCGAACAGCTTCCGCCTGTTCGGCCTGGCGGGTGGCTGCTTCGAGGTGCGCGCGGACTTGCTCCGCTTCCTTCTCCAGTGTGTGTTGAGTGGCGAGTACTGTCTGCAACTGCATTTCGGCACTCTGCAACTGGCTCTGTTTCTGCTTTTGCAGAGTCAGCAGACTTTCATGAGTACCGCGAGCCTCCTCCAGCGCAACGGCTGTTTCGCGTGCCTTGCGTTCGGCGGCCTCTGCACGTTCGCGGGTCTGATCTCTGACCGTCGCGAGTTCGCCGTCGTCGCTGCCGTCTGCAGCCTGCCGGGCGTGCTCCGATTCCTCCTGAGCCTGTTTGGCTGCAGAGAGTGACATCGCAGCAGCGGACTTGGCCTGTTCGAGCAGTGACTGCGCCTGTTTGAGGGCTACCTCCTCCTGCATGAAGCGCTCTCGGCCCTGAGCGAGCGTGGATTCCGCCTTGGAAACCTCTTCACGCTGGGCCTGCAGCCGGGCATCCTTCTGCTGGACGAGTTGCCCTAGTTGGTCACGTCGTTGTGTGGCTGACTGCACCAGCGTTTGTCGTTCATTGAGCACGTCTTTTCGTCGCTGGACTTGACGTGGATTGCGCCGATAGGGGACCTGTGCCCGTGCGGCCGGTGTTACGATGTACGTTCCGGGAGGAGTGTCCGGACGAATGAACAGCCGCAGCAGTTGCTGAGACTGACCCTTGCCGATCGTGACATCCGCCGCATCGATCTTCGCTTGCTTGGGAATTTCGGCACCGATCGTGATAGGTTCATCGAAGCCGTCCTGGCGTGTGACGTCCATGGGCAGCAGTAGCTGTCGTCCCTGATGCACGACGGCAGGAACTATGTCGGAAAGCACCTGAAACGCTGCCGTTTCGTCAGTCACCGACAGCCAGACCTCACTGCCCAGTCTCGCGACGGCCGGCATGTTTCCGCTGCGATCCCGGACAACCATTCCTGCCCGGGCCTCCTGCACCAGTTCACCAGGGACGGGCACTCCAGGGAGCGATGCCGTCCCGATTACCTGGATCGGAAATGAACCGGGCTGGGCATCCTTCGCCGTTGTAAAGACCAAAGTGCCGGTTGATTCGTTGGAGGGAATGACGGTGGCGGGACAGGAGACACCATATGGCAGCGAGAGGGCGCGCACAGTCACAGGCTCGTTGAATCCGTCGCGTCGAAAGACGAGTGCCTCGACGGCAAAGTGATCGCTCCGCCGGAGCGCGACCGGCCAACTCAGTCCTGCGGCAAATCCGGACGGGAGTACGACAAGACGAAAATCGGGCCGCGCGCGCCGGACCAGCAGACGATAGATCAATGAGGAATCTTCACGAACTCCTGAATTGCGATCCCGCACTGTGATGCGATAACGGCCTGTTGCGGTAACCGACAGATGGAAAACTGGATCGTCCGCAGCCGTATCGAAGTTGGAGGGAGCAAGGTTCTGATCAAGATCGTCGTGTGCGGTCATGCGCTGGATCTGTTCGGCACCATCAGCAGTGGAAGTGATCTGCTCGACAATTACGTATGGATCGATCGCAGCGCCAGTTCGTTCTCCAATCACCTCGATCCAGAGATCATCTCCCTGTGAGGCCTCGAAGTCGTACCGGTCCACGTCGTGCGGACGATCGAATCTCGCTGCGATGTCGGCAGGAATAGTGATCGGTTGCGGGTGAGCAGCTTCCGCATCCTCCTGCTCCAGAAGGGGTGGAGTGTCGGTCAGCCCGATCGCCATGATGTTGGAGCGAAGTTCGCCGGCGACGAGCTGATAGGGGAAGACGTCAAGATCCGCCCCGATGGAGGGGAGTCCCGTGCCGTCCGGCTCCAGTGGGACATCGATCTGAATTGTCAGCTTCTCCAGGACGACGCCGTCGAGGGTAATGGTGGACTCTTCTCCGCCGGGCAGATTGATCCCGAAGAGTTCGAAGGAGTTCGACGACCCTCTGAGCCCGGCTGGAGGCCAGACCAAGTGAATGTGCGGGCGATCATCAACACACAGCCGGTAACCGAAATCGGCACCGCCGCGAAAAGTGGTGTCATGAACCTTGAGAAAGTATTCGCCGTCATGCGGAACCTCGAAAACAATTCTGGAATCACGCTGCAGGCTCGTGTCTGAGAATCGCAGCGGGCGCTCGTCGGCGTTGTACAGCGTGAGTACCGGATCGAGTCGCGAATCGACCTGCTGGGCCTGGCAGTCGATGACCAGTCGCTGACCCTTGTGCGCTGCGACGCGAAACCAGTCGACATCTGAGGGCGAACTGATCACCCCATACATCGCCGCAGCGATATCGAGCGGCTGGCTTTGTGACGACAGATTGTCCGGTTCCTGCTCGGTGACGATGGGGCGATCTTCAACCAGGAACATGCGCGGATTGCTAACTCCGTACACGCCTTCGGCCCGCACCTCATATCGACCCGGGGGAACCGACGCATCGACGGCAACGCGGAATGTGAGTGGATCTGTGGCCGCAGTGTCACCTGCTTTGGGAAGATGCGGCGCACAGAAGATGCCGGGATGGTTGAATAACAGCCGGTGTAGTTCTTCGAGGTCGGCTCCACTGCTGACTATTACATCAGACACAGTGTCCACACGCACCGCTGGCGGATCGACAGCAAACAAACGTGTCTGCGGCAATTGACCATTCGCTGTCGGCCCCAGTGCCACCATCGAGATCACCAGCACGGCGGCCATGCGGTGCCTGTGCTGTCGCGTGGGCAGGCTCAGGTCAGGTTGACTGCAGGAGCACACGGGTCAAGAAGTCCCTAGGTAGAAGCGTTGAATGGTGGCCAGTGGTGACTCAGTGGTTGAACAGGAACTCCTTGGTGTTCACGAGCGCCCAGACCAGGTCCTCGTAGGCCTGCTGCGGCTGATCCGCATGCGTGTCGATGTGTGATTGGGCCACCGCCAGTTCGTCGTCGGAGGGTTCGCGGGCGTACACCCACCGGTACAATTCACGAATCTTGTCTGCGACAGGACGAGTTGCATCCTGGGCCAGAAGGGCGGCACGTCCCTCGGGCCGGGCGATCTTCCCCTGCACGTCCTCGCTGTTGAGCAGATGCAAGCTTTGCGCGAGATTGGCATCTTGCGAGCGTTCGCACTCGCACGCGGTATCGCCCTGGGGCTGGCCGAACACAGTGAGGAAGTAGGGGGCCAAGGTCTGGTCGGACATCTGTGATGCACTGAGATCGGCGGGAAGTCCGGAGATGGAGGGCTGGACACCCGCCACCTGATGAAAGACATCAAACAGCGACTCGGCGGTCAGGCGCTTCGGATAGTAGCGGGCAAAGTTTTGCCGGTCCTGAAGGTTCTCGTCCGTCGGTAACGACGTGAGTTGATAGGTTGATGAACGGCAGATCGTGCGGATGAGTTCCTTGAGATCGAACCCGCTCTCAAGAAAGATGGCAGCCAGCCCGTCGAGTAGTTCGGGATTCGAAGGGGGGTTCGTCTCCCGCATATCGTCTTCCGGCTCCACGATGCCCCGGCCGAAGAAGTGCTTCCAGTAGCGGTTCACGAGCGAGCGCGCCAGAAAGGGATTCGCGGGATTGGCCATCCAGTCGGCCAGTTGCTCGCGTGGATCAACGTTCTCAGGAATCTCCAGAGGTTCTTCTCCCAGGGGAGTGGGTGCAGGGACTGACCTGTGCGTGGGTTCGACTGAGCTGCCATGCCTTCGTTGTGGAACAGGCGGCGGTCGCGTGCATTCGTCGGCAGGCCCATGCCCACCGACTGATTCTTTTTGGCAACGCGGCTGAAGAAGGCGGCCATGCCGTAGTAGTCGTTCTGGCTCCACTTCTCGAAGGGATGATGATGGCAACGGGCACATTGCAGGCGCAACCCGAGGAACAGCTGGGCAGTATCTTCCACCTGCTGGTTGATGTCCGAAACTTCCCGGTACCAGACAACAGGCGGGTGAGTCCGCAGGTCACCCGTGGCTGCGATGATCTCCCGCACGAAGTGATCGTACGGTTTGTTTTCGTAGAGCGATCGCCAGATCCATTGCCGGAAAGCATACGTGCCCTCGCGGTCCTCCTCCTGCCGCTTCTTGTTCCGCAACAGGGCGTTCCATTTGGTGGCGAAGTAGTCCGCATACGCCGGAGAGTCGAGCAGGTCGTCGATCAGCCGGTCGCGCTTCGCAGAATCGGTATCGGCGCGAAAATCGCGGACGGTCTGCTCTGATGGCAGCGTACCGGTTACGTCGAGAGAGACCCGTCGGAGAAACGTGGCATCGTCGCAGAGTTCCGAAGGGGGAACTCCCAGCAACCGCAATTTGGCAAACACCGCCTCATCAATGACATTGCGGACCGGCGGGAGTTGCGTGATGTTTGCTCCCAGTGGAATCGTGGCTCGAAATGTCGCAACATGTCCCTGGTAGCGGGCCATCACGGCGACTTCCCCCGCCAGTTGTGAAGTGCGCACAAGACCGGTGGGCGACACTTCAGCCAGTTCACGGTCGTTGGGCTCGAACAGGGCCATCTGCGTGACATCTTCCGAGGTCCCATCACTGTAGGTCGCCCGCACGGTAATCTGCTGCGGAGACTGGCGATCCATGATGCGCGCTTCCGGCAGGCAGGTGATGCCGGTCACGACCGGGTCGTCAGCTTGCCCATAGGGCATGCCCTGCGAGATCCAGCGGACCAGTAGCCGGTACTCATCGCTGTCGCGTGTGATCCGCGCTCCCCCTCCATGAGGCATCTCACCAATGGCCTTCCTCAGCAACAGGCTTTCCTCGGGGGCAGGCGGAAACACTCGCCGTCCTCGGTCTTCCTTCACTAGAAACTCATAGTCGTCAATCGGATAGAACCCCAGCAACGAGAGTCGGAAGCCATTCTGTCCCCCGGACTTTCCATGGCACCCACCTCCATTGCAGCTGTGACGGGTGAAGATCGGGACAATCTGGTTTGGAAAGCTGATGCGCTGTTCGTCGCTGTAGTTCGACACGTACACTAGTACCTCACCCGTCCGTCCGTCGGCGGTCGTTACGCTGACGAGGGCTTCGCCCGGCCCCAAGGGATGCAGGAGTCCGCCCGGCTCGATCGCGACAATTCCCTCGGGTTCGGTGCTCCAGACAACATCCTGGGTCACGTCCACTTCCCGGTCATCGAAGCGGGCTGCCGAAACATAGAGTTGCTGCCTGGCGTCGGGTCCGCGCAACTCCACCCGATTCCCCTCTGCTGCAGGACCGATGGTGAGCGTAGTCGTGGCACCATTTGTGCGTTGTGAGATCATCACACCGGTCAGTACGACAATCGGCAGGGTCCGCCGTGACTGGATCAGCAGAGGCTGGAGCAGGCGCATCAGAACTCCTTCTTGGAGAGACGCGGGACTCGCGACGTGGTGGGCAATCAAGGTGAGAAGCCAGCGCTCGCGCCAGAACCGGTGGCCTGACGCAAACTCAAGCTGCAGATTAGGATACCATGCCCACCGTTCAAGTCAAGAAGCTGGCTGGGCTCGACGAGTTGACGCTGGCAGCCACAGGTCAACAATCCACAGGGGCGTATTGTGCACGCTCCCGAAGAGTGTTCTCAAGGAGTTCCCTCGCTACACTGGCAGCATGCCCTCAATGATCGAAGACACAAGCTCGGCACCTGAAGCCCTCACACGCGCGCTGCACGCGTTGCAGCAGGGCCGCCCTGTCATCGTGCTCGATGCGCGGGAGCGTGAAAACGAGGGAGATCTGGTCTGTGCGGCCGAGTTTATCACCCCCGAACTGGTGGACTTCATGCTGCGGCAGGCTGCCGGGCTGATGTGTGTCCCCCTGACGCGCGACGAAGCCGACCGGTTGCGACTGGTGCCTGTCGTCGATGCGGAGATGAACACGTCACCCAACCAGACGCCCTTTCTGATGCATGTTGATCATCGAGAGAGCGGCACGGGCGTGAGTGCCCAGGCGCGGGCCCGGACGATTCGTGCTCTCGCCGATCCAGAATCGGTCGCCAGCGACTTCGTGCGACCCGGACACATCTTCCCACTGCTGGCCAGAGAAGGAGGTGTGCTGAGGCGCGCGGGTCATACCGAGGCGACGATTGACCTGCTGCGGATGGCCGGGCTGACACCCGTGGGCTGTCTGATCGAGATGTGCAGCCGCCGGGGGACCGGCATGGCCGAAACCGAGGAACTTCAGGAGTTCGCGAGCGAGCACGATATCCCGATCATTTCGATCTCCGAGATCATTCAACTTCGAAGGATACGTGAACAGCTCGTGACGCGCATGGTCGATGTCCCGATTCACACCGCTGAGTATGGAACGCCTCGGTTCATCGCTTATCGTGTGGCCCACGAGGACCAGGAGCCGCTGGCGATGGTCTGGGGAGACCTGCAAAGTGTCGAGGCCCCGCTGATCCGCATGCATTCGTCCTGCTTCACGGGAGACATTCTGGGTTCGCTGCGTTGCGACTGTGGTGATCAGTTGCACATGGCCATCGAGATGATCTGCCGGGAAGGAACGGGGGCGGTGGTCTACCTTCCGCAGGAGGGTCGAGGCATCGGACTGGTTTCGAAGCTGAAGGCCTATCAGCTTCAGGATGAGGGCCTGGATACCGTCGAGGCCAATCACCGGCTCGGGTTTCAGGCCGATCTGCGTGACTACATGGTCGGCCTGCAGATTCTGAAGGACCTGAAGCTGACAAAGGTCCGCATCCTCACGAACAATCCCAAGAAGACAGAGGCGTTCGAGAACTGGGTGGACCTCAAAGTGGTCGACCAGATTCCCATCATTGCGCCTCCCGAAGTCCATCGGGAACGCTACCTCGCGACCAAGCGCGACAAGCTCGGTCATCGACTGCCCAAGTGAGTCCAGCGGTGGAGACCGCAGTGCCCATGAGCAAACCATGTGTCCAGAGACTGATGCTCGTGGTGTTCCTGGGGATTTCAGCGGTTGTCACTCGTGCGAGGGAACAGGCACCTGGTCAGGAGGAGTTGCTGGTCGTCGGATACCTGCCGGAGTACCGCATCAAGAGTTTCGAGCCCCAACGCACCGGCCCGCTGACCGACATTGTTCTGTTCTCAGTAGAGCCGCGTGAGGATGGAAGTCTCGATACATCACGGCTCTCCCCCTGGATCGGCGATCCCTTGCGGGCCTTGCAATCACAAACCCAGGTCCGCTGGCATCTGTGTGTTGGAGGAGGTGGACGTTCCCAGGGATTCTCGACGATGGCGGCGAAGGAGTCCACGCGGCGGCGCTTCATCAGCGAAGTGTTGAAACTCTGTAAGACGCACCGTCTGACCGGCATCGATCTGGACTGGGAACATCCTGAGACGCCAGAAGACATCGAGGCACACGGTCAATTGCTCAAGGACCTGCGGGATCGTGCGCAACCGTCGGAGCTCTCACTGTCGATGGCAGTCGCCGCCTGGCAGACGCTCTCCCCACTGGCCAAGGCATCGGTCGATCGGGTGCATCTGATGGCATACAACGCCGGCGGTCCGCACGCGACCTACGAACGTGCCATCAGCGACATCGATCGGCTCGTCAGGCAAGGCGTTCCGGCTGAGAAGATCTGTCTGGGAATCCCTTTCTATGGCCGGGAGATCGAAGGTGAACGGCGGACCATGACGTATGGCGAGATCGTCGAACGACATGCCCCAAGTCCACTGACAAATGAGATTGGTGGCTACTTCTTCAACGGTCGGTCAATGGTTTCGCGTAAGGTTCGGCTGGCTCGCGATCGCCATCTGGGCGGGATCATGATCTGGGAGATCGGACAGGACAGCCGCGATGCTTCCAGGTCATTACTGCGTGCCGTTGGTGACGAACTGTCGCGATGAGGGGCGGACGACGTCGAACCTGCGGATTGTGTTCGAAGTTGCCAGCCGTAGTCGAAGCTGCCAATTCTGAACACGAGGCACATAAGACAAGAGTAGCGCGACAAGAGCGGAGAGTTCATTCGAGCGCGCATCATGAAGATGTGCACTGCTGGACAAGCCAGCAGTGGCAACCCAGGAACAGAAAGTTGACCAGGCTGATGTCTGATCCCCCGAACAAATCGATCCTGTTCGTCTCAGGGGACCTGATGTTCGCCAGCAGGTTGCGTGGTATTGAGGAGAACATCTCGTGCAGTGTCACCCTGTGCGGTGCCGCAGCTAGTCTGGAGCAGGCCCTCGCGCAAAAGCGGCCCGACGTCGTGATTGTCGACCTAGAGATGCCGGGGCTCGACATCGCCGATGTCATGAGTCGGCTGCCCGGTGACCACCGACCAGTCGTAATCGCCTATGCCCCGCATGTTCATGAGGCGCGTCTGGCTGCGGCTCGCACAGCAAGCTGCGACCACGTCCTCTCCCGTGGGCAATTCAACGCACGGATCGATCAGCTGCTGCGTGCGCTGGTCAATAATTGATGTCGAACGAGTCCAGCAGACACTGATGGGCGGCAGTGGCATCCTCACCTGATACGACCGCACTGATGCGGATCTCGCTGGTGTTGATCAACTTCACGTTGATATCCGCCGCCGCCAGTGCGCGGAACATGCGCTCTCCCACGCCCGTATGGCTGCGGAGGCCGATGCCCATCACCGTGAGCTTGGCAATCTCACGATGTGACTCCAGTTCGACCCCAGGCCATTGGGACACCAGTTCGCGGACCAGCAACAGACACCGATCGAGATCGGTTCGCTGCACAGTGAACGAGACCTCGGCTGCGCCGACATGAGCGACGTTCTGGACGATCATGTCGACCATCACGTCCCCTTCCGCCACCGCCTCAAACAGATCGGCACATACCCCTGGAACATCCGGAACGCGACGGATCGTCAGCAGCGACTGGCTCGTATCGAGCTGCACCTCGCTGACGACGATGTCCTCCATGTGTGTTAACCGCCCGATCACCTGCCGCTCGAACTCTTCGCGGGAGTCGATCGGAGCGGGGGCTGCAGGCTTCTGACGCCAGCCGACCGCGGGTGCAGACGCACTCTGCTCACCCAGTCGGAACCCCTGGTGCACAGCCCGCAGTGCTTCATGGGCCACGTCTCGGTTCACCAGACAGGAGATCTTGATTTCGCTGGTCGTGATCATCTCGATGTTGATGTTGGCCTGTGCCAGCGAGCGGAACATCTGAGCGGCAACACCACTGTGCGTCCTCATGCCGGTGCCGACGGCTGAAATCTTGGCCACGTGAGTTCCGCTCCGCACGTTGCCAATGCCAAGTTCGGCAATTGCATCCTGGGCAGCCGTGAGTGTGGCCGCCAGATCATCCTCCGGAACAGTGAAGGTAACCTCGGCCACGCCACGAGCGCCGATGTTCTGCAACACCATGTCGATGGGGATCTTGCGTGCCGACATCTTGGTGAAGATCAGACTCATCACTCCAGGGCGATCGGGTAACTCACACAGACTGACGCGCACTTCCTTCCGCATCAGCGCCAAACCTGTCACGACCGGCGTCTGTTCCTCACCAGTCGCCGCAATCAGGGTTCCGAGTGCATCCGAATAAGCGGGTCGGACTCGCAGCGGGACATGAAACTTCTTGGCGAACTCAATCGAGCGTGAATGCATGACGCCGGCCCCCAGACTGGCCAGTTCCAGCATCTCGTCGTATGAAATCGTGCTGATTTTCCGCGCATCGGCCACGAGACGGGGATCAGTGGTGAACACTCCCTCGACATCGGTGTAGATCTGACACTCGTCCGCTCCCAGAACCGCGGCGAGCGCTGTGGCTGTCGTATCGCTACCACCCCTGCCGAGCGTGGTGATGTTGCCCTCATCATCCACTCCCTGGAAACCGCACGCAATCACAATCGCTCCCTCGTTCAAATGGCGCCGGATGCGTTCGGTCGAGATTTCGCGGATGCGTGCCCGGGTGTGAGAGGAGTCGGTCACGACCCCCATTTGTCCACCCGTCAGACTGACGGCTTGCTCGCCCAGTTCGCGGACAGCCATGGCCATCAGGGCCACCGACTCCTGTTCCCCTGTGGAGAGCAGCATGTCCATCTCGCGCGGCGAGGGATTGGCGGTGATATTGGCGGCGAGTTCAATCAACTCATCCGTCTTCTTCCCCCGGGCACTGACCACCACCACCACCTGATGGCCACCACGCCGGGCCTCGACGGACCGCCGTGCTGCGGCTGTGATCTTCTCCGCTGTGGCGACACTGGTGCCACCGAACTTCTGAACAATGAGACTCACGTCTGAGGACCTGCTGAAAGAGCCTTGCATGAATGGGACTGACGCATCGAAGAATACCAGACGGTGTCCGGGCTGCAACGCCCGTGCGTTCAAGACGCCGCTTTAGCGGACGAGAGCGGTTCTCGGCGCAAAGAAGCACCCGGCATCGAAGAGACACCGGGTGCTCAATTCATCGGCAGGGAGTCGATGGTGCAATTCAGGCGGCGCGACGTTCAACGATGGACAGAGTGGCCGGCTCTGCCTGTGTCTGGCAGCCGCTGACGAACGACTCAAACACCTGCATGTCGAGGGCGGAAGCCGTCTGATCCTCGGGATGGAACTGCACGCCGATGCAGAACCAGTTCTCCAGGACCGACTCGTAGGCTTCCACAACACCGTCGGGAGAGGTGGCGCTCACGCGGAAGCAGGAAGCCACGTGGTCGACGGCCATGTGATGATCGCTGTTCACCCGAATTTCGCCCGGACCATAGATCTGGTCCATCTGGGTGCCAGGGACGATCTCGATCAGGTGCCGGTTGCAGGACTCCACCGGGTCCCGATGATGCAGCGGCTTGAGGACATCCTCGGGCACATGCTTGAACAGCGTGCCCCCACAAATGACATTGAGCGTCTGCATGCCCACACCAATCGCCAACGTGGGGATTTTCATTTCAAAACAGAGCCGCGCGAGCCGGCGGTCGAAGTCTTCACGACGCAAAGGCATGGGACGCGAAGAGGGGTGCTTGTCCATGCCGAGCCGCACGGGATCCAGGTCGAGTTTGCATCCGGTGAGCACGATCCCGTCGAGGGTGCTGAGTACGCGCTTGAGTTCTTCATCGGCTCCCAGCGGGGGCAAGATAACGGGGATGCCCTCGGCGGCGGTGACTGAGTCGTAGTAGCCGGCGTTGATCCACGAGAGCGGAAAGCCATCTTTGCGCTCGGGGCGAAAGTCTGCGTTGATGCCAATAATCGGTTTGCTGCTCATGTCGGCGTCCTTACCTGGGAACGAATAGGCTCGATCTACCCCCCGAGCCTGATGCGGGTTTGAAACGCTTTGAGATGGAGAGATTGAGGATTCGTGCTGTCCGCGCGGCGCACCGCCAACCGGACAAGCATTGAAGGGATGAGCCAGAGAGAACAACTGGGGCGGCTCATGCGAAGGTGAACTCCTTTCACCAGTTCCGGATCCGGTCCATCGGTCCATCTCGAGGGTGATGCGGCCACCACCCACAGGCAAGCTGCATGACGAGTCAATCCATAACACGCCATTTCTGCTTGTGGGAGGGACGATACTCCAGCCAGATGCAGTTGTAAAGGAATTCGCCTATTTTGTGCGATAATTGACGTGGCACCATGATTGGGGCCCCATATGTTGTGGGGGCCGGGGCTATGCAATCTGAAGAATCCAGACGCGTGTAACTTCCTGACTCTCGGCGACCTGCAGATGATCTCGTTGGAACTCGACGTTGATTCCGAGGCACAAACCATTCAACTGGGGCGATTGCTGGCACCACTGCTTCGCCCCGGGTTGGTCATACGCGCTCAATGGAGATCTAGGCGTGGGCAAGACCGCTCTGGTGCGCGCAATCGTCGACGGCCTGGGACCGCATCAGAACATCGTCAACAGCCCCACGTTCGTCCTGATTCAGGAGTATGCGGGAACGCTGCCGATCGTCCACATTGATGCCTACCGCCTCGCCGATGCCGACGAGTTCTGCGCTCTGGGCGGTGACGAGCTGATGGCCAGCGAAAATGTCTGCCTGATCGAGTGGGCCGATCGCGTGTGTGATGTACTGCCGAACGACCGGCTGAATGTAATGATCTCGCACCGCGGACCACAGTCGCGCCGCTTCCGGTTTGAAGCGGCCGGGTCGGTGTCGAGATCACTGCTTGTCGCACTGACAGATGCCATCGACGGCAGCGATCTGCAGCGGATCACGTAAGTTGTTCGTACTCGAAGCTGGCATCTCGATTACCGTGACGTCTGCTGCTGGCGATGTTCCTGCAGCTTCTTCAACGAGGGGGGGTAAGACTCGACCGACCCGGTGTCGTCAGGAACTGCCAACTCCTGCTGCAGGCGTTTGATCTCGCCATTCAGTTCACTCACCACGTCAGCATAGGCTTCGTCGCCATAGACGTTCCGCATTTCATGCGGATCCTTAACAATGTCGTACAGCTCCCATTCGTCGATGTTGTAGAAGTGAATCAGCTTGAAGCGGGCGGTCCGCACACCGTAGTGACGGCGAACCATGTGCGCCGCCTGGCGATCGCCGAAGAACTCGTAGTACTGGTAGTAATGCGACTTTCGCCAATCGTCCGGGGTTTGTCCTGTGAGAATCGGCACCAGACTGCGGCCCTGCATGTCGGCAGGGATCTCCACTCCCGCAATGTCGAGAAACGTCTCGGCAAAGTCGACATTGGAGACCAGCCTGTCGCTGACGGAGTTGGGCTGCACCACACCCGGCCAGCGAATCATCAGCGGTTGGCGATAGCTCTCCTCGTACATGAATCGCTTGTCGAACCAGCCATGGTCCCCCAGATAAAACCCTTGGTCCGACGAGTAGATCACGACCGTGTTATCGGCGAGCCCCGCCGTGTCGAGGTAATCGAGAACCCGGCCCACATTGTCATCCACGGAGGCGATGCAACGCAGGTAGTCCTTGATGTAACGCTGATACTTCCAGCGAATGAGATCGCGACCCGAGAGGTTCGCCTCGCGAAAGGCCTTGTTCCTGGGTTCGTAGGCGGCATTCCATGTGGACAGCTGCTCCGCATTCAGCTCGCGCGGGGGCTCGAGCTTGAGATCCCGTGGCGTCATCGTGAACTCGATCGACATGTCCTGTTCGTGGGCCGCTCGACCCCGGTTGGCGTAGTCGTCAAACAGGTTGATCGGTTCGGGAATCTCGACGTCCTCATACAGATTGAGATGCTCGGGACCGGGCAACCATTCGCGATGGGGGGCCTTGTGCTGCAGCATCAGCACGAACGGTTTGGAATTGTCCCGGCCCGACTTCAGCCATTCCAGCGCGAGATCGGTGATGATGTCTGTGGTGTAGCCAGTGTGCTGGACCTGCTTGTCCCGTTCCCCGTCGCCGTTAGCATCCAGCAGCATCAGCGGGTTGTAGTAGGGTCCCTGACCGCGGAGAACCTCCGAATAGTCGTAACCTTGCGGAGCCATGTGCTCCCCGAGATGCCATTTGCCGATGACTGCCGTCGCATACCCCGCCCCCCTCAGCAGTTTGGGAAATGTCTGCTGGGTGCCATCGAACTGGTCGCGATTGTCGTAGAACCCGTTCTTGTGGCTGTACTTGCCGGTCTGAATGACGGCCCGGCTGGGTCCGCAGATGGAATTGGTGCAGAAGCAATTCTGAAACAGCATCCCCTCATCAGCGATGCGATCGAGGTTCGGCGTCTGATTGATGACGGACCCGTAGCAACTCAGGGCGTGCGACGCGTGATCATCACTGAAGATAAACAGGATGTTGGGACGGTCAGCTGCCTGAACTCCGCTGGCGAAGCCCATGACAATGGTCAGAGTCGCAAGACATTGTGACTTCATCGGGAATTCTCCACTGCTGAGAAATGTGGCGAGCTGTATGTGAGTCAACCGCGCCGGTGGGGATCAGATCAGGAGTTCAGCATAGACGAATCAGAGGGATTGTGTGACTGTCCCGCAGGATTACTGCACGCCTTCGTCGCGATTCGACCACCAGGGAAGGCTGATGCCGCCGTCCATCAGCACCGTGCTCCCTGTCATGTAGTCGCACTCTCTGCTCATCATGAAAGTCACGAGGCGGCCGATTTCTTCCGGAGTCCCCAGACGTCGCCAGGGAATGCACTCCGCCCCGGCATCGAGCTGCTCTTCCGTAAAGTACTTTCGTTCTCCGGGGGTATCGATCCAGCCGGGGTGAACGATGTTGACCCGAATGCGGTGCTTCGCCAGTTCGATGGCGGCCGTTCGGGCCATATGGTCGATTGCCGCCTTGGCCATGTTATAGGCCGTTGCCGTCGGGATCGGGATCTTCGCATGGGGTGAACTGAGGACCACCATTGCCCCGCCCTGCCCCTGTGCGATCATTCGCTGTGCTGCGGCGCGCACTCCGTAAAACGCTCCCCACATGGAAACGTCAATGGTACGCCGAAAGCCCTCCATATCGGCGTTTACCATTGACTCCCGGTCACTGTAAGCGGCATTGGAGACGAAACCGTCAATCCGTCCTCGCTGGCGGACAAACTCACTCACCATCTGCTCCACGGCGGACTGATCGGAAACGTCGCAGGGGAGCAGCACCGCCTCTCGCCCCAGACTCCGCACCTCGGCAGCGACTTCCTCGGCTTCCTGGGGATGCGAGCGAAAGTTGATTCCGACATCGGCCCCGGCCCTGGCCAACTCCAGTGCACAACCCCGGCCAATGCCTCGGGAGGCCCCGGTAATCAGAATGTTTTGTCCCGCCAGATTCATACCTACCCCTGCCCTCGACCAGCTTGGAAGTATCCGGATGTCTCTCTCCCGAAGTATGCATCGTGAAGTCCTAGCGATCGTTACGCAAGCTTGGCGGATTTTTCCCAACCCCGCAGACGGATCCGAGGAACCTCGAGAACACGAGGGCCGACTACAGCGGTCGGGCTGCGATCGCACCTGCCGCGACACCACGCCCCTGCGAAGTGCTCTCAGCGATCGTTCGCCCGGTCCGGACTGTCTGACGCCGAGACCTCGCCGGTCGTCCGTGAGACAAGTCCTGCTTCCAGCATCGTCTCGATCATTGACTTCGCGATCGGGGCGGCCGAACGACCACCCGAGCCCCCATGTTCAAGGACGATGGTGAACGCATATTGGGGTGCGTCCGCCGGAAAATACCCGGCAAACCAGGCATGGTCGGGCTTGCCTCCACCGACCTCGGCAGTTCCGGTCTTGGCAGCGATCGGAAGGCCCGGAATCCGGGCATGACGGCCCGTCCCCTGCGGATGTTCGACCACCATCCGCATGCCAGCTTGAATTCGTTGCAGCGTTGCAATCGACAATCCGGGAATGCGCTCGGTCGATGACTCAGATGACAACTGGGCGTCATGAGCGGCCAAACGAATGACGGAACCATGAGTGTAGTTTTCCGAGTCGATCTTCTCAGCCGGAGCATTCACGGCGCGCGGCGTGACCAGATACCCGCCGTTGCCAATGGCAGCAACCATCCGCACGATCTGCAGGGGTGTGACCGTCAGCGATGCCTGTCCGATGGCGAACTGGAGTGTCGTCCCCGGATACCACGGTTCCTCTCCCTTCAGCCCGGCACTGTAGGGATCAGGGAGATGCCCGCTGCGCTCACCCGGAATATCAATTCCGGTGGGCATCCCGAATCCGAATCGCTGGGCCCACTCGTGGATGGGCTGTGGGCCGATACCTCGGGCCGCTTGATAGAAGTACACATTGCAGGACTGGCACAACGCATCAGCGAGAGTCGTTTCCCCATGTCCGACTCCATAGTGCCGATACAGATAGCAGCGATCTCGATCCGGACGATCAAGATAACCTTGGCAGAAATATGGTTCATCCGGATTGATGCCGCGCGACTCCAGCAGTGCCGCCGCCGTGAGTATCTTGAAGACCGACCCGGGTGGAATCGTCATTTGAGTCACACGGGGGAAAAACGGCCGGCGGACGTCGTCCAGCAGCGCCTGCCACTCCTGTGCATTGGGATGAATCAGCGTCTGCAGGTTGTGACGCGGTGCGGACGCAGCCGCCAGCACATCGCCAGTCCACAGATTGAGCACGACCAGGCATGCTCCCACCGGCGTCGGCTCTATCGACACGCTCTCGGATGGCGCCGGGTCCGACGAGGGAACCAGTACTTCGTCAAGGAGTTGTTCCGCCTTACGCTGCAATCGGCTGTCCAGCGTTAACACAACATCCTGTCCGTGGCGGGGAGGTTCAATAACGTGCTCCGAGATGATCTCGCCGCGCCTGTTGGTCACCATCCGCTGCCGCCCGTGGTGCCCATGAATCTGTGTCTCGAATCCCCGCTCAACCCCATCACGCCCAATGCGGTCGCCCGTCCGAAGATCAAGGGGATCGACACCGGCAAACAACTCGCGCCGAGACTGCAGTTCCTCCGAAGTGATCCGGGTGCGGACTCCAATGAGATGTGACGCCAACGCCCCCTGCGGGTAAGATCGATCACTGGACTGCAGCAGGCGGACACCGTGAAAATGTGACGGACATGATGCAATCTCGGCCACGACCTCCAGTGGAACATCGCTCGCAAGGACGTGGTACTCCAGTTCCTCCCGCACGGTGATCGGCTCCAGCTGCCGGCGGTGTGGAGGCGTCGTCAATTCGCTGACCACCGTCTGCCACAGTCGTTCCCAGCCCGACTTTCCATGGACCAGAGCAGCCTCAGGCGTCGAGACTTCACTTGCGGTGCGTCGAGCTTCCTGCCGGTCCGCCACTGAGTTGGCGATGCGTTCGACACGCGATTGCGTCTGAGCTCGTGCGCTGGCGAGGGTGTCCGCAGGGATCCGGGAGACCACTGCCAGACGTTTCCACATGTTGTCCCGGTCGTGCAGCACCTGTTGCCGCGAGTCATCGACTTGATCGCGGCGGCGACGCGCTTCACGAGTCAGCCGTGCGAGGGCCTGCTGTGTGAGCCAGCGATCGTCGGCAGGCTGTTCGATCCAGCGATAGTGCACGGCTAGGTCGAAGCGGACGGTATCCTGCGCAAGAATAACTCCATCGGCTGTCAAGATACGGCCATCGCGCCCCGGAATGTCTTCCTCAGTGACCGTCATGCGATCCCAGGCGGTGGCGTACTGGTCGGCGTGTGTTGTCTGTATTCGCGTCAGACGGAATCCCACAGCCATCACGGGCAGGCAGATCAGCAGGAACAAGGTCCTCAACCGAGCGTCCGGGGCTTCATCCCATGCCGCTGTCATCGACCGTGACGAGTCGTCGGCCTGTCGGTTGATCGAATTGCGCGGCTGGTTCCACATGACGCAAACAAGTTTGAATGCGGAAGGTGTCGGATCGTCAATCGAGCCAGCGAAGCTGACTTGCACGCGGCGAACCCTGCCCGGCAGGCAACCACGATGCGAGCAAACGCGCGCCGCTCACCAGCAGGGCGAGACCAATGAACATCAACATGGCACTGGCGGCCCGCCCTGCCTCGAGTGTCACATCTGCGACGGAAACGGTCCCGCAAAGTCGACGATGAATCAAGCCGACGACTCCGCAGTAACTCATCACCACCAGCGAGGACACGAAGAGCGACCTTTGTGACTTCGCGCCGATCAACCGGCTCCACAGCAAGGCGGTCGACACCACCAGTAGGACATGACTCCCCAGCGGGGCCTCGCCCAGGGCGTCCCAGAGTAGTCCGACAGCGGCGGCACCGGCATAGGCCTTCCCGCGGGAGGTCCACATCAGCGACGTCACGATCAATAGCGGCAGAAAGGGGGGAACCAGGGCGGGTGAAACCGACCAGGTGCCGGCCGCGGCCTCCAGAACAAACGCCGTGTAAGCCACCATCCCCCAGAGCAATCCAGCAATCATCGGTGTGCGACCTCCCCCTCCGACGAGGCCAGACGCTGTGGATTCACTCCTGTGCGCAGGATCTGTAAGGTGCGCATCGGACAGCGTCGCCCCCGGCATGACCATAATGTCCCAATAGGGCTCGCCGGGCTGTAGCTCAGCGGAGGTCACCCGCCCGTAATACATCACGACCGGAAACACCTCCCCGCGACTCGATGTGAAAACCTCGTCTCCCACGGACACCGCCTCAGTCGCGGCGACGAACGTCAGTCGACACAACTGCTGACCATGACCTGCCAACACGCCCTCGGCACCGAGTCGCGGCCCCTGGGTTGTCTGTCGAACCAGCTGTGCACGTCCGCGAAACTTCTCGTCGGTAATTGGTCGGATGGTGCTGGTGTGTCGGCCGACCTGGTCAATCCATCCCAGGACACACCGCCCCAATAGTGCAGGTTGATCGGACTGAAGGTGGACATCACTCCCCTGATCGATCAGCGCCTGCCCTGCGGACACAGGCAGGATCAGATCCTGCGGCGCGAGTCCCTCCGCCGCGCCCCGATTGACCAGTCGTTCCCGCTCCCGGTGCGCCACATCGGCCGCGATGACCGCTACCTCAATCAACTCGGGGAGAAACAACGGCGTGCCTTGCTCGGCAAGATAGGGCGATCGATCCTGATGTGAATCCGGCTCATGCGCTGCTGCCTGTTGTGCCAACTGCAGGCGAAGCCGGCGATTGATCGCGCGAAGTTCCTCAAGTTCGGCATCGGGCGGAGCTCCGGAGCGGAGTTCTTCCGCTGCAGGCGCCTTTGCGCGACCAGCGCCTGCCCTTGCTCCTGCGCCAGGCGGACGACGCTGAGCCCCGGAAGGGCGGCATCTCGCAACGCCAGGCGAAGTGTCGAGGTTACCGTCGGCGGTGCCAGCAAGAGGCTTCCCCCGACCACGAGCCCACCGGCAAGTGAACATCTGGAACGTGACGCAGGGGACCGAATCATGAGATCTTCGGATTGGGGCCTCTTGTGACAGTTCGCGAGACAGGACCAAAAGTGCCTACTGGCGTGAATGCTAGAAGTCGGCTCCGCTGTCGAGGCTGCCGCGCCATTGATTGAGATGCTCCAGACAGATCGATGTTCCCCGCGCGACTGTCGTCAGCGGGTCATCGGCCACACGGACCGGAACGCCGAGCTGTTCGTTCATCAGCAGGTCGAGTCCCCGTAACAATGCACCACCGCCTGTCAGCACCAGTCCGGTGTCGGTCAGATCAGCGACCAGCTCAGGATCGCAGCGCTCTGTCACACTCTTGACGCATGTCAGAATCGCTTCGAGCTGTTCTTGAAGGGCCTGGCGGATTTCTTCGCTCGTCACAACGGCCTTTCGTGGTACCCCGCTGATCGTATCGAGACCGCGTACCTCGGTGGTCAGTTCCTGCTCGAGGGGATAGGCACTCCCGATGTCAATCTTCACCTGCTCCGCCGTCTGATCGCCGATTCTCAGTGAGAAGTACTGCTTCATGTATTCAACGATCGCCTCATCCAGTTCATCACCGGCGACCCGGCAAGAGTGACTTGCGACTATCTCGCCCAGACTCATGACCGCCACTTCTGTCGTCCCCCCACCAATGTCGCAGACCATGCTGGCCATTGGTTCTGAGATCGGCAGCCCGGCGCCGATACTCGCGGCTTTGGACTCCTCGATCAGGTACACCCGACCGGCCCCGGCACGTTCAGCGCTGTTGAAGACGGCACGCTTCTCAACCGGGGTGATGCCGCCAGGCACTGCGATGACGACGCGCGGCCGCAGTCCCCGACTGTGTCGGGTGGCCTTCTGAATGAAGTACCTTAGCATCGCTTCGCACAGCTCGAAGTCGGTAATCACCCCGTCTTTCAGCGGGCGGACGGCGGTGATGGAATCAGGTGTGCGGCCGAGCATCTGCTTGGCGAGCTTTCCGACCGCGGTGCCGCGACCCAGTACCTGCCGTGTCCCCTTTTCCAGGGCCACGACGGAAGGCTCATTCAGGACGATCCCTTCCCCCTGGATCGCGACGAGCGTGTTCGCCGTCCCCAGATCGATGCCCAGGTCGGGACAGAGCCATTGGCGAAAACGATTCAGCATCCTTGCCAATCGCTAGGGGGAGGGGGAATGCGCTACACACGCTGAAGGGCGGAACTTCCGATACCCGGATGGACCGGAACACAAATGCATCACATCCGCACGGGCGTGATGGACTTTTCGCCCTGTCGGAATTGCGGCACCTTGTATGGCACGAGCCAAATCTGCCGCAATACGAGATCGACGGCCATCACACTTGGCCGGCGGTGCCCTGCGTTTATTGCGGCGAATACACGCTTTGCGCAGCATAGGGAGGGCTCTGCAGGAATCAACGTTGCCATCAATGGGTCCCTCTCATAGATTCCCGCCCTTTCCGGGCAAAGATCGGGGGAGCCATGACGCCCAAGACCTTCATTGCGATTACATCGCTGGTGATCCTGGTGACGAATACGCCACACTCACCTGCTCAAGAACAACGGTCTCGGCAGATCCGTCAGGCAGCCCGGGTCGATTCGGAATCGTTTCAATTGCCTGCCGACCGAGCCATGCCTGTGATCGAACTCGCCTTCATTGAAGGCGGTCAAGAGAGCCGCTCACCGGATCTCATCATCTTCGCCGATGGGGCGGTCCGCCTCCGGAGTCCATCCAATGCAGCCACTCAGCTCAGCGGCCGACTTCCCCAGCGCGAAATGCAGTCGGTCCTTCACGAACTGCTTGTTGATCTGGACCTGCTGAACTGTGACACCCACGCACTGGCAGGTGAGATCGATGAGGCGCGACGGCAACTGCAGCGCCCGGTTCCAGGACCAGATGCGGCACTCACAGTCATTCGCCTGCATGGAGAGGCGGGAACACATGAGATCCGCTGCCATGCCTTGGGACTGACGGCCAGCCAGTTCCCACATCTTGCCGGTGTGCAGCGACTGTTTTGTGCTGAACAGCGCCTGTGCAACGTCATGGCGGTCGTTCGGGCCGGAGGATACGAGGTGGTCGAGGAAGCGGTGCGGGATGCCAACGTGCATCTGCAGTCCCGATTGCCCCGGGAAGCACCGCTTTCGTGCCGACACTTGTGCTTTGCGGACGTCCGCGATGACGGCTCGCGATTCCTGCAATTCTCTCGTTTTGAACCGGCAACAAGCTCACAGTTTCCCGGCGCTTCCGCGCAGATGTCATTGGAGCGTGTGCTGATGGTGTCGGTGTCGCAAAGTCCGGGCAAATCGCCCCAGGTCAGGATCACATCCAACTAGTGCGCACTCATGTCCGCCCCTTCCCGCGAACTCGCCGAGGGCGCCCCACTCCCATCGGCGACACGACGTAACCTGATCTGGTGGTCGTTCCAGCAGGTTCTGCAAAACGCATTTGGACTGTGGCTGAGGTATCGTGCGCGCGGACTCGAACATGTCCCACGCGAAGGTCCGGCCCTGCTGTTGTCCAATCATCAGAGCTACCTCGATCCACTGCTGATCGGACTCCCGCTGCAACGGCCAGTGAGCTATCTTGCCCGCCACAACCTCTTTGACGTGCCGTTTGTCGGGTGGCTGCTGCGCCGCACGTACGTCATGCCCATTCGACGCGATGCCGCCGGTTCCGCCAGTCTGCGTGAGATTGTCCGTCGACTGGACCACGGCTTTCTGGTGGGTGTCTTCCCCGAGGGGACCCGCACGCGCAATGGGTCGCTGGGAGAGCTGAAACCCGGGTTTCTCGCGATCATCCGCCGGTCCAGCGTTCCGGTCATTCCGGTCGGCATCTCGGGGGCCAATGTGGCTATGCCGCGCGGGGCCGCCATTATTCGACCAACCCGCGTGAGTGTCGTGTACGGGCAGCCCCTTCTTCCTGCGGAGTTCGAGGGGCGCAGCCGTGAGGAGATCCTGACGCTGATTCGCGAGCGGATCAGTCACTGTGTCGAATCGGCCGATCGCCATCGTCGCGGTCACGACGTCACCCACGCGCGCGAGGACGACGCACCACCTTCGCATGAGACGCCCACAGTCACCCGGTAATCCACACGAAAGGCACTGCAAGTCGCGGTCAGAGCTACAGTTTGTCGACCGCCGTTCGCACTGCTTTCAGGCAGACCTCGATGTCCGAGAGGGGATTGTCGGGATTCTCTTCGTATTCCAGCGACAAGGCCCGGTCGTATTTCTGCTTACGAAGAGCCTGCAAGCACCCGACAATGTCGAGCTCCCCTTCGCCAAGAATCGTCATGACCTTCCCTTCCTTGCGCAGGCGATCGGCCCGATTCTTCGGAAGATCCTTCGTCAGTCGGTCGAGCTCCTCAGGGCTGTGAATCGTCTTGACGTCCTTCAGGTGCACGCCATAGAGACGCGTGCCCAGTCGCTCAATCGCCTCCACCGGATCCTCATCGCTGCGAAGATAGTGCCCGGTATCGACGCAGGCCCCAATCAGGGGATTTCTGTCCCGGGTCCAGAACTCGACATCGGCAATCTTGTCGTACTCCGCACCCGGCCCATGATTGTGAATGGCCACCGGAATGCTGTACTCCTCGACCAGCTTGTCCAGTAGATCGAATGTCGTCTCATCCTTGGCCGGGTTGACGCTAATCGACACGAGATTCATGGCCTGGGCAAAGTCGAAGAGCTGCCGCGCCTCGCTCTCGTTGGAATTGACGCCCATCACTCCGTAGGCCAGCAGACGCACACCATGCTTGTCCAGCAGCTGCTGGCTCTGTTCGACCTGTGCCGGGAGGGTCGACAATGGAATGTGCTGGCGGAAGGCCTCCCAGAACTTGAGGCCCAGATCCTGGGTCTGCTGCAGTGCCGTCTCCGTGTCAAAGTTTCGCAAAGAATAACTCTGAATGCACATTTTGAACCCGCCATACGGGTCGGCATCCTGAGCCGCGACGGCAGAATCTGCGCTTGCCATGAGCAGCGCGCCGGTCGCCAGACCAGTTGTACACAAGAAGTCTCGACGCGAAATTGAACGATCGTTAAAGTCCGCCATCGTTGTGTTTCCACCGTTGCCTGAGTGATTTTGAAGAAGGCCGCAGTTTCATGCAATTGGCTGTGAGCCAGCAGCCGATCTATTGTGCAGTCCAGTGACAGATTCGACAAACCTCTTGTGCTCCCATTCCGCCGGAGGACCAAAACTCAGCGTGTGCCACAGTCATCCAAGGGTGAGCGGTTACGCTACCCGACTGTCGCACTTCTCGCAGCGACTCCACCGTCGCAATAGCCAAGAGGTTTGATTCTGATGCCGCGGTTCAATTTCGATTGAGCCGCGGCTTTTGTCTTTCCCGGACCATGTGGTCGCAGCGGTAGCACCTCCTCAATTCTCCGTCCGCAGCCCGGGATCGTCGATCGTCACACCGAACCCGGGTGCTTCGGACAGACCCACCTTGCCGTCCGTAATCACTGGCTGTCCATCCACCCACGACATCCAGGGACGGCCGGACTCAGCCAATGGCTGAGGATCCAGTGCTGAGATCGCGTGCAGCCCCCACACTTCGGCCCCACGATGCGGCACCACACGCACACCGGCCTGGGCAGCCATGCGATAGACTTCCACGAGAGTCGTCATTCCTCCGCACCAGCAGGCATCCGGCTGGACGACATCGTGCAGTTTGCGGTCAATCAATTCCCGGAACCCGGACGGACCGAACTCATGTTCGCCCCCGGCAATGGGAATCGGAGAGTGCCGGCACAGTTCCTCGTACCCTGCGAGGTCGTCCGCAGGCAACGGCTCCTCGATCCAGCCGATGCTCAGTGATGCGATCTGTTCGGCGACGCCGAGTGTGGTCTCGATGTCCCATTCCATCCAGGCATCGATCATCAGTTCTCGATTCGGTCCAATGGCCTCCCGGGCTGCATGGACCCTTTCGACAACCTGGGTCACAAGGCTTGCCCCCTGGGCGGGGTGAACATGCAGCTTGACCGCCTGCGGAGCTGCCGCCGTCTCAGCATCCACGTTATCCCAAACGGTTGTATAGGCGGGAATCGCGGCGGGCAGTGATGTCGCCGGACTCCCCGAAGGTCCCACCTCCGAGTTCGGAGCGGAGATCTTGCGAATCGTCTTATAAACGCTCTGCCCGGCCTTCTTTGCGCGCAGGTCCCACAAGGCGAGATCGACGCCGCTGATCGCCATCAGGGCGATCCCCTTGCGGCCAAAGGGCAGCGTGACGTTGTACATCCGCTGCCAGTGGCTCTCGACAGGCTCCGCCTCCTGACCAACCAGCAGGGGAGACAGGACTTCGCGAATGACGTGCATTCCCGCCAGCCCGCCTCCGCCGACGCCATAGCCGATGAGACCGACATCGGTTTGAATGCGGACGACGATCTGCCCGAGCGACGTCCGCCAGTCAGGGGGCGAATTGAGTGCGATCGGCTGCGATGTACGCACCTGCGTGATGATCATGGGTGCGACACGCTTCCCGCATCAGGGTGTCGGAGATTCACCTTCCGGGTCCTTACGCGTGGTGCTCTTCTTGTCCTCAGGCTCCGCTGCGAGGATCGACTGGGCATAACGCAGCTTTCCAGTGCGACCATCGAAGTACTGGAAGATCACCTGAGGACGAGGATACGCAACCCAGCGATCCTCACTATTGCCTCCCGCCTGGCCGAACTCCACCGGATTGTTGAACACGTTGTTCACCTGCACCACACAATACCCCGGATGCAACAGCATGTGCCGGGGAATGTCGTTGTTGAACCAGGTCGACCACAGGATGTCAACTTCGCGGGGACCATACTTGAACTTGCCATTCGGCGGACGATCCCCTTCATCGGTGTACCAGTGATTGACTGAGTTGTGGGGTCCGCTCGCGAACTCATAGACGTTGTCGGTGATCTGGATCGCGAAGCTGTTGTGTAGATCGCCGGTGAGCACAAACACCGGTTGCTTCAGTTTGTCGAAAGCCTCGATCAGGGCCTCGCGCTCATCGAAGAACACGGTCCAGGCATCGTCTTTGTTGTCTCCGCGAATCGCTCCGCCGCCGACATGAGGCACCATGAAGTTCACGCTGGAGACGACGAAAATGAAGTCCGCGTCCGATCGCTTGATCCCGTCCAGCAGCCAGTCGCGCTGTTCCTTCCCGAGCATCGATACCTTCTTGAATGGGTCCGTCGTGTCGTGCATCTGACGCTGGCCGCGCGTATCACAGACGAAATAGTCGCAGTTGCTGATCCGCATGTGATAGTACGACCGCTTGCCGATCGAGTAACTCACGTCTCCATCGGCATCGGCCGCCGGAAACAACTTGATCTGATGCGGATCAAGTACCTCCTCGATCCTGTAGACGCCGGCATTGGGTTCACCCTCTTCAGGTCTGTCATCCAGCGCATTGTCGTTGATGCCCGCCGTCGGTGTCCCCCAGTGGACATGCAGATTGTTGTGATCTTCGAGTTTCAGCTTGGTGAAGTCTGCCGACTCGTCAGTCAGCACGTCATTGCCGGCCAGCATCTGCCCGCGACCAAAGTGGATGCCTGACTTGAACTCGACCGGATTCGCCCAGCCGAGATAGTCGTACCATCCGCGAACGCCGATATCCCGAAAGGTGGCACGGCGATCCCTCAGTCCCGGTGTGCCGGCCCCCCAGATGTCATTGAGGCATTCGTGATCGTCGTACGTGAAGAAGCTGGGAACCACGCGATGCCAGTGTGAGAGCGACTCCCCCTGTTCGAGAAAGAACTTGTAGTTCTCCCAGACTCCAACGAGTGTGGGTGCCACTCGCAACACACCCGGAATCTGGCTCTCATCAACCTCCACCTGGCCCGCCCATTGCTCCGGCGTGTAATGACGCCGGACCTCGTACAACCAGTCGCCATTGAGAATTGCAAAGTGAATATCGTCCTTGATCTCCCGCAACATCGTCGAGAACGTCGGCAACTCGGGGCCCAGCGAGTGCCGCGGATTCTGGTTGTTGCCGCAGGCAAACTCAAAGGAGAAGTTGAATAGTCCCTGCGGATTGAACTCAGCATTCTGAAACTGGTGTCGCTCGGGCAATGTGCGAAACGAGCCGCGACGACCGCTGCGTCCGTTGCTTTCGGGGATCTTGAGCTCGTAGTAGTACTTCGTGTTGGGCTTCAGTCCGGTGATGTGGACCCAGCCCGTGTTGTCGTGTCCGAGGCGCGTCTGGACGGGATCGGTCGACTCATCCAGATTCAAAGGATCGGTTCCATACAACACCGTGAACGCGCCGCTGCGCAGCGTTCGCGCCCAAACCCCGATGCCTGTGGAACTCAGACGTCCGAGGATGGGACCATGCGTGATCATGTTCTCATCGACGAAGTCCGGCGGTTGAGCGGCGACTTCGCCCACAACAACTTCGTCACTGCGGGCCGACGACCCGGACATCATCCCCACAACCACCATGAGTGGCAGCATTGATCGCATGTGTTCGTACTCCAGGGAACCGTTCAGGCAGTCGCGATGTGCAGTGCGAGACTAGCACGCGGACGCTACGGCAACAAGCAATCGACAGGCTGATCGAACAACGTCAGCGACCCCCGGTCGGACGCATCCGATACAGGGTTGCCGACGGCAGCTTCAGCACCGGCTCGAACTGTTTCCCTTCCCGATAGTCCTGCAGCTTCAGGGCTTCCAGGACGTGCGGCAATCGTCTGCCCCCAGTCGTCATTGACAACGATGAGTGCAATGTCGCTGCGAGTGTTGGGCCCGCCGGGCCACTCAAAATGTGTCAGCGGCAGACTGTGCCGCAGCGCATAGTAAACCAGCGGTGCTGACGACGGAACAATCGTCACGACAGGCTCACGCGGATGCAGGGAGTCAATCATCCAGAGGACAGCGGCCTCGGCATCGGGAAAAGTTCCCGTCTCTCGCGATGTGCGGATGGAATCACTCCGCGTCAACTGGATCATAGGCACGACACAGAGCAACAACACAACCGCTGCACAAAGGACCGCCCGAAACTTTCGCTGCCGATTATCAGTGAATGACACCAACCCGCAGCACGCAATCGTGAGCATCAGGGGCCAGATCGGAGTCCAGATGCACGCGGGGGGCAGCACTCGCTGTACGATCACAAGTGCCAGACAGACTCCCGTGGACAGCAGCAGCAGACTTGGCGGGGCAGACCTGCGAAGCTGCCCGGGCCGAAGCACTGCGAGCCAACCCACCATCAGTAGCGGCACTGACACGAGCGATTGGTCGCGAAACAACAAACGGCGAGTTTCGACGACGAGCTGCGGAAGTCGATCGGCAAAACTCGTCCAGCTCAGCGATTCGACGTACCGGCTAGAGACAAAGGGTGTGGCACCATTGACGACGAGGACGGGCGAGTAGAGGCCGAGCGTTAGCAGGATGGTAAGCAGTACATGCCCGCCCAGAGGCTTCCATAACGCATCCGACTTCGACACTGATCGCCTCTGCCACCACCAGAGCAGCACCAGCCAGGTGATGAGCATGGCATAGGGATACAGCATCGTCGGCACGGTCCAGAACCCGATTGCGGCCAGCAGCGACATCAGACCCCATGCAGCAGCGTTGCTGGTCCTGATCGCGTATTGCCCCACCAAAACCAGAATCACCAGCAGCAGTCCCTGCATCGAATAGCCCCGGGCATTGGATGAGTACTCGATGAGGGGAGACGAACAAGCGACGGCCAGGGCAGAGAGCACCCCGACAGCTCGTCCACTCCAGGAGGCTCCCAACAGGCAAATGGCGGGAACGACCAACACTCCGGCAAGAAATGCGGGCAACCTCACGGCCCATTCTGCAGGTCCCAGCAGGCGCGTCACGGCGTGGACGCACACGTTGTGAAAGATGTGATTGTTCGGTTCCTGGTAGGTCGACACGGTCACAAACGCCGGCCAGTTGGCGTAGTTGACGAAACTGTGTGCCTCGTCATACCTGATCGGCTGCGTGAGGTACGGAGCACGGGCAATCAGCGCAACGCCAAGGACACCGACGAGAAGGGCAGCGTGCCTGACGAAGGCGGCGACTGCATCGTGCCAGAGGACCCTGCCGTCCGAGGCCAGACGTGTGAGAAATGACCGCTCATACTTCGCTCGTCGCCCATCGAGGATCAACAGTCCTCCGCCGGCCATGATCAGCAGCCCGAGTCCGGAAAAGTAAATCTGCAACCTATTGTGCAGCTGCGGCGTATAGGGTTCGGCCGATCCGTCTCCGGCCACGGCATCGAGTCTCCCGCGCACGAGATCGAACGGGGCCACAGCCGCCACCAGAAAAACACCGGCAGCAACCGCCAGAACAACCAGAATCGCAAGTCGCCATCGATGTGACATCGCGAGTCAGTGTAGCGTCGATCAGCACATCGTCGAATCAGCGCCGGGTGGCCGGGTCTGACCACCACCACCGGGAAGGCCAGGCTGGTTGGCTGCGGTGGAGCGCAGCGACCCCACAGTGGAGCTTCATGGTCCGGGGAGGCTCGCCTGTGGCTCGATCCTCGCCACCCTAACGCAGGGCCATCCGCTTCGCTCCTGACCCTGTCACCCAACCGGGTGATCGTGGTGTCGGGCGCTCTTGGCCTCGAAGGTGATCTCCACAGTCTCTGGAGATCCGTGCGGTGTTGCTCTCACTTGTCTGCGTGGTTCAGCCGGCCGTCACGAGGAGGCGCGATTACGCACCCTGCGCAGGCTGCGCCATTGCAAGAGTTACAAATTTACCCCCAAGCAGGGCCGAAGAATTGGAACAACCCTCAAATTCTGCCCACTCGATGATTCCCCTCAACTTCAACACTCCCCCGATCCGAATATTCCGAATAACTGTCACCACCGGTGCAATCCGTACAGTTTGACACCAGGTGCCAGGGCCGCCCCCCGCGGCATCCCACTCAGTACAGACCGCCCCTTGCGGACGCTTGTCAGCAGGATGCTGGAGCAACAAATGAAGAATACATGGAAGTTCGTGCTCGGAACCTTGGCCACCACGGCCCTGCTTGGGCGAATGGTTGCCGCTCAGAGCCCACCCGACGACGGCGTGGTGGTCCTGGGACAGTCGCCCAACTATGAGGCGGCCCTGTTCCCCGAGACGAGCGGTCCCAGCGACGAAGGTGCCGTTAAACTCGGTGCCCGAACGGTCTCGGCTGCGCAGGCCGACTCCTTCGCCGGCGAACTCCCCTACTTACCTGAAGATCCCGGGACCGTAGTCCCCCAGGGAATCGTCGTTCCCGGCCCCTACACCACGGCACAGTATTCCCCAGGTCCTCCCGGACATTCCATCGGATATGCCGCGACCAGCGATCCTCACGACGTGCTGTTCCGGGTCGGTCGGCGTAGCGGGCAGATCTATGGCATCGATGACGGCTACACGAGCATCCAGGGGTTCTTCGCCGAAGAGACGTTTGAGGACCTGGCGATCTGGTTCTTCAATCCCCGTATGATCATCACGGATCAGGGCCGCGGTGCAATGAACCTTGGTGTCGGACACAGGGCCTACAACCCCGATCTCAACCGGGTGTTCTCGGTTTCGGCCTGGTGGGACTACGATACCGGCCATCAGGGGTCCTACAACCAGCTCGGCCTGAGCTTCGCCATGATCGGCCAGGAGTTCACCTTCCGGGCCAACGGAAACTGGGTCCTCGACAAGAACGAAGTCAACACCGGCGTCGTCCCGATCGGTAACCCGCGCCTGCAGGATGGGCTGGTCGTCCAGGACCAACTGCAGATCGTCGAACAGGCCTACAACCAGGCCGACTTTGAAGTCAGTCATCCGATGTACGGACTCGGCCGGTATGGGTTTGAGGCCGGACTGGGAGCCTACTTCCTGTTCGGCTCCGATGCGCCTGACACAGCCGGCGTTTCAGCACGCGTGGAATCGCAGGTCACCGAAGACCTGTGGGTGAACTGCATCTTCACAAACGACAGCGAGTTCGATACGAATGTCTCGTTCAACTTCGAACTGACGATCCCGAACGCACCCGCCTCACGCTGGTTCCGTCGGCCCAGGGTCAAGGATCAACTGCGATCGTCTGATCGCCGTTACTACCGCGTCGCCACGACCGAGATCGCCCGGTTCTCGACTGCCACGATGATGCAGAACGGGGCCCCGCTGCGGCTGGCGATCATCGATCCAAACGTCATGGAAGAAAGCCCGATCACCGGACCTGCGCTGGGTGGTGCGGGTACCGCAGAGGATCCCTTCCGCTCCGTATTGGATTATATGAACGTCCCCGATGCCGAGCGTATCCAGTACGGTATCGTCTTCGTACGGCGACGTAACGACCTGACGGACGACAACCTCGACACGACCGTCACACTGCTCAACAACCAGGCCTTTCTCGGCGAAGGTGTGCCCCATACGTTTGGTACCGGCAGCGGCTTCATCGAACTGCCCGGAGCAGATGATGGACCCACTCCCTTGCTGTCCAACCGCCTGGCATCCGGCATGGATGTCATCACACTGGCCAACAACAACCAGGTGGCCGGCTTCTCCATCGATGCCACCGGCACAGCCAGCGGCATCGTCGGTATGAACATCGACGGCTTCAACATCAACCGGGTGGCGATGGGCAACTTCGGCGTCGCTCCCATGGGCGGTGTCATCAACGGCATCGACATTACCTCGCGCACCGGCATGGGGATGGGCACCGGGGTCGGCATTATCGTCGACAACACCATCACCGGCAGTGGTCTGGGATCGACGCTCGGTATCAGTGTCGAGCACGCTAAGGGCACTCTCGGGCTGCTCGTCGACAACAACACCGTCAGTGGCTTCCAGGGAGAGGACCGCAATCAGAACGGCGTGCTCGACTCCTCTGAAGACACCAACATGAACGGTATCCTCGATCATGGGGAAGACACCGACGCCGATGGCGTCCTAGATGGCACCGAAGATCTGAACGGCAACGGGATTCTGGATCGGGGCTTCGGCATCCGCATCGCAGCGACCACCGGATCCACGATTCTTGCCAACGATCCGACTGCCTCACCGGACCTGGGCCAGCAGCCGCTGGGCATCCTCAACAACACCGTCAGCACGAGCGGTTCGGGCATCTCACTGCTCGCCTCCGGGAACTCCGTCATCATCGCCAATGTGGAGGACAACGCGGTCAGCGGATCGACCGATCTCAGGGGCGCAGGGCTTCGAGTTCATTTCGGATGACAGCCTGATCGCCATCGACACGTTTCTGCGTAACTCGGGCAACGGCGGGACCGGCAACGGAGCGACCGTGCAGACGCTCAATGGTGGCGACATCGTCTTCATGAACCCGGTGGTCGACCCGCTCAGCGGCACTCCCCTGCCCTCCTTTACAGGGAATGCGTTCAACGGGAATGCCCTGGATGGTCTGTTTGCCCAGGCCAACAGTCGATCGATCACATTCGATCAGATCAACAGCAGCAGCTTCAGCAACAACCAGGACGACGGCATTGATCTCGAGACGCTCGCCGGCGGCACGCTCGTCGTCAACAACCCGCTATTGGGTGATACCATCAGTGGCAACGGTGACAACGGTATCGAGATCACTTCGGGCGTCGGCGGCGGCATCTTCGTCGACTTCGGTGACATCACGGCTCCGAATCCCAACCTCATTACGAACAACGGCACGAACGTTGTCGGCCCGGGAACAGGAACCGGTGCCGGCATCCTCATCGGAACCGCCGGTGGCGACTTCATGGGCAGCCTGATCGGTGTCACTTCCAGTGGCAATGCGGGTGACGGTGTGGCCATCGTCCTCGATGGTGGCAGCATCGAACTGAGCGGCATCGCCCGCAGCGTATTCACCAATAACGGAGGCAACGGCCTGAGCATTATCAACGACAATGGCGGCTCGTTCATCACGCCGTTCATTGGGTCGCAGGATCCCAGCCTGCTGCTGACGAACGTCTTTCTTGATCTGAACAACACGCCGAACGATCCGACCGACGATGTCCAAGCCAGCAACGACTTTAGCAACAACGGCCTCGCCGGACTGTTCATCGGCGGGAGCAACGACATGCTGGCCGGCGACACCGCCCTCACTTACCTGGGGAGCGTGACGCGGAACGACTTCGATCGCGACATCTCCGGTACAGAAGGTATCCGGATTGATGCCCGGGACATGGACCTCATCGCCGAACTGACGCAGAACTCCTTTGTCGGGCGTCTGCCAGGGACCAGTTCACCGACCGACCTGGGTGCCGGGCGCGGCATCGGTGGAGAGATCGGCGGCAGCTCGATTACGCCTGATCCGGGTGGTCTCGACCTCGCCATCGGGACCGTGGTGCCTGCGGATGCCAACCTGTTCCTCAACAATGGCGATGCCCATATCGGCCTGACATTCTCCGGCAATACGATCAACGTGGTGGAGATCGACAACGCGACCTTTGACGGGGCCTTTGACGATCCCACGACCGTCGAGTTCCAGGGTGAGGGCATCCACTACATCCTGCAGGACACCGCCACCCTTACCGGCTTCGCCCGCAACAGTTCCTTCTCGAACAACGCCAGCGATGGTATCGAGATCGAAATCCAGGGCAACAACGATGCCGGCAACTCCGCCCTGCGTCCGGCAGCCAGCCTGAACAACTTTGCCATCACCGACAACTCGATCCTCAGCAATGGTGACAACGGTATCCGCATCTCGCGAACCGAACGCGGGCAGTACAACAACCTGACGATCGCCCGCAACGACATCCGGCTGAATGGCATCAACGGCATCGACATCTCCTCACAGCATGCCAACTACCTGAACATCTTCAACATGCTGCCGGACACCGTGCAGATTCTCGACAACATCATCCAGAACAACGTCGAGGACGGCATTCAGATGCTCGCGGGGGCCGATGCCGACATTGCCACACGCATCGAAGGCAACGTCATCACCAGGAACGGTCTTGATGTGAACGGCAACCCGTCCGGGTCCGGTCGCGGAAACGGAATCGAGCTGTCCGAACGCATCCAGACTCCCAAGGACTCGCGCAGCATCACCGGCCTCGTCCTGAACAACAACGTCTCCGACAACTTTGACGACGGTATCGACATCTCGTCGTTCGCCGGCAACATCGGCGTCGAAACCGTGATGGGGATGCCGGGCATGGAAGTGGTCAACCCGCTCACCGGGCTGCCCTACGTGATCGGTCCGCCGCCGGCCATGACCACCTTCCCCTCGCTGGGTCTGGTGCGGGCCTGGGGCCTCGTGATCGGCGACATCACCGTCAATCCGGTGGGGACGATCGACGACGACTTCAACCTCATTACCCGCAACCGGGCTGACGGTATCGACTTCACCGGCGGCGGCAACCTGACCATCGGCAACAACATCATCACGCGTAACGGGACACTGGATAACCTGGGCCGACCCCAGCACGCCGGTATCAACATCGATGGTGGTGAACTGCAGGCCGGTCAGAACGTGTCCTTCAACGGCCAGTTCCCCACACCGGATGACGACATCAATCCGCTCATTCTCGCCTGGCGGGAAGTCATCATCATGAGCAACCTGATCTCGCAGAACACCGGCGACGGCATCGAACTGATGAGCGAACCCAGCATCGACTTCCTGCTCAGTGCCATCTCGCCGCTGGCTGTCGAAACGCAGCTGACGGTCGTCAACAACGAGATCACCCTCAACGAGGGCCGCGGTATCGACATCCTGCAGCGGACGGGTGATGCCGACGGACTTGACCGGGACAACAACGATCCTGATGGCGTCCTCACTAACATTGGGCTACTCGGCGGATTCAACACCGACGTGACGATCATTGGAAACCACATCAAGGGGAACCAGCTGGAAGGCATCTACGTCGTCCAGACGATCGACAACGGCCAGAACCAGCGTGATCCCAGTGCCGTCACCTTCGATGCCAATGGCCAGTCCCTGCGGGCCCAGGCTCCTCAGGGTGAGCAGGGCGACACGCCCGGGCTGCGATTGGATATCCATGACAACGAGATCATCGGCAACGGCTCGGGCATTGTCGACTTCCCGGCTTCCGGCCTGGTCATTCGTGTCGGAACCAGCGGCGGCAGCGGTGCGACGTTCAACTTCGGGACTGGAGCCTTCTTCGTGCCGCGATTGGCGAACTTCTTCGCCACCAGCGGAATCACACCCGAAGACCTCGATGGCGACGGTATCCTGGATAATGACCTCGACGGCGACGGCTACCTCGATGCAGCGCCCGTGACCGGTGCCGGCATTTCCGCCTCGGTGACTGGCAACCTGTTCGATGGCAACTATGGCGACGACGTCCTGTTCCAGTCGTTCACCGACACGGTTGATCCAAGCACGACTACCGATGCTTGGAACGACACGATGTTCACGCCCATGAACTTCCAGCCTGATCCGCTGTCGCGCCTGGACCTGATCTTCAGCAACAACCTGTTCAACTCGATCGAAGCCAACAACCGGGAATCCTCCATCGGTACGAGTGCCGGCAACGTCGGAGCACCCGGCGAAGGAGCCTTCTACGCAAATGCGGAACCGGACTTCAAGTCGCGAACCGGCAACCGCAATCCTCCCGATCCTCCGGGACCATATGCGAGCGCAACCCGCCTGCGAAACGCCACCCGGTTTGCCTCGCGGTGGAATACGGGTGACATGCTGCCGCCGAACATCAGCCCCGACATTGTGCCAGGACTGGGAGGCACCTTCGCCTATCCAGGCATGGGGAACAGCACCTTCCGCGTGAAGGGAACCGGCAACGTGTTTACGGACGGCCACTTGATCGGACCTGTCACTCTGGATCAGTTCTTCATCTTCGACGATCCGGCCCTGGGTGGCGATCCGACACTGGTCGATACGTTCGGCGAAGCCCAGGGTGTGTTCGCTCTGAGCTATGCGGGTGAAGAGCCGTGGGGCTGGGACGTCCTGGAGTTCACGATCATCCCCTTCAACCTGGGACCCGATCCCAACAACGGACCGACCCAGAACCCGAATCAGCCGTAAGGCGCAAGGACGCGATTGTCCTTGTTAGAACCAGGGGTGGAGGGAGTCGCGCTGCGGCTCCTTTCACCCTTTATTGTTTTGGATGAGTTCGCAGCTCCAGCCGGCCCCACTTGGACGAAACCAGTGAGTAGCCCCGGATCTCGATCCGGGGTCGCACATCGACAGGAGGTTATGGGTGATGCCCCATGGTCACTGGACGTCGCCAGGACGTCACTCGGCCGGAAGTCGTCCCGCAACCTCTTGCGGCGGCGCCGCACCTGTGCTTCGTCCGTCATTCCCGCGTAGAGTCCCTCTTGTCCAGAGAGGGCATCTCTGCTAGAAGCCCCGCCGGTGGGCCTTGGGCGCCCCAGCCTTGAACGCACCTGGTGGAGTCGGTGGATGCTCAACTCTCGACGATGGTGGCAGTCCCGAGCGGTGCTGACGAGCGTGATTCTGACCCCCGTCCTGTGGTCGGCCCTCTGCGCCATGCGACCCGCTGCGTCCTCTCCGCTGGCGGGAGTCGCGGCACGGCCCTCACTGGCCTTCGACCAGTATCTGGTGAACCTGCGTCAGGTTCCCCTCCAACCAGTGGTGGAGGGGGTGTTCCGGTTTGAGAACCGAGGCACGCGCCCGATCACCATCACGAAGCTCGATCCCAGCTGCGGCTGCCTCAAACCGCGCCTGACGGACGACAAGACACGATATCAGCCGGGTGAGAGCGGGTATTTCATCGTGCAGGTCGCGACGGCCAATGAAGAGCCCGGCCCCCATGAGTACACCATTCGCGTGCTGTATGAGGACGACGGCCCGCGCGAGGAAACCGTACGGTTCAAGCTGACTCTGCCCGAGCTCAAGGTGACCGTGGAGCCCTCGGAACTGGGGTTCTTTCAGTTGGGCGGACAGGCCAGTTCGCGCACGGTGTATGTCACCGACTATCGAGGGAGCGAAATCGCCCTGATCGGAGCCGCGCTGTTGCTCGGAACTGGTCTCGCTGCAGATCGGCGATCCGGAAACCGATGACGCCGGCCACTCCCGCGTACCGATCGAGGTGACGGTGCCCGGCGACATCCCCGCTGAGCGCACGTATCACACCCTTACCATCGAGACGAGCGATCCGGCGTTCAAGACGATTCGCATCCCGATCATGCTGCAGGGGCCGGCGGTCACGTCCGGGGCGACCTCGCCGGTCGTCGGCCCCCCCGAGCGGTAATTTGTATTTGCCTCTTGCCGTGGGAAAGCAGCCTGAAGCGCCAGCGAGAGTGCTGCGGGCCTCGCAAGCGAGGCGCACTTGCTGGTGCTGCGTGCTCGTATTGAGATCGCCCCCTCATCCGGCCTGCGGCCACCTTCTCCCTTCGCTCAACCGGAATGCATACGTCGTCAACGTTCGGCGACTTCCATAAACACCTTGAGGGCCGACGTGTCCTCGGTCAGCAGCCGCATGGTCTGGGCATAGTTGTGCAGTCCGCGCACCGGATGCGTCAGGATGCGCTCGGTCACGCCGGGGTACATGACCTCGGCCAGCGCGAGATCAGCCAGACCGCGCTCGAAGTGATGACGGTTTCCGTTCACCGTCCCTACGAGCAGTTTGTTCCCGAGCACCCACTCGAGATTGATTCGGTCGGCGGGAACCTCGATGCGATGAGTGCCGCCGGTGACGCTCGTCCAGACCAGAGCGCCATTCAGATTGAGTGCCTCCATACACTGGAAGGCGATGGTGCTGCTGCCGGTCGCTTCGACAATGAGGTCGGGCTTGCCCACCTGTTTGGTAAGTTCCTTGAGTGGTGTCTCCAGCGTGCTGACATACTTGGCCCCGTAGGCTTGGGCGATCTCTTCTTTGAGTCCTGGATTGCGGGTCCTGGCCAGAACGTACACATCCAGTCCGCGCAGTCGCAACATCATGGCCGTCAGCAGTCCGATCTGTCCTGCCCCGGTGACGAACGCGCGGCGCGGCTTCCAGACCTGCAGCCGCGTCTGGGCGAGATAGGCTTGCTCGATCCCCTTGGCACAGACACTGGCTGGTTCCGCCAGTACGCCCAAGTGTGCCAGTCCAACCGGGACCTTGACGATGAATTCCGCATCGTCCACGAAGCGCTCGGTCAGAAACCCGTGCAGCAGATTGATGCCGCGCTCGTAGTAGGTCTCGTCACTGGTGATGTCGTTGCGCCGAATGTGGTCATACAAGGTCTTGCCCGGGCGGCGGACCGTACACGTACAGTAGTCGCCGGGCTGCACATGGCTGACCTCCGATCCCACTTCCTCAACGACGCCGAACACTTCATGACCGAGAACCAGAAAGTCGTATCCTTCGGGTGCGTTGCCATACAGGGCAGCATTGATCTCGGCGTCGGTCGCATCGACACCGACGCGCAGGGTGCGGACCAGCACCCCCCGGCCATCCGGCACATCGTCGAGTGATGGGGAAGGCAACTCGGCCAGATGAGCGCTGTCGGGGGTTCCAGGGCGAACGGCCAGCGCCTGCATCATTATCTCCTCGAACGGATTGAGAGTCTCGGGTGTGAACTGGGGAGTCAATCATGTTGACGAGGACGTTGGGGTCAACGCAACTCAAGCAGATTCCCGGCAACTGTCGAACAGAATTTACACGACTGGCATCACGGCACTGGACGGCGATCAAACGATGGCCGTGTACAAATCGACGGTTCGTCGCGAATCTCGCAGTGGTTGATCGACAAACGAAAGCACCCCGCATCAAGTGATACGGGGTGCTCTGAATCGCAATCAGGTGTCGATGCCTCCGACAGCAGCCGGCGGTATCGAGCAGAATTGAAACTAGTTGCAGCAGGAGCGGCAGTTACGGCGCGAGCGGTTGGAACCACAGTTTCCGCACGCGTTACCGAAGCCAGCGCTGCCGTTACCGGAGTTCATACCGCTGCTAACCGGAACCTGGACGGTCTGGGTCTGCGGCACCATGTGGCAGACCTGAACCTGGATTTCCTTCTGAACCTGCACCGGAACACAAACCGTGTAGGTCTGGGTCTGGGTCTCAGGCACAGTGTCAAACACGGTGACATCGTAGGACTCTTCGCGGGTCTGCGGCACAGACACGGTGAAGTTGACCGTGCGGGTCTTGGGGACCTCCACCGTCTTGGCCACCTTGAACGTCCGGGTACGCGTCTCAGGACGAGTCAACGTAACGTCATAGGTGAACTCCTGCTCTTCCGAGGTCATCCGGCAGACCTTGATCGTCCGGGTGCGCTCTTCGTTGCGGCAGAGATTGACGTTGTAGGTAAACGTCTGCTCTTCCGGAACGATCTTGCAGACCTTGATGGTCCGGGTGCGCTCTTCGGGATGGCAGACCGTCACGTTGTAGGTGAACTCCTGCTGCTCGGGAACCTGACGGCAGACCTTGAAGGTGCGCGTCCGGGTTTCCGGATGACAGACCGTCACGTTGTAGGTGAACTGCTGTTCTTCCGGCACCATCCGGCAGACCTGCACGGTGCGGGTCCGTTGTTCGGGATGACAGACCGTCACGTTGTAGGTGAAGGATTCCTGTGAGGGAACCTGCCGGCAAACCGTGTACGGAACCTGCTCTTGGACGATATTCGGACACCAGCGTCGAACGGTCCGTGTGCAGCAGGGATTGCAGGGGTCTGCGATTTGCTCACACGTCCAGCTGCCCTGATCGCGGCAGACGGTGCGAAACTGGGTTTCCTGAACTGTGTTGAACACAGTCCGGGTGCCGGTCCGCTCCTCGGTGCTGGGAACCATCACCGTGTAAGCCTGCTCAACGCTCTCCATCACGGGCTTGCTGACGGTGCGAGTCCCGGTCCGCTGCTCGGTGCTGGGAACCTGGACCGTGAATTCCTGCGTGCGATCTTCCCAAACGGTGTTGTAGATCGTGCGTGTGCCGGTCCGCTGCTCGGTGCTGGGGACCTGCACAGTGAAGGTCTGCGTCTGGTCTTCCCAGACCTGGCGGTTGACGGTCCGGGTGCCGGTCCGTTCTTCCGTGTAAGGAACGCTGACCGTGTAGGTCTGCGTCTGATCTTCCCAGACGGGCTTCTGGACAGTGCGGGTGCCGGTGCGCTGCTCGGTGTAAGGCACCTGCACGGTGTAGTCTTCGGACTTGTCTTCCCAGGTCGTCTCGCAGACGGTGTAGTTCTCTTCACGGCTGCGTTGTTCGGTCGTCGTGAAGTTGACCGTGCGCGTGCGGGTTTCCGTACGGGGAACCTGCTTGTTGACAGTGAACTGACGCTCCCGCTGTTCCTGTCGGTACTCGGTGCTCGTGATCGTCCGTGTTTCCGTGGTCATCTGCGGAACCATCACCGTCCGCTCGATTGTTTGATACGTCGGCCCGCAGGCTCCGGCATCTGCCATACCGGCCGTGCCGGTTGTGGCTGTTCCGCCATCGCAGGACCCGCACGCTGCTCCGCAGGGTGCTGAGCCACAGGCGCTGTAGCACGAGCCACAGTCGCCGGCGAAGGCGGCTGTCGTCATGGCGAGCATGGCAGACAGCGACATCAGAACTTGACGCTTCATCAGTAGTCCTCCTCTTGGTTCAGTGTGTAGAATCGCGAACTTCGGTATACGTGACGGCTGTGTCGGGACCCACCAGTCGACAAGGATGGTGATGCAGGATGCGAAACTCCGTCAGTCCGTCCTTTACTGTCGCCCATACTACGGCACAACGAGGCAACTTCATCCTTACTTGTTACAGAAGCTGGGCGGGCCAGTAAGTCCATTTCAATCACACCATGTAGGCAAGTCAAGGAGCCTGTACCGATTTTTACACCAACACAACAAATTCTGGTTGTGCTGATCGTCGCCGGCCAATTGCCGGAGAGTTCCCCCGAATTGTCCCTGAGTCACCGCATCATCGTGATTCATGAGGATGTCCATGTGTTCTCAGGTCAAGAACAGTGCGCTGCACTGCCCCCCGGAAGCGTCTGGAATTATGACAGTCAATCGGGTGAGTGGCTGTTTGTCCCGCGAATGAACGGCTGGGTGCGCACGGAGCATGTCCTCGCGATCGAACAAGCGGAGGACCATTGCACGGAGCTGATCGGACAGCAACCGGAAGCGACGGCGTTTCATTACCGCGGGATTGGCGCCTGACATTGGGTCGCCTCGATGAGGCTCGCGCAGACCTCGATGAGGCAATCCGCCGCTCACCCACGTCCGCAATGTTCGTCAACCGTGGGAACGTCTGGCACGCGCTGCAACGATACCGTGATGCTGCCGACGACTTTACCAAAGCGATCGAACTCGATCCGCAGAATGCGTTGGCCTTCAACAATCGCGGCAGAGCGCTGGCGGAGTTGGGAAACCATCGACAGGCCCTGGAGGATGCCACCCAGGCGATCAAGCTCGATCCGACATTCGCCGAGGCCTACAACAACCGGGGCGTCAGTCATCGGCAGCTCGGAGAATGGGATCAGGCAATCGCCGATTACACCTCTGCGATCGAACAGTACGCCGGCTATGCGGCAGCATATGCCAATCGAGGTTTCGCCAGAAAGCAGCGCGGAGAGTACAAGGATGCGTTGGTCGACTACCATCAGGCGATTGGGCTCGATCCCGACGTTCCTCAGCCCTACAACGACGCGGCCTGGCTGATGGCTACCTGCCCCGCATCCGAGTTTCGCAACGCGGAGGAGGCGCTCGAGTATGCCCAGCGTGCCTGTGATCTCACGTCGAATCGCAATGGAGACTGTCTCGACACGCTGGCTGCCACTCAGGCCAATGTGGGAGACTTTGAACGAGCGAGCGAAACCGCTGCTCGAGCCATCACGCTGCTGAAGGGCGACGCACGTCGAGAGGCAAGTCGCCGACTCGAAATGTATCAGTCGGGTCAAGCATTCCAGGAGCCAGCCGTCCCGGAGCGTCCCGCCGAATAGTAGTTCCGGTGGCTACAGCTTCACGGTAGCGAGCGGCGTTGAACGTTGGCAACCGCCTCGCACAGTCTGGTGGCGCGTTCATAGTCGTCCAGATCGGGAACGGGGATCAGACCGCCGACGACCCGCCGGGCAAACAGATCCACACCGACCTCGACCGCCGGTCGGTCTGCCGTCAAATGCTCGCTCTTCTGCTCGCCACCGGCTTCCCACCAGAGGTGGTCCTTAGAATATAGCTTTGCGGATCCACCCCGACAGCAAATGGTACAGAACGGCTCCCCCTGTGCGGATTCTGCCGGAGTGGCGCAACAGCGGAGTCATTCCAGTGAAACTCACACGTGACTCTGACATCACCGGACCGACCCGAGCGGACCCGTGCCAGCACCGGAGCGCACGTCGATGCATCGTCAGGCAAATCGTCGAGATCGATCTCGCAGCCACTCGTCGTCACCAGCGAACGAAACCAGTCGAACGCCTCGATCGGCGTCGCGCCGCAGCAATCCAGCGAATGGCACAGCCTGCCCACGTCGAGACGCGCCTCGTGCGCGGGTCCCAGTCGCGTCGCCATCAGTTCGCGAAGTCGAATGGTGACGGGCGTCCACCGTAAGGGAACGAGTGGCATGGCGATCAGTCCACGATGATCCGCCGTCAGTGCCACTTCGCGCAGGGCTTCCCGCGAGAAACGTCCCGGATGAACAAGGAGCAGCGGTTTCGCCGTCGCCGCTGCGACCGCGAGCAGCCAGTCGCGACGCCATCCCGGATCGAACACCATGAGGGCGGAAACATCCGGATCATACACCAGTTCACGAATGCCGTGCATGGCGCGGGCCCCCAATGACTCGGCCACCTGAAGGGCCCGGAGGGCGATCTCGTCGATGACGGCAGTCACCCGGACGCGATCCGCGAGTCGCACGAAGGCACCTTCAAACGGTCCGTGCCAGTCCGTTCCGAGGTTGATGACCCCCAGCTTGATGGGCGAGTGTCTGGGCATGCTGGTCGCGAATTGTGACGGGAACGGGCCCCGGATCAGAGAGTGCCGAACGCCCGGAAGTAATCTTAGAAGGACCCGCGAAAGATCACAAACCGGAAACACATACCTCGATCAGATCACGCACCCCAAGGATGCCTATGACGGTCCTGTGAACAGGAATCCGAGCACGATCGACAGTACATAGGCACACAACAAGGGAATTCCCATCCAGCGACTGAACGTTCCCTTGCGAACCGCGAAGTGTACACAGATCCGGAAGTACGTGAGGATCAGCAGCATCAAGGGAAGATGCACCACCAGAAACACTTCGCGAAACCCGGTTTCGTAGACGATCGGGAGCGGCCTGACTGCTGCGGCCGCACCGGTGACGAACAGAATATTCAGGACGTCGGCACCAATCACGTTGCCAACGAGCAGTTCCGGATGCCCACGGCGAATGGACGTCATTCCCACCATCAGCTCGGGAAGCGATGTCCCCAAGGCGACCAGCGACGCTGCAAGCACAACTTCCGGAACTCCCAATGTGCGTGCCAGCGCTTCGGCAGAGAGGACCGCGGCACGGCCGGCCAGGACGACCAGTATCAGTCCTACGAGCCCGCGAATCAGGGTCATGGCCAGTAGTTGACTGTGAGGAGTGTCAGCTTCTTCGCCACCTGCAGCAGGGATCGCGAAGTGCTGAGCTGAAGTTGTCGCATCGGCCGCCAACTGTGCAGGCCGGCTCCAGCGAATCGAGGCAATCAGGTAGATCCCCAGCAGTGCCAGCAGGCCGAAACCGACAGGGCGTGAGATGACGGCAGCCTCTCCCTGTCGGAACCAGGCTGCGTAGCAAATCATGGCCAGAAGAACGGCGCTGCCGAACTGCCACCATCCCTGACGAGACAGGATGTGACGATCCGCCGGCAAACTGACCAGCAGGCATCCCAGGCCGAAGATCAAAGCCGTGTCGACAATCACCGAACCGACAGCGTTGCCCAGCGCGAGACCCGAGTTGCCTGCCCAGGCAGCCATGACCGATACGGCAAACTCAGGTGTCGTCGTTCCCAAGGACACGATCGTGGCACCGACAACAACCTTCGGGATACCAAAACGACAGGCAACGTGTGAGGCCGATTCCACGAGCCAGTCGGCCCCCAGGCACAGCAACCACAGGGCGAAGGCACCAATCACCAGCAGTATAGGAACGGGCTGTCCGAGTACCCATTCCGCAGGAATCAGCACCTCGGGATTGAGAAACCTGAGAATATCCAACGTTTTGGTACTCGAACGATCCAGTGCGACTGCCGTCCCCCGCACACAACCAGCGCTCGCATGGTCAGCGACAACTGCCTAGAATTCCGCTGCCGATGAAGCGAACGGACAAACGCAAACCGTTTTTCGATTGATTGGGCGGAATGCCTGCCAAAACGACGACGCTTTCTGTCCATGTGAAATCGAAAAACGACGTCGGAATTTCGGCCGAATCCTAGTGGCTGCGGCGTCAAAGAGAAAGGCTCGATGGATGAACGTGTCTGGTGCGGAATCTCCGTCAACATCGTCCGCCCCCGCGAGTTTCTCCGAAGAAATCGAGATCTCAGGGCACATCATCGATAGCCTGCTGCTCCCCAAGATCCTGGACGAGATCACCGCGCTGGGGGGGGAGTTCGAAATCCTCGACATCGCTGTGGGACATCGAAGGCGTGATCCCAGCTACGCCCGGCTTAGCGTGAGTGCCGGCGATCGGCGTGTCCTGGATGAGATTCTCGACACGGTGAATCAGCACGGAGCCGTCCCTGTTCACCAGCAGGATATCCAACTCGTGACGGCGGATCTGGACGGCGCATTTCCCGAGGGCTTCTACTGCACCACGAACCAGCAGTCGGAAATCCGCCTGGATGGGGAATGGATTCCCGTCGCTGACCAGGAGATGGACTGCGGTATCGTGGTTGAGCCGACCCGTCGAACCGCCCGCTGCGTGCCAATGACCGACGTCCACCTTGGGGATTCCGTCGTCGTCAGCCGCACGGGAGTGCGTGTCCTTCCCGAACAACGTGATACCGAACAGCGAGATGCCTTCAGCTTTATGAACAGTACGGTCTCCAGCGAGAAACCCAAGGCGGTGACGGTCCGCGACATTGCACGGTCCATGCGGGCAGCACGTGAAGGAACGGGACGCATCCTGCTGGTCGCCGGACCCGCGGTTGTCCACACCGGCAGTCGCGACCTGCTCTCATGGCTCATCGAACAGGGATATGTCGACGTGCTTTTTGCCGGCAATGCGCTCGCTACACACGACATCGAGCAGTCGTTCTATGGAACAAGTCTCGGTGTATCCGTCCAGGAGGGAAACGTGGCCGAGAAGGGGCACGAACATCACCTCAGAACGATCAACCGGATCCGGCGACTGGGAGGCATTCGGCAGGCCGTCGACGCCGGAGTGCTGTCGTCGGGGATCATGTATCAGTGCATCCGCCAGGACATTCCCTTTCTGCTGGCAGGCAGTATTCGGGATGACGGCCCACTACCGGATGTCGTCACTGACGCGGTTGGAGCTCAGAGGCAAATGCGGGAACTGACCCGGGGGGTCACCTTCTGCCTGATGATTGCCACAACCCTCCACTCCATTGCGACAGGCAATCTGTTGCCCGCGCGAGTCAAGGTCGTGTGCGTCGACATCAACCCGGCGACGGTGACTAAACTCGCCGACCGCGGCACGTTTCAGACGGTCGGACTCGTCACCGATGTGGAGCCCTTCCTGCGAGTTCTTGTCCACGAACTGCAGTCAGCCTGAGCATCCCGCGCGTCGTCCGTCACGAAGGACGAAAATATCAGCGGCGCGTTTGAGTCTTTGTCTTTCCGATCACAGTCTCCTGAGTCTCTTGCTCGTCACTGAACGTCACTCCCGACTGCATGCCAGAGGCAACATCCTGATTCGCGCCGGGCTTCGGCAGAAAGGTATAGCCAGTTGATGGCTTGGCAGGTGGCGCGAAGCACACCCCCGCCGCTGCCGAGTGTGCCCGATCCCTTGTCAAAGCCATAGGTTCGAATGCGACAGGCACGCTGTGATACTGGTTGGGGGGCGGAGTCAGTGCAGGACTGGTGACGGGAGACAAGCCGTACTCGGTCGTCAGTGGAATCTGTTGCTGCCGGGCAACTTCGCGGACGAACCCCAGGTGCTCGCGGAAGACCTGTTCAGCGAAGTTGGCGACCTGCTGGCTGGGGATTGCCCGGCCTCTCTTTGAATGCGAGTTGAGTTCGTTCAGGCAACGCTGTCGCTGTGCCAGCGTTTCGTCCAACTCCCGAGTCAGTAGCGCAGATGGCACAGACACATCGGCGTGCGATGTACTCAGGCTCGCCATCCGGACACTCTCCAGCCTGCCCTGCAGCATGGCAATCAGCGATTCCAGGTGCAACGACTGTTGATGCGACCTTGTCGCCTCGATTCGCAGGGTTTCCAGCTCGACCCGCATGCGATCGAGCGATTCAGCGGTGTCGGCAGTGGCAAGAAAGCGTCCCAGCGCCACTCCAGTCAGCAGAATCAGAAAACCTCCGAAGACGGCCATCAGCCGCAAGGTTCGCGTGCCGACCTCCGACATCAGCGATCCCCAACCCGGGGAATGGGATTCGAACCTCGACATGTGGTCACTCCGTTCTGCGGACACGGCGGGGGACGTCCTTCCCCTGTCGTTGGCTGTCGTCAGGACCTGCGAATCTCTTCTCGTCAGTATCGATTGATTCCGGCGCACTCGTGAGCAGGAAACAACCGTCCCTTATCACAGTTCAATCCGCCAGAACCCGCAGAACAGCGCTCGACCTGCAGAATCGCTACAGATTCACAGCCAATTGAAACGTATTGACGTGGCTGAAGGGAGCGCGGCCGATGGGGTCATCGCTTCCGTTGCGAGGGTGAGACCCCGCAACATTCAGACCATGCCAGAAAACCACGCGGGCTGGTATCTGCGTAGCAGGTAAACCGCTGCCAGGACGCTACCCAGCGCGGTCAGCACGGCAAAGAACATCCAGCTCCGTCCGGATTCACTATCGGATTGCTGGATCATCGTCACGCTGGCCGCTGCTGCATTCCTTACGACTTCGTCGCTGTCGCTCTTCTGCACACGCACCAGACCGGGGACCTGAGACTGGGCTCGGGCTCCCAGTGCCCCTAATGATTCGACAGCCGCCAGACGGACCTCGGGTTCCTCGTCTTGAGCGTTTCGGGCGATGGCCTCGATTCCCGCCTCACTCACGATCCCGAGTTTTCCCAAGGACCGCAGCGCTCTCACCCGCACGTCGGGATGAGGATCACTCGTCGCGTCAACCCACAACGACTCCGACTTCTCCACGAGTCGCCGGGTCCGATGCAGACTCAGATTCCAGACGATCATGGCTGCCAGAGCGGCGAGGAAGGTCGTCACAAGCCAGGACGGAACCCGGCCTCCCGCCTGCGTGGAGGCCGCGACTGGTTTCGTCGCCTTGAGCGTCTCGGGACCGGATCGTTCCATTCTGGGCCGGGTGACGACCACAATTTCCGGAGTCACCGAACGAAGTCGCTTTGTCACCATCGCAGCGTCCGCGGGGCGCCGCGATGGTTCCTTCTCCATCAAGTCGGTGATGAGCTTCTCGAGAGCCGGAGGACAGTCGAGTGCAAACATCGAGACTCGTGGTGTCGGCTCCTTGCAGTGCTTGTGGAGAGTTGCCGCTGCCGTCTCGCCTACAAAGGGAGGCTTCCCGGTCAGCAACTCGAACAGGACACACCCCAGGGCATACAGGTCGGTCTGAGGTGTCACGTCTTCCCCGCGGACCTGTTCAGGCGCCATGTAGAGCAAGGTGCCTGCCGTTTTCCCTGCCGTCGTGATCCGACGTGCCGCAACCACACTGGCTAGACCAAAATCGCTGAGCTTGAGTTGCCCATCATCCGCGATCAGGAAGTTGGCAGGCTTGACATCGCGATGCACAACGCCGTGATTGTGCAGGTATTCCAGAGCCGCACACATCTGGATGCCATAGTCCACAACCTGCTCCCATTGGAATCGTCCCCGCTCTCGCAACCGATTCTCGAGAGACCCGCCCTCCACCAGTTCCATCGCATAGAACCGATGTTTGTCTTCGCAGACACCGCCGAAGGAGCGGACGATGTTCGGATGGCGCAGCCTCTTAAGCACCTCCATCTCACGCTCGAACCGGGCCAGCACGGTCGGACTGGTGACATCGTCGGGCAGCATCTTTACGGCCACTTCGCGATCATTGATCACGTAGCGGGCGCGATACACCACTCCCATGCCACCCTCGCCGATGCGCTCCAGCAACTCAAATGGCCAGATCCAGCGGCTCATGGGCTCGGTAACTGGTCGGTGTACTGACTGGCTCACTTCAAGGCCCTTGGAGGGAACACGATGGCAGTGCTTGATGGTTCCCGTCGGCTTGCCGCCGTCCGAACGTGAATATTCTATACCCAAATGCTGCAGCCGGTACAGCCGTTATGTGCCGTTCTGGAGGCAATTTGTGCCCCAGCCTCCCAGTCTCCCAGTGCTTCCTGCGCCCTCTGACCCCGAGTCGGTGTGGACAGCAAGCCCAGTCCTCATTCTCGGCTTCCCGCGCCGGACCGCCGCTTGAATATCGTTCTCGAATCCCGGGAGAGTCCTTGTGATTCTCACGACCCGGATCATCACTGTTACCGGATGTTCGATCCGTTAGAATGAATTCAAAAGCGGAGCGCGGACGGACCTGGTTGGTCTCGATTTCACCGACTCTCTACGCCACAATCCTCCCACGACCAACACAATCTCATGTCACTGAAGTCGGCCACGGTTTCCCTGCTCCGCAGTGAACAGCTTCTGGAGGTGTTGCAGCCCAGTGATCATCTGATCGTATTGATGCATGACAATCCGGATCCCGATGCGATTGCAACCGGATGGGCCCTGCAGCAGATCATCGAAGAGTGCCTGGATCGTCGGGCCAGACTAGTCGGTGGCGGTGCGATTGTGCGGGCTGAGAACCGTCACATGATCGCCCTTCTGCAGCCGCCGCTGGAACTGGTCTCATCCTTGAGCGTTGAGGAAGATACGGGCATCGTACTCGTAGACTGCGGGGTGGAGTCTATGAATCGACTTCCCATGGAGGAACGGTTGCGACTGCTGGCAGTCATCGATCATCACCCGCCCCGAACGGGTTCAGGTGTGCGTCTCCCATTCGAGGACATCCGTCCGGAGATGGCGGCCTCAGCAACGATTGCCGCAAGCTATATGCGGGAACTCGGCCTGCAACCCGACGAACGTCTGGCGACGGCACTCGTATACGCCATTCGATCGGAGACTCAGGGATACGAGACCGGACACGCCCGACTCGATCGCCTCATGATTCGGTGGCTGACTCGGTGGGCCAACCCGACCTGGTTGGCTGAGATCGAGAGTGCCCCGCTGTCGAGAAACTACTACGGGGATCTGGTTCTGGCGCTGCAGAACACATTTCTGTACGACGACGCAGCCTTGTGTCTGCTCCCCAGGGCTGAAGGAGCAGAGGTCGTGGGGGAAGTGGCCGATCTCCTGGTGCGGTGCGATGGAGTTCGTCGCGTCATGTGTGCGGCGGCCATCGACGATGACGTGCTGCTGTCCGTTCGCACCAAACCTGGAGGGGGGGATGCCGGCGCCATCGTTCGTCAACTTCTGGAGGGCCTCGGACGCGGCGGCGGTCATACGCACCGCGCGGGAGGCAAGATTCCGGATCTGGTGAAGGGGCGGATCACCGACTCTCTCGAAGAGGAGTTACGATCCCGATGGCTGCGTGTGTGCAGCAGCGCACGCGAGCGAGGGACTCGCCTGATCGCCCGCCGGGAGATTCTGGAAAACCTCTGAGTCCCGGTACGTCAACGCACGACCGCTCGTCTCTGTTCTGTTCCGCGCTGTTCGAATTGCACCGGGATGATGCCCCGTCGTTTTGACTCGCGCAACCAAGTGGTTCCCGCGCGGCCACCTGTTAAGGAGAATCGGGTTGAATCTGCAAGCTGTCTGGGTCATTGATTGTTGACAACTCTGGGGAACTGGGTAGACTCGGAACCAATCCCATGCATGCTCAGGGTCGGAGGTTCTCGTTCTCCAGCGATGTATGTGGAGTTGCTCGCTGAAACTCGGATCTGCTGGCGTCCATCCCTCGCTGCGTGAGTGCGTATAAGATTATGCGGGCCGCGTCGTTGCTGTGTCATCCGGGAAGTGCGGAGCGTGACGGGGACTCCTGTGTTCCTGTCAATCATCTGTGACCTGACGTCACCTTCCTGAAGTGCCACAGGCCCTTCTGACGCTATCTCAATACTGCTGCTACTTCTTGATTGGGCCACCACAAGCTGGTTGCCGGCGACACTTGAGTGTCTCCGGGAATGTTCACTGCGCCTGTCGCCCCTGTTCGAGCCCTGTTGAGATTGAGAGGAGACGTCGATGCCACGCCTGAGAACCTGCGGGGTCTGCTTGATCCTTGGCGGTGTGTGCCTGCTGTCCGCCATGCGTCCGGTGAGTGGAGGCACGTTTCCCGTGGCCAACACCACCGAGTACGAGGCGATGAAGGTGAAGATTCGTGCCTCCCAGTTTCTGAATCTGGCCACCTTCGGGGCCACGACGGAGGACATCAATTCGCTCGCGACGCGCATGTCACAGATCGGCGTGGTGCCGGCCTGCGAGGAATGGATCGACCAGCAGTTCGCACTCCCCGCGAGCGAACATCATCCGCTGGCCAAGCAGATGGTGCAGGACGATGGCTTCGGGTTCACCCAGACCGGAATCAACCAGGGGCGCTACAAGTACCACGCCTGGTGGCACAATGCGGTCTCTGCCCCCGACCAGCTTCGACAGCGCATCGCCTGGGCCCTCATTCAGATCTGGGTGGTGGGCGACAACGGTCCGAACTTCAATGACCTTTCGATCGATAAAGCTGGCGAGCCGACATATCTAGGGATTGTCGACTACTACGACATGCTGCTGGGGCACAGCTTCGGCAACTACCGCGACATCATGGAAGATGTCACATTGCACCCGATTATGGGACGGTACCTCAGCCACTTCCGCAATCCCAAGCCCGATCCTTCCACAGGCCGCTTCCCGGATGAAAACTATGCCCGTGAGCTGATGCAGCTGTTCACGATCGGGCTGTACGAACTGGAAGAGACCGGCGTCTTCAAGAAGTCGAACGGAGAACTCATCCCCACCTATGATAACGAAACCATCAAGGAGTTTTCCCGTGTCTATACGGGACTGAACTACGGGACGTCGACCACCTTCAGCAACGGGGGGATCGACTTTCACAACCCCATGAAGATGTACAACGGGTCCCACGATACGAATGTCAAGACGTTATTCAATGGTACCGTGCTCCCCGCCGGGCAGACAGGTCTGAAGGATATCGATGACGGTCTGGACAACATCTTCAATCATGCCAACGTCGGTCCGTTCGTGTCACGAATGCTGATTCAGCGGCTCGTGAGGTCGAACCCCTCGACAAGCTACATCCGACGGGTCGCGCGAGTCTTTGCCGATAATGGCAGCGGTGTCCGCGGAGACATGCAGGCGGTCGTCAAAGCCATCCTGCTCGATTCGGAGGCCCTCAGTTCCGTCACGATCCGCAAGCAGTCGTCACCCTTAGCACTGCTGGTGACGACGAAGGAAACGGCGTATGCCCGCCTTAAAGAACCGATGGTGCGCTACACCGGCATGATCCGGGCCTTTCACCCCGTCAGCGACTACAACAATGGGCGCTTCATGATTCCGAGCCTGAACGGCAACATGAATCAGGGCCCCTACCAGTCACCCAGCGTGTTCAACTTTTATCTGCCCGACTTCCAGCCGCCGGGAGATTTGATCGGCTATGCACCTCCCCGCGGGATTCCGAACGGATTCGCCGCCGCACCGGAGTTTGGTGTCCTGACGGCAGTCACAGCCAACAGCCTCTCGAACCGCCTGAGAACCGACGTGAATGCCCAGTCGGCCAACTTCACCATTCTCAATAACACGACCGCCGTCCTGAAATGCAATGTTGCCCTCAACTTCTCCCTGGAGAAGCAACTGGCAACGTCCGACCCCCAGGCGCTCATGAGGCACCTGGATCTGCTGCTGTGCCAGGGAACCATGAGTGATGCGACGAAGAACGCGATTGCAACTCGGATTGCGGTCACCAGCAACGCCGATGTCCGCGCGGAGACGGCGATCCTGATGACGTTGATCTCACCCGATTGTGCCGTCTCACATTGATGGCATGACCATTGACGCTCGACCGCCCCGGGCCGGCGGTCGATGTGCTGACACGACATTTCACTCAACCAGGTCTCACGACGACCTCGATCCATCCGCTGGAGTCCCGATCATGTCCAATTCCCGTCAAATCAGCGTCAATCAATTGCCGTCCCTGTCCCGTCGGGACTTCATGAAGTTCTCCGGCGGATGTGCTGCCTTATCGTCCACCAGTCTGTTGTCCACCCTCGTCAACCTGAAGCTCACCAACTCCGCGGTGGCTGCGGCCGGGGACACCAGCGGCTACAAGGCCCTCGTGTGTGTATTCCTGCTGGGGGGCGTCGACTCGTTCAATGTTCTGGTCCCCAACGAACCAGCCGAGTATGCCGACTACGCTACCATTCGTAGCAACCTGGCACTGCCTCAGGCCAACCTGCTGTCGATCACGGATACTCAGCCTGGGAGCGGACGCAAATTCGGCATCCATCCTGGGATGCCGGAGGTCCGCGATCTGTACAACCAGGGAAAGCTTGCGTTCATCCCCAACATCGGCAGCCTGATCGAGCCGACCGATAAGACGAACTACTCGAACGGTGCCAAGCTGCCGCTTGGGCTGTTCTCTCACTCGGACCTGATCCGTCACTGGCAGACATCGGTGCCCCAGTCGCGCTCGCAGATTACAGGTTGGGGCGGACGCATGGCCGACATCCTCACAGACACCGTCAACGCCGATGCGACGCTGTCGATGAACGTTGCGTTAAATTCGGTCAACGTCTTTCAGACCGGGCTGAGTGTCGTCCCTTATGTCGTGGGCTCCGGCGGTGCCACGACTCTAAGCGGCTATACTGCCAATCCAACTGGCACAGGTCAGAATGCGATCTACAGCCGGATCAGCAATGACATTCTGACAGACTCCTATTCCGACCTGTTGGAGAAGTCGTATGCCAAGACTCAGCGCGGGTCCATCGACACGGCGATCGAGTTCAACAATGTCACGAATGCCGTGCAAAGCTCACTGACCAACGGCGAATTCGATACTCCGTTCCCCAAGCTCGCCAACGGCAGCTATACGTCACTCGCCGGTCAGTTGCGACGCGTTGCGCTCACCATCGGTGCCCGAGACACGCTGAAGCAGCGACGACAGATTTTCTTCGTCTCCTTCGGCGGGTGGGATCACCATGATGAGGTAATCAACGCACAGGCCGGCATGTTGCCTCAGGTCAGCCAGGCGCTAAACGCCTTCTACAAGGCCACGGAGCAGCTGGGAGTCGCGAATGACGTGACGACGTTCACCGCCTCGGACTTCGCCCGCACACTGTCATCAAATGGCAATGGCAGCGATCACGCCTGGGGCGGAAACCATCTGGTGATGGGGGGCAAAGTCACTGGCGGGCGGTTCTATGGGACGTATCCCACGTCGCTCAAGGCGGGTGCTCCGCTGGACCTGGGTCGAGGGCGGCTTATCCCCACCACGTCGGTCGACGCGTACAACGCAGAGATGGCATGCTGGTTCGGCGTGCCTAACGATAACAACCTCGAGGCCATTCTGCCCAACATCCGCAACTTCTATGCGGCTGGAGGATCGTCGGGCCCAATGGGATTCCTGAGCTAGGTGGAACTTCAGGGCGCAGAAGAGCTTCGACTTCGCGTGTGCTCCGCGCAGAGTACCACCGCACGATCGCCGGACTGTCGCCCCCTGACAGCCCGGGGAGATTCGTAACTCGAATCCCGTCAAGGAGATAGAAACCGCATCTTGACAGAGATGGCGGCTTTCCCTACTCTGCCGCCCCTTCAGGATTTCCATGTCTTCTTTGCGCGACCTCCCGCAGCTGTCTCGGATTCATGTGCCGAGCGTTGAATGCTTCTTGTGCGAACATTGCCCATGCGCTCCCATCCAGCATGCACCGGTTGGCGATTCATCGCCCCAGCAGCATGGATGACATGCTGGGTGATCTGCCTGGGGATCATGGGGGAATCAGCACTGGGACAGGCACCGGTTGCGGGAGCGGTGACGGAGGGCACGGTCCAGCTGAATCTGCGGGGCGCGGTTCCACTTGAGACGCTGATCAACTACGTCTCCGACCGACTCAATGTCAAGTTTCTTTATCAGTCGGATCTCTCGACCCGGCAGGTGACAATTCACACGCCGGCGGAGATTCCGGTTTCCTCGCTGATGACATTGCTCGGCAGCGTTTTGCGGACGGAGAATCTCGCGATCGTGGACGCGGATGTCGCCGGCTGGAAGCGGATCGTGGATGTCGCCGAACTTCCACAGTTCGCTGCTCCCGGGGAAGCGGACCAGGTGCTCCGGCAGGATGGTCCCGCCAGCCCGGTGACGCAGGTGTTCGTTTTGCAGAACATGAACGCCCAGACACTGTCCCAACTCCTGAGGCCGTTCCTCAGCAAGGCGGGTGCGAACATCATTGCGCAGCCCGAGGGGAACGTCCTGATCGTCACGGATTTCGCACGGAACGTCGCGACCGCTGCTCAATTGATCGAGCTGCTCGATCGCCCGGCAGGAGAAACCGCCTTTGAGTTCTATGAGGTCCAGCATCAACCTTCGACAACGCTCGGCGAACAGGTGCGGGGAATACTGGGCCAGGGAACCGGGGTGGCCAGAACGAACGGCACCACACCCAAACGCCTGGAACTCTTCGACGAGCCCTATGGCAACCGGATCATCGTGGCAGGTGAGAAATCGCTGGTCGAACGCGCCATGGCTCTGCTGAAGCAGCTCGACATTTCGTTGGGAATGACGACGCAGGTCTATCGCGTGCGGAACCTGACGGCGGAACGACTGGACAATATCTTGCAGGGATTTCTGGCACCCCAAGACGCCAACCGGACCTATCAGTCCACCGTCGACGAGGATGGCAACCTGCTGGTGGTCCGGGCGACCCCCGAGATTCACAGCCAGATCGCCAAGCTGCTGGAGGAACTCGACCGACCGGCCCGATCGGCGGAAAGTCCCATCCAGTTCTACAAGCTCAAGAATGCGCGCGCCATCGATGTCTTGTACAGCCTGCTGGCACTCCAGGAGGCGTATGGGCTGAATGGGCCCTACGGGGGTGGAGGATTCTACCCCGGTGGCGGCGTGACACCGTTTGGCACCGCTCCGGGGTTTGGCGGTTTCGCTCAGCCGCTCTATCCGGGGCTCGTGCCGGGAATGCAGTCTCCCATCAATGGATCGCAGATTCCTCCACAGCCCGGAGAGATCCGCTCGCGAACCGACACCATTCCCATGACGCGCCTCCCGCTCTCTCCCGGGGAGAATGGTGTCGAACCGCGTGCATCCAACCTGATCGACAACACGAACCCCCTCGCGATGCCGCTGCAGGCAGGACTGGGTTTCCAGTACGGTGCCGGTGGGGCCGCGACTCTTCCCGGAGGAGCCCGAGTTTCGGCAGACGTCTCCACAAACAGCCTGATTGTCGTGGCTCCCTCGAATGTGCAGCCGATGTATGCCCGGCTGATCGAGTCGCTGGACCAGCGGCGCCCCCAGGTGTTGATCGAGGCCAAAGTGGTTGCCATCGATACGACGGATGACTTCTCATTGGGAGTGGAAATCTCGATCGGGGACCGGGACGGGGCCAAGCGATTGTTCAAGTTTACGTCGTTCGGACTAAGCGAAGTGGACCCGTTCAATGGAGCGCTGACAATCATTCCCGGATTGGGCTTCAACGGAACACTCGTCGATCCCGATGTGGCGGACGTCGTCGTGCGTGCACTGTCGCGGCATTCCCGCGCCAAAGTCCTGTCAGCCCCGAAGATCCTCGTCAATGACAATGCGACCGGAACGCTGGAGAGCGTGACGAGTGTTCCCTTCGCCAGTGTCAATGCATCGCAGACGGTCTCGACAACCAGTCTGGGAGGAAATCAGACCGCGGGAACCATCATCACTCTGACGCCGCACATCAATGAAGACAATCATTTGCAATTGGAATTCGATGTCGAGTTCAGTAGTTTTGGAGAAGGTGGCACTGACGTATTGCCGCCACCCCGCCGAATTGATCGCGTGGGCAGCACGGTCACCATTCCCGATGGTCAGACGATCATCGTGGGTGGACTCAAACGCGTCAGTGAGACAAAGACGTTTCTAGGGGTTCCGTGGGTGGAATACGTGCCCATTCTGCGTGAGTTGACGAGCCGCACGGATGAGAAAGCGATCACAACGTCGTTTTTCCTATTCATTCGTCCCGTGGTGCTGCGTGACACGAGGTTTGCAGACCTCAAGTTTCTTTCAGACCGCGATGTCAGCCGTGCGGGCATCCCGGGAGAGTATCCGGTCAGCCTGCCGGTCCTAATTCCATGACACCCCGCTCCCTTGCCGCCGCTCCCTTGCAGTCGCCGCTTGACGAGTCGATGTCGACTCCTCTGGACGACGTGGATCAGCAGCGATTTGCTGAGATTGTGGGGCTGCCTGTTCTTCCGGACCTGACGGGTCGTCAGCCGGCACCGGAGTTTCTCAGGCGTTTCGGCATCGCGTATGCCAGACGACATCGCTTGCTCGGGTGCAGGGACGTGGACGACGGCCCACTGATGGTCGCTGTGTGTGATCGGCATGGATGGTCGCAACTCGATCTGGTGTCGCGCGTCCTGCAGCAACGCGCGACGCCTCTGCTCACCACCCGGAGCAGCCTGATTGCCGCCATCAACACGGCCTATGCCGACCGTTCGAGTCAGGCGCAACAGGTCCTCGATTCGCTGGACGAGCGGATTGATCTGAGCGACCTCCAGGGAATCTCGGGACAAGAGGACTTGCTCGACACCGATGGACGCCGCCGATCATCCGTCTGGTGAATCATCTGCTCTTCGACGCCGTCAAAGCCGGAGCGTCCGACATTCACATTCAACCCTACGAAGATCGGGTGATGGTGCGTCAGCGGATCGACGGTGTGCTGTTCGACAGCTTCGAGATCCCCAAGGGCATCCAGGAAGAAGTACTCACGCGAATCAAGGTGCTGGGGAAGATGAACATCGCCGAGAAACGGCTCCCCCAGGATGGCCGCGCGACGGTTCAGCTGGGCGAGCGGATTGTCGACCTGCGCATCGCTTCACTCCCGACCAGTCACAATCGAGCGCATCGTCATCAGGCTGCTGGACAAGAGCGCGCGACTGTACACCCTCAATGAACTGGGAATGCCGGCGGAGACTCTCGTCCGTTGGCGCGAGCTGATCCATCGCGATCATGGACTCATCCTGGTCACCGGTCCCACAGGCAGCGGCAAGAGCACAACTCTTTACGGCGCGCTGCAGGAGATCAACTCGAAGGACATGAATGTCCTCACCCTGGAAGACCCCATCGAATATCAGCTGGATGGCATCTCTCAGACGCAGATCAACGAGAAGAAAGGCATGACGTTCGCTTCGGGCCTGCGCAGTATCCTGCGTCAGGATCCGGATATCATCATGGTCGGTGAAATTCGCGACCAGGAAACCGCCATGATGGCCATCCAGGCGTCGCTGACCGGACACCTGGTGTTCTCCACACTGCACACGAACGATGCCGCCAGTGCGGTCACTCGCCTGCTGGACCTCGGCATTGAACCTTACCTGGTTTCCAGTTCGCTGATCGCGTCGCTGGCCCAGCGACTCGTCCGGCGTCTGTGTGCTGTCTGCAAGCGACCCGCCGCCGGTTTGTCGACCGAGCAGGAGTTGTGCGTCTACGAACCGCAGGGTTGTGAGCGCTGCCGACACACCGGATTTCGAGGACGGATTGGACTCTTCGAGTTGCTGGTCATGGATGATCGTTGCCGCGAGCTGGTTCATTCCCGCGGCAATGCCGCCGAAATTCGCCGGTCTGCCATGGACGCCGGCATGTCGCTCCTGGCCGTGGACGGCGTGACCAAGGTGCAGCATGGCCAGACAACGATGACGGAAATCTGGCGCGTGACCAGCACGAGCGAGGGGGATGCCTCCTGAGCGGTGGCGTTCCTGTCGAATGATCCGCACAATCAGAGGAGTTCTGTGTCACGCCTTGGTTTTTGAGTTGTGTGCCACTGGCTTTGCCAGTGCAACGTCATGGAATCGCACTCGTGGTGACTCACTGGCGGAGCCAGTGGCACCCTGCGTAAACGGGTAGTGGCTTGGGGGGACAGACGGCTGTGGCCGTATTCGCTTATCGAGGTCTCAATGGACAGCGGGTCTCCGTAAGAGGAACGGTTGCCGCCGAGACACCCCGGCAGGCGCGCGACCTGTTGCGAGCGCAGGGTGTGGTCGTCCAGGGACTCAATGAGCAGCGATCGGGATCCACGACGGCGTGGTGGTCGCCGCTGTTGATGGGACGAGCGCGCAGCCACTGGCCGATGGCAGTCCATGAACTGTCGATGCTGCTCCATGCCGGTATCCCCATGCTGGAAGCGCTGGATACGATCGCCCAGCAGCATACGGGACCGTTTCGTACGGCGATGCTGAGCGTGCGTGATCGGGTGGCCGCTGGGTCCAGCCTGGCGGATGCCCTGCGCGACCGGCCGGATCTGTTCGATGCTGCCTCCGTCCATCTGGTTGAAGTCGGGGAGAACGCAGGCACGCTCGATCAGGTACTCGAGCAACTCGCCGATTTCAAGCAACGGTTGTTACAGTTCAAGGATCAGGTGTTCACGGCCCTGATGTACCCGGTGTTTCTGATGTTGTTCGGTTCGGCCGCGGCCATTTTTCTGATGACGTCCGTACTCCCGCCCCTGCTGGACAATCTCTCGGAGACACTGGATGAACTTCCCTGGCCCACGAGAGTCGTCAAGGGGATCAGTGATGTGCTGGTCGAGTACGGATGGATGTTGGCGTTGGCGAGCGGCGTCTGCCTGGTCGTGGTGGCGGCCCTGTTGCAGACGCCGGCGGGGCGGCACTTCCGGGACCGGTCGCTGCTCAGGATGCCACTGCTGGGGCCACTCCTCGTGAAGCAGGGAATCTCCCGCGTCGCTATGATTATCGGGACACTCTGCCGCAGCGGGCTGACGCTGACTGCGGCTGTTGATCTCGCAGCTCGATCGACGGGCAATGTGATTCTCCGCGAAGCCCTGGAGGATTGCGGTAAACGCATCAGTGCCGGGGAAGATGTCGCGGTCGCGCTGCAAAATGCGGGAGTCTTTCCGCCCTTGGCGGTACGCGTCTTTTCCGTCGGTCAGGAAACCGGACGTCTGGATGAAATGCTCATGCGGCTCTCGGCAGATTATGAACGACAGCTCTCAACAGTGACGGCACGGATCACTGCGCTGCTGGAACCGATTCTGATCATCGTTCTGGCGTGCTTTGTGGGCTTCCTGCTGCTGGCAACCATCCTCCCCATCCTTGAGGCAGGCAATGTGGTCTAAGCATGTATCCAACCCATCACGTGTCGGAACCGATGTCCATCGCCGGCGTCCTGGATTTTCGCTGGTTGAGTTGATCGTCGTCATGGTCATCATCGGAATGCTCGCCGGACTGGTGGCCATCAGGACGCGCAGCTACCTCATCGCCAGCAAGCAGAATGCCGCGAAGGCCGAGATCGCCAACATCGTCAAGGCCCTGGAAACGTTCTATGCCGACCAGGGGCGGTACCCCACAAATGACGAGGGCCTCGCCGTCCTTGTCGAGGGGACGCCGACCTTTCCGGATGGATTTCTCGACAGGATGCCGCGTGATCCATGGAAGCATGACTACGAATACGTGAGCCCCGGCCGGGATTCGCCGTTTGAGGTGCTCTGTCTGGGGGCGGATGGCAAGGAAGGGGGCGAAGGGGCGGACCGCGACTTCTCCAATAAAAACCTGAACGACGCGGAGAGCTGAGACCATGCAGGACACGCGGCAGGGCTTCACATTGCTGGAACTGCTGGCCGTCATGGCCATTGTCTGGCTGCTGAGCGGTCTGGTGACATTGAGCGTTCAGGGACACCTCTTTCGGGCAAGGCTCGTCCAGTCCATCGAGCGTGTCGCCACCCTCGATCGAAAGGCCCGCGACGAAGCACGTCGGGACGGCGTCCCCGTCTCGGTGCAAGTTGATCGCGAACGGGGAGAAATCTCGCTGGTCAACGGAAGCAAAGAACGAGTCCGTGATGCGACGAGAATGGTGACGTTTCCCAGGGGTGTCACGGTGTCCGAGGTTCGCGTGGCAGGACAGTCGCGGAGAGCAACGACGAGCTGGGTCGTGATTTCATCACTCGGGCAGTCGAGCACATATGCCGTCAAGCTGTCTGCACCCAATCGGGCGGTACGCTGGCTCGTCACACTGGGGTTGACGGGACAACAACTGGAACTCGATTCGGAGTCGCAGGTCAATGCCTTGCTGTCGCTGTGAGTTGCGGGGTGCCACCGATCCGATCAGGCATGGTTTCACTCTGGTCGAAGTTGTGGCCGGTCTGACGCTGTTTGCGGCACTCGGCGTCGGAGTCCTGCTCGCCTTTGGTGTCCATCAACGCCAGCTTCGCACGGCCCGGCAGCGAATGACGGCACTCGAACTGGCCGACAGGGTCTTGAGCGATTTCATGGGCTCGCCCGATGGTATTCCGGTCAATGGCCGAGGCCCCTTGCCAGTGGACACCGGTTGGTTGTGGCGGACGCAGCCGGTGGCACAACGACTTGTCGCGGGTCTGCCGGTGATCGTCATCCGGCTCGACATCATCGGTGCCCGATCGACGGCATCGGCACCCGAGGTGCTCTGCTCCATCGAGGTCATCCGGCCTGTGTCAACGCTGGTGAGCGGAGTGATCCCATGAAAAAAGGGCGACGTCGCCTAAATGAGTTCAGGACCGGATTCACACTGATTGAACTGCTGGTGTCTTCCGTTTTGTGCCTGGTGCTGATGGTACTCATTTCCCGAGTAATGGCATCGGCCGCCCGCGAAACAAGGCAAGTCGCTGACAACTGCGCAACTCGGCAGACGACGCACCTACTTGAGGAACAGTTGCGACGCGACATCCAGAATGCGCGAGGCCTGCTGATTGAACCCCAGCGAGTGCGCCTGTATGGATTCGTGTCCCGCGATCCCAAATCTCATTTGCCGACCTTTCAACCTGCCTCTGTCACTTACCAGGTCGTTCCGCTGGGTACGACGGCGGCTCTGGTGAGAGCCGAACAGGTCGTTGGCAGTCCGGGAACAGGCGGAGTATCTCAGACTGACGTCCTCTGGCAAGGTGTCGGCAGCCTCCGCATCACAGCCGGTCTGGTCTCGGAAGCCGATGCACTCCTGGAAGTCGCATCACCGATGTCAACCGGCGGACTCGCTCCGGTCCCTCCATCGGTACATGTGATTTTGCTTGATGCATCCGGCCGGTCTCTGCTGGCCACAACCATCTACCATCATTGGGAGGGATGATGCGCGCCTCGTGTCCTCCACATCGAGTTGCACGGCGCAGCGGCTTTGTGCTGCTGCTTGTTCTCGCGTCGTTGGTGTTCGTCACTATCGCACTCAGTTCCCTGGCCCAGATGAGTCTGCGCATGGGGGTCGCCGCATTGCAGGCTCAGGAGGCGCTGCAGCGTCGCTGGGGAATGATCACGATTCAGCGGGCGCTGCTGCCTGCCGCAGGGGGACTTTTTCACCAGCGTGAGAAGCTTCTGGAAACGACAGGGGAACCGCTCCCGGGAGCGCCTGTTCTCCAGGGTTCTCTGATGCTGGGACGTCAACGCTTCGAACTGCTGCTGGCGGATGAAGACGCGAAGGCCAATTTGAATGCGATCTATCATGCCTCGGGACAGGCAGACACAGAGGGTGCACTGAGACGGCTGCTCGGTCCGCTTGGTGTGCTCGCGGTCGCGCTGCGACCCGAGGTGCCCTCGTCCGCTCCGTTGCGGCAACGGGCTGCTCCGATGGACGACGAGGATACCGACGTCGAGCCACCAGCGCCTCCGCCCGCCTTCCAGAGTTGGGGCGAGGTGTTTGATTTCACGCAATTGCGAAGTAACTCGGTGAGTGATCGCGATCTTGCCGGACTGACGCGGCAGTTCACCTGCTGGGGGAGCGGTCGCCTGAACGTCCGGCGTGCCGGAGATGAGGCGGTGCTCGCCGTGTGTCGCCCTGTGGTGGAAGATGGACTCGCCAGACGTCTGCTGGATCGCTACCGTGAAACTCCGGACTACGATCTGCGAGTGCTCATCGAGAAGGAGGTGATCGATCCACGAAAGCGGGCACAACTCCTGGAGATTCTGGGTGACTCCTCCAGCAGTTTCTCGCTCTGGATCGAGGCATCTTCCGAGCGGTTTCGGCAGCAGCATTTCGCCATTCGACGGCCTGTTGCCGAGGGGATCACACGCACCGTCGAGTTCAGTTGGTGAGTCGTCAATGATCCTGGCTCGTGGTATTGGCGAGAGCCGTGGATTGAATGTGAAGATGAGAATCTGGTCGCGTCCATGGAAACCCGTCGTCTCAGACTGATTCTGCGAGCTGGAGCGGGACTCCTGGGACTGGGCAGCCTCGCATCCGCCTGGTGGGCCTGGATGTATCATCCGTCCGACGATGTTGCGGTCGCCGTCACCTCCCCACGATCAAGTACCCTTACTGTCGAGACCGCTCCAGCGTCGAGAACTCTGGATGACTTCGCCGACGTCTGGTCACGTCCCTACCAGCGTCCCCTCGTCGATCCCCCGCCACCCGCCCCCGTTCCTCTTCCCAAGCCCGCCGCTCCTGTCAGGCAGGCTCCACAGCCAGTTCCGCCCCCCGCACCTCCCGACCCGCAGGTGCAGCTCGTCGGCACGATTATCGAACAGGGTCGATCGATCGCGATCATCACCGATCAGACTGGAAAGATCGACATGAAAGGCGAAGGCGAAACGCTCAACTTGAGTCCGGGCGACATTCGTATCGACCGCATCGATTCGCAGGAGGTGGCGGTCACCTATTGCGGGCACCAGCTGACACTGACGATGCAGAAGTCTTCGTCCGCGCCCAAACCCAAGGGCAAGAACCGGCAGCAGGGTCGCTGATGGTCCAACACGGCTGTTTACTTCTGGAGACGTCAACAGGCTGGCGCACGATAACTGCCGGCGCAAGCCCGTTAAGGGCAGTCGATGTGGGGGATGCCTCCGTTGCCGCGAGACAATTGGCTCAGGCCGTTCACGAGTTCGTGACGACCTGGAAGCTTGACCCACGCAGAATGCTGATTGCTCCCTCTGCCACGTCGACTTTCTTCGCGACGTTTCCGGCCGATGAACTGGGCAAAGCCCTCAACCGGAATTCGCTGACGTACCACCTCGAAGATGTACTCCCTTTTGATGCCGAGGACATCGTCGCCGACTTCCAGATCGGCGAATCGCTGACGAGCAGTCTGTGCATCGAGAAGCAGCGATGGTCTGCGATTGTCGCTGCACTGGAGGACGAAGGCTTGCTGGTGCAGTCGATCGTGCCGGCGGCGATCCTCGCTTGCCAGTCGTTGCTTGGCGAGGCCTGTGCTCGGGATGCGGGCGTGATCCTCTGGCATGAGGACGCGACGGTCGACCTGTTTCGCGTCGGAAAGCAGCAGTTGCTGGGCTGGCAACATCTTCCCGCACAGAGTGATCCCCTGCGGCAGGAACTGACACTGACATTGCTCGACGAGACCGCACCAAAGACAATTGTCGTTATCAATGGCAGTCCGGAGTTGCACGACGTCCTGGAGACGATCCCCGCTCATGACGTTCGCGACATCTCAATGCCTTCACAGGAACAGCATGCGGCACGTGACGCAGGACAGATTCTGCGTGGAAAGCGGACTCCGTGGTTCGAGCTGCGCCGGGGAGCGCTGACCAACGGTGACCCCGCGCGCCCCTATCGTGGCTCCCTCGTCAGCCTGTATCTGGCGGCCGCCTTGATGTTGCTCACACTGACCGGTGCCTGCTGGTGGCGTGCACAGCAGTTACGCGATCAACTGGCAGGTGTTGGCCGGCAACAGGCGGACGTCTTTGAAAGTGCATTTCCCGGAACACCTGTTCCCTCCGCCGTTCTTTCACGGCTGAGCAGCGAGCACACCAAGGTCGTGGGATCACGTCGCGTCAGTTCCGACTTGCCCGTGCCCCGTCCCGCGCTCGACGTGCTCTACTCCCTTCTGCAAGGTTTGCCCGACGACGTCCGTTTCCGACTTACAGAGATTCAGATCGAAAACGGGGAGCTGCGTCTGGACATTGAACTCCGCAACCATAGCGATGCCGGGAAGATGGCCGGAGCCCTGGAGTCGCAGGGATTTCGGGTCGTGCCTCCCTCCACCACGCAACGGGAAGACCAGGCGGTACAGTCCCGACTGGAGGCCACCTGGGTCGGTCCGCGAGGCACCGGGGCTTCATCGGCCAGCCTCGATCCACAAAACCTGTCCAGTCCTCTGACATCCGCCGGGAAGGAGTCGGCACCGTGAGCGAACCCCGACCAAGGCGAAGTGCCAAGCTGCTGACGGCCCTGATCGGCCTGATACTGGCAATTTCTGCCGGTTATGCTTTGCGGTCGATGCAGGCCGCCCAGCGACAATTGGACAGTGCCCGCACCGACTTGCAGCGTGCACAGGAGATGGCCAGTGAGATCGTGCGGCTTCGCGACCAGCGGCGGATTGCGTCACTCGCTGTCGAAGCGTCCAGTCAGATTGCCGAACGGGTCTCCAGCAGTCTGCAGGCTGCGGGCGTGGCCCCGGCCTCGCTGATACGCGTGGAACCGCAGTCGGCAGTTCGCATCGGGCGGACCCCTTACCTCCTGCGCGACGAACATCGAGTTGCGCGAGGCATCGTTGGAGCAGGTGATTCGCTTCGCACACCTGTTGACCGACGACTCACAAGGGATGACAGTTCGCGATCTGACACTCCTCGATCCGCAGGCCGGCGCGGCCGGTCACGAGACGTGGTTGGCCAAAGTCACCTTGACCCAGATGATTTTTTCCCCGACCATTCCCTGATCGGTGATCCGTCACCGTCCCTCCTCTCACTCACGCTCTCCATCCGATTCCAACGACACGAATTCCACACTCGCGGCAGTGGTGGCGGTTTCGTCGCGTCTCCAAACCTGCACCCGAAGGAACTTCCGGTGCCGCGGACTGGCGCATCGCGACGCAGGGAGTCCACAGCGACGCCTCATGTGCCGCCACGAGGAGCCCCCCTGCCCGCCTGGGCTATCTCATGAACATCAGCACTCAGCTCGGACTGCGATGGCTGATGCTGTGGGGCATGCTGTACCTGGCCGGTTGCTCGTTGTTTCGAGGCAGCAATGAAGAGATCATTTCGCTGTCGACGCGCTTGGATCGGAATCATGCGATTCACTTCAACGCTGCGGGCGTGACGCACTATCAGGCGGGGCATCTCCCGCTGGCGCTGGTCTCCTTCGAGAACGCGCTGTCGCACGATGCGACCTTCGGCCCTGCACACAACAATATGGGTCGCGTGTTCTTCGACAAGAGCGACCTGTTTCAAGCCGCCATGTCGTTCGAGAAGGCTATGCAGCTCATGCCCGGTGATCCGGCTCCGATCAACAACCTCGGGCTCGTTTTCGAATCGGCCGGCCGGACTGTGGAGGCCATTGAACTCTATCAGACAGCTCACCAGATCAATCCCACGTGTGCCGAGTATCTGGGAAACCTCGTGCCGCACGCATTCGCCTGGGAGAGCGGGACGAATCGATCAGCGAACAGCTACGCCAACTGCTGTTCATTGATACGCGGCCCGATTGGATCGACTGGGCCGACGAGATGCTTGCCCTCGATCTCAATCCGATGCTGGATCGTGGACCAGCCGGCCCCGACTTCTCCCAGCTCGACGCCGAACCGCGCGACGACAGGAACGACAACCCGGTGTTTCCCCCTCCTCAACCATACGATGCCACGCCACCCATGGAATATCAGTATGGACCTGTACCACGCCCCCCTCAGCCGGGCCTTGAACTCTCACCCCTTCAGCCGCTACCGGCTCGGCCGGGAACCGAGCCGCAGCCGATTCAACCATCTCCGTACGCCCCTCCCCAACCCCAATCGCGGATCGACGGCCGAGAGTACATCGCCCCTCTGCAAAGTGTGCCGAGTTCTCCCCGATTGATGACACCGCAATCGCCGGTGCCGCAACACGCTTTGCCGCTTGAGCCTCAGCCGACGCCCATCAGGTCGAGACCTGTCACCTCGATCCAGTCGGCAGATCTGGGTTCTGCACGCATATCGTCTGAGGGTGCGGGTCAAAAGGAGTGGACGTCGCCCGCTCCCCAAGGATCGCATCGCACCCCTGGGACGCCCACGGGGACAACCTCAAGCTGGCGACCCAGTGCAGGCTCGGAGCAGGTCGTGCCCGCAACCTTCCATGCACCGCATGTGTTGTCTCCGCTGACTCCCTCAGCTCACTGAAACTGGGAGTCATTCTACCGGCCCCTGTGAAGTCGCGTTCAGCCTCCACAGTCGCCCGGCCAGTCGCTCCGGAACCTTCGCAGGCATTCGTGCCAGCACATCAAGTTGCGAAATCGCCGTTTCATCATGACGCACATAAAGTGCCGCGATATGGTTGGCAGCAGGGACGAAACTGTACGCCGCTGCGTGTCGGGCAGTCACCGCTGTGTCCGCACTCGTGCAGAAGTGGATGGGCACATTCACGAGCGGTGTTGACAGACCAGTTCCCAGTGCCTTGACGAAGGCCTCCTTTGCCGTCCAGATCCGCAGGAACCTCAGCGCTCGTTCGTCACCGACAGCCTGCAAGATGGCCGCGTTCTCGTGCCTCGTAAAGTACTGTCTGCGCAATGGTCGACAGATCTGCAATGGGACGCAGCTGTTCCAGATCGACGCCAACTTCACTCCCGTGTCCGATCGCATACAGGGCGAGGTCACCGGAACAGCTCAGGTTGAAAGTCAGGCCTCGATGCACGTGCACATGCGGCAACAGGAGTTTCCCATGAGGACCGGCATCGATGCTCACATCGCGGGGAGAGACGGACAGATACAGTGACAGTAGCTCACGCAGCAGGGCGCGACGCTCGATGAATCGCCGGCGGTCCTCCTCGAAGCGATAGCGACTGGACCGCTCCGACTCAGTCGCGGTCAGGAGATCCAGGTCGGCGGTAAGCTGCTGGCCTGTCGCGGTCAGGTGCGCACGCCACAGGTGAACGTCCTCTGGCAACGAGTGCTCATCGCTGGACACGATCTGGTAGGTGACGGGCAGAGTCAAGATTGCATGGACTCCGAGGTGAGCCGCGATCAAGCAGTGGCCAGCTGCCAGCCACAGGAACCGATTGCCTTTCGTCCCGCATTATCGGTGTCCTGGCGACATGACGCCACTGCCCTCTCCTTTCCTTCTGGCCCGACCAATCTCGGCCAATCTGCGCAACATCCAGTGCGCAGGTGACATGTGAACACTCGCCGGTGGTACTCAGCCTCGCTGGCATCCAAGGATCGGCTTAACCACTGTCCATTCCTGTAGACAGTCAGTAGCATTCCCTGCGAAAGGAGTCCGATTCCCATGGTTGCCCGAAACTCTTGCTTTGTCACGTTCGTCCTCTTGAGCCTCGCGACGTTGCCTCCCGGCGCAGTTCGCCCAAGGATTTCAGCAGGCGATCCCTGGTCAACCGTTCGGTGTCGGCCAGTTCACGGTCCCTCTGCCGGCTGACGCCCCTCCCGGGTTTGCCGCTTCTGAGGCCTTTGAGCTGCGCGAAGCCAACAACCGGGTCCTGTATCCCGTCTTCATGAGCGGTCAGATTCAGCGGATCGTCGCCGAGTTTCTGGGTGACGGACAAGTGAGCCTTCCCTCGCAGCTGACGGTGATGTTCCTGTTTACAGGCACAGAGCCCCTCGACCTGACCGTTACGACGCCGACGCCCTACCACGTTGTGCTGCGGCCCGATCCCGGCAAGTCCCGCTGGTATGCCCAGTCGCTGCGCCGCTGGTGGCAGACCTACAACACTGTCGTGCGGCAGCAGCTGGACAACGGGGACTATCCGCCGCTGATTCAGACCTACTTGACGGCCATGCTCGGCCCAAGGCTGGGGCTCGAATCACCCTGGTTCATCCAGAAGCAGCAGAAGGACCGCAGCCAGCTCGAACAGACGCTCCAACTGCTCTCGGGTGCCGAGGAATTGCGGCTCGCCATTCTGCGGGAGACCATGCAGGGTCGAGGTCTCGCCGAGCCGGCCGACCTCACGCCTCCGGAGGAAGTGTTTTGGAGCCCGCTGGACCTCCCGGCGGCTCCACCGGAGGTCGAAGTCGAGCCGATTGCACTGCACGTGCCCGAAGAGTGCTTCTACATGCGCTTCGGTTCGTTCGGCAACTACCTGTGGTTCGATCATCTCAAGGCCGACTACGGCGGCGACATCTCCCGCATGGTGACTCTACGCGGTCACAACCCCAGACTCGACGAAAAGCTTCAGAAACAGCTCGCCCTGGAT